>NZ_JACJQN010000018.1 GCF_014696675.1 Phormidium tenue FACHB-1052
TGCTGTCGATGCAAGCCGAGATTAAAGCCTTGACCAACTATCACTGGTGGCCCGCTTGACTAGCCTAATTATTTCGGGGGTATGCTATTCGGATTTGGTATAAGTTAGCGATCGCAGACCGTTGAGCACAGGCTGAGCAGCTTCGGATGAAGGGGCATACCTTTAGAGATAGCTAAGCAGCTTGGGGTTGAGCTTGGGCCAAGTCCATAGTGATGTGTCGTTGTCGCTGGCTGAGAAACGCGATCGCACGGCTGATGACTGTATGTTGCTTCGTACGATCGAACATGAACGGCTTGAGGGCGTTTGGCAGCGACTCTCTACGGAGGCTGAGGGCCGTACCGATATCGACAAGCTGGTTAAGCTCACCACGGCAATGCACTGCAATAGTGAGCTGAGACAGCGCTTGCATGGCCTGGAGCAGTCGAAACAGGATTTAGCTGACTCAGAAGATAGCTGACTACGTGGATGAGTTTGTAGGGTATCTGGTGGGGAGACTATCTCCCAGTGCCTTCCAAGAACTGCTCGAAATTATTGGTGATGAGGTGGGGGATGAGAACCTGCCTGCGATCGCTGTATCTGCTGAAGTGGTTTAGATAGCCAAAAGTTCATAGCTTTATGAATTTTTGTTGACATCGAGCATCATTAAAACTGTAAGATCATACTTTTAAGCCCTTTGCGTGTGCATATTGGATTAAGGACATAGAAAGCACTTAACCTTAAAGTTTATAATGAATCATTTCCCTGAAGGTGCTTATCAAAGCATAAGGAAGGAATTATTTAGTTATGCGTACATTGAAGCAATTGCTACAGTAGTTGGCTATGAATGCAATATCAAAAAAGTCATCATGGATAATGCAGGCATAGATATATCAGTCGAAACGCCTGGTGAATTGAACAAATGCTTGTCACCAAAATTTGATGCACAGGTCAAATGCACCTCTAAAGAATGTATAAAAGACGGATGGGTTATTTTCAGCGGTTTACAGGCGTCAAATTATAAAAGATTAATTCACCCAAAGCCTTATTGCGAACAGTTGCTTATTGTTGTAATTGTACCAAGGGAAGTGGATAAGTGGATTGAAATATCCGATTACGGCTCAATTGAAACGCTTATGAGAACTAGCGCTTTTTGGATTTCTCTTAAAGATGAACCTGACGCTGTTAATAATACAATCACAGTGAAGCTACCCATTTCCAACCGCCTAACACCAAGTTCATTGCGAGAATTAATGAGTAAAATTTCTCGAAAAGAAAAGCTATGAAACTCCCGTCTGTAGATATAGACAGCCTTTTATATGTTGATCCTTCTTGTATACAGAAGTATCTAGAAAGCAATGGCTGGGCTGAAGTGAGCGAACTTAGGCGTCTCAATCAGTTGATTTATAAAAATAAAACCAAGAACAATCAGGATGCCTTTCTTGCATTGCCGTTAGACAAGACCTCACCAGACTATACCTACAGAGTAAATGATTTAATTAATGTAATTGCTGTTGTTGAGAAAAGAGCTGAAGTTGAAGTTTTTGAGTCTATTAGATCTTCAGTTCAGCTTGCAATATCTGAAGAAAGAGAGTTTATAAATTTTAGCCTTAAATTTGAAAATCCATTTCAGCGTGAAATATTGTCAAAGAAGTTGGGCAATTTACTAACTTCATTTCAAAGTTTAGTCGATGCTCTTGGTCAATATGCCAATGGAAATCCTAGTAGCTTAGGTCCTATTTCAACTAATGTTTTGGCTAAAGTGCAAATGTCAGTTATCACAACATATGAGGGATCATTCGGATTAAGATTTGCTTCCTCTGCCACTTCCGAACAGATTGAGATTTTAGAAAAGCCGCTCGTGCAGAGAACCCTTCAGGAGCTTTTAGATTTGTTATCCATAATGGATGATGATCAAAAACTAAAGGAAAAGCTAGTGCAACTTAGAAAGAGGTCAGCCTCGAATTTTAGAAAATTTTTAGTTTCTTTATCTGATTTGGATGTGGATAGCTCTTTGTCTTGGGGTTCGCCAGATACTGAATTGGGCGGAAACGTTTATTTTTCAAGAGTTGTGGTTACCAAAGCTTTATTAGCTGTCACGCGAACTATCCAAGAAACACCAGATGAAATTGAGATTTTAGCTGAGTGGATTGGTGGAAATAAAAGAACAAAGAGATTTGAAGTACACGACATAGAAGGTGAAGAAACTTACTCTGGTTCTGTTGCCTCTGATGCCCTCAAGTATATTGAGCTAGCTACAATCAGCCAAATTTATAAGGTGAGGCTTTTAATAGAACCTTCGCTAAATGAAATAACTCAAGAGTTGACTAACAAGTATACTTTGATATTTCTTGGAAAACTGAATTCTAATGAAGAAGTAACTAATCTGACTAGATAGAAACTCCTAGGAGAATAGATTGAATTATCCTTGTCATTTTTCCAAATTAAGCCCTAGTTTTATATGTAAGTAAAACTACTTAGCTTTTTTAAGCACTTTGTATTAAGTGAGGCTTATGCCAAGTCCGGCAAGAAGTTCGGTAGGCAATTGATAATTGTTAGTGGAAATCTAATAAGCTTGCTCTGAAATGCATCAATATGTATTAGACACAGAATACGCAGTTCGTGGACTAATTGATTTAATTAGTGTTGAGGAGAAACGGCTTTCTCAACTTCAAAATAAATATCATGGACTCAGTAGCAAAGCAAAGTATCTTAATCAGCAATTGATGGATGCACCGTTTAATGATAATGTAGTTTCTCTACAAGAGCAGGCAATAGCTATAGATTCACGTAGGACTCATGAAGAGTTAGCTAATCTACAAAAGCAAATTGTTGCAATACAGGCTTCAATCGATGTCAACTGTATTTCTATTGATGCTTTATGTAGCGCTGTTCTCCAAATTGCTAAACAAGGCATATCGATCGCATACACTCGTCTGAGTCAATGCCCTGATGGAAGAAATATAGGCACAGAAAAACTAAAGAATGTAATTTGGCAAGCTCGAAACCAATCCATGCATTATGAGGAAGGAAATTTTAAGCAGCCTGTAGTTGATTGCTTTGCCAATTTAGAAATTTCACTTGGAAATCAATTTTCTCTAAGCCTAAATATGTATAAAAATTTAGCTCACGATGTTATCAAGGAATTAGGTTGGAAAGATTACTCAGCATATGAGTCTGACTTGAAAAGCCTAACTTAAATTAATTTCCGAAGTGAGATTAGTGGTGACACAAGCTAATAATCATAGTACAACGTATTACTATCCGCTTGTGATGTTGCAAGGGTTAGCAGTTAGTTTTTTCAATCTAGGTTAATCAAGTTTTTTAGAAGGCTATTTTTCATTCTTCTGTGATAAGTATAGGTTCAGCCCAATCATCCTCATTAAGCCAGTCTGAAATAACCTCAGAGTCTAGCTCCTGTAGCACTTTCATTAAGTGTTGAACTGTCTCAAGATAATGTTTTGTATTTTCGAACGCTAAATTATATGGACTAGGTTTTTCGCTTGAATCTTGCAGAATAAGGTCCCCATCAGAATTATGGGTTACTATGTCTAACTTACTTTGTTTGGCATGAACAAGCTGATTCCTTAGCTTAAATAAGTTTAAAAGGCTTTGCATTGGTTCACGACCATAGTTCAATAGCTCCTGAGCCTCAGAAGCACTGAAATACTGTGTTGCGAGTCCCCACTTATCTTCTGTACTCATTTTCTTGTCAATGTGGTCGAATAACCTTTTCGATATCTTTCCCGCCTGTCGTTGCGAAAACAAGTATTTATTGATCAAGGCTTCTGCTGTCAGAGCAATAAAAATAATGTAGATTATAACCTCATTGTATTCTTTCTTCCCTAGTTGGTGTCCCTCGAAGATAACATCTTCATCAGGTGGATGAGGTAGCGTTGAGACCTGTCTACTATAGCTCTGTGCGTTTTCATAACTTTGTTTGGCGATAGAGAAATATGTACTGACATGACTGTACTGCACGTAAAATTTATGCTTCATTACTTTGTCTACACCGACATCTAAACTTTGTTAAGTATTCACCTACTTATTATTCCCTATAGCAAGACCACTTTACAAGAAATGTCTAAACTCAAACTGAGAGTTAGGTGGCATTTGTAGCACTGTTAAGTCTTAATGCCGTTGGCTAACTAAGGCTAATTTATACGATAGGTACGCTCTCTGATCGCGTAGGTTGGTTGAGACACGAAAATAACCACAGGCTTCAGCTAAGTAGTCATTACTCAGAGGTAACAGACGCAAGCTAACAATGCGGCATAACGTCCCCAACCAGCGGACACAGACGTTCTTCTCAACTTATTGATTTCTTGACTTTGTTCCGGTGCATTGGGATTTTTATCCGAAATCAATCAACTACATCTCTAAATTGAGCTGCACTGAAAGCGGTATATCTAACCGTGTGCTGAATTTGCTTATGCCCTAACCATTTCTGAATGACTCCAAGAGGGTATCCCTTCTCAACCATTAGGTAACCTCTGGTGTGTCATAAAACATGGGGGTGGCTTAGCTCCTTTGACAGGGCGATCGCAGCAGCAGCTTCAAAGACCTTAGATACAGCCTTACCGCTGATACCCTTCCCCCCATAGCCAGCAAAGATGAATGGGGCGGCTGGGTTATTCTCGCTTTACTTTCCTCAGTCCTCTAAACTCCTGACCATCGAGCGTGTGAGTGTTGGACTTTGAACCCTTTAGGCGGTGAATATAGATTTCGCCCTGATCGAAGTTGACATCGACCCATCGCAGCAGCCCGATCTCTTCGCGGCGTAGACCGTGTCGATAGGCTATATAGATCATGAGCCAGTTGCGGTAGGCATGTTTGTCCTTGCCGCTTAACCGTGTTGAGTAGCTGGGTCAGCTCGCTCTCGAATAGGGGCTGACAATGCCCACCGTAGGGATAGGCTTTTCGTTTTTTGGCTAGCTCTGGAGCTGAGGTGCGATCGCCTTCGTCTGGCAGCTCTCCAAAGAGAATCTGCAAAAGTTTCGTTTTTGGTGATTGAAGCACTTCTCTGTACATCCCTCAAACTCCTATGGTGCGTGGCCGAAAACTTGAAAAGTTTTGAAAAGGGTCATAAACGGAACTTGAGCGGTTATACAAAACTTTTGAGCATAATTGCTTTACAGGTGAAGATTTGATGTGGTTCGACGGTTACTGCCAATTTTTACCCTGATAGTTGGCTTTCTATAGGTATAGAGAGCTATGCAAGGCAGGGCGTTGAACGGCATATGGGAAAACATAACCGTCATTATTCGGATAATTCCTTTTGGAAGAAGATAAAGGCTGTTGCGGCCTCTGCGGGGAAAGGAATTACAGAAAAGGTCTTAACCCTTTATTATTGCTTTTGCGACCGGGATACCCCAGCCTGGGCTAAAACTGTGATCGTTGGTGCCCTTGGGTATTTCATCCTTCCCCTAGATGCGATCCCAGACATTGCCCCAGTTGCCGGGTATACTGACGATTTTGGGGTAATTGCTTCTGCCTTTACTATGGTTGCGGTTCACATTAAGCAAGAACACGTCGATCAAGCTAAGGAAAAGCTCAAGATTTGGTTTCAGGCATAACCATCAAAATGTGACGAAAGGACATTCTTGTGAGTCTGCTCTTAGACATCGCTAGGTCACTCGTTTAACCGGAATTAGATAGTCGTGGGTGTTGAATAGCACTATTTAGATCAGGCTTGCCCCATATCTTGGTTAGCCAAGGCAATCTTGCAAACGGAATGGGTATTTGTTCGTCTAACGTGTTTCGGCAGACCAATGAGCTACGCGATCCTAGCTCTAAGACCGTATTGGCGATAATTTGAGCGCTCCATACGATTGACGCGACTGCGGCTGAAGAGTTTAAAGGCTTGTACCTCAGCGATTTAGATACTGAAGACTAACGATTAGCTAGTCGCGGTTATATGTAGACATCGAAGCTGCCGTTGCCAAACAGTAGCGCATTACCCTTTTCACAGCTGCGAATACTCACCCAGCTGGTCGAGCCATCCAGTGCTTTTGCTTCTAGAAGGAGTTTGATAGCGTGCTAGAGGCATGATACGGCTTTTCCCTAATTTTCGGCAAAGGGAGTGTAACTCACTCAACATACTCAACAACCCACAGATAACACTGTGAAATGGTTATTGTTTGGCATTTTCGCAGTGTTGGGTACTACTCAACATCTACTCAACATCTACTCAACATCTACTCAACACTGCTCAACATATTCATGACAGCCATACTCTAGCTGTCTCAGGCGTTATCGGTGAGCCAGAGCGCCCTGCTTTTTTTATTCTCACTGTGTATACACGACACGGCATGGTGACCGCGCTTTGAGCCGGACAGGCGATCGCCGAATGCATTACCGGGTCCGCACCACACCTATCCTCAACCCCGTCAGAGCAATCGCTTTGCGCTAGCACTGTAATAGTGATTCTGGATATCCACTTAAGTTGCCTGCATTCTGCGGCAAAGTTCCGGTTGTTGCCCTTGGCCTTGGGAAAGCTAAGCAAGGACCATGGCGGCCTTGCCGTCTTATATGAAAACCTATGCAGCTCAATCTATTGGTATTACCAGAGGGGCTCGATCGCACCCTAACCGATGCTCTTACCCTCTGTGCCCAACAATCAGACCCTATTGACCTAACCTACTTAGACGATCGCATCCAGGCTCATCTCCAGCGAGCGCGCTTTGCGGCCCAGACTAACCCGATGGTAAATGTGGCCCTGGTAGAGGCGATCGCCGCCACCTACACCCATTTGCTCAGCCGCTGGTCTACTCTGACCGATCTAGCGACGCCCTGGCTGAAGGGGGCCATGCTCTACTTTGTCGAAACCGACGACGATGACCCCGACTTTGACTCACCCATTGGCTTTGAGGATGATGTAGAGGTGCTCAATGCGTGTCTACGTATGGCAGGGTTAGAAGAGCTTTGCCTAAGCCCAGAGGATTTTGATTAATGGCATCCCCCTTGTCCATTGCTCCCGGAATGCGAGTGCTCTGTCGAGATGCAGAGTGGCTGGTGCAGCGGGTCGATGCCGCGAACGACGCGGGCACCCAGCACGCCGTGCAAGTCGTGGGGGTGGATGACCTGGTGAGGGGGCATCAGGCGGTGTTTCTCACCCAGCTTGATCGCATCGAGCCGGTTGACCCCAGAAAGACCCAACTGGTCCCCGATGGCTCCAACGGCTTTCGCCGCGCCAAGTTGTTTCTAGAGGCTCAGCTGCGGCAGATGCCTGCGGCCAGCGAGACGCCCGATTTGGATGGCCTGGGGGCCTTTGACCCCATGGCCTTTCAGCTCACCACGGTGCGGCGAGCCCTCGAACAGCTCCGTCCCCGGCTGCTGCTGGCGGATACGGTGGGCCTGGGTAAAACTATCCAGGTGGGCATGGTGCTGACGGAGCTAATGCGGCGGGGCCGAGCCGATCGCATCCTGGTGCTGGCGAAAAAGTCGATGCTGACCCAGTTTCAGGCGGAGCTGTGGAATCGCTTTAACCTGCCCCTGGTGCGGCTCGACTCCCAGGGCATTGCCAAGCTGCGGCTCAAAATTCCTACTAACAAGAACCCCTTCGAGGTCTACCACCGTATCATCATCAGCATCGACACCCTGAAGGATGCCGGGCGCTACCGCCACTTTTTAGAAGAAACTCGGTGGGATGTAGTGGTAATTGACGAAGCCCACAACGTAGCTGGGGCAAGCGTGCCAGAGAACCACCAGGCCCATCGCTTGGCCCGGCTGCTCTCTCGCCGCACTGACAGCATGCTGCTGACCACCGCCACCCCCCACAACGGCAAGCGCGAAACTTTTGGGCGGCTGATCTCCCTGCTTGACCCCTCAGCCATTCCGGACCCCCGTTATCGGGAGTACGATGCTGACGATATCCGAGGCTTTTACCTGATGCGGTTCAAGGAGGATATTCGGGGGCAGATCGGCCAGCAGATGACCGATCGCATCGTTACCCCTCTGGCCCAGACCACCACCCAGGCCACCCAGGCAGAAGAAGCGGTCTACGGCGTGTTAGGGGAAATGCGTCAGGCGGCGAAGGAGGCAAAGGCTTTGGGCAAGGGAGCTGATTGGCGCAACCAGCGGCTGATCCAGTACGGCCTCTACAAGCAGTTTCTTTCTAGCCCAGAGTCCTGCGCAGGCACCGTCACCAAGCGACTCAACAGCCTGACGCAAAAAGATCCTCAGAACGCCGAGATTCCCTACCTGAAACAGTTGAGCACTGCTCTGAAGGGATTGGCTCTGACGGACTCATCACGGTTTAAGCTGCTGCTGGGCCAACTGGAAGCGATTGGTTGGACGGGCAAGGCCAACAGTCCGCGCATTCTGGTCTTTACGGAGTACGTGCCCACCCAGCAGGCGCTGGCCCTGGCGATCGCCGCCTATTTCAACCTCAAGCACAGCGAGAAATTTGAAGACCAGGCCAAGCAGGCGATCGCGTCCATCAATGGCGCTTGCCCCGACATTCACTTGATGGCGGCGGTGGAAGCCTTTGGCACCCAGTCGGCCCCGGTGCGGATCATGATTGCCACCGATGTCGCGTCTGAGGGCATCAACCTGCACCACCAGTGCCACCACGTCATCCATTACGACCTGCCCTGGTCGATCATTACCCTAATTCAGCGCAATGGGCGGGTAGACCGCATCGGCCAAACCCACCAGCCCATCCTCCGCTACCTGATGGTGGAGACCGCCAACGGTTTGCTCAGCGGTGACTCCGCCATCTTTGGGCGGTTAATTGAAAAAGTCGAAGAGATCAACCGCAGCACTCGCTCTGGCGAAAGCCAACTGATGCTTTACGACCCCGAAAAAGAGGCCGAGTATATTGCTGAGCAGGGATTGCTAGCGGACGACCAAAACGTTCTGGAGAAACGCACCGGCACCGATGCCACCGTTGACGCTGAAGCCAACGCTCTGGAATCCATCATCACCGCCGGTAACTTGAAAGACGACGATGACCTCTTGGCGATGCTTCTAGGCGGCAGAGAGGAGTCAGAAAACAAGGCGGGAGAAACGGGCCAAATTCCACCCCCTTCACTCACCCATCTACCCATCTACCCACCTACCCATCCACCCACCCACTCCTCCCGCATCCGCTTCTACCGCGACATGGCCTTTCTCAAAGAAGCCTATGGACTATTGCGAGAGACCAAGCGTGACTACCCCAACCTGGAGGAGTCGGGCAAAATGGTCACCCTGACGGCCCCGGCAGATCTGAAGCGGCGACTAGGGTCGCCATCCCAAAAGGAGAGCGTGATTTTTGGCGCGACGGCTATCCCCGAAGAAGCCTGGCCCGCACATGATCAGTTTCGGCTGACAGAAGACGTAGAACGGGTGAAGCTGGCGATTACCGCCGCCCGCAATACCTCGGGCTACTGGTCGAAGGAACTATTGTGCAGCGAAACCCACCCGATCATGCAATGGCTGGTGGAGCGGCTGCTGATGGAGTTTGCCCGAGGCGAAGCGCCGATCATTACCTCTAAGCATCTAGCGGCGGGGGAGCTGGCCTTTTGCTTTATGGGTCAGGTGCCCTCGAAAGCAGGCACGCCGCTGGTGGTGGACGCCCATGCCGTGCGGATTTTGCCCAAGGGCAAGAGCGAAATTCTCAGCCTAGAGCAAACTCTCAGCGATGCTGAGTTTGGAACCCTGGCCAACATCAACCGCCCGGCGGAAACCCAATCGGCCCAGCTGCTGCTATCGGCGGCGGTGGATGCCAGCCTCAAACACCTAAAAGCCCTAGAGAAGGAGCGCCAGAGCCGCGTCATGCCCCTACTGCGCCAGGAAGAACGCCGGCTGCGCGACTGGCGACGCAAGCGGCAAGAGATCATCGATCGCCGTCTGACTGATCTCGACTCCACTAGTGCCACTGCCAAACGACTGCGTCAGGAACGTGACGATATGGAGAAATACATCAAGGACCGCCAGCAGCACTGGCGCGACATGCACCTGCTGCCGGGTGAATCGCCCATCACCCGCCTGTTGCTGGTGATTGAGGGAGTAGCTAATTAACACAATAGAACTTTGAGATAGGCTGAAGTCACCTTGAGGAACTAAGGTATGCCCCCCATTGAGATGCCACCCACAACGACACTGCAAAGCATTCAAGCCACGCTGCGTCAGCACTTGCCCGAGGTGCAGCAAAAGTATCGTGTTCGGCAAATAGGGGTCTTTGGCTCCTTCGTTCGGGGTGAGCAAACAGAATCTAGCGATATTGATGTTTTAGTAGAGTTTGACCCAGCAGCTCGATTTGGGCTGCTGACCTTCTGCCAACTGGAAAACGAACTTAGCGATCTACTCAACCGCAAAGTCGATCTGGTGATGAAAGATGGGCTCAAGCCCCGTCTTGGAGAGCGCATTTTGGAGGAGGTTGTTTATCTATGACCTCTCGGCAAATCGAAGATTATCTAAGAGACATGCTTGATGCCATCGATGCGGTTCAAGAGTTTACGGCAGGTATGAGTTTTGAAGACTTTGAAGCCGATCAAAAAACGGCGTATGCCGTAATCCGAGCTATCGAAATCGTTGGAGAAGCTACCAAGACGATTCCCCAGCCCCTGCGGGAGAAATATGCCCAAGTGCCGTGGAAGAGCATTGCTGGCATGCGCGATAAGGTCATTCATCAATACTTTGGGGTGAATCTCCAGGTCATTTGGGACACTATCAAACAAGATTTTCCAGCCCTTCAACCGACGATCGCCCAAATGCTCAATGACCTGTCCAACGATTAACGCTCCCTCACGGTCCATTCACCCCCGCCCCCAATGCCTCTCGACCTAGCTATCCAGAACGTCGGCGAATATTACTCTTCCCACTACCTCGACACCACCTTTGGCCGAGATACCAAAAACCTGCTGAAAGAGTGGCGAGAGTCTGGGGCCAACGCCACGCCGCGACGGTTAAAAAAGCTGAGCCAGCGCTACTTTCGCGCTAAGGCCCAGGCGTTGGAAGAGCTCAACCCGGCCCAGCGTCATACTGCCGGGCCAGAGATCGCCGCCTGGCATGGGTACCTCATGCAGGCCCTGGGCTACGACCACCTCCAGCGGCAAGACCTATTTGTAGAAGGGGGCCATGGGGTAGTGCCGGTGCTGGGAGTGCTGAAGCGGTTTGGCCAGCCCTGGCTAGTAATTTGTGAAAGCCTGTTCTGCATCCCCGATGGCAGTTTGCCCGATGGGGCCGCCACGGAAGACCCCCTGGAGGCCAACCCCCGCCCCGACCAGCGCACCGACCCCAGCCAACCTCTGGTGCAGGGCGACTGGACTCGGGCGATTGGGGAAATCTTTAAGACCGAGGAGCCACCCCGTTGGGTGCTGCTGCTGGGGGGCAGCCGCATTTTGCTGATCGATCGCAAAACCTTTGCCAACGGTCGCTGGCTGGCCTTCGACCTAGACGATGCCTTTGGCCGCAGCGAAACCGCCACCTTTGAGCAACTCGCCACCTTTCTGGCGCGGGAGACCTTGGCCCCCGATGGCGAATCTGCCGACCTGATCCACGACAAGCTGGAGGAGCAGAGCCACAAGCTGGCCCACGGGGTAACGGAAAACCTGCAAGCGGCGGTGCGGGAGGCGATCGAGCTGTTAGCCAACGAGTGGGTGCGCGATCGCCGCCGCCGCAAGCGCTCCATCACTACCGTCAACCCCGGTGAGCTGGCCCTCGACGACCAGGAGCTGGATGGCCCCCAGCGGGTCACCGCCGAACAACTGCGCCACGAAGCCCTCACCTACGTCTACCGGCTAATCTTCTGCTTTTATGCCGAGGCCCACGGCGCGGAGCTGGGGGTGCTGCCGATTAACGATGGGGCCTATCGCCTGGGCTACAGCCTGGAAGCCCTGCGGGATTTGGAACTGGTGCCTTTGTCGGAGCAGGCCGCCGAGGGCAGCTACTTTCAGACCCATCTGGATCGCCTATTTACCCTGATCCACCAGGGGTTTCATCCCCAGCAGGCGGAGGCCAACCCTGACCAGGGCCTGCTCTCACTGGCGGGCACCACCCGCACCTTCACTATTCCGCCGCTGACGGCCACCCTGTTTGACCCCAAGGCCACCCCCCTGCTGGCCCAGGCCCAGCTCTCCAATGCCTGCCTGCAACGGGTGATTCGCTGCCTGTCGCTGAGCTACGACAGCGGCACCCGCACCACGGGCCGGGTCAACTATGCCGACCTGGGGATTAACCAGTTGGGGGCGGTGTATGAGGGGCTGCTGTCGTTTTCGGGGATGTTTGCCGACACCGACCTGATTCAGGTGAAGCGGGCCAAGGATGATTTTGGCAAAACCAAGACCCAAACCTGGTTTGTGCCCCAGGAGCGGCTAGAGGAATTCAAGAAAGATGAGGTGGAACGCCTGGCCGATGGCAAACCCCGTATCTACCCCATGGGTTCGTTCATTCTGCACCTGTCGGGGCTAGACCGGGAGCAGACGGCCTCGTACTACACGCCGGAGGTGCTGACCAAGTGCCTGGTGGAAGAAACCCTGCGCCCCCTGCTGAAGGACTACACCCCCGCCGATGCCGACAAAATTCTCACCCTGACGGTGTGCGAACCGGCCATGGGCAGCGGCGCATTTTTGAACGAAGCGGCGAACCAACTGGTCGCCCGCTACCTGGAGCTAAAGCAGCAGCAGCTCGGCCAATCCATCGACCCGGCAGACTACCCCGACGAACTGCGCCGCACCCGCCACTACATCACCACCCGCAACCTCTACGGTGTAGACCTCAACCCCACGGCGGTGGAACTGGGGGCGCTGTCGCTGTGGCTGAATACGATGCACCGGGTGAGGGTGGAAGGATGGGGAGATGGGGAGATAGGGGAATGGGGAGATGATGTATCAAACACCTCATCACCTCACCAACCCACCACCTCACCCGCCTACACCCGTGGTGCCACGCCCTGGTTTGGTCTGCGCCTCCGCCCCGGCAACAGCCTGATCGGTGCGCGGCGGGCGGTGTGGACGAAGGCGCAATTGATGAGCGGCCAACACTTGAAAAGCGGCGATGAGGCGGTGGAGCCGCGTCAACTGAAGCCGGGGGAGGCCCGCCAGCCCAAGGAGGTGTATCACTACCTGGTGTTTGACCCAGATATGGTGCCCACGGCGGGGGATGCTCTGGTGCGGCAGTATCAGCGTGAGGAGTCTGACCAGGCGAAGCTGTGGATTCGCAATAGGGTGAAGGCCCGCTGGACGGAGTCGGAGGTGGATTTGGCTCTGGCGGTGAGCGACCTAATCGACGCCCACGAGCAGTGTTACAGCGAAGAACGCCAGACCGCCCTGGCCCAAACCCAGTGCCCTGCCAGTGTGTGGCCCCACCCGCCTACCACCGAACCTGGCCCTAGCTTGGCCCTGCAAGAAGAGGTGAAGGCCAGCCTAGAAGCGGCATCGGGCAGTTTTCAGCGGCTAAAGCTGCTGATGGATTCCTGGTGTGCCCTATTTTTCTGGCCCCTGGATGAGGTGGCGGCGTTGCCCAGCCGGGAGGATTTTTTGGAAGCGGCGCAGTTGTTGCTTGGCCCTCATCCCCGGCCCCTCTCCCAGGGGGCGATAGGAGCTGATCGCACCAATTTTGAACCTGAAACCTTACCCCTAAACATCAAACAGTTTCGCCTCAACTTTGACGGGGCAGAACTGCTACGTGCCACCACCGCTGATGCCCTGGATGCGGAGGTGTTGGGGAATGCAGTGCCCTGGTACCGGGTGAGCCGAGATATTGCTACCAAAGCCCGGTTTAACCATTGGGAACTGGCCTTTCCTGAAGTGCTGGGCCAACAGGCCACCCAATCAGCAGGGTTTGACCTAATTTTGGGAAACCCGCCCTGGATAAAAGTAGGCTGGCTAGAAGACACATTGCTATCAGATTTTGAACCACTTTTAGGGGTCAAGGAAGCTCGCAATGCTGACTTCAATGAAAAGCGATCCTACTTATTAGAAAACAAGCATAAAAGAAGAATTTACCTTGAAGCTCAAAGAAACAGTTTAGGAAACATTCATTTCCTAAACTGCCATAGGCTTTACAAAGCCTTGCAAGGTAGTCAGACCAATCTATACAAGAACTTTATTGTTCGAAGCTGGGCTCTATTGGGCGTAGAAGGCTTCGGAGGCTTATTGCATCCAGAAGGTCCTTACGATGATCCTGGCGGTGGCAAATTCAGGGCAGAATATTATCCTCACCTCGTTGCTCACTATCATTTCGAAAATGAATTGAAGCTTTTTGAAGATGTTGGAAACAAGGCAGACTTTAGCCTGAATTGCTTTAAAGGAAAAATCAATGAGAGCTATAAAATTGAATTTTATCAAGCTGTTAATTTATTCAGTCCTTTGACAATATCTGCTTGTCGAAAACACGCTGACGCAGATCAACCCGTTCCAGGCATTAAAACTGAACATGGAGAATGGGAAACTTCAGGTCATAGCAAGAGACTTGTTCTTGTGGATGAAAAAGTCCTAGAAATATTTCGTGATCTTCTTGAAAAAGAATATTCCTCTTGCAGGTCAACTCGTTTACTAAGGGTTCATGTTGCTCAGATCGTCGAAGTTGTCAAGAAAATCAATGAATCCCGGAGATGGTTAGTTGATTTGAGTGGAAAGTATTTGGCAACCGAGTTTTTGCACGAATCAAATAGTCAGAAAAAAGGAATTTTGACTCGTCAGCAAGATCCATCTTTTCGACCTCAAGAAACAAGTGAGTGGGTTGTTAGTGGCCCGCACTTCTATCTTGGTAATCCTTTCAACAAAAACCCACGATCAGCATGCAACTCGCATAGAGCATATGACGATACAGACCTTACGACTCTTTCAGCATCTTATCTTCCAAACTCCGTTTATAGGCCAGGTAATAAGCACGGGAAACTAGAAGCATTCAAAGCATCTATTCCTGAATTTCCGGCAAGCAATTTACTCACAACAAGATATAGATATGTTAATCGACGCTCTGTAAATACGAGCATGGAAAGAACCTTAATTAGTTGCATATTGCCACCTGGATCAGTGCATATTCATCCTGTTTTATCACTTACGTTCATTTCCGAAGAAGATATGCTGGGCTTTGCCTCAAGCTCTGCTTCATTAATATTCGACTTCCTTATGCGAGCCGCTGGAAGATCTGATATTTACGATACTAATCTCCGCAGCCTCCCCAAAATTTCTGAACCCTGGCTCACGCCCATCATGCATCGCGGCCTGCGCCTCAACGCCCTCACCACCCACTACGCCGACCTCTGGGCCACCGTCGCCCTCCCCGACCTACCCCAAGACCAGTGGGCCAGCCAAAGCGAGATATTGGTGAACGCAGCAGCAGCCTGGAAAAATCAAACCGAAGATCCCACACCCAAAACCTACCCTTACGAAGCCCCCTGGCCCGCCCTCACCCCCCACCAGTGGACCTGGCACTCCCCCCTCCGCAGCGACTACGCCCGCCGTCAAGCCCTGCTAGAAATTGACGTGATGGTTGCGATCGCCCTCGGCCTCACCCTCGACGAACTCCAAACTATCTACCGCGTGCAATTCCCCGTCATGCGCCAATACGAAATCGCCGACGAATACGACGCCCACGGTCGCCTAGTGCCCAGCCCCCACCGCAAAACCGCCGGCGGCAAAGAAGTCCGCGACGCCCGCAAAACCTGGGACGGCGAATCGCCCCTGACGGTGAGTTGGGCGATCGACGACGGCCTCCAAACTGTCACCAAAACTTTTTACCCACCATTTAGCCGCGTCGATCGCGAAGCTGATTATGACTACGCCTATGGGCACTTTAAGAGCAAGTACAGCGTGAAAGACCTCAATTAGTCTTCCTAGCAGGGTCCCTACCAGCCATCCCTACATAGATAATTGCTGCTGCATACATATGAAATACGATATTGGACTTCTTAAGCTCAATCCAGAATCACAAGGCGACCCAACCCTCCTACCCTCGCAACTTCAACGCATAAGGGTTGGAGATAAACCAGAGTATTCCCTGGGCGACCTATCTAATTGGCCTCCTCCACTGAGAGAACGAAGAAGCAGTTCAATTTTTTGGAACTTTAAAGCAGATCTATTAATTCAGGCATCACAGATAAAAAAAGATGGAGTAAATCGCTCAACCCTAAATCGCTTTGCAAGCATTAGAAATGGTGAGATTAAAATTTCCCATACACCTACCTCAGATCCAGATCCACACCAGATAACTGGAGAATTTATTAATTTACTATGCCAAAAAATCAAGGATAGGCTTGAGAGTATTTGGGGCTCTCAACTTAACCTGAAGTTTCACTTCACAGCACCAGGCTATGGAACGAAGGAAAGAGAGACTTATAGACAAAGTATCCGCTCTATCCTTAGAAAAGTTCACAGGGAGCTTGCTTTAGGAACTACGCCTTTTCCACAAGAAGCTGAAGCTTCAACAGAAAATTTTCTGTATGAGCAGTATGGAGTCTACTATTATTTTAGCCGATGCGAGCAAAAAATCAATCCTGATCAGCCATCTGCAAATTATCTAATAATAGACGTTGGCGGAAGCACGACTGACATTGCGGTAATACATCTAACAAAACGTGGAACTTTTTATAATAAAGCTCTTCCAATACATAATAGCATTCAATATGGAGGCTCTAACTTAAATAAAACCATACTTAAAAAAATCATCAGCAGCAATCAACTCAGTCGGTTATCTAAAGATGACTGCCTTGATTTGCTTCAGAAGATTGAAGAAATTAAAATAAAAATTTTAGAGAATCCTACAAAAAACCCAGTTATTGAGTTAAAGATTAACAATCTTATCTTTTGCCAAATTAGTTACCAAGTAATTGTTGAAGCTTTCGAAGAAGATTGGGAAAGAAAAATTAAGCCAGGAATACTTTCAACTCTCCAACTTGCTGAAGCTAATGACAACTTCTCCTCTACGGATGAAAAGTTTTGTATTGATAGCATTTTGCTGGCAGGTGGTGGCAGTAGATCAAAAATATTTCGCGAGAGCCTTGAAACTGATCCCAGCTTTGCACCCTATCTCTCTAAAAATTGTTACGTGTATAGAGCTGAGGTTGCTAATCCTAGTAGTCTCGCTGCAGTAGGTTTAGGAATATCTATAGCTGAGCGAAGATCAGATGAGTTTAAAGAAAAAGCTGGCCAGCATGGAGAACTGAATCAAGCCGAAAAAATCTATTACCGCATTCTAAAAATAGTCGATATTAACAACACAAAAGGCCAAACACTAAACCTTATTAGACATCGAAACAATAGAGAGCTTTTGATGACTATGCCCGAATTTGGCAGGATGCGGGTTACAAGAAGGAAAGCTTCTCATTTTGATATGCCGTATACGGTGTTTACCACAGAAAATCTATCTATTTTGCCAGAAAAATTGGCTATTCAGTTCTGGACTGATTGCAATTCAGGTGTCCGAGAATTCTTAATTCCCTTAAGTAAACCCTCAAACATCGGGACTGCACAAGTTAAAGACCTTATGTTCGGTGCTACCGCTTACGAGTCATCTCAAAAAAAAGATATAGATTCAACCAATATCCGAATTAAACCTCATTTTTTTCAGTGGTTGCCAGATAAGAAAAGACCTGCACGTTGTGATAGAGGAGAAAACAGCACTAAGATCGACATATCACTTTTACCAGAAGCTATTAAAGAGTCAGACTCAGAAAAACCGATTTATGTTTGCATAGACTTTGGCATGACTAACACATCAGTTGCGGTGTTAGCGCCTAATCACAAACTGAACGATAATGATTTCCAGATCTTGTCTGTTCAATTACCCCAAGCAGAATCGAAGCCCCCTTCCTTACAAAAACCTGCAAAGCTACCAAAGCATGTAGAGAAAACAGAAGAAGTAATGCCTGTTAGCACTACTCAGCCTTTAAAAGCCATAGGGATATTTGAAAAAGACAATAAAGAACGGAGTCAAGCTGAATTAACAGCGCCTGTAGAAGCAGAAAACAAAGATTCTCTTGATACTAATGACAAACTGATTAATCCTAATGAAACGCAATCAGATCACACTTCTGTCCCTCCAGAAGGTGAATCTATACCCATGGAAGGTATACATCAAGATATTATAGATAATGAGAGTCTTGTAAGGCTCGAACAGTCGCTTGCTACTTTGGGGCAAGAGTTTAAGAACTACGCACAGCAGACTTCAAATGCAATTCAATTACTAGCAAAGATTGTCCAACAAACAGATAAATTACAAGATTCCTCAAATTCGATCCAAGAAATCTCAAAAAATCAGTACAATCTTATCCCATCTTTAACCTCAGCAGATTTAGGGGATGAGAATTTCTCATCCTTTTGTGATTATGTGCATCAAAAAGGCTTTAGATACGATAATACTGTCCTGTCGGCTGTTTGGGCACAGGCCAACAATAGTAATGCCCGTTTAACGGTTTTAGCAGGCCCTCCCGGTTCAGGTAAAACAGCCCTAGTCAGTTTGCTTGCTCAGTACTTCAACCAAGACATAAGTCAAACAGAGAGCTTTGATAGAGTATACCTGTTAGAACCGGTTTTGCCCTCCTGGTTCTCATCAGAAAATCTTTTAGGATTTTACGATCAAATTCAGGGGAAATTTAGACCAACTAGTTTCTTTCGTTTTGTTAAAGATTCTCAGTGTCATTTTAATTCCCAACAAAGTCGTAAGTTCTTTATTTGTCTCGATGAGTTCAACTTAGCTCAACCCGAGCAATATTTAGCAAAAATTCTTTCAACTATAGAGTCATCAACTAAAAAGGTAATTGTTTGTCAGGATACAAGAGAGGAGATTGAACTGACTGGCAACCTAAAACTCTTTGCAACGATTAATACAGATGCAGCTTCCAAAACTCTAAGCCCAAAAGTTCTTGACCGTTCAATGCTGATTAGAGTTTTACCAACAAAGGAAGGTGTATTGAGCCATGCAGAGAACTTGCTGGCAGAAATGAAACACGGCCAAGGAACTTTTCAGGCTTTTAAAGACGAATTAGATGCTTTATTCGAACTAGGCATCGTAGCGAACTCAATTTTTGGCTATCGAACTTTAGATTCTGTTGCATCTTATGTCAAAGCCTATCCCTTCTCCTCAAGCGCAATTGATTTAGAAGGAACAACTAAGCTTGTTTTGGACTCAATAATTTCCTCATTCTTTCTCTCGAAGCTACCAGGCCTTAATCAGTTCGGCGACTACCAAAAGTATTTAGTCAAACTTGAAGAGGCTAAAGACAGATTTACTCAGCAGGAACTACCTGTTTCCCTATCTATTCTTGAGAAGATAGTTAGTGGCTTCCCAGGCCAATCTGCATTTTGATAGGAGGTCTAAAAATGACCGAGCCTACTTCCATAAAAACATTGACATACGGAGAAATATTTCTGTACTTGCAGAATGAACCTATCCGGTTTAACTTTTTGGACGAAGAAACCTCTGAAAGAGTGTTTAGGGAGAATAATAGGGATTGTTATTTTGTGCTGTCTGTAAATCGTACACAGTCCGTTCCCCTTCCTTCAAGGTTTTATATTTATATTGGGAATAATCCTTGGAAAGACTGGGAAGAGGAAGAGAAAGAATATGTCATCCATCTAACACAAATTCCTATTCCTGGGCCAACAATTAACTATGCGGCTAGCGAAGATGATAGAAAACGAATCAGACAACAGCTTTGGTGCGCAGCCAATGCGAAAATAACGCTTTGTGCTGCTTCTGGTGAACCAGTTTTAGCTGAAAATGGGAAACCCATTCAAACTACAATTGGTTTGGGGTTTAATTCATGGTATGGAGCACTCTATGAACACGTAAGAACGGGACTTGAGTTGCTAAATCGCCAAGCGAACATTACAACACCTTTTGAACAGCTTGCTCAAATTTCACAAGAGGCCTTATCTAATCCTGAAAGGTCCGATTCTTTGGTTCTGTATTTACGAATAAAGAAGCTATTACCTAACTTCACAGCTTGTGTTGATGCTATAGCCAAAGCTCCAGCTCAAAAAATGGCGCTCGAAGTTAAGCACTATGCTTCATCTTCTGTGGCCTCTCCTAATTATGCATTTCACTCAACTCAAGTATCTCTATCCATTCTTGGAGTGCAGAGAGTAGACTCCTTTCAAGGGAAAACCTATCCCTTAGCCTTTTCTGTATTAGAAGGAAAGCCTACATACGACATTGAAGAAAATTTCTTAGTCTGTTGGTGTATTGAACAAGTCAAAATAGCCCTCAGCAAAGTAAAAGCTGAACTTAAAGACTTTATTGATAGTACATTACTGTCTGCCACTGCAACTAGAGGGCCTCATAAGAGGCAATTGCAAGATGATGCTTCAAGGCATCAAAGAGAACTAGACAGGGTGGATCAATACATTCGCTACTGCACGGTTTCTTCAGGTAAACTCCCTATCTCTTCTAACCGTTTAATTCTTCAGAAAGTCAACAATCTTTCTGAGCTTATTAACTATGATTGGCGTTACTCTAGGTTATGGAAAATCGCAAATCTAATCAAAGATTCAGTTAGCTTTGTTGACACATCTTCTGAAGCAGTGCCTTTTCAAGTTGCTCCTTTTCAGGATAATTACGAGAAATGGTGCCTTTTGAAAGTTGTCAAATCTTTAGAGGAAATTGGCTTTAAGCCTACTAAAAAAGGTGATCTGACGCCTCTCTATCACAATCCAAAGCCTAATAGTCTGTTTTGTGAGATGGCTCACCCAACAGATAGTAAGCAACACTTAAAAGTTTTTTATGAGAAAAGGTATTGGTCAGTAGATAATTATAGCGAGAGAAATTCTTATGGGTTCTGGGAGCCTGCTGGCTTTGAAGGAGATGAAAGGAAGCGTACACCAGATATCTCTTTGGAGTTCCACTCAGAGAATCGTCCTTATCCTTGGATAGTTACTTTAGATCCTACTCTTGGCGCAAGTAATATGAATTTAAGAAAAAAGTTTTTGTACAAGGAAACTTTGCGAGTTAACAACCTCACCCAAGATGGGCATCATAATGTAAAAGCGGCTTGGGCTATAACTCCAGAAAGGGGTCCAGAAGAGGGTGGTAGGCCTTACAGGCTACATGAATTCACTGGTTTTAGCCAAGGAGTCATTATTTTGAACCATTTAGAAGGTAGCGGTAACCGTTTGAGAAGCTCAATTGAAACTATACTTCAGAGAAATAATTTAATTACGCTATAAATTTCAGATTCTTCTTGCACAACTTGCACAAGCTTACTAGAAAATCTTCAGATTATTTTCTAAAGACATATTTGGCTAAGGAATTATGAGTGAAGCTATCTATATTCAACATGGGTCAGATTTAACTCGAATGGAGCTTTCTGCCTACGATCGCGAGGACGACTTTCAGCAACTGCTGGAGCATCATTCTGACCTGTTGGCTGGTGATCAGATAAACTCCGATGCCCCTCGCCGATGGCTACTGCTCAAGCGCGAAGCAGGAGTTCCTTCAGAACAAGGCGGTAATGACCAGTGGTCCTTAGACCATCTCTTCATTGATCAAGATGCCATCCCCACTCTTGTTGAAGTCAAACGCAAAAATAATAGAGAACTCCGGCGACAGGTCGTTGGCCAAATGTTGGACTATGCGGCAAATGCAGTGGTCTATTGGGGCGGTGACACCCTAAAAAATTATTTCTATCAAACTACTGAGGCCAAAGGTCAAGACCCGCAGGTTCTCTTATCAAATTTTCTCCGTGACAATAGCGAAGATTTAAACGATGAGGAGAAGTTTTGGCAAGTTGCCAATGATAACCTCCAAGGTGGCAACGTTCGGTTGATTTTTGTCGCTGATCGAATTCCAGCAGAACTGCAACGTATCGTTGAGTTCTTAAACGAGAGGATGTTGCCCACACAAGTGCTCGCTCTTGAACTGCGGCGCTACAGCGGTGGAGACTTTAGTACGCATATCCCGCGAATTCTTGGGCTGACAACCGCAGCACAAATAGCTAAGAACAGTGGTATTGCCCCAAAACCCCGAAAAACAAAGAAATGGGACAAGGAGTCTTTCTTAGATGATGCTTCACATCGTCTAGAGCAAGCTTATGTAGACAGCCTTCGTCAGGTATTAGAGTCTTTTCACAGTAACGGCTTCGACAAAATTGGCTGGGGCACAGGTGCCTCTGAAGGATCTTGCAGCCCCAAATACTCAGCTATCAGCAAAAAGTCACCAATTACAGTCTGGTCTGGCGGTACTCTCCAAATAAAACTAGGGTGGCTCTACGGCAGTGCAATAGAAGACAAATTTCGCCTGAGTTTCCAAAACAGGCTCCAACAAGCAGGATTGCCTCACGAGTGTGAATATAATCAGGTCCTTCAGTTTCCTGTTGAGACCTGGAGCCAATGGAGCGCTCAGCTACTCGAAGCAATAGAATCTGCTGCGGAAGATGTTTTGCGATCTGAACAGTCGGTAGAGCTGAATTAATCTATTACATCGCATTAGGGAACAGAACTTTAGTCTACTGCGCCAGACGTTACGTTCTTAGGTGAGCTACAGCCTTAGGAGAATTGAGATTCCGTAAAGAGTCTGGGAACTCTGACGGAGAGGCGAGATCTGTGAATACCCTAAGTAAACGCCCCCGGTTCAGCCCCCATGCTCCCAGCTCACCTCGCCGACAACATCCGTCGCCAGGTTCTCTACTACCTGCAGTCCACCTTTGACTTCCGCGACGAGCGGGTAGCTCAGGCCTTTGAGCGCTTCCTCGAAGACCCTCAGCAAGGCATCTTCAAAGGCCCCTGGGTGCAGCTCAAGCGCCCCTTCCGCTTGGCTGAAGACTACACTCCACCCTTCAACATCACCGTCCCCTTCACCCCATTCCGCCACCAGTCAAGGGCCTGGCGGCGGCTCCACAGCAACCGTCACCAACCAGAACCTACCCTGATCACCACCGGTACCGGCTCCGGCAAAACCGAGTGCTTTTTGTACCCCGTGCTCGACCACTGCCTCCGGGCCAAGCAAGCGGGGCAATCCGGCATCAAAGCCATCATTCTCTACCCCATGAATGCCCTGGCCGCCGACCAGGAAAAGCGCTTTGCCAAAACCATCTGGCAAGACCCCAAACTCAAAAATGCGGGCATTCGTGTTGGCACTTACACCGGGCGCTACGACCCCGCCGACCCCAGCTCCCAAGATTCTGGCGATACCCACATGGGGGCCGACCACGGCATCACCAACCACACCGCCCAGCTCGACGCGCCCCCCGACGTGCTGCTGACCAACTACAAAATGCTGGACTTTTTGCTGCTGCGGCCCCAAGACCAGCGGCTGTGGCGGTTCAACGAACCCGGCACCCTACAATACCTAATTCTCGACGAGCTGCATACCTACGACGGTGCCCAGGGGGCCGATGTGGCCTGTCTCATTCGCCGCCTTAAGGAGCGCCTTGCCATCCCTAAAGGCCAGCTCTGCGTAGTGGGTACCAGCGCCACTATGGATGATCGCGATAGGAGCGATCGCGCCCTGGGCAACGACATCGCCGATGCCATCGAGACCGGGGGCGATCGCCTAGCCCGCTTCGCCAGCACCCTGTTTGAGGAAGATATCCCTGCCGAAGCCGTGATCATTGAAGACCGGCTCACCGTGGAAGAAATTGTCACCAGGCTAGACGATGCTCTGGTAGAACTACACTTGCCCACCCCCGATGACTGCCAGCCCCACCCCGATGAAGACGCCCCCGCCTATACCTTTCGCCAGGTAGCCCTATGGGATGGCCCTCGGTTCACTGAGGATATTAATGACACCGCCGCTCTCGATAGGTGGGGTGTAGCTTTAGGCCAATGGCTCTGCACCACCCGTCTGTTTAAGCAACTGCTGACCCTCTTTGACGACAACGAGCGCACCGGCACCGATGCCCTGACCTGGAATAGCCTGATCGAACGCATGGCCAGCCAAGAGCTGGGCTTTTTGCTGGTCACCCGGTTTGAGGATCGCCGCTGGATTCTGGTTTCCTTCTTTGCCCTGGTAGCCTTTGCCAAGGAAGTTCGCAGCGATCGCACCTTTCCCCTAGTGCCCACCCAGGTGCAGCTCTGGATTCGCGAACTCACCCGCATCGGGCGCTACGTCAACGAATCTCCTGTCTTTTGCTGGCTTGACGAGCCCGCAGGTGACAACCGGATGCTGCCCGCCTTTCAGTGCAGCGAATGCGGCGCTTCTGGCTGGATTGGTCTTAAAGATACTCAGGCCGAAAGCGCTATTGGGGCCAGAGGAGTAGAAGGGTTTAAGCTCACTGATGACATTAAAAAGATTTACCAAGGCTGGTTTGGCCACCACGGGAAACGCGATGCCAACATTGTCACCCTCATGCCCGACCCCGACGACACCGCTAGTCAGTGGCGCATTCAGCAGCAGGGCAGCGATCAGCCCAGCCTGTTTGGTCAGTGGTATCTCCATCCCCAGAGCCTCGTGGTGCGCCAGGGCGAAGGCCCTTGCCCCCTCACCGACGACAGCCGACGCTTTCGGGTGGCCATTAACTACGATGTGGAAACGATCAAGGGCAATGGTAAAAGTCAGCTGGTGGGCAAGCAGGGCTGCCCCTGCTGCGGCTCTCTAGAAAGCGTGTTCATTATTGGCTCCCGCTCCGCCACCCTCTCCAGCGTCATGGTGGATGAACTCTTTGGCTCGGTGCTCAACAGCGACCCCAAGCTGCTGGCCTTCACCGATAGCGTGCAGGATGCCTCCCACCGGGCTGGTTTTCTCTCCGCCCGCACCTACAACTTTTCCTTCCGCACCGCCCTGCAACGGGTAGTGGATGACGCCGGTTCTGAGGGGGTACCGCTGACGGCGGTAGGCGATCGCCTGCTGCACTGGTGGGGCACTCCCGGAGTGGGGCGACCAGGAAGTTTGAAAGATGCGATCGCTGCCCTGCTAGCCCCCGACCTAACCGACTTTGAAGACTACCTGGCTTACCGCAATCACTCTACCGCTACCCAGCCCCCAACCCAGCTCTTAACCGCCATTCAAGAACGGCTGACCTGGCAGGCCAGCAGCGAATTTGGCGTTATGCTCCAGCGTGGGCGCACCCTAGAGGCCAGTGGGGCCACCTGCCTCGCCTGGGACTGGGCCTGCATTACCCAAACCGTCGAAGCCTTGCGCGATAGCATTGAGGCGATCGATACCAGCCTGACTTCGTTGCCCATTGCTACCCTCGGTCGCTGGCTGCTGGGTATTTTGCACCGCTACCGCCTGCGGGGTGCCCTCGGCCATCCCTACCTAGTCGATTATGCCCGCCACGGGTTTTGGGGCAAATCTCCCTTTGGCCGCTACCTACCCCAGCGCGAAACCCACCCGCCCATGACCCGGTTTCGCCCCCGGTTGATGGTTACCAAGGGCGATAAATACCACGACCACATCCTCAGCCAAACCTCCGGCAACACCCAGCCCTGGCATGTCCGCTGGACTCAACGGGTACTGAATCGTCCCACGATTGGCGACCTAGAAGCCCTCGACCTGCTGCAACTGCTATACACCAAGGCCGAGGCCACAGGCCTGCTCCAGCAACTCCATAACGATGGCAGCAAGGTTTACTACACACTCAACCCCGCCAAGGCCAAGCTGGTGCCCTATGGGGTTAAGCTCACCTGCTCAGAGACGCGCCGCTCCATCGTCCGCCCGGAGATCGAAGCTGACCTTTGGGAGGGTGCCCCCAGTTTGGAATACAGTGCCCAAAATGGCACCTACCGCCGCGACGAGTTTACCCTCCGCCAGGGCTACTACCAAGACCGCTACCGCAAAGGTGCCCTACGCCGGGTGGTGGCCAGCGAGCACACGGGCCTGCTGACCACCGACGAGCGGGAAACGCTGGAAAGCGCCTTCTCGACTACGCAGCACGCCGATGATCCCAACGTGCTTACCTGCACCAGCACCCTGGAGATGGGCATCGACATTGGTGACCTGTCCAGCACCATGCTGTGCTCGATTCCACCCACTACCGCCAGCTACCTGCAACGCATTGGCCGGGCCGGACGATCCACGGGTACGGCGCTGATTGTCTCGGTGATCAACCACCAGCCCCACGACCTGTTCTTCTACGGTCGTCCGGGGGAAATGCTCCGGGGCAAGGTCGATCCACCAGGCTGTTGGGTCGATGCCTCGGCGGTGCTGGTGCGCCAGTATCTGGCCTACTGCTTCGACTCGGCTACCAAGGTAGGCCAACTGCGCGAAATGCCCGGCAGCGGCACCCAGTTTGTCCGCGACATGAGCAATACTCAGGGCCAAATTCCTAACCTGATGGCTTGGGTCACCCAGCGAGAGGCCGAACTCCAGCAAGCGTTTCTGGCCCGTTTTGCCAGTGATATTCGCTCTGATACCCAGGCCCGTTTTACCCAGGAAACCGAAACTGAACGGTTGCTTCAGCGCCTGCGACGGGTGGCCCAAGAGTTTGACCAACAACGCCGCGAGCTAGATAACGCCCGCCGCCGCCTGCAAGACCAAAAAGCCAAGCTCGACGAGCACGAACTGGAGGCCCGCCAAGAAATTGAAGATGAACTGCGGGTGCTCAAAGGCCGCCAAACCAGCCTGGCCCGCACTACCGCCCTGGAACTGCTGACCAACAACGGACTGCTGCCCAACTACGCCTTTCCCGAGTCTGGGGTGCGGTTCTATGGTTCCGTCTACAACCGCCACCGCACGGCAGAGAAACCGATCCCCCCCATTGAGGTGGTGCGCCCGGCGGCGAGCGCCCTGCGGGAGTTAGCCCCCCACAACCACTTCTACACCCACAAGCGCCAGTTTAAGATTCAGCAAATTGGCGTGGGCAGCCGCGAAGAACCGCTGACCGAAACCTGGGCTATCTGCGGTAAATGTGGGCATATGCGCCCCACCAGTGACCTTACCCAAGAAAATGCTGCCCCCGCTTGCCCGCAGTGCCACTACGATGGCGGTGCCGACAGCCAGGCTGACATTGGGCAGCACAAGACCTTCGTTAAGTTCTCCCGCTCCCAGGCGCTCTCGGTGATGGAGCAGTACGAGAGCCTATCAAGCGATCGTTCTGATGAACGGCAAAACCAGTTCTACCAGCGCCGCTACAGCTTTGACCTGACTATCGATGCCCCCAGCGGAGCCACTGGGGAAGAAGAGCTCCCCTTCGGCATTGAGTATCGAGCGGCGGTGACATTGCGAGAAGTCAACATTGGCTACCAAGACGACAAGGGGGCGGTGGCCTTTGGCCCAGAGGGACCAGCTCCAGAAAACGGGTTTGTGGTCTGCGCCGACTGTGGCGTGGTTGCTGGGCCGTTTGAGGCAATTGACAAGGTTAAACACCGCCGCAGCTGTTCGGCCCGTCGCAAGCTCGACAAAGCCAAGGCCGAAGGTCGCACCATTAACCCCTTCAAGGAAGTTCCAGTTTACCTTTACCGAGAAATCCAGTCCGAAGCGATTCGCATTTTGCTGCCCCCCATGGCCGAGGACGAAATTCAAACTCTGCGGGCTTGCCTGGGCCTAGGGCTGCGGCTGCGGTTTGAGGGAGACCCCAGCCACCTCACCATCTTTCCTCAGCAGTTACCCGATGGGGATAATGCGCTGACCCGAGACTACCTAGTAATTCTCGATCGCGTCCCCGGCGGCACTGGCTATCTCAAAACCCTGTTTCAGGAAACCGATGAGGCCAATCGTACTGGCGAAGGCATTATGGCAGTGATGCGCCTGGCCCTCGATGCCATGGAAAGCTGTCGCTGTGGTCGCATGAGCGCCCTAGAAGAAAACGACACCGATGGCTGTTACCGATGCGTGCGCACCTATTCCCAGCGGTACAATGCAGCTCAGATTAGTCGTACCCTGGGCGTTCGACTCTTGAAACAACTGATCCAGGCAGGCGATCGCCGCATTGAGCGAGCTGGGCTAACCGATATTCCCAATACCTCCCTCTTCGGCAGCATCCTAGAGCGAGAACTGGTGCGCAAGCTCGAAGAATGGGTGCTCGACAAATCGGGCACCTGGGAGAAGACACTGGTGCAGGGTAAAGCCGGATTCCGGTTTACAATTCCTCATCCCAACCACACCTGGGAACTTGAACTCCAACCTCAGCTTGGGCCTCCCCAGGGGGTTGCGATCCAGTGCCAGCCAGACTTTCTGCTGCGCTGTGCCGATGATGAATCCATTCGCCCCATTGCTATCTTCACCGATGGGTTTGAGTTCCACGTCACCACCAACCGCCTGGCCGATGATATGGCTAAACGCCGTGCCATCCTCAACGCTGACCGCTACCACCTGTGGAACATTACCTGGGACGATGTGCAGCACTCAGGCCTCGATAGCTTCTGCATCGTGCCGGAACCCATTGCCAAAAAGATGGAGTTTTTTGCTAATGCTGCCGCCAACCAGGGTATCGTCATGCCTGCTGGCCGTCGCGCCGTCGGGAACCCCTGGCAACAGCTTCTCGCCTTCATTGAACGCCCCAGCGCCACGGGCTGGCAACAGTTGGCCAATTTTGCTGCCGCCTTTCCTCTAGAGGTGCTAGCCGCCCATCGCACCCATTTGGAACCCGACCTCTTTAGCGCCCTGGAAGACTGGCGTATCGGGAAAGACTTTGTCCCACCCGCCAACGACGAAAAGGGTACCTGGGTCTGCAATCCTCAGGCCAGTTCTGGCACTGACCTGGTTGCCTTCTCCACCTTAGAAGCCTGTCTGGCCAACCAGCGCGACCAGGTACGAGTCAGCGCCCGGTTAGGCGATCGCGACGATGAGCGCCTGGCCAGTCAAAGCTATCGGCCTCGGTGGCGCAGGTTTTTAGCCTGCCTTAACCTATTCCAATTCTGTGGGGCGTTTACCTGCTTCACGACATCAGAAGTCACCGAGGGCACTGCTCCTGATGTCGTCCCCACAATGACCATAGATTCCGCCAGCGGCCCCTGGGCCGATATCCGCGAGGAGGTGATCGACTCTCTTCATAGCCTAGTAAATGGCCTGGCCGCTGCGAGGGTGCCGCTGCCTGAACCAGCTTACGAAGCCGAAGCCATTGAAGACGATGCTCTGGCAGAATTAGCTTGGCCTGACCACTCGCCGCCCATTGCGGTGTTGGCCGGAGACCAAGTATCCCTCGCCTCAGCCTGGCAAGCCGCTGGCTGGAAGGTGGTCACCACCGATGACCTTCAGGCCCAGGGCACTACCGTTTTAATTGACCTTCTCAACACCTGATCAGGGAGAACGAACCATGGCTCAACTGATGATGCACGCCAAGGTGTTTAAGAACTTCTATAAGCTCCCCACCAAGGTGCAAAAGAAGGTCGCCACCCTCATTGAGAAATTTCAGGTGGATCCCTGGGATCCTGCCATTGGCCTGCATGGCTTAAAAGAAACCATGCTGGATGAGAAAGTGCGGGGGGCCGATTTGCCCGATGGTTACCGGGCTATTGTCATTGCTCCTGAACAGGGCGATACTTTCCTTCTCGTTCATATCGACTCACACGATCGCGCCTATGACTGGGCCAAAAATAAGCGCTTTGAAGTCCACGGCAGTACCGGCGCGTTTCAAATCTTTGACGCCCAAGCCACCCAGCAGGCTGTTCAACAGGTGGCAACACCTGAAACCTTCAGCCCAGGCAATCCTTACATCCTTCAACAACTCTCCGACCACGACTTGTTTAATGCTGGCGTCCCGCAGTTGCTGATTCCGGCAGTACGGGAAATACGTACCGACTACGACCTGGATATATTGAGCAAATATTTGCCCGACGAATGTGTCGAAGTTCTCATTGGTTATGCTGCTGGCCTTTCCCTCGATGAGGCTTTAGCCCAGGCTTTGGGGTCTGATATTGACGCAACCAGCACCGTCCACGTAGAAGGCCCCGGCGACTTCTCAAAACTAACCCAGCGCTCCAACCGCGACCTAGTTATTGTCGATGGCGAAGATGCCCTCAAAGCCATCCTTCAAGGCGGCACCCTGGAGGAGTGGCGCATCTTCCTCCATCCCCGACAGCGTCAGTTGGTGGAATGGGAGGTGAACGGCCCCATGAGCATCACCGGAGCAGCCGGAACCGGGAAAACTGTAGCCCTATTGCATCGAGCCGTTTACTTAGCCCGAAAACTCAACAATCCCAAAGACAAAATCTTGCTGGTGACGTTTTCTACCAACCTGGCCATCACCCTTAAAGGCTATATCCCTCGCCTTAACCCCACGGTTGCCGAACGGATCGAGGTCACCCACCTCAACCAACTGGCCCGCACTATCTGCCAGCGGGGCGGCTGGAAGGGACGCATTGCCTCTCCCGAAGAGCGCGATGAACTTTGGACCGAAGTCTGGGCTGACCCGACCATTGCCAACCTACCGATAACGAAAGACGGTCTTCAAGAGGAGTTCAACCTAGTGGTCGATGCCAATGGCATTGAGACCGAGGAAGACTACTTAACGACGGTACGTACCGGCAGGCCCCGCCTAGGTCGCAAGCAGCGGCGGGAGGCTTGGCCCGTCTTCAAGGCATTCAAACGCCTGCTGCTAAAGCGCAACCTGATGACCTTTGAAGGGGCGATCCACCAAGCTCGCCTAGTAGTAGAGCAGGGCAACTTTCCTCAGTTTCGCCATGTGTTAGCTGACGAAGTGCAAGACTTTAGCCTTGAAGGACTGCGGCTGTTGGCTGCCCTCAGCCCCCTAAGTGACGGGCAAGTGAATCCGCTCTGTGTGGCTGGAGATGGACACCAGCGCATCTACCGCACCCGCGTCCCCCTCAACCGCGCCGGTATTGAGGTGCGCGGTCGATCTAAGCGCCTTAAGGTGAACTACCGTACCAGTGAGCAAATCCGCCGCTTTGCTGAGCAAATCCTCGATGGGTTAGATGTCGATGACCTGGACGAGGGCAAGACCAGCACCATCGGCGATCGCTCTGTCTTTACCGGGCCAAGCCCTGAAATTGCCACCTGCACTGACGAACAAGAGGAAGCCAAGGTTATTGCTCAATGGGCTAAGGCTTCGGTAGAAGCGGGCCAGTTCTCTGACCATGAGATTTGCGTTACCCCCTACAAGCCAGACATTCGAGCTGCTCTTCATGCTGAGGGGTTAAAGACCTATGAACTGCAACCCAGACAAGAAGACCCTGGCCCTGAAGAACCTGGGGTACGCTTGGGCGCGATGAAGCGGATTAAAGGGCTGGAGTTTAAGGCGATCGCCATGGCCTGCACAAGCGATACCGACGCCATGAATAACCTGGCCGGAGCCGAGCTACTCGACAAATGCGAACGCTATGTTGCGGCTACTCGCGCTAGAGAAGCGCTGTTTGTATGTATCCACGAGTAGCTACGCCAGCATGAACTCGTCAAGTTCATCGAGTCAGGGATGGAGAGCGATCGCCTCGCTGAGGCATTCTGAAGCAGCAATTGCCGTTTGACTCGCTGTACTACTCGGCGAGCGATCGACCTATTCACATCAATTATGCTCTTCAGTAAAGGCGAAACATCTGGAAGTCCACTGACAAATGTGTGCTAACAAGGAGATTGAGCAGTGAATTAAATCATCCAATGCCATGCAGTTCACTTAGTTCATTTGCGTTGTTAATAGCTTTTGCACGTTCGGCTAGATCTCTAGCAGTCTTTTGAAGTTCTTGCAGCGTCTCCATACGGCGGAAAGCATCAGCCCATACTTTAGAGCGTTCTCTCCAAAGAAAATCGCGCCATTCGTTTTCAACATCCTTAGCTCGAATTACGCGATCTACAAATTCTTCAACAATTGCGAACCCAGCTTGACTAGGTTCTCTTAGAAGTCCCTTTAGCTCCTTTTCACAGTTGTTGACAGCTTCAATGTATGCTTGATTTAGGTTGCTAACAATTCTCTCAGCCGGAGGCTGCCCCTTCCCAAGTAATTCGTCAAACAACTTAGGTTCAAATTTGTATTTTGTTTTGTTAGCGGTGAGTACATCCAGATGCTTACGAATTCTGTGTTGAATGAGCCCCCGATAAACAAGATCAAAGTTAGCCAAAAGCTGAAATCCAAATTTAATCTTTTGCTGTTTCTCAGGAACTAAATCTGCTACAGCTTTTAGAAATTTGCTAGCAACTATAGGTTCATTATTATTTCTAGCTACTAATTCACCTAAACCCTGATCGGCTAACGCTACAATGACCTGCGATTTAATTTCTTCTAGAGATCGATTGAGCCCTGTTTCTAGAGAAAGAAAACGAATAGATAATTGAGTGCGAATATTTTGAAGGCTCTTCTCATAAGCTGTTCGATAGCCCTCATAACGTTTATTGAGTTTTTCAATTTCTTCTTGATTTGGCACTATCGCTTTATCATTCCGGCAACTTTGAATGAGTTTATCCACATCATCACGAAAGTGGCAATCTTCACAATCTCTTTTTTCAATTAATTCGGTTAGCAAGTCCTCAAGACGGACTGGAAACGCATCCCAAAAAGCACTGAATCTTTTATTAAACTCCTCCATTCCATCTTCGCTCTTTAGAGAATCTATAATGTTGGAGAAGTTTAAAATCGCAGAATTTGTTTGTTGTTGGAGAAGGCTAACTCGGTCAAAGCAGGCTGTGGAATACTGATAATCTAAAACGTCAATTCTATTAATTAGATAATCTAGAACAGAACCTAGAATCTCATTATTTGCTTCAGGTTGATCAGCACAGTTGGCGATAATTGTTTGCTTCGCTTTAATATGCTTGACTTGCATTTTTTCAGCAAAAATCTCACAAAGAGCAGAATTAGTACTATCACGGTTTAAAACCATGAATGACCAATCTTCGATAGGTAATTCTGTGAGAGCCTTGTTTGCTGTGTCATAAAGTTGCGTATCAAAATCGAACCAGTCATCGCCCCCAGTTCTCGGTCGTCTAACAAAGAGCACAAAATCGATGTCTTGACCTAACGTTCGGATCATTCTCTCTGAATCACCAATCCCTGTATCTCCTAAACCTGGCATATCTACTAAAGCAAGTTGTCCTACTTCCTTGTTCGGAAAGGGGCAAAATATTTTTACTTCTTTAACTGCTAGATAGTTGTAATGTGCACCTTTTCCATCAACAGTGTCTTGAGCTACAAACTCTCGTATTTGGCTTGATTCAATCTGCATTGAATTGGACAAAAGAAGGCTTCGATATTTATCTAAGTGCTGATGATATTTGCAAAGATGCTCATACTTTGCATTTAATTCAGAGCTTTTTTGAGAAGGAGGCTGTGGTGGATTGGAAGCAAAGAGTTGCAAAGTTTTAGGAGCTAATCCTAAAACTAGTTGTTCATAGTAAGGAGCAATAATTTCTTCTAAGAAGGATTGTTCGCTATGAAAAACTACTTCTGCATAAGTTGTAGTATTTTGAACATGATAAATTGTGCTTCTTACTCCAGTACATTGGAGCAATTCTCCATCAGGAATTTCAACAGTCGATAGACCTGTCAGGCTTTGTAGGAGGCGGCTTTTTCCTTGCCTTGCACGCCCAACAACTCCAATATTTAACGTCTTACGAGAGAATCTTTTCCTCAATTTATCGAGTGCTCTTAATTCATTCACAATCTCACATTGGATTGTTGCAAAGTCAATCTTTCTCAATTGTGCACGAAGCTCAGAATCGTCTAGTTCACCTCTAAGAGATAACTCATCTCTTTCTTGAGCAAGCGTTTGTAGCTCCAAGCCTAATTTCTGTAACTGTACCTCAGCATTTTCAATCCGCTTTACCAAAGGCTGGCGCTTTTCAATAATATTGTTAATCTGCTGAGATTTTGTCATAGCTACATTCCTAAGTATCGTAAGAACTGTACGAGGGACAGTACAGCTAGCTTCTCCGTAAGAGTTCCCAAGAAGATAGTGACACTAAACAGAAGCATTTCGGTTTTGGGGAGAATAATTATTCCTAAATTTTTGCTTGAAGTTACTTGCCGCTGTACAGACTGAACTAGCCTCGCCTTATAGGAATCAGCATTCTTCCACCACACTACCCGATGCCCTTTTAACTCCGCACAGTGTTTCTCCAGACATTTTTGCCACCCTCGGAGATCGCGAATCTTTCCCAATCCATCCAGTAACCCCTAATTTGCCTCCTGCCGACTCAGCTTGGCGAACTTCTCATAGAGCCGATAGTTCGAGTGCACTAGGTGCAATACGGGTAGATTATCCTCTGGGTCATAATCTCAGTGGCTGACGTACAGGTCTTGCAAATCAATCTGCATACTGATGCGGAGACAAGAGTGCTGTTGGCTATCGAAGTCTGGGTAGAACAGGTAGGAGATTTTGGGTTTGCTGGTGTGGAACCTGACCACGATTGCTTCTTCGAAGCGATCGATCGTGCGAGAAGTACAACCTTCGTAGAGCCGGAGTAGGGGATCAAAGGCATCCAGGGCTGAAGCATGAACCTAGAGGGAGTTAAACAGCTTCTTGCCGAGCGGGCTGAATTTACACCGCTCACCTGAAGTTGTTCAAAGCGAGAGAGCGGGTTTGGCGGTGCCGGTGGTGCAGCCAGGGGCTGTTGGTTGGCGATCGCCCGGGTAGGGAAAGCGGTCCTCCCACAGTTCTGCAATCGCCGTCAGATGCCGCTCCACCAAATCTGACATGGAGGGCCTAACCGCAGGGTCTGCCGCCAATTGTGCTAACCGCTTTAGATTTCGCTTGGTAGCAGGCGTAACTAGCAAGTTAACTGGCCTTTTCCGCTCTCCGTGGTAAATCGGCTGACCCCGCATCGCCTTCTGCCCCGCCCGCCGGTTGCCCCGCCCCAACGGAGCTAACCAGACACCCCGCTCCATCTTCACAGCGACAAATTCTTCAATCACCCCCGACATCGTCATCTTGAGTCGGCTGGCCACAAGCTGGAGATAGAAATAAGTCCGAGGCGTGAGCGTCAGATTCAAGGGCACCTTAGCCCCCTTCCTGCGCTGCTTCCGTACCCGCCGACCCTCTTGGCCCTGTGGCGAGGGTGAGCCTGTCTGAGAATGCACCATGACACCGTACCTAATACCTTTCATCAATAATACCGACTCAATTCTAATGCTGCGTACAAGCTAAAGATCGTGCAGACAAAATATACATTTTCCATCATGTTAGTGCCATGAAAGTATTGGCACACCTGCAATATGCGTCATTCATAAACCTAGCTTATGCGCATTACTAAAAACCTCGCAAGTAATATTCGACTTCGCAGCGCTTGTAATACCGTCCAACCCACTCTCAAATATTTTTATCGAAGCGGAATTTGATGCTGGAAAGCAAAAATATTTCAATATAAAGAACAAAGTTTTATAATGCTATCTCCTAAAGCATTGCTGCAGATAGCTTTAGCTGTTATTTAGAAGTTTTCAATCTCTTGTATTTGATATAAAAAATAATGGAATTAATGTTTTTTACGAAACTCGCTATTCTTTAATTTCTTAGCTTATGCGCACTCTATTTTTCCTACAACGAGCGCATGCAAAATGAGTTACATTTAGGGTATTATGTCCTTACAAATCAAGGATCTGACCGACATAAGGCAAGCTAATCAGTTAGCTTGTGCGCATCCATACACATTAGCTAAAAAAGAAGGGTTGACGCATGGAAGATGTATATTACTCCCGTCAAATCAAGACTGTCGGCGCTGCATTTCGGGCTTATAGTTTGGTGCTCAGCGGACAGTGCGCTACTGGAGACAGTCCGCGCAATACGGTCTCCCTGGCACGTACAGCGGTCATCGGCTACACCGTGCCGGGTTGGGGTGGCCCCAGCCGTCAGGGAGACCGCATTACTCCCTCAGAAGTCGAAGCGGCCCAGCGCTTCCTCTACACCCTGCCCCTTGACCAGCTCAACCAAGCGCTAAAGGCCCAGAGCACTCACTTTGAGGCCAAGGACATTGATTCCAAAATTCAAAAGGCCAATCGCTATCAGCTGTCTAAGTTCATCGCCTGGGTTCAAGACCAGGGGTGGCTCGATGCGGGGCAGGTTCCCTTAGGTGATGAGGTCTCTCAGCCAGCGGCTCAGGTCTATCGCCACTCTTTCAACATTGCCAAGGAGAGGGGAAAACAGCCGCTCAAAAACCTGGGGCTCACTAAGCGAGTGCGACGCCCCGATTTTGGCCTCAAGCCCGATGAGGTCAATGACAGGCTGAGAGTGCAAATCGATGCTGTAAAGCAGTTCGAGGTGCAGTCCCTCAATCATAGACCTGCCACCATTAACAGCAATGTCTCATTTCTCATGCGCATGCTGGGTTGGCAGCATCGCTACGGTCTGGTACCGCTGGAGGACTTATCCCTCACAGGGTTGGTGCCCTACACCCCGCTCAATGTTTCGATGGAGTCCATTCAGGCGGAGGGAATGAATGAAGAGGAGGCTTGGCAAAAGTTGCTGATGCGGCGGGAGCAACGCAAGGAGTTGGCCGAGCAGCAGGCGCGGGTGGCGGAGCGGGTGTGGGATGACTACTTTGTGTTCTACAGGGATGCGCCAGATAGTCAGGTGGCGACTCTACAGGCGCTGATTATTGTGGCGAAGTATTTTTATCGAGAGACGGAGAACACGGCCTCTAAGTCGGGGTACACGGATATTCCAGTGGTACGGCGACTGCGGCAGAAGCTCTCGGTAGCCAACAAGTTGCGCAAGAGTAAGCCGCCAGAAATCGCCTACAAGGAACGCAGCGTCTCTTGGGAAACGGTGCTCGATGTGCTTGACGCCCAACAGGCCAAGTACGAAGAGCGGTTTTACTACTCGGTGAGTCAGCGTAATGGCAAGCCCCACCGTCAGCGTAAGCTTCGAGAGCCGACGGCGATCGCCTGCGACCTACAGCTGGTGTTGGTGCTCTGTATACTTTCGGTGATGGCACCCGAGAGGAATCGCACCATCTGTGAGCTAGAAATGGGCCGCACGCTGATGCAGGGATCGATTGAGGATGGGGTGTTGGTGCCAATTGAAAATATGGCTCGCCCTGAGTTGGCTCAGTGGCACCTCTACCTTGGGCCCAAGGATTACAAGACGGGTGAGATCTATGGGAAGTACCTGACGCCGATTGACAATATGCAGCTGGCCCGGGGGCAGACGTTCTATGGTCTCTTGCAGACCTGGATTGACACCTATCGTCCGTTATTTAACCCCGCTCATAATCAGTTGTTCGTCAAGGTGAAGACGACGATGGGGGCCACACCCGGTGAACCGATCACCCACCAAAATTTGACGTCTTGGGTGAAGTACCTATTCTATCGGCATGTGGGGGTGCCGGTGGTGCCTCAGTCGCTGCGCAAGATGTATGTCACCTATCTGAAAAGATCGAGGGCTTCAGAGGCGGAGCTAGAGGCAGCGGCGCGGGCGATGCATCACAGCCGAGCAATGCAAAGCCGCCAGTACGATGAGCAGGATCTGCAAGATAAAATCGCCCCGATCTCGGCGTTTAATCAGCAGCTCTTCAAACAAGTGTTCAGTGCTCAGGATGCCGCTGAGCTACCACTGACGGCGGATGGGCAGCTACGGCTGAGGGATTTATCCGAGGCTCAGATCAAGGCGCTCAGTCAGCAGCTGCGGCAGGAGAATAAGCGCCGTCAGCAGGATCATTCGGCGGCTTGATGTCTCGTTTTGCCATAAGGTATGGTCTTCCCATCTGCGATGCTGCCGATGGGAAGACCATAATCTAGCTGCTGACAAGTGGATCTCTGAGATGTAAAGGTTCAACAAACTACCCCAGGTTCGCTACAGCGCTGTGACGGCAAAGGGTTTGCCACAGTTACAAACTTGGTGTAACGGTTTGTAAAGGGGATAACCTGTGGGAGACGCGCTGCTGACAACTGTCCCAACGAAAAAGCCCAAGGCCTCTGTGGTGATGAATAAGGCTGTCAAATGGCATCTTTAACGGATCAATATATTGGGAATGAGCCAAATATATTCTCTTTGAGTGGTCCTTCACTTTACCTGCTTGCTCCTCTATATCAATTTTCATTTCTAGTATGTTGATTGCTTTTGAGGCGTGAGTTTTTGCAGGTAAAAACTTGCATCTGCAAGTTTTTACCTGCAAAAACTTGCATCTAGCCAGAATGACTTAAAGCATCAATATGAACCAATTAGTCATATGTAAACTTTTCTAAATTATGCAATTAGCCTTTTAGCTGAAAAGTTAGAGTAATGTCTTATTGATTGCGACAACGAGCAGGTGCTTGGCGCTAAGCCCTCACTATATTGTTGAAGTCATCAGTAAGGAAAACGACCGACCGAGATAAATCATGAACGACTATCCAATTCACAACTTTTCCTTTCTGATAGGCTTTGGCAATTCAAGATTTTTATTCTCAGGGTGATAACCCATTATTGACCTTTTAAGCTTTAAGCCTAAGGGTTGATTAAAGTTGCTCCTGATCAAAGCTTGAATAGCTATTTGGCTATTGAAAGGGAAGTGTTATTCCTGAGGAGGGAATATGCTTTCACTTTTGTTTGGCCAGACTTTATGGTGTTTTGAGCAGCCGGGTTGCTCCAAACACTTTTGCGGCCCGTTAGTAATCCCTTGGCCGTTAAATATTTGGCCGGGATATTGGTTGAGTGGCACACCTGATAAAGCGCCACTCAACCAATATCACGCACTTAAAAAGAGATTCCTGAGGCAGATCTAATTTGCTTCTTGGGATCTCTTTCTTCGTTTAAACAGCAAAAAGCACTGCCTGTCAGCGGTGCTCAGAATGTCGTTTTCTTTTCTTGATAATGTCGCAATTATACTCTCAACGGCCTACTTCAGGTTGGCTGCTCACGCCCGTCTTAGTTCTAGCTCACGTATCCTCCACCCAAGATCAACCCCAATACCTTAGTGAGCAACAGGGAGGGTGCGATGAGTTTTGATATTCGCCTCTATCTTGATAAGCTCGCCCCAAATCCCAAAGAAAAGAACAAGTATATTTGTCCAGTTTGCGGAGGTAACAACTTAAGTATTTCGTCTAAGGGTGAACCACCACCCTACAGTTGTTTTTCCAGTGGATGTGCACCCGCCGAGATTAGACAGGCGATCGCGCCATTACATTCGAGCCAACAGAGTAGCCCAGGCAAGCGCAAGCCTAAGACCCAGCGTCAATCGGCCAAAGAGAGGGAACGGACAGTAGAGATTAATAGCGCACGTGTGGAGATCAAGGTAGAAGAGTTGCTGCTCCAGGGTGTGGCCACGGGCAGCCATACCTTAGAGCAAGCCAGGATTACTTTAGAGCAATGGTGTAAGGTCGAAAATTTCGACCCGTGGAATGCTTTAAGGCTTTTTGAGGCCCAAGCTAAGGAACTAGGGTTTGATGCAAAGGGGCTCACTCTTGACCAAGCTCAACAATGCCTAAAGCAAGCGATTGTGGAGGGTCTTAAGGGCTCCGATGTTGAAGCACTGATTGCTGACCTTTCCCGCCAAACTGGTTACCCGCCCCAAATCTTACAGCGGATTTACGGTGAACTAGAACGTGAAGCCGACCTTGAGACGGCGACTGAACGGGCAACAGCCGATCTTGAGCACCTGAGGGCAATCCAAGGGCAACGGCTCCCTTTCAAAGAAGGCCTGCACGGGGACGGCGGCGCATTAGCCCGTAAGATTGCCCAGGTAGCTGACGCGATGCCAACGGCTCCAGAATTTCTGGTCACCACTCTTATTCCCGTCCTAGCAACGGCGATCGGTACCGCCCATACTCTGGTTGTCCACGCCACAGCAGGTTATACCGTACGAGCAATCTTCAGAAGTATTATTGTCGCTGGCACCGGGCGAAAGAAAACTCCATCTCAGGCCGCCATTCTAGAGGTGTTAACTAAATTAGAGGAATCTGCTGCCCTTGACTACCAGTACGAGCTGGCCACCTACGAGCAGGACTATAAGGAATGGCTGAAGGCTTCTAAGTCAGGGGATAACCCTGGTCCAGAGCCAAACAAGCCGACCCGGCGACGCTACGTTTCCCAAGACAACACCCTGGCGGCCCGTGTCCAAATCCATAAAGAGAACCCTAGAGGGCTCTTGCTTTATAAAGATGAGGCTTCTGCGTTTATCACTGAACGGGGGCGTTTTAACAGTGGCAAGGGTGACGGTGGCGAACTCGAAGCCGACCTATCTGAGTTCAACGGCGGCGCAATCGTGTGCGATCGCAAAGGTGACGGCTCTACCTTCCTACCCAAAACCGCTATCAATCGGGTAGGGGCTACCCAATTTAGCGCCCTACAGCGCCTAATGGGCGCTCACGAAGACGTTTGTGGAGAATTTGCCCGTTATCTGTTCTGTGCGGCGGACGCCCCCCCATCAAAAATTGACCTTGCAAAAGATGTTGGCGATATTGGCCTCACCTCGGCAGTAATGCAGTTGTTCAACGACCTGCTCCAGTTACCTGAGGGCACCTACCTATTGAGTCCCCACGCCAAAGAATCCTTTCAGGCGTACCAGCACGAGTTGACCGATCGTCAAATTGCCGCAGACCACCCCAGCTTACAGGCAGCCTATCCCAAGTTTGAGACCTACTTTGGTCGCTTTATCCTCTGGCTGCACCTAGTGAATGCGGTTTTGGCAAGCAGAGCACCGGAGCCTACTGTGGATGGCTACACTGTCGAGCTAGCGCGGCGGTGGACTGAGTACTATATCGGCCAACTGAAGCTGGTCTTAGCCGTCAACAGCCCCCAACAGGAGCTTACTGGTGATCTGTTCAAGGTTTACAACTACCTAAAGCGGAAAGAACAATCCATGGGTGTGCGGGAGATCTCTCAAGGACGCCTATTTGACCGCGATACCGACAAGTCCAAGCGGCGATCGCCCTACTTGCGGGAATTGTTAAGCACCCTTGTTGAGCAGGGCTGGATTGTCCAACAAGACGGCCTGTACTCCCTCAATACACTTGAATCACCACCCTGGGTTGAGCAGAATGCTCAACAAAACCTCGATGTTGAGCAGAATGTTGAGCAGATGTTGAGTAGACCTGAACCCACTCAACATTATTTAGGGCAAGGCTTTTCAGGATTTGTTGAGCGAAATGTTGAGCAGGTTGAACATAACTCTGTTAAGCAGACAAATGGACACCATCACCCGGATGAATTTACCTCCATCAGCGATCGCGAGTTAACCGAGCTCCTGGGAGGTGGCCGCCATGCAGACGGCTAAAACTGACCTCAACGAAATCTCTGCCGATATTTATCAACTGCTAGTCACGATCATCAGGAGCGCCCCCCAGAATGCAGCAGCGGAGGTGTTCGACCTACTGGGGCGGCTCGACCCAGAGGACAAACGGCAGCTATGGAGATGGCTCGACCAGCGCGATCGCAATTTAAAGCAATGGCTAACAAACCAAGGGAAGCAACGGAGGACGGTGTGAGTATTGCAAAAGAATTACTGAACGCGATGATCACCTACGCGCTTAAAAAAGGCTTGGTTACACCAGAAGATCCACTCCTACAAGGTGTCCATTGCGAATCACGACTGCTTCCACAAGAAGCCGAAGGAAGCGTTGTTTCTGATCAGTCGGTAGACTCTCCCAAAAATCAGTCTGAGAGGCTACCGTTATGAGCAGGTCCTTTAGGCCAGTATCTAATTGTGTGCGTGACTCGCGGCGGTGGGTAAGGGCTTCTATCTGCTGTTTGAGTGATGCCCTGGCTTCAACAATTGCTGAATTTTCACCCATTGCTTCCAGTACAGCTAGCTGACTACGTAGCTCTGCCAGTTCAGCAGATTCTTTTTGGGGGGTTGAGACATTCGCTAGATTAGCTATTTCCTCAGCGCGCTGAACCAGAGCGTCAATGACAGCTTTTTCCAAAACCTCCATGCGTACACCTTTATTACACTCACAGGCTTTGGTGCGGCTGCGGGCGCAGAGGAAGTATTTGTACTGGCCGCGATAGCCATTAGCAATGATGCATCCTTTACCGCAACAATCACATCGAACTAATCCGGTTAAAGCATATCGTCCACGGGAGTGACCAAAGCCACCAAGCCTAGAGTTGAAATCTAAAATTTGTTTGATGTCCTGGTACTCATCTTCAGTCATCAAACCTTCATGCTGATTATGGTAAACCTCTGGATTGATTGATTTAGGACGATAAACAATATGCCCCCGCAAAACTGGACTTCTCAACCAGCGTCCCAAGGCGCTGGCTGAGTAAAAAACAGGAAATCCGTAAACCTTATTAAACCGACGGATAGTCCCGTCAAGGCTTTGCACAGAGATATAGGTTTCAATCAGCCATCTAGAAAGTGAAAACTTTGATAGCTCCAATTTTGACTCAAGCATGCAGATAAATGCTTCTTTGTCCACAGTTAGCTTGAAGTTGTTAACCCTATAGCCAAGGGGAGCATGGCAAACTCGCTTTTGTTTGCGAAAGTGGGCATGACCGTGCTTAATACGCTCTGATAGGTGGTCAGACTCCATTTCAGCTAGAGACGCCAGCATATGGACATGAAACTTGCCAGCAGCCGTTGTCATGTCTACAGAGTTGTCCAAGGCTATGAGAACAACCTCTGATGCTTGAAATAAATCTAGTATCCTCCTGAGAGTAATAACTGAACGACTCAGTCGGTCTAGACGGGTGACAATCACCTTCTCAACGCGCTGCTGCTCCACCAAGCGCATAAGTCGCTGGAACTCTGGTCTATCATCTTCGCGTCCAGACCGACCCGACTCCACATCCACCAAGATCTCTTCGGCCCCTGCTTCTTTAACACGGGCCTTCTGCTGATCCAACGCAGCGGTGTTGTCACTTTGCTCTCGACTGCTTACACGGCAATAGCCAATAGTTGACGGCACATTACCCCTCTTCACAAGCTCCAATACTTACCCAAGTGCTATGGAGTGTACCATCAAGCTCGCTATACCACTCCTTTTTCCAAATCGGGGCGTTGTGCTTAAGGGTGTCGATCGCATACTGACAGGCCGCAAACGCCTCGGCTCGGTGGGGGCAGCCCACGGCCACCAGCACACTGATATCACCCACGGCCAGCTTGCCGGTGCGGTGGTGAATGACGACACGGGTAGCATCAGCCCAGGTGTCGCGAATTTGGGCAGCAATCTGCTTAAACACTTCCAGGGCCATAGGTTCGTAGGCCTGGTACTCCAGCGCCACGACGGCTTTGCCCTCGCTGTTGTTGCGCACCATGCCGCTCATCACCACCACAGCACCGTTGGCGGGGTCATCGGCCAGGCTATAAACCTCGTCGAGGGAGAGAGGGGCAAAGGTTACCCGCAGACTGTCAGCGAGTGCGACCACAGAGTTCGGCGTAGCGAGCGGCATAACAAACCTATAAATAACGACAGAGGCGGCACTGGCTTCACAAAAATTCGTCTATCGTAGCGGTTGGTTACGCCGTGCAGCTATCCCTAAGCAGGGCAGCCGATCGGGGCCATCCAGTATTGGTGCCGACATCCTCTGCGACCAGTGCCTTGCATTATAGGGTGGGCATCCTTGCTTCTAAAGTCTAAGCCGGAGGTATACCGTGGTTGATCTATCGGCCTGTCAAATTACAGCGGCGGGTGACCTGACGCGATCGCTCTGGCGACTGCTCAATATGCTCCTACAGCCCACCCTCATCCTGCCAATCCTGGCCGTGATGGTCGCTGCCCCCTGGATCGTGCGCCCCCGCCGATGGAAGCGCCGGATTAGTCTGGCCGGGGTGCTGCTGGTGCTGCTCTATAGTCTGAGCCTATCTCCCCTGGGTACTCAGCTGGGTGGGAAAGGACTGGCGCTGCTGATTCCTCGCGATGGCGGCCAGCCTGCCGATGCCGTTGTGGTGCTGGGGCGCGGGAGAGACTTTCGCCCCAGTCGGGTGCAGGTGGCCGCCGAACTGTGGCGACAGCAGCGGGCACCCCTAATCTTCGCCAGCGGTCGCAGCGACGCCGCAGAAATTGGCCAACTGCTAGAGGCCGCCGGGCTGCCAGCCGAGGCGATTGACGGCGAACCCTGCTCGGCCACCACCAACGAAAATGCCCTATTTACAGCGGCACTGCTGCAACCCCAAGGCATTCGGCGGCTAATTTTGGTCACCGACCCGCCCCACATGGCGCGATCGCTGCTCACCTTCCGCAGCCTAGGGTTCGAGGTCACGCCCCACCCCAGTCCCATCCCGCAGAGTCTGGACAATCGCAAACGTCAGTTCCTGGTACTGCGAGAATGGGCCGGACTGATCGGCTATGGCATGATGGGCCGATATTTTGCGCGAGAAACGGGGGAGGTGGGGTTTGGGGCGTAGGGGAGTGATGGGGTGGGAGAGTTCTAAGTTTTGAGTTTTGAGTTTTGAATTAAAGCAGCAAATTCAAAACTTAAAACTTAAAATTCAAAACTTTCTCCCTCACTCCCCTACTCCCTCACCCCCTTTCTTCCCCACTCCCATCAGGTACAGCAGCGCCATCCGCACAGCAACGCCGCTGGTAACTTGGTCGCTGATCAGACTTAGGTTGGGGTCATCCATCAGGTCAGAGCTGATTTCGACGCCGCGATTTACCGGGCCGGGGTGGAGGACTTTGACAGTGGGCTGGCAGGATTGGATGCGATCGCGCGTCACCCCAAACCCTTGATGATATTCCCGCAGGCTAGGCAGCAGGTGCTGGGCCATGCGCTCTTTTTGTAAACGCAGGGTCATGACAAAATCGGCCCCCTCCAGGGCTGGGGCCAGGGTGCTGTGCTGCACGATGGCGCGGGGAATGTCGATGGGCGACTGGGTAATGAAGGCATCGGCAAAACCGGGGGGTAGCAGGGTGGGTGGGGCCGCCAGGTGAACCTCAGCGCCGCAGGCCGTTAAGCACCAGAGATTGGAGCGGGCGACGCGGGAGTGGAGAATGTCGCCGACTAGGGCAATTTTCTTGCCTTTTATCAGCGATGCCGTGGGTTGATCCGGATCAAGGGTCAGTCCTAGCGTGAATAGATCGAGTAGGGCTTGGGATGGGTGGGCGTGGAGCCCGTCGCCGCCGTTGAGCACGCCGACTCCAGTATTGAGCCGATCCATCTCGGCGGCGATCGCCCCCGGCACCCCCGCCTCCTGGTGGCGAATCACCATTAGGTTGGTGCCCATGGCCAGGTAGGTCTTGGCGGTGTCTAGAATGGTCTCACCCTTGGTGAGCGACGAGGTGCCGGGTGCAAAGTTGAGCACATCTGCCGACAGGCGCTTGGCGGCTAGCTCAAAGCTGCTGCGGGTGCGGGTCGAGGGTTCAAAAAACATGTTGGTGACCACCAACCCCTGGAGGGCGGGCACCTTACGGGTGCGGCGCGACAGCACCTGCCAAAAGCTCACCGCCGTCTCCATCACCGTTTCAAACTCCGCCGCCGTAAAATCAGCCAGCGACAGCACGTGTCGTCGATTCCAGGAAGCACTCGCCATGGCCCGTTGTCTCAACCCCGTTCAATACCGTCCCCACCATACCTGGCCGGGGGCCTCAGGGATAATCTCGGGGGCAATTTTCCTGGCACTTTTGGGACTGCTGGGGAGTTGTTCTGGGCCTAGCACTGGGGTGGAGCCAATATCTAAAGCGACGGACTTAACGACATCTACGGGCTCCGGGGAGGCTGCGAATTCGGCGATCGCTCCCCTCTTCCAATCCCTAGAATTAGCCTCTAGCCCTGCCGATGCCCTGATTAGCACCAGTCGCCTCATACAGGCCAAGGCCCGGCGACTGGTGGTGCCCACCGACCCAGTTGCCGTCGATCTCTATACCCTCGACGATCGCTGCGAGAGCTACCAAGCCGAGCCCATTCAGGTACCCCGCACCCAAAGCATGGAGAACACCGTTGCCCTGATCATGGCGGAGCAGGCTATTCCAGAACTTAACCTCTCGGGCTATCGCACCAGCTTTGACCCTGAGACCAACACCGTCACCATCGACCTGCGGGTGGCCCGCAGCTCTCGCCGGGTGCTCAATTCGCTGTCGGTGTGCGAACAGAAAGCGCTGCTGGGCAGCCTGCGTGAGACCCTAATCAACCAACCCGACTGGAAAATTGAGGCCGTTGTCTTTACCAATCGGGGCAACCCCCTAGTGCTATAGCTGCCCCAACAGAGCTAACCGGCCTTAGATAGAAGTTCAACCTCTAAGCCGCTGTCATTGGGTACCACTAGGGTAGGACAAGGAGCATGCTTGGCCACATACTCGCTCACGCTGCCCAGAATGAGCTTCTTTAGGCCTTTTTTGCCGCTGTTGCCCATCACAACTACGTCGGCGGCCCAGGTTTCAGCGAGTTGGCAGATGAAGGGGCCGGGGGCAGCTGTTTCACAGACAATCTCTGTCGAGACCTGGCGGTTTAGAGCCTCCCCGCGCAATTGTTCCAGCCATTGTCGAGTCTCTTGACTCTGGTCTAGTTGGGCCGCTTCTGCTTCATGCTGCACCTTGGCAGAATTTTGTAGACCTGCTCCAGCATCAATCAGCTGCCCTAAGTTGTCGTAGGGTTTGAGCGCGGGGTTGTGAACCAATTTTAGCTGCCCCTGGGAAGATTGGGCTAGGTCTAAGGCATAGTCAAAGACGCGATCGGAGGCCGCTGTGCGATCGAGGGCCACCAGAATTTTTCGATAGCTCATGGTTTCTTCCTCAAGAGTAGGGCTGGTTGCCTAAAGCGGTTAATTGGATTGCTCAAGGGGGCGGCGATCGCGATCGTCCACCACCCACCAACGACAAATTGCTACAGCACCTCAACCGTTAGGTTTGGTAGAATTCGCCTCGACTCTACCAAACCTGACGCTCGAACGTTCGCATGGGCTGACGCCTAACGCTGAGCCACACCGGCTGAGGCGATCGACTTACTTGGGCAACCCCAGCACAGAACAAGGAGTCTGGGAATCTAATTGCCGCACCAGCTGGTGCTTATCCGTGTGACAACCCACCAGCAGCACTTCGGCCCCGATCTCCTTGGCCACCTGGCTCAGCTCGGTCGCCACCTGACCGACCCGCAGGTGAGCGTTGAGCGAGCCGCGCCATTCGCTGGCCAAGCAGCGCGCCTGCCACAAAATGCGATCGGCGTTGGCAATGGTTTTAGGACGAGTTTTATCGACCACATAAACCACATGCACCATCACCGGATTGGGCTTCGCCAAACGAGTTTGGTGCGCCACACACAGGGCCAAATCAAGGGCTGCCTGACTGTGGGCCGAGCCGCTATAGCCGACGACAAAATTGATCGTTTGATCCTCTACATTGGGGCCTGCAACAGGCGGTTTTGGCCGCAGCAGTAAAACGATATTCTTAGCGAGATCGCGGCGACCTAGGGCCGCCTCTAAACGCATAATCATGGGCTTAATTGCCGCCTCAGGAGAAACCTGAGGTGCGTTGGGAAATGGCTGCCTTGGTGGGGCAGTAGTGCGCGATTTGAGCTGCATGAGACCCTCCTGGAGCCTAGTCATGAACAGCGAACAAGCCGTGTTAACACGACTTAGGACACTGAAACAATCAACGCATTGGCGTAAATGGTGATAGTTCAGTCTCCCTCAATGCCGACGAGGTTAGCTGACGGGCTAGGGTTGAGAGATACCCTTCTCCGATTACCCTTCATGGGGGTTTGAGAACTCGGAAACACGCCCCTTTACTGGTTCCCCCGCTCTAGCCTTTGGGGCGACTAGATTAGGCTGACTTGTTCGACTTCTAAATTGTAGAAGGGAAAAATGAAAACCGTCAACGAAATCCTTACGTTATGTGACTATTTGTATCTCGCGATACACCTCAGCAATGAAACAACAGTTTTTTATTTTTTAGGTGAATTTCCTGGCTCAAAATAAAGCACAAGTTAAGATGCAAAATATTCTTAAGAAAACCATTTTTTTCTAGTTAGACATCTTCCATTAGAAAGATTCTTCGGTTTTAAAGCGTTAGAGGATAGGTTGCGATCGCGCTCTATCCTCCCCTACACACCTAGCGATCCCCCTGGGTCAACTGGCCCAATCGCCGCCTACCCTACCCTCCAGTCCTAGCGATAGCCCTGGGTCAACTGGCCCAGCCGGTCGAGTTCATCCACTGCCAGTTGCCAACCCAAAGCCCCAGCGTTTTGGGCGGCCTGACGGGCATTTTTAGCCCCGGGGATGGGCAGCACATTGCCCTGGGCCACTAGCCAGTTGAGCGCCACTTGGGCAGGGGTGCGTTCATGCTTCTCCCCAATTTCTTTAAGTGCCTGAATAACCGGCTTGAGCTTAGTTAGATTATCCTGGCTAAAACTAGGGCTAATTCGCCTGGCACCAGCGGGTTTAAGGTCGGTTTCGGGAGTGTATTTGCCCGTGAGCAACCCCTGGGCGAGCGGGCTGTAGGCCAGAATGGTCACATCCAGTTCCCGGGCCGTTGCCATCACGCCGCTGGTTTCGATTTTGCGGTTGAGTAGAGAATAGGGCACCTGGTTAACAGCGAGGGGAATGCCATGCTCAGCTAAGTAACCGTGGGCCTCACGCATTTGGCTGGCCGGGTAGTTGCTCACCCCGATGGCACCGATGCGGCCCCGCTTCACCTCCGCCGCTAGGGCCTGCATGAGGTCTTTTTGGCTGAGCAAAAAACTCAGCGGTTGGTGCACCTGATAGAGAGCCACCGAGGCTGCCTGGAGGCGATCGAGGCTGGCGGCCAGCGCGTCAACTACCGACTGCTGAGAAAATCGCCAAGGCAGTGGGAAATACTTGGTAGCAATCAAAGCCTGCTGAGGACGCTGCTGCATAAACCGGCCTAGCAGCCGCTCTGACTCTCCAAAACCATAGATCTCAGCGGTATCAAACAGCGTTAGACCGGCGTCGAGACAGGCCTCAAAAGCGGCGTGCAGGTCGCTGTCGCTATAGGCTTTACCGTAGTCCCAAAATAGGGAGTCGCCCCAAGCCCAGGTGCCCACGCCCAACGCCGGTACCGTGGGGCCATCGGGGCCGAGGGTGAGAGTCTGTAGGTCAGTGATTGGAGACATCGTAAAGGTTCCTTGAAAAGGGCGACGACCGGACTAGGAGAGGACAGCAATATTGTAAACTTTGATTAAAAAGCTTTCAGAAATCTCTAGCGATCGGAGGGTCTAAAGCTAGATTTCGCCCGTTTTCCCCTTTCCTAATACCCCCTATTTCACAGGATCAGTTCTCTATGAATCGCCGTCGTTTGCTGCGGGCTGCTCTGGGTTTTTGCCTCGCCTGGCTGAGCTGGATGATATCGCCAGCCCCGGCCCTGGCCCTGGGGGGTACCCAGATTCCGATCGGGGAACCGGCTCCTGAGTTTACGCTGCCGTCTAACGCTGGGGATGGGGAAATTTCGCTAGCCGATTTTCGCAATCAGTGGGTGGTGCTGTACTTTTATCCGCGCGATTTTACGTCGGGCTGCACCATTGAGGCCCAGCGGTTTGAGCGCGATATCGCCGAGTACAAGGCCCGCAATGCTCAAGTCGTTGGCATTAGCGCCGACAGTGTTGAGTCCCACGCCGAGTTCTGTGATTCGGAGGGGTTGGAGTTTCCGCTGCTGTCTGATCCAAAAGGGGCGGTGAGCAAGGCCTACGGCTCGTGGCTGGGGGCGATGTCGCTGCGGCACACCTACATCATTGGCCCCGATGGCACCATGCAGGCCCGCTTTTTGGGAGTGCAGCCGGTGATCCACAGTCGGGAGGTGCTGGCGGCACTAGATGAGTTGCAGGCCAAGTCCTAGGCGATCGCCCCCTACTCCTCACCCCCAATGTGATCTGCCCGACAGGCAAAAACACCTCTGGGGGTCTACACCATTACAAGATCCCTAAGGCAGCGCATTGCACTGCCCTGGGGAAATAGACTCTGAAACAGTGATACAGTAGTCGCTCTTTGTTTTGGGCCAACTCTAAGGGGGAAAGGGCGCATGAATTCGCTCGGACGACATATTTTGGTTGAGTTCTTTGGCTGCTCGTCAGACATTCTCAACGACGTGCCGCTGATTGAGAGCAGCATGGTGGCGGCGGCTGCCGACGCCGGAGCCACGGTAATTAGCTCGGTGTTTCACCATTTTTCGCCCTTTGGGGTGTCGGGGGTCGTGGTGATCCAAGAGAGTCACCTGGCCATCCACACTTGGCCTGAGTACCGCTACGCAGCAGTCGATCTGTTTACCTGCGGCGACACCGTCAACCCTTGGATTTCGTTTGACAAACTCAAGGTCGCGTTTAAGGCTGACTACGGCTCAGCCCTGGAGATGAATCGCGGCCAGCTTGAACTGCTGGAGCGCATCGACGTTGACCTGGGCGAACTGCGCGACGAGATCACCAACAAGCTGGTCACGCCCAAACAGAGCCGCAGCGTCTGGTTTACCGACAAAAACGATGACATCGCGCTGTCAATTCGCCACAAGGGCGATCGCATTTTCCGCGAGAAATCGCCCTACCAAACTGTGGAGATTTTTGACACCTTTGCCTACGGCAAAATGCTCACCATCGACAACATGGTGATGTGCAGCGAGAAGGATGAAAATGCCTACCACGAGATGATCATCCACGTGCCGATGCTGCTAAATCCCAGCTTTAAAGATGTGCTGGTCATCGGCGGCGGCGACGGCGGCAGCGTGCGCGAAATTTTGCGCCATCCCCAGGTCGAGAAAGTCACCATGGTCGAAATTGACGAAGCCGTGGTGCGCGCCTCGAAGGAGTTTTTGCCTTCCCTGTCAGGAGCGCTTGAAGACCCTAAACTCGACTTGCGCATTGAAGACGGCATCGCCTTTGTGGCCAACGCCGCCGATGCTAGCTACGACCTGATTGTGATCGACTCTTCCGACCCGGTAGGGCCGTCGGAGGGGCTGTTTAGCACGGCGTTTTATCAGCAGGTGCACCGTATTCTCAGGCCCGGTGGGGCGATCACGGCCCAGAGTGAGTCGCCCCGATTTAACCAGCGGGCTTTTGTGGATATTCACCACTGTCTAGAAGGCATTTTTGGCGACGACAACGTGTACTGCTATCTAGCGTTTATCCCCACCTACCCAACGGGCATGTGGAGTTTTAATTACGCCACCAAGGGTGCGGCCCATCCGCTCCAGGGCATGGATGCGGCGAAGTCGGAAGCGTTTGCCGCTGAGCACAGCTTGCAGTACTACAACGTAGGCATGCACCAGGCGGCTTTTGCCCTGCCCACCTTTGTGCAAAACATGCTGAAGGGTTAACGCAATAAACTAGGAGATAGGAGATTAGCGGGGAATGCTGCTCCTATCTCTTTTTCACGGAGCAGGGTGGATTGGCGTGGCTGTTGCTCAGATTGAAATACCAATAGACCAGATTGCTGAGTTTTGCGATCGCTGGCAAGTCACAGAATTTTCTCTGTTTGGCTCTGCTCTACGCGACGACTTTCATGACAACAGCGATGTGGATGTGATGGTGCAATTTCACACTAAAGCTCACCCGACCTTTCGCACCCTCGATCAAATGGAAGCAGAACTAAAGGTTTTGTTTGGCCGAGAGGTGGATCTAATCACGCGTCAAGGCGTTGAAACCAGTCTCAACTACTTGCGCCGCCACGAAATCCTTTCCTCTGCCCAGGTGATCTATGCAACGGGATCTTCAACTCCTGCTTGATAGGTTGCAATCGGCAGAGTTAATTACCGCTTATACCGAGCAATGTTCTGAATCCGAGTTTGCCAAAAATATTCAGCTTCAAGACGCTGTTATCCGTCGCATATTAGTGATTGCTGAAGCTGCAAGGCGGGTTTCAGACTCCACTCGCCAGGCGTTGCCCAACATTGCTTGGCCAGAGATAAACGGCATGCGAAATCGCCTAGTCCATGGCTATGACGACATTGATCTCAGCGTTGTTTGGAATGTGGTTCAAACTGAAATTCCGCCTCTGATTGCAGAGCTGACATTACATATTCCGCCCGAAAATTGAGCTAACTCAAACGTTAGATAGGCCCGAAAACCAAGCAAAATCCAACTCGCCATGACTACCTCAACCGCCAATTTGCAAACCTTCGACCCCAGTGGTGTCGGCCTCGACAACGGCAACCTCTACGGTCTGCCCTGCGACTACGACACAGCGGGTATCGTCATCTTTGGCGTGCCTTGGGAAGTGACGGTGTCTTACCACCAGGGCACCGCCCAGGGGCCACAGCGGGTGCTAGAGGCCTCTCCTCAGCTCGATCTGTACGATCGCGACAATCCCGAGGGCTGGCGGCAGGGCATTTATATGCCGCCGATTCCCCAGCATTTGCGCAAGCTCAATCAGCAGGTGCGGGAGGCGGCAAATCGGGTGATTCAGGCAACGGAGGAGGGCGTGGCGATCGCCACCCAGCCCCTGCTGCAAACCGATCTCGACAACGTCAACTACGCCTGCGAGCAGATGTCGGGCTGGCTCTACGCCCAGAGTGCCGCCGCTCTCGACGCTGGCAAGCGAGTGGGGGTGATTGGCGGCGACCACAGTGTGCCGTTGGGCTACCTACAGGCTTTGGCCGAGCGCCATCCCGATTTTGGCGTGCTGCACATTGATGCCCACGCCGACCTGCGCCACAGCTACCAGGGCTTCCGCTATTCCCACGCGTCGATTATGTATAACCTGCTGGAGCTGCCCCAGGTGAGCAGGCTGGTGCAGGTCGGCATTCGCGACCTGTGCCACGACGAGGTGGCGCTGATCAAACAGTCGGGAGGGCGTGTTGTCACCCACTACGACTCGGTGGTGAAAGAAAATACTTACAGGGGCATTCCCTGGATGCAGCAGTGCGAAGCGATCGTCGCGGATCTGCCCGAGAAAGTCTACGTCAGCTTCGATGCCGATGGTCTCGACCCCAAACTCTGCCCCAGCACCGGCACCCCGGTACCGGGCGGGCTAGAGCTGGAAGAAGTGTTTTGTCTGCTGCGCCAGGTGGTGCGCAGCGATCGCCAGATTATTGGCTTTGACCTCTGTGAGGTGGGCGACGGCGAGTGGGACGGCAATGTGGGCGCTCGGGCCGTCTACAAGCTGTGCTGCCTGATGGGGCTATAGGACGGGGACGGGTCTTCACCAAAAATCTTGCCCCCCAGAGCGGCAAGACGTTTAAGCGGGGAAACGCCGTGGCATTATGGTAAGAATAGCTGTGTTGTTTTGAGTCTTAAGAAAGCACCTATGGACATTTTGTCGTTCGGCTGGGTTTCGCTACTGGTCGTCTTTACCTTTTCTCTGTCGATGGTGATCTGGGGTCGCAACGGTTTCTAAACCCAGCGTCTATAGCTATGGAAGCAACTGTACAAGCTCAAGCCTTTAGCATTTTGGCCACCATTGCCCTGGTGCTAATGGTCGTCGTGACCGGCGGCGTGGCCTATTTAACCGCCGCCGATTGGCGCGATCGCCGCCGCCGCAAAAACGACGAGCAAACCGCTAAGCGCGATCGGCAGATTCCTAAGCGGCGCGCAAAATCTTAGTTTGGCTAAACTCGTCACTACTCGGACTGCTGCACCGGCTGGGGCACGGCAACTAGCCTTGAATGTGCTGCTTCAGGTGCAGGCGGGAGCCTACGCCGATGTAGCTCTGCACCGCACGCTGAGTCAGGCCAAGTTGAGCGAAAGCGATCGCGCCTTTGCCACCGAGTTGGTCTATGGCATCGTTCGCCGCCAGCGCACCTTAGACGCTCTCATCGATCAGCTGGGCACTCGCCCGGCGGATAAACAGCCCCCGGTGCTGCGCCTTGTGCTGCACCTGGGGCTTTATCAACTGCGCTACCTGACCGCTGTGCCCGACTCGGCGGCGGTAAATACCAGCGTTGATCTGGCTAAGGCCAACGGGTTAGGCAAGCTTTCTGGGGTGGTGAATGGCCTGCTGCGCCAGTACATCCGTCAATCTGATCAGGGGGCAGATCCCTTGCGACTGCCCGATCAGCCCGCGATCGCCCTAGGAATCCGCCACAGCTACCCCGACTGGCTAATCGCCCTATGGCTTGACCAGCTTGGCCCAGAAGAAACCGACCGGCTTTGCCAGTGGTTTAACCAGGTGCCCTCTATCGACCTGCGGGTTAACCGTCAGCAGACCACAGTCGAAGCGGTGAAAACTGCCTTTGCCGCCGCAGATATTGCGATCGAACCGATCGCCGGGGTTCCCTGGGGGCTGCGCCTGATGAACCACCAGGGAGCACTCACCAATCTGCCCGGCTACGAAGCAGGCTGGTGGAGTGTGCAGGATGCCAGCGCCCAGATGGTGGGGCGACTGCTCGATCCGCAACCCGGAGAGACGGTGCTGGATGTGTGTGCGGCACCGGGGGGCAAGGCTACGCAGATGGCAGAGATAGTGGGGAATGAAGGGAAGGTCTGGGCCTGCGATCGCGCCCCCTCTCGCCTCAAAAAAATTACCGCCAACGCCACCCGGTTGGGCCTCACCAACCTGCACACCCACGCGGGCGACAGCACCGACTTAGCCCAGTTTCACGGTCAGGCCGATCGCGTCTTAGTCGATGCCCCCTGCTCAGGCTTAGGCACCCTGCACCGCCACGCCGATGCCCGCTGGCGGCAAACCCCAGACAGCATAGAGACGCTAGCCAAGCTGCAAAGTGCTCTGCTGAGCGAGGCCGCCCGCTGCGTCAAACCCGGTGGCACCCTAGTCTACGCCACCTGCACGCTGCACCCTGCCGAAAACAAGGCTGTGATTGAATCGTTTTGCCACACCCATCCCACTTGGCAGGTGCAGCCACCACCACCCGGCTTTGGGAACGGTCTAGAGGTGGCTCCTGCGGGCTGGATACGCGTCTGGCCCCACCGCCAAAATATGGATGGGTTCTTTATGGTCAGGCTTCAGCAGGCCTGATATGGCCCTCAGAAAAACCGTTATTCTGATGCCTCAAGCTTTTCGCGTGACTCACCCCAGTAGGCGCTGACGGTAATCACTTCCTGACTGCCCTTAATCTCAGAAGTCCAGCGGTAAACGGTGTTTTTCGGGTTCACACCTACCTCTAGCAGCTTCGCCCCCATGTAATATTCCATCGAGTCACGGGTGCGCTTTTTAAAGAACTCAGACTGATCTTTGGGCACCGTGCGCGATAGGTGGGCCTGGGTATGTTTGGGCTGGGGCATGAACGTTCAGTAAAAATAATTAGCTGCTTTTTATAATAACCAGATCAAGAGATCTGCTGCGGAGCCGATCGCTACAACCCAGCAGAGCAGAGGCACATCTCAACCTGGTTAGAACCCCCAGGTGCGTTTGGGGCCGGTGTCGAGGTGAATGATGTTGGGAATATTGCCGTAGATGCCCATGCCCCCCGGCCAGCTCAGCATCAGCGCGTTGGCCACCTGGCGACCGCTGAGACCCTGCACCTGAATATCGGCGGCGCGGCCAAACAGGTGCTGGCTGCGGGAAGCCCCACCCACCGCGGCATTTATCGCAGGCGGGCGATACCAGGAGGTGATCTGAAAGGGGCGGTTGAGGCGATCGCGCGCCCCCTGAAGTGCCCGAGCTAGACCAATGATGTTGTCAACGATCGCCTGGGTTTCAGGAATGCGCGTGGCATCTCGCGTAGCTTCGCCCCAGGTAAAGCTGCCGCCGGGAATAATCGGCTGGTCGGTGTAGAACGTCGAGGTATTGCCCGGCAGGCGAAAGGGACGGCCTGAGTACTGGGGCGGCGGGGTAGGGGGCGGGGTCGTCGGGGGCGGATACACCACCACTCCGGCCCGCTCGACCCGCGCATGGCCCTGGAACACGTACCAGGTATTCAGCCCGTTGATGTCGTCTTTGACATACTTAATGGCAAAGCGAATGTGGCCGTTAAACGACCCCTGGGCATCAGCAAAGGCGTAGCTGCTCAGCACGATGGTAGTACCGGGAGAGGCCGCGACCTGTTCATTGGGGGCGAGCTGGCTGCTATCGACCGGGCGGCGTTTAAACAGGGTGTTGGCGGTCACCCGCAGCACAAAGGCATTGGGGTCTGGGCGGGGAAACACCACATCGTTGTCGAGGGTGACAAAGGCATGGGGAGTATAGACAAACCAGGTGCTCAGCCCATTGACAAAGTCTTCGGGGTTGCGGATGGCAATTTTGATGTGGTTGTTAAAGTTGCCCTGGCTGTCGGCAAAGGCGTAGGAGTGCAGGTTATAGGATTGCCCCCGAGACACGGCCACGGTTTCGTTGGGGTTGAGCAGACCCGAGTCGAGGGGACGGCGCTTGAGCAGGGTACTGGTATTGATCCACAGCACGGGCATGCCCTCTTGATCTTCCTGGGGGTAGACCACCACGCCGTCAGACTCGACCTGGGTATCGCGGCTGGGCACAAACCAGGTGTTAAACCCACCGGGAGCACTGTCGCGAAAGGCCACTTTAATGTGGCCGTCAAAGCCGCCGTTGATGTCGGCGTAGGCGTACGATTGCAGCGGATAGACGCTGCCAGCGGCGATCGCCACTTGCTCGTTAGCGGCCAACTGCCCCGGCGGCTCTGGCCTCAGCACCAGCACCGTAGCCCGGTTAACGCGTAGAACTTGATTCACCCTGCATTCCCCACTCTCGCCACGGCCATCATATAGCACCATTTTTTACTCCCAAAGCATCTGCCTAGGGAGGGGTGCGGGTCGATGGTTTCTACAGACTGAGCCTGATCGCCTTCAGTTCCAGTTTGAGGGCGGCGTCCTTGCCGGTTCAACCGTTTACTAATGATTCACCCAACCGATTTACTTAGAGACAGCCTTCTCCCCTATGCTGAAGACTGCCGCTGACTACGGCAACCCTGCTGCCCGACCTCAGTACCACGACTTAAAATGTAAGCCCCTGCGCTGAGCCCGTAGTGGCCAGATACCCACCATGACTGTCTGGCAAGCCGATCTTCACCGTCCGCCCCTGACCAGCCCCAGCGGCGAACCCCTGTGGGAAATTTTGCTGTGCAGCGTTGATTTTGCCTTTAGCTACGGAGCCATGACTCCCCAGTCAGCGGTGAACAAAGCCTGGGTGAGCGAGCAGATAGGCATCGCGTTAGAAAAAGCCACCACGACCCCAGAGAAAATTCAGGTGTTTCGCCCCCAGGCGCTGTCGCTGCTAACGGTTAGCTGTGAGTCGCTGGGGATTGCGGTCGAACCAACCCGCCATACCCCTACCCTGCACCAGTGGCTCCAGCAGCGGGCCAAGTGGTACCCCACCCAGCCCAACGCCGTCCCTATTCCCTATAATCCGCTGCACATCGAGTCGCCACCCCCAGTGCCGCTGCCGGAAAATCTTTGGGGCGATTCCTGGGGCTTCACGGCCCTGGCGGCCTACGATTTCGAGCAAACCCTACCCTACGAACCCATTCCCCTGCGCCACCTACCGCCGAACTCAATGCCCTCTCGCCTGGGCTTAGCCAGCACCACGCCCATTCCTGGAGTGGTGGTGGATGCGGGGCGGCAGGCGATGGCCTTGGCCCAGTGGATTCAGGCTAACAATTCTGCCTGGCTGAGCTATGTGCGAGGGGAACCGGATGGGCTGATTTTGGAAGCGGGACTGTGCGATCGCTGGGTCTTCACCACCTTCAGCGACCCCGATGTGGCCGCCGCCGGTCAACGTTTCGAGCAGCGCAAACGCGAGAGCCAGGGCCTCCACTTTCTGCTGGTGCGCCCCGACGACTCCGGCATGACCACCACCGGCCTCTGGCTCTTGCAGCAACCCCAGGTATGATAATGCAGTCCAGCTCTAGACATTAACTACCATGGCGGCACAGGCACAGATTGGCATCATCGGCGGCAGCGGCCTCTACCAAATGGAAGCCCTCACCGACATCGAAGAAGTTCGCGTTGACACCCCCTTTGGCAGCCCCTCCGACGCCATTATTCTCGGCACGCTGGACGGTATTCGCGTGGCGTTTTTGGCTCGCCACGGGCGCGGCCACACCCTGATGCCCACCGAGCTGCCCTTTCGCGCCAACATCTACGCGATGAAGTCCCTTGGCGTGGAATACCTGATCTCTGCCTCCGCCGTCGGTTCGCTCAAAGAGGCCGCCAAGCCGCTGGATATGGTAGTGCCCGACCAGTTTATCGATCGCACCCGCAACCGGGTCAACACCTTCTTTGGCGAGGGGCTAGTGGGCCACATTACCTTTGGCGACCCAGTGTGTAACGCTCTGGCAGGTGTTCTGGCCGATGCCGTCGAAAGCTTGGAGCTGCCCGATGTAGATCTACATCGGGGCGGCACCTACGTCTGCATGGAGGGGCCAGCCTTCTCCACCAAAGCCGAGAGCGAGCTGTACCGCAGCTGGGGCGCGACCATTATCGGCATGACCAACCTGCCCGAGGCCAAGCTGGCCCGCGAGGCCGAGATCGCCTACGCCACGCTGGCCCTAGTTACCGACTACGACTGCTGGCACCCCGACCATGACAGCGTCACCGTGGAGATGGTGATCGGCAATCTGCAAAAGAACGCCGTCAACGCCCAGCGGGTAATACGCGAAGTAGTGAACCGCATTGCCGCCAACCCGCCCGAGTCGGAAGCCCATTCGGCGCTGAAGTACGCCATCATTACGCCGTGGGATAAAGCCCCCAAGGCCACCCTAGAAAAGCTCAACCTACTGATCAAGAAGTATCTGCCTTGATGTAGAAACCCGGTTTTCTAAAAAAACCGGGTTTTTGTGGAGCGATCGCAGATGCCGTAAATGTTGGGTTTCGCTAGCTCAACCCGTGCTACTGACGACCTCGGTAGCACGGGATGCCAATCACCCTTCGCCCACAATGCGAAAACCGACCTCATTGCTGCGGGTGTCGGCCTCAAGGCCCGCTCGATAGGCCGAACGGCACTGCTGGGGCGGGCTTTGCCAGGAGCCACCCCGCACTACTCGCCAGGCATCGTTAGCGGATTCGTCTCGGTTGGGAGAACACCACTCCAGCACGTTGCCGTGCATGTCGTAGAGGCCAAAGTCGTTGGCTTTGCCAAAGGCTCCAACTGCCGTAGTGGTACCGCGAAACTGGCCGACGGGTTCTTGGCGGTAGGGTTTGGTACCGTTGTAGTTGGCCAGGTCGGTGGTGAGGGTTTGGCCCGTGTGGAAGGGGGTGGTGGTTTTGGCGCGGCAGGCATATTCCCACTCGGTCTCAGTGGGTAGGCGGTAGCGCTGCAGACTGGGCTGAGCGGGCTGAGTTTTCAGGAGTTCGTTGAGCCGATCGCAAAATTCTACCGCCTCCTGCCACGACACTTGCTCCACCGGGCGATCGTTGCCAGTAAAGTAAGCCGGGTTGGGGTCAAGCTCTCGATTGACGGCGGGCAATAGCGCCACTGCCCGCCACTGCCCCTGGGTAATGGGGTGGACGCTCATCCAAAACGAATCGACGGTGGCAATGGTTTGGGGCGGCTGCGAGGGGTCATGGCCCAGCTCGGTGGCGGGGGCACCCAGCACAAACTGCCCCCCCACAATCGACACCAAGCGCAGGGTGACGGGGCCAATCGGGGTCTCTAGCCGCAGGGCTTTGTGGGATGGGGTGGAAAATTTAATTTGCGATCGCCCCATGCCAAACTCATCGACACTCACCGATTCATAGCTATAGAGTTCACCCAAATCCACTGCCTCTAGGGTCAAGATCTCTGGATCGGGAGTCGCTACCTCGGGGGGCTCCAGAGAGGGTTCTAGGTTTGGTGGCTCTGGGGCAGGGCTTTCCCCTTGCTCTAGGGCCTGTTGCAGGCGATCGGGTATCGCAGCCAGCTTGGGCATAGTTTCAGAAACATTCCCTGGAGTTAAGGTTTGTAGGGCTGGCACCTGCTGACGCACCGCCATTGCCGTACCGCTCCCCAGTAGCCCTAGCCCCGCCATGCGTAGCCAGCGGCGGCGGCCCATAGGCCGAGCGCTAGACACTTGAGGGAACTTATTGGCGGTGGTCAAGGCAACGGCCTGCTTATCGATTGGGCTAGAAATCGGCGGGGACGACGAGGACACGGAACTGCCCACAGCTAAATTGCCGAATACACCTTCAATGCGGTGAATCAGCCGATCTAGATCGCGGTGAAAGTCGGGGTCGCAGCGCACCACTGCGCTCTGGCGATGCACCAAACCCCTCAGCCCCTCGGGTAGGGCGACATCTTCGGGGAGCGTGGCCCCATTCACCAGCACCGGAATGACGAGGCGATCGCGTCGCAGAGCCGCCTCAATTTCCACCCGTACCCAGTCGGAGGGGTTCGCCAATCTAGGCTTACCATGGGCATCAGTGACCCCTAACCACTGGGGGTCAATAATCGCCAGCAACACCGGGCAATGGCTGACTTCTTGCTCTAAATGGTGGCGAAAATTCACCCCAAAGGGAATTGAATTTACATCCTTAAAAACACTGTTCTCGCCAAAATGAGCTATTAAACGGTCATAAATTCGTCCTGTGATGTCGATGCTGGTTATTCGACGGTAGGAAATGAAAATAGACTTGGCGTTAGTCATAGGAGTTAGCTGCCAAAAGTAGAATGCACACCTGGTAGCCAAGACAATGGACGGCAATCAAAAGATTCCAGTTCCGGCAGCGTTGTTCAATTCCTTACACGACAGGCCCTACAACATGAATTTTTAACAGTTGAATAAGGGGTGAGACCCCTTATTCAACGTTCTGACCACTACCACACAGGCCAGACATATTCCTAAGTTAATGTCTGCAATAAAATCCTCTTTTCAGGTTTGCTCGTTAAGGTTTTTAATTAGTTTTCAGCTAACTAATGCAATTTTCAATGTTGATAACCCGAGAAAAATCGTGGTAATCATTTATATCCATCAAGGCCGAAAATAATCATTTTTCCTAATGCTTCAATAGTCTTTTCCACGCCACCTACGATTGGGCCAGCAAGAGCAGTGAATAGTCCGAGCAGCTATCCCCCTTTACACTGGAATGATGCCGACATCTTCAACCAGCCCTGTGACATCTAACCCGCGCCTTGTTCCTATTACCCAATACTTCGCCACCCGTGGCTGGCAGCCTCTCACCTTTCAGGCTGAAACCTGGGCTGCTTATCTTGATGGACGCAGCGGGCTGGTGCAGGTGCCTACCGGGTCGGGCAAAACCTATGCAGCGGTGATGGGAGCGATCGCCGAGCTGATCGCCACCCCCGCCGTAGGCTTGCAGTTGCTCTATATCACCCCTCTGCGCGCCCTGTCGCGCGATATTGAGCAAGCGATCAAAGCCCCGATCGAGTCGATGGGCTGGGGCATTACCGTCGAGTCGCGCACCGGAGATACCAGCTCGGCCCGCAAGACCAAGCAGATGAAGAATATGCCCAACATTCTCATCACCACGCCGGAGTCGCTAGCGGTGATGCTGTCTTACAAAGACGAGGCCAAGCGGTTTAGCAATTTGCAGGCAGTGGTGCTGGATGAGTGGCACGAGCTGATGAGTTCGAAGCGGGGCACCCAGGCCGAGCTGTGTTTGGGGCATCTGCGATCGCTCCAACCCACCCTACGCACCTGGGCAATCTCAGCCACCCTAGGAAATTTGGAAGAAGCGGCTCAAACCGCTGTGGGTCTCAGCACAAAGCCCATGATCATTCGCTCAAATCTGAAGCGCGACACGGTGATCAAAAGCATTCGCCCCGAGTCGGTAGATACCTTTCCTTGGGCGGGGCACCTGGGGCTGCGCATGTTTGAAACCCTGATAGAAGCGCTGGACATTGAAAAATCCACGCTGATTTTTACCAACACCCGCAACCAGGCCGAGCGCTGGTACCAGGCGCTAAACTTTGCCCTGCCAGAGGAGGCCGATCGCATTGCCCTGCACCACGGCTCGATCAATGTCAAAGAGCGAGAGGCGATCGAGGCTGGGGTGAAATCTGGCGACATCAAGTGGGTGGTGTGTACGTCATCGCTGGATCTGGGCGTCGATTTTCAGCCGGTGGAGCGAGTGGTGCAGATCGGTAGCGCCAAGAATCTGGCGCGACTGCTACAGCGGGCGGGGCGCAGTGCCCACGTGCCCGAAGGCACTTCAGAAGTGTTCTTTTTGCCCACCAACGCCTTGGAACTGCTCGAAATCTCTGCCTTTCGCCGGGGGTTAGAACTGGGCGATATGGAAACCCGTCGCCCCCAGTACAAGCCCTACGATGTGCTGGTGCAGCACCTAGTTACCCTAGCCTGCGGCGATGGGTTTGAGCCGCAAAAGGCTCTAGAAAATTTGCGTCAAACCGTCGCCTATGCCGACCTCACCGACGAAGAATACCAGTGGATTTTGGATTTTATTGAAAACGGGGGCCAGTGCCTAGGAGCCTATCCTCGCTACAAAAAAGTGGTGCGAGAAGACGGACTTTTCAAAATTAGTGACGCAAAATTAGCCCGCATTCACCGCATGGGCATTGGCACCATCACCTCCAACACGCCGATCAAAATTGTCTACACCAACCGCAAAGAAATTGGCACTGTAGAAGAGTCTTTTGTATCGCGGTTGAAGCAGGGGGATGTATTCTTTTTCGCGGGGCGGCAGCTGGAGTATTTTCAAATGAAGGACATGGTGCTCTACGTTAAGAGCACCCGCAAAAAATCGACCGTGACCCCCACCTGGGGTGGAGGGCAGCTAGCAATTTCGGATACGCTCAGCCACCATTTACGCCGTGAAGTGGAGCGGGTGCGATCCTTTCTCGCCAACGACAATGATAACCGTAGGGTGCATCCGCGCAGCGATGCACCACCCCTAGCCGTTGACCACAACATTGCCCTCGCCAACGACGAAATTCTCACCATTAAGCCTATTCTCGAAGCCCAGCAGCGCCTCTCAACACTGCCCAGCGCTGATGAATTATTAGTAGAAAGCTGCAAAACTCGCGAGGGCCAGCACCTCTACGTGTTTCCTTTTGAGGGCCGCTTTGTCCACGAAGGGCTAGGGTTTCTCTGGGGCTATCGGTTTGCTAAGCAAAAGACGGCGACCTTCACCATTTCGGTCAACGACTACGGCTTTGAAATTCTTGGCCCCAAGGGATATCCCTATCAAGATCTATTCTCTAGCGACTTCTTTAGTCTAGAGAATTTGGAGAATGACATTCGCGCTAGCCTCAACATTTCAGAGCTGACCCAGCGCAAGTTTCGTGGTATGGCCCAGGTGGCAGGGCTGGTGTTTAAGGGCTATCCGGGGTCGCGCAAAACGTCGAGCCAGCTTCAAGTCAGCACATCGCTGCTGTACGAAGTATTCACCAAATATGAGCCAGACAATCTGCTGCTAAAGCAGGCCGAGCGGGAGGTGCTGCAAGACCAGCTAGAGACGCACCGCTTGGCCAAGACGCTCAGTCGGCTAGACCAGCGATCGGTCGTGTGGAAGGACACTAAGCGTCCCTCGCCCTTAGCCTTTCCGCTGCTGGTAGAGCGCTTAAACTCTCGCATGTCGAACGAGACGCTGCTGGAGCGTATCCAGCGCATGAAGGAGCAGTGGGACAAGCGGTAGACAGCCACTAGCGCGCCACGGCGGCTTCGATCGCACCAAGGGATTTGAGCGTTATTTTTTGGGTGTCGGTCAGCCCGCTGACTCCAGTAATGTTTAGGCCATCGTAGGGGCGGGGGGTGCGGCAGGTTTGGAGGCAGGTTTGGGTTTCTAGGTGCCACTGTTTGATTGTTTCATCAAAACTGCCGCTCCAAAAGGTTGGCTGCCCAGGGGACGTGGCGGTGTTTTGAGGGCTGTGGGCGGGGGCTGCCGCAGGCGGTAGGGCGATCGCAGAAACCAGGCCACCATGGCCCTGAAGGGTCTGAATGCAATCGCCTGTTTCGATATCCCAAATCTTGATGGTGTTGTCAAAGCTGCCGCTGATCACGTGACGCTCCGCTTGGCTAAAGGCCAGGGATACTACGGGGCCTGTATGTCCGGTAAAGGTCTGACGGCACAACCCAGTGCTGAGATCCCAGAGTTTGACAGTCTGGTCATAGCTGCCGCTGGCCAGGTACTGCCCGTTGGCACTCAGTTGGATGATCCACACGCTGTTTTCGTGCCCATTGAGCACTCGAACACATTGGCCCGACTGGGCTTCGTACAGCCGAATGGTTTGGTCAAAGCTGCTGCTGGCCAGCCACTGTCCATTGGCGCTAAAGGTGACAGACACCACTGGCGCGGTGTGGGCATCGAGGGTACGGAAGCAGTGCCCGGTGTCTAGATTCCACAGCTTCACGGTTTGGTCGTAGCTGCCGCTGGCCAGCCACGGCTGATGGGGATGAAAGGCCACAGACCAAACCCAGCTGGTGTGTCCCTTGAGGGTGGTTAGGCAGTGGCCGGTTTGCGTGTCCCACAGCTTGATGGTGCGATCGCCGCTGCCGCTGGCTAGCAGCGTAGTCCGGGTTGCGTAGGCCGCAGTTGCTGGCGCAAACATCACCGACCATACCCGATTGCTGTGGCCATGGAGGGTCTGCATCACCTTGCCCGTCTCTGGATGCCACAGTTTGATGGTCTGGTCTTCGTGGCCGGTAGCCAGCCATTGACTATCCGGTTCGATGGCCAAGGACAAGATGCTGTTGGTGTGCCCCTTCCAGGTTTTGGCACAGCGGTCTGTTTTAAGGTCCCAAATTCGGGCGGCGTGGTCATCGCCGCCGCTGGCTAACTGCTGCCCATCGGGGCTAAACGCCACCGACCAGACGCGGTTGTGGTGTTCTCTCAGGGTTCGGACGCACTTGCCCGAGGAGACCTGCCAGGCCTTGACCGTTTGGTCGTAGCTAGAGCTGGCCAAAAGAGCCCCATCGGGGCTAAAGGCCAGGGCCGTGACGGTAGAGGGGTGGGCCTGCCAGCTGTGCAGACAGTCTCCAGTGTAAAAATCCCAAAGTTTGATGGTGCCGCTAAAGCTGCCGCTGGCCACGTACTTGCCACTGGGGCTAACGGCGACAGCTTTGATCCAGGCTCGGTGGCCCGCCAGGGTACGATCGCACCGCTGGGTGTCCAGGTTCCAAACCTTGAGGGTACAGTCCTCTGATGCGCTGACAAGGGACTCGCCATCGGGGCTAAAAGCCACGGCCCAAACCCGCCCCTGGTGCTGATCCAGCACCAGGCAGGGTGCAGATTCTGCCTGGGGAGCATCCAGCTGCCACAGGCGAACGGTAGCATCTTGGCTGCCGCTAGCCAGAATGTTTCCCTGAGGGCTAAAGGCGAGGGCATTGATCGTGTTGGTGTGCCCCTTCAGCGTCTGTAAGCATTGCCCGGTTTCGGCGTGCCATAGCTTAACCAAGCGATCGTCGCCAGCGGTCGCTAAAATTACCGGGTTCCCCTCCCGCTGAAGAGTCGGGGGCGCAAAGGCCACGGTCCAGGTCCAAACCGTGTCAGCCTTGAACGTACTGACCTGTTTGTAGGTGGGAATATCCCAAATGTGGACTTCGCCACTGGTATCGCTGGTGGCCAACCACCTGCCATCGGCACGGTAGGCCGTGCAGGAAATACCGCCAAAGGTTTCGGCAAAAACAGACTGGGTGACATCGGCAAAGGCGAGACTGACGTCTTGCAGCTTGGCTTCAGCTAGGTAAGCCTGGCGCACCTGGCAGCGGGAGAGATCAAAGGCCGTTAGGTCAACCTCCAGGTGGGTGAGCAGATTGATCAAGTTGCCGATGGCATAGCCCGAGGTGCCGCCGCTCTGGTGTCGGAGTTCTCGCAGGAGCTGCAAGAGCTGATCAATGAGCTGCTGCTGGCTGCCCAGCTGGGCGATCGCCTGCTGCACCAGTAGCTCGACAATGACGTGTACCTGGCTCTCGCGTACGTAGTCTTTGGCGGTGGCTTTGAGGACGGCAAACCGCTTGAGAAACGGCATCGTCGTGCCTGGATTAGCTAGCTCAGTACTGAGGTGAGCGATCAGCTCGCTGGTGACGTACTCCATCACGACGGGCTGTTGGGTAAACCCCTGGGAGGTTTGCTCAATCAGCGATCGCCCCCGCAACGACTCCAGCGCCTCTAGCAGCGCCGAGGCCGGCACCGAGGGCACAATGTCCGGCAACAGTTCGGAAATCATCACCGGCATGCGGTTGATGGCCAGCCAAAACATCACCGTGGCCTCCAGGGCCGAAATCCGCTCAATTTGGTGCCGCAGCAGGTGGCGAATGCCGTTAAAGACCGCAATATCTTGGGCCAAAAACTTGGGAATGTCGCCGTTAAACAGGTCGCAAATGGAGGTGGCCGTAATTTTGAGCGCCAGTGGGTTGCCCTGGTAGCGGTCGATCAGCTCACCCAGCTCTTGCTCAGAGCCTTTCACGCCCTTGGTGGTCAGCAGAGGTGTGGCGTCTACAGGGGCGAGGCCGGGCAACGCCAGCACCCGCACGGGGGTCTCTTCTCCCTGTAGCAGGCCTATTTCTCGAGGTTTTTCACGACTGGTAATCACTAGACAGCTTTGGTGCCGAGTTTCACCGATGCGGTGCAGTAGGTCGCCATAGCCCTGGTAGCCGTCGCGGTAGGTGCCCGATCGCTGCCCCGGCTCAAACAGCGCGTCAAAATTGTCCAGAACAATTAGGCAGCGCGCCGTGCGCAGCGAGTCGATCAGCAGCGAGAGCCTCGCCCCCTGAGAGTCGGGCAGGGCCAGGTCTTTGCCCTGGGCCAAAAACTGTAGCAGGGTGGCCAGAAAGTCTTCGAGGGGAGGCGCATCGCGCAGCGATCGCCAAAATAAGCACTGGTAGTCGTGCTGCACCTGCTCGGCCAATTTAACCGAGAGCGAGGTTTTGCCCACCCCGCCCATGCCTAAAATCGCTACCTGGCGACAATGCTCCTCGGTCAACCACTCACCCAGCAGCTCCAGCTCCTGGGTACGACCATAGAAGTTGAGCACATCTACCGCTTCGCCCCAGTCTTGGTGAGGCGATAGCGAGGTCTCAGTCGGTGAAGCTGAGGCCGCATTGGCGAGGAGCTGCGGCTGATAGCGTTGGAGAACAACACGAAAGTTGAACTTGGTAATCGGTTCCCCTAGCCCCTCCGACAGCTGCCGCCACAGCTTGGCCCCGACATCTTTTATATAGCCGGTGTCATAGCCGGTAGCACGGGCGATCGCATCGTAGGCCAGCCCATCCCAAGCGTGGATAAAGACTAGCTTTTGAACCTTCGATAAGGGGTCTAAGTTCAAAACACTATCCAGTAGTGCTAAGGCCTCTTCTGCGGTCATAAGGGAAAGTACTTAAGTGGCTTTAAAGAATAAGTAATGAATTTCTGACAGTTATGAAGTTTTAGTGGATTTCAGGGGCGATCGCCCTTGTCTACCTAACTATTCGGCAATAACTTTTCTCGCTTTAAATGAAGTGATTTGAGGCTATTTCCTCGGAAAAATCGCTCAGTTTTTCAGGATTCTAAGGGGTTTCTACGGCTCCAACTTACAACCTGTCTGACCTTCATCTGACTTTTATCTGACTTTGCCGACTGCTATGGCTCAAGGGAGTTCAGTATCTTGAGGATGTCTCAGGGCAATAACGGATACTCCTTTCCATAAATTTACTGACTTAGACCGTCCGCATCTATCAAAACTAAGGAACCGAGGCTTTATTCAGCAAAAACACTGACGGGCTAACTGGGCTTGCCCAACGGGCAGGCTTGGGCCTATCTCTAGGTTCCCACTTTCGATTCACCTTTATACAAACTTTGTCTTCCTATGGCTTCAATGCTGACTCAACCTCCGTCCGTGGTTTCGATGCATAGTGCTCAGCCTGAGGCTGACCGAGAAATTGTCTTTATTGACCCCTCGGTAACAGACACAGCCCTGCTGATGGCAGGAGTGCGGACGGGGGTTGAGGCGGTATTACTGGCTTCAGGGAAAGATGGCGTGCAGCAGATTAGCGCTGTTTTGGCCCAGCGACACAACCTGGCTGCTATCCACATTGTGACCCACGGCAAGCCGGGGGAGATGCGGTTTAGCATTGTGGATCTGAGTCTGGACACAGTGGATTGGTATGCAGAAGAAGTTAGGGGTTGGGCGGCCGCCCTAGCTCCGGAGGCTGCGCTGCTGATCTATGGCTGTGAGGTGGCCCAAGGGGCGATCGGGCGGCAGTTTGTGCAGCGGTTGAGCGAGCTAACCGGGGCCAACGTTGCAGCTGCCACTACCCGGGTGGGCAACCCCGCCCTGGGTGGGCGTTGGGAGCTAGATGGGGCCATGACCCCTGTTGCGCTGGCGTTTACCCCAGTGGTGCTAGAGCAGTATGCTGGCACGCTGAATGCTGAGCCGGTGCAATACAACCTCAACTTAGGGACTGATGGCTCTTCTCCCCAGTCGTTTACTGACGTCAACGGGACGCTCTACTTCCGGGCCTACAACAGTACCAACGGCTATGAGTTGTGGAAGATTGACCCCGCTACCGGCAATCCGGTGCTGCTTGAAATCGAATCGGGCAGTGGCTCTTCTTCTCCCGACCTGCTAACCAACGTCAATGGGACGCTCTACTTTCGTGCCACGAATAGCACCAACGGCTATGAGTTGTGGAAGATTGACCCCGCTACCGGCAATCCAGTGCTGCTTGAAATCGAATCGGGCAGTGGCTCTTCTTCTCCCTACTCTCTAACGAACGTCAACGGGACGCTCTACTTCGGTGCCTACAACAGCACCAATGGCAACGAGTTATGGAAGATTGACCCTACCACTGGCAATCCGGTGCTGCTGGAAATCGCATCGGGCATTGGTTCCTCTTCTCCCAACTATCTAACGAACGTCAACGGGACGCTCTACCTCAGTGCTACAAACAGCACCAATGGTAGGGAGTTGTGGAAGATAGACCCCGCCACTGGCAGTCCTGTGCTGCTTGAAATCGAATCGGGCAGTAGCTCTTCTTCTCCCTACGCTCTAACCAATGTCAACGGGACGCTCTACTTCAATGCTACAAACAGCACCAACGGCTATGAGTTGTGGAAGATTGACCCCACCACTGGCAATCCGGTGCGGGTCACCGACATCGCACCGGGCACTGGCTCTTCTTCTCCCTACTCTCTAACGAACGTCAACGGGACGCTCTACTTCGGTGCCTACAACAGCACCAATGGCAACGAGTTATGGAAGATTGACCCTACCACTGGCAATCCGGTGCTGCTGGAAATCGCATCGGGCATTGGTTCCTCTTCTCCCAACTATCTAACGAACGTCAACGGAACGCTCTACTTCAGTGCCACAAACAGCACCAATGGCACCGAGTTGTGGAAGATCGACTCCACCACCGGCAACCCGGCGCGGGTCACCGACATTGCACCAGGTACTGGCTCTTCTTCTCCCTACTCTCTAACCAACGTCAATGGGACGCTCTACTTTCGTGCCACGAATAGCACCAATGGCGCTGAGTTGTGGAAGATTGACCCCACCACTGGCAATCCGGTGCTGCTTGAAATCGCATCGGGCAGTGGCTCTTCTTCTCCCAACTCTCTAACCAACGTCAACGGGACGATCTACTTCGGGGCCTACAACAGCACCAATGGCTACGAGTTGTGGAAGATTGACCCCGCTACCGGCAATCCAGTACTGCTTGAAATTGAATCGGGCAGTGGCTCTTCTTCTCCCAACTCTCTAACCAACGTCAACGGGACGCTCTACTTCGGGGCCTACAACAGCACCAACGGCTACGAGTTGTGGAAGATTGACCCCGCTACCGGCAATCCGGTGCTAGTGGCAGACATTAACACCCGTAACCTCGGGTCTTTTCCCAACCAGCTAACAAATATCAATGGGATGCTCTACTTCAGTGCCTACAACAGCACCAATGGCACTGAGTTGTGGAAGATTGACTCCACCACCGGCAATCCGGTGCGGGTCACCGACATTGCACCAGGCAGTAGCTCTTCTTCTCCCTACTCTCTAACGAACGTCAACGGGACGCTCTACTTCGGGGCCTACAACAGCACCAATGGCTATGAGTTGTGGAAGATTGACCCCGCTACCGGCAATCCAGTACTGCTTGAAATCGAATCGGGCAGTGGCTCTTCTTCTCCCAACTCTCTAACCAACGTCAACGGGACGCTCTACTTCGGGGCCTACAACAGCACCAATGGCGCTGAGTTGTGGAAGATCGACTCCACCACCGGCAACCCGGTGCGGGTCACCGATATCGAATCGGGCAGTGGCTCTTCTTCTCCCTACTCTCTAACCAACGTCAATGGGACGCTCTACTTCGGGGCCTACAACAGCACCAATGGCGCTGAGTTGTGGAAGATCGACTCCACCACCGGCAATCCGGTGCGGGTCACCGATATCGAATCGGGCAGTGGCTCTTCTTCTCCCTACTCTCTAACCAACGTCAACGGGACGCTCTACTTCGGGGCCTACAACAGCACCAATGGCGCTGAGTTGTGGAAGATTGACCCCAACACTGGCAATCCGGTGCGGGTCACCGACATTGCACCAGGCAGTGGCTCTTCTTCTCCCTACTCTCTAACCAACGTCAACGGGACGCTCTACTTCGGGGCCTACAACAGCACTAATGGCACCGATTTGTGGAAGGTTGACCTCGCCACCGGCAATTCGGTGCAGGTCACCGATATCGAATCGGGCAGTGGCTCTTCTTCTCCCGAACTACTAACCAACGTCAACGGGACGCTCTACTTCCGGGCCTACAATGGCACCAACGGCTATGAGTTGTGGAAGATTGACCCCGCTACCGGCAATCCGGTGCTGATTGAAATCGAATCGGGCGGTGGCTCTTCTTATCCCAACTCTCTAACGAACGTCAACGGGACGCTCTACTTCGGGGCCTACAACAGCACCAATGGCGCTGAGTTGTGGAAGATTGACCCCACCACTGGCAATCCGGTATTGGTGCAAGATTTTAACCCTGGAACGGCTAGTTCCAATGTCGCCATTCTGGGCTACGACAACGGCAAGCTCTACATCTCTGCCGATAATGGCACTAATGGCCCAGAACTTTGGGTCGTAGACATCGCTAACAATGCCCCCACAGTACTGGTGCCACTAGCTGATGCACTTACCACCGAAGATGCCCCATTTACGTTAACCATCCCCGCTAATACCTTTAGTGACCCAGATGGCGACGCCCTCACTTATACCGCCACACTAGAAACCGGTGAAGCCATCCCAGATTGGCTCAACTTCGATGGAGCAACCTTTAGCGGCACGCCTCCCCAAAACTTCAACGGCAACCTGGCCATTCGCATTACGGCCACCGATGGTGAACTTTCCACCACCGAAACCTTTACCCTCACGGTAACCCCCGTCAACGATGCTCCCACCGGCACCGCCACCGCCACCCTCACCCCCGGCACCGAAGACCAACCCTACCTCATCAACACCGCCGATCTCCTAGTCGGCTTCAGCGATGTAGAGAGCAACACCCTAGCGATCGCCAACCTCAGCGCCAACACCGGCACCCTAGTCAACAACGGCAACGGCACCTACACCCTCACCCCCGCCGCCAACTTCAACGGCCCCATTACCCTCAGCTACAGCGTCGTCGATGGCAACGGTGGCTCAGTCGCCGCCACCCAAACCGTAGCGATCGCCAACACCAACGATGCCCCCAGCCTCAACCCCACCTTTGCGCCTGGGCTAACGGCGATCGCCGAAGACACCCTCGATTCAGCGGGCAACACCGTGGCAGACATTGTGGTCAACGGCTCCATCACCGATGTCGATGTGGCCGGGGTCGCCCCCGAGGCGATCGCCATTTCTGCCGTAGACAACACCCACGGCACCTGGCAGTACCAGCTCAGCGGCGGCACCTGGACCGCGATCGATTTCGCCGGAGCTAACGCTGGCAAAGTGCTGCTGCTGGATGAAACCGCCCGCCTGCGCTTCATCCCCAACGCCGACTACAGCGGCACCGCCACCTTCAGCTTCCGCGCCTGGGATCAAACCCTGGGCAGCAGCGGCACCTACTCCGCCCTGAGCACTGGGGCAGGCAGCCTCGACACCAGCTTTGGCAGCAGCGGCATCGCCACCGCCGACTTCACCAACGGCATGGACATTGCCAATGCGATCGCCATCCAGTCTGACGGCAAAACCATTGTGGCAGGCTACGTTCACCCCTCCGGCAGCTACCGCAGCAGCGCCCTGGCCCGGTTCAACAGCGACGGCAGCCTCGACACCAGCTTTGGCACCAACGGCAAGGCGATCGTTGACCTGGCCCCCTTCGCCAACGACCAAATTCAAAAGGTGCACAGCCTCAGCGATGGCAGCATTTTGGTAACGGGCATTGCCTACGCCGGGTCGGGCTTTAACTTTGCCGTCGCTAAACTGACAGCGGCGGGCAGCCTCGACACCAGCTTTGATGGCGATGGCAAAGTTGTTACGCCCCTGGGCAACAACAGCTATGTCTACGATTCAGCGGTGCTGGGCGACGGCAAGCTCGTTGCCGTCGGTGACCTGCAAAACGCAGGGTTCGCGGTGGTGCGCTACAACAGCGACGGCAGCCTCGACACCAGCTTTAGCAACGATGGGTTGGCCACTACCACCCTGGCCTCTGGGTTCGACTCGGCCCGCAGCGTCACTCCGACTACCGACGGCAAACTGCTGGTTGCTGGGTTCTACAACGGCCCTAGCGGCCAAACCCTGGGGCTGGCCCGGTTCAACAGCGACGGTAGCCTCGATACCAGCTTCGATGGCGACGGCAAACTGCTGGTGGGCGATCGCGTCTTTGTGAATGACGACCTCAGCAGCATTCGCGTCACTGCCCTGGCCGATGGCAAATTTCTGGTGGGGGCTACCGCAGGTTACTCCAACGGCTTCCAGGCCACCCTCTATCGCTACCACAGCAACGGCACCCTCGATAGCACCTTCGGCACGGTGGGCAAGCAGCGTTTAGCAATCAACGACCTCACTTACCTTTACCTCAATGACCTCCAGGTGGCAGAAGACGGCAAAATTGTGCTCGGCCTCAGCGCCAACAACGGCAGCCCTAGCCAGCCTAACTTTGATTTTGCCGCCGTGCGCCTCAACGCCAACGGCAGTTTAGACAGCAGCTTTGGCACTAACGGTATCACCACCGTTCCCATCAGCAGCCTCAGCAGCAGTGCACTAGATTTTGCTCGCGGCATTCAAATCAGCGCGGATGGCGACATTCTGCTGGGCGGCTACAGCTATCAGACGGCGGTGTTCAACGGCGATCGCCAGTTTGCTCTAGTCAGGCTCAACGGCGACACCGTGCGGACTGCCTTTAGTGGGCAGAGCGATACCGCTGGCATCACCATCACCCCGATCAACGATAGACCTCTGGTGGGCAGCACGATTGCCAATCAAACGGCGATCGAAGATGCCCCGTTTAGTTTTGCGCTGCCGACCAATGGGTTTACCGATCCAGAGAACGATCCCCTGGCCTACACCGCCACCCTGGCCAATGGCAGCGCGCTGCCCAGCTGGCTCACATTCGACCCCACCACCCGCACCTTCAGCGGCACCCCCAACGAAGCCAACCTGACAACCCTCGATATTAAAGTCACGGCTACTGATCCGTCTGGGCTGGAAGCATTCCAGGTATTTCAAATCGCCGTTGCATCCATAGATGATCCAACCGTTATTACAGCACCGGCTCAGCAAACCATTGCTGAGGACAGTGCTCTTGTCTTTAGCAGCGCCACGGGCAACGCCATCACGCTGACCGATAGCGATTCCAGCTCTTCTCTCTTCCGGGTTTATTTGCAGCGCAGCGCTGGCTCATTCTATCTGGGCAATACCAGTGGCCTGGACTATGTTTCTGAGGACGGCAGTTCCTTCAGGGGAACGTTGGCTGCCATCAATACGGCCCTCGAAGGACTCTCTTTCTATCCCAACAGCGACTATAACGGCACCGTTACCCTGCAAGTCATGGTGTCTAACCTCGATACCGGGGCCGCCAGCAGCAATACGGTGTCAATTTTGGTCAATCCGGTGAATGACGCGCCGCTCCCCTATCTAGGCATTGCCCCAACCGTCAATGAGGATGAACCGTTTAGTTTCTCGTTCTTCGAGGCGGTTGACCCAGACGATGGCTTTATGGGCACAGTCCCCATTACCTATAGCGCCAAGCTGGCCGATGGGGCCGACCTGCCTGCCTGGATTAGCTTTGACCCCACCACCCGCACCTTCAGCGGCACCCCAACCCAGGCTGATGTGGGTCTCCTATCCATTGAAGTAACGGCCTCCGATGGTCAAGACTCCTCCAGTGAGGTATTTGCTCTCACTATTAACAACGTCAACGATGCCCCCACTGGCACCGCTACCGCCAGCTTGGCCAATGGCATAGAAGACACGCCCTATAGTCTAAGTGCGGCTGATCTACTGGCGGGCTTTAGCGATGGGGATGGCGACCCTCTGGCGATCGCCGACCTCAGCGCCACCAACGGCAGCCTGCTCGATCAGGGGGATGGCACCTATACCTTTACCCCCAACACCGACTTTAACGGCCTGGTTGCCCTCACCTACACGGTGATCGATGGCAACGGCGGCTCAGTGGCCGCCAGCCAGTCCTTTACCCTCATCGACACCCCCGACATTGCGCCGCCCCTGCTGTCGCTGACGGTGGATTCTGGCAGCTCCAATTCTGACCTGATCACCAACTCCAAGGTTGTCAATGTGTCTGGGCTAGAACCCAATTCGGCCTGGCAGTATAGCTTCAATAACGGCACCACTTGGGTAAACGGCCAAGGCACCAGTTTCTCGGTGAGCGGCGATGGGGTGAAAAGTGTGATCACACGCCAAACCGTAGGTGGCAACACCTCCCTGAACTCAGATCCCTTTATCTTTACCCTCGACACTAAAGTGTCTGCCCCGGGGCTATCGCTGGCCACAGATTCTGGGCGCTCTACCTCAGACAAAATCACTAAAACTGGCATTGTCAATGTCTCTCGTTTGGAGGCCGGTGCCACCTGGCAGTACAGTACCGATGCGGGCACCAGTTGGGTCGAGGGCGTTGGCACCAGCTTTGCGCTGACCGAAGACGGCTTCAAGAGTGCCATCGTGCGACAGACTGATCTGGCCGGTAACACCTCAGTCAATTCTGCCGCCTTTAACTTCACCCTCGATACTACTGGGCCGATCGCGCCCACCCTGACCCTGGCCACCGACAGCGGTAGCGCTGGCGATGACGGCATCACCAGGTCTGGAGTGGTCAATGTGCTGGGACTAGAAACCAGTGGCACCTGGCAGTACAGCACCAACGGCGGCACCACCTGGACAACGGGTAAGGGAACTAGCTTTACCCTCACCGGCAGCGGGGTCAAGAGCGCCATTGTGCGGCAAACCGATGTCGCGGGCAATGTCTCCCTTCAGTCAGAACCTTTAACCTTCACCCTAGACACTGTGGTCGCAACACCCATCCTGGCCCTGGCCACTGACTCTGGGCGTTCCACCTCAGACAAAATCACCAAAACCGGCATTGTCAATGTCTCTCGTTTGGAGGCTGGTGCCACCTGGCAGTACAGCACTGATGCGGGCACCAGTTGGATCGAGGGCGTTGGCACCAGCTTCGCGCTGGCCGAAGACGGCCTCAAGAGCGCCGTGGTGCGACAGACGGATCTGGCCGGTAACACCTCAGTCAATTCTGCCACCTTTAACTTCACCCTCGATACCACTGGACCGATCGCGCCCACCCTGGCCCTGGCCACCGACAGCGGTAGCGCTGGCGATGACGGCATCACCAGGTCTGGAGTGGTCAATGTGCTGGGGCTAGAAACCAGTGGCACCTGGCAGTACAGCACCAACGGCGGCACCACCTGGACAACGGGTAAGGGAACTAGCTTTACCCTCACCGGCAGCGGGGTCAAGAGCACCCTCGTGCGGCAAACCGATGTCGCGGGCAACCTCTCTGAGGTTTCGGCCTTAGACTTTATCCTGGATACCGTTGCCCCGACCAAGCCAACCCTGACCTTTACCGCCACCGGCCAGTACGGCGAACCCAATGCAGTCACCCTAGCAGGTACGGTGGAGGCCAACAGCAGGGTCAACCTTTACAGCGGTTTACCAACCGGTACGGCGATCGCCACCGCGATCGCCGACAGCGCCGGTCAGTGGTCAACAACCTGGACTCCTGATATCACTGGGCTGGTGGCGTTCAACGCTACCGCCACCGATATCGCGGGAAATACCGGAGCGGCTGCCAGCCTCACCGTCGATATCCAGCCTGGAACGGCAGACGACGACACCGTGCTCGCTGCCACTAGTACCACCCCTCGCTATCTCAGCGGTCAAGCCGGGAACGACGGTCTCAACGGCGGGGCTGGCAGAGACATTCTCCTTGGTGGCGATGGTGACGATTTGCTGGTGGGGGCGGCTGGCGGCGATCGCCTAACCGGCGGCAGCGGCGGTGATACGTTCCAGTACGCTGCCCTGAATCAATCTCTGCTGGCGAGCTTCGATCGCATCTTCGACCTATCCATTGGCGAGGATGTGCTAGATGGCCCCTACGCCGTCAGTGCCGCCAGTGTGGTCAAGGCCGGTGCAGTGAGCGCCCTCACTCAAGAGGCCATTGGCGCTGTGCTGACCAGTAGCTTGTTCAAAACCAAGGGAGCAGCCACGTTCACCCTGGGCACAGGCACTGATGAGCGCACCTTCGTTGCCCTCAACGACACTACGAGTGGGTTTAGTGCCAGTCGAGATGCCATCATCGAGATCACTGGGTACAGTGGCGACCTCAATGCTCTCTCCATCCTGTAGGTGAGATTCACCTATACAGTCGCGCCCTCGTAGGATGATTCGAGGGCGGCGAGCTGGCTGACGAGGGCGGCGATCGCCTCGGGATTGGCCGCCTTTTGCGAGTTGCTTTGCACCTCGCGGCCCAGCACCGTACAGCCCAGGTGCGAGAGCTGCTGCCGAATAGCCAGCATGACTTTTTGCCCACCGCCGCCGCTGTGGGTAGCCAAGGCCACGGGCCGCGAGTTGAACAATGCCCGAAAGTCGTCGGTGCTGACCGAGAGCCAGGCGATCGCATTGCTTAGAACTGGGGGAATGGAGCCGTTGTACTCGGGGGCGCAGATGACTAGGCTCTTGTGTTGCCGCATGGCTTGGGCCAGCTTGAGCAGTCCATCGCCAGCACTGCTGTTCCCCAGAGAGTCGTAAAGCGGTATCTGCAACTCAGGCAAGCTAATGACCTCTGCGGCTACCCCGTTGTTGGTGGCTTCGGCGGCAAAGGCGTGGGCCAGATCCAGGTTTTTACCGTTGGTGGCAGATAAGATCAACATGGTTCTCAAAAGGTGAGGGGGCAACGGAAGCGCTTTCAATTTACCACCGCCGTCAGGTCTCTTCATCAACTCAGAGGTGGGTCAGCAGGAATAGTGGTTCAGCGGGTGTCGTATTGCCCGAGGTAGTATTCAACTCGCTGGCGGGTGTCGGCGATCGCCAGCCCCTGGCTCCAATATTCGACCATGGCGTGGCCAAAGGCCCAGGCGGCGCGATCGGGCTGGTCGTTGTGGTCGAGCAGCAGCGGCCACAGGGCGAGCAAATCGAGCTGCACCTGGTCGGGGCCAATCACCTTGAACAGGTCGTAGGCGAGCTGGAGCTTGCCCAGCACCACGGGCAGTTGCTCGACTGGAATCTGCTCGGCCAGTAGGTAGGCCAAGGCTGGGGAGCCGGTGGTGAGGGTGGCGAGAAATTTCAGCACGGGGCTTTTGAGAAAGGCGGTCACCCCTTGGGTGGTGCTCATTTGCAGGCGATAGCGATTGATCAGGCGAGCGGCAGCCGTGATCTTAGTCTCGCGATCGCGCAAAAACCGGGCCAGCCGCAGCTCCTTGGCGGGGTCGATCAGCTCGACTAGGGCAGTAGATAGGGCCTCGACGTTCCACCCGGGGCGATCGGTGTTGCGGGTGACCAGGGGCAGGATGCGATCGCACAATTCCCCCAGCTGCTCTTGCCGGTAGCGGGTGGCTTCGCGGATAGAGACTTCTTTAGGGCGACTGCCCCATTGCCAGTCGTAGGGGGGCTGCCACTCCCGCAGGGGCCGCAGCCGATCCACCTGTGTCAGAGCGGTAATAGCGGGCAGATCGGGCACTTCTTGACGCATATCCTGCAATAGATCGGCATCCATTTGCAGGGCCGGGTCGAGGGCAGGGGTGACCAGCAGCAGCAGGTCGGCCTCGCGGGCGCAGTCGAGCAGCTGGTTGCGGTAGTCGGTGCGATCGACCTGCTCGTAGCCGGGGGAATCCCACAGAGTGAGGGTTTCGCCCGCGTCGCCCTGCCAGCGGTAGGTGCTAATGGTGTCGGTGCTGGGCAGCACATCGACCTCGGCCAAATCGGCGTCAAACAGCGTGTTGATTACACTGCTCTTGCCCGACCCAGTACGCCCCACCAGCAAAATGTTGACAGGTTTTTCGGCCACCGCATTCACTGGCTCAGCGTGGTCGAGAATCTCCCGCAGGGTCTGGGTTTGGGCTGTGGGCAGCGGTTTTTTGGGGCCAGGCAAAGTCGGCAGTTCGCCGCTGTAGAGCGCCACCGACTGGCGGTACAGGTTTCGCAGGGTGGCCTCTCGCAGCAGCGCATTCAAATTGCCCAAGAGCTGCTGGTTGGCCAGGGCGTTGGTGGGTTCGCTAAGGGTGCGGGCGGCGGCGGCGGCGGGGTTGAGCAGCCACTGCGCCCAGTTCCACGCCTGCCAGAGCTTGCGGGCCGAGGGTTCGACCTGGCGGTAGACCTCGTAGCCCTGCACCGCTTGGCCGACGGTCACCTGGCCTAGCACCGGGGTGAGGGTGTCAATCCAGCGATCGACATCGTCCACGGTGCCCCGCAGCAGGCCATAGGCATCGGGCAGGTAAATGTTGAGCAGCGGATACTTGACGCCGGGATGGTGGGCCTGGGCTACCGCCGTCACCACCTCGCGGCAGCGCTCCCAAAAGGGGTTCCAGTCTTCCCACAGGGGAGGGTCTTGCTGGGCGGCAACGAGAATGTCTTCTAGGGCGGCAGCGGCAGATGCAGCGTTAGGAATGCCAACCGGGGCTTCTGCTTCGGTCGCTTCATCCAGCTCTTGTTGAACCTGCTCCAGCGCTTCTTCCACTTGCTTAAATACGGGCTTAGTCCAGCGGGCCAGCAGCCTCCGCCACAGCACCAGCATCAGGACAATCACGCCCCAGATCCAGTTCAGCCCCCAGGCGTGAATTTGCGCGCCTGCTGCGGTCAGAATGAATCCGGCGATCGCCACTACGGGCAGCGCCAGCACCACCCACTGCCAGGTTTGAAGTCGCACCATGGCCCTATCCCTACCTATCCAACGTCTTTAGTGTAAGCAGGGTTCACCTAAACCTAGGGCATAAATCACCGAACGATCGCTGAGTTGTCGCTAGGCGGGCTGGGGGAGGGGCAGGTCATCGGACTGGCGCTTCGCGAAGCGCTCCGCTGCGGAATCGCCCTCTGGCTGCTCTATACGATCCGCCACTGGCAGCGGCTTGCGGCCATGGCTTAGCTGGTTGAGCCAAAACACATCCTCAGTGCGCACCCGCTCAAATCCGGCATAGCCCAGCCAGGCATCCACATTGCCCTGGCCGTAGTCGCGAATAAAGGGTTCCTCAAAAATGGTGCTGAGCCAGTCGCTAGCCCGCAGGGTGCGCTGGTTGCCGTCAAGCACCAGCATTTGTCCACCGGGGGTCAGCAGCCGAAAGGCTTCCGAGAGAATGGTTTTAGCTACCGCCGGGGGCGTTTCGTGGAACAGCAGCGTGGCGCACACCACGTCGAACGAGGCAGCGGGCAACCCCGTGGCCATGGCGTTGCCGTGGCGAAAGGCCACAGTTATCGCCGCCGCTTGGGCTTTATGATCGGCCATTACCAACATCTGGGGCGACAGGTCGAGGCCCATCACCTCAGCGTTAGGAAAACGGCGCTTCAGCATCAGCGTGGTGGTACCTGTGCCGCAGCCCAGGTCTAAAATCCGCCGAGGCTCGCCGTTGACAGCCTTGATCAGACTCTCGCGCACCCAGGTTTCGCCGGGGGGCAGTACGTATTGGGTAATGGGGTCATAGGTGAGGGCGGCATCAACATTCAGGTAGCCGTTCTTAATGCCGTGGAAGTTGCTGGTCTTGTAGTAGTTGGGGTAGACCACCTGGGGATTGGTGAACTGGGCCACCCCGGCTTCCCAGTCGATGCTGTCGCGCAGGCGAATCAGAGCGTCGCGATCGACTAGGTGCGAGAAGATCGGCGCGAGGAACTGCTCAAACAGGGTTTTAGACTGGGTTGTCATAGGTCAATATCAACGCCGCGCAAACTCCCCTCAGCGTAACAAGTTCGTTTTGCTCTGGCCAGGAAAAAAGCAGCGATTGCTAATTGTTCAGCCCAGGCAGGTTAACGCAGGCAGCAATAATCGCCCAAGTTCAGCGATGGCAAGCCCAATATCCTCCAGCCGCCCTATGAAGCGTGTTACCGCATTACCCACAATAGATAGGGCCAACGTCAAGCATGGGGTAAACACGATGGGTCACGAGGGGAAGGCGATCTCGTTTACGTTGCCGGGCTATAGACTACGCTCGGGCTCCAGTCGCGATCGCACCACCGTAGTCAAATTTATGGAGCGCACCTATAGCGAGCTTGACCCTCACCTACCGACAAGCCACATTGCGGCCACAGTCGATCGCTACCTCGGTCGAGAGACACCCCTCTGGTGGGTGGATGTGGATGCTCCCGCTGGTTCAGTCGCCTCACCAGTAGGAGCGATCTGGTTAGGGCAAGCGACCGATCAGCGCAGCGGCGTTCTGCACCCCTACGTGCTGATGCTCTACGTTGCTCCCGAGCATCGGCGGCAAGGCATTGCCACGGCCCTACTCGCAGTGGCCCATCGGTGGGCGCAGCAGCAGGGGCACAGACAGATTAGCCTCCAGGTATTTAGCGACAACCCAGCGGCCCAGGCCCTATATCAATCCCTTGGCTATTATCCTGAGGCCGTTCTGCTAAAGAAGGAGCTGGGCTCAGCCGCCAGCGAAGCGACTTGATCTGGGGTCGGCTCAGAAAAAAGGTGAGGGGTTCGAATGCGTCTTAGCGCCGATACCAGACCGCCAGTGCCAGCCCATCTACCGCATCGTTAGGGCGCGGCGATCGCCTCACGCCAACGGCCCACGGTGAGCGATGCGGCCAGCCATGGCCAGTTCCGTCACCGCCAGCAGCAGCTTGTCGGGCTCGATGGGTTTGGTCATATGGTGCTGAAAGCCATTGGCCAGGGCGCGGTGGCGATCTTCCTCGCGGGCAAAGGCGGTCACGGCGATCGCCGGTACCTGGCTGCCATATTCAGCCGGTAAGTGGCGAATTTGTTGCAGCAGGGCGTAGCCATCCATCTCAGGCATGGCGATGTCACACACCAGTACATCGGGCTCAAAATGGGTCAAGTGGGGCAAAACCTCGTGGGCCGAAGCAACGCCTCGCACCTCGGCCCCATACTGACTCAGCACCGTCGTGATTAAGTCGAGGCTATCTTGGCTGTCGTCTACGGCCAGCACTTTGACCCCCGTTAGGTCGATGACGGTGGGCAGCCGAGCTTCCTTTTGGGGCGGCACGGTGGCATTGGTCATCAGCGGCAGCCGCAGGGTAAAGGTTGACCCCTGCCCCTCGCCCAGGCTATCAGCGACAATGCTGCCGCCGTGGGCTTCAACTAAGTATTTGACGATCGACAGCCCCAGCCCCAGCCCGCCGTACTGGCGCGTAATTGACACATCTTCCTGGCGAAACGAGTCAAATAGCTGGGGCAAAAATTCGCGGCTAATGCCCTTGCCGGTGTCGGTAATGGTCACCTGGGCGCAGCCATCCACTGAGGCAAGACAAAGGTCGATCTGGCCACCCTGGGGCGTAAATTTGACCGCGTTAGACAATAGATTCCAGATCACCTGCTGAAGGCGGGCGCTATCGCCTCTGACCAGGCAGTTTTTGGCTAGGGTGGGGTGTAGCGCGATCGCTTTGGCCTGCACAGCGGTTCTCACCACATCGATAGAGGCCTCAATTACCGCAGCCAGGTCGATGGCAATGTCGCTAATCTCCAGCTTGCCCCGCAAAATTTTAGCCACATCGAGCAGGTCGTCGATTAGCTGGGTTTGCAGCTTGGCATTGCGCTCAATGGTGGCCAGCGCGCGCCGGGTCTTGGCAGCATCGAGCTGATTGGTCTGAAGCAGTTTAGCCCAGCCCAAAATGGGGTTGAGCGGCGACCTCAGTTCATGGGAGAGAATCGCTAAAAACTCGTCCTTGGTGCGGTTGGCCCGCTCTGCATTTTCCCGCGCCGTCTGCTCTCGCTCTAGTAGCTGCTTGCGCTCGGTGACATCGCTGGCTGCGCCAAACCATTCCACAATTTCGTTGTGCTCGTTGAGTAGCGGCACCGCCCGCGACACGGTCCAGCCCACGGTGCCGTCTGCTCGAAACACCTGGTGTTCTAGCTCAAAGGGGCGCTTGTCGCCAATGGCCTGTTGAATGGCCTCCTGCACTCGCAGGCGATCGCCCTCAGGAATGTAGGTATCTAGCCACGAGCGATTGGGGCGATCGGTGCTGGGCAAAAACTCCTGGCCATCAAGGCTGTACATCTCGCTCCAGTCGGCGCTCATCTTATAGAGCGTGTCTGAGCTAGCGGTGACGAGCAGGCGAAACTGAGCTTCGCTTTGACTCAGTCGCACTTCGGCCTGGGCGCGCTCGGCAGCGGCCCAGGTGCGCTCGGCAGTTTCGTGAATCAGCGAAATTTCAAGGGCCGTCCAGTCGTGGGGGACAGCATGACCGACGTTGAACACCGCGACGAGCTGGTAGTCTTTGACCAGAGGAATACAGACCAGGGCTTCTATACCCAGTACTTTGAACCGGGCCTGTTCGGCTGAGGTGAGCATAGTAGTGTTGGCCAAGTCGTCCAGCAGCAGCGGATGCCCTGTGCGCAGCAGCGTATGCACGGTCGAGAAATCATCAAAATGGTAAACTCCCGCAAGGCTGGGCTCGCCAGCCTGCCTGTAGTCATCGTAAACGGTACCGATGAGGGTAGCTTCGTTGTATTCGTAATAATAGACCCGGTTGGCATTCAACTCTTCGCCAATCAGGCGGCAGGCGGTGGCTTGCACCTCAATGGGGTCGCTCAGCACCCGCAGCGCATCGGCCAGGGTAACGCGAAACGCGTCTAGTTTAGCTGCTCGGTGCAGCCGGGCCTCGGCCTCTTTGGCCCCGGTGATGTCTTGGAAAAGCACGGCCACTTTGCGCTCGTGGGGAGCACCGACGCGAAAGGCGTTGACGTCAAACCATCGACCCATCGACTGGGCGTGGTCTTCGCAGCGCATGGGCTCGCCAGTGAGAGCCACCCGACCGTAGATGTCGAACCAAAAGGGCTCGATATTGGGCACCAGCTCGCGAATAGTCTTGCCGAGGGCGTTGACGAGCCCCGACTGGCGCTCAAAGACGGGGTTGGTCTCGATATAGCGGTAGTCGATGGGCCGATCTTGGTCGTCGAAGATCACCTGCAAGATGCAAAAGCCCTCGTCCATGGAGTTGAACAGCGATCGATATTTGGCCTCCGAGGCGCTGAGGGCAGCTTCGGCTAATTTGCGATCGTGGATGTCGACCAGGGTGCCAAACCAGCGCACAATTTGGCCCGTCTGCGGATCGCGGTAGGGTTCGGCCTGAATCAAAAACCAGTGATAAAAGCCAGCCTCAGAGCGAATGCGGTGCTCAGCCTTAAATAAACTTCCGCTCTCCAGCGCTCGATTAAATGTGTTCAGCGTCAGGGTGATGTCGTCTGGATGAACGCAGCTAATCAGAGCCTCTACCGCTGTGGTCGGCTCGCTGTCAGCCCCCGTATATCTTTTCCACTGCTGGTTGACAAACTCGACTCGGCCCGCCGCGTCGGTAATCCAGATTACTTCTGGCACCGTATCAGCCATCAGGCGAAACCGCTCTTCGCTGGCTTGCAGTAAGGCGGCGGTGCGCTGGCGTTCGGTGATGTTGCGAGTCGAGCCCACCACCGCTTGCACTGAGCCGTCTGGGTCAGACAGCGGGGTGAAGATGTGCTCGTAGACGCCACTGGTACCGGTCGGACTGGTATATGGGGCCTCATCTCTGACGGGTTGAGCCGTGGTAAACACCTGCTCAACCTGCCGCTGAAGTTTAGCCGCTAACGCCTCAGGATAATTGAGGTCAAAGAAGTTCTTCCCGACAACATCTTCTAACGACAGCCCCCACAGATCGAGCAGGGGTTGATTGGCAAACACAAACCGGCCCTGGCGATCGAAGAGGTAAACAAAATCGCTGATGGCCGAAAGCATGGCATCAAAAACGTGCGATTGCTCAACAAGATCGTCATAGCTGTTGTCGAGGGCAGCCTCAGACTGCTTGAGAGCGCTGATGTCAACGGCAGTGCCGTAGCTCACCTGCTGCTCAACATCCAGTTGGCAGCGCCAGCGCAGCCAGCGATAGGTGCCGTCTTTGTGGCGATAGCGGTTTTCAAAGGCCAAAATTTCGCTGCCGGAGAGCAGGGTGTCTGCCGCTGCGATCGAGGGGGCAGCATCCTCTGGATGGATAAAATCGAGCCAGGGACGGGCGGTCATTTCGGCGGTCGTCCAACCCAGCACATGTTCAAAGGTGGGGCTCACCCAGCGAAAATAGCCGTCGTAGCCTGCGATCGCCTGCAAATCTGACCCTATGGCAAGAAACCGTTCTCGATCCTGCGCTCTAGGGTAAGTGACTGGGTGAGCGCAGGGCATCACGGCATCGAGAGCCCGCTGGAGCTGATCGACGGTAAACTCACTGCGGCACAGATAGTCGATCGCCCCCAGTTTCATCGCTTGGATGGCTGCATTGGCATCGTTCTCGCCGATCACAATGATGGGCGGGCACCGATGGTGCAGCTGGGCCTTGAGCTGTTGCACTAGCTCAAAACTGCGACTGTCGGGGTAGTGAGATTCGAGAAGAATGCCATGGACTTGCTGGGTTTCACACAAGTCTAGGATTGGGCCGTCATACAGCTGAGCCACCACTTGATACGTCAGTTCGCCCTGCTGCAAGAGCTGCTGATAGATATCGGCTCTGCCGTAAACCCGATCTAGAACGAGAACGGTGCGCTGGTTGTGGGTTGGCCCTGTAGAGCCATTGGGGTTTGCCATTATAGGGAGTGATGCCCCCGCCGCTCCAAGGTGTGAAGGTCTACTCCTAAATCGACGGCAAACGGCTTCTGAATACACTCTTCAAGCTGCCCTAGAGCGCAAACGAGGTAGCCCGCTTCCGGCTGCAATTGAGAAGGATAGGGCATCCGGATTGACAGCATAGACTTCGGAATTCCAGGGGCTAGGTAATTTTGTTCAGATTCTATCGGCTTTTTCCGATCGCGTTAATCCACCCGCAGACGTTACTTTAGAGCTTGTGCTTACCGCTAAAGAAAGATTGGGGGTGCGCGGCTATCAAAGTTAGCGACTACCAAGACGGGAATGCTAGCAAAATAGGATAATGGCAACCCAATTGGCGATCGCGCTGAGGAGCACCGAGTGAGACAGCTTAAAGCCCAGGGCATAATGGCGGTTTTGGTGATGATGGCGATCGTTGGCTGCAACACGCCGTCTGCCCCCAACCCCGAGGCATCAACCCCAGCCCCAACGGAGCCGGGTGCTGGAGCAGACCCCAATAGCGAGGGCAGCCTGCCTGCGGATGAGGCAATTCTGCAAACCGTTTACGACCAGGTCGAAAGCCTCGACCTCTGCAATGGGTTTTACCAGCCCGAGGTCGCCCAGGCAGAATCTCGGGTCTATCGGGTGGGCGATCGCGCCCTGGTGGAGCTGGTCTGCGCCAACGCCGCCTACCAGTCGGTCTACGCCTACATCGCCTACCAGCCCGATGGCTCGTGGCAGCCGCTGGCGCTCGATGGGTTTTATCCCGATGAAACCGGGCAGTTTGTGCGCACCAGCGAGGGCACCGTGGCTGGCCTAGCCACCTTTGACCCTGAGCAAGAGCTGCTGACAGTGTTCAGCAAGGCGCGCGGCATCGGCGACTGTGGCTCGCTGGCCGACTACCGCTGGACGGGAGACGAGCTAGCGCTAGAAACCTTCCGCTATCAAGCGTGCAGCGACTCGCCCGGCGAGCTTCTCGAACCCGCTGACTACCCCCAGATCTACCCCTAAACCTATTGAGCGCCAGTCCGCTGCGACAGCCATAACCCTACTGTTCAAAATGCCTAAAATACCTGTTCCCTAAGGATTTTTGGCGTTGCTGAATCGAGGAATGAATCTGCAAAAGCAACAGTTGCTGCATCGGCCCCCCACCCCCCCAAGTTTGGGGGACTTTGAAGTCGTCCGGTTTCCCCCAGAATTGGGGGCTAGGGGGGCAAATCGTACCGCTGATCAGCAACGCCGGATTTTTCACTTTGAACTCTGCGCAGCGGCACTAAAATAACCGTCGCCAAAGCTTTACCTTCGCCCTCCGACCCTTGCGCTAACCTAGGGGCAATCCTACAACCGTTGCCCATGCTGGATCTACAGCAGTTTTACGATGCCTGCGACCCCACCCAGCCGCTGCGGGGCAAGCGCTACTACATCGACTTCTCCACCGTGCGCGGCGGCGACATCGTTCAAGAGCTAGAGCGCAAAATTGCTCGTCTAGCCCGCAACCGCCCCACCACCCAGCTCTTTACCGGCCATATCGGCTGTGGCAAGTCGACAGAACTCTTTCGCCTTCAGGATGCTCTGGTGCGGCGCAGCTACGAGGTGGTCTATTTTGAGTCAGACCGCGACCTAGAGATGGCCGATGTCGAAATCTCCGACATTCTGCTCAGCATTGCCCACAACATCAGTGAGCACCTCGACAAGCTGGGCATTCCTACCCGGCCCACCTATCTGCAAGGGCTGTTTCAAAACCTGGCCGATACCCTGCGCACCCCCATGGAAATCTCCGACGTGAGCTTTTCGGCGGGCATAGCCAGCATCACGGCCTCGGCCAAGCAGAGCCCCGACATGCGCAGCCAGCTCAGGCAATACCTGGAGCCGCGCACCCGCAGCATTATCACCGCCATCAATGACGAGCTGCTCACCCCTGCCAACGATCGCCTCCAGGCCCAGGGCAAAAATCGCCTGGTAGTGATCATGGATAATCTCGATCGCATCGACAGCGCCCCTCGCTCCCAGGGACGGCTCCAGTCAGAATATATTTTTGTCGACCGGGGGGAGCAGCTCAGGCAGCTCGACTGCCACATGGTCTACACCATTCCCCTAGAGCTGATGTTTTCGAATGACCTGGTGCGGCTGTCAAACCGCTTTGGCACCAACCCGATGGTGCTGCCCATGGTGCCGATGCAAGACCGCAAGGGCAACTCCGACGAGGCGGGTATGGCGCTGCTGCGGCAGATGGTGCTGATTCGCGCCTTTCCCGATTTCAACGTCAACCAGCGCATTGATGCGGTAGGAGAAATCTTCGACGAGCTGGCCACCCTCGATCGCCTCTGTCAGGTGAGCGGTGGCCACATGCGCAACCTGATTCGCCTGCTGGATGGCTGCCTGCGCAAGCAAGACCCGCCCTTTTTGCGCGACACCCTAGAGGCCGTGATTCGCAACGAGCGCGATAGCTTAATGGGCCTCGTCAGCGACCACGAGTGGGATCTGCTGCTCCAGGCCGTCTCTCGCCAGGATGTGCAGGGCGACGAAGACTACAACATTTTGGTGCGCAGCCTGTTTTTGTACGAGTATCGCGACGCCCAGGGCCGCTGGTTTGGCCTCAACCCCCTGCTGGCCGAAACCGATCGCTACCGCAGCTGGCTGGCTCAGCAGAGTCGCCCATGAGCGGCCAGCGTCTAGGGATCAGCGATATTGTGGCCCACAACCAAGCTGCCCTAACTGAGCTAAAGCGGGCGATTACCCTGAGACCCAACCGCTTTTCACTGGTGCTGGCTCGGTGCAACTACTCGCGCTTGCAGCGGCTGATGGTCGATCATTTGCAGGCCTATACGCCCCTGGTGGAGCGATCGCTGCCCAGCCACGTGACGACTCTACTCCAGGCCTTGTCCCTGCCCCCTGATACCCCGCTGCCTGCGGCGCTGATGGTGACCGGCCTAGAGCATCTACAAAACGCCGCTGCGGTGTTTAAAGCCGCCAATTTGGGGCGCAACGCTTTTCCCCAGGCGCTGCCGTTTCCGGTGGTGCTGTGGGTGAGCGACCATACCCTGACCATTCTCAACCGCCACGCCCCTGACTTTAAGAGCTTTGCCGCCGCCCCTATTCCTTTTGAATATCCCCCCGGCGAGCTGATCGACTCCCTCCACGCCAACGCCAATGATCTATTCGCCACCATGCTCTCGCTGGGCGATAGCAGCCCCCACCCTGCCGAAGCCACCCACTACCAACCCGGTTCGACCCTGCGCACCGAGCTAGAGTTTGCCCTGGCCGACATCGCCCAAACCCATGCCACCCTCGACGGTGAACTCAAGGCCAGTCTCGACTTTCTCAAGGGCCGCGACGCCTTTAGCCGCAGCGACCTCGACGTGGCCCGCTACCACTTCGAGCAAAGCCTCACCTACTGGCAAAAATCCACCCGCCCATCAAAAAACGAAAATTCCCCAGGGCCGTCGGCCCATTCCATACGTCAAAGTTTCTCCTCCGGAGACGCTGCGCGAACAAAATTCAACATTCAAAATTCCCTAGAACAGTCTGAATCTGCCCTGCCCCCGCCCCCCGTCCCCCCATCACTCCCCCACCCCCCACCCCCCACCCCCCGCCAAAAACAAGCCGTCCTGCTCTTCTACCTCGGGGCCACCTGCCGCAGCCAGGCCATCTTGCAGCGGGTGGTCTACGATCGCATGCTCCATAAGGCCGAGAGCTACTTCACCGCCTGCCTGCGGATTTTTCGCGATCTGGAGCAGCCCGACCTGGTGGGCAAGTTCATTCATGCCTTGGCGGAGGTGCAGCAAAAACTGGGGGCCTGGCCCGCCCTGGCCCGCACCGCCCAGGAGGGGCTGACCCTGCACCGCCAAGACCCCATTCGCCTAGCCCGCAATTATGGCTATTTAGCAGAAGTGGCCCTGGCCCAGGGCGATGCCGCCACCGCCAAAACCAGCGCTGAGCGGGCGCTGAATATTCTGGCGATCGCTGGGGCCATCACCGCCGGGGCCTCCGGCGAACCCGATGCCGAGTCATCCTGCTCGGCGCTGACGATGGCCAACCAATATCAGCGGGGTTGGTACCTCTTTCTACTGGGGCGGGTGTATATAGCCCAAGAGCAGCCCGATGCGGCCACTACCCTGCTCGAAGCGGCTTACACCTACACCGACCCCAAAACCGATCTGCCTCTCTACCGCAACATTCTGCAAACTCTGCAACAGCAGTACTACGAGCAAAAAAAATACCGCGCCGCCTTTGGGGTCAAGCTCAAGCAGCGCCAGGTCGATACCCGCTTCAAGCTACGCGCCTTCATTGGGGCGGGCGAAATTCAGCCCCAAGAGTCCCTGCGGAGTGGTGGCTCCATCCAGACGCTGCTAGCCACCGAGATTCAGTCCTCGGGTCGCCAGACCGATGTCGAGGCCCTCACCGATCGCCTTGAGCAGCCCCGCTATCCGCTGGTGATTATCCACGGGCCGTCGGGGGTGGGCAAAAGCTCCATTCTCTACGCTGGGCTGATGCCCGCCCTGACCAAGTCGTTTCCGGAGGGGCGATCGACTTTGGCGGTGCTGGTCAGGGGCTACCGCGACTGGCCCGATGAGGTCAACCAGGCGGTGGCCCGCGCCCTACAGCAGCAAAACGAGGCTGACGGCGACGGCATTCCCCCGGCGGCCCCCATCGACCCCATCGACCTGAGCGATCGCCTCAAGCGCCTCACCGAGCAGAGCTATCGGCAAATCGTGCTGATTTTTGATCAGTTTGAAGAATTTTTTGTCGATGCCGTCGAGCTGACCCAGCGCCGCGACTTCTACGCCTTCTTGCTCGACTGCCTCAACACGCCTTACCTCAAAGTGGTGCTGTCCCTGCGCGAAGATTACCTCCACCACCTGCTCGAAATTGAGCGCAGCTTTGACCTCGACATTCTCAACAACGACATTCTCAGCCGCGACTACCGCTACTACCTGGGCAACTTTAAGGCCACCGACGCCAAATTTTTGATTCGTCGCCTCACCGACGACGCCCACTTCTATCTCGAAACCGCCCTGATCGATCAGTTGGTGGCTGACCTGTCTACCTCCATTGGCGAGGTGCGCCCAATTGAGCTTCAGGTGGTGGGGGCTCAGCTCCAGCGTCAGGAAATCAACACCCTAGCCGAATACCTTGACCTGGGCGATTCTCCCAAGGAGACCCTGGTGCAGAATTTTTTGGGCACCGTCGTGGACGACTGCGGCGCTGAGAATGCCGATCTGGCCCGCCTGGTGCTCTACCTGCTCACCGACATCGATCGCGACAGCCGCCCCTATCGCCCCCAGCGCAGCCGAGAAGACATCGAAGAAGAAATCAAACTGCGCGGTGCCGTTTACCAAGCCGACCAGCTCGACCTGGTGCTCGATATTCTGGTCGGCTCAGGCCTGGTGTTTTTGCTGCCCGATATCCCCATCGATCGCTACCAGCTGGTGCATGACTATCTAGTCAGCTACGCCCGCCGAGAACCGCCTGCGCGTTTGCTCAGCAAACTGCGACGCAGCCGAGCCCTGGGACAGCACTAGGTGCTTAGCTTATCCATTGACAAGCATTTAAGCCGACTTGGCCAATGAGAACATCACTCTCTTTTGGGGAACCATTGATTTACATCTACCTTAAGGCGTAATCTTAATCTATTCCTCAAGGGAGATGTAAAGTCGCTTGATAGAGCTGCTATATGAATGACACCTGGCTTTCGGATTACGTTATCTACTCTGAACGAGCAGGGCAAGGCTATGCCCGCCGGGCCTGTCGCCCCTTAGAGTCCCACATTAAAAAGATGCTGGGGCTGCCGATTAGCGAGGTTTCTATTCAGGCAGAAATCAAATATCTCAATCTCGTAGAGGGCGGCGCGACCTGTGAGTGCCCGGCCTGTAAGCTCAGAGCCCCAGGCAGTGCTGGCATCTTCTGGGCCGTCACTCGGAAGGACGTTTTGGAAGAAGTCTCTGGAGTAGAGTAAATCAAATCTCTGCCAGGGAAGCAAATTTCCTCCAAAGGCTTGATGCCGCACTGGTCAACTCTCGATGCCCACTATTTTTCACGAAATAGTGGGCATCACGGCTACAACGCTAGAGAGCGACTAGACCACCGCTGCCGCCGCTAGGTAGCCCATGGCTTCAAGCTTGTCGATCACCTGGGCCACGCTCTCTTCGACCGATTGCTGATCGGTGTGGCAGTGCACCTCGGGGTTGAGGGGCGCTTCGTAGGGGTCGTCAATGCCGGTAAACTGCTTGATTTCGCCAGCGCGGGCTTTTTTGTAGAGGCCCTTGACGTCGCGGTCTTCGCAGATGTTGAGGGGGGCATCGACAAAGACTTCGACAAAGTCACCGATGCGATCGCGCACCGTATCCCGCGCTTCGCGATAGGGCGAAATGGCCGACACCAGCACCACCACACCGTTGCGGGTGAGCAGGTGCGCCACAAAGCCAATGCGGCGAATATTTTCGTCCCGGTCTTCTTTGCTAAAACCCAGGCCCTTAGTGAGGTTAGTGCGCACAATGTCGCCATCGAGCACCTCTAGCTGGCAACCCCGCTGGCGCAGTTCGGCCTCCAGAGCCCGAGCAATGGTCGATTTACCCGACCCGCTCAACCCCGTAAACCAGATCGTTACTCCACGCTGCGCTGTCGCCATTGGCCCATTCCGTAAACTGCTCTATAAATTAAACCACTTACTGGCCCATCCCTCTCACTGGCCACCGACCTTGGCCGTGAGCTTTTTCTGCCCCTTGCGGCTGCCGAATTGGTGAGCGTAGACGTAGGTAAACTCGCCCCCCAAGAAGAAAATTTGGCTGGTGAGGTAAATCCACAACATCAGCACCATCACCCCGCCCACCACCCCGTAGGAGCGAAACTGGCTGCCCAGGCTAATCACACTGTTGCTGATTAACTGCTGCAAAATTAGCCAGAGAATGGCGGTGAGCAGTGCCCCCAGCCACACGTCTCGCCAGGCGACACGGGTGCTGGGCAGGGTTTTGTAGAGCACCATCACTACCAGGGTCAGCGTCACGAAGGAGATGCCCAGCCGCAGCCACGACAGCAGCTGCACCTGATCGATCGCCAGCACCGTCACCCACTCGTTCACCCCTTCCAAAATCTTGGTGATGGTGTCGATAGCAATGTTGGAAAGCAACGACACAAAAATCAAGCTGGTGGCCCCAATCACCAGCAAAAACGCCAGAAACCGCCGCCATAAAAAGATAAACGCCACTTCTCCCACGCCGTCGAAGCGGTGGTGGCTGGGCTTGGTGTGCCAAATTTTATCGAAGGAGCGGCTGAGCGCCCCAAAAAAACCGCTGGAGGTAAACAGCAAAATGCCGAAACCGACAATGCTGGCACTGGTGCTGCCGTTGTGAAATTCTGTGAGGGTGGTCTGCACCAGGGGAAAGGCGTCGGGGGGCAGGGTCTCTTGGGCAAAGTGGAGCACGGCGTTATAGGCATCGGTGCTGGGGCCAATCAGAAAGCCCACAATACTCAACGACACCAAAATCATTGGGAACATGGAAAACAGGGCGTAGTAGGCAAGGGCAGCCCCCATCTCAAGGCAATCATCTTGCTGCCACTTCATCAGGGTGCGGCCAATCAGCTTGGTCCACGCTGACTGCCCCACTCGATATTTAAAGAAATCGAGCATAGCCGCGCTGTTGATCCATTGGTGTGCCAGTGACCATGCGCGTCGCCAATGCTCTAACCGCGCCCGTTGTCTCCTCATTCTACCGACCCTATTTGTTCGCTAGAGGGTTGTGCCAGCTACCTAGAGTGGCATAAAACCCAAAAAGTAGAGCACCGAAGGACAAAATTACTCGGTTTAGGGGCAATTCTCTTTCAGAGGGGCTTTCCTTCGAAATGTTTCATGAACGCCAACGCCTATAGGCCGCTAGGGCTTTAGCTCCCAGCTCTACAGCTCCATGCTGTCAAATCACTGATGCTAAAGACGATCTACTGTGGCAGTTTCTCCTCTATTACAAGCAGTGCAAGGCCTCTACAGAAAAAAAAGAGCGTTGCTGAATTGAGGAATGAATCTGCAAAAGCAACAGTTGCTGCATCGCCCCCCAACCCCCCCAAGTTTGGGGGGCTTTGAAGTCGTCCGGTTCCCCCCAGAATTGGGGGGCTAGGGGGGCAAATCATACCGTTGATCAGCAACGCCAAAAAAAGAGCTGCACAAATTAGCCCCACCGCACTTAGGTATCGGGAGGGTTGTAAAGACATGGCTGCTCTATGGATTGCTTGGGCTGGCGTCAGTTCGCCGATACTTTGACGCTGACTGATTCGCGCTTGGGGGCAGGGGCGACGAGATGGGGGGCGATCGCCTGCATAGGGGCAACCTGAGGAGCCGTGGTGGTCACGTTCTGGGTGGCTTCGGCTTCATCCATTTGGTCGCAGAGGGCTTTGGATAGGGCCATAGCAGCGTAGATGCCCGCCAAATAAAGCACAATATCAAACGCTCCAAAGTACAGATGGAACATGAGCCTAGCCCTCCTAGCGCATAAGGTTATTGCCGATACTACCCCATCCTTTATCAGGGTTCCAAGGGGGCAAAGTAACGGCGCTGCCTAAAAGCCCCAATCAGTGGGCAGATTTTGATGAGGAAAACTGGCTAGAAGTACAGAGCTGCTGCTGAGAGTTCAGCCAAGGGACGTTATATAACCCTCGAAATGAGACAGAGGCTTCAGTTGCCCCAAAATTGGCGAAAATCTTCGTCCTGGTCGCTGAGCTGTGCCCAGGGGGCACCCCACTGCCCCACAATCTCCGCTAGACGGGCGCAGGCGGGGCGCTCGGTGGCGTAGTGGCCGGCATCGATCAGCACTAGTTTGCGATCGCGCCCTTCCTGAAACTGGTGAAACTTGCAGTCGGAGGTCAGGTACGCCTGCGCCCCAGTTTTGGCTACCGCTCCCATAAAGCTGGCCCCACTGCCCCCCAGCACCGCCACCCGGTCGATAGTTTGTTCCAGGTCAGCGGCGGGAGAATAGATTAGGCGCGGCGGTGAGAGCTTAGCTTGAATGAGATCGAGCAGCCCTTGCAAACTGAGGGCGGGGTTGAGGTTACCCACACGCCCGTAGCCAAGGCCGGGCTGGGTGAGCACTACGGGTTCAGAATTTTGCAGGTGCAGCACTTGGGCTAGCAGGTCGGCGGTGCCGTCTTGTACCTGGTCAAAGTTGGTGTGGGCAGTGTAGATGCCAATGTTGTGGGCGATCGCCAGTTGCACCATTTCCCCCACCGGGTCGCCCTGGGTGACGCGCTTCAGCGGGCTAAAGATCAGCGGATGGTGGGCCAAAATCAGGTTCACGCCCACGCCCTGCTGGCGGAGTTTGAGGGCTTCGGCCATCACCGCTAGCGTTGGGGTGAGGCATACCAGCACGTGGGCCGGTTCGTCGAGCAGGCCGGGCTGCACCTGCCAGCCGCAGTTGTCCCAGTCTTCTTGCCAGGCGGGGTTGGCCCAGGCTTCGAGTTTAGAGATCAGATCTGCGATCGCAAGGGCCATAAAAAACACCGCTGACCGGGGTAGCCAGCTCCAGGAGAAAACCCTCCTAGTCTACCGTGCTACCCCTGACCAACGGCGTCAGGAAGGTCTGTTGAGTGGGGTTACTTGGTCATATTGCTCAAGGCATTTTTGATTTTATCGATGGGCGAAGTGGCCTGACCAGAGTTCGCGGGGTTGTTCATCTGGTTGACATCGGCATTTTTCTGCACTTCGTTTAGCCCTTGGTTGGCTCGGTCGATCATCTTGTCGCCATCGAGGGCGTTCTCAGGCTGCACCGCTTTTTCAGCTTCGTTGTAAATGCCATTGAGTGGGGCCGTGCCCTGGTCGGGGCTGCTCGGGGTGCTGCTGTTAGCCATCGCGGGGGCAGCGGTCAGCAACACCAGCATGCAGGAAAGGGCGATCGCAACGTTGCGTGCCCAGCCCATAGCCGCAGCAAAAAAGGTATTCATGGTCGGTCTCCAAAATCGGGTAGGAAAACTTATTTCGGCGACCTGGTGATTCCGGTCGCATCACCACTCGCCAAAGCTCCCTATTCATAGCGATTTGGCTACCCCAACCGAATCGTCCCGCAGACAGAGGTAAGGGGTAGAGATTAGAGCGTCGGCACTCCATCTTTAGGTAGAGACAGAGCGCCCCAGGCTGCTTTAGCCCGCTTTAACCAAGAACTTCTCTGGAATTTGGGTGTATTCGCTGACAATTTGGCGAAACTCTTCGCCGTCCACGGTTTCACGCTCCAGCAGCACGTCCACCAGGTGATCCATCAAGACGCGGTGCTCGCGCAGCAGGCTGCGGGCGCGATCGAGGCAGGTGAGGGCAATACCGCGCACCTGGGCGTCGATCTTGCTGGCCATTTCCTCCGACACCTCGCTGCGGGGCATCAAGTTGCGGCCCAAAAACACCTGGTTGTCCATGCTTTCGAGGGCCACAGGGCCAAGCTCAGACATGCCGTAGAGGGTGACCATCTGGCGGGCCAGGTTGCTCACCTGCTGAATGTCGCCGCTGGCTCCGGTGGTGGTTTCGTCGTCGCCAAACACTTCGGCCTCGGCGGCAAAGCCCCCCAGGGCCACGGTGATGCGATCGATCAACCAGTTGCGGGTGTAGAGGCCGCTGTCGATGATGTCTTCGTTGGGCAGCGACTGGGTAAAGCCCTCAATGCCGCCCGATCGCGGAATAATCGTCACCTTGTTCAGCTCGTCGGAGTGGGTCAGCAGGGTGGTGAGCAGGGCGTGGCCGACCTCGTGGTAGGCGGTCATGCGCTTGCGGCTGCTGTCGAGCAGGGGAGTGAGGCTGAGGCCAATGGTGATGCGATCGATCGCGTCTTCAATCTCGGTCATGCCCATCGACTCTTTGCGACGGCGGGCGGTGAGAATGGCCGCCTCATTGAGCAAGTTGGCCAGCTCAGCCCCAGAAAAGCCAGGGGTGCGCCGCGCTACTGCCGCCAGGGAAACCTCCGGCTCAATTTTTTTGTTGCGGGCGTGGACTTCTAGAATTGACAGCCGCCCTTTGTAGGTGGGCAGGTCAACTACCACCTGACGGTCAAAGCGGCCCGGACGCAGCAGCGCCAGGTCGAGCACATCCACCCGGTTGGTGGCGGCAATCACGATGATGCCGCTGTTGCCCTCAAAGCCATCCATCTCGGTGAGCAACTGGTTGAGGGTTTGCTCGCGCTCGTCGTTGCCGCCACCGATACCTGCGCCCCGCTGGCGACCCACGGCATCAATTTCGTCGATAAACACAATGCAGGGGGCATTCTCTTTGGCCTTGCGGAACAGGTCGCGCACCCGCGATGCGCCCACACCCACAAACATTTCGACAAATTCAGAACCCGAAATGCTGAAGAAGGGGACGGCGGCCTCGCCCGCGATCGCCTTGGCCAGCAGCGTCTTACCCGTACCGGGCTGACCAATCAGCAGCACCCCCTTGGGAATGCGGGCTCCAATGGCGGTAAATTTCTCCGGGCTCTTGAGGAAGGTGACCACCTCTTGCAGTTCTTCCTTGGCCTCTTCGATACCGGCCACATCGTCAAACACGACGCCGGTTTTGGCCTCCATCTGAAAGCGGGCTTTCGACTTGCCAAAGCTCATGGCGTTGCCTGCCCCCGCCGCCGATCGCCGCAGCAGCAGCAGCAGCCCAAAAATCAGAATCAGCGCCAGCAGCGAGTTGGTAGCCAACCAGGCCAGCGCACCGCTGCTCGACGAGTCGCGAATTTCTACATCGACATCGTTGGCGCGCAGGCGGCGAATCAGCTCGGCGTTGCGCTCTCCGGCAAACAGTGCCACCTGTTCGGGTTCAGCGTCTTCGGCAGCCCCCTCTAGGGTGACGTAGGCAATGCCTCGGGTTTCGTCTAGGTCAACCTGTTCAACCTGGCCCTGCTCAATTTTTTCTAAAAACTGCCCATAGGTCAGCCCTTCCGGCTCGCCCTCGGCCTGGGCCAGAGCGGGGGGCAGCGGCATCAGGGTTTGCAGCAAAAACCAGCCAATGGTCATGACACCCGTGGCGGTTGCGCCAGTGCGGGGGCGGAGGGCAGCCTGCTTACCAGGAAAACGTAGGGTCATAGACGGTTTAACTCAGCGAAACTTTACCCGACGCTAGTATCGCCAGATACCGGATGGGCTGTTCACTAGTCTAACCCTCTCGTCTTGAAATGACCGCCCAGCATGGATACCTTTTGCCCCACGAATTAAATATTCGTGGGGCAAAAGAATTACTTGAACTAGAACGGGCCTGACGGGATTCGAACCCGCAACTTCCGCCGTGACAGGGCGGTGCTCTAACCAGTTGAACTACAGGCCCATGGCTTAGGCAATTTCTATAGTGCGGCCTGGTGGGGCTTTTGTCAAACGACTAGCGAGAATTTCTAAAATTTTCTTTGAACTCGGTTATTCCAAGAACTGAATCACCGTCACCGTGGGGGTGGATAGGTGGTCGTAGCGGCTGGCGGTGGCTTCGATCTGGCGCAGCTGCCCCAGGGCCAAACTACAGGGCATGCCGTACTTGGCCTGCACGCGATCGCTGGCGATGGTCAGGGCGGTGCGCGATCGCTCCACAAAATCGGTCAGGGGGTAGCTGGTGGCGGGGCTAAAGTAGTCCTTCACGACGAGCGAGGGGGAGTAGCAGGTGTCTTGGTTGCCGTCGGGCCACTGGATTTGGAAGCGAATTTCGGGCATGGGTAGGGGGTAAGGGGTGGATGGGTAGGGAGGGAGCGACGGATTTTCAAAGGCAGAGATGGGTGGTCAGCGGTTTTTACTCATCCACCCATCCACCCGTCCACTCATCCTAAGGTCGCCTCCACTCAGCAATGTTCCAGGTGCTCAGATCCCAGGGGGTGAGGTTGATGCCGGTGAGGCGGTTGCTGACGCCGGAGGCATCGGCGCGGTGGACGATGGGCATGACGGCGGCATCTTCAATCAGCAAGTCGTTCATTTGAATAAACAGGTCTTGCCGTTCTTCAGGGTCGAGGGTGGCGGCGGCCTGCTGCCAGAGGGCGTCGTACTCGGGGTTGCAGTAGCGGGCGTAGTTGCTGCCCGACCAGTTGTTGGCCTTTTGAGCCATTTCGGCGCAGGTGTAGGTCTGCATGTAGGAGCCAGGGTCGGGGTTGGTGTTGCCGGTGGCAAACATTTGCAGGTCGGCGGAGAAGCGCTCAAGGGTTTCGCGGCTGGCGGGATCGCCCGAGAAATAGACGCTGGCGTCGATGCTTTTTAGCTCGACCCCAATGCCGATCTGCTCCAGGGATTGTTTGACAATCTCCTGGGTTTTCTGGCGCACGGGGTTGACTGAGGTTTGAAAGACCAACTGCATTTCTTGATCGTCTTTGTCGCGGGTGCCGTTGTTGTTGCTATCGACCCAGCCTGCGGCGTCGAGCAGGGCGGCGGCGGCTTCGGGGTCGTAGTCGTAGCTGGTGTTGGACGAGGCAAAGGGATCGGGGGCGACTAAAAAATTGGTGGTGGCCTGGCCTGTAGGGCCGTAGATTTGGGCGGCAATAGTGTCGCGATCGAGGGCCAGATTAATGGCCTGGCGCACCAGGCGATCGCTCAAGAAGGGGTGCGGAAACTCGGTGCTAGAGGTCTCGCCGTCAGCGGTGGCTTGGTTGGGGTCGGTGAAGTTGAAGATGACCCGCTCGACCAGGGAGCCAAAGTTGGCCACTACCTCACCCTGGCCCGCCGCCTCAAGCTGTTCGAGAATGGCAGCCTCGACCTGGAGGTTGTTGGCGTAATCCACATCCCCGGTTTGCAGCACCGCTCGCGCCGCCGAGGTGGCATCGCCACCGCCCTTCAGCTCAACGCGGCTAAAGGCGAGTTGGTCGGCGTCGCGGTAGTTGGGGTTGGCCTCAAAGACAATCACATCGCCGGGGGTAAAGCTGGTGACGCGGTAGGGGCCGGTGCCCACGGGCATGGTGTTGGCGGGGGCCTCGCGACCGTTGGGGCCGTTGTAGTCTTCAAACACATGCTTGGGCAGCACCATGCCCTCGGTGCCGGTAAACACCAGATACCAAGCGGGGTTCGGCTCCTTGAAGGTGATCTTCACGGTAGTATCGTCGATCGCCTCTACCCGCTCCACCAGTTCGTAGGTGCCCGCGTTGACCGTGGCCACCTCGGGGTTGACGATGAACTCGTAGGTAAACGCCACATCCTCGGCGGTGAAGGGGGTGCCGTCTGACCAGGTGATACCTTCCTTAAGCTTCCAGGTGACAGAGGTGCCGTCGGCGGCGACGCCGCCGTTGTCGAGGGTGGGCTCCTCGGCGGCCAGGAATAGCACCATGTTGCCCTCAGCATCAAAGCTGGCCAGGGGTTCGAGGGTGATGCGGCTGGCCTCGGAATCTTTGAAGCCGCTGGAAAAGTGGGGGTTGAGAATAGTGGGAGCCTGCCAGTAGAGTAGCCGCAGGGTGTCGTCAGCGGCGGCGGTGGCTGTATCAGTGCCAGTTTCAGTTTGGGCATTCTCCGGTGCCCGACACCCGCTAAACAGCAGCAAACAGAGACTAGCGGCAGCGACGGCACGAACGTTCATGGGCAACTCAGTAGAATTCTGAAGATTGGCGGTTGAGGGTAGGGGTGGGGGGTAGGGGGTTGGGTTGTACCACGATGACCTGAGCCCTGGTAGTTCGATCCCCAGGCATTAGCGTAGCGGGTCGGCGGATTGAGATGGTAAAGCAGGATACAGATCTGTTCCCAAAACCAGTACCCGATCCACCCCCTCCTGCACCGAGGGCAGCGCTCCCTGGAGTTGGCGGTGCATGGTGGCAATGATGTCGACGGGCACTTGGCGCGATCGCCCCCGATTGCGCTCGATCGCCAGGCTTAGGGGCACATCAAACCAGACTAAAGTGATGGGGGCAAAGCCGGTTTGGCAGGCAGCGGCGATCGCCTCTCTCCTGTGCCGCCGCCGTGCGTTGGTGGCATCGTAGATCACGCCCTCTAGCTCGCCCTGGTGAATGGCTGCGATCGCCTGCTGCCACTGGGTCATCACCTGCTGCCAGATCCGCAGCCAGTCGCCCTGAATCGCTTCGTCACCGTAGAGCTGGGCGCGAAGGTTGTCGGTAGACACAATACGGTAGCGGGGATGGGCCAAGACAAAATCCCTGGCCCAAGTCGACTTACCGCTGCCGGGAATACCCACCAGCATCAACAGGGGCACAGGGATTGCATCTCGGCTCACCGGAGACCCGGCCTCAAATGATCATGCCGTCGGGAATCACCGCGTTCTTCAGCACCACGACAATGCCGCTACGAATGTAGAAGCCCAGGTCTTCTCGCTCGGCCTCCTGCACATTGTCTTTGTTGACGATCTGCACGTTGCGGCCAATGCGGGCATTTTTGTCAATAATGGCGCGGCGAATGATTGAGCCTTCGCCAATGCCCATGGGAATTTTGCCCCGAGTCAGGTGCTGGCTGCTCTCCGAGAGCGGCTCGTAGTAGTCGGCCCCCATCAGCAGCGAGTCTTCGATCACGCAGTCGGCGTTAATGCGCTGGCGCAACCCCACCACCGAGTGGTGAATGCGGCAGTTTTTAAGAATGCAGCCCTCAGTGATGCTCGACTGGGTGATCTGGCAGTCTTGCAGCTTGTTGGGCGGCAGGTAGCGGGCGCGAGTATAGATGGGCGCGTCTTCGTGGTAAAAGCTGAAGTCGGGGTAGGGCTGCTGAGTTAGCGCCAGGTTGGCATCGTAGAAGGCTTCGATGGTTCCGATGTCTTCCCAATAGCCGTCGAATAGATAGGCCTGCACGTTGTAATCGCGCGACGAGGCCGGAATAATTTCTTTGCCGAAATCGGTTTGGTCGAGGTTCTTACGCAGCAGGTCGATCAGCACCTGCTTTTTAAACACGTAGATGCCCATCGACGCGATGAAGGGCTTCTCGACCGCCTGTTCGGCGCTGAGGCCAAGGGAGGTGGTGTCAACTTTCATCTGCTCTAGGGCTTCGCCCTTGGGCTTTTCGCTAAAGTCAACTACGCGCCCGGTGCCATCGACCTTCATCAGGCCAAAGTCAGAGGCTTGCTTGTAGCCAATGGGCACCACCGACAGGGTAATGTCGGCGTTGGTGGCTCGGTGGCGCTGCACAAACAGGCTGTAGTCCATGCGGTAGAGGTGATCCCCAGAGAGGATGATGAAATCCTCGACGTTCCAGGAGTCAAACAGCCACAGGTATTTGCGCACGGCGTCGGCGGTGCCCTGGAACCAGCTAGGGCTCTCAGGGGTTTGCTGGGCCGCCAGCACTTCCACAAAGCCCTCGGTAAACTGCGAAAACTGGTAGGCACGACCAATGTGCCGGTTCAACGAGGCGGAGTTGAACTGGGTCAGTACGTAAATTTTGTGGATTTCGGAGTTGATGCAGTTACTTACAGGAATATCAATTAAGCGATATTTACCGGCCAAAGAAACCGCTGGCTTAGCCCGAAATTTCGTTAATGGATAAAGGCGAGTGCCGGCACCGCCCCCTAGAATTATGGCCAGAACTGATTTCACAAGATTCCCTCAATAAGCCCACAAACTGGCTCGTTTTCACCGTCTGTTTCACATTCCCAGTGTGAGCCTGAGGGTACCGCTTGACAAGGGGTTTATGAAAATATTGTGGTGGAATGTGACCTGGGACACGCCAGCAGTTTTTAGTGATCCCTATAGAGTGCCCCTCAGCCTGGGATAGGCAGGTGTAGGCTGAGGGGCAGTGGAGCGCGTAGATTATGGGCCTACCGGTGAACTGGCTCACGTTGAAATCATCTAACCTTCTACCAGGATCCAACTCTTAAAGTCGGATCACCGACAGCGTGATGGCGCTGCTGTTGTTTTCGGGAAAGGTGTCGATAAAAAAGGCACAGAGTTGGGCAGGTTCATCGACCTCTAGGGAGAGGGTGTCGGCATGGCCATTGAGGGTGGACCAGGTGCCATTGACCCAGACGCCAGTCTTTAAATTTGAGACCCGGCCACCGTAGATCCACAGCAGTACCCAGGGCTCGCCCGATTGGGTATCGTCGCCGTAGTTAAAGGTGCCTGCTTTAATGCGCAGGATGTAGGAGCCTGGATCGAGGTTGCAGGTAGCGGCTACTTGCTCCTGGAGGTACTGCATCTGGTCACCCCTGAGCAAGACGGCGTTATGACGACTGTGCACGGTTATGGTTTGAATTGCGCAAGTTTTAGAGACAACAGCAGCGACGTCTCTGATGGGGGCGGGCTGGGCTGTTGCTGGGTTTAGTACAGGGGCTAGGGCCACATCGTCTACCGGAGCTGCTACCGGGACTGCTACTGGAGCCGCTACCGGAACTGTCTTGGGTGGCGCAACCGGGGCTATTGAGCGTGACGCTATTGGTTTGCGCTGACCCTTGAGTAGCCACCACAGCAGCCCGCCCAAAACAGGAATACCCAATAGCCACCAGGGAAACCGCCCTGATGTAGCTGTCTCGGTTGTAGTGCCAGCGGGGGGGACTAAAGCGGTGTTCTGTCCTGAGGTGGCGGTGGATTCAAGCGTCGCAGTTGGGGCTGGAGGAGCGATCGCGGGCGCAGTTTTAGGCGAGGGGGTTGCTGTCGGTTCTGATGCCTTAGTTGCGGCGGCATCAGCGCTAGTTGGCCCGGGCAGCTGCATAAAAAAGCCGATCAAGGCCAAGGCGGCGGGAGTGGGGTCTTCGGCGTTGTAGACATAGGCCCGATGTTGGGAGTAGGGGTAGCGCGGGTCGTTAGGTAGTGTTTGGTGCATGGCTAAAACCCGCACATCGCTGCGGCCCAGCACCTGGGAGGCCACCGCGTAGGCAATGCCGTCTGCGCCCAGGGCCTCGACTACGGCTTCGGTGTCGTCGTCATCGACGGGGTCGGCGGTAGAGCCAGTGCCAAAGAAGGCTCCGTCAAAGGCGGCATAGCGGCTCAGGGCGATGCGGGTATCGCTGTAGTTGGGGCGATCGATCACGCGAATGCGGGCTGGAGCACCGCCGACCTCGGCCCAGTTCCTAATCTCGCCGCGAAACATTCGGGCAAACTGCTCGAAGCTGAGGCTGCCTTCAAAGGGGTTGTCGGGGCCGACTATCACGGCGATTTTTTCGCGCTCAATGGGTATCTCTACTAGGCCTTGACTGCGTTCGGCGGCAGTGAGAGGCCGCCCGGCGGCCACAATATCTAGCTCGCCATCGATCAACGCCCGCAGCGCTGCATCGGTGCGGCTAGCCCCGATTTCTACTGAGGCGTTGGGGAAGCGTTGGAGGAAGCGATCGCGCAAATCCTCATTGGCCAACACCATACTGCTAGAGCCGTCGAGGCGCAGCACTGCATCTGCCGGTAGCTGAGTGGGAATTGAGACCGGATCGGGCAGGGTGCCTGGGGCCTGGGCTAAAAGGCGATCGGCGGCGATCGGAGAAATCGCCGCTGTGGCCAGCAGCAGCGCCACGGCCCGAGCCAGAGAAGGTGATTGAGTTGCCATGGTAGTATCCCTAACCGCTCCCCTAAATTCGCACGATCGAGAGGGTCAGTTCTTCGTCGTTGTCTTCTAAATAGGTATCAAAGAAAAAGGCGCAGAGGGTAGCGGGCTCTACCACCTCCATGACTAGGGCGTCGTCGTAGCCGTTGAGCGATACCCAGGTGGCATTCACCGGCACGTTGGTCTTTTGGTTGATCACCTGACCGCCGTAGATCCACAGCAGCACCACCGGCTCATTGCGCAGGGCGTCGGCCCCATAGCCAAAAGAGCCTGAGCGAATTTTGACAATATTGGTGCCCGGCTCTAGCTGCGCTGAGACACCGGTTCGCTGCAGCGCCTCCATCTGCTCAGGGCTAAACTGAAAGCAGTTGTGCTGACCGTGGACTGTTAGATCTGTGACTGTGCACCCATCCATAACTCGGGTCTCCATTCAACGAGTTTGCTACTTAGAAGCTTAGGGCGATCGCCCCAAGCCCAGACAAAGCTCCCACGTAATTGCCCAACTGGGTTGAGCAATTGCGTTTAAAGTTTTGCTCCGTTGGTTTGAATTACTCTTTGATACCAAAAATAGCTCTGTTTTTTTCGTCTCTCTAAGTCTTTCTCTCGATCGATGTAGACAAAGCCATACTGTTTTTGATAGCCGTTTAGCCAGCTCAGCAGGTCAATGTATGACCAGGCAAAGTAGCCGAATACAGGGATGCTATCGGCGATCGCCCGCTTGCAGGCCAGAATATGCTGCTTCAGATACTCAATGCGAGGATAGTCTAATATTTCGCCATTGGCCGCGATCGCATCCTTCGCCCCGATGCCGTTTTCAGTGATCACGATGGGAATGGTACCGTATCTTTCCTGAATCCGCTTTATGCCTTCGTGCAGCCCTTCTGGATAGATCGCCCAATCCCAGTCGGTGTAGTCAATGTTGGGGTTGATAACTCGCTTAAACAGGCCAGGAATGCCGCTTTCTTTTTGACTGCCTTTTTCACCCGTGGTGTTTATCGTGGTCAAACCAACTCCATTTAGAGGGTTGTGGGCGAGAAAGGTGCTCTGGTAGTAATTGACGCCAATGAAGTCACTTTTAGCCTGCTTTAGCAGAGCCAGATCGCCCTCTAATACCGTTGGCGCACCCCATTTGCTTTGGTAATAGTTCCACATGGTCTGGGGATAGTCTCCCCGTAGAACCGGGTCATAGAACCAATGGTGATCCATGACCTCATAATTTTCGTAGGCCTGAATATCTTCGGGTTGATCGCTGATGGGAAAGCCGGGCAGGAGGACGTGGGCCATGCCAATTTTGCCCGCCAGAATTTTTCCTTCGCGAGTTAACTGTCTGTACTCGGCGATCGCTTTGGCATGGGCAATGTTAACAATGTGGGTGACTTCTACGACTCGGCGCTCATCTTTGACGCCGGGAGGATGCAGGCCATCGCGATAGCCGAGCATGATGAAATTAATCACTTCGTTGAAGGTAAGCCAGTATGTGACGCGATCGCCGAACTGCTCAAAACAAATTTTGGCGTAGGTGGCAAATGCATCGGCGACAGCTCGATTTTCCCAGCCGCCGATATCTTGCAAGGCCTGGGGCAAATCCCAGTGATACAGCGTTGCGAATGGGATGATTTGATACTTCAGCAGTTCGTCGATTAAGCGACTGTAAAATGCAATTCCTTCAGGGTTGACCTCGCCCATGCCGTTGGGGAAGATGCGTGCCCAGGCGATCGAAAATCGGTAGGAGCGCAGCCCCAGCTCTGCCATTAACCGAACGTCTTCTTCATACCGGTTGTAATGGTCTGCCGCAATATCTCCGTTGGTGCCCTGGTAGGTTGTGCCAGGCAAATGGGAGTAGATGTCCCAGATGGATGGGCCTTTGCCATCTTGCTGATAGGCTCCCTCAACTTGGTAGGAAGCGGTGGCAGCTCCCCAGAGAAAATCGGGTGGAAAGTTTGCCATAGTGTTAAGAGCAAGGGACTTCAACCAATCGCCTAGCTGACTAACTCCAACATGAGACAAAAAGATGACTAATATCTACTCAAGTTGGAATTAAAGGCCAAATTCAAAATACATTGATGATCCAGACGGTGAGCCATGCAACAAAGAAGAAGGCGTAATAGAATGGAAAGATTATAGAATTAGATGCTAGTAGCTTCTTGCTCGCTACCTCCTGCGTGCCAAAAAGTACTAATTGCATTCCATATTCCAATTCAGCTTCTTTCGCACGGCGCATATATCCAGACATATAAGCTGCCAATCGACGTTCGCTATTGATCCCCAAACAAAGAACAAATGCAGCCACAATTGATAGCAGCAGATCTGAAGCATTAAAACTCAAAAGCCTGTTTCCAATAATTGTTAAAACTGCTGCCTGTACAGTGGTCGCAAAGGTCATGTCTTGTCTTCGCAAAGAGGTTAAATGACGATATTGTTCTAAAGCCGCTTCATATTCCAATCTTGCCAATTCCCACGGCTCGGGCTGTTTAGCTTGCATTATAAACCTCCCATTTTTGTCAAAGGAAATCTTAAGAGCCTTTCTACTGTAAATCTCCCTAACTATAAGACTGCAACTAGAGCGGACTTTTTAAAATATTCCTCTTATGGAACCCAGGTAGAAATTTATCTGGCTCACTACTAATATGCTTATAGCGGGTAATTGGGCAACCGATATATAACTATCTATTCATTTTGGGCTTCGATCGCTCAAGTTCTCTCTAGCTTCAGCCTCCTTTACATCGCCAACGGGTAGCATCTACACCAGCCCTCGCGGTCATACCATAGCCAATAGCTAGTGAGAATCGCTCTTTTAAGTCGCGCTCGGCCAAAGGAGCGCAGGTACTGTGGCACAATGGAAGACACTCTTAAATTTTGCCGTCATCTTTTGAAACGCCTGTGAATTCTACTGTTGCGACCCCCTCGGCCACCTTTGCCCCCGCTCGCCGCGCGGTATTTCCCTTCACCGCCGTGATTGGCCAAGACGACATGAAGCTGGCCCTGCTCCTCAACGTCATCGACCCCAAAATTGGCGGGGTGATGATCATGGGCGATCGCGGCACCGGCAAATCCACCACCATTCGCGCCCTGGCCGACCTGCTGCCCGAGATCGAGGTCGTAGCCGATGACCCCTTCAGCCGTTCGCCCCAGGACCGCGACGTGTGGGCCGAGCGCGGCACCAATGATCTGCCTGTGGCGCATAAGAAAGTTCCCATGGTTGACCTACCCCTGGGGGCCACCGAAGACCGGGTCTGCGGCACGATTGACATCGAAAAAGCCCTATCTGAGGGCGTTAAAGCTTTTGAGCCGGGCCTGCTGGCCAAGGCCAATCGCGGCATTCTCTATGTAGACGAGGTCAACCTGCTCGACGACCACCTCGTCGACGTGCTGCTCGACTCCGCCGCCTCGGGCTGGAACACTGTAGAGCGTGAAGGCATCTCCATTCGCCACCCGGCCCAGTTTGTGCTGGTAGGCTCTGGCAACCCTGAGGAAGGAGAGTTGCGGCCCCAGTTGCTCGATCGCTTCGGTATGCACGCCGAGATTCGCACCGTGCGCGACCCTGAGCTGCGGGTACAAATTGTCGAGCAGCGCTCTGAGTTTGACCAAGACCCCGCCACCTACCTAACCAAGCACCAGGCCGAGCAAGAAGCGCTCCAGGTCAAGCTAGTGGAGGCGCAGCAGCGGCTAGCCTCAGTCAACCTCGACTACGAAGATCGGGTGCGCATCTCTGAGGTGTGCTCAGAGCTAGATGTAGACGGGCTGCGGGGCGACATTGTCACCAACCGGGCCGCCAAGGCGATCGCTGCCTATGAGGGCCGCACTGAAGTCACCCTCGACGACATCAAGCGGGTAATTGTGCTCTGCCTGCGCCACCGCCTGCGCAAAGACCCGTTAGAGAGCATCGACTCGGGCTACAAAGTCGAAAAAGTGTTCTGTAAGGTGTTTGGTCTAGCCGACCCCGATGCGGCGGTCAACGGTCGTCAGCCTGTGGGGGCTCGGTAAGCACTCCTGTGGGTCAGCGCATTCTCGGGCTTGACCCTGGCCTAGCCATTCTGGGGTTTGGGGTGATCGACGGCGACCACCCCGATTCGCTGCTAGCCCCCGGCGGCCATGCCGAGGCCACGGTGGTCGATTTTGGCGTGATCGAGACCCCGGCTAAGACTCCGGTGGGCGATCGCCTCTGCACTATCTACACCGATCTGCACAGCCTGCTAGAGCTGTATAAGCCGGATTTGGTGGCGATCGAGAAGTTCTTTTTTTACCGTATGGGCAACACGATTTTGGTGGCCCAGGCTCGGGGGGTGGTGATGCTGGTGCTGGCTCAGCACAGCCTGCCCTTTGTCGAATTCACCCCGGCTCAGGTGAAGCAGGCGCTGACGGGCTACGGCAATGCCGATAAGTCTGAGGTGCAGCAGGCGGTCGCCCGAGAGCTGAGCCTAGAGCGCATTCCCCGCCCCGACGATGCGGCAGATGGGCTGGCGCTGGCGCTGGCAGCTTGGTATCAGCGGTAACGACACTTACAGGATCAACACAGGTGGCCTCAAGCTAGACGTAGTTCTGCTCGGTCGTCGGAACTGCGGAGCATGCAATTCAAAAACTCTCGGACAATATCTCGGCGTTTTCATGCTGTCTCAACATGGTGGGTTATGACTTAACCCACCATGTTGAGCCGTGATTAGTGCCTTACCCTTGGTTGGTATCAGCGTCTGGGTTAGCAGCCAATGACGCCTGGGAGGTATTGCCGCCACCCAGATTCTGCAACGTCTGAGCCAAATCTAAACCTGTGGCCTGCTTCATCTGTTCCATAAACGAGGCCAGCTTGGTGGCACTGCCGCCCCGTTCCGGGTCGATCACGGTGATGCTTTCGACCTGCACCTCGGGCACGGTGTCAACCAGATTCGCCAGCAGCGACTCTAGTTTCTGGAAGAGAAAGATTTCTCGGGCGTGGTCGCCTGCCGCTTTCCAGGTGGTGGCCAGTTCGCGAATGCCCTCGGCGCGGGCGCGACCGTCTTCGACGATGCTGGCGGCGTCGCCCTTGGCGCGGGCCTGGGCCTGCTGGCAAGCGGCGGCAGCGGGAGCAATCACATCGGCCTGGAGCTGCTGCTCGACCTGGTTGCGGCGTTCGCGCTGGACGGCGAGTTCGGCCTCGGTGCGGGCGACTTCGGCAGCAATTTCAGACTCGGCTTCAGAAATCGCGGCCTGGCGCTGACTGAGGGCGTTTTGCAGGCGGCGATCGGCGTCGGCGCGGGTAGTCTCTATTTTGGCTTCGATCTGGCGCAGGGAGGTGCGCTTGAGGTTCTCGGAGGCTTGTAAAGCCGACTGGGTCTTGGCCTCGGCCTCAGCGATGCGAGCGTCGCGCAGCAAGTCAGCCCGCTGTTTGCGCCCAATCGAGTTGAGGTAGCCAACGTCGTCGGAGATGTTTTGAATTTGCAGGTTGTCGAGGATGAGGCCGAGCTGGGCAAGGTCGTCGTCGGCTTCGTCGAGCAGGTTGCGGACAAAGGCCATTTTGTCTTCGTTCACCTGTTCGGGGGTGAGGGTGGCTAGCACGCCCCGCAGGTTGCCTTCGAGGGTTTCTCGGGCAATTTTTTCGATCTCTTCGCGGCTTTTGCCCAGCAGGCGCTCGATCGCATTGTGAATCGCCGGTTCTTCGCCCGCAATTTTGATGTTGGCCACGCCATCGACGTTGAGGGGAATGCCGCCCTTGGAGTAGGCGCTGGCCACCTTCAGCTCGATGATCATGTTGGTGAGTTCCATGCGGAACGTCTTTTCGAGCAGGGGTTTGCGAATGCTGCTGCCGCCCTTGACCAGGCGATAGCCGACGCTGTGCCCATCGCCAACGGTGCGGCGATCGCCCGAAAAGATCAGCACTTCGCTGGGCTGGCAGATGTAGTAAAGGTTTTTGATGATCAGCAGCAGGCTGCCGGTGGCCCCGAACATGACGACCAGGAGGGTGAAGATTAGGCTCATGGGGTTTGCTCCGAGGGTGAGATGAGGGGAGATGAGGAAGAGGGGGTGAGGGGGGAGACGGCGGCGAGGGGGATGCCGAGGATGTCTTCGGACTGGCGTAGAAACTGCTTCACCATTTCGGGGTAGGCGTTGAGCAGCGATGCGATCGCCTTGCCGTCGCCGTTGTCGATCACGTTGACCTGCCCCAGATGCAGGCGACCGGGGATGCGACCGGCTTCTTTGAGCACCATTTCGAGCTGCTGCACTAAGAAGATCTGGGAGGCATCTACCCCCGTTTCTTGCCACACCTGCACCAGCATCTGGCTGGCCTGGGCCGAGGCCTTGGCATTTTCTTCGAGGGTGGCGGCGGCCCCGCGAGCGTGGAACTCTTGGGCGCGCTGCTGAGCCTTTGCAGGTAGCACTTTTTCCACCTCTAGGCGGGCCTGCTCCAGATGGGCGCGAATCGCTTGGAGTTCTCGCTGGGCGCGGGCGCGGGCTTCGGCGGCGGCGGCCTGGGTGCGCTCTTCTTCGATGCGGGCCTGCTTTTCGACCTCAGCGGTGATGCGGCGCAGCTCGTTTTCTTTTTCTTGAATCACGGTGCGGGCCTGGGTTTGGGCCACGTCGGCCTCGCGGGCGCTGTCGGCCTCAATTTGCTCGGCCTCGGCGACGGCGTTAGATTCAGCAATTTCGGCATCGCGCACTACGTTGGCGATCTGCCGCCGCCCGATGGAGTTGAGGTAGTCAACCTGGTCAGCGACGCTTTGAATTTTGAGGGTGTCGAGCTGCAATCCCAGCTTGACTAGGTCGTTGCGCACGTCGCTGGCAATGCGCTCGGCAAACTGGAGCCGGTCTTCGTTGAGCTGTTCGGGGGTGAGGGTGGCGACTACACCGCGCAGGTTGCCCTCCAGGGTTTCCCTCGCCACCCGAGAGATTTCCTCTCGGCCCCGACCCAAAAAGCGCTCGATCGCATTGCCGACCAGCACCTCATCGCGGGCGATTTTGACGTTGGCGATCGCCTGAATATCCAGCGGCGTCCCCCCCTTCGAGTAGGCGTTGGTGACCTCAATTGGCACCGGCATGGTGGTCAAATCCATGGTTCTGACCGTTTCGAGAATGGGGATGCGGAAGGTGCGGCCCCCATAAATTACCCGATAGCCCAGGGTTTGACCGTCGGCCCGGCGATACCTGCGCCCGGAGATAATCAAAATTTTGTTGGGGTCGCAGATCTGCACAAAGGCGTTAACGCCCCAAATGGTGATCAAAATCGCGAAGATCAAGACTGCGATCGCCCCACCCCCGAGAGCCCGGCCCCCGCTCTGTCCCATCACCGGCACCGCTGGCATTGCCTCTGCGATCGCCACCGTTTCTGCCCTAGTCATTCCATTCGTCATACGCAACCTCTTCCTTATTCGTAATCTCTAGCGCTAGGCATATTAGAAAGGTGATGGGGAAGATAGGGGTGATGGAGTAATCAAGCGATCAAAACGCCCCCACTCCCTCACCTCCCTCATCTCCCTTACTCCCCTACCCCTCCATCCCCTCCGCCGCCGCCACCCACAGCTTGTTGCGCTCCATGCCCACCACCAGCACCGTTTCGCCTGCCTGAAACTCGCGTTCCTCCTGGGTGATGGCAAAAAAGCTGACGGTCGAGCCGGCCATGCTGAGGCTGACCTTACCTCGGCTATTGGTATCAAAGGGAATTTCTACCGTAGCGAGCTGGCCGATCAAGGTTTCGGAGCGAATCAGGCTGCTGACCGACTGCCGACCCAGCGATCGCAGCACTAGCGCCGCCACCAGCCCGCAAAACAGGCCCATCAGCACCGCAATCAGCGCCCCCAGCCACTCTGCCAAGTTGGGCTGCACCAGGTTAAGCAGTAGCCCCGTCAGGCCAAAAAAGCAGAGAGCAAAAGTCCAAAACCGCAGGCTGAGGAAGGGCAGCCACCAGCGATCGCGCAGAGCTGTCAGCGTCTGGTCAATTTGGGTACCCGCGTCAATATCGTCAATGCTGACGGCGGCTGCGGCATCAACATCAAAATCGGCGTCGATGTCTACACCATCAAACCCACCGACAGCGGCCAGCAAGACAAAAATGCCCCCGACCAGAAAACACAGACCATAGATCAGCATAGTTTGGCGGCACCTCACGGGGTTAGCCAGATCAATCCCCGTTGCCAGGGTACTCGCGCCAACCGAGTCTACGCCCGTATCTTCATTAATTAGAACGTGAGAGTGGCCGTCTACCAAGGCGATCTCAGCCTTGACCATGGCGTTTGGGATACAACATTGACAGCCAAAACTTTGAAACCGCGCACACCCGTTTAAGTGTTAGCCCTAGACGCAGTTGGCCTTAGGATTGTGCGATCGCCCCTTCAGTAGCGTTCTAAGATCTGAACCGCCTCTGCGGCTACTGCCAGCACAAACACCCTGGCAGTGTACTGTACGCAGTCCCTCTCAAGACATTGTGCTCAAGGCTTTGTGAAGACTCCGAAGATATACCTAAAAAGCTATGAACTTCGTGGCTTAGCGCCAGCGTTTTAGAGTGACCTATGCCACCATCAGAACTATCCCAGGGAGAAAAAGTGTGACGGTCACCACCTGCCGTTACGCAGCGATCGAAACAACATCTATCTGAAATTCGTCACTAAAAATCTGTTATTTAGCCATTACCATCGCTACCCCGTGTTTTCTTTGACCCCAGCGGCGGGAATTCTCGGAAATCATCGATGGCAATTGCGTGGCATTAGTCCACAGCAGCTCTAGCAATAACGCAAACGCTTGTACCATCCAATTTCCCAGGCCGATACGACGGGGCGAAGGGATGGTGCAGCTGTTTATTCGTCATGCTTTGGGCCCAAAGCGGCCCGCCCAATAGGCTAGCTCGTTAGCCCTGTTGGGTAGGCCGTTAATGCTTACGAGCAGGCGCTGTTCGGGGGAAATATTCCCCCCGGCGGTAACTGCTTTTTGATGCAAAGACTACCGTAAACCACTACTGGAAACTGTAGGTTATTATGACCGTCGCTAAAAATCGTACTAAGCAATCTGCACCCGCCTCCTACCAAAACGTTGCGGCTCAGACTGCCCCTCAAAATCACTCTATAAACAACTTAGATATTTCTGTAGATAGCCCACCCTATTGTCGCGTGACCAATAACATTAAACCCCTGCTAGCGAAGGTTTATTCCTCAGAAACAGCTGAGCGATTAACCACCGAAATCTTTGCGCTGATTAAAGACACCTTGTGCCCCTCAGGCCGCGAAGATCTCAAAAAGTGGAACCACAACAATGTTCTGCTGATTACCTATGGGGATACCATCGTTGACGGCGATCGTCCCCCCCTCTCAGTACTGGCCGAGTTTCTCGAAACCCACCTCTACGACACCATTACCGGCGTCCACATCCTGCCCTTCTTCCCCTACAGCTCCGACGATGGTTTTGCCATCATCGACTATCTCAAGGTCAACCCCGAGCTAGGCAGCTGGGCCGACATCAAGCGCATCGCTACCAATTTCAACCTGATGGCCGACCTGGTGATCAACCACATCTCCAGCCAGCACGAATGGTTTGAGCAGTTTAAGCAAAACGAACTGCCCGGTTGCAACTACTTCATCACCGCCGACCCCAGTGAAGACCTGTCTCAGGTGGTGCGGCCCCGCAGCTCGCCCCTGCTCACCCCCGTCGAAACCGCCGAGGGCGAAAAGCACGTCTGGACGACCTTTAGCGCCGACCAAGTCGATGTCAACTTTGAGAACCCCGACGTGCTGATTGAGTACGTCAAAATCATCCTGGCCTACGTCGAGGCCGGGGCACGCTACATTCGCCTCGATGCGGTGGGCTTTTTGTGGAAAAAGCACGGCACCAACTGCATGCACCTGCCCGAAACCCACGCCGTGGTGCGCCTGTTCCGCGAAATTTTGCAGCTGGTTGACCCCGGCATTTCGCTGATCACCGAGACCAACGTGCCCAACCGCGAAAACCTCAGCTACTTCGGCAACCGCAACGAAGCCCACATGATCTATAACTTCAGCCTGCCGCCGCTGCTGCTGAACGCGCTCATGCAGGGCCGCGCCGACCACCTCAAAACCTGGATGATGAGTATGCCGCCTGCCCCCATTGGCTGCGCCTACTTCAACTTCACGGCCTCCCACGACGGCATTGGCATGCGCCCCGCCGAAGGACTGCTGACCGGCGACGAGTATGAGCAGCTGATCTTGGCCATGCGCAACTTTGGCGGCAAAATTAGCATGCGCAGCCGCCCCGACGGCACCGAATCGCCCTACGAAATCAACATTTCACTGTTTGATGCCCTCAAGGGCACGGTCAAGGGCGAAGACCAGTGGCAGGTGGAGCGCTTTCTCTGCTCCCAAACAATCATGATGGCGCTGGAGGGTATTCCGGCCTTCTACATCCACAGCCTGCTAGCCACCCACAACTACACCGAAGGTGTGGAAGAAACCGGCCACAACCGCACCATCAACCGCTACAAGTGGGATCTCAAGACGCTAGAAACCGCCCTGGCCGACCCCACCACCGCCCATGCCAAGGTGTTGGCAGAACTCAAGCGACTGATCAAGATTCGTCGTCAGCAGACCTCGTTTCACCCCAACGCCACCCAGTACACGCTGCACCCCATGAATCCGGCGCTGTTTGCTTTTTGGCGGCAAAGCCTGACCCGTGACCAGAGCATTTTCTCGGTACACAACCTGAGCGACCAACCCCAAGACCTCCAGCTCAGCGATCTCAATTTGGTCAGCACCGACGACTGGTACGACCTGATTAGCGGTCACCGGTTTACCGACGATCGCACCATCTACGAACTGGCTCCCTACCAGTCGGTGTGGATCACCAACAAGCCCAACTCTGCCCACGACGACACCATGCCGACGCTGCTGTAGAAAATTATGTAGGGGCGCAGCATGCTGCGCCCCTAATTCTAAAATTATTCTAAAAAGTTGCGATCGTCGTCGAGGCAGGCATCCCAGCTGGCGGAGAGGGCGTCAGCGACCATGGCCTCAAAGGCGGCGGTGTTCACCGATCGCGTAATGTGCTCGTGCATCGGGTCAGATAGCGGGATCAGGCGCAGTCGGCGGTTGTCTTGAACCAGGTCAAAATGGTTGCCGTCGGCATCGGTTTTGCCAATTTCTAGACAATCAAAACTGTAAACGTTGATATAGAGTGTATGATTAGCCACGAGCGTGGCCTGCTGCCCGTCGGCGAACACCTCCATGACCAGTCCCTGGCCTTCGGAGAGGGTAATGCCGTCTTGAAAGTGGCGGTACTGCACTTGCCCCAGGTCTTGAAGTAGCCTGAGCATGTCGTTTTTGTTGACAACAACCCCGCTATCGATTAAACAAGGAGCGGGGATGCTTAAATTACTAGCACGCTCGTGATTCATGGGTTTTTAACCACGCTACGTTGGCGGGTGGAGCAAGGCCCGTGGCGGTCGCTCCTGTGGGTCTATATCCACGATACTCGATATCGCTGGGAATGATCTGCCCTGCGATCGCTTGGCTCTGTGGAAAACCCTGAGATAATTCTGCCAAAGGCCCAACCGCTAAGCATTCCGCCAGAATGCTGAAGTCTCCGTGATTTTGCCGAAATGTTTTTCTATAGCGCAGAGGTGGATCCGTGACCCCATTGCCCCCCGCGCGACCCGGTGAAACCTCCCCCCGCCCCGGCTGGTTCGCCAGGCTGGGAGGATCCATTTTGTTCTACACAAAGCTGCCTTTGCCACCAGGCTGGCAGCCGCGCTTTGAGGGCATTGCCCCGCTCGCTCCAGTGGTGGGCCTTGGCCTTGGCCTTGGTTTAGTGGCAGTAGATGCTGCCCTGGCCCTGTTGGGTATGCCGACGCTAACTCGCAGCGCCTTAGTGATTGGTTTGGGGGTGTGGCTGACTGGCGGCCTCCATCTCGATGGCGCGATGGATACCGCCGATGGTCTAGCGGTGATGGCCCCTGAGCGGCGGCTGGCGGTGATGGCCGACAGCCAGAGCGGAGCCTTTGGGGTTATGGCGGCGATCGCCATTCTCGGCCTCAAAACCCTGGCTCTGACAGAGCTAGCCACGGGGCGTGGTTGGGTATTGGTGGCGGCGATGGTGTGGGGTCGCTGGGGTCAGGTAGTGGCGATCGCCCGCTACCCCTACCTGCGTACCGAAGGAAAGGGGGCGCTGCATCGGGAGCATTTGCGATCGCCCCAAGACTGGTTGCTAGGGCTATCGTTGGCTTTGGGCATACATGGTCTCTGGTTCTGGAGACAGCCCGACCAAATTTTGCTCAACGGTATCAGCCTGGCAGGGGGATTGGTCTTCTCCCTGTTAATAGGAGCCTGGCTAAATCGTCGTCTGGGGGGGCACACTGGCGACACCTACGGAGCCACGGTCGAATGGATCGAAACCCTGCTGCTGTGCCTAGCTACCCTGGCCTAGAGCCTGCCATGCCCGTGGTTATCGAATCGCCCCCAGGGTATTCTTCCAGCTCAGCTCTTTGCCCAGCACCATCAGCGCTTTTTGATCGGCCCCGGTGAACAAACCACTGTCAACTAGCTCAGCCAGCACCTGCTGAGCCAACTGGGCGGCAAACATGCCCCCCGATCTAAGCAAATGGCTGTAGTAGCTAAACTGCGTCTGCCCGTCTTTGTTGCAGTGGAAGCAGTGCACCTGCTCTGGTGTCAGACCATAGACCGGTGTATTGGCAGGCACCACCACCCGAGGAATGCCGTGTTTCCCATAGCGTTGGTTGCCCTCGCCCTCCAGTGTGCCCACCAGCACTACCCCCAATAGAGTGCGAGTCTCTTGCACCAGATCGGGGGTAAACAAAGGATCAGGCTCACTAGAAAGCCGTGGCCCGCTGTTAAAAAAGAGCGGGTTGAACAGCTGCGAGTTGTATACCAGCCCCACGGCCCAGTGGCGATCGTTGTCAAAGCTGACAAACTGGCCAAAGCCACAGTCTTCCGGCGTTGGTGGCGAACAGACATCCTGGGCATCGTCAACCTGCACCACGTAGTCGCAGTGGGAATTAGACTTCACCACTTTGCCAATGCGGCAGGGGGGCAGGGCCATAGAGAACAGATCCATAGAGCGCTCTAGGGTGGAACATGGGTACTTATTGTAGACCGTTCCGCCCTGGGTGGTCACTTTCGGCTGCGACTTCGCTCAGCCCCCGCTACAATTCCGGCGATCGAGTGGAATCGAAACTATTGGAACCGTTCTAGAGGCCAAAGCCTTCGTCAAAATCGCTGCGGGTCATGGGCTGACTGACCTCTAAACCCTCGCCCCCCAGCAGGGTCAAGGGCTTGCCATCCACCGAAATCCACACTGGGGCGGCGGGGTCAAAGGCAGTGGCGGTGTAAATCACCTGGCCGAGGCGACCCATCATGGCTGCGCTGCCGCCGCCGGTCTCAAAGTCGCTCGACAGATCGACATGGACTCCGTCTGCCTCCACTGAAGCTTCGATTAGCTGAGTCTGTTCGGGAATTGTGGTGAATGCCTGCTGGCTCGGGTCGCCCGACTTAGAGAGTAGGTCGCTAAATGCGGCAGTGACTTTCTCTGAGGGAGAGGCATCAGCCGCGATGGTAATGGGCTGAGGCACCAGCGCAAAGCCTGTACCCTCGTCCTTTAGCCAGTAGACCTGGCCAGTAACTTCTGCCGGAGCAGGCTGGCTAACCGGCTCCTTAGAGGGGGTGTCTTCGACCTTGGGCGGCGCGGCAGGGGTGGTGACCTCCGGCACGGTCATGATGGGGTCGGGGTCAATGTCGAGGCTGGGAAACTCTGCCACCGGTGGCGTAGGGTTAATGGCGCGCCAGGTGAACCACGCCACAGATCCACCCGAGGCCACTACCAGAGTAGTTAATCCGGCCAAAATGCCGAGGGGAATACGCCTTAGCTTGCTTTTGAGATCCATGGTGGGGGTCCAAATGGGGTCACAACCTTAGCCTAGGGTAGTCCAACTTTCTCTAGGGTGGGGGTGGGACAGCTTCTTGAGCTGGCTGCCGAGTCAAGAGCGGGGAGGTTGGCTCTATTCTGGCAAAGATGGCAACATCTAGTTCATTATCTCGGACTTTAAAGTCAATGACGCGGGCTACCACGCCCAGTGCCTCCAGTCGCCGCAGGGTAAGGCGCTCTTGAGCACCCTGCACAAACGATTCGAGCAGTTGAGGTGGGGTATCTTCGCCATCGACAGTAATAGTGGGGTCAACCAGGGCAAACCGATGGCCGTTGAGGATGTCTAGTCCTAGCTCGACCACGATCGCAATATTCTCCTGGGTTACCCGGTCTTGCAGGTCGACCACAACGCGAAAGCGATCGCCCTCCAAAAACTCCAGCGATGGATTGGCGAGGCCGTAGCGATTTCGTTCGCGCTGACCTGCTGCCCCTGGCAGGGTAAATTCTAAGGTGTCAAGCCAGCCCTGTGCCAGGGGCGACTGCAAAAACGCATTTAGATCGTCGTCGTTGAGACGCAGGCGTAGAGCAGTCTGGGCCGGTTCGTCGAGCACCAGCGCCCCCTGCTGCAAACGACCAAGATCGACATCTACAGCGTCGGTTTCTATGTCTATAGAGTCAATCCGCAGGCCGGGTATCTGCCGGGTTTCGACCCCCCGGGCGGCAATCCAAGTGTGCTCAATTCGGCCACTGGCTAGCTGGTAGTTGGGCACATTGTCGATGCGCACCTGCAACATCTCGGCCTCGGCAAGCTGGTTGCGCAGGGCGGCCTCGGCCAGGGTGTCAACCACCACGCCGCCGCTACCCACTACCCCCAGCAGGGCCGAGAGAAGAATGGTGATCAGTTCCATGGTTCCTCCTGGGGAGTGAGTGGGGGCTGGCCCTAGCGGCTGGCCAGCAGTTCATCGACAATCCAGCCTTTGATCAGGGGAACGACTTCAGCCAGGGCCACCTCCTGCACAATGCCCGTAGCTCGATCGACCACCTCTACTTTGCCATCCCTCAGGGCTCGCCCGGTGACAACGCGGTAGGGAATGCCAATTAGATCGGCGTCTTTGAACTTGACCCCGGCCCGCTCGTCGCGATCGTCGAGCAGGGCCTCGACCCCTACTGACAGCAGCTCCTTGTAGATCGCCTTGGCGGCTTCGACCTGCAAATCGTCGCCCATGTTGGGAATCACCACGATCGCCTGGTAGGGTGCGATCGCCACCGGCCAGACAATGCCGTTTTTATCGTAAGACTGCTCCACCGCTGCCTGGGCCAGGCGCGACACACCAACCCCATAGCAGCCCATCACCAGGGGCAGCTCAGCCCCGTTTTCATCGGTAAAGGTGGCCCCCAGCGCCTGGGAGTATTTAGTGCCCAGTTGAAAGATATGGCCAATTTCGATGCCCCGCGCGGTTTGCAGGGTTTGACTGGGGTCGTGTAGGGCGCGATCGCCCGCTACCGCCTTGCGCACATCCACCACTTGTTTGGGCAGGGTGAATTCTTTGCCCCAGTTGCCGCCCACCACGTGGTAGCCCGTCTCATTTGAGCCAGTGACAAAGTTTTTCAGGTCGGTGGCGGTGCGATCGGCCAGGCGCAGAAACTTGGGCTCTACCTCTTTGCCGCCGCTAATATAGTCGTCACCCAGGTCAGGGGCCATATAGCCTAGGGGCAGAGGTTTGGCGGCCCACTGGCGCTGGGCGTCTTCGTCGGGCACCCCCAGAGTGATCACGGCGCTACCACCGTAGTCTGCGGCCAATTTGGTGAGCTCGTTGGTGAGCTTCACATCGTTGACATCCTGGTCACCGCGCAGGCTGACCAGCACCAGCACCACCCGGCCGTTGTCAAACGTCGCCTGATACAGCACGTTCTTGACGATCTGGGTGGGCGAGCACTTGAGAAACTTGGCTAGCGATTCAATCGTGGGCGTGTTGGGGGTTTCTAGCTTCTCAAATTTGCTAAAGGTAGAGGGCATCGCCTCTACCGGCCGCGACACGGCCTTTTCAACGTTGGCGGCGTACTTGCCGTCCTCGGTGTAGAGCACCTCGTCTTCGCCTGCCTCGGCCAGCACCATAAATTCAGTGGAGCCCGACCCACCGATCGCCCCAGAGTCCGCATCCACTGCCCGAAACTCTAGCCCGCAGCGGCGCAGAATATTGCTGTAAGCCTGGTACATCTCCTGGTAGGTTTCTTTCAGGCTGCTCTCGCTGGTGTGGAACGAGTAGCCGTCTTTCATAATGAACTCGCGCCCGCGCATGAGACCAAAGCGAGGCCGAATCTCATCGCGAAACTTAGTCTGAATCTGATAGAGGTGCAGGGGCAGCTGCCGGTAAGAGCGCACCATGTCGCGAGCGACGGCGGTAATCACCTCCTCGTGGGTGGGGCCAAGGCCGACCTCCTGCTGGCGGCGATCGATCAGCGAGAACATAATGCCCTCCGCCTTGGTGTAGGTGTCCCATCGGCCCGACTCGCGCCAGAGTTCAGCCGGTTGCAGCTGGGGCAGCAGGCATTCCTGCGCCCCCGTGGCATTCATCTCGTCGCGCACGATATCTGAAATCTTGTTGAGCACCCGCCACAGCAGGGGCAGATAGGCATAGACTCCGCTGGCAACACGACGCATGTACCCCGCCCGCAGCAGCAGTTTGTGGCTAGGAATCTCGGCCTCTGCCGGATCTTCTCGTAGGGTGACAAACAGCATTTGGGATAGACGCATGGGGGTCTCCAACGGTGACTGGGGAGGGCTCATAGGCCATAGTAAACGAGGAAGGGCAGCCCTTCCATTACCTGACCGATGCAGCCGGAGCTGTTTACCGCTCAATTACCGGTTGGTGCCCATCGGGAATGGTAGAGAAATCCGCTACAGTGTCTAAGCAGCCGTTCTAGGATTGGCGTGGGCGTTGGCCTCTGGCCGGTCTTCGACCATTGACCTCAGCCCACCCAGAATTGTTGCACCGCAAAGGAAATGGCATCTGCCCACCGTTCCTGGAAATAGCCTTGCCGAGAGACTGACGCTGCACTATCTGCATCCTCAAGATCTGGGTTGGGTGTACCGTCTCAATTATTGCTCCTCTATGAAAAAAGTTTTCGTCCTCGATACCAACGTATTGCTTCACGATCCGATGGCAATGTTCAGGTTTGAGGACAACGATGTGGTGTTGCCCATCACCATTATCGAAGAGCTCGATCGCTTCAAAAAAGGCACCGCCGACACTGGCCGCAACGCTCGCTATGTGTCGCGCACTCTGGATGAGCTGCGCCAGCAGGGCTCGCTGGTCCAAGGCATTCCGCTAGAAAAGGGCGGCACCCTCAAAGTGGCTCTGTGCCACCGCGATACCCTACGGCAGTTGCCCGCCGAGCTGGAGGGCGACCAGGGCGACAACGCTATTCTCGCCGTGGCGATGGAGTATAAGCACCACCACGACCTGCCCGTGGTGCTGGTCAGCAAAGACACCAACTTGCGCATTAAAGCCAACGCCGTCGGGCTGGTGGCCGAAGACTACGAAACCGACAAGATTGACTACGACGACCTCTACACCGGCACCCTGGAGGTGATGACCTCCGCCGAGGCCATGAGCCAGCTGTTTGGCAACGGCTACTTGAAGCTCGATGTGCCGCTCCACCCCAACCAGGCCGTTACCCTGGTCGATGAGTCGAACCCAAACCACACGGCGCTGGCCATGGTGCAGGGCAGCAGCGGCAAGCTGGTGCCCCTCAGCAAGCTGCCCCACGCTGGGGTATCGCGGGTGCTGCCTCGCAACCGTGAGCAGCGGTTTGCCTTTGAGCTGCTGCTGCAAGACTCGATCTCAATGGTGACTCTGGTGGGCAAGGCGGGCACGGGGAAAACGCTGCTGGCGATCGCCGCTGGGGTGCAAAAAGTGGCTGACGAGCGCCTCTACTCGCGCCTGCTGATTGCGCGACCCATCGTGCCCCTGGGTCGCGACATTGGCTACCTGCCGGGCGACATGCGCGAAAAGCTCAACCCCTGGATGCAGCCCCTCTACGACAATTTTGACCTGATCTTTGGCACCCAGGATATGCGTGGCCGCCCTGAACACTGGCGACGCGGCCATGAAGAGATGATCGATCAGGGGCTATTGCAGATTGAGGCGCTGACCTACATTCGGGGGCGATCAATTCCCAAGCAGTTCCTGATTGTGGATGAAGCCCAAAACCTCACCCCCCACGAGGTCAAAACTATTCTTACCCGCGCTGGGGAAGGCACCAAAATCGTTCTCACCGGCGACCCCGATCAGATCGACAACCCCTACGTCGATGCCTCTAGCAACGGCCTGACCTACGTCGTTGAGCGTTTCAAGGACGAAGCTCTAGCTGGGCACATAACGCTCAACAAAGGGGAGCGATCGGGCCTAGCCGAGCGGGCAGCAATGCTGCTGTAGAGCTTGCTGACTTACTGTGCTCAAACGGGCGTGCTGCCAAGACATGTAGCGTAGACAACAGTGCGATCGCGCCACAGCAACAGCTAGCGAATCTAGCTCACGCTTGCTGATCTAGCAAAGCCAGGGCCTCAATTAGCGGCAGAGGACGGCTGAATAAAAAGCCCTGGCCAATGTCACAGCCCATCGATTTTAGCGCCGCCATCTGGGCCGGGGTTTCAATGCCCTCGGCCACGGTGGGCAGGCCTAGCTGACGAGCAATATCAATAATCGAACCGACTAAAATTTTGGCGCGATCGCTGCTGCACAACTTTTGAATAAACGACTGGTCAATCTTTAAACAGTCGATCTCGCAGCGCTCTAGATAGTTGAGGCTAGAGTAGCCGGTGCCGAAGTCGTCGAGGGAAACCTCAAACCCAGCGGCGCGACACTTACCGATGGAGTTAATGGCCTCAGCCTCATTCAAAAAGATTCGCTCCGTCACCTCTAGCTTAATCTGTTGGGCATCAACGCTATGGCGTTGGGTACAGGCAATTAACCGCTCAAAAAAGTCGGGCTGCTGAAACTGCCGCACCGAAATATTGATGCTCATAAAAAAGTCAGTGCTGCTTTGGCCAAGACTCTCTAAGTGCTTTTGAAAACGGCGCAGATCGGCACAGGAGTGATCGAGAATCCAGTCGCCCATGGGCAAGATTAGCGAGGTTTCTTCAGCCAGGGCAATAAAGCGTTGAGGAGTCACTGATCCGCGCTGGGGACATTGCCACCGCAGCAGTGACTCAAAGCCCAAAATGGTGCCTGTAGTTAGGTTGAAAAGGGGCTGATACACCAGCGATAGCTCATCGTTGCGGACGGCATTTTGTAGGTCAGACTCTAGCTTAATGTCGTCTAAAATTTGCTGGTGTTGCTGACTTCTCGCGTAGGCTTTCTCAGTGATGGCAGGGCTGGGCAGACCAATATGAGGGTTTGCTAGGGTCTTGATATAGGTGTTGTAGGCTCGGTTGCGGTGCAGCGACATCGAGATAAACAGCCGCACCATCGGCGACGACGACTCGATGCGCTCGGCTACTTGAGCTGCCGATACCACAATGCAGCGGCAAGGGCTGAGGGCTTTAGCCGAGGCCGAGCGGGGCGAGGCGTCAATAATACCCATCTCCCCAAAAATATCCCCCTGCCCCAGCACGTTGAGCTGAATTGAATCATGGCCAGAACCCACAAAAATCTCCACGTAGCCCGACTCAATAATGTAGGCTTTATCGGCGGTGCTGCCCTCGGTAAAAATCGTTTCACTAGCCGCAAATAGTCGAATATTGCAGTCAGGGGCGATCGCCATGTCGGCCACCAGGCTAGTGCTGTCGCTGTTTTCAAGGGCAGGTTCCATAGGAGGCAATGAACCGAGGGGTATAGGACAAGACAAAGCAGGGAAGATTTTCATAGCAAAAACGATTTTTCAGGGGGTTGCTCTAGCATCTCCTATTTTTAGAAGGGTGTTCATAGCCCCAATGTGAAGTATCGGTAAGCGTTTCTAAAAAGCCTAGCCAATCACAGCAGCATCGTGTAGCTGTCACCGGCCACTATGATCTAAATCACAACAATTGCAGGATAAATTAACTAGCATCCGTCAGAATATGGACGGGGTCTGAGGCCAATTGAGGCATCCTCAAACTGAGGACACTGCCAGGGGCTCGGCTCCACCCCAATCCTTTGCTGCGTAACGCCATGACTGCCTTTTCGACCACTTCTGCTCACGGCTCAGTTAGCCAGGTTACCGTGGTGGGGGCGGGCAACGTAGGCAGCACCCTGGCCCAGCGCCTGCTAGAGCGCAACCTGGCCAACGTAGTAGTGGTCGATATTGTTGAAGGTCGGCCCCAAGGGGTCGCCCTCGATCTGTCTCAGGCCGCAGGGTGCGAGGGCCACAACCGCACCATCGTGGGCACCAACGACTACCACGACACCGCCAACTCAGACATTGTGGTGATTACCGCCGGGCTGCCCCGACGCCCCGGTATGACCCGCGACGATCTCACCCAGGTCAACGGCAAAATTGTGATTGACACCCTGCGTCAGGCCTTGGCTGCATCGCCCCAGGCCAGCGTGGTAGTGGTTACCAATCCGCTCGATGTCATGACCTACCTGGCCTGGAAAGCCAGCGGCCTGCCCCCCCAGCGGGTGATGGGCATGGCCGGAGTGCTCGACTCGGCTCGGTTTCAAACCTTTATTGCCTGGGAGTTGGGGGTGCCGCCGAGCGATGTCTCGGCTATGGTGCTAGGGGGCCACGGTGACCTGATGGTGCCCCTGCCCAGCTACACTACTGTCAACGGCATTCCTGTAGCTGAGCTGATGCCTGCGCCCCGTCTACAGGCGCTGATCGATCGCACCCGCAACGGCGGTGCCGAAATTGTGCAGTTGCTCAAGCAGGGGGGGGCTTACTACGCGCCCGCGTCCTCGGCTTGCGTCATGGTGGAGTCGATGCTGCTCAACCAGCGGCGGATATTGCCCCTAGCCGCTCACCTGACGGGCCAGTACGGCCTGAGCGATCTCTATTTGGGAGTGCCCTGTCGCCTGGGCCAAGGGGGCATTGAAGAAATTTTGGAACTATCGCTTACCCCAGAAGAGCAGTTGGCCCTGGAGCGATCGGCTGCCTCCGTGAAAGAGCAGATTCCGCTAGCTTTGGCCTTGTTAAGTTCGTAATTGTTTTGAAAATTCTGTCTGTCGAATTTTCTGATTATAGAAATGTACTGGCTACGCCCTTGTGGGGCTGAGCTGTGCATTAGGTTCGCTAAATTTGAGTCTGGTGTTAGCTCTACCTGACTCATCTAGCACTGCTCCCTCAGGCGAGTAGAATCACCAACAGCAAAAAGCCAAAGACGGAAGCGCCAGACTGCCAGAAAATTTTAGATGCTGTGTTGTCAACCATGACGTTTACCTTACAGGTTAAGGATAGAAACACTGTGTGCTCTAAGCATTCCCGAATCTAACCCTAGAATCTTGGGGCTTAGGCTATTAGGCTCTACTCTCACTGTAGGTCTCTGGCCTAGAACTACCGTGACGAATGTGCCAAAACTCTGTCCGGCGATTTTAAATCCAGCGGCGGTGACCTCGATTAGCTGTTTCGTCAAATATCATGAATTCAACCGCCCTACCCGAGTTTTTGCAGCGCTCTGCCGCCCACTACTGGCTACAAAATGCCAGACTGCCCCTGGCCTGCGTGGATAGGCCGAGAGATTGGAATGCGATCGCAGCCCTCTCAGCCCCCCCCATATCAGAAGCATTAGTCGCCGCCCACCTAGAAATCCGAGACGGGCAGATTGCGGCCATTATTCCGGCTAGCCAGTCCATTGACCCCGACCTGCCCGCCTGGGATCTGCGCCAGGGTATGGTGTGGCCCTGCTTTGCTGACTGCCACACCCATCTAGACAAAGGCCAGACCTGGTTTCGCAACCCCAACCCCGATGGCACCTTTGCCTCGGCTCTCAAAGCCGCCGAAGCCGACCACAGTAATTGGAGCGCTGAAGATCTCTACCCCCGCATGAGCTTTGGCCTACGGTGCAGCTATGCCCACGGCACCCAGGCTGTTAGAACCCATTTGGACTGCTTGAATGGGCAGGAGGAAATTAGCTTTGCGGTCTTCGACCGGCTACGGCAGGAGTGGGCGGGCAAGATCGCGCTCCAGGCGGTGTGTCTGGTGTCGATGGATTACTACGATCGCCCCGAGGCCGAAGGTCTGGCTGATACCGTTGCCCGGTACGGCGGCGTTTTAGGCGGGGTCATTTATCCCCAGCCCGGACTGGAAGCCCAGATCGATCGCGCCTTTGAGCTGGCCGAGGCGCGAAGCCTAGACCTCGATTTCCACGCTGATGAGAGTCTTGACCCCCAGGCGGAAGGGCTGCGGGTGGTGGCCGCGACCAAACTGCGGCGAGGGTTTACCGGCAAGGTGAACTGCGGCCACTGCTGTAGTTTGTCGGTGCAGGCGGGCGATCGCGCCCAAGATACCCTAGCCCTGCTCAATCAGGCCGATATCAGCGTCGTCAGCCTGCCCATGTGCAACCTCTACCTGCAAGATCGCCAACCGGGCCGCATGCCCCGCTATCGCGGTGTCACCTTACTACCTGAGCTGCGCCAGTTTGAGGTGGCGGTGGCCCTGGCCAGCGACAACTGCCGCGACGCCTTCTTTGCTTACGGCGACCACGACATGGTGGAGGTGTTTACCCAAGCGGTGCGCATTGGCCAGCTCGATCGCTCCATTGGCGACTGGCCCCAAGCCGTGACCCGCACCCCAGCCCAGATTATGGGCCTGGAGGCGGGGCTAATTGGGACGGGTCGCTCGGCGGATCTAGTGGTGTTTAAGGCCCGCAGCTTTAGCGAGCTGCTGTCGCGGCCCCAGGGCGATCGCGTCGTTTTGCGCCGGGGTAGCCCCATCGACACCACCCTGCCCGACTACGCCGAACTCGACGCGGTGGTAGGAGTCGCCTAATTGGCCCGCCCCAACCTGGAAAACCGAACTTCCCTGGGGCGTGGGGTTTGCTACGCTAAACCCAGAGGTAGATGTGGGTTGGCGGAAGTGGCGGTGGCCCTCCCCAGCCCAACGTTGACTACAGACGATAGTCACCACTTGAGCGCGGGTTTTTAGGAGGATAGGAATGGCTGCTACGGGCTTTAAAGACTACTACGCGGTGCTGGGGGTCAGTCGTACGGCAAGTGCCGACGAGATCAAGCAGTCTTTTCGCAAGCTGGCCCGCAAGTACCACCCCGACGTAAACCCCAATGACAAAACCGCCGAGGCCAAGTTTAAAGAGGTGAGCGAAGCCTACGAGGTGCTCTCCGACGCCGACAAACGTAAAAAGTATGACCAGTTCGGTCAATACTGGCAGCAGGCCAGCCGCGCTGGGGCAGGCCCCGCCTATGGCAGCCCCGGCGACATGGGCGGCTTTGACTTTAGCAACTACGGCAGCTTTGACGAGTTTATCAACGAGCTGCTGGGTCGTTTTGCCACGCCAGGGGGCGGCGGTGCCCGCTCCTATCCCTACGGTGCTCCGGGGGGTGGGCCAGGTGGGCCGGGGTTTGGCAGCTATGAAACCGCCCCGAATCAATCCTTCGATCAAGAGGCCAACATTCGCCTCAGCTTTAGCGAAGCCTTCCACGGTGCCCAAAAGCGCCTGCGCATTGGCAATGACAGCGTAGAGGTGCGGATTCCGCCGGGGGCGAAGCAGGGCAGCAAAATTCGCCTCAAGGGCAAGGGGCCGATCAACCCCTACACTAAACAGCCCGCTGATATTTATCTGGTGGTGCAGCTAGAGGGGCATAGTTTCTTTACCCTGGAGGGCGACAGCCTCACGGCTGAGGTGCCCATTACCCCCGATGAAGCGGTGCTAGGGGGCAAAATTGACGTGCCGACCCCTGACGGCAGCGTGACCATGAACTTACCTGGGGGCACGCGCTCGGGGCAAACCCTGCGGCTGCGGGGCAAGGGCTGGCCTCGACCCAAGGGCGATCGCGGCGATCTGCTGATCAAAGTCGTGATTACGCCGCCCACTAGCCTCAGCGACGCCGAGCGCCAGCTATACGAAAAAATTCGCGACGGTCGCACCACCAACCCCCGCCAGAGTTTGACCAATACGCGTCTGTAGTTCAATTGCCTAAAATAGGCGCAATCAAAATCTCCCCGGCTCTGCAATATCCAGAGCCGGGGGGATTTTTAGACAGAGATCAACCTACAGTTCTTCAGCTCGGCTGAGATCGCCGTAGAGCAGGCTGAGCAGCGCGCCGCAGCCCAGCAGCTTGATGGCCTCCAGGCCAAAGTACAGCCCGTGCATCTGGTTCATGGCACCGGGCACTTCAACGGTAGCGGCAAAGGGGTCGAGGGAGGCACCTAAGGCGGCCATGGCGGGGGCGATCGCATAGGTCAGCACCAGGGTGAGGGCCAACAGGCCGAGCCCTAGCTCCACCGCCCAGCGACTGCGCAGGCCGCTGGCGATGACGGGGCGCTGGGGGCGAGACTGCCGAGCGGCCAGCAGCCCGGTCAAAATGACGCCAGCGCAGAGCAGCTCAAGCCGGTTAAACACCCAAAACATGGCGTAGCCCGCCGAGCCAAAATCGGGCTGGCTCATCATGCCGCCGACAAACAGCCCAGGCATGATGACAAAATCCATCAGCAGGCTGCTGCTGAACCAAAACATGAGCGCAAACACAACCGCCCCAATCCAGGGGGTAGGTTTAGCGATGGGGTGAGATAGCGAATTCATGGATATATGCCTAGTGAAGGATGACGGGTGAAGCGCCGGTCAGGAACTCGGCGTTTGGAGCTGAGTTCCTTATTTATCAATGATTTCAGCCTAGCGAACTTTATTGACCGCCAGTGTGAATTATTCTTTCGGTAATGCTGCTATCACCTTGCCGTTACGTTGTGATACAAAGATGAAAGTCTCCATAGGTGAGGCTTTGGGGCGATCGCAGGAGCCCGGCAACAGCTACAGCCGAGAAAAAACGTAATCTCCTGTCACAAGCGGTAATGTTTCAATTACCCCCGATCGCCCCACAGATGTCTAGCCGAGATGCCTACTAACTCTGTCCCCAATCACTGCCACAAAAGCGAAGCCAGAGCAAAGCCCGGTTAAGGTAAGGCTGGTCAATTTTCAGCGGAGCAACGACGATGGCCATTACGCACATTGTGTTGGATATGGGTGGGGTGCTGATCGAGCTACAGTGGCTCGATCGCGTCAAAGACCTGCTGGGTCGCCCTCTCACCATTGAGGAAATCCACCGCCTCTGGGTCAGCGCCCCCTCTGTCGTCAATTTTGAGAGCGGGCGCACTGACTTCGATGCCTTTGCCGCCGCCTTTGTGCAAGATTTTGATCTGGCGATCGCCCCCGCAGTCGTTCAGCATGAGTTTTTAGAGATCGTGCGGGCACCGCTGCCCCAGTGCAACGACATGCTTGCGGCCCTCAAGCCTCGCTACCATCTATCGCTGCTGTCGAATACCAACCCGGCCCACTACGAGCGACTGCGCGATCGCTACACCTTTTTTGACTACTTCGATCAGCTATTTTTGTCCTACCAAATCGGTCTGATCAAGCCCAGTACAGCCGTTTTTGAGCACCTGCTGACGACGCTCAATGCCCCCGCCGACCGCTTAGCGTTCTTTGACGATGGGGCTCGCAATGTCGAGGCGGCCCGCGCCCTCGGCATCCACGCCTACCGAGTCGACTCCCCCGCCGAAATCATGGCCGTGGTGGAAGGCTTCTGCTAGCTCCCCCTTAAGGCAGTCGGCAGACAACTCGACCCATCAGCCCCGCCCAGGGCACCAGGCCAAACTCGCGACTGTCGGTACTTTCCACCGCGTTCAGCCCCTGCAAAAAACAGCCGTCGGCATCGATATAGACCACCCACTTAATCAGCAGCAGCCCCGGCTGGCGAGGATGCTCGGCCACCACCAGCTCCCCAGGCTGGGGCCGCTGCTGACGGTAGGCGGAGGGGTCGATCAACACCTCCACCCCCGGCTCTAACAGGGGCAGCATCGACGCCCCCACAATGCGAAACCGCCGTCGCAAACGCAACAGCCAGAGCACCACATCGGTGAGCTGACTATGGCGCAACTGCGACGGCGGTAGCGGGGAAGGTGGGGAAGTCACGGTGGCAGGAAGGTGGGGGTGATAGGGGAGGTGAGGAGGGTGGGGAAGGTAAAGCCCCATCACCCCATCACCCCCACCTTCTCCATCTCCTCTAGCTAGCGGTGTACCAAGACACATCCCGGTTCTTGGTCGCCCAGAAGATGCCGTGGATTTTCTGCACAGCTTCCATCAGCTCGTTAGCATGCTGCACGCTGACTTCGACCTTGCAGGCTGAGCAAAGTTTGGCGGCTTTCCAGAAGGTGTCGTGCAGGTCGGGGAACTGCTCTAGGTGAACAGGCTTGAAGTAGTCGGTCCACAGCACCAGCAGCTCATCTTTGGTGATTTGGGCCTGCTCTTCTTTGATGGCGGTATAGCGGGCGAAGGTGTTGTGGTAGGCAACGGAAGCGGCCTTATCGCCACCAGCGGGTGCCTCAAGGTCGACCAGCTTTTTGGTCATCGACAGCACAGCTTCGGCGGCAATGCGAGCCGAGGAGGGGTCATAAACGCCACAGGGGCCATCGCAGTGCGCGTGGACGGCGGCGGCGGGGAACCATGCCTGTAGCTTAGCGATTGCTTGGTTGAGCATAATCATCCTGGTAGTGAATAGGAATACGGGCAAAAAACGAGAATTTTCTTGCGCCTGGCCCGAACGGCAACCCATACTCGGTTGGGCTAAACATCCCTATGCCGGGCAGGGGGATAAGCCAGGCCACGTTTCACATTGTTAACGCTATTGAGCCCTTCTGCAACCTCTCCTCCCCGCTGGTGCCGATCGATTCAGCCAGAATTGGTGAGACAGGCGGCGGCGGAGGGTCACGATTTCAGTACATTTGCATGAATGTCTTCAAGGGGATGGTCGTTCAACCATGGGACGATTGGCAATGATATTTTCTCGGCGGCGTCTCTGGGGCCGACTGTCCCTAATGGCCTTGGCGCTGGGGCTAGCGGGCTGTGGCAATCTACTGTCGCTGGTGACCGATTGGGTTGCCCCAGCAGATATCTCAACCCTGCCACCTTGTGTCGATGACGACTGCAACTGTGGCGACTTCGCGAGCCAACCCCAGGCCCAGACAGTGCTCGATGCCTTTGGGGGCGACCCCTACGGCTTGGATGGTGACGGCAACGGTAGTGCCTGCGAACTGCTGCCCGCCGAAACACCGAGTGCCGATCCACCGGCTCCGCCCTCTAGCAACCCTCACCTAGCGCTGGGTAATCCCAGCCAGGCGGCGACCACCAACCCCAACAATTATTTAATTCAGCGCAATCAGTACGCACTCAGCTACAGCCGCGATCGCAACGGGCTCAACTGGGCCAGTTGGGAAGTCGATGCCGCCTGGTTAGGTTCCACCGATCGCCAGGACAACTTTCGCCCTGACGGAGCGCTGCCCGCTGGCTTTTATCAGGTCACCCCCAACGACTATCGGGGCAGCGGCTACGATCGCGGTCATGTAGTACCCTCAGGCGATCGCACCGGCAGCGTGGGTGACAACGCCGCCACCTTTTTGATGACCAACATCATTCCCCAGGCCCCTGACAACAACCGTGGCACCTGGCGAGAACTAGAAGAATACGGGCGATCGCTGGTCTACCAGGACGACCGCAGCCTGCACGTGTTTGCTGGGGCCTACGGCAGCCAGGGCAGCATCGGCAACCGCGCCGTTACCATACCCTCTCGCCTGTGGAAAATCATTGTGGTGTACGATCGCCTCCCCAACGGCGACTTAGGCCTTGGCCATGACAGTCAAATCATTGCCGTTGACCTGCCCAACAGCAACCAGGTCAGCTCTGACTGGCGTCGCTACCAGACCTCGGTTCAGCGCATTGAAATAGCCACTGGCCATAGCTTTTTTGAGAATCTCCCCGCCGACCTTCAGGCTATTCTCAAGGCCCGTACCAGCGACGCGCCCCTGTGAGTGGGCCACTTAATTCCAGATCTTGGATTGGCGGTATACTGTTAAAAAGATAAAGTTAATTTTAGGCTTAGTTCAATGTGATATTAAGTTTAGTTATTAAAACTGCGTTAGAGCGATTTTTCGGGTGTGGCCAGTTCAGCTAAGCAGTTAGTTCTTTATAAAACTGCTAAAAATAAGGTAAATTTTGGCCTTATTTTGTCAAATTTATATTATCGATTTGACAACGTGCGTTTACTTCAGGTGCCAGCAGTAGAGTCACTCATTTTTAAGGCTTAATAGCAGGGCTGTGGTGCAGTCTAGGCTGTTGAAATCTTTCAATTTTTACTTAGGAAGCCGTAAGGTTAATCCCTAAAATCTTGTTAGGTTTGACAGCGCGGATTAGTCTATTCATCCCTTATTAGGCAGACTTTTCTACCTTTAGACCTAGCTAATCTCTAGTTTTTTTCGATAGAAACGGCTACACTCTTAACCTTGTTCTCTATATAAACGCTTTGGCTAGGCTTAGTTTTTTTGAGTCAGACCTCACTCTTGATTGGGCGATTGGTCTACTGAGTTGGCTAGAATCAGCACCTACACTGCTTATAAGATAGATGACTCGTTAAGTTGATTATTATTCATAATTTATGGCAAATAGATACGGCTTGAAGCGTTTGTCGATTTTCGTAGACGGCAATAATATGTTCTACGCCCAGCAAAAAAATGGCTGGTTCTTTGATCCGAAGCGGGTACTTGAATATTTTCTTAGCCTTGACGGTGGGGCTACCCTAGTCAACGCCTTTTGGTATACCGGACTGAAAGATCCCCAAGACCAGCGCGGTTTTCGGGATGCGCTGATCAGCCTCGGCTACACTGTGCGAACCAAAATTCTCAAGGAGTATTACGACGATACCTCTGGGCGATACTCCCAGAAAGCCAATCTCGATATTGAGATTGCCATCGATATGTTCAACACTGTAGATCAGTACGATGAGGTAGTTCTCTTCAGCGGCGACGGCGACTTTGAGCGAGCCATTGAGCTGCTGCGCTCCAAAAACACCCACATAACCGTTGTCTCGACGGAAGGGATGATTGCCCGCGAACTGCGCAACGCCACCGATCGCTACATCGACCTCAACAGCGTTCGTAAGTATATTGAGAAGGACTAGGTGCCAGCTTAGCCCAGGGCCGCGCTGCTTTACCTGGTACTGCGACCCTGGGAAATAACTCGATCGTGCGATCGCCCGGCGCTGTTATACTAGCTAACTGTAAATATCAATGCCGATGTGGCTCAGTGGTAGAGCACTCGATTCGTAATCGAGCGGTCGCGGGTTCAAATCCCGCCATCGGCTTCTCTCTCAAATACCTGAAATGCCTTGATTCCAAAGGGTTTAGGGTATCGACCGCTTAGTGTAGCGAGACGGGTACATCAGGCTACTGGTGAAAACCTTAGTCTTTGCTACAGGCTGTATTTCACATGGCTTTTAAGGGTTGCTGGCCAAGCCTACACCCGGTTTACACCCAAAATATCTGATTTGTAATTCCTTTACATTTAGATACATTTGGCGATCGCCTCATTGCTAAGAGGGCGTTTGAAAAGTTGATTGGGCAGTAAAAAAGCTCACACGGTCTAGGCTGAGATTACTAAGACTACAGCCCCGTGAGAGCGATGAGTAAAGCCTAC
>NZ_JACJQN010000019.1 GCF_014696675.1 Phormidium tenue FACHB-1052
CCCAGTTGCCGATACAAACCGCGTTGCGCATACACCGTTGGCGTGAGCAGGTCGTTCAGCCGGGCTTTGACTGCTTCGTTCTCCACATACGGTTGGTTGCGTGGACGAACGTGATCTCGATGGCTGGCGCTGCGAGTCATGGCACTATATCCAAAAGGCCCTTGACGGTTAGCCTAGCGTCTTAAATTGTCACCGTTGGGTAGGGGGTGTAGGGTTCACGGCGGCCCCTTGCACCCTACACCCCATACCTCCACCCTTTTTCTAAGCTGACCACGCTTCCCGAAAGTCGGCATAGAGGGTGAGTCCGCCATCAATATAGAGGGTCTGCCCAGTGATGTAGGCGGCTTCGTCAGAGGCCAGAAACGCTACAGCAGCGGCCATTTCTTCGCTGGTGCCCGCTCGCCCCATGGGAATATGGCTCTCGACCTCGGCTTTTTTGGCAGAGTCGTCAGTCCAGTCATCGTTGATCGGGGTAACGGTGGCTCCGGGGCCGATGCCGTTGACGCGAATGCCCTTGGCCGCATATTCCAAAGCCAGGGTGCGGGTCATGTTGCCCATGCCCCCCTTGCTGATGGAGTAGCTGAGGTACTGGGGTCGGGGAATGATTTCGTGCACGCTAGAAATATTGATCACGCTGCCAGGGCGATCGCTGGCCAGCAGGTGCTTAATGGTTTCGCGAGCGCAGAGGTAGGCCCCCCGCAAGTTAACCCCCAGCACCCAATCAAAACTGTCGGACTCTAGCGCCTCTGAGGGACTGTCGGCCTGAACGCCAGCATTGTTCACCAGAATGTCGAGCTGGCCAAAGTGCTCGATGGTCTGCTGTACCAGGGCGATCGCATCGGCCTCCTTTGAGACATCACCCTTGAGCAGCAGTGCCTTAACACCACAGTTCTCTACATCGGCGCAGGCTTTCTCCATAGCCTGGCGGCGAGTGTCTTCGGCGGCGTCGGGGTTGCTGCGGTAGTTGATCACGATGTTGCAGCCTTCCTCGGCTAGGCGAATGGCGATCGCCTGGCCAATGCCCGACGAAGCGCCGGTGATCAGCGCGGTTTTGCCGACGAGTCCTTTCATGGGTTAGCTCCGGAGAATAGATGGTTGGCAGGTAACGGGGCGGGCTGCGGCCTGGGTCAGGCGAGGGGATACATCCCTACAATGGATGCGGTGAGCATACTAAAGGGCTGATTTTTGGTATATCCCCCTAGGAGGGTATATCCACCTCTCAGCATGGCGATTGAATATTAAGGAGTCGTTAACCATGTACGTATTGATTGGCGGCGCTGGCATGCTGGGCCTAGATTTGGCCAAAACCCTGTTGGCAGAAGGGCACACCGTGGCCGTGGTCGACACTGACCCGCTGGCCTGCCAATACGCCCGCGAAAAGATTGGCGTCATGGCCTTTGAGGGCAGCGCTGTAAATACCACCACCCTGCTAGAGGCGGGCATTCGCAAGGCCGACGCGGTGATCGCGGCCCTGCCGGAGGATGCGCTGAATCTAGCGATCGTCACCCTGTCGAAGCACTACGGGGTGCCCCAGACGGTAGTGCGGATGAGCGATCGCGACTTTGCCGAGCCCTACCAACTAGCTGGGGCCACCCACACCGTCAGCACCACCGAACTCACCATCAACCGCATTGTCAGCGCGATCGAATATCCCCAGGTGGAAGCGATGATGCACTTCGAGCAGGGCCAGGTAGAAGTGCTCAAGCTGCCCATTCCCCAGCAGTGCACCATCGTCGGGCGTACCGTGGCTGAAATTGCCCAAGATACTCGCTTCCCAACGGGCACGTTGATTATTGGCTACCAGGCCCACCCCCACGAAGATTTAACCATTCCCAACGGCAGCACGGTGCTGGAGAGCGGCTCCACCATTCTGGCGGTGACCAAGCCCGGTCTGGTGCGACAGATGCTCGACTTCATGGGGCTCTGCGCCTGAGGGCTGAGGGTTAGCGGCGATCTAGCCAGCGCCACAAAGGGAGGAGGTTTTTATTGGTGACTGGCGACAGCTATCCGCCAGTTCGCTACCCCAATCTTGGCTACAGGCGGTCAGTATTGGCTTAAGCACACTGGCCAACACTATATTTAGTAACCCTTGCTACCGGGGTGGGTTCAGGCAGATTATTTTTGGCAAATCTTGACGCATTTGGGCTCAACGCCGGGTACGAGCTTTAAGCCAGCACACCGATGATAGCCGTAGAGCACACCGCACAGCAGCCCCCGCTGCGAGGTTATATCTATGAAAATTCAGCGAGTCTATTGTCCCCGCTGTGACGCTTGGTTTGAATGGGTTGATGCCGATGTCACCCCCGATGACGTCGGTGCCTTAGTCGGCGGTTTGCTAGGGGGCCTAGCGACCCCGATCCTGGCCAGTGGCGGAGGACTAGCCCTGGTGAGCGGCTTGCCGGGTACGCTCTTGGGCTTGGTGCTGGGTGGGGCGCTAGGCCATTTAGCGGGGCGAACTGTTCAGCCCGAGGGGTCGCCCTGTCCGTGCTGCGACTCTAGAACTCACCCGCAAAGGTATAACTCGGCTCCCCGCCCTGACGCCGAAACTGCACCCGAGGGCTGGCGGTGTCAGGCTGAAGGGTTTGGCAGCAGCCTCAGGTGAAATCTAGATTGAGCCGCCCAAAAGGCCAAAATTCAAGCCTGTTGGCCATGGTTCGCTCTTCCATTTCCATTCTTGGAGGTCAGTCATCTTTGAGGGCCAGCAGTTTTTCGTTGAGGGCTCTGACATAGGACTGGCTGGTCGATTCGGAGAGCAATCCCTTGCGTAGGGCGTCATTGACGGCCCCTTTCTCAGCGAGGTAAAGGCGGCGGCGCAGCCCATCGAGGTGGCTTTGGTCTTCGAGGTGGGCATCGTTGAGGGTGCGCTGGTTATAGAACTCGCGCAGGTCGCGATCGGCACTGGCGATCTGGGCTTGGTAGGCGGCGAACAGTTCTTCGTAGAGGTTTTTGGGCAAACTGCCCGATCGCAGCAGGGCGGCTAGCTCTTGCTGCCCTGCTTTGGCGGCAATCAGGTTTAGCTGTAGCGTTTCGAGGCGCTGCTTGGTGGCGGAGGGGGCCGTGAGGCGCAGCCGCTTGACCAACCAGGGCAGGGTTAACCCCTGGCCCACCAGTGACACCAGTACGGTGCTAAACACGAGGGCGACCACCTGCGATCGCCCCGGCAGATCGGCGGGCAAACTCAGCGCCAGGGCCATCGACAGCGACCCCTTAACATTGCCCAAAATCAGCACGTGCTGCCAGCGCAGGGGCAGGGGGCGATCGCAAAAGCCCAGCAGATATAGCAAGGGGTAGGTAGTCAGCACGCGGCCAGTTTGGTAGGCCAGCACCACAAACAGAGCCGCCGGAATAGTTTTTAGTAGCACCCCTGGATCCACCTCAATACCCACCAGCAAAAAGATAAAGGTGTTCACCCCAAAGCCCGCATACTCCCAAAAGTTGAGCAGGGTGACCTTGGTCGAGGCCGAGGTCTGGCGAAAGCCCAGTTCACCAATTACCAGCCCGGCGACCACCACGGCGATCGCGCTCGATACCCCAATCTCGTGGCCAATCTGAAACGTGCCCAGTGACACGGCCACCGTCAGCAAAATATTGCTGAGGGCATCGTCGAGCTGTTGAAATAGCCCCACGCACAGGTAACCCAGGCCTAGGCCTAGCACCCCGCCGCCCACAAAAGCAATAATCATCTGCTGCAACCCTTCCCACACCGTGAACGATCCCTGCCCGTGAACGGTGGTAATAATGCCCAACAGCACCAGGGCCGTGCCGTCGTTAAACAGGCTCTCACCCTCAACAATGGTGGCCAACCGAGGGGGCACAGGCACCGTTCTAAAGGCGGCAATCACCGAAACCGTGTCGGTAATGGTCAAAATCACGCCAATGGCGGCAGCGGTAATCGTCGCCAGCCCCAGCCCCCACTGCAGCAGAGCAGCGGTAATCATCGCCGCCAGCACCACCCCTGGCCCCGCAATCAGGGCAATGGGCTTAATCGTGCTGCGCAACCGGCTGATGTCGGTGTTGATAGCGGCTTCAAAGATCAAAATCGGCAGGAATAGATTCAGAATCACCTCGGCGTTGAGACCTACTGACCCTGGCAGCACCGATGGAGTCAGGCAAAGCCCCGCCAGCACCAGCCCCACCACATAGGGAATACGCAGCCGTCGAGTAATCAGAGCCACCACCGTAGCCACCAGCAGCAGCACAATTAGGGCATTGACCAAGCCGGTAACATCGCTCGTGCTATCTGCTAGAGCCTCCACCCCCGGTGGCGTTTGGGCCAACCACAAACCCATCGCTAACGCTGTACCCATAGGGGCAACTATCCGCAAAACGCCAAAACTCTTTCCCATACTAGGGCTCATCCTGGGGGGCAAGCTCTGTCCTCGCCCGACGCAAACAAAAATTGCGTGGGGCTTTCTCAGTGGGGCTAGGCCGTAAGATATGCCCTAGGGAGATACCCATTTAACCGGGTGTTCCCTATTTGTGGGGTCGCTGGTTACACTGGGTCTAGGCAACTGCCGTGGGGCTTGGGTTAGATTCGGTCAGGGCAGGCTGTTGTTGTCAAGTCGTCTGGGGGTTTTGGAGTTTTGCAGATGAGCGACCAAAATTCGTACGAACTGCTGGGGCTAACCGAAGCCTCAACCTTTGAAGAAATTCAGGCGGCCCGCGATCGCCTGGTCGATCACTATGCCGAAGAGCCCAAGCAACAGGCCGCCGTCGAAGCCGCCTACGATGCCATTTTGATGGAGCGCCTACGCCTGCGCCAAGAGGGCAAAATCAAGGTGCCCGATCGCATTCGCTTTGCCGAAAACGTGCCCGAAACCCCGCCCATTGCTAAAGCCACCCCCTCCCTCCCTCGACCCGACTGGCTAAATGGCCTGGTTGACACCCCCAGTCGCGACGACATTCTCTGGCCCGGCGTGACCTACGCGGGGTTAGGACTGCTTGGTTTTGCTGCGCCGTCGCTATCGCTGGCAGTGGCCATTGGGGCCGCCATCTACTTTCTCAACCGCAAAGAAAACAAATTCTGGCGATCGGTGCTGCTCACCATCGCGGGTCTAGCCGTTGGTCTGGCCCTCGGCCTAACCGTCGGGCAGCTGCTGATTCCTCAGGGAGCGCAGTTTGCCTGGGCCACCCCCGATGCGATCGCAGCCGCAGTCACCTGCCTAGCCTTGTGGACGATCAGCAGCTTCCTACGCTAGCTGCCTGGAGAGTGTTACGGGTTTAAGGTCTCAGGTCTTTCCAGGTCTCAGGTATAAGATGCAAGGCTCAGGCTTAGCCCCATACCCTGCATCCCCCGATATTCTCTGTCATTTCCCTCCAACATGCTCCTAGGCGAGGCTGCCTCGCTTCATCTGTTCGCGCTCAATGGCCTCAAACAAGGCCCGAAAGTTGCGCTCCCCAAACCCCTGGGCCTGGGCCAGATCGCCGTTCACCCGCACTACCTGCCGCTGAATCAGCTCAAAAAAGACGGTGGGAATGCTTAAAAAGGGCTGAGTAAAGGTTTGCAGCAGGCGAGCTTGGGGCAGGCAAGGATCCCAATCCACCAAGATTTGCAGTCGAGCAATGGCGGCTTCGCGTTGGCTGAGCCAGTCTGACGACATATCGCCCTGGCTTTTGTAACCGGGACGTTGCCCTAGGGCTTCGTAATAGCTCTGGGGCACCGGCAAAAAGCTCACGCCGCCACGGCGCAGTTGCTCTACCGTATGGACAATGTCCTCGGTGTGCAGCGCCACGTGCTGAATGCCGCCGCCCCGGTTGTAGTCGAGAAATTCTTGCACCTGGGAGTTGGCGGTGGTCGGTTCATTAATGGGGAGCTGGGCACTACCTTGGGGATGGGCCAACACCTGGCTCCGCAGGCCCGATCGCGAAGTGTCAATGGCAAACTGCTGCCGGGGTTGAAAGCCCAGCTGACTGGCGTACCAAGCCACTGCCTGGGACAGTTCTCCCATGGGTACGTTGACTACGGCGTGGTCAATCGCTGTCACTAAGCTGCTGGGGTAAGCCAACGGTTGGCGATCGCTGGGGGCAATACCCGGCACCCAAGCCTCTCCCTGCCAGGATTCTACCAAGGTGTGACTCAAGGAACCCCAGCCTTGAATCTGCCCCCAGCGCCCACGTCCCCAGGCGTCGGTTTGGCTCGGCTGCATGACTTTGCCCCCCGCTGCCGTCACCTGCCGCAGCGTTTGAGCAAGGTCAGTCACCCGAAAGGCAATATCGCCAATGCCCGGCGGATGGTGTTGCAGGTACTGAGCCACGGTCGAGGGTGCAGCCACAATCAGCAGGGGCACCTGCCCCAGGTAGACCAGAGCCCTATCTGGGGCAGGTTGCGCTGGATGTAGGCCCGATGGCCCCACCCAAACCCCTCCCCAGGCATGGACAAACCAGTCGCGCCAGGGGGCCACCTCATCCACGTAAAAACTCAGATGGTTGAACTCCATAGGGCTATGTCACCGTGCTGATCCCGCTGTTATTGGAGCACAAACCTACCCCTTCAAGCCCTACCCCTGAGAATATTTTCGTTTAGCTCCTTAATATCCTGCTGTTTTGAATAGCTTTTCTACAGCTTCAAGGACTTGCTTCATCTAGGATTCCTTCCTGCCTAATTCCTCAAGCTTGGATCCCTCAGTTCGACCACAGTTAGCCTGGGCCCTTGACAGCTTTTTTCCTGTAGCCGCCCGTTGCTCTGCCTAACCAGCCGGGTTTCCTGCTACGGCGACCACCTGATCTTGGTTTTCGGCGGTGTAGCTGTTGGGGGGGTAGCGATCGATGTGACGAAAGAGGGCAATCGGCTTTTGCACGCGGCAGGTGTAAAACTCGACAATAATCTCGGCATCCTGGCGGAGCACCACTTTGGGCGAAAAGTCTTCGGGAATTTTGGTGCGCCACTGCCACGGAATTTGCTGGGGAGGTGCGGTCACAAAGCGATGGTGTACCCAGCGGGCGTAGCGGTTGAAGCGGCCAAACTCTCGCACTTCCCGAGTAAAAATTGAGGCGGCGAGAAACGACGCCAGCGAGCCATCGCCGTCGATACCGGCCATCAGGTTGGGCAGGGCTCCCATCGGTCTGGGCACCTGGTCGGGGGCCGTCACTTTGCTGATGGCCTCGTCGAGATATTCTGTGGTGCCGAGCAGGCCAGGGAGGGCAACGGTTGAGCCCATGCCGCCGTTGGCGTCTTGGCGCAGGTAGGTCACCAGGCGGATGCCAGGGCGCATCCACAGGCCGGGCAGCTTGACGAGCGCCTCGGCGGGGTCAAGGGTGCTGACAAACCAGCGCCCCTCAGCATTGGGGGCCGGAATGTTGTCCTCGGGCATATCCCCAACGCGAAATAGGTCACCGAGGGCGTTGAGGGAGTCGGGGAGGGGGCCGTCGTCGTCGTCTTGCCCACTGAGCTGACCCGGCTGTTGTTCGTGGGGGGGAAGCACCAGAGTTTCGCGAATAAACTGGCTAACTTTTTGAACCGTAGCTAGGGGATATCTTTGAAACGACATGGATCACCGGGGCGGTGGCTAGGGAGGAGGCGATGGAACTGGCTGGAACTCTGCACCGTTTATAGGTTAAGGATGCCCTGAGGATACCCCTTACCCCCAGCGCTGGAGGGCAGGCATGCCGAAATCAGGAACATTTCTACACTTGAAATAGGCGTTTGGGCACCTCCACCCAGGCGTTTTGGCGGTGGGACTGATGGGCTAAATCCATCAGGTGCTGCGATCGCACCCCATCTGCAATCGACGGCTCGGTGGCATGGCCCCGGTCAATATCATTGACCCAGTGGTTGATGACGCGCACAAAGGGGGCAATGCGGCCATCGCTGTAGGTGGTGGGAAACTGAAGGCGATCGGGAACCTGTAGTTCTGCCAGGGCTGCACCGCCTTGACTGCCCCAGAGCTTGAAGCCGTGAACGTAGTCGGTGAGGTTGTCGCTGCCCAGCACCAGGGTGCCACCGTCACCGTAGACCTCGACCCAGTGGCCCCGCCCAGCGTAGGTGACGGAACTAATCGCCACCTGGCAGGGGGCACCGCTGGCCAAATCGAGCATCAAACTACAGGTGTCGTCGGCATCTACTAGCTGAAGTTCCCCAGTCGGGTCGGGCCGCTGGGGAATGGCGGTGCTGAGGCGGGCGCTGAGCCGCTGGATGGGGCCAAATAGCCAGGTGATGTAGTCAAAGCTGTGGGAGGCAAAGGCCCCCAGGGCACCGCCCCCCTGGTCGCGCTGCGAGTACCAGTTCCAGGGGCGACTGGGGTCGGCGCGGCCCGGCACCGTCCAGGTGAGGTTGACGAAGCGCAGGTTGCCGACGTAGCCCTCGGCCAGCAGCTCGGACAGCCGCTGCCAGGCGGGCACAAAGCGGAACTCAAAGTCCATGGTGGCGATGAGGTTGCGATCGCGCGCCAGCTCAGCAATTTCCTCGGCCTCGGCCCCGGAGAGCGCCGTAGGCTTCTCCAGCAGCAGGTGTTTGCCCGCCTCAAGCACGGTTTTGGCCTGGGAGTAGTGCAGAAAGGGCGGGGTGGCGACGGTCACCGCCTGCACCTGGGGTAGAGCCACGATCGCCTCAACGCTGTCGCAGGCGTGGGGAATGCCGTGGTCGGCGGCGATCGCCTGTGCTTTGGCCAGATCGCGGTGATACACCGCGACTACCTCGGTGCGGTGGTGGGCCTGCAACCCCGGAATGTGAACCTTCAGGCCAAAGCCAGTGCCCACCACCGCCACCTGAATCGGAGTTTCTGCCATAGCGACCTCATCTGTGCCCTTAATCAATGCCGATATCAATGCAGGGGGCGGGCTAGATAGCCAATGCCCTACCCCAGAGTAAGGGGCGAGCTGCGATCGCTACAATTAAACTGAGCAGTTTAGTTCTGGCCAAAATCTAAAAAGTTTTTATGCAGGTTCCCTTAATTGGTAAGGTGCGTCGTCCACTGGTGTGGCTGTTGGCCGGGCTGGCTGCTGCTGCTGTGGTGGCAGGCTCGGTGGGGTTTGGGGTTTGGCGCAGTCGCCAGACTGCTTACGATGTCGAGGACTTTACAACCTCGGCGGCGATCGAGCCCTTGACGGTGCGGGTGGCGGCCAGCGGCACGGTGAGGCCAGTGCAGACAGTGAACCTCAGCCCTGAGAATGCCGGAATTTTAGAAGAACTCTTTGTGGAGCAGGGCGATCGCGTCGAGCAGGGCCAGATCATCGCCCGCATGAAAAGCCGCGACACCGCTACCCAGGTGGCCCAGAACCAGGCCGCTGTGGCCGAGGCCGAAGCCGCTCTAGCCGAGTTGCGCCAGGGTAGCCGCCCCGACGAAATTACCCAGGCCGAGGCGACCGTTGAGGCCAACCGCGCCCAGGTGCGTGACGCCCAAGCGCGACTCGATCTCGCCACCAGCGATCTGGCCCGCCGCCAGCAGCTGTTTGATCGGGGGGCCGTGGCAGCCACCGACCTCGACACCGCCGCCCGCGAGCAGCGCAGCGCCCAGGCATCCCTAGAGCAGGCCCAGGCCCGCGTCACCGAGTCGCAGCGGCGGGTAGATGACCTGCGCAGCGGGCCGCGACAGGAGGCGATCGCCCAGGCCGAAGCCCGTCTGGCCCAGGCCCGCGCCCAGCTCAACGGGGCCCAGATTCGCCAGGATGAAACCCTGATTCGCGCTCCCTTTGGCGGCATTGTCACCCAAAAGTTTGCCACCGAGGGCGCGTTTGTCACCCCGACCACTTCGGCCTCCGAGCTGTCGTCGGCCACCTCGACGGCGATCGTGGCCCTGGCCGAAGATTTGGAGGTGCTGGCTGAGGTGCCCGAAGCCGATATTGCTCTAATCGAGCCGGGGCAGACGGTAGAAGTGGTGGCCGACGCCTTCCCCGAGCAGACCTTTGCCGGTCGGGTCAAGCTGGTGGCCCCCGAGGCGATCGAACGCCAGAGCGTTACCCTGTTTCAGGTGCGCATTGAGCTGATCGACGGCAAAGATATTCTGCGATCGAACATGAATGTCAACGTGAATTTTGTCGGCGATCAACTAGCTGATGCTCTAGTAGTGCCGACGGTGGCGGTTGTGACCCAGGCTGGGGAGAGTGGCGTGCTGGTGCCCGGTGATGACCGCGATATCGTGTTTCAACCCGTGACCCTAGGGCCGCAGGTGGGCGATCAAATTCAAATTTTGGATGGCATTGAGGCGGGCGATCGCGTCTTTGTCGATCTGCCCCCCGGCAAATCCCTCGAAAATATCACCGTCCGCCAAGATCAGTAGCAAGCTGCCAAGTGCTCCAGCCCCGTAGATTAGGATGCCTCTGATGACTACTCAAGTCTCCTTGTCAGTACCTGCTCCATCGCCGACAGAGCAAGCCCTGATTCTGCCGGGCCGCTATCCTTGGAGCCATTTCAAAGGTCTTCAAAATTGGGCTGACCAGACGCCTGGCCTCAAAATTACCTACTTGGATGGCGCGATTGAACTCATGACGGCTGGCAAACCCCATGAGCGCATCAAAAAGTTAATGGCCATCTTGATCGAGGCCTACTGCTTTGAGCGAGGCATTCGCTTCTTTCCCCTAGGAAATGCCACCTGTGAAGCTGAGGAAAAAGGGGCCTCCTTCAACCCCGATGAATCTTACTGTTTTGAAATTGATAAAGACTATCCCGACCTGGGAATTGAGGTGGTTTTTACTAGCGGTGGCCTCGACAAACTGGAGAAGTATCGCCGGTTTAACGTGGCGGAAGTCTGGTTTTGGCAGCGCAATTGCCTTGCAATTTACCACTTCATGTCTCCTGCTGCCGATGCCTCGGCCTATCAGCTTGCCGATCGCAGCCATTGGCTTCCTGATCTCGATATTGCGCTGCTAGAACGCTGTGTTCAGCTAGAAGAAGCCGGAGAAGCCCGGTCTCAATTCTTAGCTGCTTTAAGAGCAAATCCCTAAGCAAATTTTCCCTATGAACCTGCAAGAAAGCCTGACGATGGCGACCAAGACCCTGGCGGCCAACCGTCTCCGCAGCGCCCTCACCATGCTGGGCATTATCATCGGCAATGCCTCGGTGATTACGATGGTGGGCCTGGGCGAGGGGGCGCAGCGGTTTGTCAACGCCCAGCTCGAAACCCTGGGGCCAAACGTGCTGTTTGTGGTGCCGGGCAGCCGCGAAACTCGCGAGCTGGGCTCGCTGGAGGTGCCGCGCACGCTGGTATTGGCTGATGCAGAGGCGATCGCCCAGCAGGTGCCCTCGGTGAGCGCCGTGGCGGCTGAGTCGAGCGGTCGCCAGCTCGTCACCTATCGCAACCGCAACGCCAACGTCAACACAGTGGGCATTAGCCCCGACTTTTTGACCGTGCGCAGCTTTGAGGTGGCCAGCGGTCGATTTATCAGCGATCTGGACATGACTCGCCGGGCTCAGGTGGCGGTGGTGGGCGACACCCTGCGAGAGCGTTTGTTTGACGACGAATCAGCCCTGGGGCGGCAGATTCGCGTTGGCGGCGTCACCTTCGACGTGGTTGGGGTGCTAGAGAAAAAGGGCTCTAACCTGGGCCTCGACTATGACGACGCGGTGATGGTGCCGCTGACTACCAAGGATAGCCGCCTGGCGGGGGGCGAGCGCTCGCCCTACGGCATCGAAGTTTCGTTTATTACCGTGTCGGCCCGCGATCGCGAGAGCATGGCCACCGCCGAGTTTCAGATCACCAACCTGCTGCGCCTGCGCCACAACATTCGCGACGAAGACGATTTCTACATCAGCAGTCAAGACTCGCTGCTCACCATCGCCAACACGATTACCGGGGCGCTGACCCTGATGCTGGCCGCGATCGCCGGGATTTCTCTCTTTGTCGGCGGCATCGGCATTATGAACATCATGCTGGTGTCGGTGCGCGAGCGCACTCAGGAGATCGGCTTGAGAAAGGCGATTGGGGCCTCCCAGGGCGATATTTTGGGCCAGTTTTTAATTGAGGCGATCATTCTGTCGATCGCGGGGGGCATGATTGGCACCGCCGTGGGGGTGAGCGGTATTTTGCTGATTGGGGTACTCACTCCTTTCGAAGCCGGAATTTCCGGGGGGGCGATTTTGCTGACGGTGACCGTTTCGGGCGGTATCGGCCTGTTCTTTGGCGTTTTCCCAGCGCGTCAGGCGGCTAAACTGGATCCGATTGTGGCCTTGAGAACAGCTTAATGGGGAGTGCCACTGCGGATAACGATATGGCATTTGAACTCGATCACCTGTTTATTTGCACCGAGCCCGACGCCCCTGCCGCTGAACAGCTGCTCCAGTTTGGGTTAGTGGAGGGCAGAGCCAACGTGCATGCCGGTCAGGGCACGGCTAACCGCTGCTTTTTCTTCCACAACCTGATGCTGGAGCTGCTGTGGGTGCACAATGCTGCTGAAGCACAGTCTGACGTTACCCGCCCCACTTATCTATGGGCGCGCTGGGCTGGGCGATCGCAGAATGCCTGTCCGTTTGGGGTGTGCTTGCGCCCCATTGAAGGTCAAGTTCATGAAGCTCTGCCCTTCCCCACTTGGAACTACCAGCCCGCTTACTTTCCGGGGGGCGTAGCCATACCTGTAGCGACCAATGTATCGGTGCTGAGCGAGCCGATGCTATTTTATCTGCCCTTTGCCAAGCGCCAGGATAGCTACCCTGAAGCCAAGGCACAACCCCTTGATCATGCCTTTGGGGGGCGCGAGGTGACGCGGGTTAGTCTTACCTTGACCCAACCGCCGCCGCGATCGGCGGAACTAGAGGCGATCGCCGCCACCAACTTAATCGCCATTCAAACCGGCCCCGCCTATCTAATGGAACTCGGCTTTGATGGCGAGACCCAGGCCCAGCACCACGACTTTCGCCCCGCCCTACCGCTGATCGTCCATTGGTAACTCAAGCATGAATCTTCGTACCGCCATCGAAGCCGATTTACCGGCCCTGGCCACCCTATTTAGAGAAACGGTGCTAGTCAACGGCCCGCAGCACTACAGTCCTGCCCAAGTCGAGGCCTGGGCCGCCGTCGATGCCGCCAGCCCTCGGTTTCACCAGTTCATCCTAGGGGTTACCACCTATGTGGCCGAGGATGATGATACCGCCATCCTCGGCTTTGCGGGTATTGACGACAACGGCTATGTGGCTTCTACCTACGTGCGCCACGACCGCCTGCACCAAGGCGTGGGCTCGCTGCTGCTGCAGGCGGTGCTCGCCCATGCCCAGGAGAAGCACATCCAGCGCCTCTACTCCGAGGCCAGCGAGTTTAGCCTGGGGCTATTCCAAAAATTTGGCTTTAGCCAGTACGACACTGAAGTGGTCGATCGCAACGGGGTGCAGTTTACGCGGTACTTGGTAGAGCGGGTGTTGGTCTAGGGTGGGGAGTAGGGAGTAGGGGGTAGGGGGTTAGGACTGCTCCGTACCCCCTACCCCCCACCCCCTACCCCTTGCTTACTTCCTAGCCACTCCATCCACCCGTGCCGCGTGCTTGACCGCTGAGGCGACCGCCGCCGCCACGCGCTCGTCGAACACCGAGGGAATGATGTGCTCGCGATCGATCTGGTGGGGGCTGACCAGGGCCGCGATCGCGTAGGCCGCCTCCAGATACATCGATGGCGTAATCTCCTGCGCCCTGCAATCCAGGGCACCGCGCAGCACCCCCGGAAAGGCCAGCACATTGTTGATCTGGTTGGGGTAGTCGCTACGGCCCGTGGCCATCACCGCCACCTTGCCCGCCACCAGCTCGGGCTGAATTTCGGGGATGGGGTTGGCCATGGCAAATACGATCGGGTCAGGAGCCATCGAGGCCACCATCTCCACCGATACGACCCCCGGTGCGCTGACGCCCAGGAAGATATCGGCCCCCACCATGGCGTCGGCCAGGGTGCCCGATGCAGCTATGGCAAACTCTAGTTTTTGAGGGTTCAAGTCATCGCGACTGGTGGACAGAATGCCTTTTGAGTCGCACAGCACAATGGCGGTGGCTCCAGCCTTTTGCAGCAGCTTGGCGATCGCCACCCCCGCTGCCCCAGCCCCGTTAATTACCACCTTGACCTGGGTGAGGGATTTGTTCACCAGCTTGAGCGCGTTGATCAGCGCCGCCAGGGTGACGATGGCGGTGCCGTGCTGGTCGTCGTGGAAGACGGGAATATCTAGCTCTTGGCGCAGGCGAGCCTCGATCTCAAAGCAGCGGGGGGCGCTGATGTCTTCGAGGTTGACGCCGCCAAAGACGGGGGCCAGCTGCTTCACGGCGGTGACGATCGCGTCGGTATCCTGGGTGTCCAGGCAGATCGGGAAGGCATCCAGTCCAGCAAATTTCTTAAACAGCAGTGCCTTACCCTCCATCACCGGCAGGGCGGCGGCGGGGCCAAGATTTCCTAGGCCCAGCACGGCGCTGCCGTCGGTGACGATCGCCACCGTGTTGCCTTTGATGGTGAGGTCAAAGACGCGATCGGGGTGCTCGGCAATTTCGACGCACACCCGCCCCACGCCGGGGGTGTAGGCCATGGCCAGGTCATCCTGGTTGTGCAGCTCTAGCTTGCTCTCGACGCTGATCTTGCCGCCCTCGTGGATCTTAAAGGTGCGATCGCAGATCTCCAAGATCTCGATATCTTCAACGGTTTTGACCGCCGCGATGATGTCTTCGGCATGGGCCTCGCTAGACGCATCGACGTGCAGCACGCGCACCAGGTCGTGGCGGCTGCGGCTAATCAGCTCAAAATCGCCCAGGTTGCCCCCCGCTTCGGCGATCGCTTGGGTAATGCGCGCCAGCATGCCCGTTTTATTCGGAATTTTGAGCCGTAGACTGAGACTATAACTGGGGTTAGGGGTAAGAGTTGCCATGCCAAAACCTTTGGGCGATCGCCAGCGAAACAAGACTGCTGTCTTGAGGGAATATTAAGACCAGCTCCCTAGTTTAGGCGACTAAGTCACTCCCGTCTGTGTCTCCCCAGTGTGTGTGAAGATAGCAGTAGCGTCTGTTACCTATGCACGGTTCTGGCGTTCGGTTCTTTGGCCACCCCCTCACCGCCATGCCCAGTCTCTATAGCGAAGTCACCATCAACGCCCCCCGATTTGCCGTCTGGGATGCCCTCGTTCGCAAAGAAGAGTGGCACCGTTGGAATACCTTTCTCTACGACTGCGACCCCAACCTGCCCATCCGCCCCGGTGGCGAAATTTTCCTCGCCCTGCGCCGCCTTGAGGGCGAAGACGAAACCGAGTTTCAGCCCCGCATCGTCGTGGTGCAGCCCAACCACTGCCTGCGGTGGATTGCTAAAGGCCCCGGCTTTAAGAGCGAGCACGTGTTTGAACTCGAAGATGTCGGCCCCAACCGCACTAAATATATCCACCAGGAGCGCATTTCTGGCCTGCTTTCCCAGGTGTTTTTGCCCTTCATTCGCCGCGACGAAAAGGAGGGCATTCGCCGCATGGCCCGCCAGATCAAGCGCTACGTCGAGCACCACTACCGGCGGCAGTGGTGACGGCTACAGGGGTGGATGGGTGGATGGGTAGATGGGTGGGTGGGTGTTGTATGCCTCAGCGATCTACTCTCCAGATTGGAGCTTGATCTTGGCTGCAAGCGACCTTTAGGACGAGGCCAAGAGTTTAGAGTTGCGATTGAAGGCCGCGCGATCAGAGCGGACGGGGCGATCGCTACGCAATGGATGGGGTTCGCCCACCAAAATCACCGAGCCGGTCAGCTGATCGACCAGGGAGGTAGTCTGCGAGCCCACGGTCAGCCCATTGCCGACGCGACGGCGCTGGAGGCGCAGCATCACCACGTCAAACTGCGACGCCGTTTTGACAATGGTAGACACCACGTTGTCCCCTGGCATCAGGCGAATGTCGATGTCGATATCGGCGGCGGGAAAGCGATTGACCAGCAGCTCTAGCTGCTTGGCCAACCGGCTGCGCTGAAGTTCTGAAGCTCGCGAACTGTGGACGTGCAGCAGGGTGATTTTGGCCTGATAGGTGCTGGCTAGCACCTGGGCAAAGCGCAGGGTGCGGAGGTTAGCGGGGGAGGGGTTCTCAATCGGCAGCAAAATGGTTTTGCAGGTCGTCGGCGAATCGAGCAGGCGGGCCACCACCACCGGGCAGTGGGCCGACCACAAAATATTGTCTTGAATATTGCTGAATAGTCGGGCACCGAGCCGCGATCGCTGCCCCATGCCCAGCAAAATCAGGTTGGCATTTTCCTCCCGGCTGAGGTGAGAAATGCCCTGGGCCACGTTGTAGTCAATTCTCAATTTGGGGTCAATTTCGGCTTCTAGGGCGGCGCTAATGGCTTGGGTGGCCTCTAGTCGCTGGCGGCTGTGGGCGATCGCCCGAGCTAGCTGCGGCGAATCCATTTGGGGCTGGGCCAGGGCGATCGCCAGGGGAATCACCCGCCCGTTTTCGTGGCGGGCGACCGCCGCCGCCAGCTCGATCAGCCAGCGCTCGGTGTTGGGGTTGTAGATTGGCACCACCACCGTAAACGATTCTGGAATGTCGCTGGGAGCAGGCAACCAATCAAAGGTTTCGGTTTCTCCCAAAGTGTCTACAGCGATTAGCTGTTGACCGGCCCTGGTGGTGACCAGCGGGCCTAAAATAGCCGTCACCAGCATCAGCAGAATAACGCTGTTGAACACCTGGGAGTTGATAATTTCCGCTTCGTAGCCCACCAGTGCCGCCGCCAAAGTCGCCGCCACCTGCGGAATCGACAGCGACCACATCGTCCAGGTTTCAGGCCAACTATAGCCATAGAGCATGCGGGCACCGAGAGAGGCCAGCCCCTTGGTGAGCAACAGCATGCCGACAATGATCAAGGGCAACTCAATCGATCGCAGAATATCGCCAAAGGCATTCAAATCGAGCAGCAGCCCCATGGCCACAAAAAACATCGGAATAAATAAAACGCTGCCCAAAAATTCTGTTTTTTCTTTGACTGGGCCATCGCCAATCACGCTGTTGATGGCCAGCCCTGCCAGAAAGGCACCAATGATGCTCTCTACCCCAATTAGCTGTGCTCCTAAGGCGCAGAGAAACACCGAGAGCATGACAAACAGAAACTGATTGCCTTCGTCTTTACCAGTTTTGCTGAAGAAAAACCTACCGAGCTGTTTGAGCCCCACTAAGACTGCGATCGTATACAGAATCAGTGACCCCAACAGCGTAGCCAGCTTAAGCGCTGAAAAGTCTCCCTGGTTGATACCTAGGCAAATGGCCAGCACCAGCAGCGACCCAATATCGGTAAAAATTGTCGCCCCAACGGTGACCGTTACCGCTTCGTTATTGACAATGCCAAACCGCTGCACGATGGGGTAGGCCAGCAGCGTGTGAGAGGCTAGCAGCGAGCCAATTAACACCGCCGCCAGCCAGCCAAAGTTAAAGAATAAACCAACCGCAATACCACCCAGCATCGGAATTGCAAAGGTCAGCATGCCAAAGCCGAGGGAGCGATCGCGTGTTTTTTGAAATAGGGCCATGTCGATCTCAAGACCGGCCACAAACATGAGATAGATTTTGCCGATTTCTGAAAACAGCTTCATGATGTCAGTGTCGGCATTGAGCCAGCCCAAGCCGCTGCTACCAAATAACACCCCAGCTAGCAATAGTCCGATCAGTCCGGGTAGTTTGAACCGTTCAAAAATGGGCGGCGTGATCAACACAATCGCCAGCAACAGCACAAATGTTGTAATCGGTTCCTTTAACGTTTCGGAGACAGGTTCTACTAAAAAGAGAAACATAGTGCGGCCCTTGGCATAAAGAGAGCCAGGACGGTTAAGACCTGGCTATGGGGGTTGCTTAATATTGACTTTGATGAAGTCGGCTCTCCTAAGGGTCGTACTCCTGGGTTCAGTCTGTCTCTCTGTCCAAAGAAAGAACTTTGCGCTGCTCTTATCGTGTTGGCTACTGCGCTTAGGGCACATGTAACCATCATTGGCAGAAACTGGGGCAGCGCACTAGTGTCTAGCCATCGCTTCAGGGAGTTGTGCAGGATGTCCCAATCGATCTGGCGATGGCTATAGCTGCCAACGCAAAAGCCGCCCCAGGGTTTAGGACGGCTTTTGCGTTAGCGCTATGGAGGTAGAGACCAGCTTTTACAGAGTCACAGACCTAAGGTCTGTGACTCTCCTAGTCTGGTGGTTACCTCAGCGGCTTAGTAGTCGAAGTCGCCGCCCATGCCAGCGCCAGCGGGAGCGCCTTCTTTGGGCTCGGGCAGATCGACCACGATGCACTCGGTGGTCAGCACCATACCAGCGATGGAGGCCGCGTTCTGCAGGGCAGAGCGGGTCACCTTGGCGGGGTCAACGATACCAGCTTCAAACATGTCAACGTATTCGCCGTTAGCAGCGTTATAGCCGACGTTGAAGTCCTTCTCTTTGACGCGCTCGGCGATCACGGCACCGTTTTGACCGGCGTTCTGGGCAATCCGCATCAGAGGGGCGGCCAGGGCACGAGCCACGATCGCAGCCCCAGTGTGCTCTTCAGCGGTGAGGTTGGCTTCGAGCCACTCGGTCAGGGCTGGTACTAGGTGGGCCAGGGTGGTGCCGCCGCCGGGGACGATGCCTTCTTCAACCGCTGCCTTGGTAGCGTTGATGGCGTCTTCGAGGCGCAGCTTGCGGTCTTTCATCTCGGTTTCGGTGGCGGCACCGACCTTGATTACGGCCACACCGCCGGAGAGTTTGGCCAAACGCTCTTGTAGCTTCTCTTTGTCGTAGGTCGACTCGGTTTCGTCGATCTGGCGACGGATCTGCTCGCAGCGGGCCTTGACATCCTTCTCGTTGCCTTCGGCGACGATGGTGGTGGTGTCTTTGGTGATGGTGAGGCGGCGGGCCTGACCGAGCATGTCGAGCTTGGTGTTGTCGAGCTTGAGGCCGGTGTCTTCAGAGATCACCTGACCGCCGGTGAGGACGGCGATGTCTTCGAGCATGGCTTTGCGGCGATCGCCAAACCCAGGCGCTTTCACAGCGGCCACATTCAGCACACCGCGCAGACGGTTGACCACCAAGGTAGCCAGCGCCTCTTTCTCGATGTCTTCAGCGATGATGATCAGGGGACGACCAGAGCGAGCCACTTGCTCTAGCACGGGCACTAGATCCTGCACCAGGGCAATTTTCTTGTCGGTGATCAGGATGTAGGGCTCGTCCAGCACCGCTTCCATACGCTCGGTGTCGGTGACGAAGTAGGGAGAGACATAGCCCTTGTCAAAGCGCATGCCCTCGGTGACCTCCAGTTCGGTGGTCATCGACTTGCCTTCTTCCAGGGAGATGACGCCTTCGCGGCCCACTTTCTCCATGGCTTCGGCAATCATGGCACCCACTTCTTCGTCGTTACCGGCGGAGATGGAGCCCACCTGAGCGATCGACTTAGAGTCGCCAACGGGGCGGGCGTGCTCAGCAATTTTTTCGACTAGGAAAGCGGTGGCTTTGTCGATGCCGCGCTTGAGGGAAATGGCGTTAGCGCCAGCGGCGACGTTGCGCATGCCTTCTTTGACCATGGCGTGGGCCAGGACGGTGGCGGTGGTGGTACCGTCACCAGCGGCGTCGTTGGTCTTAGAGGCGGCCTGACGAATCAGGGCGACGCCGGTGTTCTCGATGTTGTCTTCGAGTTCAATTTCTTTGGCGATGGTGACGCCGTCATTGACAATCTGGGGTGCGCCAAATTTCTTTTCGAGCACCACGTTGCGACCTTTGGGGCCGAGGGTGACGGCTACGGCCTCGGTCAGAATGTCCATACCGCGTTCGAGGGCACGACGGGCGTTTTCGTTATAAACAATGCGCTTAGCCATAGAATCGATGTTCTCCGGAAAGAAGATAAGAAGTGAATGTGAAAACGTGAAGCGAAGGAAATTGAGGAAATCTAGAACTTAGGAAATTAGCTGAGTAGGCTGGGTGAAGCGATAGCGGAACCCAACGGAACTCACTAGAGGCAATGGCAGATAATGCCTTGCAAATGGCGGAGGTCGTGGTGGGCACTGCCCACCCTACGCAGCCAAAATCCCAAATCTAAAATTGGTTTAGCCAAGCACGGCGAGGATGTCTTTCTCAGACAGCAGCACGAACTCGTCGCCGCCTAGCTTGATGTCGGTACCGGCGTACTTGGAATAGAGCACCTTGTCGCCAATTTTGACTTCCAGCGCTTGACGGGAGCCTTTGTCGTCAGTTTTGCCGGGGCCGACGGCGGTGATTTCACCCACCTGAGGCTTTTCCTTGGCGGTATCAGGTAGCAGAATGCCGCCAGCGGTGGTCTCTTCGGACGCACTTACTTTAATCAAAACTCGATCGGCTAGGGGCTTAACGCTAGACGCCGCCAAAGTGATAGCTGCCATACAATGCTTCTCCGGATTTGCTATTAAGACAGCGCCTGGGGGGAATTACACTCGGCCCCATTCAGACGCATTACACAGTTTTTCGAAGCTTAGCACTCGCAAGCTCCGAGTGCTAATTTACGATGCCAGAGGGGCGATCGCAACAAAGCTCTCTGTACGGGTTCCCGAACTGGGTTGCTCCAGATAGGATTGATCGATGCTTAAACTCAAGGTTTTGCTGCCCATTCTCACCAGCTTTCTGTTTGCGGGCAGCTTTGTGGCGGGCAAATATACGACGGTCGATTTGGGGCCGCTGACTACCTCGCTGCTGCGCTACGTCATTGCTATGGGCGTTCTGGGTCTATTTATTACCCGCAGTGCGCAGCCGATTAAAGCCCTCACCGTCGCCCGCGCCGACTGGGGAGCGATGGCGCTATTGGGTCTATTTGGGGTGGTGGGTTATCACTATTTCTTCTTTAGCAGTCTGCGCTACACGGCGACGGCCAACACCGCCATCATCAACGCCTTTAACCCGGTGGTGACGGGGGTGATGGCAGCGCTGTTTATTGGCGAACGGCTGACCCGTCGCCAGTATGGCGGCATTGTGCTGGCGCTGCTGGGGGTGCTGACCCTGCTGACTCGCGGCAATATCACGACCTTACTCACCTTGGAACTCAACCGGGGCGATGGGCTGATGCTGTGCGCGGTGCTGTGCTGGGTGGTGTATTCCTTAATTATTAAGCAGCTCAGCCAGCGCTATTCGGGGTTGACCATTACCTTCTACGCCGCCGTGGCTGGGGTGGGGCAACTGCTGGTGCTGGCTTCGCTAGAGCGCTGGTGGCTACAGTTGGCAACCCTCTCTCTCGCCTCAGCGATCGCCATTCTATATATGGGTGTAGCGGCGTCGGGGGTGGCCTATCTATTGTTTAATCTCAGCATTCAGCAGGTTGGCCCCACCCGCACGGCTAGCGTGGTCTATAGCTTGGTGCCGATCTTTGTGGCGGGGCTGGCCTGGCTGTTTTTTCGAGAACCGCTGACGGCAACGATGGTGGCCAGCATGGGGCTAATTTTGCTGGGTGTAAATGTGGTGCTCAGTCAACCTAAAGTGTGAGCCAGTCAGGTGGGCTATTCGCTACTCTGGGCATAGTTTTTCACTCAACTCACTGCACCCTCTGGAGGCGTTATGGCGTCGCTTTTACCGTCTTTTTTGAATCCGTTTCTTGCTAGTCTCAATCCCCTTGATATTTTGGGCAGCACCGTTTTGGTCAGTGGCTTTGGCGATGATGTGCTCAACGGCGGCACAGAAGACGAAATTTTAGTAGGCCTCTGGGGTAATAAACAGCTGTTTGGGGCCGAAGGCAACGATTGGCTTTTAGGTGGCCTGGGCAATGATGTTTTCGATGGAGGTTTGGGCAATAACCAGTTCTTTACCGGGCCAGGGCAGGATACTGTGGTGCTTAAAAACGATGGCCGGGTCGATACGGTGGCGGATTTTACCCCCGGCGTCGATCGCTTCTTGCTGCCAGGGGGCTTGAGTTTTGGGCAGATTGCGATCGCCCAGCAGGGGGCCAATACAACCCTGCGCTACCTAAACCAGTCAGAACCCAGCGTCATTCTGCTCAATGTGGCCGCGGCCAGTCTGACGCCTGAGAGTTTTGAAACCCAGGCGCTGGTGCCTAGCTTTAACGGCCTGACGATCTTTGGCGATAGCCTGTCAGACCCCGGCAACCTGTTTGAGCTGACGGGCTTTTTTCCGCCCCTTCCCTATTCTGAGGGCCGGTTTTCTAACGGCGATCTCTGGGTTGATTATTTAGTGGATGACCTGAGGTTTGAGCCTAGCCAGGTGCAAAACTTTGCCGTGGGGGGAGCCACTACGGGCCGAGACAATGGCCTCGACCCCTTGATTAGCTCTCTTACAAGTACAGAGGTTAATCTACCGGGCTTGCTCGACGAAGTCGATAGCTATCTGGGCAGCCTGGGCAGTGGTTCTGCCAATCCCAATGGCCTCTATGTGGTGTGGGCTGGGGCCAACGATCTGTTTAATCTGCCCAGCGATCCCGCTGCGATTCCAGCTTTTTTGGCCAATTCGGTGCAGAATATTGCCACGGCGATTAGCAGCCTGGCGGCGCGGGGGGCTGATACATTCTTGGTGCCTAACCTGCCCAACCTGGGCCTGACGCCCCGCACCCTGGGCGATGGCACTAGCCAGCAGGCGACGGCCCTGAGCCTAGGATTTAATACGGGCTTAGCCAATGCGCTGACAGCGCTAGAGCAAACCCTGCCCATCGACATTATCCCGGTCGATCTGTTTGGGCTAACCAACGAAATTATTGGGGCTCCGGCAGAGTTTGGGTTTACCAACGTCACCGACCCGCTATTCACCCAGGGGCTGCTCGACGACCCCGGCTATTTCTGGTGGGATCAGCAGCACCCCACAACCACCGTGCACGAACTGCTGGCGGATGTGTTTCAGACCAGTCTGCTAGAGGCAGGATACTTGCAGCCTGGCGATGGTGCGCTGCCAACGCTGGCAGGCGAAGGGCTGGCACTGTCTGGAGCGATCGCACCCGGTGAAGCTAGAGAAATCGTCAGCGCTGATTGGGAAAGTAGCTGGGCCGCAGATGTCTTCAGTTCAGTTCAGCCTGCGCCAGCGGTGGTTTGACGTAGGCCTGGTAGGGGCGATTGGCCCGGCCACCCTGTGGGAACGCAGCAGCAAAACGCCCGGCAGAGACTTACTCCGCCGGGCATCATTGAGCTAACCCCAGTTGTGAACGATCTGGCTCAGCCGAGGGGATTGAGATCTAGTAGCTGTCTTCGCTGGTGACGGTGTGCAGGGCCAGGTCGTGGTTGGCTCGGTTGAGGCGATCGGCGATCGCCTGTCGCCACTTGAGACTAACGGTGTCGTCTGCGAGTACTTCTTGGGCCTCTTCGCGATATAGAGCGCTCTGTAATGTACCGACCTTTTCGAGCTGCTTGAGGTGCTCAAGCACTTCTTGGGGATTGTTCATAACGATAGTCCTTATACATAGGGGCAGCCAGGCTCGCCTTGGGGCACCAGGCCTGGGTACATGACCCCATTCTCCGAGAACCCACCGCCAACGGCCACTGTTCAGGCTGAACCTTTACGCCTCGATAAAGTTTGTTGTGCTTCGCAACAGGACGTTGCACTTAACGCCAGCGAAAATTCACTAGACCGCCTCCCACCGGAGCTGTAAAGCTAGCTTGAGCCGGTCGGCATTTTCTCGGTGACTGCTTTACTCGCCGATAGGAAATCGTGGGCGGGTTCCGCTTTAGCCCGGCGGCTGAGGGCTGGAGCAGGTCAACCAGTGCGACATCATGGGGGAAGGGAGTAGGGAATAGGGGAAGAAAACGGTAGCTTACAATACAAAATATTGCTATTTGGCTGAGCTGGTTCGCCCTGGCGGCACCTTAATAACAGCAGCCCTATTTGCTGCTCACCAATCCCTTCATCCCCTGGTGTTTGTCTATGGCCTCTATTTTGTCCGATGCCAACCGCCGTCTAGAGCGGGCGCTCAAGTACGTTTCTATCTCTGAGGATGCCTCGGAGCGGCTGCGCTACCCCAAGGCCAGTCTCACCGTGTCGATTCCAGTGCGGATGGATGACGGCAGACTGAAGGTCTTTCAGGGCTACCGAGTGCGCTACGACGACACGCGCGGCCCCACCAAGGGCGGCATTCGCTTTCACCCCGATGTCAACCTCGACGAGGTACAGTCGCTGGCGTTTTGGATGACCTTCAAGTGTGCGGCGCTGAACTTGCCCTTGGGCGGGGCTAAAGGCGGCGTTACGGTGAACCCTAAGGAGCTGTCGAAGTTTGAGCTGGAGCGGCTGAGCCGGGGATATATTGATGCGATCGCCAACTTCATCGGCCCCGATGTCGATATCCCCGCCCCCGATGTCTACACCAACCCCATGATCATGGGCTGGATGATGGATCAGTACAGCATCATTTACCGCAAGCTCAGCCCGGCTGTCATCACCGGAAAACCCCTCAGCATGGGCGGCAGCCAAGGGCGCGACACCGCTACCGGCACCGGAGCATTCTACGTGCTGCAAGCCATGATGGCCAAGTTTGATCGCATTCCCCAAAACACCACCGTAGCCGTTCAGGGCTTTGGCAATGCGGGCAGCGTCATCGCCCGGCTGCTGTTCGATGCGGGATATAAAGTGGTGGCAATTAGCGATTCCCAGGGCGGTATCTATACACCCTCGGGGCTAGATATTCCTAGCATTCAGCAGTTTAAGACCTCCACCCGCAGTCTCCAGGCAGTGTACTGCGAAGGCACCGTCTGCAATACGGTGAACGACCACACCACCATCACCAACGACGAGCTGCTGGCCCTGGATGTCGATATTTTGATTCCGGCGGCGCTGGAAAATCAAATCACCGCTGAGAATGCCAATGCCATTCAAGCCCGCTACATCTTTGAGGTAGCCAACGGCCCCATCACCTCCGAAGCCGACGACATGTTGTCGGCCAAGGGGATTTACGTCTTTCCTGACATTTTGGTAAACGCAGGAGGAGTTACGGTGAGCTACTTTGAGTGGGTGCAAAACCGCAGCGGCCTCTACTGGTCGGTGGAAGATGTCAACGCCCGGCTTAAAACCATGATGGTGACCGAGGGCGAATGCATTTGGAAGATTGCCCAAGATCTTGACATTCGCCCCCGCACCGCCGCCTACGTGCACGCCCTAGAGCGCTTGGGCGACGCCCTCAACGCCAAGGGCACCCGCGACTACTACGTCAGCGGCATCTAAGCGGCTACGGGCACTTGGCTCCAGCGCTCGACGGCGGCAGCAATGCGCTGGCCAAACAACTCGGTGGTGAGGCGATCGCTCAGCTCAAGGGTGACCCAGTGCTGGTATGGCGACTTGCCCAGCTCTGGGTCGCCCCAGGCCCACCCAGATGGGCTAGAGAAAGTTACAGTTCTGCTTTAGAGCAATTTTTAGCAGGCTTTTGTAATCGCGATCGCCCACAACGTAAGCCCCAAACCGCTCCAGGTGGGGGTTCATCATCTGAGCGTCGAATAGGGCAAAGTGGCGCTGGCGCAGGTGCTCAACCAGCTTGACCATCGCCACCTTAGAGCCTTCAGAAATGCGGAAAAACATTGACTCGCCAATAAACGCGCCGCCAATTACCAAGCCGAGAATGCCCCCCGCTAGCTCATCCCCTTGCCAGGTTTCAAAACTATAGGCCCAGCCCGCCCGGTGGAGTTCGGTATAGACCTGTCGGAGTTCGCCCGAGATCCAGGTGGTATCGCGATCGGCGCAGCCGCTGACCACCTCCTCAAAGGCCTGGTTAATGGCGACTCGAAAGCGGTTTTGGTTAAGCGATCGCCGCAGTGATTTGGGATAGCGAAAGCGATCGTCGAGCGGAATCAGCGTGCGCTGACGGCTAGAGTACCAGCCCAGGTCGTCGCCTTCGCCATCGGCCATCAGAAAATACCCCTGGGAGTAACCGCGAATGATGGCGTCTAGGTCGTACTTGATGGAGGTCACAATGGTTTGAGTAGATGGGTGCTCAAGGGGCGGGTGAGTAATGTTTCTTGACGCTCAGCCGCCTTCACTCTAAGGCAGGAATCTGAGACGGTAGTATTGAGTGTACAGAAGGTTTTCCTCGGTTTCCTCACCCCTCACCTCGATGACTGACCCCCTTAGCCCCATTATGCTGCCGCCGCCAGAGGATGCTCAACAGGAGGGGCAGTGGCTCAAGGCCGCGTTGTTGACCTGGCTGAATGCAGAATATTTGCCCGAGCCAGCCAATCGCAAAATCGCCGATCGCGTTTCCCAGGTGTTTGTGCGTCAGCGCATGGAGGGCGAAAACGATGTCGGCTCGCTCGTGATGGCGATCTTGACTGAGCTGCAAGCCTATGATTTTTCTGACAGTTTCTACGGCGAGTTTACTGTCGCAAACGCCGTGGGCGATCTGCTTTTCGACAGCTTGGGGATCGATCGCTGCTGCGGTCGATCCACCACCCTGGAGGCCAGCCGCGTGGGCAGGCTATCCGATGGCGGCGATGCCGAGAGCGATATCCCCTAACCTACAGCGATCAGCCGTTATTCTAGGGCTATGACTTCACTGACCCTAACCCTCGACCCAGTGGTGCGGCTCACCCGCGAACAGTTCTATGCGCTGTGCGAAGTCAACCACGACATTCGCCTCGAACGCAGCAGTACAGGAGATTTAATTCTCATGCCACCGACAGGCTGGGAGTCTGGTAAGCGCAACGCAGACTTGACGACAAATTTGAATGTTTGGAATCGTCAAGCTCGGTTGGGCATCGTGTTTGACTCTTCCACTGGGTTCTCGCTCCCCAATGGGGCCGATCGCTCGCCCGATGTCGCCTGGGTAGCAAAAGCCCGCATCGAAGCCCTGGCCCCCGACCCCGCCCGGTTTTTACCCCTGGCTCCCGATTTTGTGGTCGAGCTGCGATCGGCGACGGATAAACTGGCCACCCTTCAGCACAAGATGTCTGAATACCGCGATTGCGGTGTGCGGCTAGGGTGGCTAATCGATCCCCAGGAAAAACGGGTGGAAATCTATCGCCTGGGTCGCCCTACAGAATATCTGAGCCAGCCAGAACAGCTTTCTGGGAAAGAGGTTCTGCCCGGTTTTGTTCTAGTGATGGCCGAGATTTGGGGGTAGGTAGGTGCGCGATCTCCAGAAACTCCCAATCAAAAGGGGATTGAGCATTGCTCAATCCCCTTTTGAAGAACAGTTCTAAAGCTCTTTGCAGAAACCTTAGGTGGGTTCAAAAAGCGAAAATTTATCTTACCAGCTCGACTTGACAACCCCAGGCAGCAAACCTTGGTGAGCCATCTCGCGCAGCTTGTTGCGGCAGAGGCCAAAGTCGCGATAGTAGCCACGAGGGCGACCGGTCATCCAGCAGCGATTGTGCAGGCGAGTCGGCGCGCTGTTGCGGGGAAGTTGCTGAATTTTGCGGTGGATTGCCACCTTTTCTTGCTGGTTGGCAGCTTTGTCAAACTCTTCTAGCAGGGCCTCACGCTTCTTGGCGTATTGCGCTACAATCTTTTCCCGCTTGCGCTCCCGCGCAATCATGCTTTTCTTAGCCATTTGGTTTCTCTAGCCGTAAGACCTTTTTATCACAGACACAGTCTACTACTATACGCGACTCAACCTAGGAGAGTAAACCCCGACGCCCATTTTTCTTTCTGGCCTTGAATAGCTTTCCCTATGGAGAGTTTTGCGAACGACTCGGCGCAGTGACGAGTTCGGTTTTCTGCCCTCGGAATGGCTTCAGTACCCGACTACATTGGGATGAGAGCTATTTTATTGTCAAGAGAGTTATTTGGCAGGAGTAACGATGACAAGCTTGATCACCTGGATTTTCTTTGCCTGGGCCATTGGCATTATTGTGGTGCAGTTCATCAGCTAGCACCTGTGTTGTAGGGCAACCCTATGTCTGTTTTAGCCTCGGTGGTGGCGACTCCCAGCGATCGCTTCTGCTACATTCCTCCCGCTGCGGCCCAGCAAGCCCAGCGAATCCTAGTTAAACCCAATCTCGGCTATCCCGTCGGGCCACCCGCCACCGTCAGTATGGCGGTGTTATCAGAAGTTATCCGAGGGCTTCAGGAACACAGTCCTAGCGCTGAAATTTTTATTGTGGAAGGGGTTTGCTCTAAGGTCGCCTTCGACACCATCATGGCTCAGATTGGCGTCCACCAGCTTTTGTCGGAAGGCATTCAGCTCCTCAACGCTGATGAGCTAGAGCTAGCCGAATACCCCAACCGCTCCCCCAGCCCAGTGCGGTTCAAAACCATGTGGGCACCCAAACTGCTGCAAGAGGTCGATTGCTGCCTCTCGGTCAGCGCCTTCAAGCGCACCCAGCTCAAAGGGTCGCCGTTGATTTCGGCTTCCCTAAAAAACCTTTATGGCCTCTTTCCCAGAGCAAAGTATAAAGCCCGCAGTGCCAGCTCGCGTGGGCAGCTCCACCGTCCGTCGGTGCCCCTGGTGTTGCAGGACGTCTACTACACCCTGGGCCACTTCTTCGCCGGTGGAGTAGTGGACTGTACCGAAAAATTTGTCAGCCGCGACTGGCAGCCCGATCGCGGCAACGGCATCCCCATCGGCCAAGTGATTTACGGCAACGACCTGCTGGTGGTAGATAGAACCGCCTGCCAGGTGGGGCAAGAAGACATCCCAGACTACATCACTGCCCTGGAGAGTCAGCGCTAGAGCTAGCGAGAAAAAATGAAGGTGGGAACGACATCCTCTGGGCGGTAGCCAGCGGCAATGCACTGGCTCATGGAGTCGGTCACGGCGAGGCTAGCGGCGGTAGCCACACCCACAACACAGTCAGAAAACCGCACGGGCAGCACGCTGCGGCGACAGTTATTCAGCACGGCGGTGGAGTTGGCAACCTCTAGACCCTGGTGAATGTCACTGACGCAGGTGGCCAGCTCTTGGGGGCGGCGATCGCTCTGGCAAGCCACTAGCGCCTGCTCGGCATCGACTTCAGCAACACCGATGACATCAACAGTGCAGCTAGCCAGATCGACGGGGTGTAAGGCTTGACCGCAGGCTCCAGCAGCGGCAGGCCCGGCAATGCCCGCCCCAATTAGGCGGCTAGCGCAGGCTTCAAAATCGTTGGCGATCGCTGGTGGGGCGGAGAGTATCACCATGGAAGTCGTCAGCCCTGTGATCACAGCAAACGGTATTGCAAGGCACTGGCGATGGGTAATAGAAGCTAGAAAATGAACCATAACAGAACGTTAAAGGTTATATCGCTTGGTTAACGGGCGCAATTAGCGGTTACAGTCTGTTGATCAATTAATTACAGAGGATTAGTCCTCTAGATTAGCCTGGGCAGCACTGGCTTTAACCAATGCTTGCCCTCCTCAATGTTTCTGGTCGTTGAATCTTCTACAGTGAAGAGTAGCAGGAAAAACTCAATTTCGTGACGCAGAGGTTAAGGCAGTATGCACCTGAGTGACGTAACTCACCCCAATCAACTCCACGGTCTATCCATTCGCCAGCTCGAAGACGTGGCCCGCCAGATTCGCGAAAAGCACTTGGAAACCGTGGCGGCGAGCGGGGGGCACTTAGGCCCAGGGCTAGGGGTCGTGGAGCTAACTCTGGCTCTGTATCAGACCCTCGACCTCGATCGCGACAAAGTCACCTGGGATGTGGGCCACCAGGCCTACCCCCACAAGCTGATTACCGGTCGCTACCACGACTTTCACACCCTGCGCCAAAAGGACGGCGTGGCGGGCTACCTCAAGCGCAGCGAGAGCAAGTTTGACCACTTTGGCGCGGGTCATGCCTCCACCAGTATTTCGGCGGCGCTGGGTATGGCCCTGGCCCGCGACCTGAGCGGTGATAACTACAAGGTGGCCGCCATCATCGGCGACGGTGCGCTCACCGGGGGGATGGCGCTGGAAGCTATCAACCACGCCGGGCACCTGCCCCACACCAACCTGCTGGTGGTGCTCAACGACAACGAAATGTCGATCTCGCCCAACGTGGGGGCGATCCCGCGCTACCTCAACAAAATGCGCCTCAGCCCGCCAGTGCAGTTTCTCACCGACAACCTCGAAGAGCAGTTCAAGCACCTGCCTTTCGTCGGTGAATCGCTGTCGCCAGAACTCGATCGCGTCAAGGAAGGCATGAAGCGCCTGGCGGTGCCCAAGGTGGGGGCCGTGTTTGAGGAGCTGGGCTTTACCTACATGGGGCCGGTGGATGGCCACAACCTGCAAGAGCTGATCGCCACCTTCAAAGAAGCTCACAAGCACACCGGCCCCGTGCTGGTGCATGTGGCGACTACCAAGGGCAAGGGCTATGCGATCGCCGAAAAAGACCAGGTTGGCTACCACGCTCAGTCGCCCTTTAACCTCTCTACCGGCAAGGGCATTCCTTCCACCAAGCCCAAACCCCCCAGCTACTCGAAGGTGTTCGCCGAAACCCTGATCAAATTAGCTGAAGACAACCCCAAAATTGTCGGCATCACCGCCGCCATGGCCACAGGTACCGGGTTAGATAAGCTCCAGCAGGCGCTGCCCAAGCAGTACATCGACGTGGGCATTGCCGAACAGCACGCCATCACCCTGGCGGCTGGTATGGCCTGCGAAGGCATGCGCCCTGTCGCGGCCATCTACTCCACCTTCCTGCAGCGCGGCTTCGACCAGATTGTCCACGACGTCTGCATTCAAAAGCTGCCGGTGTTCTTCTGCCTCGACCGAGCGGGCATTGTCGGGGCCGATGGGCCAACCCACCAGGGGCTCTACGACATCGCTTACCTGCGCTGCATTCCTAACATCGTGCTGATGGCCCCCAAAGACGAGGCCGAGATGCAGCGGATGATGGTGACCGGGATTGACTATAAAGCGGGTGCGATCGCTATGCGCTATCCCCGAGGCAGTGGCTACGGTGCTCCCTTAATGGAAGAGGGCTGGGAGCCGCTGCCCATTGGTGAAGCGGAGGTGCTGCGCCAGGGTGACGACGTACTGCTGCTGGGCTACGGCTCGATGGTGTACCCCGCCATGCAAACCGCTGAAATCCTCAGTGAGCATGGCATTGAGGCTACTGTGGTCAACGCCCGCTTTGCCAAACCCCTTGACGAGGCGCTGATTTTGCCCCTGGCTCGAGAAATTGGCAAGATCGTCACCCTCGAAGAGGGCTGCCTAATGGGCGGCTTTGGTTCCGCCGTGGCCGAGTCGATTTTGGATGCCCAGGTGCCTGCCTCGGTGCTGCGCATCGGCGTGCCCGACGTGCTGGTGGATCATGCCTCCCCCGACCAGTCGAAGGCGGCGCTGGGGTTGACCCCACCCCAGATGGCTGAGCGCATTCTCGCCACCTACCAGGTCGAAAAACCCGTCCTGGTTCGGTAAACTGCCCAACATTGTCCCTCAGTGAGTCACTCACTGGGGGACGATGCTTTGTGCTGATTTATTATTCGATCGCTAGGGAAACCTGAGCACCGCCCACGGCTCGCATGGGTCCCAGCACTTCAACAATTTGCTGATAGCTCAACTGATAGTCGGCTTTCAAGACAATAACGCCCTTCGGATCTTCAGCGAGATACTGCTGAATTTGCTGAGCCATGGTGGCTGAATCAACGGGCTGCCCCGCCAAGTAAAGCTGCTCTTGTTGATCTAGCTCAACGATCAGCGGGTCTGGTTGGCCAACGGCACTACCGCCCGATTCGGTTGAGGGCAGCTGAACATCGACCGCCTGCTGATTAAACTCAGCCGTCATCGAAATAATGATGAAAAATACCAGGATCGTCATCAAGACGTCCATCATGGGCACGAGGTTGACCTCGGGCAAATCACGCTTGTCAGATTTAGCCTTAAACCGCATGGAATGTCCTTCAGGCGTTATTGAAAGAGTAAACGAGTCAAGTCAACTCCAATCCTGACCGCTTCATCATAGCAATCCTTTAGCTGCCCCAAGGCTGCCTCTAGCCGTGCTCAGTCCTGGCGATCGAGCCAGCCCTACAGGACTTTCTGCTCGATAGTTCCATGCTCTAGGACTCAACCGGGTCGCAGCGAATTTCTACCATAAAGCCGTCGGGGTCGTAAAAGTAGACGCCGCGCCCGGTGGGTCGGGTGACGGGGCCATGGGCGATCGCCACCCCATTCACCTCCAGCACCGCCAAGGCCTGATCGAACTGCGCGGGGTCAATATCAAAGGCCAGATGGTAGGCCCGGGTAAAGGATTTCTCGGGGTCGGGGTCGGGAGGTTCCAAATCGGGGGCTCCAAACAAATCGAGAATCAGGCCATCAGGGGTGACAAAGTTGGCGACCTTGCCCGTAGCTACCAGTTCTTTGAGCGTGTCGTCCACCTCATCCCCGGTTAACTCCTTGAGGCCCAGCAGTCCGCTGTAGAAGCGCCGCGAGGCATCCATATCCTTTACATTCAGCGCCAGGTGGTGAATGCGGCGCAGTTGACCGGGTAGCAAGGCGGCTAACGTTGCAGGGCTGGTGCTCATAGAACGCGTCCGAGAAAAGAGCGAATTATGATGGATTATAGAACTCCTACCGCGCTCAGTCTCTCAGCCATCGCCGACCAAACCCTCGAACTCACCGTCACTGTCCCCGACCCGGATCGGCTCGATCGCTGGCTGACCGCCAATGTGGACGAACTCTCCCGCAACCGCGTCCAAAAGCTGATCGATTGGGAACATGTGCAGATCAACGGGCAGCTCTGCACCAACAAGAAAACGGCGGTGCAGGTGGGCGATCGCATTCGTCTCACCATCCCCGCACCCCGCCCGCTGGAGCTAACGGCTGAGGCTATTCCCCTCGACATCCTCTACGAAGACGAGCATTTAATTATTCTCAACAAGCCCGCTGGACTGGTAGTGCATCCCGCCCCTGGCAACCTGAGCGGCACCCTGGTCAACGCTATACTGGCCCACTGCGGCGACCAGCTGTTGGGCATTGGCGGCGTGCAGCGCCCCGGCATTGTGCACCGGCTCGACAAAGACACCACTGGGGCGATCGTGGTGGCCAAAACCGATCTGGCCCACAGCGACCTGCAAGCTCAGATGAAGGCCAAAACCGCCCGCCGCGAATACCTGGGTCTGGTCTACGGCGCGCCCAAAACTAACTCTGGCACCATTGATGCGCCCCTGGGTCGCCACCCCGCCGATCGCAAAAAGCATGCTGTCGTTCCCCTAGACAAAGGCCGCACCGCCGTTACCCACTGGCAGGTGGAAGAACGCTTGGGCAATTTCTCGCTGCTGCGCTTTCGTCTAGAAACCGGGCGCACCCACCAGATTCGCGTCCACAGCGCTCACATGGGCCATCCCATTGTTGGCGATCCCACCTACGGCACAGGGCGCGATGTGGGAGTGAATCTGCCCGGTCAGGCGCTCCATGCCGAGCGACTAGAGCTGCGCCATCCAGCGACGGGGGAGACAGTGGTGGCGATCGCCCCCCTGCCTGAGCACTTTCTCAAGTTGTTGACTGTGCTCAGGAGCCGGTCGGTTTAGAAAAGTAAATCGGTGAGTTGGCGTTAGCGGCAATTACAGATACAGAACATTTCATGGGCAACAGTGTGGCATCGGTCACAATGGAGTTAAGTGTTGGTCAAGCTAGCCCAACCAGCGGCTCACCGTAGGCTGCCTAAACCATAATCGAGTCGGTCTAGGGCAGCCCGACTGCGATCGCAGTCGGGCTGCTACCAAGTTCTGACAGTTACCCTCCCCCAGTTGTCATGGCTATGCGTCCCCTCCTGTCTCAGCCGCTACGCCCTTTGGGCCATGCTTCAGAACACAACAGCCTAGGCCGTTTGGGTCAGAGGCTCGCCTTTGCGATCGGGTTCATAGCCACCACCGCGTTGGGAACGGCTACAGCCAGCCTCCTCTGGGCGGCACCAGAACCACCGTCTGTCACCCAAGACCTTCAGGGTAAGCAAGACGCTGCACCCAGTTCGCCGCCCCTACCAGCCCTGCTTCCCGAACCCATCATTCCGGAGGCAACGGGCATTATCGGCCTTACCCCAGCCCCCAATGATGCTGTTGGAGTAGGGCATCTGCGCCCCATCAACCGGCTCTCAGCCAATGCCATGGACACCCTCTCGGGTGCTAGCTGGCTGCGAGATGTAGCCCTCCCCATTTATCCCAGCCCAGACAGTGCCCACTGGGGATGGCTGATCAACGGCTGGCTCGTGCCTAACGACGCAGCCCCCCTGGCCATTGGCCGCGATGCGGCATTCTCCATGGTGCAAACCGAGCAGCAGATCTACACCTTTCCGGTCTTAGAAATTCGCCCCGACGGCTGGTTTCGTTTTCAATACACCTCAGCCGGAGCCGCCTGGGCCCACACCTCCCACCTGGAGCTAGGCACCCTCTCTCTCACCGTTGAGACTTGGGAGGCATCTATGCAAGATGCCTCTCGGGTTGAGTTTCGGCGACCGGGATTGGCCCAACCCATGCGATTGGCTCCCAACGGTACTGCCCCACTTCAGGCCCTGGTGGGGTCGAACAGCATTATTCAACCCCTCGATCTCGAAGGCGACTGGCTGCGGGTGCGGGTCACTCAACCAGCCCAAGGATGTACCCCGCTGCCCGGCTCTAGTATCTCAGAGGGCTGGGTGCGCTGGCGCAGCGACGCCGATATTCCCCTGATTTGGTTTTCATCAACCGCATGCCCTGAGGAATGAGAGGCCAATGAGGGCAAGCTACCATCATTTACCCTGGCAAGCTACCCTGGCAAACGTTCGAGCAATCGTTGTAACCGAATTTTAGCCATCACATAGAGCGGAAATTGATAATGTTCGGCAATCAGCCAGCCCACTATGGCACCGTGGGCAGCCAACGTGCCGATCGCCCAAACCAGAGACCAGTTCACTCCCGGCGTAGCCTCTAGCGGCGGAAACACATAGCCCCCTAGGGCCACCAGACCCGCTGGCAGAATGACCAAGGCCAAGCCCACCAACCAGAGGATCAGAGTGATGTCTCCCCGGCTTTGGTAAAGTGGTTGCCAGCGCCAGCCCTGCCAGCGCCAACCCATGGGCTGCACGCTATCGACCACATGCACCGTTTGCTGGTCGAGGTTGACTTCAAAAATGTGGCGGCAAAAGCTACAGGCGTAGGCATCCATTAGCGCCATCGGTTGAATCTGCCCATGGCGACAGACCGGGCATTCGTAGGCGTTGTCGCCGTCAAGCTCCAGCGATCGCGGCGCGCCTTTTTGCCTAAACGATGTCTGACTACCGCCCATGGGCAACCCCCCTAAGCCAACTGACTATCGCTAGGGTGACAGCACCGTCAACCGATCTGATTCGATCGGCGCGATCGGCTCCTAGCCACCTGGCCACCCCTTCTATATATCAACCCTGAATCGAGTGAGCCGCCAAACTTAAGCAAAACTTTGCCTTGCCAGCATCAACAGCTAGGGCCGGGAAGCCATTGTCGGGGGTGCCAAATAAACTAAAGGGCACTCACCATGGGAGCCCCAACAGTACGAGTGTAGTCTCTACCGTCGTAGGTCAGCACAACCATGGGCTCTTGCCCAGACATATCTACCGACTTGAGTTTGATCCGGCCACCCGCCAGCATGTCGCCCTGGGCAACGCGACGGCTGACGGTGCTACCGGGTTCGGTGATAATCACGCTGATGCCGCTGCCGACTTGAACTACGCCGCTAACCACAACCTGATCGACCAGGTTTTGAAAGGCTGGACTGCCGGTGGGTGCAACAGCAAGGTCTGTGGGAATAGGCGGCACGCTACCGGGCAGGAAGGGGGCTGGCAGGTTAGGCAAAGCTACCGTCTGGGTCGCCACTTGGGGCAGCGGCGGCAGGCTCTGGGTCGCCGACACGGGCACCGTTGGCAGTGCTTGACGAGAAGTCGCAGCAGGTGCTGGCGTCAACGCGGCGGCGGCCCTGCTAGGACGCGATACTTTGGGGCCTGGCAGCACCACCGAGGCAAACGGATCAGAACGACCAGCGGCGATCGCCTCTACCCGAGCCTGGGGAGAGGTCGAGCGCAGCAGGCTGGGGTCGGCCAAGCGTAGCGGTGTCGAGGCCGCATAGAAAGGCTTTGATTGAAAGGGAGTAGCGGCTTCACCAGTAGCGGGGGTCAGAGCACCATCGGTGGCTGGGTCAGAGACGACCGCATCGTTGATTGGAGCGACCGCATCGACCTCGTTGCTGCGGGAGTCGGCTGTGGTGAGTCTGATGGTAGCCCCGGCTGCGATCGCCAGCAGCAAGCCCCCCGCGATCGCAGAGTACAGCTTTCGGTTGGCTAGGCCTTTTAGCTTGGGCTCTCTAGCTTGCCCCGGCTTGGCAGAGTAGGTCATCGCAGCATCTCCCCACAAAATCCCCCTAACCATAGCGAATTCTTCAGAAAGTGGCGCATTTTCGCTAGAGATTAAAGAGGCATTACTCACCTGTGATTCCCGCAGGTGAGCAACGCCATTTCATTTAATTAAATTTAGACAGTAGAAGGTTCTATAACATCGTCAAGGGTTCTCTGCCGCCGCTGGTGTTTAGCCTGCAACTGCAACAGTAGAGCCTCAGCCTCGGCCTGCAAGTGCAGCAGCTCCACCTGTTGATTGGGGTGGTAGGGAGCTTGACGCACCTCGAGCCAGCAAATTTTATCGGCAGTGGCGGGGGCTGTTTCACGGGCCATTGGGACTACAGCCGCCAGAGCTTGATGGGTGGCTGCCGCTGGTTGCAGGGCCGATTCATTGGTTAGAGCCGTTGCCTGAACGTTAGCGCGGTCTACGGAGGCGTTCATGGGCGAAGTTGGGTAGAGAATTGTACTCAGTCAGAAAGTTAAGACATTTTAACCATCCTGTCTAGCAACTAATCTTAAACCAGGCGATCGCAAACAGCGGAGCCAGCTTGGAGCAGTTTGCCAACTGGGAGATCCTCCCTGGGACAGAAATCTTAACCTCGTCGGCGCTAAAAGCACGGCTCTTGATCGGTTGAGGTCAAGGCTCACGGTAAACTAGGAAACAAAGGCTGAGCCTTGGGCCAGGTCTCGCTCCATCGTTTTTAGCCTTCCATCCTACCTGTCAACCTACCGTGACCCTAAGCGTAAACCCTGCCGCCACCGCCGTTTCCCGCTCTCTCGTCGCCGGGCTCCAGCCCTGGCCAGGGCTGATTGAAGCCTATCGAAGCTATCTGCCCGTCTCCGATCAGACTCCGGTAGTGACCCTGTGTGAGGGCAACACCCCGCTGATTCCCATGCCCGTTCTGGCCCAGCACATCGGCAAAGACGTCAAGGTGTGGGTCAAGTACGACGGCCTCAACCCCACCGGCAGCTTCAAAGACCGGGGCATGACCATGGCCATCTCCAAGGCCAAAGAAGCCGGGGCCGAAGCGGTGATTTGCGCCAGCACGGGCAACACCTCTGCCGCTGCCGCCGCCTACGCCCGCCGAGGCGGCATGCGCGCCTTTGTGTTGATTCCCGATGGCTATGTGGCCTTGGGCAAGCTGGCCCAGGCATTGCTCTACGGGGCCGAAGTGCTGGCCATCAACGGCAATTTTGACGATGCACTCGCCATGGTGCAGGAATTGGCGAAAGATTACCCCATCACCTTGGTTAACTCAGTCAACCCCTACCGCCTAGAGGGGCAGAAAACTGGAGCCTTTGAAATTGTTGATGCCATGGGCGATGCCCCCGACTGGCTGTGCATTCCAGTGGGCAACGCGGGCAATATTACCGCTTACTGGATGGGGTTCTGTGAGTACCATCAGCAGCGCAAATGCAGCCGCCTACCCCGCATGATGGGCTTTCAGGCCGCTGGGGCCGCCCCCTTAGTCAATGGTCACGTGGTGCGCGACCCGCAAACCCTCGCCACCGCCATTCGCATTGGCAACCCCGCTAGCTGGACTAAGGCCGAAGCCGTGCGCGACGCCAGCCAGGGTGAGTTTAACGCTGTCACCGATGCAGAAATTTTGGACGCCTATCGCCTACTGGCTCTGGAGGGGGTGTTCTGTGAACCCGCTAGCGCCGCTTCGGTAGCCGGGTTGCTGAAAGTCAAAGACCAGGTGCCCGCTGGCATCAATATTGTCTGTGTGCTGACCGGCAACGGCTTGAAAGACCCTGACACTGCGATCGCCCACAGCAACAACCAGGTCAAAGGGGGGCTGAACCCAGACCCTGATATCCTAGCCAAGGCCATGGGCTTTTAACGCTAGCTGATTTTGCTACTGTCCGAAATCGGTAATCGTGCTGCTGTAGTCAACATCTGGAGAATGTGAACCGCGTTCAACGTCCTTCCAGAGCAACAACGACCTGTGTGCCTCGGCCTAGCGCCGAGGCATTTTTTGTGGCGGTGGGCACCGAGCTACCGGCTCCCTGGGGCTAGATCAGAGGCAGGCTGGGCCGCATGGGACTGGAGCCAAACCGCCTTAAGCCGCTCCAAAAAGGCATAGACCGGCGGGGTCAAGAGCGCATCCCGCAGCACAATTACCCCAATCACACGCTCTAGGGGCTGGGGCAACTCCGCTACCCGTAACCCCGCAGGGATAGGCTCTGCTGCCAAGGATGCCATGATGGTAGCCCCCAACCCCCGCTCTACCATGCTGAGAATAGTGGAGTCCTCACGGACGACGTAGGCGGGCTGCAACTGCTGATCCCAGCCGTGCAGCAGGCGATCGAGGTACTGGCGATCGCCGTCATCATTGGGAGTCAAAATCAGCGGATAAGCCGCCAAGTCTTGCCAGGTGAAGGGCTGGGGAAGGGGGGCGTGGGGTGGGGAGCTCGGCGGCAAGATGATGATGTAGCGATCGCGCAGCAGTTCCCACTGCTCAAACTCATCGCGGCTGGGCAAATAGGTAAACCCCACATCGGCCCGCCCCTGGCGCAGATCGCTTTCCACCATTTCATAGTGGGATTTCTCATCGATGGCAATCACTACCTCAGGGTACTGCTGTCGAAACTGGCGAATCACCTCCGGTAGAATGTGGGTCGCCACGCTGCGAAAGGCCGCAATCCGCACTTCGCCGGTTTGCAGCCCCTTGGCTTCGTCAGCTCGACGGCAAAGAGCGTAGAGCGATCGCAACACCTGCCGGGCTTCCTCAGTGATTTGTTCACCCACCGGCGTCAGCACTGCTCCCTGGCGGCCCCGGTTGAGCAATGACACCCCCAGTTCTTCTTCCAGAGTGGCGATGGCGTGGCTCACTGCCGATTGGGAAAGCTCCATGTGCAGGGCAGCATCGCTAAACGAACCCCGGTCGGCAATAGCCACGAGCGCTCGCAGTTGGGAGAGCTTCAGGCGATGGGGGTCAGCTTTAGCCATTGTGCTGTCCTACTCGACGTGGATAAGCTAGACACTAACCCTTGCTTGCCACTCAGCGAAAGAGACCCCTCGCAATTTCTGCGGTTCTCTAGATTTCTGCCCAGCCCTTACGGTGTGTTGGCCACCCCCGCATCAGTTTTAGAGACCCTAGCAGGACGGGATATGCCTCAGTATTTTTGGCAATATTTTTTACCTAGACAGGGTAAGTTTACTGAAGTTTTATCCATCTACCCGGGTATCTACTCAGGCTCTCGCCGCAGCGGTCAATTAGATTAGACACGGGCCACACCAGTTCGACTCGCCCTGGAACAGATCCACTCGCTACTGCGACGCGGCCTGCTCCTCCCAAGGCCCTCCCCATGGGGTAGGTGTCCTATGTAACCCGATTGAACCTCTTAGCCAGGTACCAGGAGATGTTGATCAACCGTCACCCTTTAAAAGCCGGACTTGCCGCTGCCGTCATAGCTGTTGGCCTTGGAGCTGCGGCACCAGTCCAGGCCCAAATGTCCGCTGCTAGCCTCACCCCCAATCAGTTTTCCACTGACCTCGGGTTTGACAACCTCAACAGCCTTAATATCACCAAGCCTTCTACCAGCCTAGAGGAGCTTAAAAAACTCATCAACAACGAGGCCAACGCCCTATCCCAGGGATTTTTGGCCCAGTACGAACTCGATACCAGCAAGCTGTTTTGGAATGGCGTTGACCCGGTTGAGGTCTACTTCATCAATGAAGGGGCAGGGTATCGCAACCAGCTCTTCTACACTGCTTCTGATGCCAACGGCGGTTTGACCAGCGGTGGCAAAATCTTCGACGATATTTCGTCTCGCGATAGCAAGCTCAGCGAGAGCAACGGCCCCCTCGCCCTAGGGCAGGGCGTTAGCCTCGGGGCGTTCGTCGGTGCCACTCAGCTCGATTTTATGATTAAGTCGAACGGCAAAAACGGCGGCAACACGATGCTAGGCACCGACGCTGCGGCCAACCCCAACGGACTACAGCACGTAGTGGCCTTCCAGCACCAAGACTGGATCATCCTAGGCTTTGAGGATATTGTCGGCGGCGGCGATCGCGACTACAACGACGTGATCTTTGCCGTGCGCGGCATTCAGCACGGCGCACCCCCCGCTGAAGATGTGCCTGAACCCTCGGCTTTGCTCGGCATAGCAGCCCTGGGCATCGGTGGGTTTACCACCCTGCGCCGCCGTAAGGCCACCGCCGCGTAGTTTGGCTGGCCTCGGCGAATAGAACCGCCGGATAGTTTTTGGATATGCACCCTGATGGTAATCGGGAGGTGAGATGTCTCACCTCCCGTTTTTTTTAGCGCTCTAGTGCATGAATAACGCCAGCCGTTAGCTCTGTTATGCCGCTTACAACTTCGTTAGCCCCAGCCTTTTTGAGGGCATCGCGGTAGGCATCACGGTAGGCGACTATCCCTGCCACCACGTGGGGCGGTAGAATGCCCACCCCTAGCCATCGCCGCTGGGGGTAGTTGGCCTGGGCCTGCACAACGGTCTGCATATCGGCGACGGTATCGCCAGCGTAGATCACCGGCAGGTCAGCGGGGAGACTGTGTTGAGCCGTTAGCTGCTCCACCACTGCTAGCAGCCCGGTAGGGTCAGGTTTACCGGGAGCATCTTCCATGGCTACGAGCACCGGATTGCTCAGCCCCAGTCGCCGCTCCAGCACAAAGCGAGCCGACCCTTGGGTAGCCCCGCTAAAGAATCCCCAGGGAATGCGATCGCGCGTCAGCCCTTCAAAGTAAGCTGCATCCACCAGCAGAGGCTCCTGGGTAATGTAGCCTGTCCATTGGTTAGGGTCTTCGAGGTCAGGCCCCCGGTAGCGACCCTGAAAGAACTCGACGATCTGGTCGTAGTTGAGGGCGATCGCATCCCGACTTTTCCCCTGGGCCTCAAAATAGCGATAGACCAGTTCCTGGGAGCCTTCCCAGTCGTTATTCCACTGTCCCTCGCCTTTTAATTCGTCAATTTCCTCCGACGTGGGCCGATATTGACCACCGGTAAACTCTTCCACAGTATCGGCCAGGGCGCGGCGATAAGAATTGCCTACATCCCGCAGTACGCCGTCAATATCAAACACTGCGATCGCCCGAGGGGCAGCCAAAGAGGTCATAGAATGCAGACTTAGGGTAGAGAGCAGGGAAGCAAGGTGATAGAATTATAGACTGTAGTATTTTTGGAATTGCAGCGGAGGTTTACTTGTCCAGATTTGTCCTAAAAGTACTCTGGCTAGAAGGCGACGTTGCGCTGGCGGTTGATCAGGTGGTAGGTAAGGGCACTAGCCCGCTCACCTCTTATTTCTTCTGGCCCCGTAACGATGCCTGGGAACAAATGAAAACAGAGCTTGAGAGCAAGCCCTGGATTGAAGAAGAGGAGCGGGTTGAAATTCTCAACCAGGCTACCGAGATTATTAACTACTGGCAGGAAGAAGGTAAGGGCAAACCCCTAACCGAGGCTCAGGATCGTTTCCCCGAAATTACCTTTACCGGTAGTTCGTGATGGTTAGATCTAGCATTTAACTAAGCATTAAAGCTTGGCTAAGAGCTTCGGTTTAGAACATCCCTCGCTGCTAAACCTCCAATTAGATGAACTCATTCAAAAGCCCACCGATTAAACAGTCGGTGGGCTTTTGAATACTTGGTCATTGCCAGCAGGCTACTTGAGACCGCCAGCCGCCTGAAGCTTGGCTCTGGCACGCTTGAGACCTTGACGGGCCTGCATCGTAGCCGACTTGTCTTCTGAATCAACCTCGCTCAGGCGAGCTTCGGCTTCCTGATAAGCAGTCTGGGCTTGGGCGAGATCGATCGCATCGCCCCGCTCGGCACCGTTGACCAGAATAATGACTTCGTTGCTGTCAACTTCAGCAAAACCACCCATCAGTGCGATGGGCACCCACTCTTTGTCAGCTCTCACCCGCATCACCCCGATATCGAGGGCGGTGAGGAGAGGAGCGTGGCCAGCCAAGATGCCTAGCTGACCAGTGGTGCTGGGCAAAATGACCTCTTCTGCCTCAGAGTCCCAGACGGTTTTGTCTGGGGCAATTACACGAACGGTTAATGCCATAGCAAGAATGCAATAGGGATTATGACAGGATGTCGGGGGCCAGAACTATTTCAAGCCCCCAACAGCAGAAGCTACTTCTCGGCCTTGATCTTTTCAGCGGCTTCGAACACTTCTTCAATGCCGCCCTTGAGGTAGAAGCACTGCTCAGGGATGTCATCTAGCTCCCCAGAGAGAATCTGGTTGAAGGCTTTGATGTTGTCTTCCAAAGAAACGTACTTACCAGGCGCACCGGTAAACACTTCAGCCACAAAGAAGGGTTGGGAGAGGAAACGCTCGATCTTGCGGGCGCGGGCCACCACAGTGCGATCGTCCTCAGACAGCTCATCTAGACCCAGAATGGCGATGATGTCTTGCAGTTCTTTGTAGCGCTGGAGGGTAGACTGCACGGCCCGAGCGGTTCTGTAGTGCTCTTCGCCCACAACGCTGGGCTGCAGCATAGTGGAAGCAGAGTCTAGGGGATCCACAGCGGGGTAGATGCCCTTGGAGGCCAAAGCCCGAGACAGCACGGTGGTAGCGTCAAGGTGGGCAAAGGTGGTCGCCGGAGCGGGGTCGGTAAGGTCGTCCGCAGGCACGTATACCGCTTGAATAGAGGTGATGGAGCCCTCTAGGGTAGAGGTAATGCGCTCTTGCAGGTCACCCATGTCGGTACCCAGGGTGGGCTGATAGCCCACAGCGGAGGGCATGCGGCCCAGCAGTGCCGATACTTCAGAACCGGCCTGCACAAAGCGGAAGATATTGTCGATGAACAGCAGCACGTCTTGCTTGTTGACATCGCGGAAGTATTCGGCCATGGTCAGCGCCGACAGCGCCACGCGCATGCGTGCCCCGGGGGGTTCGTTCATTTGGCCGTAGACCAGGGCGACCTTAGACTTGCCCAGGTCGTCGGCGTTGATCACGCCAGACTCGATGAATTCGTTGTAGAGGTCGTTGCCTTCGCGAGTGCGCTCGCCGACACCGCCAAACACCGACACACCACCGTGCTCTTTAGCGATGTTGTTGATCAGTTCTTGAATCAGTACAGTTTTGCCAACGCCCGCACCGCCAAACAGCCCTACTTTGCCGCCGCGACGGTAGGGTGCCAGCAGGTCAATCACCTTAATGCCGGTCTCAAACACCGAGGGCTGAGTCTCTAGCTCGGTGAACTTAGGAGCAGAGCGGTGAATAGGGGAAGTGGTGTCAACATTGACAGGCCCTTTTTCGTCTACGGGCTCACCCAGCACGTTGAAAATTCGGCCCAGGGTAGCAGCGCCTACGGGCACGCTAATGGGAAGGCCAGTATCGACAACTTTCATGCCCCGCACTAGACCGTCGGTGGTGCTCATCGAAACGGCCCGCACCTGGGAATCGCCCAGGAGCTGCTGCACTTCGCAGGTAACGGCAACTTCGTTGCCAGCGGGGTTTGTGCCCTGAATTTTCAGAGCGTTGTAGATCTTTGGCATTTCACCAGCCGTAAACTTAATGTCTACAACTGGGCCAATAACTTGAGTAATGTAGCCAACGTTGGTTTGTTCTGCTGTGGTGACCATGCTTGCGCCTATTCCGTATGATCAGCTGTCTCGGTCGCTTTTAATTTACTGTTACATTCTAAAGCGCCATCATTCAGAGTATCACTAGAGCGTTACCGCCACGACGATCGCGCCGACTTTATCTGAACCTCGGTTTGTTAGGGTAAAGGCATTCCTAGGTTTCGATGATCGGTATAGCGCTGCGCCTTAACCAAACCATTAGGTTGCATCGCTAAAATGCCCTGACAACACAATTGGGGGGTTAAGGAAAGCCATGGCAAAAGTGAAGGTGGCCGACCAGAGCGCTGATTTAAGTGCCCCGCAGTACTACATCAATCGCGAAGTTAGCTGGCTGGGATTCAACGAGCGTGTGCTCCATGAGGCTCTTGACCCTCGCACGCCGCTGCTGGAACGTCTGAAGCTTTTGGCGATCTACAGCGACAATCTGGACGAGTTTTTTATGGTGCGCATCTCGGGCGTCATGGAGCAGGCTGAGGCGGACGTGCATCCTGAGACGCCTGATAAGCTGACGCCGATTAAGCAGCTAGAGATCATGCGATCGCACCTAATTGAAAAGATCGCGCTTCAGCAGCGCACCTTTGAGCACGAGCTGCGCCCAGCTCTAACTAAGCACGGGGTTTACCTGCAAAACTATCGCGACCTCACCAAAGAGCAGCTCTTCTTTTTAAAGGACTACTTTGAGAAGCGGATCTTTCCGGTGCTGACGCCGCTCAGCGTTGACCCGTCCCACCCGTTTCCGCGGATGTCGAACCTGAGCTTGAACCTGGCGGTCAAGGTGGCCGACCCCGATACTGGAGTTGAGCGCTTTGCCCGCGTTAAAGTGCCCAGCAACCTACCCCGTTTTGTAGGCATGCCCGAGCCGCTGTGCACCTACAAAGGCAAACCCTGCGTCTGGATTGGCGTGCCCCTGGAGCAGGTGATTGCCGAAAATCTGGGCTATCTGTTTCCGGGCATGACAATCGTCAGCCATCACTTGTTTCGAATTACCCGTGATGCCGACTTCCCAGTGTTAGAGGATGAAGCCGACGACCTGCTGCTGGCGATTGCAAAAGAAATCAGCAAGCGGCGACTGGAGGGGTTTATCTGCCGGGTTGAGATCGAAAGCACGATGCCCGCTGATCTAAAAGAAGGGTTGATGCGCGAGTTAGGGGTAGGCAGCGATCGCATCTATGAGATTGATGGCCTATTGAATCTGAGAGATCTATTCTTTTTTCTATCGCTGCCCTTGCCAGAACTCAAAGATAAACCCTGGACGCGCCTAGTTCCCCCGCGGCTCAAGCCGGTGATGATGCTCGATGACGAGGGCAACCGCAACTATTCTGAGCACCCGCCCAATTTCTTTGCCGCCCTGCGAGATGGCGATATCTTGGTCCACCACCCCTACGAATCGTTTCGGGCCTCGGTGCAGGAGTTTATTACCCAGGCGGCTGTCGACCCCAAGGTGCTGACGATTAAAATAACGCTCTACCGCACATCTGGTGACTCACCCATTATCAAAGCACTGATCACAGCGGCAGAAAATCGCAAGCAGGTGGTGGCCCTGGTCGAACTCAAGGCCCGCTTCGATGAGGCCAACAATATAGAGTGGGCTAAAAAGCTGGAAGATGCCGGGGTGCACGTGGTCTACGGCATTGTGGGGCTTAAAACCCACACCAAAACCACCCTGGTAGTGCGCGAAGAGGGCGACAACATTCGCCGCTATGTGCATATTGGCACCGGCAACTACAACTCCAAAACGTCGAGGCTCTACACTGACCTCAGTTTGTTTAGCGGTCAGGAGGAACTGGGGGCTGACCTCAGCGATTTGTTCAACTTTCTCACCGGCTACTCGCGCCAGAAGGCTTACCGCAAGCTGCTGGTGGCCCCGCTGACGCTGCGCGATCGCATGGAAGCCCTGATTCGCCGCGAAATTGACCATGCCCAGGGCGGTGGCCAGGGCAAAATTGTGGCCAAGATGAATTCCCTGGTCGATGGTCGCATTATTCGGTTGCTCTATGAAGCATCCCAGGCGGGGGTCGAAATTGACTTGATTGTGCGCGGCATCTGCTGTCTGCGACCCGGTATACCTGGCGTCAGCGAGAACATCCGCGTGATTAGCGTCATCGGTCGGTTCTTAGAGCACTCCCGCATCTTCTGCTTCCACAACAGTGGACAGCCCGAGTACTACATCGGCAGCGCCGACTGGATGACCCGCAACCTCGATCGCCGAGTGGAAGCGGTTGTGCCGATTGAAGACCCGAAGTTGATCAAGGAACTGCAAAACATTCTCGACATTTTGCAGGCCGACAACCGCCAGGCTTGGGAGATGGCTGCTGACGGTACCTATACCCAGCGCCGCCCCCTCGATGGGGAGGAGGAGCGCGGCACCCACGCCATGCTGATGGCCTATGCCCTAAAGCGCGACACAATGTAGGGGTTTAGGCCGCATCCTGGTGAAAACCGGGTCGGAGGTCGCGAACGGCAGTTCGTCTAGGGATGTTTTTGGACTGGAAGCGATTGGATTTGAACCTGGCTTGGGGTTAAGGATGCGATCGCTCAGCCAGTCCCCAAGCGACCTTTCCATCAAAAATCCCCTCTGCTTTCTCAATTGAGAAGGCAAAGGGGATTTTTGTCAGCGCAGTTTAGCTGGCCAAGGGAAAGTTAAGTCATCCCTTGGCAAGGCCAATTAGCCTCTGGCACCAGCAGCGCCAGCGCGGCGGGGAGCGCTAGGGCTGCTGCCGCCACTGCGGCGACGGGGACGCTGGCGACGGGGGCTAGCTGGAGCCGCAGCCGATCTAACCCGAGTCGTATCAGAGGAAAAGGACGGCTCGTAACCAGGCACGATGTCTTGGGTAATCGTCTGCTTGAGCATGCGCTCAATGCTGATCAGTAGAGGTAGCTCATCGTCGCTAATGAGCGACACGGCGCGACCCTCGTTGCCCGCCCGGCCAGTGCGGCCAATGCGGTGCACATAGTCTTCGGGCACGTTGGGCATCTCAAAGTTGACCACGTAGGGCAGCTGATCGATATCAATGCCGCGAGAGGCAACGTCAGTTGCTACCAGCACGCGCACCCGACCCTGTTTGAAATCTTTCAGGGCGCGGGCGCGGGCCGCCTGGGTCTTGTTGCCGTGAATAGCGGCGGTTTTCAGGCCGTCTTTAGCTAGCTGCTCAGCCAGGCGGTTGGCACCGTGCTTAGTGCGGGTAAACACCAGCACCTGCTGCCAGTTGTGGAAACCAATGATGTGGGACAGCAATTCCCGCTTGCGGTGGCGATCGACGGGGTGCACGACCTGTTCAACGCGTTCAGCCGTAGTGTTGCGCTGGGCGACCTCAATCTGCACTGGCGACTTCAGCAAGGTGTGAGCCAGCTGCTGAATCGGCTTAGAGAAAGTGGCCGAGAACATCAAAGTCTGACGCTCGTCGGGCAGACGACCCATGATCTTGCGAATGTCGTGGATGAAGCCCATGTCGAGCATGCGATCGCACTCATCCAGCACCAAAATCTCCACGGCACTGAGGTCAATGGTGCCCTGGCTGACGTGGTCAAGCAAACGGCCCGGGGTGGCGATCAAAATATCGACTCCCTGGCGCAACTGGCGAATTTGGCCGCCAAAGCTAACGCCGCCGTAAATCATTGCTGCACGAAAGGGCAGGTGCTTGCCGTAGGTCGTGACACTATCGCCCACCTGAGCGGCCAGCTCACGGGTAGGAGTCAGAATTAGCGCACGGGGCAGGCGTCGCCCTGTGCTCTTGTTTTCGGCTAACCGCTGCAACATCGGCAGCGTAAAGCCTGCCGTTTTGCCCGTACCCGTTTGGGCACTGGCTAAGATGTCTTGCCCGTCTAAAATCGCGGGGATTGCCTTTAGCTGAATCGGCGTGGGTTCGGTGTAACCCTGATCGGCAACCGCACGCAGAAGACCGGCCGCAAGACCGAGTTGCTCAAAAGTCATTTAGTTTTTTGCTCCGAATGGTGCCCCTATCCCAAATCAACTACCTGGGCCCAGTCATAAGAGCAGTGAATTTAATCAAAAGAACGGCTGCTAAGCAAATTCTGTTGGCCAGCGCAGACCGGATGGCTGGACGAAGCTACATCCTAGCAGATAAGTCGCAGGATTGACGCCGGGCAGGCAAACGCCTTAGTCAGTCAGCTTTGGCAAAGCTCTGATGAGGCCTTAGAGATCAGGGGCACCGCCAGTTTTAGAACGGATTTCATCTTTAGAAAGAATTATTGGCCTAATCTGACCAGAAGACCGCCCTCGCCAACTTTAAAGTCTCCGTAAATTCACTGATGTAAAGCACCGTTAGCCAGTACTGTGAATACGCTAGGGATAGGTGTACCTCCATGCCTTGGGAACGTGGCTCTAGCCATTTCCTCACTGGGTTATTCAACGTTTTGATCACTGCCTGAGTCGTCACCGCAGCTATATGTTGAACTCCCTATCCCGTAAGCCACTATGCCTAAAACTTTTTTGTATGCCAACGCCTCGTCCGAGCATGAGGCTACGCCTTCGGGCAGCGATCGCCCCGAGGGGTCAGCCTCTGAGCATCGCGACAAGGTTCGCATTCTCGTCATTGGCCGCCCCACGGCCATAAACCGAGTCATTTTGGAAATGAGCCACGTGGGTTTTTCTGACTCAATCGAATGGAGCAAAGCCATCCCCACCGATCGCCAACGGGAATCAATGCGAGTGCTAACTCGCTACGTGTTCGCCGACTCATAACGCTTAGAGCAGATCGAAGTCCATAGCTGTTTGCCCCTACGGTTTCTGTCTCCAGAATCCTAGGGGCAACGGTCTAAACAAATTTCGCTCGGCCATAGCCGCTGTCAAATTTGAACCGTCACCATAGCAAAAAGGAGAACCGTCATAGACAGTTCTCCATAACCTGTGCAAGTCGCAACTAATCGAGACTTCTCTGCGAATGTCTTAGACTTAGCCGATCAAACGGCCAAGTTTGGCGTAGCTACTGGGGCTGAGTATCTTGGGTTGCCGGTTGATTAGCCTCAGCTTCAGGCTGGGCCGGGCTTTCGGGAGCCGCGCTGGGAGCCTCGGGGGCGGCGCTAGGAGCCGGTGCGACAGGATTGTTTAGCTCAACGTTAATGTCGGGAGGCTGAACGGTGGGAGCGGGAGCACTAGGAGCAGGAGCGGTAGGAACGGGCACAGCTTCCTGGGTGCGCTCGATGGTGCGCTCAATAATGGTGGTCTCGTTGGTGGGTTCTGGGGTTTGGGTCTCCGGGGCCGGGGCCGTAGGGACAGGGATAAGGGTGCCGTCGTTGGCATCGCTGTAGACGTAGACAACGGCACCAACTACAACAGCTACAGCCGCTAGTACCAAACCTAGAATGAGACCCGTAGAAACGCCGTTGTCGGCCCGGAGCCTAGCGTTTTCTTCGTAAATTCTGGCTTCTTCGGCCCGACGGCGCTCCTGCTCTAGCTGCTCGGTTGACTTACCACTGACGTAGCCGTCACGGTAGGCAACTTCGTCTGGGGTTGCTGGTCGCGCGTTAACTGATGCTTCAAAATCTTGGTTACGAGGATTGGTATTGCGAGTAGACATAATAGTATTGGCCTCTTTATCGGACGATTTAGATAGGGGTTCTTATCTGTAGATGTCCCTTTCAACTGTGCCAAATGTAACAATCGACATGGCAAGATCCTCTCTACCCAAGTGAATAGCTAGGGGGAATAAATGGGTGCCCGATCGCGTCTCTCTCAAGGAAGACAAGCGTTATGCCGATAGGGGAGGTGCAGAGGCTGGATTAGCGATCGCCTTTAAGGTTGCCCTGAGACACGTTGTAGAGCTGGTAGCGCTCTTCGATCAGGCGATCGACATCCGCTGTAGCCAAGCGTTTGACGTAGTTGAGCTTAAATTCTTCGAGAAAATCTACTAATAGGGCTTCGATCTCTTCAACATTCTCGTTTTCTTTGAGCTGAGCTTTAAAGGTCTCGCCCAGCTTTTGCACTAGAGCTTGGGTCAGATCTCCGCCCGACTTGTTTTCTAATGATCCCTTTACAGCACTATAGAGGTTGGCTGAGAGCTGTGAAACCACCTGCTCGGCCATCTGGTCGGGCAGATTGCCAATCCCTGGCAATTGGCGAAACCCTTGGTAGCCGGGGGTGCGATCGAAGGCTTGGGTAACGGTGTGCTTGAGCAGGGCGTCGACCTCGGGCTTGACCTGGGGCAGCACGTTATAGACCGTTAGGGCGGCCAGCCGTTGCGAAATCACTTCTAGCTCATTGACGCCACCAACTTCGATATAACGTCGGGAGCTAGGCTCCAAGAGGGCCTTAGAAACGCTGCCATCGCGCACCAGCGACTGCATTTGATCAATAATGCGCAGCACTACCATTTCGGTGATTTCGACGGCGACCTGGCTGATGATAAAGCGGCTGATGCGGCTTTGAATGGGCTCTAAATTGATCAGATTGGACTGGTTGATGCGAATGGTGACTGGAATCAGGCGCGCTAGGGCCAGCCAGGGTAATCGCAGGGCGCTGAAGGGAATAATCAGCAGAATGTCGAACCAGCGCCACAGGATAGCATCACGCCAGGTGAAGTTTTTGTAGCGGCGATCGAGGTAGATGCTGCGAGCCAACAACTCTAGGCCAAACAGCAGATTAAACCAAATGTCGATGCGCCAAAACAGGTTCACAAACCCACCGTGGACGGCAATGCGCCGAAAAAAATTGGTCTCAACTAGAGGCTGCACGTCGCTTCTAAAAAAGGCCATCTCGGCAGCAAAACCAGCTTCGCTGAGGTGGTCAACGCTCCAAAACTCAGTCATCGATTCGGTGGCGGATTCTGATCCGATGCGATCGCGCATTTCGTTCTTAATCTGCTCTAGATTGCCGGAGCGATTGGCAGATTGAAACGGATTCTCAGAGATCATGGCAGCACTCTGTTGTTGCAAGTCGCTCAAAATCGACTGTGCCTGGATCGAGGTCAGCCCAGTTTGGGCCACCTGTTCTTCCAGCCTGTCAACCGTGTCGAGGTAGTTGGCGGTAAAGCGGTGAGGCTCAATGCCTTTAAAAGTTTCGCCATACCAGGTCGTCAAACCTGGCAGCAATCGCAGGTACAAATCTCGCAGGGGAATGTAGCTCAGATCGCCGATCACTAATGCCAAGTTGAGCAGGGCAATCATCGCCATGATGCGCTCAAACCAGCGTCTCCTCAGACGACGGGCATCATACTTAGAAAATTCGCGGCTGTTCGGCGATCGGCGGGGGCGAGAAAGGGCGGCCATGGCACCAGGCTTACAAGCGTGTCTCTGCAACAATGCCTGGTATTCGCCTGTTTGTCACCACTCAGGGTTTGAGCGGCTCAGATTCGCTACCATCATAATTAATATATGTTTACAAGCTGATTCCCTGAAGCCGCCATGACCGCTACCGTCTTTGCCCCTCAGCCCCTCAACAATCCTCCCAGCACCTACTGGACTTGGCGTGACCAGGCCATTCACTACGTGGTGGCTGGAGAAGCTCATAGCGACCGCCCTCCCCTGCTGCTGGTGCACGGTTTTGGGGCGTCTACCGACCACTGGCGCAAAAATATTCAGGGCCTACAGGCCGACTTTCAGGTATGGGCGATCGATCTGCTGGGGTTTGGGCGATCGGCTAAGCCCAACTGGCAGTACAGCGGCGACCTGTGGCAGGCGCAGCTCCACGATTTCATTACTGAAGTAATCGGTCGTCCGGCAGTACTGGCGGGCAATTCCCTCGGTGGATATGCGTCGATGTGCGTAGCGGCAAACCACCCCGAATCTGCGGCGGGCTTGGTGTTGCTAAACAGCGCTGGCCCATTTTCTTCCCCCGCTCAAACCCCTCCCCCAGCGCCCAATCCGATCGCAAAACTAATTCAATCGCTCATGCTACAGCCGCTGCCGAGCTGGCTGCTATTTCAGTATGTGCGCCAACCCGCTATTATTCGCCGCACCCTGCAACAGGTCTACCTCGATAAATCGGTGATTACCGACCAACTGGTCGAAGATATTCGCCGTCCTGCCCTCGACCCCGGTGCTCCCAGGGTGTTTGCTTCGGTTTTTAAGTCGCGCCAGGGCGAAAACGTGGACGTGCTGCTGCAAAAGCTCACCTGCCCCCTGCTTATGCTCTGGGGCGAAGGCGACCCCTGGATGAACTGTCGCGCAAAGGGAGCGCAGTTCCGTCAGTACTATCCCACGCTGACGGAGCACTACCTACAGGCGGGTCACTGCCCCCACGACGAGGTTCCCGACCAGGTGAATAGCCTGCTGCGAGAATGGGTGTTAAAGACGGTGATTGAGGGAGCGTGAAGCTGCGTTTGTGCTGGCGTTTATCCCAAGAACAGAAAGGGAATTTGCCACTCGTTGAGCAGGGTCAGGCTGTAGTGGTGCTACTAAGGTTGGCTTTGGGACTGGGCGCAGTCGAAAGACAGCCGGTCAACCATTACAGAATACAAACTTGTGCTTTGGGCAGTGCCTCCCGCTTCCCCTAAACTGGGGCTTATTCTCCCTAGCCATCCACTCATGTCTCCCCTTCCCCGCCATCGCCCTAACCGGCTCTCCTTAGGGCCACTAGAGGCTGAGATTTTAGCCATCGTTTGGGACAAAAACGGAGCCACCGTCAAAGATATCCACGACCATATTTTGGCTGACCCCGATCGCGACCTGACTCAGGCTTCGGTGACTACGGTGCTCCAGCGCTTGGCTAAGAAAGGCTGGCTGCGGCGCGAGGCCGTGCAGCAAGAAAAAACCCGTTGCGCTTTTCGTTGGCAGCCCATAGTCTCGCAGCAAGAGGCTGAGCTGCTGACCGCCCACCAGCAACTGCAAAGCTTTTTGGCGGTGGGTAGTCCCGATCTGGTGGCCGCCTTTGCCGATAGCCTGGATGTTGCCGAGCTAGATAAGATAGACGCGATCGCCGCTCGCCTACGTGCCCTGCGCCATACCCAAACCCAGGGAGAGGATGCGTAATGCACAGCAGTCTACTGGTGCTCACGATTGTGGTGGCCACGGTCTGGCGGTGGCGGTGGCGACCGTGCGATGGGTCTTGGCCAGTCCGCTGGGAGTCTGCCCTCAATGCCTTTTGTCTGCCACCGCTGATGATTGCGCTGGCTGCCGTGGCGGTGCTTTCCATGGGCCATCATGGCACCATGATCGGACAAGCGGTCAGTCCGGTGGGGTGCTGGGCTAGCCTCGGGATCTTGTCCTTTGCCGCTGGCGTTCTAGCTTATGCGCAGGGCCAGGCGGTGCGCACTACCCGGGGGCTGCGCCAATATGCCGTGGTCTCGCTTCCCCAGGGAGCACAGGCTCGCTGTTTGCCCATCGACCTACCGCTGGCGGCTCAGGTGGGGCTGTGGCGCTCGTCGTTGCTGGTCAGCCGGGGCTGGTTAGAGCAGCTGACAGCGATCGAACAGCAGGCCATGCTAGCCCACGAACAGGCCCACGCTGACCATCGTGACCCGTTCTGGTTTTTCTGGCTGGGTGCCGTGCGGCGCTTCACCTGTTGGCTACCCAACACCGAACCGCTGTGGGAAGAACTGCTGCTGCTGCGAGAGCTGCGCGCCGATCGCCAGGCCGCCAGCACTAGCGATCCCCTTTTGCTGGCAGAGCTATTGGTTAAACTCGCTCGGCAGATGGCTTTGGCCACCCATTCACAGTCCTCAAAGCACTGGCTTGAGACCGGAGTGGGCTTCAATCAAGATTTGTCACTCACGCGCCTAGAGCAGCGGGTCAACGCTCTGGTTGCACCAGACACCGAAGTCAAAATTGCTGAAAAACGTCAGGTCAGACTGGCTTGGCTAATGGTTGCGATGCTGCCCTTAGCGGTCACCTGGCTGCATACGTGAGCTCATTCCCTATAGGGAGCAAGCTGAGCTTGTAAAGCGGGCAGGTCTTCTGGAACGAAAACAGCCATGCGGCCTAGGTAGGCGGTGCCATCGCGATCGTAGGCAATTTCCTGCCAGTAGGCAAATCGCTCTCCCTGTCGCACCTCACCCCGCAGCACCAGGTTGGGGTTGTCGGTCGGGTTTGTCCTAGCGCCTCGGGCCGGATAGCGCAACAGCACCGTTGCCTGGCGATAGTCGTTGAAAATCTCCTGCCCATAGATAGCCCGCAACGACTCATCGAGCCGGTCAACGGTAATGGGGTTGGCGTGGTCAGATACGCTAAAGCGCTCGGAACGAATCTGGCGCGGGTCTTGGTTGGGCACCACCCCACTGATCGGAAACACTGACGCCTGGAAGGTAAACCGCTGCCCTGGGGCAACTAGGCGATTGATGGCCAGGCGATCGCCGGGGCCAGGCTTGAGGGTAGGGTTATTGCGAATCCACGTCTCGGTTAGATTCACCGTTTGCCCTGGCAGTGCCCAGCCGGGATAGGCGGTGAGGGCTAGAGCCGCAAGGGCTAGAGAGCCACCCTTTATAGCGATCGCCAAAAGCCTGCTTTTTGGAAGGATCGCACACCCAAAACCACGTTTAAGCCGCATCATCTGCCCTGTCTCCCAAGGAACCCGTGACCGATGATAACAACTCTGGAAGAGAACGAATCAACAGAAATACCCCGGCGGAGAAAATTCCACCGGGGCATTTGACTAACGCTGGGGGTTTAGTATTCGGGAACTGAGGAGTCTACCTCTTTACTCCAGGCAGTGATGCCGCCTTTGACATTGGTGCCTTCAATGCCGTGCTGCTTGAGAATGCCCAGGGCTTTGGCCGATCGCCCGCCCATTTTGCAGTGCACAATCAGGCGATGGCCATTGACTAAGTTCTTGACCTGATCAACCCCGTCGCCATTCTCAATATCGGGCAGAGGCACTAGCACAGAGCCAGGGATGCGAGCAATTTCGTACTCGTTGGGGTTGCGCACGTCGAGCAGCAGCACGTTGTCGGCCCCGCTGTCGAGCACCTGCTTTAGCTCGGTGACGGTCATTTCGGAGATTTCAGCCAACTCTTTCTCTGCCTCCATACGCGCCTGGGGAATGCCGCAGAACTCTTCGTAGTCGATCAGCTCTTCGATCACTGGGCGTACGGGATTGGGCCGCAGCTTCAGCTCTCTAAAGGTCATCTCAAGGGCATTGTAGAGCAGCAGGCGACCGCTGAGCGTCTTGCCCGTACCCAAAATTACCTTGATGGTTTCATTGGCCTGAATGACGCCAATGATGCCGGGCAGCACACCCAGCACGCCACCCTCTGCGCAGGAGGGCACTAGCCCCGGCGGTGGCGGTTCGGGGTAGAGGTCACGGTAGTTGGGGCCGTCCTGGTAGTTGAAGACCGTGGCCTGGCCCTCAAAGCGAAAGATGGAGCCGTAGACGTTGGGCTTGCCCAGCAGCACGCAGGCGTCGTTAACCAGGTAGCGGGTCGGGAAGTTGTCGGTGCCGTCAACTACCACGTCGTAGGGTTCAAAAATGCCCAGGGCATTTTCGGCGCTGAGGCGGGTTTCGTAAAGGTCAACCTGGCAGTGGGGATTGATTTCAAGAATGCGGCTCTTGGCCGACTCAATTTTGGGCTTGCCCACCCACGACTCGCTGTGGATCACCTGACGGTGGAGGTTCGACTGATCGACGGTGTCAAAGTCGACGATGCCAATGCGGCCAATGCCAGCGGCGGCCAAATACAGCAGCAGCGGTGAACCCAGCCCGCCGGTACCCACACAGAGCACGCTGGCGGCCTTGAGCTTCTTCTGCCCGTCGAGACCCACCTCCGGCAGAATGATGTGGCGGGAGTAGCGCTCGTACTCCTCTTTTGTGAGCTGAATGTCGTCCAGGTTTGGGTTGAGCATGGCCTCGGCAGAGAAACTGTGGCGGTAAAAACAAAAAACGGTCTGGGGCACGACCGTTTTTTACATCATCTAAGCTTAGGACAAGAATGAGGCTTTGTTGGCAGATGATCCAATCATTTTCACAGGCTCGGGCTCGAACTGATTCTGGTCGTTGAGCCGCCAGCTTTTGAGGTCGGCAACTTCGCCCTTGACCACAGACACAATTACGTAGGAATAGACGGGCCAGGCGAGGGTGCGATCGCACTCCGACGGCACCGCTACATGGTCAGGATGCGAGTGAAACACGCCAATAATCTCCAGCCCTCGCTCCCGCGCCGATCGCTGTACGGCCAGCATATCGGCGGGGTCGATCCAGTAGCGATCGCGCAGACTGTGGGCTCCATCGCCTGCGGGGTCGGTATAGTCCAGGAGCGAGGGTTCCCAGGCATTGTTTAAGGCGACAACCTCAACCACAGTGCGATCGGCCTCGCCGGGCTGCGCTTCCCCAGACCCACGCCGACCCACTAGCAACCCACAGCATTCCTTGGGGTAGCCAGCGACAGCCGCCTCGACTATGGCTTGGTAGCAGTCGTCATCAAGGTAAAGCTCAGCCATAGCAAAAGATAGCCGCTAACGTGGCCCCTTCCTATTCTTCAACTGTTCCCGGAGCGTCAACTGTTCCCGAAGCATCGACGGCTGGGGTGTCTAGGTTGCTGACAGCTCGCTCTAGACGGGCCAGGGCGCGGTTATATTCAAGCACTGCGGTCACCAAGTTGCCCTGGGCTTCAGTCAGATCTCGAATCGCGTTGATCACCTCTAGCTGCGTACCCACCCCAGCATTGAACCGTAGGTCAGCCAGCTCCAGGGCTTCCTCCGCCTGGTTGACGGCCACCGAAGCCGTGTCAATATTCGACTGGTTAGACACCAGGGTGTAGTAAGCCTCTTCCACCTGCACCCGAATGTCGTTGCGGGCACTCTCAAACTCCGACTCATCGGTTTCAATGTCGATTTCGCTCTGGTCAGCGGCAGCTCGGGCCGCCCCGCCGTCAAACAGCCGCCAGTTGAGCTGTGCCCCCAGCGAAAACCCGTCGTCGATGCTGGATGATGCCCCCGACGATGAACTCAGCAAGCTCTGCACCCCGTACTGGGCAAACACTCCCAGATTAGGGCGAACCGCTGCCAGACTAGCCTGACGCTGGGCATCGTTGAACTCGCGCTCGACCAAAAATTGCTCTAGCTCGGCCCGATTTTGAAAGGCCAACACAATGCTTTCCTCCAGCGAGAGCGGCCAGGCTCCGGCAATGTTGACCGCCAGGGTCGTCAGATCGATCGAGGGCTGAATGTTGAGCCGTCGGGCCAGCTGTCGCTGGGAAATCTGGCGCTGGCTGATGGCCTGGTTTAGGGTCTGGCGCGCGTTGGCCACCTGCACCTCAGCCTGCAATACGTCAAACCGGGTGCCAACGCCCACTTCTTCTCGTAGCTGGGTATCGCCCAAGTTGCGCTCGGCAGCCTCTAAAAAGGCCTGGCTAATGCGAATCTGCTCGATCGCCTCCTGCACCGCGTAGTAGTCAGTAGTGGTATTGAGCCGCAACTCTTCACGGGTTTGCTCTACCTGCAGCTCAGAGACGCGCACCTGGCGCTCTGCCGCGCGAATGCGGGCCGATCGCTCCCCCGAGAGGCCCAGGTCATAGTCGGTTCTGAGGGTGCTGCCAGCAGTGGTGCTAGTCGAGTCAAACGTTCCCCCCGCCCCCGATGACGACTGGTTACTGGTTTGCAGATCGGCCCCCAAATCTACCGTGGGCAGCCGCGCCGCTTGCTGAACTCTCAAACCTGCCTGGTTGCGCTCCAGCCGCAGCTGCGCAATCCGCAGTTCTTCGCTGTTGCGGTAGGCCAACTCTAGGGCCGTTTCTAGGGACAACGGCTGGGTACCCAAAATTTCTACCTCCTCGGGCTGGGTGGGCACCAGCAGGGGATTAGGGCTAGGAGTCAGGTAGTCGGGTGGGGTGTCAAAGCCCTGATCGGTGGGGCGATCGGACTGGGGTATCAGAGGGCCAGTCTGCGCCGTGGAGGAGGGAGTAGTGGCTCCGTCAGCGTCTAAGGGCACAGCCTCTTCGCCGGGCTCCAAGCCTGGTGCGCTTACCTCAGGGGTAGGCACCTCCTCAACAGCGGCTGGGGATGGTTCTAAGGCTTCGGTCTCGGCCTGGGTAATGCTGATTCCCGGGTTCTCGTCGGTCAGGGGACGAGGCTCAGAGTTAGCCAACCCCGCAGCAGACCAGCTAGATAGGGTAATGCCTAGGCTTAGCGGTATGAGGCAACGGCAATAAGAGTAAAGCATAGGCACCATGGGCTATTACTACCTAAATTGAGTCACCAACGGGAAAAACGAAAATTTCTGCCACAGTTTTTTAGCATATCGGCATTAACCGAAGATAGACCCGCCGAAGCCGGATTTATCCTGCCTCAGGGAGAAAGATCAGCCACAAAATTTTCAGTCATCAGCTTAGCAAACTAAACCGTTTAGTACAATCACGACGGCGTCCAATAGCCAGCGGCGGGCTGCAAATCAGCGAAGTTGTGGTTGGGAAGATCGCCGCAGCAGGCCTGCACTAGGGCGTCGGTGTCGTCTATGGGAATGACTGGGCAGCTCAGTCGCTGGCTGATTTCGGCGACGCTGAGGTCGTCTAAAAACAGAGTGTCGCTGGCTTGGCCCGAATCACTGGGCTTAAGCATCACCGTCGGCAGCAACAGGGCATCGCCTAGGGGGCAAGGCCGGGACAAAGGTTGATTCTGTATCGGTGGTTGATTAGCAGGCGAATCGCGCAGCCCCAGCAACAGATCGTGGCCGGTCAGCAGCCCTGTTACCGTCATTTCTCGTCCCCAGTAGTCGCTGGCTAGGGCAGCTAGGCGAACGGTCAAACCCTGGACTTGGTTGAGGCGATCGACGATGGGCTGAAAGGCGTGTTCTACCGCATTGCCCACGACCCAGGTTAACGTCCGCGGTGGGCTGACGGTCTCCGGCAAGTAGTCGTCAGCCGACTGCTGAAATTCTTTGAGAAACTGACGAATCGACCCCACCCCGTTGCCCAGTTGGGGATAGTCTTCGTAGTGGCTCTCGTCGGGCACCTCTTGCTGAGCAATCAAAAACCACTCGTCGGCCAGCCAAACAAAATTGGTGCCAAACCGCTGCTGGCAGTCCTGCTGGAAGGCTTGCACCTGGGCAATTACCTGCTGGGCTTGGGCTTGAGTTACCGGAGTCAGCTCATCGTCGGAGGGGCGAAACCGGGTGAGACCCACGGGCACCACGGCCACTGACGCTACCGCAGGCACTTCGCCCTCGTGAAACCGGGCTAAATCCCGCAGGGTAGTGGCTAAGTGATCGCCATCGTTGATGCCGGGACAAACCACTACCTGAGCGTGAATCTGCAAGCGCTGGTCGCGGAACCAGGCCAACTGATCGAGAATTTGGCCTGCCCGAGGGTTTTTGAGCAGGCGCGATCGCACCTCCGCCTCCGTCGCATGTACCGACACAAACAGAGGCGATAGCCTCATCTGGGCAATCCGCTCCCACTCCTGGGGCAGCAGGTTCGTGAGGGTCAGGTAGCTACCGTAGAGAAAGCTGAGGCGGTAGTCGTCATCTTTGAGGTAGAGCGTACCGCGCTTGCCAGGGGGCTGCTGATCGATAAAGCAAAAGGGGCAGGCGTTGTTGCACTGCATCAGCCCGTCAAAGAGAGCGGTGTCAAACTCCAAACCCAGATCGTCGTCGATCTCTTTTTCGATATCAACGTGGTGGGTCTTGCCCCGGGTGTCTAGCACCTCTAAGGTTAAGTCTTCGTCAGCGCAGAGAAAGCGATAGTCAATTAAGTCGCGAGGTTTCTGGCCGTTGATGGCCACCAGGGCATCGCCGGGCTCAAAACCAATCTCGTCTGCGATCGAGTCGGGCAGCACGCGGGTAATGCGAGCAGGGCGAATAGCCGAGGCAGCCATAGCTAAAGAAAGCCTTGGAGAAGCAAAATGTGCCTTCCTATATTAGATGTTTTGCATTTTTCCGGTAGCCAGCGCCAGCAGAATGGCGGCTCCAAAGGCGAGACGATACCACACAAATACCCAAGTGCTATGCCGCTTCAAAAAGCGAATCAGCCAAAAAATCGCCAGATAAGACGACACCACCGCCGCCACAATGCCACCGATTAGCGGCACCGGCCCAGCGGCTCCAAACCCAGTTTCTAAAAAACCTTCTAGCTCCACTAGCCCCGATAGCGTAATGGCGGGTACCCCCAGCAAAAAAGAGAACCGCGCCGCTGTCGATCGCTCTAACCCCATAAACAAGCCAGCCGTGAGCGTAGACCCCGACCGCGACACGCCGGGAATCAGCGCCAGAGCTTGGGCAAAACCCATGGTCACGCCATCTCTTAAACTGAGAGCCTCAAAGGTGCGCTTGTGGTGGCCCACAAACTCGGCAGCAGCCAGAGCCAAGGCCATCAAAATAGACACTATGGCAATAGTAGAGGCACTGCGCAACGGCGAATTGTCAAAATCTGGGATGAAAATTTTGATCAAGAGGCCACAGACCACAATGGGGAGGCTGCCCAGCAAGATGCCCAATCCCAGGCGAAACTCTGAGGAGTCAAACTGTCGGGTCATAGTAGCCTTGACCATGCCCATCGTCACCTGGCGCAGATCATCCCAAAAGTAGTAAAGAATGGCCGCAATGCTGCCTAGCTGAATAACGGCGGTAAACGCCACCCCTGGGTCGCCCCAGCCCAGCACCACGGGGATCATCTTGACGTGGGCTGTACTGCTGATCGGTAAAAATTCCGTTAGTCCCTGCACAATGCCAATCACAATAGCTTGGAACAGGTTCATCGGTTCTGCAGCAGGCGTGGGTGCGCCGCTGCCTATTTGAGCTGCCGTAGCTACTAGGTTAGGAAACACACTATTCATAAAGAAGTAACCATAGTCTGTGGATATAGCGTTGCAAAGCTAGCGTTGCTAGCCGGAGGCACCTGCACAAAGACGAGCGGGAAGTTTGGGCAGTTGCGGCCATGGCGCAGTGACTGACTGGGAGGATAAACCCAGCATGACGCGGCCTCCTCCCTGGGATACTTCCTTAAATACTTAAAATAAGTACACTGTTTTCATGGGCAGCCTCCCAACTTGGCGTAGATTTTCTCCAACTATCTTTACCTTGACTATTCTATGGAGCAGACAGAGTATCCGGTACTGAGGCACTCAGATTCTTCGTTTACCTTTAATCCCTGACTGGTTTGAGTATGAACTTAGGGACAGCCTTAATCTGAAGACAACCTCAATACTGGTCTGCTCGCTGCTTTGGCTACCCTATCCCCCCCCGGGGCATGTTATGTTAATAATGATTAATCAAACACTCATAATTACGTTGAGTCTACATTGAGCCTTTCCTACAGTTCTGCTTCAGATAAAAAGACTTTGCCATGGCTGGCTCTAGTCCAGGGCTGGGTAGCACGGTCAGGCCTTCAACTTAAGGTCTTTGGGGCAGCACTGAGCTTAGTGATTCTGCCGGTGTTTGTGCAGGCTCCCCTGGTGCGCTACTTTCCTTGGGTGAGCCTGGCAATTACTCCTCTGTGGTTGGTGCTGGGGGCGTGGCTGATGCAGCGCTCTCGCTGGAGCCTCTGGGGCGACATGATTGTCGGCTTTGGATGGATTTGGCTAACGGGCTCGCTCTACTGGGGCTGGTTTCGATGGGATCCGGTTGTTCACTTGCCGATTGAGGCTTTGGGTTTGCCGATCGCCCTAGTTTGCTTGTGTCAAGGTTGGGGCCGAGTGGGCAGCTATTTCTTCTTAGGGTCACTGCTGGGCACGGCGGTCACAGACTTGTACATCAACTGGATGCACTTGTTTCCTACCTGGCGGCAGCTAATGCTGACCAGCCCAGACGCGGCCCCTTTGGTGCTGCGGGCGGCTAGCGCTACCCTGCAAACGGATGTGGCAGCCTGCCGAGCCGTAATTTTGGTGTTGTTTTTGCTAGTGGCGACGGCGATCGCCCTCAGCACCTCCCGACAATTGGCTTGGTGGGCTTTTGGAGGGGCTGTGTTTAGCACGTTGGTGGTTGACGGTTTGTTTTTCCTGACAGCGGCGCTCGCCTAGATTAGGTACTAGGTTTGCATCTCTGGCATAATAGGGGCAGCTCAGGGATAGTTTGGGGTTATCTGCCGCGATCGCAGCTTGAGTTTTAGCGCAGTCGTGTTTTTGCCCTTTTATTGCCCTCATAGTACCGCTGTGACTTCATCTGGCCCCTACCTTGCGCTTAAAACCGGCTCCGGCGATCGCCAGCTTTCCTTGGCGGGTGCTAGCTATTGGACGGTAGGGCGGGGCGACGACAATAATTTTGTGCTGCCCGACCGCTGGATCTCACGCAACCACGCCATGCTTCAGAGTGCCGACAGCGGTCGGTTTTACCTCATCGACCTGGGCAGCCGCAACGGCACCTTTGTCAACGGGCGTCGGGTCAGCGTGCCCGTTATTCTCCACGATGGCGATCTGCTCACCTTTGGCCAGACCGAGCTGCGGTTTTTCTCACCTCAAGATGCAGCTGAGGCGTTAGACGCGCCCCTGGGTGGAGCCCACGGTCAGAATGCCACCGCTACGGCGATGCTCCACGTGCGGCAGCTCATTTCGGTCATGGTGATCGACATTCGCGACTTCACCATACTGACCCGCCAAATGGATGAAAAAATTCTTTCCGAGGCCATTGGCACCTGGTTTCGCCGCGCCGGAGAAATTATTGGTCAATACGGCAGCTGGGTCGATAAATATATCGGCGATGCTGTAATGACGGTTTGGATCCATGGCCCCGAAGGAGCCGACCAAGCCAGTATGATCAAGATTTTGCAGGCCGTCAGCACCCTGGCCGAGATGACAAGCCAGCTCCACGAGCAGTTTCCACTGCCGTTCCCCCTGCGTATTGGGGCCGGCATCAACACGGGCTACGCCATGGTTGGCAACACCGGCAGCGGCGATCGCCCCGACTACACCGCCCTAGGTGACACCGTCAACGCGGCCTTTCGCCTAGAGTCTGCAACCAAGCCCCTGGGTCTAGATATTGCCATTGGCGAAACCACCTATCAATACCTGCAAAAGTCCGGGGTAGATGACCCCTGCTTCAAGTGCTTCACGGTTGAGATGAAAGGCTACGAAGAACCCATCGCCACCCGGGCTGGCACCTTTGTCGATTTGAACCAGTTTTTAGCTAAATACTCTTGACTCCCCGCTCACTGGCTCGTCTCACGCACCGCACGAGGCAAAGCCGGGCGATCGGCGCTCTAAGCTGGGACTTATGCCAAGGCCACCTACAATCATCGGTGCTCGATCAGAGGGGGAGTAAGCAGACCCTCCGAGTTTTCAACGTGCCTTGGCCACGAATCGCGGGCTACGACAACCCATCCAGTTGTATCCCTGCTCTGCCAATATGCGCTTACTCTGATCGCATCAAAATTGATGTTGGCGATCTTGGCGGGCTGTGAAATAATAGAAGGCTGTGTCTTCATTTTTCTGCCCGCCCTATTTTCAGGTAAACAGTCATGGCTAAAGGCGTCCGCCTCGTCATAACCCTAGAGTGTACCGAATGTCGAACCAACCCCGACAAGCGCTCTAACGGTGTATCTCGCTACACCACCCAAAAAAACCGTCGTAACACGACCAACCGCATCGAACTCAAAAAGTTCTGCACCCACTGCAACAAGCACACCATCCACAAAGAAATCAAGTAATTAGCACCCATGGCCTATTTTCGTCGTCGAGTATCTCCAATCAAGCCCGAAGACCCGATCGACTACAAAGATGTCGATCTGCTTCGTAAGTTCATCACCGAGCGCGGCAAAATTTTGCCCCGCCGCATCACTGGCTTGACCGCTAAACAACAGCGGGCACTCACCACTGCCATCAAGCGGGCGCGGATTATCGCCCTGCTACCCTATGTGAATGGGGAAGGCTAGGCTAGGCTAGGCTAGGGATGATGATCGCTAGGGTGTTGGCTTGGTTGATAAAGGAACGCTAGTCGAATTTAAGCACCAGGGGCAGCCCCGTCTAGGGGTTGTCGATCGCCCTGAGGGCAAAAAAAACTGGGTGGTCATCGACGAGCGGGGTCAAGCCTACACCCTGCATCCCCGCGATCTCACCTATGAGGTCAGCGGCAATACTTACAAACCCACCGACATTGCCCCCTTCGCAGCGGAGGCTGGATCATATATCGATCCGTCCAGCCTAGAGATTGCTTGGGAGTTTTTTGCAGAAGCCGGTGAGTCTGCCGATCCGGCCACTTTGGCAGAGCTTCTGTTTTCTGACCAAAGTCCCACGTTTTGTTACGCGGCCCATCGGCTGTTGGTAGAGGACAAGATTTTCTTTAAGCAGAAGGGCGATCGCTACGAACCTCGCCCTGCTGCCCAAGTTGACGAACTGCGGCTACAGCTCGAGCGCGAAGCCCAGCGCCAGCACGAGTGGGAATCATTTATCACCAAGGCCCGTCAGGCCATGGCAGGGGAAACCGTGGGGTGGGAGAAGAGCGATCGCCCCCGCCTCGAAATCCTTGAGCGCCTGGCGCTGTTAGGTGACGAGTCGAGCCAGCGCCCCCAGGCCGTAGAAATTCTTAATGCTCTGGGTATTAACCCGACAGCGGCGGGTGCATTTGATACTCTAGTGGCACTGGGACTCTGGAGCGTCCACGAAAACCTGGCCCTCAGGCGCAGCCAAATTCCCGGTCACTTTTCTGAGGAAACCCTTACCATGGCGCAGCAGCGTCTTCAGTCTCCGCCGCCTGACCCCGACGCCCACCGGATAGACCTCACCCACCTCAAGGCCTACACCGTAGACGACGCCAGCACTCAAGAAATCGACGACGGCCTGAGCTTAGAGACGCTGGATGACGGCACCCAACGCCTGTGGATTCATATTGCCGACCCCACCCGCTGGCTCATGCCCGGCGATGATTTAGATCTGGAGGCCCGTCGCCGCTGCACGACCATTTATCTGCCCACCGGGATGATTCCCATGTTCCCCATGGAGCTGGCAACCGGGGCTATGAGCCTAATTCAGGGGCAAACCTGCTGTGCCCTCAGCTTTGGCATCACCCTCACAGCCAATGGCGATATTCACGATTATCAAATTCACCCCACCCTGATTCGGCCTACCTACCGCCTCACCTACGACGACGTTGACGAGATGCTGGAGCTGGGCATTACTGCCGAGCCCGAGCTGCAAGGGCTAGCCCATTGGGCCAAGGTGCGGGGCCAGTGGCGGCTCACCCAGGGGGCAATCAGTATCAATATGCCTGAGTCGAGCATCAAGGTGTCTGAGGCCGAAGACGACATTGTCATCGAAGTTCTCAACGACTCTACGGCCCGGCAGATGGTAGCCGAAATGATGATCTTGGCGGGAGAAGTGGCCGCTCGCTACGGGCAAACCCACGCCCTGGCCATTCCCTTTCGCAGCCAGCCCCAGCCTGAGCTGCCTTCAGATGAAGAACTCATTCAGCTGCCCACAGGTTGGGTGCGCGACTCGGCCATTCGCCGCTGTATGACTCGCAGCGAAGTCGGCATCACCCCCAGCCGCCATGCCACCCTAGGGCTAGAGAGCTACAGTCAGGTCACGTCCCCCATTCGGCGCTATCTCGACTTAGTCACCCACTTTCAGCTCAAAGCCCACCTGCGGGGCGAGCCGCTGCCCTTTTCTTCCACAGAGGTGACCGAGTTGGCCATTGGCGCTAGCTCTGCCGCCTACGAAGCCACCCTGGTTGAGCGCCAGACCAAACGCTACTGGGCCTTAGAATACCTGCGTCGTCACCAAGACCAACCCTGGGATGTGATGCTGCTGCGCTGGCTGCGGGAAGACGAAGGATTGGGGCTAATTATGGTAGAAGATCTAGGCTTGGAGTTGGCCATGCGCTTCAATCGAGCCGTTGCCCTAGGGGAACAGTTTCAGGTGCGGGTCAGCCATGCCAGCCCTCGCCAGGATGTGATTCGCTTTGAAGAGGTCGCCCCCGAGAGTGAAGCCGCCGCCGCTTCAGCCATGACGGCGAGCTGAGGGCTGTTTCAGAGTTGCTTGATATAATTGCAGAAGCGCTTCTCTGCCCATAGGCGCTCTTGGCCGTAGTGCCCTGCCCTAACCGAACGTACATTTCGCCTAGGGCTACCCCCTTACCGCCAGGAAATTGCTCACGTAGGCGGGGAGTCGGCGATCGCCCCATCACTCCCATCGCCGAGCAGCCGCAGCTGTGCCGCTTCCCGCCGGTAGACAAAGGTCACCACGGCGGCCAACCCACAGAGCAAGGCCAACAACACCAGTGTTAATGCCAACCCTAGAGCCTGCTGTAAAACCGGCAGCCCAAAGGTGCCTAACACTGCCCCAGCTTTAGCTATGGCCGCAGATAACCCAGCCCCACTGGCTCGAATCGCAGCCGGAAACACCGCCCCTGAAAGTAGAAAGGTCGTGGCATTGGGGCCGGCATTCATCAAGAGATTAAACAGCAGAAAGCCGCCAAAAATCAGCCCCATCGCCGCACGGCTCTCGGCTGGCAGCCCCGTTGAGGCCGCCAGCAGCCCCAGCCCCAGGGCCATGCCTAAAAACCCAACGATTTGCAGCACAATCGGCCCTAGCCGCTTGACCAGCAGCACCGCTAGCAAAAAGCCGAGAATTAAAAAGATATCGACCAGCGCCGAGCCTTTGGCCGAGGCCATGGTCTGCGCCACTAGGTTAGACGAGCCGCCAAAGACCAAAACACCCAAAATAACCGGGGTAAAAATGCCCACGCCGTAGGTGGCAATATCTTGCAAAAACCAAGGCACCGAAGCCAGCAGCGTTTGGCGACGGTAGGTGGGCACAAACAGGTCTCGATAGCGGAGCTGGGGCTGGTCGTCTGGTGCAAAGATCGGCCCTTCAGGGCCATCGGGCTTTAGGGTCATAGGCTCTTCCAGCAACTCAGAGGCCATCGCAGACGCCGCTTCATAATCGCCTTGGGACAACAAATAAGCTGGGCTTTCCAAAGAAACTGCCAGGCGCGCTAGAGCTACTCCTAGTGCTAGCACTACTCCTACCCCCAGCATCCAGCGCCAGGCATAGTGAATAGCCATCTGCTCGTCACCTGGATAGCCCACAGAGAATCCATACAGGATGGCGATGCCCACTAGCGCCCCCAACAGCGCGCCTACCGCCTGAAACGAGAACGCTCCAATTACGAGCTGGTCGCGGTGGCGCGTGGGCACGTTTTCAACAATGTAGGCCACGCTGATAGGATAGTCGGCCCCGATCGCCACCCCAACCAATACCCGAAAGACCAGTAGCGAAGCCAGGTTCCAGGCCAGGGCGGTGCCAGCGGTAGCCACGACAAAAAGAATGACATCGGCAATCAGCATGGGCTGACGACCCAGTTTATCGGTGAGCGGCCCGAGGAACAATGAGCCCAGCAGTGACCCAGCCACCGCCGCCGCCGCCACGGCCCCAACTGCCGCTGGCCCCAGCCCTAAGTCACGCTGCAAAAACGGCAGGGCAACCCCAATGATAAAAAAGTCAAACCCGTCTAGGGCGATCAGGCTGGCGGCCAGCAGCCACAGCCGCACCATTGGGCGCGTGATAGCAGATTGATCGAGACGCTGCTGAAAGGCAACCGGCAGGGTAGTTGGGGACATGACTAGATGCGAGGGTCTGACTTCACCCTAGCAATCCTAAGGGATCGATAAGTGGCTGCCACAGATGTGAGGATGCAGTCGAGGCTCAATATTCCAGAGATTTACGCCTGCTACCTCGGCAGAACCGCCCATGGGGACAGCCCCGATCTCGATCGCAGCTCTCTACACCGCCTGAGCCTTGGGCATGCCTAGTCTGTCTGCTAGATCAACAACTCCGCTCAACCTCTAATGAACGAGAGTTAAGCGGAGCTGTTCACGAAGCTAGACCTATGCCCTAGGAAGCCAGGGCGATCTCAACCATCTCCTGGAGCTTGCCGTTTTGGTACAGCTCAATGAGAATGTCAGAACCACCGACAAACTCGCCATTGATATAGACCTGGGGAATGGTGGGCCAGTTGGAATATTCTTTGATGCCCTGACGAATGTCTGGGTCAGCCAGCACATCGACGGTCTCAAAGGGAGCGCCCAGCACGTTGAGAATTTGCACAACGTTGTTGGAGAAGCCACACTGGGGCATGAGCTTGTTGCCCTTCATGAACACCATGATGGTGTTGTTTTGAACCAGCTGATCGAGTCTTTCTTTAGTTGCCGCATCCATAGCGTCGATACCCTTGCAGAACGAAATAAACGGTTAAAGCAAAGCGATGCCCAGGCTAGGCGCTTTGAGCGGCCCAATCTTCTGGGGTATAGGTTTTTAAGGCTAACGCATGGATAGCCTCGGAAGACATGGCCTCGCGCACCGCTCCGTAGACTAGCTGATGCTGCTGTACCAGGCTGCGCCCGGCAAACTGTGACGAAACCACAACCACCTGGTAATGGTCACCGCCGCCGGTTAAATCTTGCACCTGCACATCGGCGTCGGGAAGGCCAGCCTTGATCATGGTGCTAACCTGGTCGGGAGTAATCATGAACAGTTTCCTTGTGGGATGGGTAGCCGGGGTACTCAAATCCCCTAAGACCATATTGCCAGTTGCAACCCCCAGTCGCTAACCCAGGGGCATTGAATCTAGCTATAGCTGACTGAGAAAACAGAGGGGCGATCGCCTATTCGGTCGGCTCGGCAGGTTCGGCGGGGGTGGTAGCAGCCCGACCATTGTAGGGTTGATCGACAAAGCCGAGTTCAAATAGCTGTTGATAGGCCCGCTGGCCCAGATCGCGAGTGGGCTGCTGGCTGCGCAGAATCTCCATCAGCAGGGGCACTGCCTCACTGGCCTGATTTTGCGAACGATAGACCAGCGCTAGCTGATAGGTAGCCTGATCGCGCAGCTGAGCGGTTTCGAGCGCCTTTTCTCGGTTGCTGCGATTGATCTGGGTGTCAACCCCGACAAACATCTGCGCCAGCTCTTGGTAGTAGGTCGAGATCTGATTGAAACTATCCCTCGCCGCCTCAAGTTTTTCTTCGGCTAGGGGGTAGTTTTGGTCGGCGATCGCGGCGCTGGCCTCGGTCATTAGCTGCTGCCCTGAAGCAATGCTGAGAGAGCTGCTGGCCTGGTTTAGCGGTCGCGCTGGGTCAGAGCCACTAGCCTCCTGGGCCAGGGCCACCCCAGATCCCCCCGCAACCAGGGCGATGGACAGGGCAGCGGCGGCACAACCGCCCCAAGACTGACGCAGAAAACGAGTGAAAACGACCATAGAGTAAAACGTAGTGAGGGACAACGAGCAGGGCGAGGCAACTGAACAGAAAAACACTGAGGTATCTTATCATCTCGGTATGGCGCAGTACCGATCTTTGGCCCAGCCAGGCAACTGTCCTAGGGCTAGGAATAATGCCATAGCCAGGTCACAGACTGCTCTAGCGATCAAAAGTTCCCGTCGGAGCCCATTACTCGATGACCGGATTTTCCTCTGATGCTCGTTTGCCCCATAGTGACCCTGGCAGCAGTGGCCCTCGCAGCGACTTTCGAGGAGAAATCTTGCAGCGCGGCGGCGAAGAGCTACTGCTCGAAAAAGTGCCCACCCGTTTCACCACTCGGCTCACGGCAGCCACGGCCTTAGAATCACTCCAAGAGCGCCTAAACCCTTTGGCGGTGCGCCCGGTGGCCGGAGGGCAGTTAGTGGAGTGGCAGATGGCTGAGAACGGTCTGGAAACAGCCCTAACCACGGCCCGCCAAGACCCGACGGTGCGCTTTGCCAGCCACGTATATCGCCTGGTCGATAGCCCGCAAACCTGGGTCTATCTCACCGACCAGCTCACGGTGCAGTTTGCCCCCGACACGACCAAGGACACCATTGACGCCCTGCTAGCAAGCCTGGGCATTGCCATCGAAAACCCGCTAGAGGGCATGCCCAACACCTTTGTGGTGCGGGTTACCCCAGCGGCGATCGAAAATCCGATCAAAATTGCCAATCGGCTAATGGCCCTGGAGATGGTTTTGGCGGCGGAGCCAAATTTGGCCATCGAAACCGGCAGCCTCTATCGCCCCACGGACGATCGCTATCCCCAGCAGTGGCACCTGTTTCACAACGGTGGCGCTAGCTTAGCCGCCGGGTCGCACATCTCAGCGGAAGCGGCTTGGGATATTACTCGGGGATCCAGGTCGGTAGTGATTGCCGTCAGCGATGACGGGTTTGACCTCAACCACCCCGATCTCCAGGGGGTGGGCAAGCTGGTGGCACCGCTAGATCTGAAAGATAAAGACGCCCTGCCCCTGCCCGCCAAGCAGGGCGAAAACCACGGCACCGCCGTCGCCGGGCTGGCCATTGGCGAAGAAAATACCACGGGCATTGTTGGGGTGGCCCCTGGTTGCGCCTTTTTACCGATTCGCACCACGGGCTTTATCGATGACGGGGCGATCGAGCAGCTGTTTAACGAAGCGGTGCGCCGGGGAGCCGCCGTGATCGTCTGTAGCTGGTCACCGGCGGCGAACTACTTTCCCCTCACCCTGCGGCAGACCAATGCGCTGACTCGGGCTGCCACCACCGGGCGCAATGGCAAGGGTTGCGTGATTGTCTTTTCAGCGGGCAACGCCAACCGCCCCGTCAGTGGCACCATCAACGAAACCCAGTGGCCCAAAAACGCGCTCAGTGGCCCCACCCGGTGGCTAAGCGGGTTTGCCATTCACCCCGATGTGATTGCGGTATCGGCCTCGACCAGTCTGGGCACCAAGGCTGCCTATAGCAACTGGGGCGAACACATCGCTGTGGCGGCCCCTAGCAACAACGCGCCCCCCAATATGGCTCTGCCCCAGGTGGGCAATGTGCCAACTGGGCCACCGCTGACCCAGTACCAGCCGGGGCGGGGGATGGTGACGAGCGATCGCACCCAGGCCGCTGGCTACTCGGGCGACGACTACACCAACGCCTTTGGCGGCACCTCTAGCTCCTGCCCGGTGGTAGCGGGGGTGGCGGGGCTGATGCTCTCGGTTAACCCCGGCCTGACGGCCCGGCAGGTGCGCGAAATTTTGCAGGCCACCGCCGACAAAATTGTCGATCGCACCCCCGACCCCCAGCTCGGCCTTCAACACGGCACCTACAACGCCAGTGGCCACTCCCAGTGGTTTGGCTATGGCAAGGTAAATGCGGCGGCGGCGGTACGCGAGGCCCAGCGTCGGGCCTTTGCGGGGCGACAGCTAGGGCGGGTAGTGCAGCAGCAAAACCAAACCGCTCAAGACATACCTGACAACCAGCCCAATGGAGTGGAGAGTAGTATTGCTGTAGCCACCACCGGCACCGTAACCGACGTGCAGGTTGAGGTCAGCGCTAATCACGAGTTTCTGGGGGATGTCAGTTTCACCCTGATTGCCCCCAACGGCAGCACAGTCCTGCTCCAAGGACGCAGCCTAGGTCGCCAAACCGAGCTGCGGACGACCTATTCCTTGCAAACGACCCCCGTACTGATGCGATTCATCGGCCAGGCCACCCAGGGAACTTGGCGGCTGCGGGCGGTTGATCATGCCCCAGAGGCCACCGGCAGGCTGCTGAGCTGGACGCTAACCCTGGCAGTGAACGGGTAAGGCTTTGGGTAGATGAGATGAGGAGCCAAGTTAGAGGCCACCGCTGCGGGCGCTTACAACCCTCACAACGGGATTCACGTGAGCTTTGCAGAGCGGTCGTCAGTACTTGACTAGCACGTAATCTTGCAAAAACTGGCGTAACCGCTGATCAAACTCATCGCCCGCCCAGTCAGGTAGGTCGTTGTGGTCGGCATCGGGCACCAGCCAGAGAGATTTTGGCCCAGCCGTAGCCTGGTAAAGCGCCTCGCTCATCACAGCCGGAACTGAGGCATCCGCTAAACCATGCAGGTAAAGCGTAGGCACTTTGAGGCGATTGACCTTGGCGATCGACTCAAACCGCTGGGTGAGCAGCTGACGCACCGGAAACCAGCGATTGTACTGCGAGAGGGTCGCCATATCGGCCATGGAGGTGAACGACGCTTCAACTACCAACCCTGCCAGATTGGGCACATGGCTAGCCAGCTCAATGCCGATCGCCCCACCGAGGGAATGACCATAGATCACTAATTGTTGGGGCATAACGCCTTGCTCAACCTGCAAAAACCGCCAGGCCGCCAGAGCATCTGCGTAGAGCCGCTGCTCGGTGGGGAAGGGGCCAGAACTCTGGCCATAGCCACGGTAGTCGATAGTCAGCACCGAGGCCCCTAGCGATCGCAGCTGTAGCGCCTTGCCCAAATTGCTAGACACATTCCCAGCATTGCCGTGGAGATACAAAATGGTCAGGTCATTGCCCGAGTTTGCTGGCAGCCACCAGCCGTGCAGATGCCCAGCCCCATCAATCGGAATCCAAACATCTTCGTAGACTATGCCAAACGCATCCGGAGTCGCGCCCATGGCTGGACAGGGCAAATACATCAGCCGCCGTTGGGCAAACCACAGCCAGCCACACAGTGAAACATAGATGACCCCTGCGATGCCCAAAATACCGAAGAGAAGTTTGATAATGGGCATGGAAAGAATGGAGGAAGTAGGTGAGTAAGCGAATAGGGTTGTTAAAAACCAGTGACGGTTGCCAGAACCTGGCCCCTTGCTTGCTGCCTATTATGGGGCATGTGACCCGCTTCCCCGTACTCCCCTGTGCCGATTTTTCATCCCTAGGGCACCCGATTGTGCCACTCTGTAGCCTGCTCGTAGGCATAGCCCACCTCAAACAGCAGGTCTTCACGCAGGGCATTGCCAATCAGCTGTAGACCGATGGGCAGCCCTTGATTGTCGAAGCCGCAGGGCAGGCTCAGCCCCGGCAGCCCCGCCAGGTTCACCGGAATCGTCATTAGGTCAGACAGATACATGCTGAGGGGGTCGTCTACCTTTTCGCCCGCCTTGAAAGCCGTGGTGGGGGCCGTCGGGCACACCAGCACGTCGACCTGGCCAAAAGCGGCCTCAAAGTCTTGCTTGATTAGGGTGCGCACCTTTTGGGCCTTGAGATAATAGGCGTCGTAGTAGCCCGCCGACAGGGCATAGGTGCCGATCATAATGCGCCGCTTCACCTCAGCCCCAAAGCCCTCGGCGCGGGTTTTGGTGTACATCGACATCAGGCTGTCGTTGTTGTTGCGAACGCCATACTTAACCCCGTCATAGCGGGCTAAGTTCGACGACGCTTCCGACGGCGCGATGATGTAGTAGGTGGGCAGACCGTAGGGAAAGCGAGGGCAAGAGATCTCTTGGATCTCAGCCCCAAGCTCCTTAAGTTGCTGAATGGCCTTCTCGGTAGCCGTTCTAACGGCGGGGTCGATGCCCTCAGCGGCAAAGGTTTCGGTGATAATGCCGACTTTGCGGCCCTTGAGGTCAGTCTTGAGGTACTGCGTGTAATCGGGTACCTTCACATCTAGACTGGTGGAGTCTTTGGGATCGTGACCGGCAATGCCCTGGAGCAGCAGTGCCGCATCTTCTACCGTGCGGGCCAGGGGGCCGATCTGATCGAGGGACGAGGCGTAGGCCACCAGACCAAACCGCGAAACTAGGCCATAGGTGGGTTTCAGCCCCACAACACCACAAAATGAGGCGGGCTGGCGAATGGATCCCCCAGTATCGGAGCCCAGGGCCACGGCGCATTCCCCAGCGGCCACGGCGGCGGCAGAGCCACCCGACGAGCCACCCGGTACCCGAGTCACATCCCAGGGGTTGCCGGTGATCTGGTAGGCCGAGTTTTCGGTAGAGCTGCCCATGGCAAACTCGTCGAGGTTGGTTTTGCCCAGGGCGATCGCCCCTGCGTCCCGCAATTTTCCAGTCACCGTTGACTCGTAGGGCGGCACAAAGTTTTCGAGAATCTTCGACCCGCAAGTGGTGCGTACCCCCTGGGTGCAGAGGTTGTCCTTGAGGGCAATGGGAATGCCGGTCAGCGGGCCAATGTCTTCCCCAGCGGCAATGCGGGCATCGACCTGGGCCGCCTGGGCCAGAGCTTGGTCAGCCGTCACGGTCAGGTAGCTGCGGATGGTGGGTTCCAGGGCTGCAATTTGGTCGAGGTAGCTCTGGGTAATCTCCACCGCAGAGCGTTCTTTACTGACCAACTGTTGATGCAGAGCGCGGATGACAGACATGGGACTCCTTAAAACTGATCCGGGGCGACTAAGGGTAACGGGCACCAAGGTATCAGTATAGGAAGGATGGGGCGCGAAACGTCGTTTTTAGTTGAGTAGGTTGGTGAAGGCCCCAGCGCCTTGAGCTGATCAACTTGACTAAGCTGCCCGTACAAAAATCCCGGAAACCATTCGGCTCCGGGACTTCGATGTAACAGGGAAAGTAAACCCTAGCAGCGTGCTAGTCGCGGTTGATGGCGATCAGCAGACGCAGAATGAAGACAAACAGGTTGATGTAGGTGAGGTACATCGATAGCGCCGCCGATAGATACTGCTCATCTTTGTAGGTGCGGGGCAGAATGAAGAAATCGACTACCGAAGCACCGCAGAACACCAGCACGCCAAAGGCAGAGATGGCGATGTCGAGAAACTGGGGAATGGGGCCGCCAAACATGGCGAAAATAAACTGACCCACCACCGCAATTAGGATGGCAACTACGCCAATGCCGATGGTTTTAGTGAGAGCAAAGCCATCTTCCTCCGAGAGGTTAGAGCCAATCTGGCGAGCCGCAATAAAGACGATGCCGCAGGACAGCGCCGCAAAGCCAATGCCGGTGACGCCAACGCCAGACGTGCCTAGAGCAACGGCTAGCAGACCGCTGAGGGTGTAGCCCGTCAGCAGACTATAGGTGGCGAGCAGGGGTAGGGCAGTGCTGTTGTTGCCCTTGGAGGCGACGTTCATCGCCACAAAGAAAAGCACGATCTGGGCAACAAACGCCACCCAAAAAGTGGGCATAAAGATGGCTGGGTTGCTGGCCATTACGGTCAGGCCGCCAAAGGAACCGAGGGCGGTTAGAATCAGCCCGCCACCTACATAGGGCAGGGCGTTCTTGATAACGTTGGGGCCAACCAGGGTTTGGCCCTTGGCCTTGCTAATCGCTTCACGAAAATTGCTGGTATTACTCAAAGCCCTATCCTCTACGACGAAATAGATTTGGCAAAATAGATTTAGGTGCCCAGGTCAGGGCGATCGCACAAGCTAAATCAACCGCCAACGCTAGCTTAGCCGCTAAACCTGAGTAACTGTTTTTCCTTATATAGATTTTAGTCAACTTTACTGAATTGGGTGGGTGGCCTCAGAGTGTGGATATCTACCCGCCAATTGGCGAAGAGTCACAGGCATCTCTAGGTTGAGAGTAGGGGCAACTACCATCGGGTTGGGGATCGCGAGGCGAAGGAGTGGTGGCATGGTGGTTGAGGCCGATAAGAGTAAGTCTTTTAGAAGATCGGGGTTGAAAACCGTCCCGAGAGCAATCCCAAGGCGCTGGAGTTGGCTCTGGGTTGTAGCGGTGGCGATCGCCCTACCCTGCGCACCGATTGCCCAGGCCCAGGAGGGCACTACTGCCGAGCCCGACCGCATTATTCGCTCAAACCGACGGGTGATTATTCGGCAGTCGCCCAACATTTTTCGCCAGCCGTCAATTATTATTCTGCCCTACCCCCGCCCTGAGCCAGAGAGCGAGCAGGTCAGGATCGAATTTGATGCCCGAGGCGACGACTGGGGTGCAGTTTACTTAAACAACCGCCTGGTATATCGCCCCCACAATTTCGATCGCCAGGAAACTCTCTACTTGCCCCCCGGCGGCTACCGCCTCGAAATTACCGGCGTAGTGCGCTCTGAGGTTTGGGCCAGCGGCTACCTCGACCTGGGCCGCGACAGCTCTCGGCTAGTCGTGATCCGCTTTTCCAAAGCCGAGGGCATTACGGTCTCGGGCAGCCCCTACGTGTGGATTCCGGATTAAGGGTGAAGGGTAGGGGGTGAGGGGTAAAGAAATGGCCTAACCCCCTACTCCCCACTCCCCACCCACTCCCTCACCGCAGGGCCGCAATTTTGATCGCGTCGGGATGGCCGGGGTTACCGTGAATGACCAAGCTGCGCTGGTTGGCATGGAGGTGGCGGGCGATCGCATAGATCGTCTCCACTTGATCAGGCGCTCCCGCTGCGGTAGCCAGTTCACTTAGGGTTAACGGCCCTGAGCTTTGGGCCAGGGCGTTGACCACAGCCTGTTGCAGGTCGAGCACCCCGGAGGCGGCCAGTTTGCCCGCCTCAACCCCCGGCTGGTGGTAGGCGTTGATGTTCACCAGCGACGCGTAGAAGCCCACCGCCCGCTCATACAGCGCAATCATCGCCCCGATGGTGTGGGCATTGACCTCAGGAATGGTCAAGGTAATAGACTGTCGCTGATTTTCGTAGAGGGCTTTGCGGGTGCCCTGCAAAAAGCCAAAGAGAAAATCACCGCTGGTGGCACCGGGCTCCATCTCCACCGAGTCACCGGCCCGGTCTTTTAGCACCTCGATAAAGGTGACGAAGAAGCTGGCTACGCCTTCGCGGAGCTGCTGCACGTAGGCGTGCTGGTCGGTAGAACCCTTATTGCCATAGACAGCAATGCCTTGATAGACCAGGTTGCCGTCTAGGTCTTTTTCCTTGCCCAGCGACTCCATCACTAGCTGCTGTAAATAGCGGCTAAACAGCAGTAGGCTGTCTTTGTAGGGCAGCACCACCATGTCTTTTTCGCCTTTGCCGTTGCCCGCGTAATACCAGGCCAGCGCAATCAGGGCGGCGGGGTTGCGGCGCAGATCGGCCACGCGGGTAGCCGCATCCATCTCGCGCGCGCCGCCGAGAATGGAGCGAATGCTGATGTTTTGCAGAGCGGCGGGTAGCAGCCCCACCGCCGATAGCTCAGAGGTGCGGCCACCCACCCAGTCACGCATGGGGAAAGTGGCTAGCCAGCCTTCGCTGAGGGCCTGGTTTTCGAGCTTGCTGCCCCGTCCGGTAATGGCGACGGCCTGCTTGGGAAAGTTTAGCCCTCGCTGCTCAAATCGGGTGCGTACTTCAACCATGCCGTTGCGGGTTTCGGCGGTGCCCCCCGACTTAGAGGTAACGATCACCAGGGTGGTAGACAATTTGTCTTCCAGCCGGGCAAGAATGCGATCGATGCCTTCGGGATCGGTATTGTCGATAAAGTGAATTGCCAGGGGCGGAAAATCAGGCCCTAGGGCCTGGGCGACAAACTGCGGCCCCAAGGCCGAGCCACCAATGCCAATGGAGAGAACCTCGGTAAAACGCTCTTGATCAGGGGGGTAAATGCCGCCCGTGCGCACCTGACTGGCGAACTGCTCAATGCTGGTCAACGTGTCGAGAATGTCTTGTTTGAGTTCGGGGGTGGGGGCTAGGTCGGCATCGCGCAACCAATAGTGGCCTACCATGCGATCTTCGTCGGGGTTGGCGATCGCCCCAGCTTCCAGCGCGGCCATATCGGCAAAGGCTTTCGCAAAGCGGGGTTGCATATCAGCGACAAAGGCATCATCAAAACCCATGCGGCTGACATCTAGGTAAAAGCCCAGACCTTCGTGGTAGTAGAGCCAGTCTTTATAGCGTTGCCAAAGGGCGGCTGCATCCATCCTGTCACTCCTCGGTCTAAACCGTATTCACTAACGTCCTGAGGTGCAGTTTAGGATAGGACGGCCACCGCTACAAAAAGGGTGGCTAAACATACAGCCTGGTCCCGGCAAGGCACCATGAAGGCGATCGCCCTATCCATCACTCCTAACCGCCGCCTTGGCCGCCCGTAGACGGCTTGAGAGGCTACGAATTACCTCTAGGGCAAACAGCGGCGTCTCTTGTACTAAAAACTTAAAGTGAGCCTCATCCACTAGAGCTAGCCGACAGTCGGTCTTAGCCACTGCCGTAGAGGCCCGCACATGGGGAATTTGCACCAGCGCCCCTTCCCCAAACACGTCGCCAGCAGAAATGGTTTCAAACACGCGGCCACTAACCCACAGATCGACCTCTCCCTGAATGATGCCGTACATACAATTTCCCAAGGCACCCACCTCAAAAATCGTATCCCCAGCCCCAAAGTCTTGATGGCTAGGGGTCGTCATCAACAGCTCAACAACTTGAATCGGTTTCAGCATGGGTTCGCTTCGCTCCCAGGAATTGTCCTCAAATCAGTGCCCCTACTCTCGCTCTGGATGGATTCTACCAGGGCGCAGCAGTTCACCCATGGCTGCCGCAATTCTATAGCCCGGTCATCTTGGAAGGTTAACCGCACTTTAAGTCTCTGTTTTTGCCGTCTCAGCAGTCCGAATATGAATGAAGCGTTTAAAACGCTGATATTGTTTTAGTCGTATACCGTATGGTCTTAATTAGAAATAAGGATTGAGGAGACATGGCTAACAGACAAACTCGAGATCGGGCGGTGAATTCCGCAGGTGGCTTCGCGAGAGACTTTAAAGAATTTCTCATGCGCGGCAATGTCATTGACCTAGCTGTCGCTGTGATCATCGGCGCAGCTTTCAATGGTGTGGTCACCTCGTTTATCGAAGATATCATCACTCCTGTTCTGCTAAATCCGGCGCTACAGGCAGCAGGGGTAGAGGATATTGCCAATCTTTCTGCCAACGGCATCAAGTACGGCCTGTTTCTCTCCGCTGTCATCAACTTTGTGGTGATTTCGTTCGTGATCTTCTTGATGATCCGCGCCTTTGAGAAATTAAAGCGGAAAGATAACGTTGAGGCCGCAGCAGAGCCCACCATCGAAGAAAAGCTCAACGACACCTTGACTCGGCTGGCCAGCTATCTAGAAAGCCGCCCCGAGCGATAGAGCACATCCTCAAAAGCGGGATTTCTCAGGGCAGAGGCAGTATTCAGCCAGAGCCGCTATAGTAAGGGCTAACTACCAGCATCTGCCCCGATTTCTATGCCATCCCAACGCCAAAATCAGCTCATCGAGTTTCTTCAGACCGAACTAGCGGTGTCCTCTGAGGCGATCGCCATGGGATTGCGCAAGGCAGGGCAAGCCACAAACCTATTACCCATGGCACTGTGGCAATACGGGTTGGTCAGCACCGATCAGCTCAGCCAAATCTTTGACTGGCTTGAGGAAGTCGGCCCTGCTGCTCCATAAGCCCTAGGTATTCACCTGAGCTAAGGGGTTAGACCCTAGAATTCATCGTCGCTATAATTCATTGATGACTCGTTATCCCGGCGAGAGCCCAGCAGGTCTAGTCGATCTACTCGCACTACCGGCTTTGAGCGCGCTGCACCGCTAGAGCGATCCTGCCAATGGTCTAGCTTCAGGGCACCGCTGATACCAATCAAACTGCCCTTGCGCACGTAGTTGGCCGCCACCTCGGCATTTTTACCCCACAGTTCGAGGTTAAACCAGTCAGGCTTATCGTCTCGGCTCGACCGTCGCCGCACCGCTAGGGTCAAGTTGCACACCACCGTACCCGACTCAAAATATTTCACCTCTGGGTCAGTGCCCACGCGGCCTACCAGAGTCACCACATTAATCGTCATCGCTGATTGCCCAACACTTGTTTCAGCATTGTAGGCGAAACCTCAAACATCCGTCAGGAACACGGCGGCGATCAATGCCGTCATGGAGCAGGCTATGCATCTTTATATATTGGTAAGGTCGCTCTCAACGTTTAGGACCTGCTCCAGCCAGTTTAACGCCTTTGGAATTGCCCCTTGGCTTTTCCCCCTATCGATAAATATTTGATTACTAGACGCACTGATACGAAACGTAATAGAATCCACTTCGATGTCAACGTCATCCCCTAGGGGCGTGCCTTAGCATTGGTTCACTGTCTTTTCTTGATGTAGGGGCGTTATTGCCTGTGGCTTTCTTCGACAGATTTTCTCGCGATATGGGTATTGACCTCGGTACGGCCAATACTCTGGTGTACGTCTCCGGCAAAGGGGTCGTACTGCAAGAGCCTTCCGTGGTGGCCATCGACCAGATTGAAAAGAAGCCCCTGGCGGTTGGGGAAGCGGCTAAGCGGATGCTGGGTCGTACCCCTGGCAACGTCGTGGCTCTGCGCCCGCTGCGAGACGGTGTCATCGCCGACTTTGACACCGCTGAACTCATGCTTAAACACTTTATTCGTCAGGTGCATGAGGGCCGCACCTTGGTATCGCCCCGTATCGTAATTGGCATTCCCAGTGGTGTGACTGGCGTTGAGCGCCGCGCGGTGATGGATGCCGCCCAGCAGGCTGGTGCTCGTACCGTCTACCTGATCGACGAGCCGGTAGCTGCTGCCATTGGCGCAGGCCTGCCCGTGGCTGAACCCACCGGCAACATGATTGTAGATATCGGTGGCGGCACCACCGAAGTTGCCGTGCTGAGTTTGCAGGGCACCGTGCTGAGCGAGTCGGTGCGCGTAGCCGGAGACGAACTCAGCGAAGCCATCTCCAGCTATATGAAGAAAGTGCATAACCTCGTGGTTGGGGAACGCACCGCCGAAGAAATCAAAATCACCATTGGGTCGGCCTACCCTAACCCCGATGACCACGAGATTGCCATGGATGTGCGAGGTCTGCACCTGCTGTCGGGTCTGCCTCGCACCGTGACGGTCAAGAGTGCCGAAATTCGCGAGAGCATGGCCGAGCCGCTTTCGGTCATCGTTGAAGCTGTCAAGCGCACCCTAGAGCGCACTCCGCCCGAACTTGCGGCTGACATTATCGATCGCGGCATTATGCTGGCTGGCGGCGGAGCCTTGCTTAAGGGGCTAGACACCCTGATCAGCCACGAAACCGGCATACTGGTGCATGTAGCGGCGGATCCTCTTAGCTGTGTGGTGTTAGGTACCGGGCGAGTACTAGAAAACTTTAGCCAAATGGGCCGAGTTTTCAGCGGGCGATCGAGCCTGTAGGGCATCCCCAGAGTCGTCATCTACCCAGAACCTATGTTTGCCCTACGCCGCTGGTGGACACGTCATGCCCTCAAAGCGGGAATGGTTACCCTGGCCATTTCCTCCGCTTGGCTAATGCGAGCCAATGATGGTGCCGTTATCTACGAAACCTATCATTGGTTAACCCGGCCTCTACAGCCGGGCATGAGCCGCGAGCAGCAGTTCGAAAACAGCTACATCCTTGAGCTCCAGCAGCGCATCGTGGAGCTAGAAAACCAGAACCGATCGCTGCAAACCCTCAGCGACTACGAAGCCGCTACGCCCCTAGACGGGGTGCGGGCAACAGTAATCGGACGCGGGGCCGACCACTGGTGGCAGCATATTATTCTCAACCGGGGCAGCCGCGACGATGTGGCAGATGGGCATGTGGTGACTGGCCCTGGCGGGCTGATTGGTCGAGTAGTAGCGGTTTCTCCCAGCACCTCACGGGTGCTGTTAATTAGTGACCCCACCAGCCGAGTGGGCGCTAAGGTCAGCCGCAGCCGGGCCATGGGAGTAGTGAGAGGGCAATCGAACAACCGAGTGGTGATGGAGTTCTTTGAAAAACTCCCCGACGTGAAAGCCGGTGACGTAATTGTTACCTCCTCCTACAGCCGCTTGTTTCCCCAAGACATTCCCATTGGCCGCATCGAATCGATTGATTTAACCAAAAGTCCGGCTCCAGAAGCGGTGATTCAGCTATCGTCGCCCCTATCGATTTTGGAGTGGGCCATTGTTCACCCCTTCGAGCCGCAGGAAACGGTGGATTTGCCCGTGCTGCCGGGGGCATCGCCTGAAAATGGCGTGATCCCTGAAAGCGGCAACGGAGCCCGGCCATGACCTTGGGGATGAGAGCATCGTCATTGCCCCTGTGGCGTCAGCCTTGGGTGATCAATAGCTTAGTTACGGCAGCGTCGGTGTTGGTCTGCCTACTGCTGCTGCCCAGTCGCATACCAGGAATGGAACTGCTGGGGGTTGCCCCTCACTGGTTGCTAATCTGGGTCGTAGCCTGGAGCATTAGGCGCACCCAGTGGGAGGCCGCCATAGCCGGGCTGGTGCTGGGCCTGCTACAGGATGCCATGACCTCTCCCAACCCAACCCATACCCTCAGCTTGATTGTGGTCGGGGTGCTCACGGCACGGCTGCAAAAGCAGCGCTACCTCCAGGAAGACATTGTCTCGGTGGCGCTGATTGTGTTTGCGATGGCGGTGATTGCAGAGACAGTGCTGGCACTGCAAATTAGTTTTGACCAGATTTTGTCGGCCAATTCGCTTTACCCACCCCTGGGCAGAATCTGGATCTATCACCAGCGGGTGGCGTTGAGTTCCGCTATTTTAAGCAGTCTGTGGGCTCCAGCCTTGTATTACCCGCTGAACCGCTGGTGGGATCGCTATGCCACTGAGTCTCAGGGGTAGAAGGGTCGGCGATCGCAACTATCGCAACTTCTGAGCACCCTATCCTGTTCAAATAATCGCCTTTAACAATCTCAGGTCGTCGGCACTTAGGATGGGCAAAATTAGCTGACCCATCGGACTGAGCCCAGACGAGTTTCTACTAGAGCATGGATGAATGCTTAATGGTTGTAGGGGCAGCCCCGCAAAAAATAGGCAAAAAAAAGGAGAGCTCAATCGGCTCTCCCTACCATCAGGGTGCATCTACGTACCATATTAACTCAAAAATTGCATGGGGGGTAAGACCCCTCATTTAATTTTATCAATGATTTTGAGAAACTTCATTGATTAAGCTTTTGACTGAGCAGCTGATTGCTCAGTTTTGGATCTACTCTGCCGCCGCTGCGCTTCATTAGCTGGCCCACAAAGAACCCCTGGAGCTTTTTCTTACCGCCACGGTAGGCCTCTAGCTCTTCGGGATGGGCCGCCAGCACCTCGTCAATCATGGCCTCGATCTGCGCCGGGTCAGAAATTTGACTCAGCCCCCGCGCTTCCACTAGAGCTTTAGGGGAGCCACCCTGGGTGAGCAGCTCAGGTAGCAGATCCTTGCCAATTTTGTTGCTGATCGTCCCCGCCGCGATTAGCTGCACTAGCTCGGCTAGGGCAACAGGGGTCAGGGGCAGTGCATCGATGGAAACTCGCTCCGTGTTGAGGTAGGCGGCGATGTCCTGGGTGATCCAGTTGGCGGTGAGTTTGGGGTCGGCACCAGCCGCCATCGCTGCTTCGAAGTATTCGGTGATGGCGCGCTCGTCGCTCAGCACCCGGGCATCGTAGGGCGAGAGGCCAAACTCGGCTTCATAGCGATCGCGCTTTTGGGCGGGTAGCTCAGGCAGTTCGGCCAGCCAGCCCTCTTTTTGCTCTACCGACACCACAATAGGCGGCAGATCGGGCTCAGGAAAGTAGCGGTAGTCGCTGGAGCCTTCCTTGGAGCGCATGCTCTTGGTGCGCTGGCTGCTTTCATCCCACAGGCGAGTCTCTTGAAGGATTTTCTCGCCGGTCTGATTGGCTTTAATCTGCCGATCGATTTCGTACTCGATCGCCTTTTGAATGGCGCTGAAGGAGTTCATGTTTTTGATCTCCACCTTGGTGCCAAACTCCTCTTGGCCAACTGGGCGCACGGAGATGTTGACATCGCAGCGCAGGGAGCCCTCCTGCATGTTGCCGTCGCTAATGCCCAGGTAGCGCACGATGCGGCGCAGCTCTTGGGCATATTCGGCGGCTTCTTGGCCGGTGCGAATATCGGGTTCGGAGACGATTTCGATCAGGGGGACGCCAGCACGGTTGTAGTCAACCAGGGAGTAGGTGGAGCCAGCCAGGCGATCGCTACCTGCGTGCACCAGCTTGCCCGCATCTTCTTCCATGTGCAGGCGGGTAATGCCGATGCGCTTGCGAGTGGCTTCCTTAGTCTTTTTATCGATCAGCTCAATTTCTAACCAGCCGTGCTCGGCGATGGGCAGGTCGTACTGAGAAATTTGGTAGTTTTTGGGCAGGTCGGGGTAGAAGTACTGCTTGCGATCGAACTTCGAGTAGGGGGCAATCTGGCAATTTAAGGCTAGCCCGGCTTTGACGGCATACTCCAGCACGCGCTGATTGAGCACCGGCAGCACCCCTGGCATACCCACCACAATGGGGTCGATGTAGGTGTTAGGGTCGGCCCCAAAAGCCGTAGAGGCTGGGGAGAAGATTTTGGTTTCGGTGCACAACTGACAGTGGGTTTCGAGACCAATGATGGCTTCGTACTGAGTCTTAGCGGGCTGAGTTTTGGCGGGGGCCGCAGTGGTCATAAACCGCTCCAACGGGGAATTGCATTCTTAGAGTAACTATTGTAGCCCTGACGGGGTAGGTGGAGGGGTGGGGGAGTAGGGGTGAGGGGTGGGAGGGTAAGGGGTACGAGGGTGAGGGGTGGGGAGTGGTTACAGCAGAAAGCCTAGGATCATGCCGATGAGAAGCCCGAAGCCGAGTTGGACATTTTGCCGAAAGATTTGCCCGTAGAGGGTGAGGGGTGGCTTGTAGCGGCTGAGCAGGTAGGACTGGCGCGACCATACCATCAGCGCAGCGGCTAGCCCCAGCCAGTACGGGAACGCGAGGAGCAGCAACAGGCCTAGCCAAATCAAGAGCAGCCATGCACCCAAGAAGCAAAAGCCGATGAATTGGGGGGTGTAGTCGCCAAAGAAAAGGGCAGCGGAGTTAACGCCCAAGCGGCGATCGTCGTCGCGATCGGGGATGGCGTAGACGGTATCAAAGCTCAGAGTCCACAGCACCACGGCCAGCCAGAGAATCCACACGGGTAAGTCTAGGTTATTGGTGACTGCCGCCCAAGGAATCAGCACCGCAAACCCCCAGGCGAGAGACAGCACTAGCTGCGGCACCGGAAACACGCGCTTGGCCAGGGGGTAGAACAGGATAAACGGTACGGCCAGCACACACAGCCAAAAGCTCAGGGCATTGAGGTAAAGCGACAGACCGTAGGCACAGAGCAGGGACACCAGCAGCACCCCGATGCCCACCTGCACGGACAGATCGCGGGCAGCCAGAGGGCGGGTGCGGGTGCGGGCCACGTGGGGGTCAATGTTGCGATCCCACAGGTCGTTGACGACGCAGCCAGCAGCACTGGTGGCCAGGGTGCCCAGAATAATCACGCCAACCAAAGGCAGGGGAGGGCTACCCTCGGCGGCCAGCACCACCGACCACAAGGCTGGAATCATCAAAATTAGTCGCCCGGTGGGCTTATCCCAGCGCAGCAGGCGAATGATGGCATCTGGGGTGGAGGGTTCGGGACGGGTGGAAGGACTCGCCATAGTCGCCAACGATGATTGCATAGGTACATCTTCAGCATAGCGGCGGTTGAGCCTGGCCCAAAGCGTTGGCGGCAGGGCAATAGCTTGGTTAGGGCGATCGCTCTACACCATAAATTTGCATGCCCTGAGCGGCTAGAAAGTCTAGATTGATCGGCTCTGTTGAGGTCGCCCTGTTGTGCAGCAAAGCCGTGAAACCGCCCGCCCCCAGCCCCGACTGGGGCCAAAGGCGATAGCAGGGCAAAGCGGACAGGGGTGAAGCGTAGTCGGCCAACACAGGGACTTCCACGGCCTCAAACTGGGGAAACTTTTTGATCAGCCACTCTACGACCTGCTCGTTTTCGTCGGGGGAGAAGGTGCAGGTCATGTAGGCCAAGTAGCCGCCACCGGTCACCGTTTGGGCGGCACTGGCCAGAATTCGCTTTTGGCGGCTGGCGTTTTTCTTGATGTTGACGGGGTGAAAGCAGCCTAGAGCCTGATCGCCTTTGGCCAAGAGCGACTGACCGCTGCATGGAGCATCGACTATCACTACTGAGGCGGCATGGGGAAGCTGTTCGGCAAAGGTTTGTGGGTCGAGGTTAAACACTAGCGAGTCGGTCAGCCCGCAGCGTTTGAGGTTAGCAATCAAGACTCTGACCCGCTTGCGGACAACTTCGTTGCACCAGAGATGATCTGGCGTTAACGCTTTCCAGGCCAGCAGGCTTTTGCCGCCTGGGGCGGCGCAGAGATCGAGCACTGACTCTGTCGGGGTAGCGATCGCGCTCAACACTGCCGCCGAGAACACCGAGGCCATATCCAAACAGTAGTAGGCTCCATCCTGGTGGAGCCCATGTTGACCGGGGCGCTGATCACCGCTGAGGCGATCGACCCAGGCGGGCTGCCAGGGTAGGGCTGGGGCGATCGCAAAGGGCACTACCTCTAGCCGGGGCTGCATCCACACAATGGCAGTCGGAAACGGCTGAGGGTTGACTAGGGCCTCTACAAAGGCATCGCGATCGCGCGCCTCAGCAAACAGCCGACGACTCAGTTTTAGCAGCAGGTTAGAGGGTTCGCCCATAGGGCAGGATTATGCCACAACCTACGGGTTAACCGTAGAGCTACAAGATTTGGGCCGCAACCATTGACCTTCAAGCTATTACCCTCAAGTTAATCAATAGTTAACCAATTCATATCTAAAGAATGACGGAGGTTGAGACAATAGTATTGAGGCAAACTCAGTAGTCTCAATGGTGACATTAGCTACTGAGTTTTCAAAAGCAGATCAATTGGTCTGCTATCTGCTTAATTAAGCAATAGGGATAATACCCCTTTTTGAGCTGATCCCTAATAAGTTTACGTTCGTTGAAGTTTTAAGCATTGTTCATTCACATAATTGTGACTATCTCCAACGTAAACATAAAGACAATATAAAAGGCATTTAGCAATTTCGTGGGCTACATCCTTGTAAGACCTAAAGGTTTGGGCCTTGAGGTAGATGATCTCCGCTTTTTAAGGAGTGAAAATGTAGAAGAGACATGCAGCTTTTAGGAAGCCACTATGAAGTCAGCGCAGGGCCGGGTGTCATCGTGTAGTCGCTGCCGTTTTTATGCTCCGGAGGGCCGACGGGGAGGACAGTGCAGTCAGCTTGGCGTGCCGGTAGAAAGCCGTTGGAAACCGTGCCCCCTGGCTGTGCCAGTGTTTGCGCCACCGCTGGTGCCAATCAAATCTTTAGATCTCTTACCTCAGCCCTTAGAGTTGGGCTTTCCTACAGTTTTTCGAGAGGCGGCGCGGCTGGAGGCAGCTTTGGAGGCTCCGGCTGTCACTGGGCATTTAGCAGAGGCTATTCAACCGATCCCAGCCCAGGTTTGTCGCTAAAGCAGCCAGGGATTGGCTCTAGAATCTAGAGGTGAGCTGTTTCCGTCCTTTTTATGCACAATCGAGTCCTTTGGGCAACCAGAGCAAATGCGGCAGGCTGGGGGTTAGCAGGGGCTAGTTGTCAACGGGCTGCGATCGCCTAATGTCGCTGCGTTATGCCGTTGTTGGCACTGGGGCCGTGGGCGGTTACTACGGAGCCCGACTCCAACAGGGGGGAGCTGAGGTGCATTTTTTGCTGCACCGCGACTATGACCACGTGCTCAAGTCTGGCCTGGTGGTGCAGTCGATCGCGGGAGATTTTGTCCTGCCCCAGGTGCAGGCCCATTGCACCACCGCTACTATGCCCCCCGTTGATGTGGTGGTGATTGGGCTCAAGACGACGCAAAATGCTTTGTTGCCCAACCTACTGCCGCCTCTTTTGGGGCCAAAGACGGCGATTTTAACCCTGCAAAATGGCTTTGGCATTGAGGCTGAGCTGGCGGCTTGGGTCGGCGATCGCCCTATTTTGGGCGGGCTGTGTGTTATTTGCGCCAACAAAGTCGGCCCTGGAGCCATTCGCCATCTCGACTACGGCAACCTGCTGCTGGGACAGCATCGCCCCGATCACCAGCCTGCTGGCATTTCGCCCTTGCTAGAGCAGATTGTGCAAGACTTTGCGGCGGGGCAAGTCACCGTAGACAAGGTTGAGGATCTGCGTCTGGCCCGGTGGCGCAAACTGCTCTGGAATATTCCCTTTAATGGGCTGTCAGTGGTGATGGCTGCTACGACGGACGAAATGATGGCCGATCCCAACATTCGCCAGCTAGCAGAATGGCTCATGGCAGACGTGTTGGAGGCCGCTCAGCACGATGGAGATACCCTTTCTCCCGGTCAAAACCGGCATTTGCCGCCAGCCTTAGTTGCTCAGATGCTGGCACACACCGAGCAGATGACGCCCTACCGCACCAGCATGAAGATTGATTTTGACGAGGGCCGTCCCCTAGAGGTAGAAGCCATCTATGGCAATGCTCTACGGACTGCCCAGGCGGCGGGGGCAACGGTGCCAAGAATTGAGATGCTGTATCACTGGCTCAAGGCAATCGATCGGCGACGGGGGAAAGGGTAATCGGGTGAGGTCGCAAGAAACGGGTGGTATGGGTTGAGGGCGATCGCTAGATTGGGGATTGTAGTTGAATGGCTGCTCAATCTATGAACCCTGTGGTAGAAACTGCGATCTATGACGATGAAACCTACAGACAGGTGGCTGAGGCGATCGCATTTTTGCGCCAGCACCATCTCGATCAGCCCGACCTGGCCACCGTAGCCCGCCACGTACACCTCAGCGAGTACCACTTTCAGCGCCTGTTTACTCAATGGGCGGGCATTAGCCCTAAGCGGTTTTTGCAAAACCTGACGGTGGACTACGCCAAGGCCAAAATTGCTGAAACCAAAAGCCTGTTGGATTTGACCGGGGATGTGGGCTTGTCAAGCCCAGGCCGTTTGCACCATCTCTTTGTCACGCTGGAGGCCATGTCGCCTGGCGAGTTCAAAGCTGGAGGGGCGGGCTTAAAAATTTGCTATGGCATTCACGCTACGCCGTTTGGGCCTTGCCTACTGGCTAAGACAGCGCGAGGCATCTGCAACCTGCACTTTTTAGATGCGGCCCACCGTGAGACGGCAGAGCATCTGCTGCGAATAGAGTGGCCCAAGGCGACTCTGATAGTCGATCAGCCAGGGACAGCGGACGCGTGCAATCGCATCTTCACCCCAGATCCCGATCGCCCCTTGGCGCTGGCCGTTAAAGGCACCAACTTTCAGATTCAGGTGTGGCGGGCACTGTTGCAGATTCCTTCAGGTGGGCTGACAACGTATCAGGGCTTGGCAGAGGCGATCGGTCGTCCTACAGCGGCGCGAGCGGTGGGCAATGCGATCGGGCGCAACCCGGTCGGGTATCTAATCCCCTGCCATCGGGTGATTCGAGCTTCAGGTGAGTGGGGCGGCTACCGCTGGGGGTCGGCGCGCAAGACGCTGCTGCTAGGTTGGGAAGCTGGTCAAACCCAGGCCCTTACCCAAGAGGCGTGAAAGCCCGTCACTCGATCGATGGTGGTGGACAGCTTAATTTTGCTGGGCACCGCGATCGCCAACGCCCTGTTTAACCCCAATAAAAAAACAGCCCAGACTCCTCCGAGAGACGTCTAGGCTGAAGGCTCTAGGCTAAACTTTTTTGCGCGGTGGCCTACTCGGCGGTTTCTCCCGATTGGCCTGCGTCGGGGACGGTGGCTACGGGTTCGACGATGCCTGCGGCCTCGGCTTCGGCAGCTTTTTTGCGGTCTTCGCGCTTTTTGCGATCGGCGGCCAGCATGTCTTTCATCACTTCCTGGGCTTGGGCAAACTTCTCCATGTTGCTGCGGTAGAGTTCGACGTCTTTTAGCAGCTTGTCACTGGAGATATTGAGCTTGCCCGCCAGGTCTTTGAATAGGGTCTCGACGGTTGCTTTATCTTTGAGGTCTTCGGCAGGGGTGACGGCTTCTACCAGGGTGTAGAGGCCGATGCCAAAGGGGCGGCTGTACTTAAATTTTTCTCGGTTGGCGACCGAGGCTAGGGTGCCGCGTAGGCCGTCGCCGCCGTCACTGAGGTGCTCAAACTGCCCCTTCAAGTCGTCCAAGGACATGCCGTTGACGGAAGCTCTTACGGCTTCAGCATCGCCGCGATAGTGCTCGGGGGTGCTGTTGATCGAGCGGCATAGGGCATTGAAAATGGTGACTTTGTCGCTCTCGGGCTCGTAGCCCACCATGAAGCGATCGAAGGTGGTGACGATGCCCAGGGCGTAGATGGGGTCGTAGGCAAAGTCGACGTTGACAGAGAGCAGGTGCATCTCTACCATCAGCTCGTCTACCACGCGCCGGTAGATGGAGTTGATGGGGCGAGTGTGGTGGGTGTAAAAGTCGCGCTTGGCGTCAGATACCGTGCGTACGGGTGCGTTGTTCACAGCCTAGGGTTCAAAATATTACAGTTCTTATATTGTATTGTCTCGCGGGACTGTGCCTTTGCCAACCTACCCAGCCAAAGCTGGGGATCAACGGCCTTTGAGCTTTTTGCGAACTTTGGCGGCAGTGCGCTGGAGCCAAAGGCTGGCCAGGCGGGGTTTGGTAAGGTCGGGAATGTCTCCGGGGTGCTTGGCTCGATAGTCAAAGAACTGGTTAATTTCAGCCAGAATGACTTCTAGCCGGGGCAGCAGAGCCGGAGCGCGGTAGGGTTCTAGATCCGCTGGGGACATGGCTAGGGGAGTGGGCCTTTGCAGGGCGGTGAGGATGCGATCGCAGTCGTACCCCGTCGAGTACACCCCAATCTTGTAGCAGTTAAACCCTGGATCCAGATAATCTGCTAGCGCCCCGTTGACGCTGGTAAACACCTGACAACCACAGGCCATCGCCTCCATGGGTGGCAGGCCAAACCCCTCACTCACCCGGCTCAGCGCCCAATATTCTGCCGAGTCGTAGAGAAATATTTTGCTGCGGTTAAACAGAATCGACAGGTCATCGACAAACCCGGTCAGCGTCACCACGTTGCAGCGAGACTCTAAGGTTGGCACTAGCTGATTTAGCAGATAATCCGACGACTTGCGCACCTGCACCAGCACATCAATATCCCTAGGCTGCTGCTGATTGGTGAACTCGGGTGAAATGTGGTTGGGCAGATAGAAAACCAGCCCATTGGGCCGCTTTTGCCCCCAATAGCCCATGGAATTGCGGCTGACGGTAATGATGGGAATATCGCCCGGCAGACTAAACCCGTAGCCGCTACTGTGGGCGTGGTAGACCACTGGGTAACCCCGCAGCCGTTTTACCAACCGAGGAATATGAAAGCCCCAGCTAATCACAAAAACGCTGTTGTCGAGATTGGGCTGCTGGAGCAGGTCATCTAAAAACAGGGTATCGGCCTCGCGCTGATCGTAGGTGACCACCTCGGCAGAGCAAACCTGCTGGGCCAGCTTGAGGGTCTTGAGTTCGGCAAACAGCCCGCCGCAGTGAAAGCGCTTGCCCGTACCCGGCACAAGAAAATAGAGGTGGCGCATGGGGTTTAGCGATAGGGTGACTCATCCCATAAGCATCATGCTGTCTGGGGGATATTTTGTCCAAGGTCGTACAATAATTCTGAAAAATAATTCCTTAAACGGCCTGAATGCGGCTAAATTCGCCGACCTCGCGCAGGGCATCTAAAAAGGCGTAGAGCGCGGGGGTGTGCAAGGCGTCCTTGAGAATGGTGGCCCCGATCGGGCGCGAGATGGGGAAGGGCATAGAGACGATCTGCACGTCGGGGGGCACGGGTTCGGCGGCGAGGCGGGGCAGAATGGCAATGCCCAAGCCCTGTTGCACCATGGCCACCATCGACGAGTCGTGGCGAATGCAGTAGGCAATTTCTAAGGGATGTTCTTGGGCACCCAGCACGGTGCGAATGCGTAGGCCGCAACTGCTGTGGCTAGAGCCAATGATCGGCATTTGGCGCATGTCATGGACGGTGAGCTGGCCGGTTTTGGGGCGATAGCCGGGGGGCAGCAGGGCCACGTAGTCGTCGTCAAAGATGTGCAGGGTTTCTACATCGTCGTCAGCAATGGTTTCGGCAACGCAGAGGTCAACTTCGCCCTTAAACAGCGCTTGTTTGAGCTGGTGCACTTCATCCATTTCGTGGACGCTGATGGCGATCGCAGGATATCTGCGGTGCAGTCGGGCGATCGCACCGGGCAGCACATGGGTCGCCACACTGCGAAAAGAGGCAATGCGCAAATGGCCCCCCTGAACTCCCCGCGCCTGGTTGGCCTCGCTGCCAATGGTGTCGAGCAGGCCCAGCACGGTGCGGGCGTGGGCGGTAATGCGATCGCCCACGGGAGTCAGCCGCGCCCCGTGGCGACCGCGCTGCAACAGGGTAACGCCTAGCTCGTCTTCTAGGGTGGCGATCGCGTGGCTGATGGTGGACTGGGTGACATCGAGCTTGAGGGCCGCTTCGCTGAAGTTGCCGCAGTCGGCGATCGTCACCAGTGCCCGCAGTTGTGACAGCTTGATTTTGTTGAGGTTCATGGCAGCTCCAGGCACCTAAACGCCTATTTCAAGGCTAAAGGCAGAGGCTTGAGCTGGCCTATCGATTTTTTGCATAGCACCCATTCACGTCATGCTTTGTTACAAACTGATGCCCCGGATACATTGAGGACATCAGCAGCGGCAGCGCTTGGGCCTAGTGCTACTAATCCCAAGGCTAGAACTCCGACCGTTAGCCTCAGCCTTTGCACTCTGACCCTTTGCATTTGCGCTCAGCCCCTCCCAGGGCTGACAGAGGCTATTGGCTAGACAGACCGCGCCCGCTGTCGTTCCCCTAGTCGAGAAATACCATGAACACCACCACTCGCAACTCCAACTCTGAGCTCAACCGGCAGCGGCAGCGCCTTGAAACCCTGGTACAGCCGGTTCAACGTCCCTCTGGCCTAGGCCAGGCGCTCAGTACCGTGGGCGATCGCCTGCTCAACTTCTTCACCGGCACCCAAGAACTGCGCATTTGGCAGAGCACCCGCAATGGGCATCCAGTCTGGTTTGCCCACGACCCGGTGACCAGTCGCACCCGCTCGTTTTACTCAGAGCAAGATGTGCACTACTGGCTCGACAATCGCTACTACGAATAGTCGGCCCTGTTGCCATCGAGAACCATGATGGAACACCCCGACGCAGAAGGTGAGGCGCACTGTAGCCCTGCCGCTAATACAACGCCCAGGGCAGCAAAATCGAGCTTATGCCGGTCTTGTTGCCCTGATTAGTATGACGGGACATAGTTTCAGGCCTCCCTACATTAAGTATCTCGACAATCTAAAATGAGGAGAACCATGTTCGCTCCTCAGCAATATTTGCATTTTAACTTTATGAAGTATTAGCAAAGCCCAAAACCTTTCTCCACATTTCTTGAAGACAGAAAGGTTCTATAGATAGAGTACTTGAGAAAATTGGAAAATTGGTGATAACTATGGGTATAGGCGAGCATGAACTAACGAATGTGCTTGATGATATCTCCTGCTCTGCTAATGCTTCAAGCCAATTCTATGGCAGATTATTGAACTGGAAAGGGCAGGATGGATTTTGGCATTACGGCATTGGTTTGTCAGATGCCAAGATTTTTGACACAGGTAGAGGGTTCAAATCTTTTGAAAGCCACCATGTCAAAGCAAAGTTTGTAAAGCATGTTGACGCTATAGCTTTCTCGCCTGAGAAAACAATTCAACGATTAGTCTATGCGGTGAATCGTTTCAGAGAATGGGAGTATGGTCTGCTGGGGTGGAATTGTGAGCATTTGGCTCGGCTTGTAGCAACCAACCGAGCTATTTCTTATGAGGTCAAAAAACAGCCGTGGCCAATTCCAGATCTCAACCACAATGGCAAACATCCCCATGCCAAGGAAGATTTTTACAATTACCTTCAACAAAACGCGCCTGAATTGACTGTTAGAAGCTAATTGAAGACTAGCTGCCAACTTTAAGTGGCTTACCAACCGCCCTCTCCGTTGCGTTGACTGCGCAAATATTGGCTAAATTGGCTGACGCTCAGCGGGCGGGCAAAGAAGAACCCCTGGCCGAATTCGCAGCCCAGTTGAGTCAGCGACTCTAGCTGGGGAAACTGCTCAATGCCTTCGGCAATCACTTGAATATTGAGGTGAGCCGCGAGGTGAATAATGGTTTCGACGATGCCGTATTGCTGCGGGCTGTGGTGAATGTTGGCGATGAAGCTGCGATCGATTTTGAGAATATCGACGGGCAGCTTTTGCAGGTAGCCCAGGGAAGAGTAGCCGGTGCCAAAGTCATCGATGCTAAGACGAATGCCGCGATCGCGCAGGGTTTGAATCATCGGCACCACCTGCTCAGGGTTTTGAATCACGACCGTTTCGGTGATTTCGAGCTTGAGGTTAGCCGCAGGCAGGCCGCTGTCGGCAAGGACGCTGTCAACCTGGGCCAAAAAATCGGACTGGGCAAACTGTAGCGCCGACAGGTTCACGCTGACCACAGCATCGGCGGCAATCAGGCTGCGCCGTCGCCAGCGCTGCATTTGGGTGCAGGCTTCTCTCAGTACCCAGGCTCCGATCGCCGCCATCATGCCCGTATTCTCGGCAATAGCAATAAAATCGTCGGGAAACAGCAGCCCCCGATCGGGGTGCAGCCAGCGCAGCAGGGCTTCACACCCCATCAGCTGCTGGGTGTCGAGGTTGACAATGGGCTGGTAGTGGAGCTGAAATTCTTGCCGATCTAGGGCCAGCCTGAGGGCGGTTTCAATCTGGAGCGAGCGGCGCACGTCGAGGTGCATGCCCGGCTCAAATAGGGCATAGCCCTGGTTGTTGATTTTGGCCTGGTACATGGCGGTGTCCGCATCGCGCAGCAGCTCGTCAGGGTGCTGGTAGTCGGGGCCGCCGATGACAATGCCAATGCTGGTGTTGGTAAATAGCTGGTGCTCTTGAATGTGCAAGGCTTCGGTAAACCGCTGGCGAATGCGCTGGGCGACGGCGATCGCATCCCCCATCTGCTCAAGGGTGGTCAGCAAAATGGTGAACTCGTCGCCGCCAAACCGGGCCACCACGTCAGTGGGGCGCACGCACTCTTGCACAATGGTGGCCACCCGCTTGAGCAGCTCATCTCCCACCCAGTGGCCAAAGGAGTCGTTGATCAGCTTGAAGCGATCGCAGTCGAGAAACAGCACCGCGTACAGCCCCGGCTCGGGTAGAGCAAACTGCTCGCCCAGGTGGCTCAAAAACTGGCGGCGGTTGGGTAGCCCGGTGAGCGGGTCGTGCAGCGCCTCATAGGCGAGCTGATGCTGGGCCAGCTGGCGCTCGGCAATCTGCTCTTGCAGCGATCGATTGAGCTGCTCTAGCTGCCGCGTGCGCACCTCCACCTGGTTTTCTAGGCTGTCGTTGAGCCGCCGCAGTTCGGCTTCCATCTGCTGGCGGTAGGTAATGTCTTCGAATAGCACAATGGCCCCCCGTGGCCAGTCGGCGGGGGGATGAGCACTGACAGCCAGGGATTCTAGCCGCAGCTCATACCAGCGATCGCCCCGCTGGCGGAGCTGATGCGTTACGGCTTGACCACGACAGACTCGCTCCCACAGCTGCTCCCAGGCGTCACCCTCAAACCAGTCAGGCGGCAGAGCCGAGGCCAGGCGATCGCCCGCCGCCAAGTCTAACCATTCAGTGGCCAAGGGGTTGGCAAACCACACGGTGCCATCCGCCGCCGCCGCCGCCAGCCCTAGGGGCAGGCTGCGGGCAATGGCCGCCTGAATCGCCTGCGATCGCCCCAGTTGCTGAGTCAGCTCGACCAGCTGGGACAGATCCGAGGTGCGATCGCCCTGGGGCACCAAGCCAGTCTGTGCGAGGGCGGCGGGAGGTGAAGGATCGGGCAGCAGCACCTCGGGCGAGTGGCGATGCCGTAGTACCGTCGTCATCTGCCGCAGCCAGCGGGATTGTCGCAGCCAGTGCTGACCTAGAGCCAGACCGCCCACAGTACCCAGCAACAACCCTGGCCCTACCACTGGCAGCCACAGGTTAGCGCCCATCAGCACTAGGGCTGTCCCCCACCAGCCTGCTATCAGGCCACCCACCAGCGTCCCCTGTAGCCAAAACGCCCCCTGCCGCCGCTGTAGTGTCAGACTCAGGGCCAGGGCCAGGGCGATCGCTCCAGCCCAGCTTCCGGCTACTGGTCTTAACCAGCGCTGGAGCAACAGGTTATCGATTAGAGCCCCATGCAGATATACGCCACTCGCAGGCGGGTCAATATTAAAGGGGGTCACCCCATCGTCAAGCCCTAGGGCCGTGGCCCCAATCAGCACGACCTTGCCCTCAAACGCTCGGGACGGCACCCGGCCCTCCAGCACATCCACAAATGAGTAGGTGGGCAGCACCGCAGCAGCCCCGGGCCAGTTGACCCAGAGGGGGCGATCGAGGGGAGGCAAGGGAACGACCTGCTGGGTCAAACTCAGCGCCTCTGCGGTGACAACGGCCAGGGCGGGCTGGCTGCCCACCATCGGCTCAACGCTGTGGATGTAGCCACCCTGGTGCCGCTGCAAAATATGGCCAGTGGCCAAAGCCGCCTCAGCCAGCCTCGGGGTTGGCTCTAGGGGTCGCCCGTCACGCTCCCTAGCGGAGGCTAAGATGACGGCAGGGTGAGCGGCGATCGCCTCAGCAAACACCCCATCATCGGGGCTAGGGTCGCCAAATAGCAAGTCGAACACTACCACCTGGGGTGACGCTGATCGCAAACCCTGCATCAGCTCAGCGTAGCGGCGACGCGGCCAGGGAAACGCCCCTAACGCGTCCAAGCTGGGTTCGTCGATAGCAATCAGCACCACCTGGTCAGCCCAGGGCCGCTGTCCGCGCAGCCGAAAGCGCAGCCCATACTCGGCCTGCACCAGAGGCATGAGCAGGCCCAGCTCGCTTAGACTCACAACCAACAGGCCGGCAGCAGACAACGTCAGCAGCGATTCTAACCCTCGCCGAAGCCGGCTAGAGAAGATAGATCTCATGGACTTCCTGGCGACCAAGGGGAGTGATCACGACAACCTCGACCCGCAACCGAGCTGTTGCTACCCGGGTCAGGCGAAATTCACCCTGGCGATCGACAAGTTGGGGAGCACCATCGACAAACACAGTATTGACCGGGTCAACTCGGCCCGTGAGCGTGACCACGCGGGTGTTGTTTTCAAACGATACGCTGCGCTCGTACTCCAGCCCGGGATCATCTCGCAGGGGCACTGGCTGGGTAGGGGGCTCACCAGGCCAGATCAGGTTTTGGTAGCCTCCAGGTACCGGTACCGATGCGCCAACGGCACTGGTTTCTACCGCCCCGGAGAGGGTGGCAATGCCGGTCTTGCCGTCATCTTGCACACTGACCCCAAACTCCGTCCCCCGCACGCCGCTAATGCCAGCGGGAGTTTCGATCTCAAACTCAGAGCCGGCTTGGGTAAAGCGGCGCAGCTGAGTGCGCACCTGCCCTCGCGACACGCTGAGGTGGGTAATGCGTCCCCCATCGGCAGCCGTCTCAAGGGTGCGAATGCGCAGTTCGGTACGCTCTGAAACCTGCAAAAAACCCACGTCGGTATCTACGTCTAAAACTGCGGTCGATCGCGCCCCCGTTCGCAATCCGTCACCGACTTGATTGAGGCGATCGCCCGCCCGAGCAGGGCTAGTGCTGCTAGAACGCAGCAGCGTTACCTCTCCCTGTAGCTGCCTCAACGCCATCCCTCTCTCCACACGGACGGGTATCGCCTGAGTAGCAAAAGATACTGATACAACCGCAATAATACTGAATACAGCCAGGGCCAGCTTTCGCCACCGCGAGGAACGCGTTTTCAGAGCGGAGGCCATTGGCCGGAGTAGATAATTGATCATGTGTATTTTTTACCATGATCCCTCTTTACATACGCTAGCCGGCGTAGCAATTCTTGAGGCGTCTTATCCGCTTACAACGGTATCAACTCTAGGCTTAGGCTGCTAAAAGACGCAGCCACAACTTCGCAACCGCTTACCGGCTGATAGACTCACTACCAAAGCTGTCAAAAATCAGTGTAGCAATTGTTGCCCCTCTCCTTTAGGTCGCAAGGCTCAACTGACGCGATTTAGCTAGGACTGCCTTGCTCAAGTAGTGAACCGGTTTGAGCTGAAGTCACTACCTGGTCATACCAAGCATTGGCTAACTTTTCGGTGAACTGGGCCGACTGAACCCAGTGCAGCACCAGCTGCTCCCGCAGTTGCTCAAACAGGTGGGGATAGTTAGCCTCAATCCATTCGGTTTTAAAGGCCATCCAGTTCATCACCGTTTGCGGCGTGACTTCGGGGTGAAACTGTAGGCCATAGATGTTGCTGCCGATGCGAAAGGCCTGATTCTTGCAGGCATTGTTGGTGAGCAGCAGTTTCGCTCCGACAGGCAGTTCAAAGGTGTCGAAGTGCCACTGCATCATCGGCATCCCCGGTGGGTAGTCTTGCAGCCAGGGTTCTTCGGGGGCGGCGGTGGGAAACAGGGGCGTAAAGCCCAGCTCTGGCACTTCGTTTTGGTAAACCCGGCTGCCAAAAGCGCGGGCAATTAGCTGAGCCCCCAGGCAAATGCCCAACACCGGTTTACCCTGGCTATGGAATTTGCGAATCAGCTCTGCCACTCGTATCAGGTGAGGAAAGTTGTCGTCTTCGCAGGCGTTCATCGAGCCGCCGAGCACAATTAGGCCGTCGTAATGGCCATGGGGCGGAGTCGATCTCTGGGGTACTAACCAGGTGTGCAGCCAAGCTCCTCTGACCTCTAGATATCGGCCTAGAATGCCTACGGGGTCGGCTTCGACATGCTGAACAACCAAAATATCCATGGATGAACCCGGCCTTTGAGACGCTTGGGGCGAAATCTAGTGCAGTGAAAGTGGTGAAGCTTAGTCCAAATGCCTCTCGGGGCATTTGGACTAAGCTTGTTATATCAAGTTATCCCAAAATTCTTCGAGATTGGCAAACAACTCGCTGGCGGTTGTGACCTTCGCCATAGCTAATAGTTTTTGAAGCGATCGCAGCAGCCCCGGTAAAGGCGCACTACGATCACGAACCGCCGAGCCAGTCACTCTGGCTCAGCAGTTTAAAGGGGACTATTTAAGCTGGTGTGCCTCAGCGAGGTTACAGCATGCCGGTGGTGCCATCGGTGCGGCGGGTGTCGTTGACGCTGCGGCGATCGTCAACCTGCCGATCTGAGTCACGGCTGACGGTAGACTCTAACCGGTGCCAAGCGTCTTGGCTGGCGTGCTTGGCTTTTTCCCAGCCGAGGCGGCCACTATGACTTTCGTAGTCTTTTCGCAGATGGGGTTCGGCTTGGCTAAAGGTCATACCCTGACCAGAGTAGGTGTTGTAGCCCTCATAGCCCGTGCGATAGGCAGGGCTGTAGTCGTCGTAGCTATAGTCAGACTCAACGTAGGGCCGATTTTGGTAATTGGTGCGCCAGTAGTCATCCTCCACGGTGGGATCGACCTTTTCTGCAACGCCTTTGCCCGCTAGCCCGCCAGCCACAGCGCCAACGGCTGCGCCAACTACGGCTCCCACGGGGCCACCGACCGCACCGCCGACCGCAGTGGCGATCGCGCCTACTCCGGCTGCACCTACTCCAGTGCCAACGGGATGTGATCCGGGCTGCCCAGTGATGGGATCGGGGTTAGTGTCAGGATTGCGATCCAAATTCTTGTCACTTTCCATGGTGTTAACTTCCGTATGAAGGGCAGTGCTGAGTGTGGGTTAGCATCTGCTGCCCTACGTTCAGTACTTCTTATAAGCTATGAACTTTTCCAATCAAACAAGTCGGTAGGATGGCAGATATCGATCTATACAACCGGAGAGAGTTAGCGCCGTTTCGCTAGGCCAAGCTGGTGTTGTCTGGGGGCTAAAGCCAACCACCCCAAAAGAACAACCCTCAACCGCCACCCGTATCTACAACTACAAAAGCGACTTCGTCAGCCTGTTTTACTAGGCTGAAACGTCTGGAGTCGCTCTATGGTCGGCATGTTGACTCAGGTTCAGAGCCTGGCAGAAAGAGCCAAGGCCCTCGGCATCAGGTTTTTTCTCGTTTCCTACACCGATTTACTAGGGGGCACTCGGGCCAAGCTGGTACCCGCCACGCAAATGGCCTCGGTAGAAAAAAACGGCGCGTTTTTCTGCTCGTTTGCCTCCAACCTGGGTTTGGGGCCAGAGGCGGCTGAGATTGCTGCGGTGCCCGACCCCGACTCGCTAATTCAGCTGCCCTGGGAGCCGACTGTGGGCTGGGTAGCCTGCGATGTTTACTACGAGGGTGAGCCCTTCCCCGCCGCGCCCCGGATGATGCTGAACCGGGTGATCGATCAGGCCGCATCGCTGGGCTACACCCTCAAGACTGGGGTAGAAGCAGAGTTCTTTTTGCTGCGCCAGACCGAGGCGGGGTACGAAATTGCCGATCCTAAAGACACCGCCGAGCGGCCCTGCTACGACCAGCTCAATCTAATGCGCCAGTTTGACCTGATCTCTACCATCGTTACTTACATGGAAGATTTGGGCTGGGGGCCTTACCAGTGCGACCACGAAGATGCCAATGGTCAGTTTGAGCTGAACTGGACTTACAGCGATGCGAGGACAACCTGCGATCGCCACGTCTTCTTCAAATACATGGTCAAAACCCTGGCCGAGCAGCGCGGGTTCATGGCCACCTTTATGCCCAAGCCCTTTAGCCACATCACCGGCAACGGTGGTCACGTCCACAACAGTCTGTGGCAGGGCGATGTCAATGCCTTTGCCGAAGGGGCTGACGAGGGCGGACTTTCGCCCCTGGGCTACCACTTTTTGGGCGGTGTCTTGGCCCACGGCAAAGGGCTGACGGCCCTCTGCGCCCCCACCGTTAACTCCTACCGTCGATTGGGGGCCAACACCACCACCTCTGGCAGCACCTGGAGTCCCCGCTACATCTCCTACGGCGGCAACAACCGATCGCACCTGATCCGCATTCCCGACACAGGCCGCTTCGAGTGCCGCATGATCGACGGGGCCGTCAACCTCTACCTAGCTACCGCCGGAATTTTAGCGGCAGGCCTCGACGGCATCAAGCAGCAAATTGACCCCGGCCAGCGCATCGACGAAAACCTGTTTGCCCGAGGCGACGAGTTCACCAACCTGCAAACCCTGCCCCACAACCTCTACGAGGCGATGGCCGCCCTCAAGCAAGACCCCCTGTTGATAGAGATGATGGGCGAACTCGGGGCCAAAACCTTCCTCGAAATGAAAGCGAAGGAATGGAACGCCTTCAACGCCCAAATCACCACCTGGGAGATGGATAAGTACGTGAATATTTAGAGGTCAAGGTTCGATTTATTGATTCTCTCTTGGGGTAGATGGTGGGCAGTGCCCACCCTACGGTTGTTGAAATCAATTGCAGAGAGGAGCCGGTTCATTGGCAAAACAGAAGTTTAAACCGATGATCGGTAACTCCTTTCCGTGAGGTGAAGGACGACGGAACGTCCTTCTCGACGGGGGTCTGGGGCCAGCGAAATGACCCCAGCGGCAGATACGGCTATTGACCTAAATCGTGCGCCGCGATCGCAGAGAACTTGCCCAGATGATGCACTGCTGCGCGGATGCACCCACGGTTCCTCTTTTCAGGCGTAATTCTCAATGTCTTCTATTCACACCTACAACTTTCCCACCCACATTCGCTTTGGGCCAGGGGCACGAGCCAAACTTACAGCCGAACTCACCGCTTTAGGCATTCAGCGAGTCCTGATCGTCACCGATAGAGATGTCGCTCAACTGCCCTGGTTTCCTGAGCTTCAAGCTTCCCTCGCGGCTTTTGGTGCCGTCACGTTTAGCGGCGTTTGGGGCAACCCGGTGGTTTCTCAGGTCAATGCGGGCATCGACGCCTGGAAAGCCAGCGGAGCCGATGGCATTGTGGCTGTCGGCGGCGGCGCACCGATGGATGTGGCCAAGGCGATCGCCCTGATGGCCAACCACCCCGGCCACCTGTTTGACTACGAAGACGGCCACAGCACCCGCCCGATCGATCAACCGATTCCGCCGATTGTTGCGCTTCCCACCACCGCTGGCACCGGCAGCGAAGTGGGTCGCAGTGCCGTAATCTCGGATGACGACACCCACGCTAAAAAGATCGTGTTTGACCCGCAGCTATTGCCCCAGGTAGTGCTGGCTGACCCAGAACTGCTGCTAGGGCTACCGGCCAAGATCACCGCTGCGACGGGGATGGATGCGCTGACCCATCTAGTGGAGGCGTTTCTGGCTAAGGGGTTTAACCCGCTGTGCGATGGCATTGCGCTGGAGGGCATTCATCTGGTGGCGGAGAATTTGCAGGCCTGTGTGGATTTTGCGCGGCGATCGCAGGCAGGAGAAGCCTTCGGTGAAGCGGCGGCGGCACATCTAGCGGCGCGGGGAGGGATGCTGAATGCGTCGATGATGGGGGCGATCGCCTTTCAGAAAGGGCTTGGCGTCACCCATTCCTGTGCCCATGCGCTGTCTACGGTGTATGACACGCACCACGGTTTGGCGAATGGCGTTATGCTGCCTGCGGCGATGCGGTTTAACCTATCTGCTGCCCCGGAGCGGTTTTTGCGGATGGCACGGGTCGTAAAGCCAGGGGCAACGGATGGGCAAGAATTTATCGATTGGATTGTGGGGCTGTCGGAGTCGATTGGCATTCCGGCTTCGCTGGGGGCTTTGGGGGTGACGCCCGACGGGCTGGGGCCGCTGGTGGCGGTGGCGATGAAGGATGGCTGTCATCCGCTGAATCCTAAACCTGTTATAGAGAAGGATTTCTACGCTATCTATCAAGATGCTTTCTGATTATCCTGCGTGCGTTCTCCCATCCAACCGTAGGGTGCATTCGCGAAGCAATGCACCGTCTAAGCGAGTTCTCTGCGATCGCGGCGCACAATCTAGGGCTAAGGCCAAATCTACCGCTGGGGCCATTTCGCTGGCCCCAGACCCCCATCGACAAGGACGTTCCGTCGTCCTTGACCTCACGGAAAGAACTGACTGATCATCGGTTTAAACCTGTGTTCTGCGGACGAATCTGTCCTTCTCTGCAATTGGCCCAAGCAACCGTAGGGTGGGGACTGCCCACTATTCACCCCGCGCCGAAACCATCATTAACAACCTATTTCCCTTCCCTAGCGATGGCTGACCCGCTCTCCATTATCAACCCCGCCAACGAGGCGCTGATCAAAGAACTCTTGGTGGACGATCGCGCCGCTGTCGCCGAAAAATATGCCAGGGCGCGGGCGGCGCTGCCGGGGTGGGCGGCACTGCCGCTGGCCGATCGCATCTCGCCTATCCTGCGGTTTCGAGATCTGCTAATCGAGCGGGTTGATGCCCTAGCGGCGTTGCTGACGTCAGAAACTGGCAAGCCGATTACCCAGGCGCGTAATGAAATTTTGGCGGTGCTCGGACGGATCGATTTCTTTGTGCAGAATGCCGCTCAGGTACTGACTCCAGAGCGCGTCTACTCTGAGCCAGCCCATGCGCTGCCGGGTAGTGGCACGTTAGAAGAAGTGATCAGCCACGATCCGCTAGGCGTGATCGCCAACATCTCAGCCTGGAACTATCCCTACTTTGTGGGGGGGAACGTGTTTATTCCGGCGCTGCTGCTGGGGAATGCGGTGCTGTATAAGCCGTCGGAGTTGGCGACGCTGACTGGGGGGGCGATCGCCTCCCTCCTCTACGAGTCCGGCATTCCAGAGGATATTTTCATCCCGATAATTGGCTCAGGGCTAACCGGAGCCGCCCTGTTAGAACAGCCTATTGATGGCGTATTTTTCACCGGCTCCTACGCCACGGGGCAAAAGATTGCCGTGGCGGCGGCTTCCAAACTCATTCGCACCCAGCTAGAGCTGGGGGGCAAAGACCCGGCCTACGTCTGTCCAGACGTAAACGTGGCAATAGCGGCGGCGGGGCTGGCCGATGGAGCGTTCTACAACAACGGCCAGAGCTGCTGTGCGGTGGAGCGTATCTACGTTCATGCCGATGTCTACGACGAGTTTTTAGAAGCGTTTTTGGCAGCGGTAGAGGGCTTCAAACTGGGTGACCCTACCGACCCGGCCACCTACCTTGGCCCGGTGAGTCGCAAGCCTCAGCTCAGCGTCTTGGCCGATCAGGTCGCAGATGCTCTGGCTAAGGGCGCTACCCTGCGCTGCGGCGGTGCAACCCTCGATCGCCCCGGCTGGTACTTTGCCCCCACGGTGCTCACCGAGGTCAACCACACTATGACCGTCATGCAGGAAGAAACCTTTGGCCCGGTGATAGGCATTCAGCGGGTGACCAGCGACGAGTCAGCCGTGGCGCTGATGCAGAACACGCCCTACGGACTGACGGCGGCGGTGTACAGCACCGATCGCGACCGGGCCGTAGGGATTTTGCGCCAGCTCAAGACGGGGAGCGCATACTGGAACTGCTGCGATCGCGTCAGCCCCCGCTTGCCCTGGAGCGGTCGTGGCCACTCCGGTTTGGGTGCAACCCTCTCGCTGGCAGGGCTCTACGCGTTTTTGCAGCCCCGCGCTTGGCACCTGCGTGCGGGCTAGGGTTCGGCCCTCGCCCTAGTTAGCGGACGGCTATCCGCCACGGAGCAAGCAGGGGGTTCCGTGGCACCATGAAACCATCGCATTCAACCTTGCCCCCATGGACTCTCCCGTTCAGTCGTTTTATGACTGGTATAAGCGCACCCTTGAACACCCCAAATACCGCTGGCTGTTGGCCGGTGCCACACTACTTTACCTAGTTAGCCCCATCGACATTTCTCCCGATTTCATCCCCATCATCGGCTGGATTGATGATGCGGCAGTGGCCTCTATTTTTATTGCCGCTATGTCGCAGATCGTGCTGTCTGGGTTGACCAACAAAAAACAGTCTGGGCTGCGGTCTGATGCTCCCGATGCCGCCAAAACCACAGTCGATGTGGATTTTAATTAGCTCAGCTTCTCGCGCGCTGGGTTATAGCTCTCAAGGCTATTGACTATCGCCAAAACTGAGGGAGCCTGACTCACCACAATCGGTTCATCCCCTGGTGTGTTTGGGCGATCGCCCTGCCAAAATCCAAAATTGCCAATCTAAAATCGCTATGCCTGTTAAAAAAGACCCTCAGCCGCCGCGATCGCGGCAAATTGTCAATATCGTGCTCTGGGCCGCCACTGGCCTGCTGCTGCTCAACATTGTGTTCTCTAGCGTGTTTGGCAGCCAAACCGCCCGCGAACCCTACAGCATGTTCATCCACCGCATCGACGAGCAGGAGGTGGTGCGGGCCTCGGTGGGCCAAAACGAAATTCGCTACCAGGTCAAAGACCCGACCACGGGCGAACCCGGCGATGTGTATACCACTACCCCCATTTTTGACCTGCAACTGCCCCAGCGGCTCGAAGACAACGGGGTTGAGTTTGCCGCTGTGCCGCCGCCCAAGGGCCAGTGGTTTGGCAGTCTGCTGAGCTGGGTGATTCCGCCGCTGATTTTCATTGGCGTGTGGCGGTTCTTTCTGGCTCGCGGTGCCGGTGGTCCCCAGGGGGCGCTTTCCATTGGCAAAAGCAAGGCTAAGGTCTATGTAGAGGGCGACGCTGGCAAAATTACCTTTGACGATGTGGCCGGGGTCGAAGAAGCCAAAACCGAACTGGTAGAAGTGGTCGATTTCCTCAAAACTCCCAAACGCTTTACCGATCTGGGGGCCAAAATTCCCAAGGGCGTGCTGCTGGTTGGCCCACCGGGAACAGGCAAAACTCTGATGGCCAAGGCTGTGGCGGGTGAGGCAGGAGTACCATTTTTCAGCATCTCCGGTTCAGAATTTGTCGAGCTGTTTGTCGGCGTGGGCTCTTCTCGGGTGCGCGACTTGTTTGAGCAGGCCAAAAAGCAGTCGCCCTGCATCATCTTTATTGATGAGTTAGATGCGATCGGTAAATCGCGCTCCAGCAACGGTTTCTACGGCGGCAACGACGAGCGCGAGCAGACTCTCAACCAGCTGCTCACCGAAATGGACGGCTTTGATGCAGGCGATACTACGGTGATCGTGCTGGCTGCTACCAACCGGCCCGAAACCCTCGACCCAGCCCTGCTGCGCCCTGGTCGCTTCGATCGCCAAGTCCTGGTCGATCGCCCCGATCTCAAAGGCCGCGAAGCCATCCTCAAAATCCACGCTAAGGATGTCAAGCTGGCCGACACCGTCGATCTCAAGACCACCGCCACCCGCACCCCGGGCTTTGCCGGAGCCGATCTGGCCAACCTGGTTAACGAAGCCGCTCTGCTGGCCGCTCGCCGCAACAGCACCGTAGTCGAGCAAGAAGACTTTGCCGAGGCGATCGAGCGCGTCGTGGCCGGTCTAGAGAAAAAGAGCCGCGTGCTCAACGACAAAGAAAAGAAAATTGTCGCCTACCACGAAGTCGGCCACGCCCTGGTCGGCGCGATGATGCCCGGCACCGACGAGGTCGAAAAAATCTCCATCGTGCCGCGCGGGATGGCCGCCCTGGGCTATACCCTGCAACTGCCCACCGAAGACCGCTTCCTGCGCGATGAGGCGGAGCTAAAGGGACAAATTGCTACCCTGCTGGGTGGGCGATCGGCTGAAGAAATCATCTTCGGCAGCATCACCACCGGAGCCTCTAACGACCTCCAGCGGGCTACCGACCTGGCCGAGCAGATGGTCACCACCTACGGCATGAGCCAGGTGCTCGGCCCCCTCGCCTACGATCGCGCCCAGCGCAATGCCTTTCTCGACGGCGGCATGCCCAACGCCCGCCGCCCCATCAGCGAAGAAACCGCTAAGGCGATCGATGAAGAGGTGAAGGCGATCGTCGAAGAAGGCCACCAGCGCGCCCTCGACATTCTCAAGCAAAACCGCGAGCTGCTCGAAACCCTGGCTCAGCAATTGCTAGAGGCCGAGGTGATCGAAGGCCCCCCCCTGCGCGAACAACTCAAGCAGGTGCAAGAACCCCATACGGTGGGTTAAGGGCTACTGAATAGTTAACGACGATTGCCTCAGCCTGGCTTGCACAGGCTGAGGCAATCGTCGTTAAGACATAGCCGCAAGACGTACTCTGAACTGGCCCAAGCTAAATCTTCGCCACTACCAAGCCTCTGCTACAGTATTAATCGCCTCAATCCCTAACTCTTCAGAAAACCTGTGGTTGCCGTTAACGACATCTACCTGCTGCGCAACATCTGGTACCACGCCATGCCCAGCCATGAGCTGAAGGCAGGCAAGATGGTGGCCAAAACCCTGCTCAACGAGCCGATTTTGTTTGGCCGTACCGACCAGGGCAAAGCCTTTGCTATTCGGGACATTTGCCCCCACCGGGCGGTGCCCCTAAGCTGTGGTCGCTTTGACGGCACCGAGGTCGAGTGCTGCTACCACGGCTGGCGCTTTAACGAAAACGGCCAGTGCACCGAAATTCCATCGCTGCTGCCCGAGCAGCAGATGGATTTGAGTCGGTTTGATGTCAACCGCTACGAGGTCAAAGAGGTGCAGGGCAACCTGTGGGTCTATGTGAGCGATCGCGCCAACCCCCAGCCCCCTCGTTTCGACGTGCCGCGCGTACCGGGTTTTGGCGACGATGTGCGCCCCAAGGTCACCTACACTATGCGCTTTCCCTGCTACATCGACCATGCTGTGGTGGGGCTGATGGATCCGGCCCATTCCCCCTTTGTGCATCGCTCGTGGTGGTGGCGCGGAGCAACCTTGAATGACGAAATCAAGTGGTTCGACCCCTCCACCTACGGCTTCACCATGCGCAAACACCGCATGGGTGACAACATGGGCTATGGCTACTGGCTAATTGGCGGCGTGCCCGACAACGAAATTATCTTTTACCTGCCCGGTGTACGCACCGAAGAAACGACGACCGCCAAGCACCGCGTGGTGAACCTAACCACGGTAACGCCCCTCACTGACGACCAAACCGACGTCACCTTTGAGCTGTACTGGGATTTGCCCTGGGGCGCTCTGCTCAAGCCAATTTTGCCCCTGATGATTCGCTCATTTTTGGGCCAAGACCGCGACGTGGTGATCAAGCAGCAGGAGGGGCTCAAGCACGAAACAGTGCTGCGGCTGATCAAAGACTCTGACACCCTAGCCCGGTGGTACTACCAGCTCAAAAAAGAGTTCCAGCGCTCCCAGGCTGAAGCTCGCGAATTTGTTACCCCCGTCAAGACTCAGCTACTCAAGTGGCGGGCCTGATTGGGTTTGGTTATGCCTTAGGTTTGACCTACTGAATTGGGTTATTTCTGAAGGCGATCGTCGTCCAGCCACCCCATGGCATCACAAAAGTCTGGGTCAAGGATTGTTGGACTCACAGCTCCCATTCAGCCCTAAACCTGGCCATCCTTTCCCTAGGGAAGCGCGGCTACGACCTCAGAGCGCCAAGCTTGGGGAACCCCCGGCGCTAGAATCGTCGCCTGATAGGGAATTAGCCCAACCTGAGCACCCCCTAGGCACTGAGCCGCAGCGTAGGAGAGATCGAGGGAGCGATCGCCGATGTAGGGGCCGCGATCGTTGATCCGCACGACCACGCTCTTGCCGTTGAGCTGGTTGCGCACCTTGAGGTAGGTGCCAAAGGGTAAGGTCTTGTGGGCCGCCGTCAGGTCGTTTTGGTTAAAAATTTCACCCGTGGCCGTCTGCCGCCCATGAAAGTAAGGCCCATACCAAGACGCTGTGCCGTTAAACGTCTTGCGGGTTTCACCCAGGCCGTGGGCCACCATCTGCACCTGACTGGGCTCGAGGGGAGACCCGCCAAAGGCTAAGCGCAGGTTGTTGACCCAGGCGATCGCCTGTAGGGCAGTCTGACTAGGATGAGCTGCCTTCGCCGCGCTGGCCTGAGCGGCCCCTGCCTTAGGCAGCACAAACACGGTTTTGCCATCGACCTGGGCGGCGGCTAAGGCCTCGCTCAACTGAGGGGTCAGCCCGTTGGGGTTGGCCTCTAGTGCAGGCACCGCCTGGCGAATCTGGTGAGCGACTTGATCTGCCGCCGGACGAGATGGCACCTGCCCAATCACCACATTCTTAACTCGAATGGTAAACCCTTTAGCTGGGGCATTAGCGTTTGCCGCAGCCAGCTTGCCACAGGCCGCCGGGGTAGCGGCAACTTGGGTCGCCCCGCTGCCCATATGGGCGTTTGTGCCCTGGCCGACCACAGCCACGGCGGCGGTAGCCCTCCAGAGTCGCCAATCTACAGATGCCGCCTGCGGCCAACCCAGCTGAGGCAACAACTGAAGAGGCTTGTGGATGGCAGATTGCAGATGCAATGGAGAATAAGGCGTAGCGCTTGGATCTACCGCAGGTGGGCGCTGTGAATGAGCCCCTGCGCTCGAACTAACCGGCAGCGCCAAAAAGCCAAATGAGCTCAGCGGATTGAAATAATGCGGTAGAAATGCAGCCCAGAAAAGTCCAAATAGCGTCATTTATGCGTGTGCAGAAAGCGACGCCCTAGCCCTCACCGGTTTCACCTAATGGTGAAGTCAGCCGCAAGCTTGGGCCACGGGCAAGATAGACAACCGCCTCAGATGTTGCGCTTGCTCAGCAACTAAGGCAAAAAACTGGATTTTTAAGGCATAAAACGACTATTCGCAAGGTTGCGACTAGTTTTTTCAGCCTATCACTTAAAATTTGTATCTGCAATCACACACCGCTCGCGCTCTTTAGGCTGAGCAAAAATCTCACTGCGGGTAGAGAACTATTTCTTCCCAAAGACAGTGGCACAATCTGACGCTCAGGCCAACAAGTAGTAGAAATTTCCGCGATCGCCGCCAAGCCTGGACAGCGCAGCTTAATGCAGTTGGGAAAATGCCCCTATGGGGCGATCGCCCCAATGCTCACCTCAAAGCGTTGCCGACAATCAGCTAGTAACGGCCCAAAGTGGCTTCCAAAAGTAGCAGCCCCGTCAAAATGACACCAACAGAGGGAGTCAGACGAGGCTGGAGACGCAGTTAGGAGGTATCTTGCGTTCAGCATATCTGTGGAATGGCTGAGTAGGGTCTTCCCTTAACAAGTTTTTAAGGCTTTCGGTGGAGCGATCGCCAGCAAACGCAGACCACCGGCTCCCCTGCCTCAATTTAGCGGCTGAGCCAGCTCAGGCTGACCGAGCTTTACCGCTCCATAAAGCTTCAGTAAAAGCCCAATCTTTCAAGTATCGAATATAACCTCAGCCGTGAAGAATCACACTATGCCCCCGCAGTGTGCAAGTTCGTTAAACCGAGCCTTTGCCAGCGGCAGGGCAGGGGTTCTGTCACTAATCCAGGGTCGTTCTAGCTATGAAGGCAACGCTGATTCGAGTCTTTATTTGGCCCAGTGGTGCCGCGCTACTGGTGGGGTTCAGCATGTTAAGTTTGCTACTTCTGCACTGGCCCCACTCTGAGGCTGAGCAGCAGGCCAGCGGCAACCGCGACGAGTTTCCGGGCCAGCGGCGGGGGGGCGGCACCCACTGGGTTAACGGCCAACACAATGACACTATGGCTTAAAGGCTGTGGCCTAGCAGGCTAACGATTCTCCAGGGGCGCAGGGGCAAGCTGGTTGCCAACCATTTCCGGATAGCGCTGTTATTCCCTGTATATCTCTGTATTCAGGGAATTGCGAGTCAATGCCTGCCATTGCCACTCCTACCATTGCCGGTTTAATCCATGGTGCATTTTCGGGTCTGGCCGTCTAGGCAGCAGCTCCAACAGTGGGCCTCCCGTTTTGATCAGCCCATCAATTTTGGCAGCCGAGCGGTGTTGGTTTCTGGCTTGCTCGCCCTGACGCTAGTGTCTGCGGGCAAGCGGCTACAGCTATTTGAATCCCTCGAAACCTCTAGCTTTGACCTGCTCACCCGGCTGCTGATTCAGCAGGCTCCAGACCCCCGGCTGCTGATTGTAGAGGTGACCGAGGCCGATCTAGAAGCCTACGGTTGGCCCCTGTCTGATCAGGTGGTAGCCAATATTATTGCCGAAGTGCAGCGCCACGAGCCGGCGGTAATAGGGCTCGATCTGTACCGCAACACCCCCCAGGACGTGCCAGGTCAGGCAGCCCTGGCCCAAGCCTTTACCGATTCTTCAAACGTAATCGGCATCTTTAATGTGGGCCAGCAGACAAACGGCGTTGAGGTACCCGCTCCAGCCACCTGGCCCGCCGATCAGGTGGGGTTTAACGACTTTGTCATTGACCCCGACGGCGTGCTGCGCCGCAACCTGCTGTACGTAGCTATCCCCAATAATCCCGCTTACTCGTTTCCGCTGCGGGTGGTGCTGGCCTACCACACCGATTTAGCGTTTCAAGTCGATCGAGACAACGATCTGCTGCGCGTTGGGGAAGCTGAGTTTCCGGCCCTGTTAGCTAAGGATGGTGGCTACGCCAACATCGACGACCGGGGCTTTCAGGTGCTGATGAAGTATCGCACTCCCTACGAACCGGCGCCCACGTTAACTATTACCCAGGTGCTAGCCGGGGCCGTGCCCCCCGACTGGGTGCGAGGCAAGATTGTATTGATTGGCTCCACCGCCTCCAGCCTGAAGGACGAGTTTTATACCCCCTTTAGTCACGAGCATGAAGCCCAGTTTGTGATGGCGGGGGTTGAGGTGCATGCCCAAAGCATTAGCCAGCTGCTCGATGCGATCGCAGGCGAACCCGCTCTCTACCGTTTTTTGCCCCAGTGGGGCGAATTTGTCTGGCTGCTGGGCTGTACCCTAGCCGCCGGGGTCATGGGCTGGCAGGTGCGCCGCCCCCCCCTGCTGCTATTGCTCAGCGGGGGGATGGTGTTGACCATTCGGGGGCTGAGCGGCCTGGCCCTGGCCAACCTGCTGTGGATTCCGACAGTAGAACCTGTGGCGGCGTTTTTGCTGGCCCTGGGGCTGGTGCTGACGCAAAAGGTGCTGTACCGCAGCAGCTACGACCAGCTCACCCTGCTGCCGGGGCGAGACATGTTTGTGCTGCAAGTGCAGCGGGCACTCTGCCAAAAACCCGCTACGGCGGTGACGGTGGTGTTTCTCGACATCGATCGCTTTAAGCTGATCAACCAGTCTTTTGGGCATATTGTGGGCGATCGCGTGCTGCAAACCCTGGCTCAGCGGCTGCAAAAGTTTTTGCCCCCGTCGGCTCAACTGTCGCGGGTGGGGGGCGATGAGTTTGCCTTTCTGCTGCCGGTGCACGACCAGCCCACCGTAGACGAGTGGTTAAACCGTTTGCAAACCGAACTGTCAGAGCCATTTTCGCTCACGCGGCGGCGGCTCTCGGTAACCAGCTCGATGGGGGTGGCCATGGCCCACGGCGAACATCCCCCCAGCCCCCAAGACCTGCTGCGCGACGCCCACACCGCCATGTACCGGGCCAAGGCTCTGAATGAATACCGCTACGAAGTGTTCGCCAGCACCATGCACGAAGAGGCCGTGCGCCGCCTAGAGCTAGAGAGCCACCTGCTCAGCGCCTTTGAAAACAACGAGTTTTTGCTCCACTACCAACCGATTGTCTGTTTGCAAAGCGGGCGCATTGCGGGCTTTGAGGCGCTGGTGCGGTGGTACCGCCCGGAGGAGGGCTTCGTGTCGCCGGGGCAGTTTATTCAGGTCACCGAAGAGACCGGGCTGATTGTGCACCTGGGCCAGTGGATCTTTCGGGCCGCCTGCGCCCAGCTCAAAGACTGGCAGCAGCAGTTTCCCGACCATCCCTTGACCATGAGCATTAACCTATCGCGGCGGCAGTTGCACCAGGTTGACCTAGTGGATCAGTTTGGGGGCTGTCTGCGGGAGCTAAATCTGGCTGGCAAGCAGGTACAGCTCGAAATTACGGAAAGCATGATCATGCGGGACGTGGATGGGGCGACGGAGCTGATGCACCGGCTCAAGCAGCTGGGGCTGAAGCTGGCGATCGACGACTTTGGCACCGGCTATTCATCGCTCAGCTACCTGCACCGTTTCCCCACAGACACCCTCAAAATTGACCAGTCGTTTGTTGGCCGGATGGATCAAAGTGGCGACGATCGCGAGATTGTGCAGACCATTATCGCCCTAGGCCAAAAGCTGAATATGGATTTAGTGGCCGAAGGCATTGAGACCGAAACCCAGCTCAATCGACTGCGGGCCATGGGCTGTCGGCGCGGTCAGGGCTACCTGTTTTCTCAGCCCCTGGGCCGTGAGGCGGCGACAGCACTGTTGACTAACCCCTGGCCTTGGCTCAGGGCCAGCACCCCAGACGAGGCCCAAAAGGCTTGAAAACAGGCGGTGTTTGGTCATCGTTACATAACACTATGTTTTGTGCAGAAGTAATAGGATGTTGGGGTAGGCTTTTGTGCTTCAGGGCACAGTTATAGAGAGCCTTAGTTTTAGAGGTTGGCGGCCAAGCTGCGCTCGTTTGAGAGCTAACACAGTCCATGGGCCAACTAGTCTGGGTTGTCGAGATTTAGACCCAGCTGGGCTACCCGCAATTCCTCAAGGAATTGCTGCGCCAATCGCGGTAGCATCGCCGCGGTTAGCGGTAGCCGTGGTGATAGCAACGACCGAGCGCCCTACCGCCGACCTCAGTGACCAACAGGAGGTCAAACCATGCCCATTGCCAGCATTAACCCCGCCACCGGAGCGGTGCTCAAGGAGTTTGAGCCCTTGAGCGAGGCCGAAATCGAGCACAAGCTCGCCCTGGCCACCCAAACTTTTACTACCTACCGTCACACATGCTTTGAGCAGCGCGCTGGGTGGCTGCATCAGGCCGCCCAGGTGCTCGACGACAACAAGGCCGCCTACGCCAAAATCATGGCCCTGGAGATGGGCAAACCCCTGGCGGGAGCGATCGCCGAAGTCGAAAAGAGCGCCCTGGTCTGCCGCTACTACGCCGACCACGGAGCCGAGTTTTTGGCCGATGAGCCCGTCACCACCGACGCCAGCCGCAGCTTTGTGCGCTACCAGCCCCTCGGCCCAGTGCTGGCGGTGATGCCCTGGAACTTTCCGTTTTGGCAGGTGTTTCGCTTTGCCGCCCCGGCGCTGATGGCGGGTAACGTGGGGCTGCTCAAGCACGCCTCGAATGTGCCCCAGTGCGCCCTGGCGATCGAGGAAGTTTTTCAAAAGGCGGGTCTGCCGGAGGGCGCGTTTCAGACGCTGCTGATTGGGGGCGATCGCATTGCCCAGCTCGTCACCGACGATCGCATCAAAGCCGCCACCCTCACCGGCAGCGAGCCCGCCGGAGCCAGCCTGGCCGCCGCCTGCGGTCAGCAGATCAAAAAAACCGTGCTAGAGCTGGGCGGCAGTGATCCGTTTATCGTCATGCCCAGCGCCGATTTGGAAAGTGCGATCGCCACCGCTGCCACCGCCCGCATGCTCAACACCGGCCAGTCCTGCATTGCCGCCAAGCGGTTTATTGTCCATGAGGCGATCGCCGAGCGCTTTGAGCAGGGGATGACCGAAAAATTTGCGGCCCTGGTGGTGGGCAATCCTTTAGATGACGGCGTTACCGTTGGCCCCCTGGCCACCCCGGACATCGCCGCCGAGCTAGAGCAGCAGGTCAACACCTGCCTGGAGTTGGGCGGTACCGCGCTGATCGGCGGCGACGTGGCGGCGCTGAAGGCCCAGCTGCCCGCTGACCTGCAAAACGGCAACTGGTTTCCACCCACCATTCTCGCCGCTCTGCCGCCCGGCACCCCCGCCGACCAGGAGGAGTTCTTTGGCCCGGTGGCCCTGGTATTTCGCGTCGCCAGTTTGGATGAAGCCATTCACCGCGCCAACGACATTCCCTTTGGCCTGGGGGCCAGTGCCTGGAGCCTGGACCCCGCCGAGCAGGAGCGATTGATGGCCGAGCTAGAGGCTGGGGCAGTCTTTATTAATGGACTGGTCAAGTCTGACCCCCGCCTGCCCTTTGGCGGCATTAAGCGATCGGGCTACGGGCGCGAACTGGGCCGCCACGGCATCCACGAATTCGTCAACATCAAAACCGTCTGGGTTAAGTAACCCCATTCTCCACCCCAGCTCCCCTCCACTTCCCCATCTCAAAATTCAAAACTCCCCACCTTCCCCACCCTCTACTCCCCCGAACCACGCTATGAACACCGCCGAATTGCTTGTCCAGTGCCTTGAGAACGAAGGCGTCGAATACATCTTTGGCCTACCAGGGGAGGAAAACCTCCAGCTGCTCCAGGCTCTCAAGCGATCTTCCATTCAGTTCATCACCACTCGCCACGAGCAGGGGGCGGCCTTTATGGCCGATGTCTACGGACGGCTAACGGGCAAGGCGGGGGTGTGCCTTTCGACCCTAGGGCCGGGGGCGACAAACTTGATGACCGGGGTAGCCGACGCGACCCTCGATCGTGCGCCGCTGGTAGCGATCACGGGCCAGGTGGGCACCGATCGCATGCACATTGAGTCACACCAGTACCTCGACCTGGTGGCCATGTTTGCCCCGGTCACCAAGTGGAATGCCCAGATTGTGCGGCCTAGCATTACCCCCGAGATTGTGCGCAAAGCCTTTAAGCTGGCCCAGGCCGAAAAGCCCGGCGCTGTCCACATCGATCTGCCCGAAAACATTGCCGAAATGGAGGTGGTTGGGGCCGCCCTACGCAGAGACAGCCAAGAGAAAACCTATGCCTCATTGCAGAGCATTCAGCAGGCGGCGGTAGCGATTTCCCAAGCCACTAACCCAATGATTTTGGTGGGCAACGGTGCCATTCGCGCCAGTGCCAGCGAGGCCCTGACGGAGTTTGCTACCCAGCTCAACATTCCCGTCGCCAACACCTTCATGGGCAAGGGCGTGATTCCCTATACCCACCCGCTGGCGCTGTGGTCGCTGGGGTTGCAGCAGCGCGACTACATCACCTGCGCCATGGAGCAGACCGATCTAATCATTGCCGTGGGCTACGACTTGATTGAGTATTCGCCTAAAAAGTGGAACCCCGACGGCAAGCTGCCCATTCTGCACATCAACCTTACCCACGCCGAAGTTGACAGTAGCTATATTCCCAAGGTCGAAGTCATTGGCGACATCTCTGACTCCCTAGAAGAAATTCTCAAGCGGGTGAAGCGCCAGGGTCGCCCCGCACCCCACAGCCTCAAGATTCGCGACGAAATTCGGGCTGACTACGAGCAGTATGCCGACGACTACGGCTTCCCGATCAAGCCCCAGAAGCTGATCTACGACCTGCGCCAGGTGCTAGACGCCGAAGACATTGTGATTTCTGACGTGGGGGCTCACAAAATGTGGATGGCCCGCAACTACCACTGCCTGCGCCCCAACACCTGCTTGATCTCAAACGGCTTTGCGGCTATGGGCATTGCCCTGCCGGGGGCGCTGGCGGCCAAGCTGGTGCACCCCAACCGCAAGGTGGTGGCGGTGACTGGCGATGGCGGCTTCATGATGAACTGCCAGGAATTGGAAACCGCTCTGCGGGTCGGTACGCCCTTTGTCACCATCATCTTTAACGACGGCGGCTATGGGCTGATCGAGTGGAAGCAGATGAACTACTACGGCGAGTCAACCTACATTCACTTCACCAATCCTGACTTTGTCAAGCTGGCGGAGGCCATGGGGCTGAAGGGCTACCGAATCGAGTCAGCGGAGGACTTTGTGCCGACTTTGAAGCAGGCGTTGGAAGACGATGTGCCAGCGGTGATCGACTGCCCGGTAGACTATCGGGAAAACCTGCTGTTTAGCCAGAAGGCGGGCGATCTGAACTGTCTGATCTAAGTGGGTTCCCGGTTTAGGGCTGAAGGTTGAGGTAGTCCCCTGACGCCTGACTTTAAACCTGACACCCTACCCCCCTACAAAACCTCCCGGTTGACCCCCAGCACGGCTGAAAAACTAAGGGTCTACCCTGGCCGAGGTTTGTATGGTGATCAATCTGGCAAAGTCGCCTCTGGTGAGAAGCATTGGTGGGGTGGGCGCGATCGCCGCCGTCCTCATCGGTGCATCCTACCTAGCCACGGCTAGCGACCCCGCTCCTGAGCAGACCATCAACCAGCTCAGCATTTCGCCCTGGCAGCAGGGCACCGACCTCGGTTGGCAGGCCGCAGTCGCGGCCCAGACGGCCCAAACCCAGGCCGACTGGCAGCGGGTGAGCGATCTGTGGGGGCAGGCGATCGCCGCCCTAGAGACTGTTCCCGCCACCGATGCCAACTTTGCCCAGGCCCAGGCTAAGGCAGAGCAGTATCGGGGCAATCGGGCGATCGCGAGCGATCGCCTAGCCAAAGCCAGCCCTGCTCCCAGCGTCCCTACCGCTGCCAGCGACCTGCAAACCGCCCTGGCCACCGCCGAACCTGCCTTTACCTTTGCTCCTGGCCCCAACGCTCGCACCGTGGGGCGCTCTGCCGATGGCTTAGCCACGGTTGAACTGGGGGGCGATCGCGCCACCCTAGTCCTACCCCGCAGCCCTCAAGACAAAACGCTGACCATGGCCCAGGTGGTCTACGCCAACCAGTTTTTAGCCCTGGCTGCCCCTGAAACCGCTACGCAGCCCTGGCTGCTAGAGAGCCTGCGCGACGTGCAGCGCAACCAACCTCCTACCATTCCTGCCGAGGCCCCCGTAACCCTCAGCACTGGGGCAGAGTCCCTGAGCATTACCGTGGTGACTGAACCCTAACGCTCGGTAATTACGCGGCTGTTTTGGGGCAACTGGGCAAACCGTTCCCCCGAGCGAATAAAATTGGAGTTTATGGAACCCAGCGGTTCCAGGTTTCTTCAACTCCAGCCAGGTAATTTATGAGAGCGTATCGGGCCGCCGCCGTACAGATGACCAGTGTGCCAGACTTGGCCAAAAATTTGGCCCAGGCCGAAGAGCTAATTGACCTGGCAGTACGTCAGGGGGCAGAATTGGTCAGCCTTCCCGAAAATTTTTCGTTCCTGGGCGACGAAGACGCAAAAATCGCCCAAGCCGACACCATTAGCCAGGCCAGCGAAGCGTTTCTCAAAACCATGGCCCAGCGCTACCAGGTGACGCTGATTGGCGGCGGCTACCCGGTGCCCGCCAAAGAGGGCAAGGTCTTTAACACCGCCCTGCTAGTTTCCCCCGAGGGCCAAGAGCTGATGCGCTACGAAAAAGTGCACCTGTTTGACGTCAACCTGCCCGACGGCAACACCTACCGCGAGTCCAACACCGTTATCTCGGGCCACCTGCTGCCCGATGTCTTTCCCTCCAAGCCCTTTGGTATTTTGGGCCTATCGGTGTGCTACGACGTCCGCTTTCCAGAGCTATATCGCCACCTGTCGCAGCAGGGAGCCGAGGTGCTGGTAGTGCCTGCCGCCTTCACCGAGTTTACTGGCAAAGACCATTGGCAAATTTTGCTGCAAGCCCGTGCGATCGAGAACACTTGCTACGTGATTGCCCCGGCTCAAACCGGCTTCCATAATGCTCGCCGCCAGTCCCACGGACACGCCATGATCATCGACCCCTGGGGCATGGTGCTGGCCGATGCTGGGGTTGAGAAGGGGATTGCGATCGCCGAAATCAACCCCGATCGCATTTCCCAGGTGCGTCGCCAAATGCCCGCATTGGCCCACCGGGTCTTTCCCTAAAACCTATTTCCTCCGGTAGAACAGTCGTTGGAACGACCCCTATGAACTCTTCAGCCGAAGTAATTTCATGTACATTGGACGGGACGAGTTGTAGCGGTCTGCATGGCAAATTGGATGAGTGGCCTCATCGGCAGCGGCCTAATTAGCAATCTTCCCACCGATTTTTTTCTGATGAAACCTGCGTTCAGCCCCTGGCTGGCAGAGCTGTCAGAGGCGGAGGTAGAGCCCCTAGTGCTCGCCAGTGTATTGCTAAGTCTAGTTGTGGTCTACCTCGCGGCCAAGATTGGCGGTGAGCTATGTGCCCGCGTTAACCTACCCGCAGTTTTAGGAGAGCTTATCGGAGGCGTCATCGTCGGCGTCTCGGCTCTGCACCTGATTGTGTTTCCCGCAAGCGGCGGTGAAGTGCAGTCACTGCTGATGAACTTAGTCGGTATGACCACAGGCCAAGCCCCAGGCGATCTGCTGCGGGTCTTTCAGGGCGAAAGTGAGGTCATCTCTGTGCTAGCCGAGCTAGGGGTGATCGTTCTACTGTTTGAAATTGGCTTGGAGTCAGACCTCAAAGAACTCATTCGCGTTGGCCCTCAGGCGGCGGTGGTAGCCGTTGTTGGGGTAGTAGCTCCCTTTGCCGCTGGTACCGCTGGGCTAATTTTGATCTTTGGCATTGATACCATTCCAGCCGTGTTTGCCGGAGCGGCGCTCACCGCCACCAGCATTGGCATTACCGCCAAGGTGCTGGCCGAAATGCAGCAGCTCAGCTCCAGGGAAGGCCAAATCATCATTGGAGCTGCCGTACTCGACGACGTGCTGGGCATCATTGTGCTAGCCGTAGTGGCTAGCCTCGCTAAAACCGGCGAAATTGAAATTCTCAGCGTGGCTTACCTAGTTGCTGGAGCCGCCACGTTTTTGGTAGGGTCTATCTTCATTGGCCGCCTGCTCAGCCCCTACTTTGTCATGGTGGTGAATCAGATGCGCACCCGGGGGCAGGTCATTATCAGTGCCCTGATCTTTGCCTTTGTGCTGTCTTACATTGCTGCGGCCATTCAGCTAGAGGCCATTTTGGGTGCCTTTGCCGCTGGCCTAATCTTGGCCGAAACCTCCAAGCACAAAGAGATTGAGGAGCAGATCAGCCCCATTGCCGACATGCTGGTGCCGATTTTCTTCATTGTTGTCGGGGCCCGTACCGACATCAGTGTGCTCAACCCTCTAAACCCCGAAAACCGGGCTGGGTTAGTGATTGCCTCTTTTCTCGTGGTGGTCGCCGTTCTCGGTAAGGTCATCACTGGCTTAGCCGTCTTCGGGCAGCCTGGTATTAACCGCTTAGCCATTGGGGTCGGTATGATTCCTCGGGGTGAAGTGGGACTTGTGTTTGCTGGCGTAGGGGCTGCCAGTGGCGTGCTTACCGAGTCGCTGGATGCTGCCATCATTGTCATGGTCATTTTCACCACGTTCTTGGCCCCGCCCCTGCTGCGAGTTGTCTTTAAAGACGACGAAGGCCCAGTTTCCCCCGCTACCCCCGCCCCCGAATTGAAAACCGCTGACAAGGCAGGATCTTAGCCACAGATACCGTTTAAGGTATAAAGCTACCCGGTAACGTTGCTATACTGGGTATGCTTTTGCTGGTGTAGCTCAGTTGGTAGAGCAGCTGATTTGTAATCAGCCGGTCGCAAGTTCGAATCTTGTCACCAGCTTATTTTTAGAAACCTCTGGAGCTTGCTCGCTCAGCAAGCTGTTGTGGCGATCTACTTTAGTAGATAGTTACAGCGTCTGTTTGCGCTAGTTGCAAAGGGTGTAAGTCTCAACTGGCCTACCCCACACCTTTGCGAGGTAAAAACTGTCTGAGACGAAGCCTAGAGAAATTAAGTCTGATACTCTCTGGTCACTTTGACTAACCCTAGGTAGCAGCATTCTACGGATAATCTTCTTCATCGTACTCATCATCTGCAATCCAAGTGCCAACGGGGCGTAGGACGTCAGGAATCGTTGCATCATCGGTAAACTCCAGCACGGTCTCCCGATAGCCTAAATATCCTGACTCTGTGAAGGTCAGCAGCATGCGACCCAAGGCTGGCCACACGATATCGGCAAACTCCCAGTCGTGGTTAAACCCGGCTCGGTCGGCGATCGATCGCAGTGCCCAAAAATAGCTGTTGCGCACCACCGAGCCTGACTTTTTATAGGCTGGCACATCCTTTTGGTGGAGGTAGAGAATGTCTTGGTCAATTCGAGCGCGCACAGCTAACCAGCGGTAGATGGGTGATACGGTAAGACTATTAACAATAAGTTACAGGCGGTTCTGGGTTAAAGACTCGTTAGTCAGATTCAGCCCCGATCGCAATGACTTAGCTCTGGAGTCTGCCCCTTGCCATGTCCGCTGCGGTCTGTCTGCAAAATGTCCACAAAGTCTACAACGGCGTATCGGTTGTCAATGACCTCTCTCTAAATATTGAAGCCGGAGAAGTTTTTGGTCTCCTCGGCCCCAACGGCGCGGGCAAGTCAACGACTATTCGTATGGCCACAACCCTGACCCAGCCCAGCGACGGCCACGTGGTGGTCGCTGGGTATGACGTCAATCGCCAGCAGCTCGACGTGCGCCGCCAAATTGGCGTAGTGCTACAACAAACCAGCGTTGATGGCGACCTCACCGTCTGGGAAAACATGGAGCTGCACGGACGCATGCACCACATTCCTGCTGCGCAGCGCCGCACCGCCATCGACACTTGGCTGGAGTATGTAGAATTAGGCGATCGCCGCAACGACAAAGTCAAAACCCTCAGCGGCGGCATGAAGCGGCGGCTACAAATTGCCCGCGCCCTGCTCCACAATCCCAAAATTCTCTTTCTCGACGAGCCCACCGTGGGCCTCGACCCCCAAACCCGTCGCCGCCTATGGGAAATTATTCGCGGCCTCAATCAGCAGGGCATGACCATGCTGCTCACCACCCACTATATGGAAGAGGTGGAGTACCTGTGCGATCGCATTGGCATTCTCGACCAAGGCAAGCTGATTGAACTGGGCACCCTGGACGAATTTCGCCACCGCCACGGTGAAGGCATCGTCATGACTCAAAAGGGCGATCGCTGGGATTACCAGTTTTTTCCTACCCTAGATGCCGCCAACGCCCACCTCGACCAGCAGCCCGACAAAACCGGCATGATGACCCGCCCCTCTAACCTCGAAGACATCTTTGTAGAGCTGACGGGCCGCAATTTGGATTAAGTCTAGAACGGTGCATTCGCGCCAGCAATGCACCCTACGAATTTCCAACTACAGCCTGCTAGATTGCCTAGACAACCTAAAGTTTTCACCGGCCAATTTGCAAAACATAGGTTTTAAACCGATGATCAGCCCCTCCTTTCCGTGAGGTGAAGGACGACGGAACGTCCTTCTCGATGGGGGTCTGGGGCCATTTCGCTGGCCCCAGCGACAGATCTGGCTTTGCCCCAGATTGTGCGCCGCACTAAACCTGGCGAAATCAGCCCCGTTTTGCAGGGCAAACGCCGTTTGCCCCTACAGAATCATCTGCTCTTCAATAGTTCTTTGGAACCCAAAACCAGCATTACCCCTTTCCCGAACCCCTAAAATCAACCGTTTACCAAAATCGGCGCTAGGCTTGAGGATGGTTTCAGGGTACTGATAATCTATGCCTGGTCTAGCCACCACCATCGAAGCGATTTTGTACCTCAAGGGCCAGCCCCTCGACATTGCCAAGCTAGCCGAGCTAGCCCGCTGCGATCGCGAAGACATCGAAGAAGGGCTGATCGATCTGATGAACGACTATGCCCACCGCGACGGGGCCTTAGAAATAATCGAAACCGTCGATGGCTACTGCCTTCAGCTCAAAGAGCGGTATCGGTTTTTAGTGGATTTACTGATTCCCATCGATCTGGGAGTGGGGTCACTGCGAACGCTGGCCGCGATCGCCCTCAAAGGCCCGATCAGCCAAACCGACCTCGTCGACTTGCGTGGTTCTGGCGTCTATCAGCACATTCCAGAACTCGTCGCCCAGGGCTTTGTGCGCAAGCGCCGCCAAGCCGAAGGGCGATCGTCCCTCGTGCAGGTCACCGACAAGTTTTATCAGCACTTCGAAATTGATGCGCTGCCCCAGCTACGGCCCAAAGGTTCAACCACCGCCGCCGATACAGACGCTGACGATGGGGATGAACCCGAAGTTGAGCCCGACATCGAGGAAGCCTCATAAGGCTTATCAGCCGCCCCCGCCACCAAACTATTGTAAAGCCGGAAATCGCAGCATCTGAGCGCCAAATCGTTTCCTAGCCTGGGTTTGAGGCAAGCGGCTAAACCTAAGCTACTGAATCGACGCAATATTACATGATTCGTTACGCTATCATCGGGAATATTAGCAGGTATAGGCAGACCAGGGGTTGCCTTTGTTGCATTGGATCCGATCGCCCCAGTATTTGGTACTCGCCGTCGCCTACGTTGTGACCAAAGGTCTTTGAGATTCTATGGTATTTAACCCTGAAGATACTGAATTCATTAGCATGTCGGCCAATAGCGACCACCCCAATGAGTTGCTTAAATATCTCCAGCATCAGTCCCCAGAGGTGCTGACTCGGGTGGCCCAGGCCGTCAGCGGTGAAATCAAGCAGATTATTGCCCACAACGTGCAGGGGTTGGTCGGCGTGCTGCCAGGAGACGGATTCAACGTCCAAGTCACCACCGATCGCGAAAACCTAGCCGGGCTGCTCGCCTCCGCCATGATGACGGGCTACTTTCTCCGCCAGATGGAGCAGCGCATGGAGCTAGAGCACACCGTGTCGGGCTCCCTCTTTGGTGCTGACTTCGGCTCTGACGATCTCGACTTTGACGATTAGGGCTAGCCTGGCTCCCGCTCCCTTTGCCCTGACTAACCCACCGGGAACGGATGCTGCTGAATGGCTTTGGCCAAGTTTTCTGGAGTGCCAATATCCAGATAGCTGCCCTGGGCAAAGGGCTGTGCCTCTATCCGCAAACCCGACGCCAACGCCGCCTGCATAACATCCCCAATCGGAACTTCAGTGTAGGGTGGCAGGATAGTTAGATGCTGGGGAATTTGGGTGCCGATCAGGGCCTGCTGGCGATCGCGCACAAACCTGTGCAAAAAGTCTGAGAAGCTGGGCCGCCAGGCGGCGATCGCCCACATGTAGGGCAGATGAGTCAGGCCAGACTTTTCGTAAATGCCCCGCACCACGCCGCTCTCGTCAAAATCGACCACCCCCACCGTCTCCGGCTGATCGGTAGGAAACAGTCCCAGCACCACATCCGCTGTGCCGCCGTGCAGCCGCTCCAGCAACACCTGATAAGCATCTCCCGGCTCAAATAGAATATCTGGAAAACCGAGCACCACCGTCGCCCCGCGTAAAAAAGGGTAAGCCTGGTTGAGGCTAAAGGGCACCCCAAAGGGCACATGCACCGTTAAATAGCTCAGGTGCATCCCTAAATCGGCCCCATCACCCAAAAAGTTGGGGATATCCCACTTGCCGGGTCGCAGAATGAAAAACGCCTGCTCCACCCCGGCCCGCCGCATTTTTTCCAGCAAATAGTGGCACACCACCTTGGGGCGAGGCCCCGATTGATTCGTTAGCATGCGAAAACCAATCGGAAATAGTTCTTTGCTCATCGGCAAGGGTGAAATGCGCGTACCTTGCCCGGCGGCAGGAATTAAACCAATGGTTGGTAGCGACGTAGACATCGGAATCGGGAACCTCGACGGCGATCAATCGTCCTTAATTATCCTGGTAGTAGGCGTGGGCTAAGCATGATGCACCAATTCTGGCAGGCCACCAATCAGCTGTCTTCACTATCTTTGGCGCTAGGGCAGCGCTTCGGCCACAGCGTCACTGCGCTGGCTCTAGTGGCGACCTCCTTGGCTGGGCTGGCCATAGCCACACCCCAGGCCAGCGCCGCAGAAGACATTCACATCACCTACGGGTCGTTAGAAGCGCCGCCCATTTCTGTCAGCGATTTAGAATCATTCGCCACTACAGGCATTGCTAGCCGCGACCTACAGCTGCTGCTCAACGTGCTTCGCATTGAGGAAGAGCAGGCCCGCCAGGTGCTAACCCAGAACGTGCTGGTGGACGTAGACACCGTGCGAGAAATGTCGGACACCTTTGCCGGGCAGTTTCTCTGGCGGCTGCTAGCCACGACCATTGAGTTTTCTGATAACGATACCCCCGGCTGGGAGCTGCTGCGCAACGCCGTTTTAGACACGGCAGAGACCGGCCAGCTCACCCTAATCGACGTACTCCGCACCATTGAGGCAACCACGCTACAGGTTGACGGTCGGCGGGTGATGGCGATCGCATCTCAAATCGACCTTGAAAGGGCGGGTAGCTTAGCCTCCATACTGCTGGGCAAGTAATGGTATTAGGGCCATCACTAGCGATCGTCTCCTGCTTTAAACAGCAGCTTAGAATGGTGGAAATGGCGACCGCCCTAGGCCTTTGTCTATGTCCAAAATCGACTCAACTCCTACAGGTCAGGCTGTGGCCATCGGCAATCTCTACGCCGAAGACTTCTACGCTTGGACTCAGGCTCAGGCAGAACTGCTTCGCCATCAGGCCTGGAGCCAGCTTGACCTACCCAATTTAATTGAGGAAATCGAATCCTTGGGCAAACAGCAGCACCAGGAACTTCGCAATCGCCTCAGCATATTGATTGGGCATTTATTGAAATGGCATTACCAGCCCCAGGGACGCAGCCGCAGTTGGCTAGCCACCTTGCGTATTCAGCGGTTAGATATCGCTGACTTGCTAGACGATAACCCTAGCCTCAAACCTTATTTATCCGAAGCCCTCGGCAAAGCCTACATCAAGGGAATTGAACTCGCTTCGGGCGAAACCAATTTGCCCAGCAGCACTTTTCCCTCCCAGTGCCCCTATAGCCTGACCGAACTGCTGAATGCTAAATTCTTCCCTGGCGAACCCAGCGATCTGATCGCCGAGGAAAACTAGACCCTGCGCTACGGAAATATCGGCTTGCTGTCGCCACCACCAGGCGACCGATGCCTCTATCCTGTGCAACAACCGTTACATTCCGTTGCATGGATTGGAAAGTTTACGAATGTATAGAAAGATCGCTTGGGGTTTGGTGGCAGCAGCGATCTGGGAAGCGCGCGCGGTAAAGACTGGTCGCTATTTTGGATGCGATCGCCTCCTTCATCCCCTAAAGCCCACTCTCATACCAAATCCGAATAGCATACCCCCGAAATAATTAGGCTAGTCAAGCGGGCCACCAGTGATAGTTGGTCAAGGCTTTAATCTCGGCTTGCATCGACAGCA
>NZ_JACJQN010000002.1 GCF_014696675.1 Phormidium tenue FACHB-1052
CCATGGAAATGAGGGTCCTAGGCTGAACTACTCAAAGCTTAGCGCTCATAGCCCTAGGCAAGCCTAAGCATTATTGCTCATCGCATAACTGGGATGCGCCCAAAGTATAGGCTAACAGCTATCTGTAGCTTGATTTCTTTACCAAGATTGATCCTGCGGCAAGCAACAACGTCAATGTGGCCTGAAATACTGAAATAAAAAATAACCTATTGAAGGCGATCGTGTCTAAACCTACTTTTCGCAAAGGTATCGTAGTGTACTTAGAACAACTTAAGCGTTCTTGATGAAGACATTTAAGGCCAGGTTAATGAGTCTAAGCTTTAGTGGTCTGCTGCTTTTGACAGCATGTAATGGCCCCAAGCTCTCCACTAATGACCAACCCGATCGAAACGCTCCCAATGAGACCATCAAAACGCTGGGCGAAGATGTCAACAACCTGCGCCAGGGTAGCGGAGCGCAGATCATTGCGCTAGGCGATAGCATTACGGCAGGGGCGGGGGTTGGCCTTGGGGCCGCGTACCCAAACCTACTTAGTCAGACCTTAGACCTACCGATTATCAACCGGGGCAGAAGTGGCGACACCACGGAAGCAGCGCTAAATCGGTTACAGCAAGATGTCATAGAAGCCGACCCTTGGTTGGTCATAGTTGGGCTAGGCGGCAACGACTATCTCAGACAAGTGCCCCCTGCCCAAACTGAAGAAAACCTGCGGCAAATCGTGACCCGCCTTCAGCAGGCCGGAGCTATTGTGGTGATTCTGGGTATGGATGTTAGCCCATTTAATGGCAGCTACAAAGGGCTGTATCAACGCGTGGCAAAGGATACCCATGCCCATCTCATCCCTGGGGTACTAGAAGGGTTAAATGATCCACGCTATTTATACGACGAGATTCATCCCAATCAGGCAGGGCATGAAATTTTGGCAGAACGCGTTGCTGAAGGGTTACAGCCACTTCTAGACGCTGCTATTCTGCCCGAAAATCTATCCGGCCAGGGGCAGAATCAGTAACTTTTCATGATTGAAACCCGGTTTTATGACTACATTTTCTGAAGCTCTCGCCTTTGGCAAAGTCAGTACTGCTGAAGCTTTAAATATTTTCGACAACCTCGACACGGTCGATGTCAACGATATGATCGGATCTTGGCAAGGTTTTGGTTTTCCCACCAATCATCCTTTAGATGGGGTTCTAGAGGCCTATCATTGGCACGGCAAGCGCTTTGAAACCCCGGAACATGTTCATCCACTGGTTTTTGATACTATGGATGGCAACACAGCTAGCATCAACCCGCTTTGGATATTGCCGGTTATTGGCTGGCTCGATCGCCTACCCATTCCAAAATTCGAGGCTGTAGGATCGCTCTTTCAGGCCAGCCTTTTTTTGTTTTCTACCGAGCAATCTAGTGCGCGCCTTCGCTCAACCACCTATCGGGGCAAAAAAACGGCAACGATGATTTACGACAGCCTACCGATCAACGACATCTTTCGCAGGGTGGATGACCATACGTTACTAGGCCTGATGGATCTCAAGGGCATGAAATATCCGTTCTTTTTTGTGTTGAGGCGGGAGTAAAAGATCGGATTAAGGCGTTGAAGTTGCAAAAATTGGTTGATAAAATGAGCCATTCTTTTGCCACGTTTGCCCGTCTACCTTCGTTCTTTTGCCCTAACCTTTACCTTCGAGCCCGTTGGGTAAAGCCAAAACGCTAGACCCTTACTGAGCCACGGCATGACAGGGTAGGTGAGCAAAGCGGAGACAAAAATCACTGAAATGAACAGGCCCAGCAGTGGCGGCAGCCTCCCTAGCAGCGGCCCCAGCAGTCGATTGGCCAGCAAAATGAGCGGGTAGACGGCCAAAACACCCAGCACCACTTGCTTGTAGTAAGGCGGTGAGGGCAGCGGTGATGTCATGCCCAGTCGCGCCTGGGGCAGCGTAAACCATAGTTCTAGACCGCTGGAGAGCTGCTGTTGCGATCGCGCTGCAATCAGCCCGTAGGATTGATCCATCCAGGCGCGGTAGGTAGGCGATATCAACCAGCGACGCAGGCGATCGTAGCTCTCGAACTTGACAATCACCACATACTCGGGATGAGCGTGGTCGCGGGGGCGAATGATTTCAACCCCTAAAAAGCCCTCAAACTGCCTCGCATCGCGGTTGATCCCTTTGGTCCAAGCTTCGTAGTCATCAACTTTGCTGGGTTCAACCACTTCGGAGATCACCAGAGTAACTGGGCCAGATTGTGGCTGAGGCTCTTCCATAGATCGCGGCAGGTGGTTTACTGGAGCGAACAGAATTTTCTCACGCGATCGAACTCAGGGTCTTGCCAGGAGTAGGCAAAGTGGCTCACTGAGGTAATTTCAGGACTCGATCGCCGCAGAGCTTCCATCTGAGTTTCGAGCGCCGGGCGGTTGTAGGTCGCCTGTCCCCAAATTCCGGCCAGTGCCGGGGTCACTGTGGGGGAGGTGCCGCTGGGTATCATCGTCTGCACCCGGCGGATGCCGTCTAAAATACAGCCCGTATTGCCGCACACTGCGTAGGCCATCGGGTGCCAGGTCATCCAGGTGGGAAAGCGCTCCCAATATTGCAGCCGTGAGTCATAGCCGCCGGTACCCACCGTCTGATTCCCCTCCGGGAAAAACACCGCTCCGGCTTCAATACCGCTGCGCTGCACCTGTTCTCCGGCCACTTTCACAAAATCGACCACCCCTTGCACCGCGTGGGCCACGCTGAGCTGCCACAGTTCGGCATTTAGTTGGGGGCGCAGACTGGCCGGGGTAGGTGGCTGCTGGCCCACTTGCAGCGGTGGGGATGGGGTGCGGCTTTGCCACAGCGGCTCTGCCTCATTGGGGTAGAGGTCGCGCACCTCTTGAATGTCGCGATCGACCAGGTGGCCCCGGCTGATGTAGCGGCGGATTAGCTCCTGCCCCTGCTGGTTCACCGCCCGACGAAACAGTGCATCGCGCGAAGCCTGACCGTAGATCCACAGGTCATCAACGCTGTCGGCCACTGAGTTAGCGCCGACACCCCGGGGATAGCGCACATAGTCAAACAGTACGCCGTCGGGCTGTCGCCGCAGGATAGCCCCCATCAAGCGGCTATAGTCGGCCTGGGCTTGAGCATTGTAGGGATCGACAAAGACCTCGTCAGGGTTGCTAGAGTCTCCAGCTTTGGCATAAGTGTAGGTGGTTTGACCGCGACCGTTGAGGGCCAGTACCTGCTCGCGATCGCTGCGCAACCCATAGGAATAGCCAAAGTTGAGGGCAAACACCCAGGCATCGACCCGCAGCCCTCGCTGGCGACCGGTTGCGATCGATTCGGCCAGCAAGTCGCGGCGCTCATAGCCAGGGGCCTGCACCACCGACGGCCACACGGTGGGGTTGTCGCCCTGGGGCAGCAGCACTTGACCACCGTAGAAGGCCTCCACGTAGACCTCGTTGTAGCCCAGATTGACGATGCGATCGAACAGCGCATCGAGAATGCCGGGTTGCAGATCGCAGGGGTAAAGGCGCACCCACACCGCCTGGCGCTGGGGCCAAGTGCGACTGCGGCACTGGCGCAGATCCTCGGTGTGCTGGCGCACCATGGCCTGATACTGCTGCTGGGCTGTGCTATCGCCCTCCAGAGCAGCTTTGCGCAAATTTTCTTTGGCCAGGGCGACCTCTTGGGTGACTTGGCAGTAAGCATTGAGCGCCAGCGCTCGCTCCATGCTGCTACCCGGCAGCAATCCCAAACTGGCCAGTCCAGCGGCTAGGGCCAAGCTCGGCACCAGCAGTGGTTTAGTCAACCGCTGCATCGAACTACGGAGCCTAGCTGTAAAGGAATGACTGGCCATAGGTGCGATGAAGAAGGAGTTGTGCCGAAAGCTAAAGTAGCGTTTAAACCACAAAGTGGCTTGGGGAGTAGTCAGTTTAGGCAAGGATCCTTTGAACATCCCAAGCCAGGCCTAATACCGAAATTGGCTCAGCTTACCACTAGTTATGGTAGGCAGCCCAGACAGAGACACTAGATTAGTTGACTGAGCAAAAGGTTCCTTGTCGGACTAAACGTCCTCCCGCCAACAACACTTCATCGCCTCCTTGCTCAGGCAACAGCTGTTTACTTTTCTTCCCCCGGAAACCGATCTTCCTCCAGGGGCAGCGCCGTCGAGGGGAAGAGGGTATCAAAATCGAAATCGGGCAGGTTGACCAACAGTGCCTTAAGCTTCATCCGCTGAATGTAGGGCCAGCCACCATTGACTTCGATATCCCTTAGCAGGGCGTAGAGGTGTTGGCGGTTGTCGGGTAGCGCCTCATAGAAGAGAGTTTCGCAGATGTCGCGGTGGCACTGCTCTAGGAGCCGCAGCAGGGCCAGCAGATCGGTACTGTTGCCTTTGCGCTCCAGAGCCGCCTGATCGATAAGGTCAGACAGCTGGCTCAGATCGTGGGGCAAACTGTCGCTGCGATCGCCGGGCGGGTAATCAGTCATGGCTTTAGCGAAAGATTTTGTTAGATAGCTTAACGTTAGCGGTTGGGTCGTCAAAACCAGCATCAGCATGGTTAAAGCTCTGAGATAGCCTTAACTCTGAAACCCTTAGCCCAACTGGGTTTACCCCAAGATACCAGCACCTCGACAGTACCGACCCGATATTCTAGGAAAGAGTCCCAGAGCCATGTAGAATGCTTACTTGAGGCTTTACTGGCTGAGGGCAGGCCCAGCGTTGTTGCCGGGCTAGCGAGCAAACTTGAGTTGCTTTGTCATGGTTTCGCGCCAGGGCTATCTGGCCAGCGCCGTAGCAGCCCAGAGCCGACGGCTGTCGCATTATTTGAGTAGTTTGACAGCGCCTTTTACATACTAAATTTTGAGGTAGACCATGAGGTATCGCGCCCTCTTAGTTGCGTTCTTGGCCATCTGCCTGAGTGTACTGACAGCCTGTAGCGAAGCGCCCAGTGCCACCAGTAGTGTGCCGCTAACCTATGACCAAATTCGTAACACTGGCCTGGCCAACAAGTGCCCCCAGCTTTCAGAAATGACCCGAGGCAGCATTGCCCTCGAAAGTGGCAAAACCTATGAACTCGTAGGCATGTGCATTGAGCCCACGGCCTACTTTGTCAAGGAAGAAGCCTCCAAGCGCCAAGAGGCGACCTATGTGCCCGGCAAGGTGTTAACACGCTACACCTCGAGCCTAGACCAGGTGCGCGGCGATCTGACCGTAGATTCTGACGGTAGTCTGCTGTTCTCTGAGACCGGCGGCATGGATTTCCAGGCCATTACCGTTCAGCTTCCCGGTGGCCAGCAAGAGCCCTTCCTGTTTACCGTCAAGGGTCTGACCGCTAAGTCCCAGCCGGGGCAAAACGCTCTAAACAGCTCCATCGACTTTGAGGGTGACTATTCAGTGCCCTCCTACCGCACCTCTAACTTCCTCGACCCCAAGGGCCGCGGTCTGGCCACTGGCTATGATAGCGCCGTAGCGCTACCCGGCAGCGGCGACAGCGAAGAGTATGAAAAGGAAAATGTAAAATCCTTTGACGTCGGTCGGGGGCACATGTCCCTGCGGGTGTCTAAGATCGACAGCGCCACTGGCGAGATTGGCGGCACCTTTGAAGCAGAGCAACCCTCTGATACCGACATGGGCACCGCTGAGCCGGTAGACATCAAGGTACAAGGCGTTTTCTACGCTCGCCTTGAAGAAGTCTAAGCTTGTCTTAAGCTAAACCCCTAACAATTTCAAAGCTGAGGAAGGAGCATAACTCCTTCCTTTTTTATTGCCTTGTTTTGTCGCCATACCTTCTCAATGCACGGTCGAGGCATGGTACAGCACCCCATAGAGTTACCCACTGGATTGCTGAAGGGATTGCTAAACAGTGATGGGCTCAGGACAAGCCGTTTCTACTCCTAGAGCGAGCTCGGTGCCATTAGGGCGGGTACCTTAAAAGCTAGTTTGGTTGGGTCGAGAACCGCAGTTTAGCCAAGGCGTACCCTCTCTATCACAAGTGCTAGCAAGTCAAAACAGACCCAAGATTAGGCGATTTGCGGCGATTGGTGCGTCAGGCGTTGGACGATAGCAACTAAGACTGATCTAGATCACAGCCTCACCTTACTAACGTCACCTGGGGGAAGGGGGGCTATCACCATGGGCATCGGCCTTTCGAGGGATATTACTTATGTCGCTTGAAATTCCCCCGTTATGGCTGCCCCCACTCTTTCTACCCAAACCGAACTCCTCACTGGGGGCGATCGCGTCCAGACCAGCCTGCATCGTTTAGCCACCGCTGCCGCCGCCGTGGTCGCGCTCTCGGCCATGGCCGGTGCCGCGTCGGGCAGCACCCCCGGCATTCCCAACGGCACCTATCTCTACGGCGAGTCGCCGGTTGCCGACACGGTAGGAGCCGTCTACTTTGTGTTTGAAGCGCAGGAAGGTCGCCTGAATGGGGCTCTCTATCAGCCCTCGTCGTCCTTTGACTGTGTGCGCGGCACGGTGGGCAATGGTGCCCTTGATCTGGTGATTACCGATGCCTACGACCAGAGCGAATCGAGCTATTCGGTAGCGATGGTGGCCGACACGAGCATCGCCAGCAGCAGCGGCGGGGCTGGGGTAACTGAGCTAGAGGGCCTATATGCGATCGCCACCCTCTCTGAGCTAGATCAGCAACTGCTGGCCACCTGTAGCCGCCACTAGGGCCAGAGCCAGCTTGTAGAATTAGGCTAAGGGCCAGGCAATCGCTGAGGAGGATTTGCTCTGGCCTCTTGCGATCGCATGCATCATTAACCGATGCTTAGAGGGGGCAACCCAGTGGTTCAGGCGTTATCTCAGAACATGAGCTTGCAGGAGCTTTTGACCTGGCTGCCAGAAACCGGGCGCTACGAGCTGCACGTTTGTAGCTGACAGCTAACCAGATCATTGAAGCGGGCCAGTAATTATTCGACTTGCTTCCAAAAACACAAAAGGCGGAGAGGGTTTCCTCTCCGCCTTTTGTCTCGTTGTCTAACCCCTTACAGGTCAGACTCTAGTAGCGGTAGCCGCTGCTGGTAGCACCGGGCTTGTGCACGATGAAGCTAGCGATTTGGCACTGCTTGACGTTGTCAAAGCCCACTACGCGAATGTAGCAGTTGGAGTACTCAGAGCGGCAGGCCTGCACTTCGCTGAGCACTTCTTGGGTAGAAGTGGCGTTGAACAGGGGCAGCTTCCACATAGTCCAGTAGTACTCCTCGGGGTTCGAGGCTTCGTTGAACTCAATGGCGGGGAAATAGCCCTGCTTGAGAATGTAGGCAATTTGCCGCTCGATCTGAGCATCTGTCAGAGGGGGCAGGTAGGACATCGTTTCAAAACGACGCTCTTTGGGCAGAGTTTTCATGGTTCCTCGCTGGGTTAACTAGGGTGCGATCGGCTGACGCCGTGTAAATGAAAAAGCAACAGAGTTGAGGTGAATCGCCTACTCAGGGGAGGGGTCAGCGTCAGCCGTAGACTCTTGCGGGACATCAGTATCCTCAACAAATTTTGAATCTACGGTGTGTTCAGCATCTCCGAGCTGAGTGATGCGTTCTAAATGCTGGCGGCGGTGTTCCATATTGGCCTGCTGAATGCTAATGACCACCATCTCGGGCAAGAACTCGCAGATACCCTCTGCAATGTGCTGCCGCACGGTCATCACTCGAATCGCCAGGTCTGCACTCTCTTCCAGCAAGGCACTCAGGTAGGCTTCACCATCCTGAAGCGCCTCTTTGGTCGAGAAGCCGTTGAGCCAATAGGCGCGGGCGGGGTTGGTTTCCTTTAGCTGATTCAGCACCGTTTTTACAGCCTGAAACGTCAGGTAGCTAGTGAGCACCTTAGCGGTGTCTTTAGCCGTTTGCTTAAGGTCCATCGGTGTCTCTCGAACGATTGACATAGACCCCGCCAGTGGGGCGGTTGGTAGCCCTGATCTAAGCCCGAATGGGTTGAAGATTCGGTAACTTGTGCAGCATTCCCCAAGTATTTTGGAGCCCTGCAAATCGGTGGACTGACCAACACGCCCTAAACCGTCCCTTAGCGGGTACCGCAGCACCCGCCAGGCACTTAGATGGTGTCAACGGTGTCGAACTCGAACTTAATTTCCTTCCACAGTTCGCAGGCGGCAGCCAGTTCGGGAGACCACTTGCAGGCTTCGCGGATGATGTCGCCACCTTCGCGGGCCAGGTCGCGGCCTTCGTTACGGGCCTGAACGCAAGCTTCGAGGGCCACGCGGTTAGCGGTTGCACCAGGCGCGTTACCCCAGGGGTGGCCCAGAGTACCACCACCAAACTGCAGCACGGAGTCGTCGCCGAAGATTTCCACCAGCGCAGGCATGTGCCATACGTGGATACCACCGGAGGCTACGGCCATGACGCCGCCCATGGAAGCCCAGTCTTGGGTGAAGTAGATACCGCGAGACTTGTCTTGCTCGATGTAGTTTTCGCGCAGCAGGTCAACGAAGCCCAGAGTGCCGGCGCGATCGCCCTCCAGTTTGCCCACAACGGTACCGGTGTGGATGTGGTCACCACCGGACATACGCAGACACTTGGCCAGCACGCGGAAGTGGATACCGTGGTTCTTCTGGCGGTCAATTACGGCGTGCATGGCGCGGTGAATGTGCAGCAGCACACCGTTATCGCGGCACCAGTGAGCCAGGCTGGTATTGGCGGTAAAACCACCGGTCAAGAAGTCGTGCATGATGATGGGCATGTCGAGTTCTTTGGCGTACTCGGCCCGCTTGATCATCTCTTCGCAGGTGGCGGCGGTGACGTTCAGGTAGTGACCCTTGATCTCGCCGGTTTCAGCCTGGGACTTGTGAATGGCGTCAGCCACAAACAGGAAGCGATCGCGCCACCGCTGGAAGGGCTGAGAGTTGATGTTCTCGTCATCCTTGGTGAAGTCGAGACCACCGCGCAGGCACTCGTACACAGCGCGGCCATAGTTTTTAGCCGACAGACCGAGCTTGGGCTTGATGGTGCAGCCCAGCAGGGGACGACCGTACTTGTTGAGGCGATCGCGCTCTACCTGAATCCCGTGGGGAGGCCCCTGGAAGGTCTTCAGATAGGCCACAGGAATGCGCAGGTCTTCGAGACGCAGGGCGCGCAGGGCTTTGAAACCAAACACGTTGCCCACCAGGGAGGTCAGCAGGTTGGTGACTGAGCCTTCCTCAAACAGGTCGAGGGGGTAGGCTACGTAGCAGATGTACTGGTTGTCTTCGCCGGGTACGGGCTCGATGTCGTAGCAGCGACCCTTGTACCGATCCATGTCGGTCAGCAGGTCGGTCCACACCGTGGTCCAGGTACCAGTGGAAGATTCAGCGGCCACAGCAGCGGCGCACTCTTCGGGCGGCACGCCGGGCTGGGGGGTCATCCGGAATGCCGCCAGGATGTCGGTATCCTTGGGCGTGTAGTCCGGAGTGTAGTAGGTCAGTTTGTAGTCCTTAACCCCGGCGCTGTAGCCAGCTTTTGATTGAGTCGTTGTCTGAGAGTAAGACATGTCTCCCTTCCTGTGAATCTAATGAAATCCCTCAAGCGAACCTTTACAGCCCAGCCACACACAAATAAGCTTCCTCAGTTAAGGAAGCCCTTTGCTCAGCCTAAGCCCCGGTCAGCCCACGCAAATTTGAGACGAGTAGAAATACTAAAGCACCCCTCAAGACGGCTGCCCTTTGAGTGCTTTTAGTATTTTTAATTACCGTATGGTTAGCATACTATCAGCGATCGGATAAGTTTAATTTTGGAAGATCTGTATACATTCATAACTAAAAACTATGAATCAAAGTGAACCAAGGTGTGGGTTTCTCAAGTTCCTTGAAGCAGGCCTGCTTCTATGCCCCAACAGTGCTGGCTGACAAAATCCATCCAGAGACTCCGCTCCCTGAAATTGTCGATATACTGTAACGCTTGAGGTGCCCAAACCCTTGATGGGTCATTCATTAGGGGCTATTGCACGCCACCGCAAACCGTGGGGAGAGATTATGTTAAGCCTGCTGGTTCTATCGTCGCTAATCCTGCCACCAGGGAGTCTTTACTCCCTACCCCCTAACCTTCACCCTGCAACCAGCCTAGAACCAACACCCCTTCTCGCCCAAACCCCCATCACCGCCGACTACCGCGTCACCGCCCTCCAGCCCGACTTTACCGGCGACCTCTGGGTGGGCTCCTGGGCAGGGCTGTCTCGCATTAACCCTGAAACGGGGCAAGTACTGCAACGGGTGAGAATGCCGAGCCGCACCCTAGAATCTTTAGCCCAAGACCGGGTCGGGCGCATCTGGGTGGGCACCTTTGATGGCCTGGTGCGGGTTGACCCGCGCACTAATGTGATTACTGCCCAAAACTTCACCTTGCCCTCCAACCGAGTGTTGTCGCTGTTGGTAGACAGCCGTGGCTTTCTTTGGGCTGGCACCGATCGCGGCCTAGTAATGATCAGCCCCGATCGCGGCCTGCTGATGACCACCGTACAGGAACTGCCGGGGGTCAGCGCCAATGCCCTTGCCCTCGACGGCAACAACAACCTCTGGGTCGGCACCCTCAGCGGCCTGGTGCAGATCAACACAGCGAATGCTTTCCCCGTTCGCGAAGTCGGTGATCTACCTGGCGGCGCGGTGCAGTCGCTCACCCTCGGCCCCGAGGGGAATTTGTGGGTCGGCACGGCCAGTAGTCTTCTAGTCGTAGACCCGGTGCGGTCTGAACTGGTGCGATCGGTAGGGACAATGCGCGACAAAAACGTGCAGACGGTCGAGTTTGATCAAGCCGGAAATGTTTGGGTAGGTACCACTACAGGCCTGTTTAAAGTCAAACCCGACAGCGGTGAATTGCTGGGACAGGTACCATCCCTGCCCTCAGGGCGGATCCTGTCGCTATCGACCAATACAGGCAACAAGATCTGGGTAGGCACCAGCGAAGGGCTGGGCTGGGTCAGCCTGACCACAGGCGACGGTACCCCTCACTGGGGCTTAGTGAGCCCTACCGTCGTCCAAACCCGTTAAGAAGTCTGAAGCCTCCATATCCTGCTGCGCCCTGACAAATCGCTCACTTACCAAAAGCCGTTTTGACCAGGCCACTGTGTCTGAGGTATGGCGCTATGGCTAGTTCCAGCGTTCCACAGTTCACGGTTCAAGCTCAAGTTAAGAAAATCGGGTTAAATTCGACTGAGTTTGACGCAACTTTAGGGCGACCAGCCAATTTAGGATTGAGTAACCGCGTAGACACGCACGGGAAACGTGCCAAAGCTCTGGACCTTAACGGGCACAGCGTGGAGCTTAAAGCCTGAGTCGGGAAGACTTTCAAGGTTGCACATATGCTCAACGATGGGAATATCTGCACCTAGCAAGATTGAATGCACAGGGCGATGGCCATCGCTAGTGTCGTCAATATTGAGCGAGTCAATGCCTACCAGTCGAGCGCCAGCACCTTGGAGCCATTCTGCCGCCGCTGCGGTTAAAAAGGGATGCCCCTTGAAATACTGAGCTGTCCGCCAGTGCTGAGACCACCCGGTATGTACGAGCACAGCTTTGCCCTGAACCGCTGCCCCTGCGAACAACTCTGGACCAATCGCCCGTTGCGTTGGGTCAGCCCGGAACAACAGCCCGTCGATGTCTGCGATAGATTCTAGAGGCAGTTCCGATAAATCTTTGCCGTTAGCGTAGCGATGAAAGGGCGAATCAATGTACGTGCCGGTGTTGGCCGCCATTTCGATTTTGCCAATGTGGAAAGTGGTGCCTTTGGCGTAGTGGGCCTGCGAGGCTTCCCGGCTGAGAAAATCGCAAATGATGGGGCCAGGAATACCTTCGTAGGTAATCATGCCGTGCTCTACGGTATGGCTCAGATCGATCAGCATTCTCTTTTCTTTGGCAACGGCTATACCAGAATGCTAAACCGAGAGAGCCCTTACCTAACAGCCTCTAGGCCCCAAAATTGGCTTCAAAGGCGAGTTTCTAGGTATTGCCCAATCATAATCTGTTCTCCAGCGCGGGAAATGACCGTTTGGCGGGTGCGGTAGCGCTGGCCAATCAGCCGCAGTTCTTCTTCAAACGAGGAGTCGTTGTACTGGGTTTTGAGCACCAAGGTACGGCTGTCGGTGAAATGATACTGGGCGGTGACGGGTTTAGAGGTGGCAAAACCGCGATCGCGATACAACGTCGTCCCCCGCACCCCAAAGATAGTGTTGCCCGCTACGGGCTTTTTGCCGGTGCCCACGTACTCGCTTTCCCAAGTGACGGTGGTGCCGCAAATCAATGGCTTTTGAGGATCGAGCTGGTGCAAGCTAGCCAGTTCCAAGAGCTGATCGGCACCTGCCTCTAGAAACTCAATCGTGATTTGGCTCACTACTTCCTGGGTTTCGCCGCTTTTGAGGGTGTAGTAGCGCCGCTCCGATCGCCAGTCTCCGGCGGTTTCTTGAAAAAAGGCCTGCACTAAAGGTTCAGCTAAAAGGCGGGCAACATCAGCGGAGAGGGGCATAGTCGACCATCCAGAGAAAGGGCATAGAGCAGAAAAAGTCAATCCATAAATCAGGATTGTTAGACTTCTTAACTTTAGTTTTTATCATAATCGGCAGGCAAGCGTCCGACAATGACCCAAGTGGGTGATTTTAGCCAGACCTGTGGATGATCCTACGCAGTCTTGCAGGAGATTCTGTAAGCATTAATACTTAAGTCCAAAGCGTTTCATCGGTAGGCCTGTGAACGGTTGATGAGCACCTCACAAACCCTGTTACCGTTAGTAGGTACGCGCATCCCTGAGGGCTAACGCAATGGATTTAGCCGACATAACTTACTTCTTCGACTGCTGCATTGGTCAATGGTCGATCGAGCGCACCTATCACTACATTGCCCAGCAAGAGATCGAGCGATCGCATACCGACTTTCGTGTCGATGCCATCACTCCTGAGCTGCGCCGCAAGGTGCTGGCCGACAACGGCTACGACCCGATTGAGAATATCGACCAGATGCCCGGCTTTCAGCTCGCCTTCCACACCGTCTCCGACAAAGGCGAAGAGGTTTCCCAGGAGCTGCGCGCCCTATTTGTGCCCAAGCAGCAAACGGGGACTGTGCTAGCGGGAGACTATTTGCGCGATCGCGCCTACGAAGAAGACCGCCCGATCATCTCCACCTTCACCTACGACCAGAGCAACCGCGAGTTACTCATGACCACCCCCTACACCCGCGTGGTCTCCGTCGATTCCATTCTGCTAGTCAACCCCAACACACGCATTCGCCGCATTCTCAACTACCACCGCCCCGCTGAGGGAGAGGCCATGGATACCTTGGCGCTGGTCGGGTTTGGCGTGGAGCAAAAGGTGGAGTAGGGGGTCAGAGAGCATGCGCTTGCCCTGGATTGTGAACCCTTTCGCCCTTCAAGAGACAACTTAGGGCTAAGATCGGGAGGCAATTTCCCCCTGCCAGCATGACAGCCTTTTCTACCGCCCCTTTTAGCCCCGCCGAAATCGCCTCTGAGGGCATCAAGCCCGAGGAGTACGACGACATTGTGCAGCGGTTGGGTCGCCACCCCAACCGCGCCGAACTGGGCATGTTTGGGGTGATGTGGTCAGAGCACTGCTGCTACAAAAACTCTCGCCCGCTACTCAAGCAGTTCCCCACCGAGGGGCCACGGGTGCTGGTGGGGCCAGGGGAAAACGCGGGCGTCATCGACGCGGGCGATGGGCTGCGGGTAGCCTTTAAGATCGAATCCCACAACCATCCTTCCGCCGTAGAGCCGTTCCAGGGGGCCGCTACCGGGGTCGGCGGCATTCTGCGCGATATTTTTACCATGGGGGCGCGCCCGATCGCCGTGCTTAACTCCCTGCGGTTTGGCGATCTGGCAGACAGCCGCACTCGCCGCCTGTGCCAGGGGGTGGTGTCGGGCATTGCCCACTACGGCAATTGCTTTGGGGTACCTACGGTGGGCGGTGAGGTGTATTTTGACGCCGCCTACAACGGCAACCCGCTGGTGAATGCGATGGCGATCGGCATCATGGAAACCGACGACATCGTCAAATCTGGGGCGGCGGGCCTGGGTAACCCGGTGGTGTACGTCGGTTCAACCACCGGGCGCGACGGCATGGGCGGGGCCAGCTTCGCCAGTGCCGAACTGACGGATGAGTCTGAGCAAAATCGTCCTGCCGTGCAGGTGGGCGACCCTTTTCTTGAAAAATCCTTGGTAGAAGCTTGTTTAGAGGCGTTTAAGACGGGAGCGATCGTCGCCGCCCAAGACATGGGGGCAGCGGGTCTCACCTGTTCCACCGCCGAGATGGCGGCCAAGGGGGGCGTAGGCATTGAGCTAGATCTCGACCTCATCCCCGTGCGGGAAACCGGCATGGTGCCCTACGAGTATCTGCTGTCAGAATCCCAGGAGCGCATGCTGTTTGTGGTCGCCAAAGGCCGCGAAGCTGAGGTGATCGAAATCTTTGAGCGCTGGGGTCTCCATGCCGTTGTGGCTGGCACAGTCATTGCCGATCCCATTGTGCGAATTCTGTTCCAGGGGGATGTCGCTGCCGAAATTCCCGCCCTAGCTCTGTCAGAAAATACCCCCATCTACCATCACGACTTGCTGAGCGAACCGCCCGACTATGCTCAAAAAGCCTGGGCCTGGAGTGAAGACAGTTTGCCGCCCTGCTCTGCTGCAGGAATAGTGCTCCCTAGTTTGGGCGAAACGACCTGGACGGGAGTTCTCCATCGGCTGCTAGGTCAGCCCACGATCGCATCAAAAGCCTGGGTCTATCGCCAGTACGACCACCAGGTGCAAAACAACACCGTCCGTTACCCCGGCCAGGGGGATGCCGCCGTCATTCGCCTGCGGCCCCAGGAAGCGGTACCCGGCTATCAGCCAGGAGCGGTAACGCGGGGTTTGGCCGCCACCGTAGACTGCAACGCCCGCTACGTGTATCTCAACCCCTACGAAGGCGCTAAAGCCGCTGTGGCCGAAGCCGCTCGCAATCTTAGCTGTGTCGGTGCCCTGCCCCTGGCGGTGACCGACAATCTCAACTTTGGCAGCCCCGAAAAGCCCATTGGCTACTGGCAACTGGCCAACGCCTGCCGGGGCCTAGCCGATGCCTGCCGTGAGTTTGAGACCCCCGTGACCGGGGGCAATGTCTCGCTCTACAACGAAACCGTAGACAGCCAGGGCAACCCCCAGCCCATCTACCCCACCCCCGTGGTTGGCATGGTGGGGCTAATCGACGATTTGAGCCGCACTTGTGGCCAGGGCTGGCAGCAAGAGGGTGACTTGATCTACCTGCTGGGCGTATTGGTGGAGCAGACAGAAACAGCAGCAACCGACGGCAATCCCCTAGTTACTCTAGGCGGCTCGGAGTACCTGGCGGCAATCTACAGTCAGGCAACTGGACGGCCCCCGGCGATCGATATGGCGCTTGAGAAGAAGGTGCAGGCCGCCTGCCGCCACGGTATTGGCCAGGGTTGGGTGCGATCGGCCCATGACAGCGCCGAGGGCGGGTTGGCCGTCGTATTAGCAGAATCGTGCATTAGCGGGCAGCTTGGAGCCCTGGTGCAACTGCCATTGGCGGCTGATCGGTCTGGCCAGCGGTGGGATCGGCTGCTGTTTGGGGAAGGGGGTGCCAGAATTGTCGTCTCGGTGAGCCGCGAGCATCAGGCGGATTGGGAGGCTCACCTGAGTTATCACCTGGCGGGTAACTGGCAATGGCTAGGCACCGTACAGGGTGACACCTTGGTCATTGCCAGTGGAGATGGTCAACCCCTGATTGCTGATGAGGTGAATTCTCTGGCGTCTACCTGGCACACTGCGATCGAGCAGCGGCTTGCTGGGGAGAGCTAGGGCAGGTTTGGCACTTTTCTTGATTGCCCTACATACAGCCTGATAATCCTTTCTATATCGGGTTTGCGGAGCCATCTGTGGAGAATGCGGCAGGTGTTATGATCGAGCCTATGTTAAGGGACTATTAAATAAGTCAAGGGAGTTCGGTAGTTTCTAATACCACTTCGAAATTCCTGCCCCTATGATGAAGCTGGGCTCGCATTGAGGGCAAAATGCGGCAGCCAAGTGTGTTGAGAATTGCTCCTTTGCCAATTGCGTTCCTAAGCCACCCTGCACCACCAATGACGTTCCCTTCTAAATCTTTCCTAGACGAGTCCTACGATTCACCCCAGGATCATGTTGCGGATACTCGTGCCGAGGCGCTGCCCGATCGCCCTGACAAGCCCGAAGAAGCCTGCGGCATCTTTGGTCTCTATGCCCCCGATGAAGAAGTGGCGCGGCTGGCCTATTTTGGTCTCTTTGCCCTACAACACCGGGGCCAAGAGTCGGCGGGCATCGCCACCTTCGACGCCTCTGGCAGCCACTGCTATAAGCACATGGGTTTGGTATCCCAAGTATTTGATGACCAAATTCTGCAAGACCTGTCGGGGCACATTGCTGTGGGCCATACGCGCTACTCCACCACTGGGTCTAGCCACGTGTGCAATGCCCAGCCCGCCATGGTGCCCACCCGCCTGGGTGAGCTGGCCCTGGCCCACAACGGCAATTTGGTCAACGCCGCCGACCTGCGCGAAGAGCTGTTAGACCGCCACCATGACCTGGTGACCACCACCGATTCAGAAATGATCGCCTTTGCCCTGGCCGAGGCCGTCAACGATGGGGCCGACTGGGTCAGCGCTGCCGAAACCGCCTTTAACCGCTGCTACGGAGCCTTTAGCCTGGTAATTGGCACGCCCAACGGCATTTTAGGTGCCCGCGACCAGCAAGGCATTCGCCCCCTGGTGCTGGGGGTGCTGGGCCATGACCTTCCTGAGGTGGGTCAGCCCGCTCACTATGTGCTGGCCTCAGAGACCTGTGCCCTCGACATCATTGGAGCCACCTACGTTCGCGACATTGAGCCGGGTGAATTGGTGTGGATTACCCCCGATGGCATTATTTCTCGCCAGTGGGCAGAGGCGACCCAGCGCAAGCTCTGCGTGTTCGAGATGATCTACTTCTCGCGGCCCGATAGCATTGTCAACGGCGAGAGCCTTTACAGCTACCGTCGCCGCCTGGGCCATCAGCTAGCCAGAGAAGCTCCTGCCGATGTGGATTTGATTATGGCGGTACCCGACTCTGGGGTGCCAGCGGCGATCGGCTTTTCGCAGCAGTCTCAGATTCCCTACGCGGAGGGGCTGATTAAGAACCGCTATGTGGGGCGCACCTTTATTCAGCCGACCCAGTCGATGCGGGAGGTGGGCATTCGCATGAAACTAAATCCCCTCAAGGACGTGCTGGAGGGCAAGCGAATTTTAATCGTGGATGACTCAATTGTGCGAGGTACCACTAGCCGTAAGATTGTGCAGGCTCTGCGAGATGCGGGTGCGATCGAGGTACATATGCGGATTTCGTCGCCGCCGGTCACCCACCCCTGTTTTTATGGCATTGATACCGACAACCAAGATCAGCTAATTGCGGCCACCAAGTCTCTAGAGGAGATTGCCGATCAAATTCAGGTAGATTCCCTAGCTTATCTGAGCTGGGAGGGCATGCTGGCCGCGACGAATCAAGAGCCAGGCAGCTTCTGCTCTGCCTGCTTTACGGGCAAATATCCGGTGGAAATTCCTGAACCCTTTAAGCGGGCCAAGCTCAAGTTTGAGGTCAAAGAACCAGTAGCAACCTAACGAGGCCCTAGCTGACGCATGCCAGGGTTATGCGCCAATCTTGGCCCTGCTGTTGCACTTTCAAAGAGCGGCATTTGCCCAAAAATTTTGGCAGGCCTTTGGGTTCGCCGATGCGTTTCAGTACGGCGCTCATGGGTTCTTGGTAGACGTGGGCAAAGTAGGCGGCCAGCACTGAGAGCTGAATTTGGCTATCTGTCTGCCCCGAGGAGAGACGCCACAGGAGGGTAATCAGAGCTTGTTCTAGGCTGTGGGCATCGGTGATGGGCGGTGGCAAAGCTGCGGCCTCTACTGCCCCCTCGGATTTCAGGGATTCCTCTAACTGGGGAACGATGAGCGCGACTGCGGGTTCTGGCGGTGGGGATGTGTTGTTCGCGATCGCCTTGAGGGTGACGGCAATCTGCTTGCTGTCGGGTAAGGGGGAAAGGACAAAGGCCCTGTGGGATTTGAGAAACTGCCCCAGGGTTTTGTAGCCCGAGTTGGCCTGGAGCGCCTCGCTGGCGGAAAGGTGGTGGCGATCGCGAAACAGCTTGCCCAGATGGCCCATAGTAATTGGCTGATCAGGATCATCCTGGTGGGCTTGAGCTAGCAGCTGTTTAAGCGATCGCGCCGTTTCAGCGAGGGTGGGTACCTTCATCACCTGCTGGGCTGATTCAGTTGCTGGGTCATTCCCCTCACCGGAGCCGAAATAAACCTTTTCGGTGGTTTGCTGGGCCAGATTGAGCAACTCAAACCAGCCGTCGTGGCGGTGACTAACGCAATAGACACTGACCCCCAGGTTGAGCAGCGCGTAGCCCAGGTGCAGCAGATCCGTATCCGCCGAGCAGATAAATACCTCGCGGATCGACGGGTTTTGAAGGGTAACTAGAGACGTGTCTACCGACATTTTGATGTCGGCACTGTTTTTGCCCGAGGGCACATGCACCATCTGATAACCCCGGCGGTATAGATCGCGATCGCGGCGACCTAGCCTGCGCCAGTTGCCAAAGGCCAGTCGATGACGAATGGGGTATTGACCCACGGTTTGCAGAAATGCCTCCAACACCTCGGGCGGGTTCATGTTTTCGGCATCCACCAGCAACAGCCCAACCCAGGGAAGGGGGGAGGGTTTGTCCTGAGTCAGGGGAGCTGGGGTCTGTTTAGGGATAGCGGAGGAGATTGGGGAGGTGGCGGCGGCGATCGCTAGCTGCTGCACCCGTTGCAAAATCTGGCCGTAGGGCTTAGACCCCTGAAAGGCCGGGACAAACAGCTTTGCCAAAATCCGCTCGACGGTTGGCACCGAAAGACCGGGCTGTTGCTCCAGCAGCGCCGTCAGCCTGGTGATTTGCGTTTCTGTAGAGGTCGCCTGCAACCAAGCTCTACTGGCCTCCGTGAGCAGATCCGCCCGCTGCTGCTGCGTTTTTAAAAGCATGGCGTGCAGAAAACGAGCCATTTTCTCACAGTGCTCTGGGTTAGGCGGCTCAGGGAAATGAGTCATGCCAGGGGCCTAAACGCTTAATGGCTTAGTTTACACGATGGGAAAATCCAGCCTTTCTCAAACCATAACGATGGCGGATGCTCAGGTTTAGGTCATCCTTTTGGCTCGACATTGCCAGTGGTGGGTTGCGGGGACGCTAACGTAGTCGGCGATCGCCTGCTGCATTCTCTGCCGAACGCTAATTGCCTGGGAGGGCCGCGACTCTACCCTAGCGATCGCAGTGAGGCACCACCGGCAAGACAAGCTTTTTGAGAGCTGACTCCAGCTCCATTGCTCTGCCCGTTCACCGTACAAACTGTGCCACAACAGTTTCTGAGGTGGTCTAAGCGTTAAAACCCAGCCAGTGCTTGAGTACCCGCCAGCGATGGGCGGGGGTAGGCAGCCGTAGCCAGTAGGCCCAGCGGCGCGACCAACCTCCTAGGCGTCCGGTGATGCATAGCCCAAACCCGCAGACCACGGCCTCCCCCTGACCCAGGGTAAGCATGTCGCCCAGATGGTTGTAACGAAAGGGTATGAGAGCACGATTGGCGATCAGCGCCAGCACATTAGAGGCGACCGCAGGGCCTGCCTGGTAAGCGGCCTGGGCTGTAGTGGGAGCGCGATTGAGAAAGGGATATTCATGCTGAATCGGTTCCCGTTTTTGAGATGCCGCAAGCTTTACGCTTTGGGAACCGCGCCCTGGGGCAGGCATGGCGGCCATGTCCCCCAGCACAAAAACATTGTTGTAGTCGGGCAATTGCAGGGTAGGTAGCACCTGGCACTGGCCAAACGCAGTTAGCTTGAGGTCATCCCCCAGCCAAGCATGGGGCACTGTACCTACCGTCCATAGGGTAATGTTGGCCTGGCAGTGGCGGGTTTTCCCCTCGTGGCCAAAGGTTAATCCGCTGGCATCCACCGCTTCGATCGCAGCATCTAAATAGACCTCTACCCCCCGTTTCGCCAGGGCTCGCGCCGCGGCCCGCTGGATGCGCTGGGGGTACGATCGCAAAATTTCGCCCCGCCGATCGACTAAGGTGATCTGGCCCCGGCTACCGAGGCGATCGCTCAGTTTGCAGGCCAGCTCGACGCCGCTAGGGCCAGCCCCGGCCACTACTACCCGCACTTGAGGCGATTGTTCAAGGTCATTTAACCGCCGCTCTAGCTGTTCGGCATCTTGTAGGGTATTGAACGGCAGGCTATGGGTCTGGCTACCGGGGGTGGCAGGGGGCCGCATTTGGCTACCCAGCGCCACTACCAGGTAATCGTAGGTGAGAGGTGCGCCGTGGCGCAGGGTGACGCGTTGCTGGGCTAGGTCAATGTGTTCGGCCCAGTCCTGGCGCAGGTCAACGGCAGTGTGTTTGAGCAACTCTCGGTAGGTAGGGGCGATCTCCCAGGGGGCTAGTTCCTGGGTGAGCAGTTCGTAGAGCAGCGGGGTAAAGTTGAAGCGATCGCGCGGCTCGACTAGGGTGATGTGGATGGGGTGGGGCGATCGCCGCGATCGCTGGTGCAAAGATAGGGCGCAATACAGCCCCCCAAATCCGCCCCCCAAAATGCAGACTTTTACCGCCCTGGCTCGGTCAGGGGCAGAGGGATCATCTGAGGCGGCAGTAAATGGCTTTGATGGCATAGCAAGGGAACCGGGGGCTGTGCCAAGGGTGCCCAGCTTACTGCACAATAGCGCTAGGTTGGCTTTGCTACTCTCACCGCCTTATCTCTACTCTATGTCTGAGTTTCGCCAGGGTGCTTCATCTGCTATTGACCTCTGGCTGCTCTCTACCGACTTTGAGACGACAACTCGGCAGGCCCTCAAAGCCTGTTTATCGTCTGCGGAACAGGCTCAGCTAGAGCGCATTCACCGACCCGCTGTTCAGCGTCAGTTCCTAGCCAGTCGAGGCTGCCTACGCCATCTACTGAGCCGCTACACCGGCCAAGCACCCGCCGCACTTACTTTTGCCTACGGGCCCAAGGGCAAGCCAGAACTCAGCCCCGACGCCAGTAGCGACGGCGTGGTACCAAAATTTAACCTATCCCACAGTGAGCAACGACTGCTCGTGGCCATTAGCACCGCCGCTGATGTCAGGGCGATCGGTGTAGATATCGAAGCCCTGCGCCCGGTGAAATGCCTGCCGGGGCTGTGTCGTCGCTACCTCACAGCCGCTGAGGCTAAAACCATGCTGGCCCGATCGCATCCCCAGGCTGACCATCATTTTTTGCGCTATTGGACGGGTAAGGAGGCCTGCCTAAAATCCCTGGGCATTGGCATAGCCGACTCTATGCAGGCCCTAGAGTTGTGCTTAGAGACTCCGCTAACCTCAAGGCCGACGTCGGTAAAAGTGGTGACGGCACCGGGGTTAGACCATCCAGGGCCGCTCTATCAGTGGCAGCTAGAACCAGGGTATATCGGTGCGATCGCCGTTCAATCTCCCCACCTAGGGTCAGAGCATTTGCGCCTTTGGTCAACGACTCCTGCTGCCGTCCTAGCCGGGGACTGGTCCAACTAGAGCCAACCTCAGATCGACAATCCTCGCTCCTGCCTAGGTGTCGCCCGGATCAGGGATCCCTGGAGGCAGGGGGGCGTCATCGTGGTTCCAAGAGATATCGGGCATACTGAGCGCGGCTTCCCGCAGGGCCACTTCCCAGTGCTTACGCATTTTGATCAGGTAGGGATCCCCCGCTTGAAACTTTGCCCGGTGGCGAATCTCAAAGCTGTTGGTCTGGTACATGGCCATATGAATCGGCGGCCCCACCGACAAATTCGATCGCATCGTCGAGTCAATCGACAGCAGCGCGCACTTGGCCACCGCATCGAGGGGCACGTCAAATCCTAAGGTGCGATCGAGGATGGGCTTGCCGTACTTGGTCTCGCCAATCTGTAAAAACGGTGTCTCAGGGGTGGCCTTGATGCAGTTGCCCTGGCTGTAGATCAAAAATAGCTCTGGCACCTCTCCCTGCACCTGACCGCCCAGCAAAAAACTGCATTTAAAGTCAATTTTGTCCTGGGCCAGCCAGGCGCGATCGGCCTCTTGCAGGGCGCGAATTTGATCCCCTAGATAACGAGCTACGTCATAGAGGCTGTGCAGGCTGTGCAGGTTAGGCGCGCGATCATGCTTAATGTCTTGACTGAGCTGATGCACCACCGCCTGGGTAATCGACAGGTTGCCCGAGGTGCAGAGCAAAATGACGCGATCGCCCGGCTTCGAGAAATCAAACAGCTTGCGGTACGACGAAATGTAGTCAACCCCAGCATTGGTGCGCGAGTCGGCGGCCAGCACCAACCCCTGCTTCACCAAAATGCCCAAACAGTAGGTCATTGGTCTCCAACGGTACGTCATGGCGGCCCCATACCCCTGGAGTCAGGCCGCCTCAGTCCATAAACCGCAAAAAAGCGCCGGCTAAACCAGCGCCCTAAGAATACACCTAATTCCCATAGCCCGACTTGCGGCTCTTAATCCGGCGCAGCAGCGGCCCGGCACCACAGCCACCGACCGCGATCTTACGATCCGGTCTGCTTGCTAGAGGTTTGGATGTACAGAATTAGCAGAAAAACCGTCGGTACCAGAACAAAGAGAATGCTGGCTACAAAACCAAGCTTATTGACTTCCATCAGTGCTTGCCTCTACTACTCTCAACCCAACAACGTCGCATCAAGCTTCCAACGCTAGCCGTCTCTATCCTTGTCAAACCTGCTTTAGCTCGACTCACCAAAGACTCGCTGCGCTAAAAACCCGACGCTTTCAGAATATCACTCTACTCGGTGAGAATGCAGCGCTGCGCCAAAGCCCCTCAGCCAATGCCAGACGATCAAAGCTAGGCGCTCTTGGCTTTAGCTTTAGCTAGGGCCTTGCGATCTGGCTTTGTGGCCACCGAAACCGGCCCATTCACCATGGCCTGGCAAGCCAAGCGACAGCTTGCAGGCCACTTCTTCAGTTTGCGCTCCTCTACCTGAGTGCGGGGTGAAAGGTTCTCGCCGCCTGCCACTACATCGACAACGCAGGTGCCGCACTGGCCGTAGCCACCGCAGTTCATCAGCTTGCCGCTAAAGGTATAGATATCAATGCGGTTTTCTAAGGCCTTAAAACGCAGGTTGGCCCCGTCGGCAACGACAATCTCAGTGCCTTCGTTAACAAACTTAACATTAGCCATCAAGGGAATCTCCTTAGCGTTCTGCGTCGTTAGCAGCGGTAAATCAAGCCTTTGGCCGCTAGGCCGAGGTGTTTTTAGGCCACAACCCTGAGCGATCGCCCCCAGCCAAGGCTCAAGCTGGTTGCGAGGGAATTTGGGACTGGTTACACTTCGTTAAGTAATTTCATTGTTACATCTCATCTGTACCAAATGGTTCCGCATCCAACAATGACATCGCCCCCTCAGGCAATGGCGGGATGACGGGGCAATTGGAGCAATACTGAGAGCCTGATTCTGATAGGCTAATCAGTACTGGCATGCTTAAGACAAATCCCAAAACAACATTGTTTTACCTAGAGGAGGAGCGTAGTCAATGGGACTACCCTGGTACCGGGTACACACGGTCGTCGTTAACGATCCCGGGCGACTGATTGCTGTACACCTAATGCATACGGCCCTGGTAGCTGGCTGGGCCGGCTCGATGGCTCTCTTTGAACTGTCCACCTTTGACCCCAGTGACCCCGTACTCAACCCCATGTGGCGGCAGGGCATGTTTGTCCTACCCTTCATGTCTCGTCTGGGCGTAACCCAGTCGTGGGGCGGCTGGAGTGTGACCGGCGCATCTGCCGTCAACCCTGGCTTCTGGTCCTTTGAAGGTGTGGCTGCAGCTCACATCGTCCTGTCAGGCCTGCTATTTTTAGCTGCCTGCTGGCACTGGGTCTATTGGGATCTAGATCTGTTCCGCGATCCTCGCACCGGGGAACCGGCGCTGGATCTGCCCAAAATGTTTGGTATTCACCTGTTCCTGTCGGGGCTTCTCTGCTTCGGCTTTGGGGCCTTCCACCTGACCGGTCTCTGGGGACCTGGTATGTGGGTATCTGACCCCTATGGTCTCACTGGTCATGTGCAGGGGGTGGCTCCCGAATGGGGTTCCGCAGGCTTTAACCCCTTCAATCCTGGCGGTATTGTGGCTCACCACATTGCCGCAGGGATTGTGGGCATTATCGCTGGCCTGTTCCACCTCACGGTGCGTCCGCCCCAGCGCCTCTACAAGGCTCTGCGCATGGGTAACATCGAGACGGTGCTGTCCAGCAGTATCGCAGCGGTGTTTTTTGCAGCCTTTGTGGTGGCAGGCACCATGTGGTATGGCAGTGCCGCTACCCCCATCGAACTGTTTGGCCCCACCCGCTACCAGTGGGATGGTGACTACTTCAAGCAGGAGATCCAGCGGCGGGTTCAAGCCGATGTCAATGCCGGGTCATCCCTGGATGAGGCCTACGCCAGTATTCCTGAGAAACTGGCCTTCTACGACTACGTTGGCAACAGCCCTGCTAAGGGTGGTTTGTTCCGGGTTGGCCCCATGGTCCAGGGCGATGGTATCGCTGAGGGTTGGTTGGGTCACCCTGTCTTCAAAGACAAGGAAGGCCGTGAGCTATTTGTCCGCCGCCTGCCCAACTTCTTTGAAACCTTCCCCGTGGTGTTGGTTGACAAAGATGGCGTCGTTCGGGCTGACATTCCCTTCCGTCGGGCTGAATCTAAGTACAGCTTTGAACAGACTGGTGTAACCGCTACCTTCTATGGTGGTGAGCTAGGTGGTCAAACGATCACTGAGCCAGCCCTGGTGAAGCGCTACGCCCGCAAGGCGCAGCTGGGTGAACCCTTCGAGTTCGATCGCGAAACCCTCGGCTCTGACGGGGTATTCCGCACCAGCACTCGCGGTTGGTTTACCTATGGTCATGCCGTGTTTGCGCTGCTGTTCTTCTTTGGTCACATCTGGCACGGGTCTCGTACTCTGTTCCGCGATGTGTTTGCGGGTGTAGACCCCGATCTGTCTCCCGAGCAGGTGGAATGGGGTTTCTTCGCGAAGGTGGGAGATACCTCCACTCGTAAAGAAGAAACTGTTTAGTTTCCCGTGAGCTAAGGTGCCCGGCGGTTGATTTTAGAACGTCATCCGTCGGGCACGTTATATCTAATCCCTGTAAACTAAAGATAACCCGGTTGAGATAGGAGCCTTTTTCACCATGGAAGCTGTCGCTTACATCTTCATTTTTGCCTGCATCATTGGTACCCTGTTCTTTGCGATCGCCTTTCGCGAACCCCCTCGCATTTCTAAGGACTAATCCCGGCGACTTAGTCACTTAGACCGATGATGGTTTGAGGTTTACGCAAATTTGACAGGACTTTCGACTCATTTCGATTGTTTTCTCACAATTTAATTAATATAGAGGCAAGCCTTTCCGTCCATGGGAAGGCTTGCCTCTATTTTTCCAGGTTGCAATGACCTTAAGGCATTCTGGCCTGGTCCTTTTTCTCCCATTGGGAGTGTGTCTATGCATTGCCCGTTCTGTCAGCATCTGAACAATCGAGTCTTAGAGTCGCGATCGGCGGAGGCGGGGCGCAGCATTCGCAGACGCCGGGAATGCCTGCGCTGCGAGCGACGATTCACCACCTATGAGCGCATTGAGTATGTGCCCGTTACGGTGATCAAACGCAGCGCTGACCGAGAGCTATTTGAACGATCCAAGGTGCTGCGAGGTATCGTGCGGGCCTGCGAAAAAACCCCGGTGTCGTCTCTGGCAATGGAGGCGATCGTCGATGACATTGAGGCTGAACTTCAGCAGCGGGCTAGCCGAGAGGTGACCAGCGCCGAAATTGGCGAGATGGTGTTGGCTAAGCTCCAGGCCATGAATGAGGTAGCCTTTGTGCGGTTTGCCTCGGTCTATCGTCAGTTTCAAGGCATTCGCGATTTTGCCGAAACCCTGAGCCAGCTTCAAGGTGAGCGAGGCGATCGCCCCGGGGGCAATACGGAAAACGGCCAGTCCTCAACCTACGTGATTTCTGCCCAATCTTTGTAAGCTAGTAGTCTCAGTGAATTTCAACGTCGAACTCAAACCAATCCTGTCGGTGTAGATAACAACACCGCTTATTCAGCTATAATTTTAATCCTGTGGGTTTATCGGGCTGTCTACGTCGGCACGCTGTTGCGTGGGGGCTGACTGTCACATATCTGAGTTGATTGTTTTGTACGTCTACACGGAAACCGCAGTATTACGGAGAAATAATAGGACAACACTAGCATGCTCAATCAGGACGTAAAGGACGCTGACATCGGGTTTACACACGAAGACTTTGCCGCACTTTTAGATAAGTACGACTATCACTTCAACCCAGGCGATACGGTTTCTGGTACCGTGTTTAGCCTTGAGCCCAGGGGCGCCCTGATTGATATCGGTGCTAAAACCGCCGCTTATCTCCCTATTCAGGAGATGTCGATCAACCGGGTTGATCACCCTGAAGAGGTGTTGCGCTCCAATGAAACCCGCGAGTTCTTTATTCTTACCGACGAAAACGAAGACGGTCAGCTGACCCTCTCCATTCGTCGTATTGAGTATATGCGCGCCTGGGAGCGGGTACGCCAGCTCCAGCAGGAAGATGCCACCGTCCGTTCTGGGGTGTTTGCTACCAACCGAGGTGGTGCTCTGGTGCGCATTGAGGGGTTACGCGGCTTTATCCCCGGTTCTCACATCAGCACCCGCAAGCCTAAGGAAGATCTGGTGGGCGAAGACCTACCCCTCAAGTTCTTGGAAGTTGACGAGGAGCGCAACCGGCTTGTGCTCAGTCATCGTCGTGCTCTGGTTGAGCGCAAGATGAACGGTCTTCAAGTGGGTGAAGTAGTGCTGGGCGCAGTGCGCGGTCTCAAACCTTACGGTGCCTTTATCGATATCGGTGGCGTTAGCGGTTTGCTGCACATCTCTGAGATTTCCCACGATCACATCGACACGCCGCACAGCGTGCTCAACGTCAACGACGAAATTAAGGTCATGATCATCGACCTTGATGCTGAGCGAGGCCGAATTTCTCTCTCGACTAAGCAGCTAGAGCCCGAGCCGGGTGACATGGTCAAGAATCCTGACCTGGTCTACGACAAGGCTGAGGAAATGGCTGCTAAGTACCGCGAAGCCATGCGTCGTCAGGCTGCTGAGCAAGCTGGCGAGATAATTGACGAACCTGAAGAACAGTATGAAGAAGAGGAAGTAGCCGTGGCTGTGGACTAGGCCCTTCGTCTAGTCTAAGCTCTCTCCAAATGCTTCCAGCGCCCGCTCGATGACACTATCGGGCGGGCGCCATCTGTATCTGCTCAGATCAACGCGACCCCGGTGGTCAAACTCAATGCCTTCGTCCTCTAGCATGGCCCGCTGAATGTAGTCGCTGCCACAGCGCAGAGGCGACTCAGAGACTTCTCCCTTAGCGTTGATTACCCGTTGCCAGGGTACGTCGTCGGTGGTCATATCAACTCGGTAAAGGGCGTAACCTACCAACCGGGGTTTGCCAACCAGCCCTGCCAGCTCAGCCACCTGCCCATAGGTGGCAACCCGGCCCCGAGGAATTTGGCGGACTACGGCGTAGATGCGTTCGTAGGTCAGCATAGCCTTAGCCCGCCGTGGGTTTGGAGCTGGTCAGTACGACTAGCGAAAAGTCGGCCACGGCGATCGCTTCTCCGGGTTTGTAAACCCGCCTATCGTTCACAAAGCCAGCGGGCTTTTCAGTGTTAATCACCATCGACCAAGACGGGTTTCTAAGCAAGGGCGGCACGTAAAAATTTTGAGCATCTGATTGGGCATTAAAAAACAGCAAGAAGCTGTCGTCCTCTAGCCGCTGCCCCTGAGCTTCAAAGCCCATCAGCTCTTCGCCGTTGAGGAATACCGTAATCGCCTTGGCTGAGCCGCCATACCACTGGTCGTCTGTAATTTCGCTGCCGTCTGGGTTGTACCAGCCGATATCGTGAACCCCAGAGCCGTGAATGGCTCGACCCTGAAACCAGTGGCGGCGGGCAAAGGACGGGTGGGTTTGGCGGAGCTGAATCAGCTGGCGAGTAAACGACAGTAGCTCACGGCCTGGGAGGCTCAAATCCCAATCGAACCAAGACAACTCGCTGTCCTGGCAGTAGGTATTGTTGTTGCCCTGCTGAGTACGGCCAATTTCATCTCCCCCAAGCAGCATGGGAACCCCTTGGGAGAGGATCAGTGTAGCCAGCAAGTTGCGCTGCTGCCTGTGGCGCAGGGCCAAAATAGTTGGGTCGTCAGTTTCGCCCTCGACCCCGCAGTTCCAGGATCGGTTATAGCTCTCGCCGTCGCGGTTGTTTTCGTGGTTGGCCAGGTTGTGCTTCTCGTTGTAACTCACCAAATCCCGCAGGGTAAACCCGTCGTGGCAGGTGATGAAGTTAACGCTGGCGTGGGGACGTTTGCCGTTGGCCTTATAGAGGTCAGAACTGCCGGTAATTCGAAAGGCAAACTCGCCGAGGCGGCAGTCATGGTCGCGCCAAAAGTCGCGCATAGAATCGCGGTATTTGCCGTTCCACTCTGACCACAGCAGCGGAAAGTTGCCCACCTGATAGCCCCCTTCCCCTAAGTCCCAGGGTTCAGCGATTAGCTTAATGGTAGACAGCACCGGATCTTGGTGAATGATGTCGAAGAATGCTGCCAAACTGTCAACTTCGTACAGTTCCCGAGCTAGAGCCGAGGCCAGGTCAAAGCGAAAACCATCGACGTGCATCTCTAACACCCAGTAGCGCAAGCTATCCATAATCAGCTTGAGCACTTGCGGATGGCGCACGTTGAGAGAGTTGCCGCAGCCAGTGAAGTCCATGTAGTAGCGGGGGGCGTCTTCGACGAGGCGATAGTAGGCCGCATTGTCGATGCCCCGCAGGCTGATGGTCGGCCCTAGGTGACTACCCTCTCCGGTGTGGTTGTAGACCACGTCTAAAATGACTTCAATACCGGCCTGGTGCAGCGCTTTGACCATCTGCTTGAACTCGTTGACCTGGCCGCCGTTCTGCCCAGCACTGCTGTAGCCGCCGTAGGGTGCCAGGTAGCTGAGCGAGTCATAGCCCCAGTAGTTGCGCAGCCCGGTGTCGGCTAGATGCCCTGGATAAGCGTGAAAGTGGTGGACAGGCAGCAGCTCTACAGCGGTAATTCCCAGGCGGCTGAGGTGGTCAATCACCGCTGGGTGGGCCAGCCCGGCGTAGGTACCCCGCAGCGCTTCTGGTACGTCGGGGTGGCGCTGGGTGAGCCCTTTAACGTGGGCTTCGTAAATAATAGTGCGATGCCAGGGGATATCAAGGGGGCGATCGCCCTCCCAGTCAAAGCTAGGATCAACCACCACAGCCTTGGGCATAAACGGAGCGCTATCTACCTCAGAAAACGACAAATCGAGATTTTCGAGGTCGTTGGTGGCATCTAGGTCATAGCCAAAAATAGCCGGGTCAAACTGTACATCGCCATCTACGGCCTTAGCGTAGGGATCGATGAGCAGCTTATAGGGATTAAATCGCTGTCCGGCCTTGGGATGATGGGGCCCCTGCACCCGAAAGCCATAGCGCTGCCCAGGCCCCACTCCAACTAAATAGCCGTGCCATACGTAATTATCAACCTCAGTCAAAGGGATGCAGGTTTCCTGGTTAACCGCATCGAATAGGCAGAGGTCAACCCCGGTCGCATTTTCTGAAAACAGGGCGAAGTTGGTGCCTGTGCCATCCCAGGTGGCACCCAGGGGATAGGGACGACCTGGCCAGACTTGCATTCCCATGATGAGTGCGGTGTTGCTTAAAGAGTCTAAGGTTTAACGACGCTAAGGCTGATGGTTCTCTGAGGAAACCCATTGAAACTATTTTGCGGAGCCAATGTGTCGTGCCTATCCCAGGTTAACAGGCTACGGGAATAGGCGTGGTAATGGCAAGAGGGGCGTGGCATTTCTGGGGCTTATCAAACTTTTATAGTCTTACGGTACTCTGCCAGGAGAGATTGGGTTGTCGATGGCAGTCTGTGTCGAACAATACTAATCGGCTTGATAAACCTCATTGATAGGAGTGGTAAGCAATGCCTCTCACAAAACGTTGTGTAGCTGAATTTTTCGGGACGTTGTGGTTAGTACTGGGCGGCTGTGGTAGCGCCGTGCTAGCCGGTCAGTTTTTAGATAGCAGCGGTGCCTTTAACCTAGGCATCGGCTTCTTAGGTGTTTCGCTGGCCTTTGGTTTGACAGTGCTGACCATGGCCTACGCCATTGGCCACATCTCAGGGTGTCATCTCAATCCGGCGGTGTCCTTTGGGCTGTGGGCGGGGGGACGGTTCCCCAGCAGCGAACTGCTGCCCTACATTGTGGCTCAGGTGTTAGGGGGTATTGTCGGGGCTGGCATTATCTACATCATTGCCACCGGCCAGGCCGGATTTGCAATTGACCCCTCCGTGGGTAATCCTTTGGCTACTAATGGTTTTGGAGATCACTCACCCGGTGGGTTTAGCCTGTTGGCCTGCTTCGTGTGCGAAGTGGTGATGACCTTCTTTTTCTTGATGATCATCCTGGGAGCTACTGACTTTCGCGCCCCTGTGGGCCTAGCCCCTGTGGCGATTGGCCTGGCGCTGACGCTCATTCACCTGATCAGCATTCCAGTGACCAATACTTCTGTGAACCCGGCTCGCAGCACGGGGCCAGCTCTGTTTGTTGGCGGCCCGCTGTTTGCTCAGCTATGGCTATTTTGGGTGGCACCGATTCTGGGGGCGCTGCTGGCGGGGTGGTTCTATGCCACGTTCTTCTCCGTCGATAGAGAGCCAACGGCTCAGGTTGAAAGCGTCAAGCCAGTCGTCTAGCGCGAAACCCCAAACCCTAAGTTGTCAGCTTGCTCTGATGGGTTAGAGTCTAAACTTCATCACTGGAATTGTTGACACAGATTGGGGGAAGCGTTCCCCCAGTTTTTTGTGGTTCAGAGGCTAGGGCAACTGATGGCCACAGCTACCGCAAAAACGATCGCTCTGCGCGATCGCAGCCCCACACTGGGTACAAAACTTCTGAGTGTTAACCGTCGGCATATCCGGCCCGAGGGTCATTTTACCCATACGCAAGGTCATGGGGTTGAGCGACATTTCCATGTTGCCCATCTGCATGGGGGCCATGGGCGGCATGGGCTGGATGGAAGGCATGGGTGGTATCGAGGCGATCGGAGAATCAGCCTCGGTCGCCTGCATAGGAGTAGCCTGGTCAGCCGCCCAGGCCGTGGCAGGCGCAACTGCAATCTGCATACCCTGAATTTGCCAAAAAAATGTGCCTTGGGCTGTAACACAGCGTAGGAGCACCCCAGCGCCAACCCTGACGATTTGAGGTACCTCTGTCCATGGGCCAGTGGGCACCTGAGTGCTGGACTGCTGCTGTTGGCCAGCCTCAGCACTGGCTAGGGTAACAATCGTATTGGGGCCAGGGTTGTCAAGATATATCTTTTGGCCAGGGCTAAGATCGCAGTGATAGGGCATAGTTAACGTTGCTAAGCTAATTATGTTATGAAACTAAAGCGGTTTTGATCCGTGGACCTAGGCTGTAGGTATGCTAGGACAAGCTACTGACCTCTAGCCGGTTTCTCCAAACTATTTTTGGTTAATCGACTCGGTTTAGAGCTGGTTTAAGGATCTCCTTGGGGCACTTTGGAAAAACTACGGGCAGGTCAACCTGAGTGTTTTTAGACCCGCCAGCTACAATCGGATAGTCGAATGAGTTCCTTGCCTGAGGTTGTAACTGATAGTCGTTTGAGGATGACATACCCAAGTCTAGCTAGGTGGGCTGGGGTATGGCGCGATCGCTGCCATGGCTAAAAAAAGCGCAGGGCTACTCATGTATCGAACCCAGGATTGCCACCTTGAAGTGCTGTTGGTGCACTCAGGTGGCCCCTACTGGGCCAATCGCCGCTGGCAAGCCTGGACAATTCCCAAGGGTGAAATCGACCCTGGAGAAGACACCTTTGCAGCCGCCAAACGCGAATTTTTAGAAGAAACGGGTCAAGTCCCGACCGGCAGCTTTCGCCCCCTACAGCCGGTACGCCAGGCAGGGGGCAAGCTAGTCTTTGCCTGGGCCTTTGAAGGCAACTTCAACCCTGCAAACCTGAACAGCAATACCTTCGTTCTAGAATGGCCACCTAACTCTGGCGTGCTGCGGGAGTTTCCTGAGGTAGACCAAGCCGCCTGGTTTGACCTAGAAGAAGCCAAAAGACGCATCATTAAAGCCCAAGGCCAGTTTTTAGACGAGCTAGTGCGAGTGCTGGGGCAAGTACCTTTAGGGTGAGTGCTTTTGGATACTTGGCAGACTTTAAAGGGTAGACTGCTGCAGAAACTGCCGCAGTCGCGCCATCACCAAACTTTGACCTAGATTTAAAGGCAGAGCCGACACTCCCTCCAGTCGCGACTGCACCCACTGATCACCCCAGTACCATTCATGGAAACCATCAATTCCGCCACATAGCACCATGTAAAGGCTGTGGTCGTCGACCTGTGTGACATCGTGACGAATTTCAACCGGGCCAAGGTAACTGTTAAAGCTCAGCCCACTGTAGATCTTGTCAGGCAACCCTTGGCTAAACTGCTGAGGCCAAAGCCATCGGCGAAACTGACTGGGCCGCACCAAGCTGGCCTGAATATGCTCCTGAGTGGCATTGACTTCGATGCGAAGATGGCTGTGCTGAAATGTGCCTAGCATAGGGGTGGTGGCCCGCAAACAACACCTCTCAGTATGCCAAAAGAAAACCAATGGGATATGGCCACCGCTGCGGCAAACACGTTCTCTCCTAGAGGTGGGTAAACTGCCCTAAACCCGCCCTCCCTAAACCTCTTACAATAATTAATAAGCAATATTAAGGGAATACTGGGGCAGCTCATGGTAGATCAACTGATTCGGGCTACCGCCGCCGATGGCGGCATAAGGGTGGTAGGCGTCATCACCACTAAACTCACTGAGGTGGCCCGGCAGCGCCACAATCTTTCCTACGTAGCTACCGCTGCCCTGGGTCGTACCCTTTCAGCGGGTCTGCTGTTAGCCTCCAGTATGAAACAACCCCAGGGTCGGGTAAATATTCGCGTGCGGGGAGATGGCCCTCTAGGCGGCATTCTGGTGGATGCCGGTATGGATGGTACTGCCCGTGGCTATGTAGATAACCCTGCTGTGGAGCTGCCTCCCAATGCCCAGGGCAAACTCGATGTCGGCGGAGCCGTAGGCCGAAACGGCTACGTCTATGTGGTGCGCGATATGGGCTACGGCTACCCTTACTCCAGCACCGTTGAGTTAGTCTCAGGGGAAATTGGCGACGATCTCACTCACTACCTAGTCAGCTCTGAGCAAACCCCCTCGGCCCTGATCCTAGGTGTGTTTGTCGGTGCCGATGGGGTGGAGGCAGCTGGGGGTCTACTGCTGCAAATTTTGCCCCGCGCCGCCGAAGATAGCGAAATAGTGGACCTGATCGAAAGCCGCCTGGCCGCACTAACGGGCTTTACCCCTCTGCTGCGGGCCAACAAAACGTTGCCTCAGATCTTTGATGAGCTGGTGGGTGATCTGGGCCTAGAAATTTTGCCTGAAACCCAGATGGTGCAGTTTTCTTGCCCCTGTTCCTTCGATCGCATGCTGGGGGCGCTCAAAATGTTGGGCGAAGATGAGCTACAAGACATGATTGAAACCGATGACGGGGCCGAAGCAATCTGTCATTTTTGCAATGAGGTCTACCGCACCAACAGCGAGCAGCTAGCGCAGCTAATCGTGGATCTACGGGAAGATCGTAAGGAGGCGCGGAGTTGAGGGCTTGGGGAGATGAGGAAGATGGGGTGATGAATTCTGTTGTCGGATCGATCCCTGCAGGGTTTAGCTTTTCCTCATTGCACCATCTCTCATATTTTTTGTTGGCCCATCAATCGCTGATAGGCTAGCGCCAGCGCATCCTCATCACCCACGTTGCCGGGAAACAGCACTACCGGCAGATTCGGGAATTGAGGATGATCAGCAGGAGTGCGCACGGCGGAGACACCAGGTAGAATTTGGCCGAGCAGGCGGGCAGTGCGTAGGGCAAGGCCCGTGCTAAGGGTGTCGTTGGAGGTGATGCCGCCTTTGCTGATCAGGAACCCGATATCGTCGGGCAACCCTTTGACCACGTCCATTAGCAGGGAAGAGACTTCGACACCAAAGTCGAGACGGGCTTGAACAGTGTCGAAGGCGAGTTCTTGGCGGCTGGTGTAAACCACAGGCACCTGGCCGCTGTTGTGGGCTTTGTTTACCTGGTCAAAAATATCTGCCAACACCGCTTTGTGATGGCCTAGCTCCTCGTCTCTGAGCTGTGCCACGTCTACTTCAATGCCGGTTACGCCAGGTTCCTGTAGTAGCTGCTCAAGCTGCTGGGTGGTCTTTTGTACGTGGGAGCCGACGATGATGGCTCCAGGGCGGCCACCGCGCACGTAGGTACGCATGTGACTGGCGTCGATGGGTTGGGGAGGCAGGGCGGCCAGGGCGGTGAGAATGCTGGCGGCGCTGCGAAACAGAAATTTTTTACCCTGGGCCGCCGCCGCGAGCAAATCCTGGGCAAACTGGTTCAGGTCAGCCTGGGTTTCGCCATCCACAGCGCAGCAGACGTTGTGCTCTAGCCCCATCAGCCGTTGTAGCGAACCCGTCCGAATATCCTCAAGGGTAAAGCATTCTACGGATGCAGCCGGGATGCGGCCTGAGGTTTTTTCGGCGACGTAGGCGGGTAGATAGCTGGTGCTGTAGCCAAATACCGAATCTTTGGCGAACTCGGTTTCGTGGACAGGAGTGGGAACGCCATCCACCATGAGGTAGTGAACGCTGTCACGGGTGATACGCCCGCCCTCAAAAAAGGCGGGCACCAAGAAGTGGGCGTCGAAGGGGCCGAGTTCCTGAGCGATCGCATCGGTCTCCACCGGGTAGTGCCCCCGCAGGGTTGAGTCGGAGCGGCTGACCACGAGATAGTCCTGGATGCCTTCAAGGGCGATCGCCTGCTTTAAATTCTGGCAGACCTCGCGAGTCACCTGCTCAGCGGCGGCGGCAGTGAGGGCGCGGGTGTTGGTCAGCACAAAGAAAATCGGTGAGGCATCACGCAGCCCCTGGCGCAGCGTGTCTACGTCCCACTGCATGAGCAGCAGACAGCTGTGCACCGTTTGAGAACCGGTGGGGTCGTCGTCTAAAACAATAATCTTGGGCTGAGCCATTGGTGCTGGCCTCGACGGGGTGAACAAAAATCACTATCGCCCATGGGGGACGCGTTGGCCAAGGTAGCTCCAAAAAAATAGGGTTCCTAGTTATCCTAGGAACCCTATTTTTTGTTTTGGTGGCGGGGCATGGATTTGAACCATGGACCTTCGGGTTATGAGCCCGACGAGCTACCAGACTGCTCTACCCCGCGGCGGCTTATTCAATATAGCGCTAAATGTTCTCAGATAACAATCTATTTTTCTTTTTACATAAACTTTTTTCAAGCGATGGGTCTAAATTCCTTATCCCAGGGTGCTTTGAGCCAACCGAGCGGCTGAGCAAAATCCATTCCTAGCCCCTTTAAGCAGAGCCGTGCTGGTTAAGCACGCCTCCCAAAACCCAGTAACCCCAGAGCGACAGGTCGAGGGCCAGCCCGTTTTCAGATGCGTTCTGATTGCGGTCAATACATCATGGGCAGATCGCCGACGACATCGAGCCGGGTAAAATCGCCTACTTTCATATAGGTCTCGGCCAGGGTGTCGGCCACTGTGGGGGTGATCCAGCCGAGTTGCCGTAGGGTAAAGATCGCGGTGGCGTACTTGGCCCGCTTCGCGCCATCGATCACCTTAATCGACAGGCCCAACCCTTCGCCCACCCGGCCAATGCACTGAATGCCCTCAGCCCCCGATTTGCTGACCAAGGCCCCGTGGGTGAGGTTCATTAGCGTGGTGTCAAAGCTGCCGGGGCCGCCCACCATGTCGGGATGGCTAATCATGGCTCGGACAATGCGCTCCATGTCGAGGTTATTGCCCGAGGAGAGCATGGCAAACAAGGACGCCATCTGGCTCAGCTGCATGAAGTATGTGGGAGCGCCGCAGTCATCGTGGGCGCAGATAAACTCATCCGAAGGCATGCCCAGCAGCTCTGAGATGCGGGTCAAAATTAGCTTTTGTACCGGGTGGCTGCGATCGAGATAGGTGGCTAGGGGCCAGTTGCGCTGCTGACAAACGGCCAGCATCCCAGCGTGCTTGCCCGAGCAGTTGTGCTCAAGGGGGCTTTTTTTGCCTACCGGAGTAGGACAGCGCAGGGCGGTGGGGTCGAGATCGGCCTGCCAGAGAATGTGAAAGGCCTGCCGTGCCTGCTCGATGGTGCCCTGGTGAGAGCCGCACATGATGGCTAGATCGCGATCGCCAAGGTTGTAGCGCTCTAACGCGCCGGCTGCGGTCACCGCCAGCGCCTGAAAGGGTTTGAGGGCAGAGCGCATAAAGGTACCTAGCTCACCGTTGCCCGCCACCGATAGGGTGCGCCCTCGGTTATCGCATACCGCCACGTGGGCCAGATGAGTAGCCTCGACAATGCCCTCCCGCAGCAGCTGAATTTCTAGCTCTTTAGTTTGGTGGCGGTTAACCCGACTGCTGGTCATAGGGGACGCTCTGCGGTGGTGTACAAGGGTAATGGGGCGGCGATGACCACTATACCAGGGGCCAGACAATCAGCCCCAGGGCAAGCAGCAGCGCCATAACCCCCAGCGTGCGGCGAATGCGCTGGAGTACGGGCTGCACCTCATAGTCGACGATCAAGCGATCGCGGTTTGAAACCTCTTCGGGCTTCACCCAGAGCTGACCGTCGTACCAGCCCGACTCTTCATAGGGCACGGTGGTTTCTCGCAGTCGTCCGCCCACGTGAGCCCACCCCACGTAGAGCTGAAGGAGGGCCAGCACAGGTAGTACTAGAGCCCCCAAGGCTCCACTGAGGCCAAAGGAAAGGGGATGCTTGGCTGGGTCAAAACTGGCGGCGGCCATAGGCCCAGCCACAACCCAGCCAGCAAACCAAAGAATAGCGACGGGTTTGAGGTAGGCTGCCAAATCTCGGCTACCCCAGCCGTAAAACCAGGACTCGCGCACATCCTGATATTCGTTAATGGGCTGTTGCTCAGCCGGTACTGGACATCGTTGAGTCATGGCCACCGACAATACGCAAATCTAGCTATAGCCTAAACGAATTGCCTACCAATAGGAATTGCTGCTTAGGAATTTGTGCTCCAGCAGACAGTGACCGCGAGGGCAAACAGGCCAATCTTAGCTCAGCTTTAGAACTGGGCTGGGCTAAAGTGCTGGCCTGAGGGTTGGTACAAAATTTGGTTGGCATGACCCCAAAACGCCTCTAGATCGTAGTAATCTCGGGCCTCGGGCATAAAGATGTGGGCAATAACTTCGCCGTAGTCCATGACAATCCAACTGCCCTCGCCCTGGCCTTCGACCCGCAAAGGGCGACGGTTGTAATCGGTTTCGAGACTGGCCTCAATGGAGCGGGTAATAGCGCGCACCTGTACGGCTGAAAAGCCAGTGGCTACCACAAAATAATCAGCTAAGTACGACACATCTCCCACCTGGAGAATGGTGATGTTGCCCGCTTTACGCTCATCGGCGGCAGCCGCAATGGCGTAGGCCAGATTGAGGGCATCGTCCTCAGTTTGATTCGGCGCAGGGGCATCGGTAGCAGCAGGCTGACGGTGGGAAGACTGGGTCATACGCAAAGACGTAATGGGACAATTACGGTGTCTGTGGTTCAGATTGACTGCGCCGATACACCGTAGCTTCTATTGTAGGGGATGACTCTGGGGGGCCGCAGACTGGCTCTCTCCACGGTCATAATCTGTTATGGAAAGTCTCAGCCCTGCCCGAGGTGGGGCAAAGTTTGAGATCCCAAACGGGGCGCAGCGTATATCATTGATCGTCAATATTTAGCGGCTGAAAAGTGGCTGCAAAGGCGGGGTGGCGGCTGGTTTCTGCCCCTCAGGCGTGGATACTCTACGGCTCGTCTTTGAACTCTACAGGGGAAGATACACCATGCCTCAACTTACGCTAGTTCAGATCGTCGTTGCTGCTTTAACCGGCCTGCTGCTGGCGGTTATCGTGGGGTATTACCTGCGTCAGAGCCGGGTGAATGAGCTGACCGAGGCCTTGCAGCAAAGCCAAAAGCGCCAAGAGGAGCTAGAGAGAGAGCACGAGCAGCGGCTGCGCACCGCCACTCAACAGCTGCAAAAAGATTACGAAGCTCATCTCGCCGAGAAAATGGAGCAATATGAGGATCGGCTTGAGGAGCGGCGTGGACAGCTAGAGTCTGAGTACCGTACTCGCCAGAGCGTAATGGGCAGTGCCCCCGTGGATGCCGACAGCACCACCGAACAGCGCATTCGCAAACAGTACGAGACCCGTCTTAAAGAAGCAGCCACTAAGATTCAGCAGGCCTACGAGCAGCACCTGCAAGACAAGCTAGTAGAGGCGCGATCGCAGGCTCAGCAAGACTACGATCAGCGGTTGGCAGAGGCGATCGCCCACTACCAAGACCAAGAGCAGACTCGCCAGCCCCAGGCCCCTAGCGCGCTTGCCCTGAGTGCCCTAGTGCCAGAGCCGACAGCCACAGCCAGTGTAGATACCTCGGATGTCGCTGAGATCAAAGCCCGGCTTCAGGCCGAGTATAACCAGCGTCTGGCCCAAATGGAACAAGACTACGAGGCCCGGTTACAAATGGCCCAGGCTGGCGGCTCGGTGCCCGCTGCGATCGAACCCTCCACCGCAGAGCTAGAACTCAATCTGCGGCGAGAGCTAGAGGAAAGCCTCAGAGCCGAATACGAGCAAAAGCTGGCCGAGAAGATCGAGCACTACCAGGATGAGCTGACCCAGCGCACCCAAGAGCTTGAGCAGGCCTACGAAGCCCGTCTGCAACTGCAAGTCCCGTCTTTCCCAGAGCCAACTGCCCCTGTGGCCGATGAGCCAGCCGTTGCTTTAGACATGGCCATGCTTGAAGAAGCTATGCCGCCGGAAGCTGCGATCGCCGACGAAGCTGCTCTGATCGCCGACAGTGAGATCAGCCTCGATATGAACGAGTTCTCCTCAGCAGGGCTTTCACCGACAGTGGAGGAGGAAGACTCAGCCCTGGCGGCAATGCTAGAGAGTGAGACAGACAGCGGTCAAGTTGATGATTGGGGGTTAGAGGCTGACGTTGACACCGACAGTCTCGACGTAGATGCTTTCACGACATCAGACCCAGACACTATCTCAGATCTATCTGAACTGAATTTTGATGACGCTGACGAAGTTCCCCCAGAGCCAACCTCGCCAGGGTCAGCAGCAGGAGACTTTGGCTTGGCTAGCCTCGTAGAGAGTGAAACAGACAGCGGCCAAATTGATGCCTTTGGCCTAGAGTCTGACGTTGACACTGATAGTCTTGACCTCGATGCCCTCAACGAACCTATCTCAGAATCCAGTTCTGAGTTTGCTGTGGATGAGTTTGCTCTTGAGTCAGCACCGGCATCAGATGAAAGCGATTTCGGCCTGCTCGAAGACGAAACATATAGTGGTCAAGCCGATGACCCGGATCTAGACGCCGACTTTAACGCCGACAATCTCGATCTCAATGCCTTACTTAACGAATCTGACTTAGAACCCAGCTCCGAATTTGCTGTGGATGAGTTTGCTTTTGAGGCAGCACCGGCATCGGATGAAAGCGATTTCGGCATGGCTAGTCTGCTCGAAGACGAAACATATAGTGGTCAAGCCAATGACGCGGATCTAGACGCCGACTTTAACGCCGACAATCTCGATCTCAATGCCTTACTTAACGAACCTGACTCAGAACCCAGCTCCGAATTTGCTGTGGATGAGTTTGCTTTTGAGGCGGCACCGGCATCGGATGAAAGCGATTTCGGCATGGCTGGTCTGCTTGAAGATGAAACATATAGTAGTCAAGCCGATGATCTGGGTCTCGACACCGACTTCAACGCCGACAGTCTCGATCTCAATGCCCTGCTCAACGAACCTGTCTCAGAACCCAGTTCCGAGTTTGCTGTGGATGAGTTTTCCTCTGAGGCAGCTCCATCTGAGTTAGATGACGGGGACTTTGGCTTGAGTGCCTTATTAGAGGGCGAAGCAGACAGCGGTCAAGAGGATGAATTTAACCTGGATGCCGACTTTAACGCTGACAGCCTCGACCTCGACGCCCTACTCAATCCGCCTGCGCCAAAACCAACTTCTGACGACCTGTTAGACGATCTCGACGACCTCAGCAGTCTAAGCTAATCGTTGCTCTATAACCGCCCAACATTCAGCCGTAAAAATCTTGGTTTTGGCCCAGGTGGGCTCTAAAGCACATTCGGAGTATAGGGCTCAAATTCCTTACAGCTACCCTTTTTGACCGTAATCACTGTCTTGACTCCGCCGCGACGGGTGTAATCGCCAATTACCCGCAACCCCTGGGGCTGGAGCTCGTTCCACAGGCGATCGGCAATCTGGTTGGCTACATTCTCATGGCTGATGCGCTGATCGCGAAAGCTGTTGATGTAGAGCTTAAACGCCTTGAGTTCCACCACCCAAGGCCCTGGGCAATAGTCCACCACAATAGTGCCAAAGTCCGGGTAGCCCGATCGCGGGCATAGCGCCGTAAATTCTGGGTGCTCTAGGTGAATGGTATAGACATTTTCCGAAGGATTCGGCCATTTCTCGAGCGGGTCTACGCTGGTTTGGAGAATGGCGCGATCGCCGTATTGAGAGGCTGAAGCTGAAGCAATAGTCATGGGCAGCAGAAAATGGGGTAGACAGGATCAGTTCAGGCTGATACAGAGCGGTTGAGACCAGCTTTGCCAACGCTTAGCATTCCCAAAAAAAAATGCGGCTGCGGCGTAGACTGCCTCCTTGGGTAATGTAGCCTTTTTCAATGTTTCTTAACTAAATTGGCGGCGATCGATCGCCCTTAGATGGCTCGGCTACGGCAAAAGTTCCCGGTTGGAGCCTTAACCAAAGTTATTCCAATCGCTTAATCAAAACTTCATACTTCTTTCTTAACACCTTTGGCTGTGCCCCTAACCCTGTGATAAGTTCACCAAGCGTTGGGAGTAGTTTTTTGTAGCACATTTGTAGCACTAAATCCCCATCTGCATTGAAAGACGCTTTTTCAGGAGAGATATCATGACGATTTACCGTAAGCTTGCCCTCGCTGCCGGTAGCCTCACCCTCGCTGGCTTTGCCCTAGGCCTGCCTGCCCATGCCGAAGATCCCAAGGCCGAAACTGTAACCGAAGGCACTGAAGCCGTTGCCCCTGAGACCGAAGCCGCCGCCCCCACGGTTGACGTCGAAGCCATCGAAGCTGAACTCGATGCCGAGCGCGAAGCTGGGATCGAAGCCGCCACCCCTGATGCTGCTCCTACGGTTGATGTTGAGGCGATCGAGGCTGAACTTGATGCCGAGCGGGAAGCTGCGATCGAAGCCGCGACCCCTGACATTCTGACCGAAGAGACTGACCCCGAAACAGTGACTGAAGAAACCACCGTTGACGAAGCTGATTCTGAATCGGTGACCGACGAAACCACTGGTGAAGCGGTTGCCCCAGAAGCGGTTGCCGAAGAGACCACCGATACCGCTGACGCTGAAGACCCTGCTGACGTCGAAGCCACCATCGATGAGGTTGACCCCGAGGCCGCCGTTGAAGAAGTTGCTCCCGAAGTAACCGTCGACAAGACCCCCGACGCAGTTGACGCCTCTGAAGCCGAAACCAACGACGACGAAGCGGCTAAGCCTGCCGCTGAGGCTGCCCCGGGTAGCTAAACGTCTGAGCTAGAGCTGCCGCTTGACCCACTCCAGGGCTTCTTCGCGGCTGCTCACTAGCCCCTCAGCCTGGGCCAGATGAACAGCCTCTAACAGTTCACCAATTTTAGGACCTGGTTTAAGGGCAAGCCCTTGTACCAGGTCTTTGCCTGTAACCAGGGGTTGGGGATGGGCAACGGGGTCGTTGGGGGTGAGATAGCGCTCCACCAGCGGCAAGATCAAGGCCTCGGGCATGCCGTAGGCCAGACTCAGCAGGGCAACGCCCCCAAAGCTCGCCCCAGCAGTTCTGAATAGCTGATACTGCTGGCCGGGAGGTAGCAGGGTGTCGCTCTGGTGCTGATGTAGGTACTGCCAACCCCTGAGAATGCTTAACACCGCCTGCTGCTCGGCACGGCTGTATTTAAGTTTTGCTAGGGTGGTCTCGGCGCTGGCCAGGTCGGGGGGCAGCAGCTGACTGAGCTTGACCGCCTTAAGCCAGCTACGGTGCAGGCCGGGGGGCGTCTGTTCTTTAACCCAGCTGTGCAGCAAGTACGAAAAATCGGGCCAGCGTTCGTGGTACTGGGCGGCTAGCTGATCGATAGTAGCTAGGCGGTCTAGATGGATACGATCGACTTCGGGCAGCCAGGTTTGCAGCAGGCCGTCCTGCCAAGCCAGACTCAGCAGGATAGACCCTTCGGGCTGGCTGAGCAAGCAGTCTAGCTCGCCGCGCACTCGTTCGGCGGCCATGCGCCCCAGGGCTGGAGCCAGACCGCGAATGGTTTGTTGAGTGGTGGGATCGAGACTAAAGCCCAGCTGAGCGGCCTGGCGGTAAGCCCGCAGCAGGCGCAGAGGGTCGTCTTCGAGGTTTTCGGCGGCGACCATGCAGAGGGTCTTGCGGGCTAGGTCGGCGCAGCCATCGAGGGGGTCAAGGAGGGTTTCGCTGTGGGGGCTGTAGGCGATCGCATTAATGGTAAAGTCGCGCCGCTGTAGGTCAGAGTAAATCGTCGGCCCCACCTGCTGGGCAAAGTCAACGGTGGCATGGGGAAACACCACCCGCGCGATCTGATGCTCGGTGTCGAGCACCACAAAGCCAGCGCTGTAGTGCTGGGCGATGGATTTTGCGGTGGCGATCGCCCGCTCAGGCAGCACAAAATCGAGGTCTAGATAGTCGGCCTGACGATGCAGCAGGGCATCTCTGACACTTCCCCCTACCAGGTAGGCTTGCTGTGGCAGTAGCGACACGCTGAAGGGCCAGGTTTTTGGCGAAAGCGCCGATTTCTCAGTAGCCACTGCAAGGGAGAAGGGTGATAGCGTTGGATTCAATGAACCCTCATTTCTTTCATTACAACAGGGTTTTTTAGTCTTGACACCTTGGCCCCGCAGAGAACAGCCGAAAACCCAAGCTGGGTTTTCATTTTGCAACATCTGGGCTGGGCCGCCCGGGACATTCAAAAAACTTGAGCTAGACTACCAGAAAACGCATCCCCTTTACGGCAAAAGCCCGTGACTGCCTTGAGAATGACGGCCATTTAGCTGAGGGCTGGCTAGACTGGAGATGTCGGCTTTGACCTTGCTGTGTTCCTGCCGGGGGCGTGCTATGTGCATTTGTGTAAACTGCCACTACGTCGATCGCTGCACCACCTACCATGCGGTGGAAGAGCTGCACGAACAACCTCATTTGACTGATTCCCCCAGCTTTGAGGCCGTCAACCCTACTGTTAACGCCAATCTTCGCGTTGTTGGCGATGTGGTTGAAAAGGAATTTGATGTGGTTGGCTGCGAGAGCTTTGCGGAGGAAATGGGCAAGTGGTCTAAACTGCGTCCTGGCGAGCTAGTGCCGACCTAGGGAATAGAACCATCCTTTGACCACCCTTTGCGTCAATCCTGTCTGTCCACAACCGAAGAATGAGGAGACGGCAAGGGTCTGCCAAGGCTGTGGCCAGCCTCTACGGATAGCCGATCGCTATCGCTGTCAGCAGTTGCTTGGCCAGGGCGGATTTGGACGTACGTACCTGGCGATGGATGAGAGCACCGATCCGCCAGCCGTTTGCGTGCTCAAGCAAATGACCCTGGCAGTGGGCAGCGATCGCGGAGAACGGCGCGATCGCTTTCACCGCGAGGCCGATGGCCTGGCCACCCTAGGCCAGCACCCTCAAATTCCTGCCCTGCTGGATGTAATTGACAACGCCCAGGGGCAGTTTTTGGTGCAGGAATATATTCCTGGCCGCAACCTCGACCAGCTCATGCAACAGTCCTCCAACCTGGGTGGTGAAGCTCTAGTACAGCGAGTGCTCTACGAGTTGCTGCCGGTGCTGGTCTACATTCATGACCACCGCGTTATCCACCGCGACATTAAACCCGCCAATATTATTGTGCCTCCGTCGCCGCAACTTTTGGCTCTGGTGGATTTTGGGGCGGCGAAGGCGCTTCGCGCAGCGTTCCCTCCCGGAATCGCAGACCCCGAACAGCTCAAGCGCACCGCCACGGTAATTGGCAGCGCCGGGTACGCCGCTCCTGAGCAGGCTTTAGGTAAGGCGGTCTACGCCAGCGACATTTTCAGTCTGGGGGTGACCTGCCTGCACCTGCTTACCGGGCTGCATCCCTTCGATCTATATTCTGTTAGTGACGATGCCTGGGTGTGGCAGCCCTACGTGACGGCACCCACCAGCCCAGCCCTGGGGCGCGTGTTGAATCGCATGGTCAGCCGCCGCCTGCAAGAGCGCTATAGCACTGCCCAGGAGGTGCTGGCCGACCTGCGCTGGAGCGGTCTAGCCCTGGATGCCAGAGCATCGAAATCGCCCCAGGTTTCAACCAAGTCGCTGAATGCCATCCCGGTCTGGGAGCAGCGGTTTGCCCTCAGCCTGCCGGGGATTGTGGCCAACGGCCTGGCGATGAGTCCGAATGGGCGGGCGATCGCCGCCGCCTGTTCCGACGGCTCTGTGCGCCTGTGGGACTGCACGAATGGAGAATTGATTCACACCTTTCGCCGATCGCTGGGTCTACTGGGCGTGGGCCATCGCGGCGCGGTCAATGCGGTGGCGTTTACTGCCGCTGGAGATGCGCTCGTCAGCGGCGGCGAAGACAGTCAGCTAATCTGGTGGCATTTAGACGATTACACGGGCCAGAGATTGCCGGTGTCGGGCTGGCAAATTTCCTCAGTGCTGATTGCCCCACCGGACGACACCCTGGCGGTGGGCAGCGGCGACGGGCGCATTCAGCTATGGTCTTTGGCTGAGGGGAATGCGCCAAAGACCCTGGTGCACCACCAAGACCAAGTGACGGCGCTGGCGGTGGATGCTGTGGGGAATCTGCTGGTGAGTGGGGGGCGCGATCGCACCATTCGCCTCTGGTCATTGCCCTCGGGGCGGCTGACTCGCACCCTCACGGCCCCCAAGGCTCCGATCACAGCCCTCGCCTGCCACCCCCAGGATGGTCGCATCGTCAGCGGCGATCGCGAAGGCCATGTGCAGGTCTGGAGCGCCGAGCATCCCGACCAGGGGCTGGTAATTCACAACGCTTCTGGCCCGATTACAGCGGTGGCGATTAGCCCTAGCGGAGATTGGTTGGCGATCGGGGCAGACGATGGTCATCTAACCCTAAAAAACCTACAAGGGCTAAGCCAAACTACTCAGCTGCGCCATGCTTGGGGCGTGCGAGCGATCGCTTTTACCCCCGACAGCCGCATGTTGGTCAGCACTAGCGCCGATCAAACCATTCGCTTTTGGTGCTTTGAAGCAGATTAGCTGGGGCGATCGGATTCGCCTCGGAAATTGGAGGCAGCCAAACTTATTGGGATACGGGTCGGAGGCTACTGTCGCGCTGAGGGGGTCTCAGAAAACTGCCGCACGGTGGCGCTAAACCCCGATGCTTTGAACTGCTTGAGTTTGAGCGGCTCAGGTTGGTTGGCAGCTACGGAAATCCGCAGTTCAAAGTCGCTCTCGCCGGGGGGAACCTCTGGAATACCGCCCAATCGCCCTCGGTTTTGCATGACGGGGTTATCGTTGGCGTCAAAAATGCGGCCAAAAATGTCGGCGTCAATGACTGATTTGCCGGTACGGTTGATCGCTTTACCGGTGATTAAAAAACACTTCGCCTGTTGAATTGAGCCTGCGGCCACCATACCCTCAGCGTAATCGGAGGGGCAGGGGGCATAGCTGAGGTCGCTGATCTCAATGGGGGTTAGGGCTTGGGCCGTTAGACCGGCTCCGCTAATGAGCCAAAGGCCCGCGATCAAAAGGGCGGTGAAGATCCCACGTAGTGCCATAGGTCGCCTGCTGGTAAGCAAAATCAAGCCCTTATCAGCTTATCGCGATTTGCCCTGGCTGGAGGGCAAGGGTAGTTTGTCCCGGCGCTCGTGCGGGGTTCGCTCTGAATCTAGTACCGCTACGCGGAGTTCAAAATGCAAAAGTCAAACTAAGCATTTAGGCTCGACAGGCGACTAGGGCAGCCGCTCCGCAACGTAGGCTTTGGCGTCGCTCAGGCTACAGCCGTTGACCTCTCTGACGCGCTTGACGGCATCGATCAGCCTGCCCTGGCCCAGCAGGTCGCGCACCTGGCGATCGAGGTCGGTGGCGGGCGGGTTTTGGCAGGAGGGAGAACTAGCCCCATTTTGCGGCGATCGCCCCTGTAAGCCAGCAGGAGCTTTTTGATCCCCGGCTGGGCGAGGGCGCTGAAGCCACCGGGTCAGCCAGAACGACAGGCCAAAGGCCAGCAGACTCGCCCCAACAAAGACAACAACGACCATGGCAACGCCTAACAGAATGCCTCTACTCTAGCCGCTGCACGGGGCAACCTTGCTCCTCTGTCGAGTAAAAAATCCTTCCAACCCTCGCCCCAGCGTGTATCCTTTAGCAGATTGTTTACTGACCTCTGGGTACCGCCATGAACCAGTTTCCTAAGCCGTCTCTGGCCATGCTGGCGCTGTTCAGCGCCCTGGCTGCGCTGCCGATCAGTGCGCTCCGGTCTGAGCCTCGGCTGCTGGCTCAGGTGACTCAGAAACCCACACCTACCTTTACCCTGCAACCGAGCGTCCCCGCCGGCACTACCCTCTCGATTGAGGGGTCGTCGTCGATGGTGGAGATCAACGAGAGCCTAGGCGAAGGCTTTGAGGCTCGCTACCCCGATACCGATGTGGTAGCTGCGACCAGTGGTGACGATCAGGCGCTCCAGGCACTGCGGGAGGGCGACGTGGACTTAGCGGCTCTGGGGCGATCGCTTAGTGACGCTGAGGAAGATCCGAGCCTGACGTCAATTCCGGTGGCGCGGGAAAAAATTGCCATCATCGTGGGGCGCGACAACCCGTTCCGAGGTGATTTGACCTTTGATGAGTTTGCCGCCATTTTTCGTGGCGAAATCACCAACTGGTCGCAGCTAGGTGGCCCCAACGTGCCCCTGAGATTTGTCGATCGCCCCGCCACCAGCTCCACCCGTTTGGCCCTGGCCGACTACGAAATCTTTCAAGCTCAGCCCTTTGAGACCGGCGACAACGCCGTGCAGGTCAAGGAGGATGACACCGCTACGGTGGTGCGTGAGCTGGGCAACGACGGCATTAGCTATGCGATCGCGTCTGAAGTGCTAGGGCAAGACGCCGTGCGCCCGGTGAGCCTAGACAGCACCCTACCCGACGACCCCCGCTACCCCTATTCTCAACCGCGCAACTACATCTATCAGGGTGAGCCCAGTGTGGCCGTCGAGGCTTTTTTGGGCTTTGCCACCAGCGACGCAGGCCAGTCCGCCGTGGCCGAGGCGCAGCAAACCGCCCGCGCTAATGTCACCGTAGGGGCCAATAAACTGCCCGGCGGCGTGGCCCTGGCCCCCGATGGCCAATTCATGGTGCGCGGCACTGAAGACGGTCAGCTGCAATGGCTGGACGCTGACGGCAATCTTACCAAAACGGTAGTAGCCGACGCCCATCGAGGGGCCGTATCGGTTGTAGTGGTTAGCCCCGATGGCCAAACCGTTGTCTCTAGCGGAGCCGATGGCACCCTGCGCCGGTGGGATCGCAGCGGCAACCCGCTCGGCGAGCCGATCGAAGGGCAGGGTGGCCCAATTTTGGCCCTGGCCATCAGCCCTGACGGTCAAACCCTGGCCAGTGGCAGCGCCGACGGCACCGTAGAGCGCTGGTCGCTGGCCGATGGTACCCGTGTGGGTGAGCCCATTGCCGCCCCTGGTGGGCCGGTGCAGGCGCTCCACTATCCGGTGGGTGGGCAAACGCTGATTACGGGCAGCCGCGACGGAAATCTGGGCGTTTGGAATGCGGATGGCACTGCTGCGGGCCAAACCGCCAACGCCCACCCCGAGGGCGTGACCACCATCACGAGCAGCCCCGATGGCCAGGTCTTAACGACCACGGGCGGCGACGGCAGCCTGCGCAACTGGGATCGCGCCACGCTCCAGCCCAGGGGAAATACCATTCAAGCCCATAGTGATGCAGTCAGCGCCGTAGCCTACAGTCCCGATGGCACCACGCTAGCCACCACCGGGGCCGACGGTACCCTTCAGCTGTGGTCGCCGGATGGCAGTGAGCAACTAGCGGAACCAGTGCAGCTCGATGAGCCTGCGGCTTCTCTGGGATATACCCCTGCGGGACTGCTGGTGGTGGGCGGGAGCGATCGCCAGGTTGAACTCCGCAACGACCAGGGCGAACTGGTGTCTGACAGTGCTGGGGCCAACTCGGGAGACTCCAGCGGCCCCATGGCTGGTTTGGGTGACTTCTGGCAGCGCCTGCAAAACTTGCCTCCCAGCGCCTGGTGGATGCTGGCCGTGATTCCGGCCCTGTTTCTGCTGATTGGCATTGCAGGAGCACTGTTCGGCAAAGACCACGACGATGGGGATGAGGATGAGCTAGAGGCCGATGGCGATCGCGGCCCAGCGTTGGGTCTCATCCCTGGCCCAGATATCGACTTTTCCAAGGTAAGTAGCCAGCCCCCGGCAGATCGGCCAGTGCTTCCCCCAGACCTGCCCGAGGTAGGTGTTTTGCCCCCCGAAGCCGAACTTGTGCCCAGCGGTGACTACCCGGACGCACAGCCGCCCGGCAAGCTAGAACAGGCGCGCAGGGATCTAGCCGAGGGCCGCCGCCTGATGCGCGAGGGCCGTTACGACAACGCCCTAATCTATTTCAACCAGGCTGTGGAAGCGACCGAAGTGGAGCGCCGCAAGACTGACGCTACCGAGACAGCATCTGGAGGCATCAACGCCATTGCGGCCCAGGCCCAGGCCGAACGGGGAACTGCCCTAGCGCTGCTGGGGCAGGCCAACGACGCCATGGATAGCTTTAACGCCTCGCTACGGCTTGACGCCAGTGTTATCGATGCCTGGATTGGCAAAGGGCGGTTGCTCAATACCATGGCTCGCTATGAAGAATCGGTCTTCTGCTTTGACACCGCCTTAGAACTTGACCCGACGGCGGTGGCGGCTCATTTGGGCAAGGGGCAAGCGCTCATGGCGATGGGCCGCCAGAGTGAGGGACAAGTCTGCCTCGATCGCGCCGCTGCCCTGAGTAGCGACGATTCTACCTGGGCGCTACCTGGGGTGGACGGTGCTTCACCTGAAGCCGGGGTATCGATCGATCCAGGGTCTTCGGGGATGGGCAGCACTGGGTCTGGAACGGTGGTGCCTGAGTATGCGCCCCCGGTGGACTACGGCTACGACCCCGATGTGCCGATGGAGCTACAGCAGATGGTACAGGGGCTACCCTCCGCCGATGTGGAAATGGCCGGGACTACGATCGCCAGCAGCTTTGATGTCCCCCCAGACCTAGCGGCAGAGGCGGCTGATTTGCCCGATCGCGCCGAAGATGCCAGCGCGACTGCCCCAGACCTGGGGTTCACTGCCCCTGAAGTCGTCTCGGGGGGCGATATTCCAGCGCCAATTTCTCCCGATGTCATGGCGGTGGAGCCAATGCCAAGCACCCTAGAGGAGGAACTGCTCAGCCAGGTGCATTTAGGAGATACGGCTATGCCTGAGGTCGAACCCGAAGGGCTGCCAATGGAGGGCAACAGTGCCACCGCCTCAGCAACCATGCCGCCCCTGCGGCCCGCTCCTATGGCGGTGCCGCCGCCAGTGCCCCTAGAGCCGGGCGACTATGTGCCGCCCCCGGCGGAGATGTCAAATAGCGAAGGTCTATCTGGGCTGGAGGGGCTGCCGCCCGAAATCATGGCGGCGTTGGCCAGCATTCCGCCCGGCTCGCCCGATAGCTTTGGGGTGGTGCCCACTGGCCCTGAGCCGGTGATAGAAAATGTTGACGACACCGCTACCGCTAGCTGGATTCGTCTCTCTATTGACCAGGAGGGAGAACGGTTCTATGCGGTGTGGCAGATCGATGAGGGCGACCGCGCCCAGGCCAAAGCCGACGGCGGCGAAACCATGACTCTGCGCCTCTACGATGTCACCGGTCGGGCCACCCAAGCGCCGCTGCCTCCAGCGGTGGTAGAGCAGCGCTGCCGCGACGACTTTGCCCAAGACTGGTACCTGCCCATTCCCCAGTGGGATCGCATTTATGTCGTAGAGGTGGGTTATTTAAGTGCGGCTGGCGATTGGCTGGCGATCGCCCAGTCGGTTGAGGCAGCCGCGATTTCTGCCTCCTGACCATTAAAAAAACTCGCCAAAAAAGCCCGAGGCGAGGCCTCGGGCCATGGTCAGGAGTGACTTGACGATCTCGACGGTGACGATCTCAGGAAAGACTGTCAGATACCATCCTCAGTTGGCTCACACCTTGATCACCCACTGTTCGCGGGTGTCGGCGCTGACGAAGGGGGCGGGCACAAAGGGAATCTCGACCCCCAAGGAAATGAAGGCGGCGCGAATAGTGGTGGCGTGAGCGGCTTCAGCGGCGGCGATGGAGGCTCCGGCAGTGATTAGCTCGGGGGTTTTGAGCCGAGCAACCTCACCGGCGTAGGCGATCGCGGCATCGGTTTCGAGGGCCAGAGCCAGCTTGGCGATGTTGACATCCGAGTCGAGGCCGCCGTCGCCCCGCTCCAGGTAGGCCGACAGGTCGTAGCTGTCTTCGGCCATGACGGGGGTGCCGCCCAGATCGCTCACAACCTGGATGAGCAGATCGCGGTGGGCCATGTGGTCGGCCTGGTTGGCCAGGGCGATCGCCAGCACGGCTTTGCCCACATCGGTGTCGCTCAGACCCCCAGCAGCAGCTCCATAGGCCCAAATGGCCTGATGCTCGTAGAAGAGTGCTCCATTGAGAATGGCCGCGTCGTTAGCAGCCGCTCTACTGCGAATTCCCCCCATGATGCGGTTCTGCGCACTATGGTTCTCGGCTTGGGCTGCGCTCTTGGTTAAGGCAGAGAAGCCGAGGGTGCCAACTAGACCCGCGATCGTGCCGCCCAGCATCACCCGACGACGAGAAACCCCTGCTTTGGGGGAAGCCAGATCGTCAGACATGAAATCGTGATTCATTGCAGTATCCTTTGCGCTAATGTCGTGGGCAAGCGTAATTGCTATCAGACCCGCCACAATACGACTAGCTTTGATCTATGGATGGCCAGTGTTCCCAATTGATGTTTGAGTTCGGCCCATCCATATTGCGTTCTGTATCGGTTTCTCCCCTGGCCATCCATAACGGTGGTCTGAGTCGTATTCCTGATGTGTAGTTAATGCCCTCATTGCCGCCCCCCGACCCCCAGATATCCTCTCCAGTGAGCGATCGCGACCTGGTTACCCGTCTGTGGGCCGGTGATACCACCGCCCTCGCCACCCTCTACGATCGCTATTCGCCGATGGTCTATACCCTGGCCCTCAAAATGCTGTCTAACCCCGCCGAAGCCGAAGACCTCACCCAAGAGGTGTTCGTCAATTTTTGGCAGCGACGGCAGTACGACGCCAACCGGGGCAGCGTGGGCAGCTATCTGGCTACCAACACCCGCTCTCGGGCCCTCGATCGCCTGCGGATAAATAGCGGGCGGGCGGTAATTTTGCAGCGGTTTCAGCGCATTAGTGAAGCCTCAGCGCGATCGCCCAGCCCGGTTGACTACGCCACCCAGCACGAGCAGAACCAGCACCTGCGCGCCGCCCTCGACCAGCTCCCCGCCGCCGAGCGCGAAGTGCTAGAAATCGCCTACTTTCAAGGCCTCACCCAGGCAGAAATCTCTGCCCAGCTCGGCATTCCTCTAGGCACCATCAAATCTCGCTGTCGCCAAGGCCTCCTGCGCCTGCGCACCCTCCTCCAACCCCAGCAAAACTAAGCCCTCCCTACCCCCTACTCCCTACCCATCCACTCTCCCACCCCTCACCCTCCCGCCCACCGATGACCTCCCCTCCTCTTCCTGAAAATTGGCGATCGCTGCTGGCGGGGTATGTGCTCGACGACCTCACCGCTGAAGAAGCGGCCCAGGTCGAGCAGTGGCTCGAGCAATATCCCGAAGTGGCGACTGAACTAGCTGCCCTGCAAGCCACCTGGGGCAGCCTTGCCCTGGGGCCAACGCCGGTAGCACCGCCGCCGGGCCTGCGCGATCGCACCCTGGCAGCGGCCCTGGCCGCTGCTGTCCCCGTCGCCGTGCCTGCGGCGGCTGGGCCTGAGCCGACCATTGCGGGAGAGACACTCGTTCCGAGTCAGTTTCCCAACGCTGCGCCTGCCCCCCGCCGATTTTTATGGGCGCAATTGGGGCTGGTGCTGGGCTGGGCCGCCACCGCCCTGGCCCTGGCCTTTGCCCTGCAAGAAAACCAGCGTCTGCGCCTCGCCCTGCGCCAAACCGAGGCTGTAGTAGCCAGCTTTAGTCAGCCCGCCAACCGCCTTTACACCCTGGCAGGCACCGAGGCCGAACCCCAGGCCAACGCCCGCCTGCTGGTCAACCCCGCCGACCAGACCGCACTGATCGTCACCACCGATCTGCCACCTTTGAGTGAGGAGCAAGTCTATCGTCTCTGGGCGCTGGCCGACAGCGCCCCCGTGTTTTGCGGAGAATTTAACCCAGCCACCGCTGAAGCCACAAATCAGTGGGCGCTGCCGGATGCTGTGTGTAGCGATGCTCCAGTGCAGATGTTGATTACGACTGAGCGGGCGGACGATCCACCGATCCCGGCGGGGAATTTGGTGATGCAGAGTGAGGGGTAGGGACTGGAAGGGTGATGGGGAAGGTGGGGGAGTGATGGGGTGATGGGGAGTGGCCCAACCCTTTGGGGCGTCCTGGGTCACAATAGAGCAAGCAATATTTACCGCTCTACCTATGGCTCCTTTGGCACCGTCGCGATCGCAACCCGCCGCTGCATCCACTACGGCTCTATGGGCGGGGGCGATCGCCCAGCCTGCAACAGAATTTGCCGTCACCACGCTGTCTGTGCTGGAAGGACAGTTGCCGGATGGGCTGCGGGGCACCCTCTACCGCAACGGCCCAGCCCGGTTTGAGCGGGGCGGCACCCGAGTCGGCCACTGGTTTGATGGCGATGGGGCAGTGCTGCGGGTGAAGTTTGACGGCGATCGCGCTTTGGGCACCTATCGTTACGTGCGCTCTGCCGGGTTTATGGAAGAAGAAGAGGCCGAGCAGTGTCTCTATCGGGGCTATGGCACTCTGCCGCCCGTTTCCATTTGGCAGCGGTGGCAGACTCAAATGAAAAATGCGGCCAATACCTCGGTGCTGGCCCTGCCCGATCGCTTGCTGGCCCTGTGGGAAGGGGGCTTACCTCACCGCTTGAATCTAGAGACCCTAGAGACCGATGGCCTAGACAATTTGGGGAGCCTCAAGGCCAGCGACACCTTTACGGCCCACCCCAAACGCCACCCCCGCACTGGCCAGATCTTTAGCTTTGGCACCATCCCTGGGGGCAATGCCACTCTTCAGATTTACCGCTGCAGCGCCGCTGGGGTCGTAGAGCAAACTGGCACGATTCCCCTCTCGGGTATTCCGCTGATTCACGACTTTGTGCTGGCCGATCGCTACCTGGTGTTTTGCGTATCGCCCGTGCGCCTTAGCCCCTTGCCCGCCCTGTTTGGCCTGTCTAGCTTCAGCGATGCGCTTCAGTGGCAGCCCCAGCAGGGCACCCAGATTATTGTGGTGGATGCTGACAGTCTGGAGGCGATCGCCCTCAATGACGCAGACCCCTGGTACCAGTGGCACTTTGGCCACAGCTATTTAGATTTTGATGGCTCGATCGTGTTTGATGTGGTGCGCTACAACGACTTCGCCACCAACCAGTATCTCAAAGAGGTGGCCTCGGGCCAGACCTCTACCCCCGCCGATGCCCAGCTCTGGCAGTACCGCATCGACCCCAAAACCGGCAAGATTCTCGACCAGCAGTGCTTGATCGATCGCCACTGCGAGTTTCCGGTGGCGTTTGGCCAGGACGAGACGGCGACCACTTATTTGAATGTGCATCGCACGGTGCCCACCCCGGTAGATGAACTGTTTGGGGCGATCGCCCGCCTTGACCCTAGAACTGGTCTCACTGTTGCCGATGCCGGAGAGGGCCGCTATCCCTCAGAACCGATCGTCGTTGCGAACCCGGCGAACCCTCAGCAGCCCTGGGTGCTGACTGTGGTCTACGACGGCAACCAGCACCGCAGCGAACTGTGGGTTTATGAAGGGAATGAGCTTGAGAAGGGACCGATCTGTCGGCTAGGGCTGCCGGAGGTGGTACCCCACAGTTTTCACGGCACCTGGATGAGTGAGTAAGTATATGGCTGGCCAGTTCGTTTGGAAAGTTAGTGGTCGCTCATGCCCAAGCCTGGATAGCGCACGACTAAGATAGGCGGCGGCAGACGACTGTGGCAATCCTCCCAAGATCTATCGACTGTCCGATTCATTAAAGATTTTGGTGGAGATGGATCGGTTGCCTCATTAGGAGGCTTCATGGTACTGGTCTCTTAAAAGGTGATGGAGCCCTAAAACCTTTATTCGGCAATGGGTTGAGCCAATTGGAGCCAAAATCCTGACAGCGCTTGTCTAGAGAGGCTTTCCGCCATTTATCTCCTGTTGGCAGACCAGTGCCGAAGCGCACATTCAGGCCATGCAAGAAAAGCTGATGGCCTACAACCGCATGCTGTCGATGGTCGATGGTGCCTACAACGACATGCTGATTGCCGAGCGCAAGCTCATGGATTTTTCTGACCACATGCTCTCCGGCTTCGGCGTCCGCTACGGCAAAGACAGCTCTGAATACGAAATGGCCGGAGGTCGCCGCAAATCTGACCGCCAAAAGCGGGCTCGCCGCACCGCTAATACTGTGAATGTCGCCTAAACGCCAGGCAGAACATCAATCAAACACCATTCCAGGGCGGTTTTGTTGAGGACGTGGACGGCTTGTTACAGTCATCCACGTCCTTTCATGTAGGGTGGGCACCGCCCACCACCCCATTTATTCTCTACTTAGAAGCACTCCCCAATTGACTCCTCACTCTCCAGAGCGACACCATTTTTCCAAAGCTCATATTCGCTAATGTCAACCTCTTCATTCCACACGATTCCGTAGCCTCCTGCCGCAACTTTAAAGCTCTTGAAGAAGGCCGGTTGTTTCAGCGGGGAAAACATTGGAATACTCAAAAGCTGATGGATATCGTATTTTTTTGACTCTTGATTGGTAAATTCCACTACCAAGGTAAAGTCATCAACTGCTCTAGCTTTAAGAATTTTGGGATATTTCATAGAATTATTGACCGAAATCTACTTTAGTGGAGGGAGTTTCTGAAATTCTTGAGTATTCCACATCTGTAGCAAATCTCGCTGATATAACGCTGCCCATTCCAAAACCAATTTCTGGGCTCGATTAGGCAAATCTCCCTCAATGATTTCGAGTGACTCAATACTGACTAGGGCAACATATTCACCATAAATGGCATGAAAATGTGGTGGCGGGTGATCGCCAAAAAACACCTTAATGACAATGCCGTAGAACCTCGCGACCTCTGGCATAGCTCTGTTTGCTGACTATATCGTCGTTTAATTTTATCAAGATAATATGGTTGGTTAGTGCAACCAGGTTTTCAGTCGCAGCTCTCCATTCCCGCACAGGCGGGAGTGCATTCGTGAGTAATAGGCGGCTAACGCGGCGATACCCAAGTACGCAGGACGCGACCGGGTATCTCTTTTCCTAACCAGGGAGTATTGGCAGACAAAGAGCACAGGATTGAGGGCGCAACCGTCCAGGTAGTGCTGGGGTCAAACAAAATCATTTCGGCAGTCTGCTGGGGTTGAATGGTTGGCGGCGTTTGGCCCCAGCAGGCAGCCGGATTTGTGCTCAGCGCCTGCACCAGCGTTAGCGGCGACCAGTCGCCTTGGGTAACGAAGGTATCCCACAAAATCCCCAGGGCCAGCTCCAGGCCGATCGCACCGGGGGGCGCAGAGGGAAAGCCCACGGTTTTGTCTTCGTAGGTGTGGGGGGAGTGGTCGATCGCGATCGCATCCACCACCCCCGCCTTCACTCCCTCAATCAGCGCGGCCTGGTCTTCAGGGTTGCCCAACGGTGGCAACAGGCGCAGGTTGGGGTCGTAGCCACCCAGATCCTTGGCGCTCCACAGCAGGTGCATCCAGGTAGTGCTGGCGGTGATGGGCAGGCTGCGCTCCTTGGCCTGGCGCACCAGTTCGACCCCACGCCCGGTCGAAATCCGCATCAGGTGAACGGGGGTGCCCACCTCGGCGACGCATTCTAGCAGCGCGGCCAGGGCGGCGGTCTCAGAGCTGACCGGGTCGCCCACCAGGCCGTAGATCAGCGAAAACGGGCCTTCGCGGGCCACGCCGCTGTCTCGCAGGGTGCGATCGCAGCTCCACAGCGCCACTGGCTTACCCAAAGGCCGCAGGTACTGCAAGAGTCTCTGGGTCAAAAGTGGGTTCTGAATTGCCCGCCCGTCGGCAAAGCCTGCGATCGCCGCCTCAGACAACTCCGCTAGTTCCACCATCTGCTGGCCCTGGGCACCCTGGGTCAGCGCACCCCAAGGATACAGGTGAGGCAAGGAGGGATTGGTTTGAGCAAGGGTTGCTCGCCGCCCCAGCAGTTTTTCCACCATCGCCGGATGGTCGATCGCAGGTTCCGTATCGGGCAAAATACCCAGCCGGGTAAAGCCGCCCGACTGCCCTGCCGCCAGCAGCGACTCCAGGGTTTCCCTCGGCTCGTGGCCCGGCTCCCCCGAGTGGCTGTAGAGATCGACCAGACCCGGCAGCAAAACCTTTCCCTGGCCCTGAATCATCTCAGCGCTGGCGGGGATGACATTCAGGGATGGGGCGATTTCTGTCACCACACCATCCTGCACCAGCACATCGGCGACCTGATCCGTCTGGGTCGCCGCATCCAGCACCCGCACCTGCTGAATTAGCTGAATCTCCGTCACAGTGCCCCCGCTGCGGTTTTATCGAGCACGCTGCCCGACAGGTGAATAGTGATATTGGCGGTGACCAGCACCGGGGCGCTGTCAATGCCGTTGGGGTAGTCGATCACGCTCACCGCCCCATTGCCCTGCTTAAACCGCCAAAACGACTCCGGCCCCATGCCCAGCACGTGGCAGAGCAGCGCCTTATTCACCGCATCGTGGGCGACGACGAGAATGGTCTGCACGGTGTCGCCGCCGCTGTGGGCTGCGATAATCTCCTTCCAGGCGGCGATCGATCGCACCCACACCTGCTCCAGGTTTTCGCCCCCCGGCATTTGCACGGTTTCGGGGGCACTCTGCCACTGCTCCAGCATCCCCGGATAGTTGCTCTCGATCTCCGACTCGTAGAGCCCTTCCCATTCGCCGTGGCTAATCTCTTGCAGCTCGTTCACCGAATGTAGCGTCAGCCCTGGGTGGTGTTGCAGAATAATTTCCGCCGTTTCCTTCGGTCGCGCCATAAAGCTGGTGTAGGCCGCATCGATCGCCACGGGTTTAAGAAACTCTGCCGCCTTCGCCCCTTGGGCGCGACCGTTGTCGTTGAGGGGCACATCGATCTGACCCTGAAAGCGGCCCTGGCGGTTCCACTCGGTTTCGCCGTGGCGCACCAGCAGCATACGGGGGCCTTTGTGGCCGCGCCGCATCTCGGGCAGCGGTGCCCCCATGTGACTGGTCAGGTTCATGGCTTCGACCTGTACCGGGCTGCCCCAGCCGTCGGCAAAGTTGAGCACGCTGATGTTGCAGTTGGCCTGGTTGAGGTTGTTAAAGCGCTCTGGCCCCAGGCCAATCGCGGTGCTAATCAGCGCTCGGTTAATGGCGCTGTGGGCCACGATGAGAATAGTCTTGCCCTGGTAAGCTGCCAACAGCTCTGGCCAAAACCGCGCCGCCTGCTGATACAGCTCGCGAATTGGGTAAAAGTCTGCGATCGCCCCATCGGGCTGGGGCACAGCCATCACCATATTGGCGGGGTCAGTGCGCCACTGATCAAAGATTTCAGGATGTTGAGCCTCGGCCTCGGTAAAGGGCACACCTTCCCACAGCGGCAGGCTGATTTCTTTGAGGTTGTCTGAAAACGTCGGTGCCACCAGGTCGGGGATCGCCGTTTTCAGCTCTGCCGTGATGATTTCTGCCGTTTTGCGGGCGCGCTTAAAAGGACTGGCCCACACCGCATCAAAGGGAATGCCCACTAGCGCCTGACCCACCTGCCGCGCCTGGGCCTCGCCCGCCGGGGTTAGCTCTGACTCGTCGCAGTGGCCTTGAATACGCTTTTGCTGATTGTAGGTGCTCTGCCCGTGACGAACGATAATTACGCGGGTTTTCAGGGGTCTGTCCTCTCAAGTTGCTCAACCAACGTCAGATTTTACCCTGTTGGGGAGCCGTGTCGCAGCCGTGTGGGGCACTGGGCTGGGTATACGGCCAAGGGTAAGCAGTTTGGCGAAGGCGCGATCTCACCTCCATCCACCACTAGATACAGGCTCCTACCAATCTGCATCGCACAACCTCGATTCCAAATAGGAGGCTTGCGTAGGGGCAAACGGTGTTTGCCCAGGTTTGGGGTGAGAGCAAAATCGAGGACAGCGGAACTGATGTCGATCTACTGAGGCTATGAATCAATATGCCGTGTCTCTCGCGTGGGCAAATGCCATTTGCCCCTACCCAAGTTCATTCCCATGGCCGCAGCCGCCCTTGATTATTTAACTACCGCATTGGGTAGATGCTGAATAGCCGCGCTCTTGCAAAACTGTTGGGCATAGATCCCAGGTTATACCGGCCTGGTGGAACCCAGCTCAGAGCGATAAACCTATGGTGAAATTTGCTTACCACGCCTCCCACGAGCAGTTTGCCCCCAGCGCGTTGCTAGGCTGGGCTCAGCAGGCAGAACAGGCAGGCTTTACCGCCGTTACCTGCTCCGACCACTTTCATCCCTGGAGCGAGCGTCAAGGAGAAAGCGGCTTTGCCTGGACTTGGCTAGGGGCTGCTATGCAGGCGACCTCGGTACCCTTTGGCGTGGTTTGTGCCCCTGGTCAGCGCTACCATCCCGCCATCATTGCCCAGGCGGCAGCGACCCTAGGGGAGATGTTTCGCGATCGCTTTTGGGTCGCCCTCGGCAGTGGCCAGGCGATGAATGAAGCGATTACTGGCCAGCCCTGGCCGATCAAAGCCGATCGCAATGCCCGACTCAAAGAATGTGTCGATGTGATGCGTGCCCTCTGGGCCGGTGAGACTGTGACCCACCACGGCCTGGTGCGGGTAGAAGAAGCCAAACTCTATACCCGTCCGACCAATCCACCCCGCATTATGGGGGCGGCCATAACCCCTAAAACCGCCGAGTGGGTAGGCAGCTGGGCCGATGGCCTGATCACCATTTCCCACCCCCATGACAAACTGCGGGAGGTAGTCGAGGCCTTTCGGCGTGGCGGCGGTGAGCACAAGCCGATGAATCTAAAGGTGCAGCTCTCCTACGCCCCCGATCAAGAAACAGCTCTGCAAGGGGCCTACGACCAGTGGCGCACCAACATTTTTGAAAGCCAAGTGCTGTCTGATTTTAGAGTTCCTAGTCAGTTTGACGCCGCTGCCACCTTCGTCAAGCCAGACGACATGTACCAGCACGTGCGCGTTTCGGCTGACCCCCAGCAGCACATTGATTGGTTACAAAAGGATATCGAACTGGGCTTTGAAACCATTTCTTTGCACAACGTCAATCGAGAGCAGCAGCAGTTCATTGAGGTATTTGGCGAAAAGGTACTGCCTTTTCTCAAATAGCTGAGCCGAGGAATTGATCTTGTGCAGGGTGGATCGATTCCCCGAACCTGGTTCTGACCATATCTTACCAAAAGAAAAATTGCATCCAAGAACTAACTTTTATGGCAGGTGAAGTCTGAACTAAAACAGTCTAAAGCGTCAGCATTCAAGCCTGCCAGAAATCTTCTTCTATCTTCGTTCTTTTTTTATATACCCATCCAGGTTTCATATGCTAGATCTTTGGTACAAAAACGCAGTTCTATACTGTCTTGATGTAGAAACCTACATAGATGGTAATGGCGACGGGGTGGGCGATTTTATCGGGCTAACCCGGCGTTTAGACTACATAGCTGGCTTGGGAATCACCTGCGTTTGGCTGATGCCCTTTTACCCATCGCCCAACAAAGACAACGGCTACGACGTGATGGACTACTACACCGTCGATCCTCGGCTGGGTTCGCTGGGCGATTTTGTGGAGTTTGCCCGCCACGCTGGCGAACGGGGTATTCGCATTCTGATCGACTTAGTGGTCAACCATACCTCTGACCAGCACCCCTGGTTTCAGGCCGCGATTAAAGACAAAAACTCAAAATATTTTGACTACTATTTTTGGTCAAAGAAAGAACCCGAAGACATTGATGAAGGTATTGTTTTTCCGGGTTTGCAAAAGTCAACCTGGACTTATCAGCCTGAGGTGGGTGCTTACTACGCCCACAGGTTTTACAGTCACCAGGCCGACTTAAACATCACCAACCCTGAGGTCAGAGACGAAATCAAAAAGATGATGGGCTTTTGGCTGGAGCTGGGGGTGTCTGGGTTTCGCATTGACGCTGCCCCGTTCTTAATTGAGCTGACCCAGGCTGACAACGTATTTGAACAGGTCGAAGATCCCTTTGTCTATATCGAAGAGCTGCGCGATTTTCTGTCTTGGCGGCGGGGGGATGCCATTTTGCTGGCTGAGGCCAATGAGTCTTTGGAAAAATTGCCGAAATATTTTGGCGACGGCGATCGCATGCAGATGTTGTTTAACTTTTGGGGCAACCAACATCTGGTATTAGCCCTCGCTAGAGAATCAGCAGCCCCCCTGGCCCAAGCGTTTAAGGAGTTGCCCCCGTCACCGCCGGTTGGGCAGTGGGCCAATTTTGTGCGCAACCACGACGAGCTGAGTTTAGACAAACTCTCCTCCGAGGAGCAGGATGAAATTGCGGCGGCCTTTGCCCCCGATCGCGACACCATGTGGATCTTCGATCGCGGCATTCGTCGTCGGTTTGCGCCGCTGCTCGACGGCAATCTGCAACGGCTCAAGCTCACCTATAGCCTGCTCTTCACTCTGCCCGGCACACCCGTGGTCAACTATGGCGAAGAGCTGGGCATGGGCGATGACCTGTCGCTAGAGGAACGCAAGCCCGCCCGCACCCCCATGCAGTGGTCAAAGGCTCCCAACGGTGGATTTTCTACAGCACCCGCTGACCAGGTGGTGCTGCCGGTAGTTTCCACTGGCGACTACAGCTACAAGCAGCTAAACGTCAACACCCAGCAGCGCAACCCCAACTCGCTGCTGAACTGGATGGAGCGAGCGATTCGCCTGCGTAAGGAATGCCCAGAGTTTGGCTGGGGCCAACCGCAACTGTTAGATACGGGCCACGACAGCGTTTTTGCCCACCGCTGCGAGTGGCAGGGCAAGGCGGTGATCGCAGTGCACAACTTTAGTCAGTCCGACTGCAAGGCGACGCTAGTGCTGAAGGATGACGTGGGCAAATGCCTGATTGATCTATTTGAAGACCAGCCAGAGAACGTGATTTCAGAGCCTGCCTACGACCTTCACCTACCTGGGTATGGCTACCGCTGGTTTCAGGTAGGGCATTCGTCAGATTAAGGAAACTACAACACCAACTGGGCGACGGCCCGAGCGATCGCGTCGGGTTCGATGGGCTTAGATAGGTGCTGTTGAAAGCCGCTGTCTAAGGCTTTTTGGGCGTCTTCTTCGCGCACGTAGGCGGTGAGGGCGATCGCCGGTACCTGCCCCCCCTGCTCGGGTGGCAGGGCGCGAATTTGCCGCAGCAGCTCATAGCCATCCATGCCGGGCATGCCGATGTCGCTGACCAACACATGGGGTTGAAAGCTGGCCAGATTGATAAGCACCTCAGGAGCCGATTCAAGACCGATCACCTCGGCTCCGTATTCGCCCAGCAACAACGTCAGCAAGGCCAGCCCGTCAGGATTGTCATCCACGGCGATGACCCGCACGCCGGTCAGGTCGATCTGCCCCGACAAAACGGGCATTGCCCGGTGGCTGGGGCGGTGGCTAAGCAGCGGCAAACTCACGGTAAACGTCGCCCCTTTGCCCTCGCCGGGGCTGTCGGCGCTGATGGTGCCGCCGTGGGCTTCTGCTAGGTAGCGCACGATCGCCAACCCCAGACCCAACCCCCCAAACTGCCGGGTAATCGACGTATCGGCCTGACGAAAGGATTCAAAAATATGGGGCAGAAACTCTGGCCGAATGCCTTGGCCGGTGTCGGTGACCTTAAGCTGGGCCCAGTGGTCTACCTGGGCGAGCTGAATCGTGATCTGGCCCTGTTCGGGGGTAAATTTGATGGCGTTGGTGAGCAGGTTCCAAACAATCTGCTGAATGCGAGCCCCGTCGCCTTGAATCTGCCCAACGTCGGGCAGATCGGTCTCGATGCGAATGGCTTTGGCATCGGCTGCGGCCTGCACGGTTTCGATCGCCGCCTCAATCACAAATACCGGATCGACCGAGGCGGGTTCGATCTTGAGCTTGCCGCGCAAAATCTTAGCGATGTCTAAGAGGTCGTCAATGAGCTGAGTCTGCAACTTGGCGTTGCGCTCAATGGTTTCGAGGGCGCGGGCGGTTTTTTCCGCGTCGAGTTTTTTGGTTTGCAGCAGCTTGGCCCAACCCAAAATTGGGTTGAGGGGCGACCTCAGCTCGTGGGACAAAATCGCCAAAAACTCGTCTTTGATGCGGTTAGCCCGCTCAGCGGCTTCGCGGGCGGCCTGCTCTTGGCGCAGCAGCTGTTCGCGGGCGACTTCGGCCTGTTTTTTCTGAGTAATGTCGAGGATGGTGCCGGTAAAGCGCAGGGGGTTGCCATCGCGATCAAAGTAGGTCTGCCCCTTGGCCCGCACCCACCGTTCTACCCGATCTTGCAGGCCAATCACCCGATATTCCACATCGTAGCTGCCGCCACTTTCCTGGGTGAGCGACTCGGCGATCACCTGTTTTAGGCGATCGCGATCGTCGGGGTGCAGCCCTTCGTAAAACCGTTCGGGGCTGCTGTCGGCCTCGGGGGGTAGGCCAAAAATGGCTTTACAGCCTGCGTCCCAAATTAGCTGGTTGGTGATTAGGTTCCAGTCCCAAATGCCCATATTGGCCGACTCGATTGCCATGCGCAGGCAGTCTTCGCTTTCTTGCAGAGCCATTGCGGCCTGCTGGCGCTCGGTGGCGATTTGAATTCTTTCACTGATGTCAACGGCGGCGCAGGTGATGCCGACAATGGCGTTTTGGTCGTCGTAAATGGGGTCGACAGTCAGGTCGTAATAGGTAGTTTGCCCATTGGCCGTCACCTTGACCTCCTCGCGCAGGCCGACGCCGGTGGCGATCACCTGACGCTTGAGGTAAGTGAGCCGGGCCGCTGTCTCGGGCGAGGCCAAATCTTCGTCGCGCTTGCCAAGCACCTGGTCTTTATTCAGATCGTGGGTGGGGTTGTAAATCCAGGTGTAGCGCAGGTCAAGATCCTGATTAAAGAGGCTAATTGGCGCACTCTTGAGAGCAACATTGAGCCGTTCGGTGGTCTGTTGCAGAGTCAGCTCGGCCTGTTTGCGTTCGTCTTCAGCGCGCTTGCGTTCGGTTATGTCAATGTCGATACCTGTCATAGTGAGCGGGATGCCCATAGCGCTATAGAAAACCCGTCCCAGGCTCAAGATCCAGCACAGTGTGCCATCGGGTCTGATCACCCGTAATTCGATATTGTACTCGGCCTGGTTGTAGACCGCGTCGTGCAGCGCCCGCTCGACCCGAGGCAAGTCGTCGGGATAAACCATGGCCATGATGGCTTCGTAGCAGTGATCGCCATGATTGGGATCGAGGCCAAATAGGCGCTTGACATTGTCAGAAAACCGTACCACATTGAGCTGAATATCCCAGTCCCAGCTACCCATGCGGGCTGCGGCCATTGCCAGATTCAGGTGCTCCTGGTGGCGTTGCAGGGCAATTTCGGTCTGTTTAAACTCGGTGATGTCTCGCCACGCGATAATGCCCCCCGTGATCCTGCCCTCCTGGTCGTAAATCGGGCCAGCGTTGCACAACAGCGCAATGCTCTGCCCAGCGGCGGTTTGCAGCTGCCATTCCTCATTGGTGACGACCTCACCCTGTTGAACCGCGCGGGTGAGGGGCAAGGCTTCGGGGGTGGCAAGGCTGCCGTCGGCGGCAAAAATCTTCCAGGTTTCTGGATGGGCGGCGGCGGGCAGACCCTCCAGTTCCCCAAGGGGGCGACCGGTTAGCTCTTGCCCGTAGCGGCTGATTTGGCGAATGCGCACATCGGGTGCATCGGCAATGGTAATGCCTTCGGGAATGTAGGCCATCAAGGCATCGAGGGTGCGTTGACTGGCTTCGGCCTCCTGAATTTTTTGCTCTAGGGCAATTTCGACCCGTTTGCGATCGCTAATGTCGGCCAGCGCCCCGGCAAAGACCTCGGCCTGGCCTTCGCTGTCATATTCGGCCTGCCCGCGCGCAATCACCCAGCGCTCGTCACCGTGGGGGGTGCAGATGCGAAACTCGGCGGCGCAGCTCTCTCCAGTAGCGATCGCCTGGTCAATGGCAGCGGCCACCCGCGCCCGGTCGTCGGGGTGAATGATGGCGATAAATTTCTCCAGGCGCACCCCGGCAGCAACGCGCTCAGGGTCGAGGCCAAATAGCTGGGCAAAGCTGCGGTTGGCCACCACCCGATTCTTGCGAATGCTCCAGCACCAGGTGTACACCGACCCGGCAGACAGGGCCGCTTCGAGCTGAATCAGGGCCTTGCGCAGCCGCAGTTCGGCCTGGTTGCGATCGCGCAAAGCCGCCTGCTGCTGGCTGATATCGACCGTGGAACCCACCACGCGCACCACCTGCCCCTGTTCGTCGCGCACCAGGCAGCCCCGCTCCCAAACGTCAACCCAGCGCCCGTCTTCGTGGCGAATGCGGTAGTCTGACTCGTAGAGCTGACTAGAGCTAGCGAAGAGTTCCGCCATGCGGTGGCGCAGTTGCGTTCGATCGTCGGGGTGAATGCGGTCTTCCCACCACCGCGATGTGAGCGGTGCTTCGGCAGCAGGCACCCCAACTAAATTGAATAGTTGCTCAGAGCGGTAAACGCAATCGTCCCCGTCCAGGCTCACCTCACTAACGTCAAACACCAGCCCATTCACCGCTTGAACAACGAGTTGAAGGCGCTCTTCTAGGTGCTTCTGGTCATCAATGTCGATCAGGGTGCCAACCCAGCCCGCGATCTGCCCGTCGAGGTCACGGGTTGGCACCCCCCGGTTCATCACCCAGCGATCAACGTCATCGTGGCGACGCAGGCGGTGCTCAACGGCAAAGGGCTGACCGGCGGCGATCGCTTTGGTCCACGGGATCAAGATAGGGTCATACTCATGGGGATGCAGGCCGTTGGCACCCGCTAACCCCGGCGACTCGGTGGCGCTGAGGCCAGTGTACTCATACCAGTGCTGATTGCAATAGTTGATGGCCCCGGTGCGATCAGCCGTCCACACGATCTGCGGCAGGGCAGCGGCTAGGGCTGCGCAGGGGGGTGGGGAGAATGAGGTGATGGGGCGATCGGTTAAGCCTGATGGGACGCTGCGCGCAGCCTCCTCACCAGAAATTGCCGCCTCTAGGGCTAAACCCAGTGTCCTTGGGGTGAGCTGGTCTCGCACTAAATAGTCGGCGGCTCCAGCTTTAAGGGTCGCTACGGCTGCCTTCAAATCATTCTCGCCTACGACCACTATAGGTGGAGTTTTTTCCCAAACATGTTGCAGCGGCTTAAGCCGGTCGACGCCATCCCCATCTGAGGGGTCAAGGTCAAGCACAATACCATCGACCTGTAGCAGCTGGTCTGGGCTAATCTGGCGATCGCTTTGAGCCTCAACCACCCGGTAAAAGATAGCAGCCTCGTGCTGCACCATAGACCTCAATCGATCGGCCTGCCCAGGCGAGCTACTGACCAATAAAACTGTCCGCTCTGGGGGTGTCATGGCAAGACTGATGGTGCAAACCTTGAGTTGGCTTCGCTATCGGGGGCGATCGCCCCTAAAACCGCTGCCTCTCAGGCCAAACACAACCCAAAAAAAGCTGTAAACCTCAAAAGCAGGGCGAATTAGCGCAAATTGCTGAAGGAATCTTATAGCGCTACTACGACAACAGGAATATATCTAAGGGAGTAAATACCTAGTGATGCCCTAGGTATGACAGCGCTGCTTTGCAGATACAGCGGGCAGAACTAAGCGCGATCGCAGATCACAATCTGGCTAAAGGATGACGTGGGCCAAATTACAATCTGCTCCTAATGACAGTACTAAGCTTAACGACAGCGACGTTAACATCTCTTTATAAATGTCGCAGTTGTTTAGATCGGGCGATCGCCGCCAATCATGATGGGTCTTTGCCCTGCGACAGCCCTAATCATGACTTAACCCCTATGACCGACCCAAATAATCGTTCTAACCGCGTTGGCAACCCCAAGGAGGCCGAACCAGGCCGTGGGGCTCCTTGCAATCAGTGGGCTGTGCAAACGGCTCAGCCCACCAACGTCAACCCCGCCGATGAAAAAATTCCGTCCAATGTCGATGTGGACAAAAATCGGCAGCAAATCGTCGATTACGCGGCCCAAGAAGAGGGAACGCTGCCCACGTCCCATGGTTTTGTCATTGATGAATCTGGCAACATCGATAACTTTGCCGTTGAACCCCCCATGTATGTCGAAGAATAGGGCTCAGTCGGCACAGGCAGTAACGCTGCCCAACAGAGTTTTATCGTCATCAAAGAGGCACTAAGGAGGCATTATGCCAATTTCTATTCGAGACGATGTAGTGTTTATCATCCTCGACAAAATCAACGCGTGCAACCAAGCAAACCCGCAGGATGACATTGATTTTTCTTCCACCGACTTCACTGGTTTAGGATTAACTGAGTCTGATCTACTAGGGCACCTAGACTATCTAAATCAGAGGCAGTATATCAAAGCCGAATTTAGCGGCAACGCCTATGGCAACCAGGAAGACGTGCCTAGCGTAGTTGACCCAGACGAGGTCGGCTTTCGCATAGCCAACACCTATGGTGCTGCAGACGGGCCTCTCCCTCACCTCATTGAATTTAAGCGAGCTACGTTGACAGAGAAAGGCCAGCGTATGTTAGAAGACATGGAACAAAACCCTCCCCAAAACCTCGATCAAGGGCCAGCGGTGCCGTTGCTCAACGAGCACACCCCGTTTTTAGAAAAGGTCAAAGTTAAGGGTGGTTTGCCCGATATCTACGACGCTCGCGATATTACTGAAACAGTTTTTCGGGTGATGCGCGACGTGATGACCACGGCTGAGGCTGACCGTGTGGCGGCTGAACTGCACAACGATGCGCTGCCAACTGACGAAAAAGCCTTGCAAATGGAAGTGTCTGACCTTTGGAAAGACAGAAACCCCATTGTCGGTTTTTTGAGCCGTATTCGTCCGCCCCTCAAAGGGCCAGCACCTCTAGGTATCGACTCGAAGCTGTTCTTGACGCGAGTGGATAACGAAGCAGGCGTGCCAAAGACAGTCAATGCGGAAATCGTTGTCTCCGCCGTTTTTTCAGCCACCAAAGATGAGCTGTCCCAGGAACGTATTGAGGCAGTGGCCGAGTGGTTACCAGAAGGTAAAGTGCGCGAAATTTGGCAAGCAGCCTAGCACCATAGTCGTCAGTGGTGCGCGATCGCCCAACGACCGCACCACTATATTAAAAGTCATCCCCTCAGCAGGGCAGCGCGCGGCATCTAGCAATGGTTAGCCGTATTAACCTTCTAAACATCACTCGCGTCGCTGCCCCTCCTGAGGGGTATTTTTTTGCCTACAGCCCATAAAGTCTAGGTTCGTTCTTTTGCCACACAGTGCGGCTCAAGCCCACCTCGTTGCGGCCCTTCCCACAACCCACAGTTGCCCACTCGTTGATTCCCTTGCGCCCATCCTGTAACCGATTTTGTAACCACGCTTCGCAGCTCTGAGTGGCTGGCTATGGTAATGGAGCAAAGCAAAACAGTGTTGAGATTATGGCTCCCTTACCTCTTCAGACTAAAACGTTGATCGCGCTACTGGCCCTAGGTACGATCGCCATCCAAGGCATGGCAGCGGCCTGCATCGACCCCAGCTCAGGGGCCGGTGGTTTTCCAGAGCAGAGTGAACCCCGCCCTGCCCTAGAGCCAAATCCAGAGCCGCGCCCAGGCAACTGGGAAGTAGTGACAGTCGAAGACCTGCTAACCCGAGCGGTGAGCCGTCGCATCTTGCGAGCCGTCGCCGCCGAGGTCAATCGCCCCGCTTCTGCCCTGCGCATTGCTGCTGCCGAACCTGCCACCTGGGATGGCTGCATGGGCATCTATGAACCCGACCAGTTTTGCACCATGATTGCTATTTCGGGTCTGCGCCTTGTCGTCACCGATGGCGATCAAAGCTGGGTCTACCATGCCCGCCAAGATGGCCGAGAGCTGGTGCAAAACCCCACCGCCATTAGCCGCAACGGTCTCATTCCCGATTTCATTCCCCCAGTGATGTCGGAGCCGGAAGCAGAACCCGAAGCCCACATCTTTCGCTCAGTCGAATCGGGGAGCCTGATCGGCACCCAATTTGAAACCGTGCTGCTCACCGATGGCCGACTTTTGCGGAAAGAGAACGACAAAGTCGTGTCAGAACGGCAACTCTCAGCAGCACAAGTCGCCGCCTTTGAACAGGTGCTGGCAGACCAGCGCTTCCCTAACCTCAATCGCCTGCGCTATATCACCGATGCGGCCTTTGCCGATTACCCCACGGTGCAGCTGTCGGCCAGTCACTACGAAACCACCTACATTGATTTGGCTATCGACGATGCTCCACCCGCGCTTCAAGCCGTGGTGCAGGCCTGGAGCGATCTGACCACCGAGGCCCAGTAACCGCCCTGAGCCGAGACCGGCCATCCCTGTGGACACAGTGCTACACCCACAAGGATGGCCGGTTTGCCCCCGCAGCCCAGAGCGGCATTGATGCGATCGCTATCCCTCCGCTCCGCAGCCTAGGGAGATTGGGGTGCAGGCGATTAACCTCAGCATTCGTTTTATGATCGGATGAGTTAGTGAGTGGCTGACTGGGAGAGCAACATGGGAACTTGGTCAGTGGACGCCTTTGGCAATGACGATGCCGCCGATTGGGCCTTTGAGCTGGCAGAATCTGACGATCTATCGCTGGTGGAAGCGGCGATCGACGGGGCACTGGCTGAGAGCGATTACCTAGACGCGCCGGACGCGGCGATCGCCCTGGCCGCCATCGAGGTGATTGCCCGGCTCAACGGCAACTGGGGCGATCGCAACGCCTACACCGAACCAATCGATCGGTGGGTAGAGCGGGTCACTGTGCAGCTAGAGCCTGAGCTACTGGCGCGGGCGCGGGCCGCCATTGACCGCATTTTGAGCGAAAACTCGGAGATGGTAGACCTGTGGCAAGACAGCGACGATTACGAAGATTGGTTGGGATCAGTGGAAGATCTGCGATCGCGCATCAGTGAATAAATCAGAGGAATAAATACCTGATGCAGCCAGAGTTTGGATTGAATTAATCTGTATTTTCAGCTTTCTCACCATTGATCACAGGCACCTACATTATGCAGATATGGGTTGATGCCGACGCCTGCCCCAATGTGATCAAAGAGATCCTGTTTCGGGCCGCCAAACGGGTTGAGATGAAAACCACCCTGGTCGCCAATCAAGAGCTACAAATTCCAGGGTCTCCCTACATTGATGCCGTACTGGTGCGATCGGGTTTAGATGTCGCCGATAGCTATATTGTGCAGCACTTACAATCTGGTGATCTGGTGATCACCGCCGACATTCCCCTAGCGGCTGAAGCCATCGAAAAGGGGGCCTATGCCCTCAACCCCCGGGGCGAATTTTATGATCGCGGCAACATTCGAGAGCGCCTATCGATGCGAAATTTCTTAACTGAGCTTCGCAGCGGTGGGGTAGAAACCGGAGGCCCTCCCCCATTTAGCCAGCGAGATACGGCGGCGTTTGCTAACCAACTCGATCGCTTTTTGACCAAGCATAAAAAATAGGCAATAACGGCCCAATCGCTAAAAGAATCACGGTTCTAATAAATAATCGTTAGCCGCTAAAGTTAGCGCTTGCGGGTCGCCTATTCTGCCTAAGACTACGGGCCTGCTCACAAGACTTAACCAAAAGACACAGAACTTTATCCAGCTAATAGAGATGCATGTGAGCGCCTCAAGGGCAGAATTATGTATGAGGGATAATGTAAGGTGCAATACATTATTCCTTGGTAGCGTTGCTCTCCGCAGAGTAGGCAATCTCTCGTGCTGCTAATAACATAGGCCATCCATCCTCTATAGCTCTGGGAAGCACTGATTTTTGACAGTATGCCCTACAGAAGGTTTCGCGCACTCTTAAAACCGCTGACAAAGCTAATTGCTAATTTGGCTTGCCGAGCGGGCAACATGCCAACTATCGATCAGCTAGAGGCTCAGCTCCAGAACAAGCGCCACCAGCTTGAGACTATTGATGCCCAAGAAAAAGCACTTTATCAAGTGATTAGTAAGATTCGAGCGTCCTTAGATGTAGACATTATTTTCCGCACTACCACCAAAGAAACCTGCAAACTACTGCACGTCGAACGAATTGCCGTCTACCGTTTTTTTACTGACTGGGGGGGAGAATTTGTTGAAGACTTTGAATTTGCTGAACCAGGCTGGGACTTTGGCACCCTAGGGCAAAATACGATTTGGAATGATTCATACCTGAAAGAGCATCAGGGAGGGCGATATCGCGCCAACGAGTGCTTGGTAGTTTCTGATATCTACACTGCCGATCTGTCGCAGTGTCATATAGATGTTTTGGAGCAATTCCGCATTCGGGCCTATGCTACAGCACCCATTTTTATTGGGCAAAAGTTGTGGGGGGTATTGGCTGCGTATCAACATTCCCAACCCTATCAATGGCAGCATCAGGAAATTCAGTTTTTATCGCAAGTCGCGAATCAACTTGGCTTTGCGGTAAAACAAGCCGAACTAATGGCAAGAAGCGAACGCAAGGCTGAAGATTTGCGGTTGCTCAACGAACAACAAGAGATTTTGTTTAAACTGATTGCTGATATTCGTGAGTCGCTCGATCTCAACACGTTGTTTAAAACGACAGCCCGTGAGGTTCGAAAAGCTCTACAGACCGATCGAGTGGCTATTTTTCAGTTTGACATCGATTCACAATACAACTCCGGGGAGTTTGTTGCTGAAAACGTATTGCCAGAGTACGACTCAGCGATCGCAATGAAGGTGAGCGATCACTGTTTTGGCAGTCAATATGCGGCCCGATATCAACAGGGTCAGATGCAGGTCATATCAGATCTCTCCCAGGCTGGACTAAATCGATGCCATGTAGAACTGCTGGAAGATTTTCAGGTTAAAGCCCAAGTTGTTGTACCCCTCATAAAAGGAGGGACACTGTGGGGATTGCTCTGCGTCCATCAGTGCGATCGCCCCCGTATCTGGAACTCAGCCGAAATTACCTTTATCAAACAATTGGCAACTCAATTTAGCGTTGCGCTACGTCATGCCGATCTGCTAGCCCAAGCCGACTCTAAAGCTGAGCAACTAGACCAGGCCCTTCAAGCCCTGAAGCAAGCCAACGAAAAATTAGAAGAGTTAAGTAATCTCGATTCATTGACACAAATTTCGAACCGTCGATTTTTTGATAAGTCCTTAAGAAGCGAATGGAAACGATTGCTGCGAGCTGAGAAATACCTATCTCTCATTTTATTTGATATCGACCACTTTAAAATTTATAACGATTGCTATGGGCATCTAGCAGGCGACCAATGCCTGATCGACATCACGCGGGCGGCTCAACTTGTCCTCAAGCGTTCCTCAGACGTTCTAGCTCGCTATGGTGGAGAAGAGTTTGCCGTAGTTTTGCCAGACACAGATCGAGTGGGAGCAGTCAAAATTGCCGAAGAAATTCGAGAAACCATCAAAAACTTGCAGATTCCTAATAAGTGTATGCAAATAGATCATCCCTACGTCACGATCAGCCTAGGCATTGCTAGTCAGATTCCGAAGGTTGGTCAATCAGTTCGGGATATCATCCGTCAAGCCGATCAAGCGTTGTATCAAGCAAAGGCAAAAGGGCGCGATACGGTAGTCTGCGCACCTTTTGCTCAATGATCGCGATTGTTCCAATATCAGTTGTTGTTATCAAAAAATCTAAAAAAGCGGGTGATCGGACTCGAACCGACGACATTCAGCTTGGGAAGCTGACACATTTCCTTGATATGCAAGGCTTTCAGGCAAGGGGTTTCAGGCCTATACCAATTCTATACCAGTTTCCAGGCTGCTGATTACTACACAGTCCAGAAGGCTGTTGCTCTACCATTGGCCAGCGACGTGTGGACCTGCGGTTATCTCGCTTCCCATCTGATGGTGTTGAGAACAGTCGTTGATAAGCTTTAGGGCATTCCTATGTGATGCCTATGAACCGTCCACTTCGATTAACCAAACCGCCCAACGACATTGTCACAGCGACAATCGGTTTGTTAACTCAGGAACAGGTCGGGCAAATCGATGACATCTGGGAAAGCATTCTGCGGGAGACACAGCAGCCTGACGCCAGTTGGGACTGGGCCTATAAGCTACGACTGGCTGTCAATGATGATCGCTATGAGGCTTACGGCATCGAGTTTGAGGCGCTCCTTCAAGGCGTCATCTTGCTCGAAACGCAATGGCACCGTTCCTGGTTGCCGCAACGGTTTCCTCTGGTCTATGTCGAATACTTAGCCTCTGCGCCGTGGAATCGCCGGTTACTCGAAGATCCTCCCTATCTAATTGGGGTCGGACGGGCACTCGTACTCTTTGCCCGTCAGCGCAGTGTGGAGTTAGGTTACGGTGGTCGCGTCGGTCTACATGCGTTACCGGGCGCGGAAGCTTTCTATCGACGTTACAATATGCCGGACTACGGCTCTGACCCGGACAAAGATGGATTGATATACTTCGAGTACGCCGCTCTAATGCCCTAACTCATCCAATCGCTTATGAATGATGCAATCCTGGCTGAGCAATTGAGAAAAACGGGCAACCTGATGGACTTGCTCAATGACGAGGCTTGGGTTCGGGAAGCAGATGCGGATCTCGCCAGTGAGGAAGGGGCGGTTGAGGCTGGTCTGGGTCTACAGCCGTATGTGGAGTTACTCAAGGAGGCTTCACCGGAAGCTCTGCAGCGTCAGCGGTGGTATGTGAGAGTGCTATCCACCTTGTTGCCAGAGCTGAAGGGGTGGTTAGAGTCGTGGCAGCTCGGGCGGAGTCTAGAGGCTGTCTACATGGAAGCGCAAAAATGCTTATACGGTCATCTGATGCATCTCACCCCCGAACAAGCGGCCTGGATTGAGGTGCTGTTGGCAGAGGGAGAGCAGGTTTTACCCAACGAGCAGAGGGTGATTCGGGCTGAGACGATCGCTATGCTCACCCAGATGTTCACTACAGAGGACTGGCAGGCGATCGCGCATGTTGCCTCTCAAACAATGGCGAAAGACATTTTACAGATGGGGCAAGAAGCGGCGGTTCCCACGCTCACTATCTCAACCTAAGCCATTCAATAGGGTTGAGAACGGCCTAGTGCTTTTCTATCGTCTCAAGCAAACACCTCCCCTTGCCCCTCGTGAGTGAAGCAGGGGACAGATGGAGCTGGATCAAATATGACGGTGTACTGAGCTGAGGGGCTCAGCCGCCGCAGGGCTTTCAAATGGGCATCAGCATCATTGCGACGCCGGAACCGAGCCACCGTGCGCCGCTGCATGTGGGGGAGGAGTTGAACAACGCACCAGGGATGGAGCAGCTGGTTGTAGGCCGTAGGAGCTGTCACCTCGTAGGCAGTGGATAAAGAATGGTGCTGGCTCTCCAAACGGTTAGCCTCCTGCTCGCTGACAGCATCTCTTGGGTAAGACTGCCCGCTCTCCTCGATCCTGGCAGCGCTGGGCCTCAAGGCCTGCTCAATCTTGCCCAACAGCTCAGAGGCCTCTCGATCAGGGGGATGCAGCGTCCAGGCGTTGATCGGGGCTGGCTGGAAGGTCAGCCGGTAGGTTTTGCTGTTTCTACCGTGAACGAGCCAAACGGCCTGCCGAGGCAGCTTTTGCAGACGGTACGAGCCTTGCCCTGGCGTTGCCAGCGTTGCCCGGATACGTTTGATATCGGTCATGATTCGGTGCCCTTGGCTCATGTGACTGTCCTCCCTGATGCTTCGATTCAGTGCAGTTGATGCCACCCTAGCTAGGAGAGATTCGCCAAAACAGAGCACGGTGATATTGACAATTTTGGGTTAAGTGTGATCGTCTCTGGACTCAGTGGCACAGAGAGCCTGCCGCAGGTCTGCCGGAATCTGGTCAAAGTTGTCGAGCAAAAAATCCATCAGGGCCAGATGGCGCAGGTCTACGGGGGTAGGGCGGCGATAGCTGCGACCTTTGCGAAACCAGCCCCGCACCGTCGAGACTGAACGGGAGCAGATCGCGGCCATGTCTTCTTGGCTGACTTGCCACTTGGCGTAAAACCGCTGGGGCGTCATGCCCAGTTGGCAGTAGCTGTACCGCTCGATTAGGCGCTGCTCGCGGGGAGAAAGGGGACGGGGATTCATCGGGCAGGCTTCTCATCGATGGGTTCGAGGTCGTCTTCCCAGGCGATATCGGCCCTGACCCAGGCGGCACTAGAGGAAGCAGGATCGAGCCAAATCAGGTAGCACCATTGCCAGCGACGGCTATGGGGGGCGTAGCTGTAGAACCGGCCAATGACCAAGCCCCAATCGGTCGCGTTGCCGTGGGGAATCCAGCGAAGGCGATCGCCGTAGTGAAAGCGGGGCGCTTCGACCTTGGGAAAGGCGGCAGGCAGGTCAGTCGTTGGCGGGAGGTGCAAGTGGCCAGGGTTGAAGGCATACCCGAAGGCTCCATGGATGATCTGAAACTGGCGCGATCGCTGATGTGGGAAAGGTTGAGCCATAGGAAGAGCACCTCCTGGTGCTGGTGACAGTGAGCCTGGGCACCAACCGAGGCTGAGGCGATTTGGACTAGCGAATGTGGCTTATCCAGACTAACTCAATCTACTCTAATCTAGAGTAGATTACCCTTGATCGCAATGCTTCACCTAGGCTTGCTTTAGAGCTAGATAGAGCGGTTATGACTACCCAGAAGCGCCAAACCAGCATTTACCTGCCAGACCCGATGAGGGATGCCATTCAGGCGATCGCAGACAGAGAGCAGCGATCATTTACGTTCGTGGTTGAAATGCTTTTGAGGGAGGCTTTAGAGACCAGGGAGTACACTGGGAAGAATGATTGAGTGAACCCAGCAAGGCTTTTATCGATGCCTGCCATCATGATCAAACTTGAAGAGGCTAACGCTTCCTGCGCCCGAGTGCTGCAGCATAATTGAATCAGGGCTTCAAACAGTTCACCCTCCTGAGTGGTTTCAATCTCCATGCCAATGAGACCTTTCATGCACTAAAACGGAATTGCCCCCGCTTCGACAAGAATGGCATTTTGCCCTTCAAGAGAAGACAACGGATCCATAATTTCTATAGCCGATTCTTAGGCCGCCGCTAGCTTTGCTTTGCTGGGTAGAGCATCAAACTGCTCGGTGACATCAATACACTCAAACGGATCGTCAACATCGAGGTCGCACAACTCGTCGAATTTTTTAAAGAAGGCTGCCACAAGATTGGCGTACATCCACCGTTCGATTTCCGTGGCATAGGGTTGTCCGTGTTTAACTGGCCCCATATGAAATTTGACGTCTAGCAAACCAAATGGTGAGCGGAGGCACTAGAAACCACATCAACAATGGCACTAACCCAGTGCCTAAAATCGGAATTCTTGGCATAGACTCTGCATAATTCCACCGATTGAGGGGGCCAGTAGCCAAGGCTTCGATAACAATGGTGATGATCACTCCCACAAGGATAAAAGCACTCATTTGGCTACGGCTTGGGTGACGGAACCATTGACGAGACTTTGATAGAGCTACGACGGCCCAAAATGCAATTAATATAATTACGACATCTCCGACTGTAGCGAGGGTGCAATTTCTGACTATATCGAAGTGGGAATATCCAGCCGGAATTTGATAAAACCACATTTGCTGAATTTCCCAAAAGAAAGACAGCAGAAAAGAGAATATAGCGATATTTAACTCGGGCGAATTTAGCCAATTCAAGGGACTATGGCGGTTCACGGTGTTAGCCTTAATTTAGAATAAATCAGACTTGATCTGACAGTTTTTCAAATAGCATCTAGACAATTCGAGGTCAGGCTTACTTCTTCAATCAGGCTGCAAACTCTAACGTTGGATGGATTGTCTAGAGGACGGGTTGCCCAACTCGTGCGGTGGGTTTCTAGCATGGTTTTACGAGCGGTAGCCTGCTGAATTTCCTGTTCCAGAGTCGCAATTTTACAGTCAATCAGCGTTTTAACCAGAGTACAGACCGGCTCCCCTTGCTTGCGAACGTCAAATACCTGCTGAATACAACCAGCAACCCAGTTTACACAGGGTTTAACGCGCTCATAGCGCTCAAACAAGGTAGTGGCTAGGTTGTCTGGCTAAACTTCTACCAGTAGAGCGGTGCTGGGGATGGAGAGCCGAAGCAGTCGGGGCATACTCTAAGCTAGCATCGGTTTGCTAAATGGATAGCGAGGTATTTTCATAATTGAGACACCGCAGTCGCTAAAAGATAGATCTGTAGCTAGCTCTGGGTTATTGACGATAGCTTTCTTCCACGTCCATTCTGGCATGGCAGCCTATACCGGCGGGGCCGCCGACTAATGTCATACCGAATAGCGCGACCACAATTACCACCGCCATCGCACCGTCCTTAGCTAGCCAAGAGAAGCTGGCGGGGCCTGATGTCGCCCGAATGTGCTGTGATTGAATCTGTTGCGCCGCCTGACGAATATACTCCGGTTCAATGTTAGCCTCAGCTCCTGCCTCAACTAATTCCTCCAGGGAGTAGCTGCTTTGCTGCTCAGCCTGTAGTCGCGTTGCCAGCGCCAACACCTCTGGGACCAAGTCTGCTGAGATTCTAGGATCTGAAGGGTTTATATCCAAAGGATCCACAATAGAGGCCTCACATCAGTTACCGCATTAACCGCCATCTCAGGCTAAACCCTAAAGTCCTTAGAGAGTCAAGGGCGTTTTGTAAATTGACACATCGAATAGGAGTTTAAGCCCCCCCTTGACCTTGAAGTCAGGTTCAAGGTTTAGAGTGAACTCAACTTTCAAGGTAATGAAATGACTCAGCGACAAGTTGAAATCTTTGTAGTCGGTTGTCCTCGCTGCGACGAAGCCGTAGCTCTGGTGCAGCAGATGAGCTGTACAGCCTGCCAAGTTCAGGTGTGGGATGTGCGCAGTGAGCAGATCACGGCCACCGCTCGCCAAAAGCTGGAGGAGTACGGCATCCATCGATTGCCCGCTGTGGTAGTCGATGGTGCATTGGTGGATTGCTGTCGTCAACAGCAGCCGATTTCCCGCGACGCTCTGGCAGCGGCAGGGGTAGGGCAGGGATAGAACTACCGTCATGTTAATCCGCGATCTGAGTCGGGCCACGGGCGTGCCCGCTTCCACTATTCGTTACTACGAGCGGCTGGGGCTGCTGCAAGTTCCCCGGCGTAGCGGGGCTCAGTATCGCCTCTACGAAACAGCTGATGTGGAGCGACTGCGCTTTATCCAAAAAGCCAAGCGGCTGGGGCTATCGCTGACAGAAATTGGTCAGCTCATGGCGTTGCGCGCCGGGGGCATAGCGCCCTGCCAGCAGCTCAAAGCGATGGTGGCCAGCCATCTTCAGCAGCTCGATCAACAAATTGCCGAGCTGCAAACCCTCCGCCAGGAATTGGCCACCTACCACGCTGACCTGGCGTCACAGCTGCCTGACGATGCTGCTGTCCCAACCGAAACCCTTTGTCAGGGAATTATCTGCGGCTTTATTGAACAGGTATCCCATGACGCCTAAAAACACGTTTATCGCCAGCCTAATCGGTACCGTAGTTGTGGCCCTCTGCTGCTTTACGCCGGTGCTGGTGATTTTGCTCAGCCCCCTAGGGCTGGCCGCTTAGGTCGGCTATCTCGATATTGTCTTGCTGCCGCTGTTGGGCGTTTTGATTGCGCTAACGGTGGTGGCCTATCGACGGCATCGCTGCTGCTGTGCGAAGTAAATCAATCCAGAAAACGTCCATTTAGAACACAACTGATGAGCGACTGTTGTACTGACCCATTAACTACTGCCGTACAATCCCATCAACACTGCCCCCGCAATGGCGCAAAGGGCAAACCCGTGCCGCTGATTACTCTCAAAAGTTTACTGGTGCCAGGTGCTCTGGCGCAGCTCAACGCCCAGCAGAGCTACCGATTTTGCGCTAGCTCCGATTGCCCCGTGGTGTACTTTGGTGCTGACGGGCAAACCTTTGAAATTGATCGCCTCAAGGTGCCGGTCTTTGCTAAAGATCCTGGCCCCGAGGTGCCGGTGTGCTACTGCTTTGATTGGCGACGGCACCAGCTCCAAGACCCCGCCAATCGCCACGCCCCCGACGACATTGCCGCCCATATTCAGGCCAAGTGCTGCGGCTGTGAGGTGAACAATCCCCAGGGGCGCTGTTGTTTGGCGGATGTGCAATCGGCAATAGCCGTATCGAGTGAACTGTCTTCCAAATAATGACAAAGTCCTGTCATGATGCTCAAGTCTGTCCATTTCACTCGCATTTCATTTTTGGGTGGCAAACTGAAGACTGATAGTTGTGCCGGGCTCGTCAACGCGTTTGAAAGCGAGCAACCGCCTTTATAGTGGAAAAAAGGTTTGACATCCGATGACTCTAAGAAGAAAACTGGCTTCGTGGATAGTGGTAGGCGGATTAGTATCCTTACCTGTAACCGTGAGTGCATGCGGCACGTCATCCTCAGCACCCAGAGAGTCGGACTCTGCCGCTATGCCCATGGGAGATGAACCCATGGGCGACCATTCCATGATGATGGACCTCGGCCCTAGTGACACGGAGTTCGATTTACGGTTTATCGACGGCATGATTTTGCATCACCAAGGTGCAGTCATGATGGCTGAATCGGCTTTGCAAAATTCTCAACGCGATGAAGTAACGCAGTTGGCAGAAGAAATCATTGCTGCCCAGCAGGTCGAGATTGACCGCATGCAGCAGTGGCGACAAGCGTGGTACCCGGACGCGGGCGAAGGGCCCGTAATGTATCATGCAACCATGGGGCATTCGATGACCATGACATCTGACATGCAAGCTGCCATGATGATGAGTGGCGACTTAGGTACTGCCGATGATGAGTTCGATTTACGCTTTATTAACGGCATGATTCCGCACCACGAAGGGGCACTAGCTATGGCCCAAGACGCTCTAGAAAAAAGCAGCCGACCAGAAGTTCAGTAACTCGCCCAAGATATCGTATCGTCTCAACAGATCGAAATTGATCAGATGGAACATTGGCGAAAAGACTGGTACAACCAGTAGTTTTATTCGCGAATAGAATCTAGCAAGCCTCAGATTTTTTCTGAGGTTTTTGTGGGGATATTTACTGCTATTAATTTACCGGAAGTGTTTGTAAGTAGGAAAAACTATTTAGAGACTGATTTAGTCAGGCACAGCAGAATTCTTACGGTAACCCGCTTAGCATTAATCTAGCTTGCAATGCTTGTTTCGCTTACAATCGCCTCATTCTAATGGCCAAGCAAGAAATCCAAAAATATCTTTTGGATTCATTAGGGTTTTCACGCTCATTTCATTTTTACTTGCCATACTGTAGCGACAAACACTGAAAGACAAAGAAAGCCCCGGTGTCAAGGATGTTAAAAGGAGCTTATGTTCTAGTGTGTAGAACAAGCTTTGCCTTGCCCTACTTTCTGGTGTTTTCAGTTTAGAGAGTGAGGTGGGTTTGTATGGCCAAACATATTCTTGTTATAGAGAATGAATCTAGCTTTTCTCGTTTGATTGAGTCAGAGCTGATTCAGGAAAGCTACCTAGTCAGTGTTTTTGAAGATGGCTTTAGTGGCCTTGTCAACGTTCGTCAAATTGAGCCAGATGCATTAATTGTCAGCTCGTCTGTTTCTGACTTAACAGCTATTGATATATGTAGAAGGCTGAGGGCTACAGGCAATCCAGTCCCCATTCTTTATATCGATAAAGACACTACTCCTCAAAAGCAAGCTGCTGCTTTGGAGGCCGGGGCTGATGCCTATGTCACCACACCTATAAGTCTAGATTTAATTTTGGCCCACATTAAAGTCTTTTTAAGGAGAAACGATAGCGAAGATACATCGAGAATACTTGTTTTCTCTGATTTAACACTCAGCCACTACAGCCGGACGGTATATCGAGGTGGTCATGAATTAACTCTAACAGCCAAGGAGTTCGATTTACTAGCTTATTTCCTTGAAAATCCTAAGAAAGCGCTTAAAAAAACGCAGATTATCGATGCTGTTTGGAGCTATGACTGCGATCTCGGGCATGAGAGCAACGTGCTTCAGTTTTACATTTGCTCTCTACGAAAAAAGATGGAAGATGGTCAAAAAGAACGGCTAATTCACACCATCCGAGGGTTTGGCTACATTCTCAAGACTGCTGCTAGAGGTCGATCTAGAAATTCCTTAACTTTAGCTTTGGCATAGTTTATTCGTTGATTTAATCGGCCAAGAGTACTCATTTTGTTGCTAAACATGTGTCAGAACTTTCGACTTTCTAAATCTACCCTAGCCAGTTTGGCCGTCGTGATTGCGTTAGATGTTGCTCCCCTGACTGCATCTAGAACCCTTGCTCAATCTTTGCCTCAGCCAGAAGAAGATACCCCACGACTTGATGGTCTTTCACCCGAGCCTAATCCGCTATTTCTGCCCACTCAGCCAGAAGCTGTTGAAATTACAACGACAGAAACTCTCTCTCTAGAAGAAGCTTTTGAGTTGGCATTGCGCAATAACGAAGATCTCCAAATTGCACTGTTAGAGCTAGAACGCAGTCAATTTGCCCTTAGAGAAGCTAGAGCAGAACTGTATCCAACAGTTGGTTTGGCATCAACATTACTAAGCAATAGCGAAGAGGATGACAACCAAACAACTCTCAGAGGAGACCTTGAGGCCCTTTATGACTTGGGCTTATCGGGAGGTAGACAAGCTAGAATACAAGTAGCCGAAGAGCAAGTTCGTATCGCTGAACTAGACATTAACCGACGTAGGTCGCAACTTTTGCTCGATACCGCCAATGATTATTACGCCTTACAGCTAACCGTTGAGCAAATTCGTATTAGCCAGGCCTTTTTAGATGAAGCGGAGCGCAATCTACAGGACACTATTCTAAGAGAAAGGGCTGGCGTGGGCACTCAGTTTGACGTGCTACGGGCAGAGGTACAGGTGGCCAATGCTCGCCAAGACTTGACGCAGGTTCAAAGCCAACGACAAATTGCGCAAAGACAACTATCACGCAGGCTAAATTTACCAGCTTCAGTCAATGTTGATACTTTGCCCGTAGAAATTGCTGGAGGCTGGCCGCTGACCCTAGAGGAGAGTATTGTACTGGCTTATCAAAGTCGAGTTGAGCTATCGCAGGTTTTGGCCCAGCGCACAATTGCCCAACGCCAGAGACAAGTTGCCCTGGCAGCGGTAAGGCCTAACCTTAGCTTAGTTGCCAATTACGGCCTTCAGCAGGCTTTGAGTGGCAATTCAACGGCACTGGATGATGGGTTCAGCGTGGGCGCTAGATTACAGTGGCAACTCTTTGATGGGGGTGCTGCCTCAGCATCGGCGGCTCAGCAAGATAAGGAATCTGAAATTGCAGAAACTCAGTTTTCACAAACTCGCAACAGTATTCGCTTGGAGGTTGAGGACGCATACTTCAACTTAACGGCTAATCAGGAAAATATTACTACGGCCAATGCAGCCATAGAACAAGCGCAAGAGGCGCTTAGGTTAGCCAACTTAAGATTTGATGCAGGAGTAGGCACTCAACTGGATGTGTTAAGCGCCATAGGAGATTTAGCTGAAGCAGAAGGCAACTTGGCGAATGCAATTATAGACTATAATCGGTCGTTAGCTGCAATACAAAGAGCAACTGAGCAACCTTATCCAGAATAATTTTGAAGATCTGCTCAATTACCCGGATCAGACTTTTTCTGAAATAGGAAGTGAATTAAAGCCAATAAAAAGCCCATCGTAACCTAAGTCTACGGTGGGCTTTGCAGTTTTTAGAGTGAGTAAGGTAACTTGAATCTGCCTCTGAAGACACTAAAGAGTCGTTACTCTTTCTGTTTTTCCAGAGACGATCACTGGCTATTTTCCTCTGTATTCAGAGTTGTGAAACCTAAGCTCACCAAGGGTGACAGTGCCATCCCCGTTCAGATCAGCAGACAGGTCATTAAGACTTGTCTGTCCTGAGGCGCTTGCCACAGGTGCTAGCACCATTGAAGCCATTGCGATTGTCAGTACAGAAAGGAAGTATTTTTTCATCTTATTCTCCATGAGAGCTTATGAGTTTCGTCTTTTATTTGTTGGCGAAACTTATACCATATTAAATCTCCTGTCGAGATAATTCCTGATAATCACCTAAGCTAATGATGAAAGTTTTATTAGAAAAATTAGAACGAAACTTACTGACTGACTGCGAAGCCATATGGCATCGTACTTGTTGAATTTAATTAGCCACAGCGAACCGCTCTATACTCCTCAAAAAAAAGCCACCAGGCTTTTGGCAATGGTGGCTTTAGAGTCTATTGAGACGAGTGCTATCTTGGGTAAGCGATAGCACTTTAAAGATAGCACTCGTCAAAAAGTTTATGAACCTCTGTAATCGCGATTGTGTTGAATAAGTTCACCGAGAGTTACAGGCCTGCCTTTTTCGGCAGCTAAACCACGAAGGCTAGTTTGGCCAGAAGCACTGGCCACAGGGGCAAAGGACATTGTAGCTAATGCGATAGTTAGCACAGAAAGAAAGTATTTTTTCATTTGTCTTCTCAATGAGAACTGCTAAAGTTCGCGCTTGGTTAGCGAAGCTTTATACCATTTATTATAGATTGGATATCAAACCATTTTCTGATAATTACCTAAGCTAAAGCTGAGCGTTTTATTAGAAGAATTAAAGGGCAATTTTCGTTTGCATTTTCACAAAAGTTGATCCTTTCAGACATTTTTTGGGGTGATTAAAGAAATCTATTCTTTCTTGATGGAGCCTTCGTTTGAGCACGTTTTTTTATAGATTGAGCTTACATTCTGGAAAAATATCCCTTGTGCAACCTGAAAATTGCCCGATTGGTGTTGGGTATTTCATCCTGATTTCATTTTTCTGTGGGATGTTTGGGGGACTGAGGGCATTTTTCTCCTAAAGACTGTATTTGAGTGGATCAAGGGCACGCCTATGACAGCTATCTCCGATCGCTTGTGTGTTGTAGCCAGAGGGCGGTTGCTCCCTCGGCTGGCCTTGCTAATGCTGTTGCTAGCTCCGGCTGGCGCAGCCTTTGCCCATGCTGGCCACGGGGATGAGTTTCAGGGCGGTGGAGCCGGAACACACCCAGTAGGCATTGAGGTTGATGCAGAGGTTGCTGACCGCATTGGTTTAATTATCGAGCCGGTAAAGCGCCAGGTGTTGGCCTTTGGAGTGAAGGCAACAGGGCAAATCGAAGCCTCGCCGGGGCGGCAGGTGTCGGTGACAAACCCAGTCGGCGGTACGGTGACCAAGCTGCTGGTGGAGCCGGGGCAGCAGGTGGAAGCGGGCCAGGCGCTAGCAGTGATCACCAGTGGGGAATTGGCCGAATTGCGGGTGACCGCCTTGGAAAACTCCGCTGAGCGCCAGGGAAATGTGCAGCAGGCCGAGGCCGATTTGCAGCTCGCCCGGCAGACTTACGAGCAACAGCAGCAGATTGCCCTGAGGGCGATTGAAGCGGCCCGGACGGATGTGCGAGTAGCCCAAGAGCAGTACGATCGCGACTCTGAACTAGCGGCGGAAGGGGCGATCGCCCGCCGCGAACTATTGGCCTCTGAAGCGGGTTTGGCGGATGCCAAGCAGGCTTTGGCAGAGGCCGAAAGCCAGCTGGAGGTTCTCAGTGCTCGCACGGGGGTGGCGCAGGCCCAGACCGCCCTCAACGTTGCTCGCTCCCGCTCTCAGCTCAGCTCACAGACCTACCAAACTCGGTTGCAGCAGCTCGGGGCCACGGCTAACCCAGACGGCACCATCACCATCAAAGCGCCGATCGCAGGCACCATTGCGGATCGCGACGTGACCCTGGGGCAATCGTCAGAAGATGCGGGCGCGGTGCTGATGACTATCGTAGATAACCGCACGGTATTGGCTACCGCAAATATTTACGAAAAAGATCTCTCCCAAGTATCCCCTGGGCAACGGGTGCGGATCACCGTGGACAGCCTGCCCGATCAAATCTTTGAGGGCCAAATTACCACGGTAGGTTCGGTGGTCGATGGCGAAACTCGGGTCGTGCCCGTGCAGGCTGAGCTAGACAATGTCGAGGGCACCCTCAAGCCCGGCATGTTTGCGGCCCTAGAGGTTTTGACCGAGAGCACTCCAGCGGCGGTGATGGCCATTCCTCGGGCGGCGGTGGTCGAAGCCAACGGCCAAACGCTGGTGTTTGTACGCAATGGCAACGCCTTTGAACCATTTGATGTCACCCTAGGGAGAACAGCGGGCGATCAGGTAGAGGTGCTTAGCGGTCTGTTTGAGGGCGATGAAGTGGTCACCCAGCGGGCTAATCAACTCTATGCCCAGTCGTTGCGGGGCGGGAGTGCTGAGGCAACAGAGGAAACTGCCGCACCCGTTGAGGCGGTCGCAACCCCAGGCGTTCCTTGGTGGGCGATGGGGTTGGGCAGTGGTGCGATTGCTACGACAACCTTTGCCGCCGGAATCTGGTGGGCCAGGCGACAGCGCCCGACCTACGCCCTGGCGATCAGCGACGAGGTGGTTTCGCCTTCGGCACAAGGGCATCCTCGCTACGGCACTGGGCCAACCCTTGCTGCTCCCCTGGTTGAAGAGGGAGAGCCCTCGCACAAGTAGCTATAAGGATGTCTGGAAAGCGTCTTTCCAGATGGTGGGCATTGCCCACCCTATGACGGTTATGGTGAGCCACCTACCCTGCCAAATTTTGAACAACAGCGATGCTAGATAACATTTTGAAGTGGTCGATCGCCCAGCGGTGGCTCGTGGTCATCGGGGCGATCGTGGTGACGTTTTTGGGTATTTATAACCTCACCCAAATGCCTTTGGACGTGTTTCCAGATTTTGCGCCCCCCCAGGTTGAGATTCAAACCGAAGCGCCGGGGTTAGCCCCCGAAGAGGTGGAAGCGCTGATTACCCTGCCCATTGAGAGTGCCGTCAACGGCACCCCTGGGGTAGAAATCGTGCGGTCATCCTCGGCGGTTAGTATTTCGGTCGTCAAGGTGATTTTTCGCTGGGGTACCGATGTCTATCAGGCCCGGCAGCTGGTCACCGAGCGCCTTCAGCAGGTGCAAGAAAAACTGCCCGAGGGGGTCGGCATTCCCCAGATTTCGCCGATTTCGTCCCCCATTGGCACAATTTTGATGTACGCCTTTACGGCGGAAACTACGCCTCTGATGGAGGTGCGGCGGTTGGTGGATCGCGATGTCACAAATCGGCTGTTGGCTGTGCCCGGTATTTCTCAAGTGATTGCCTACGGTGGCGACGTGCGGCAGTACCAGGTGCTGGTAGATCCAGACCGACTGGTGGCGTTTAATGTGTCGCTGCAAGAGGTGGCCGAGGCTACTGAGGCCGCTAACGTCAATGCCGCAGGTGGATTTCTCAACACCCCCGACCAGGAGCTGATTATTCGGGGTGTAGGACGACTCGACTCGATTGAGCAACTGCAAGAGTCGGTGGTAGCCGCCCGAGATGGCCGCCCCGTCAAGCTGCAAGATGTCGCTGATGTTCAAATTGGAGCTGCCCTCCAGCGGGGCGACGGTAGCGTGGGGGGCCAGCGGGCGGTGATAATGGTGGTCAACAAGCAACCGCTGAACGACACTCCTACGGTGACCCGAGCCGTGGAAGCTGCCATGGAGGAGCTAAAAGCGGCTCTACCTGAGGATGTCGTCGTCACTGAAACCTTTCGGCAGGAAAACTTTATTGAGGCGTCGGTCGAAAACGTTCTGGGTTCCCTGCGAGATGGCATCATCATCGTCTCAGTCATTATCCTGCTGTTTTTGATGAACTGGCGCACGGCGGTGATTACGCTGAGCGCCATTCCGCTCTCGATTTTGGTGGGCATGATCATTCTCAATGCCTTTGGCCAGGGCATTAACACCATGACCTTAGGCGGGTTAGCGGTGGCCATTGGCTCAGTGGTCGATGACTCGATTGTGGATATGGAGAACGCCTATCGCGGGCTGCGCAAAAACCAGCTGGCGGGCAGCCCAGAACATCCCTTTAAGGTGGTTTATGACACCTCTGTAGAGGTGCGGGTGAGCGTTATTTTTTCCACTGTAATTATTGCTGTGGTGTTTGCCCCCATCTTTAGTTTGACGGGGGTAGAGGGCCGGATTTTTGCACCCATGGGGGTGGCCTACCTGGTGTCAATTGTGGCTTCTACTCTGGTGGCCATGACGCTCTCCCCAGCGCTGTGCGCCATCTTGCTTGCCCGCCGCCCGCTGCCCAGCGATGAGACCTGGGTTACCAGGACATCTCAACGGCTGTATCAACCGGCTTTGCGGTTTGTAATGGCCCGCGCCAAGCTGGTGCTGGCCATTGCCGTGGCGTCGTTGGTGGCGTCGATGGTGGTGTTTTCGAGTCTGGGACGGGTGTTTTTGCCAGAATTTCAGGAGCCCTCTCTGGTGAATGCAATGCTGCTGTATCCAGGGTCGTCGTTGGCGGCCACCAACGAGGCGGGTCTGGCGATGCAAGAGGCGCTGAAAGACGACCCCCGCTTTGCGACGGTGCAGATGAGGACGGGGCGGGCACCGGGGGATTCCGATGCTGGCGGGGTCAATTTGGGTCACGTAGATATCGAGCTGAGCAAAGAGGGATTGCGTGATCGCGAAGCCTCCATCCAGCACATTCGAGCAGAATTTGCCCGCATTCCCGGCATTGCCCCCAGCGTGGGCGGGTTTATTACCCACCGCATGGATGAGGTGCTTTCGGGGGTAAGAAGCGCGATCGCCGTAAAGATCTTTGGCCCTGACCTCGACCAGCTGCGCACCATTGGTAGCGATGTGGAAGCCGCCATTCGCGATATTGATGGCCTGGTGGATCTGCAACTGGAGCCCCAGGTGCCTATTCGCCAGGTGCAGATTCAATTTGATCGGCCCGCTGCGGCCCGCTACGGCCTCACCGTGGGGCAAATCGCCAGCGTGGTCGAAACGGCCCTTAACGGGCGAGTGGTGTCTCAGGTGCTAGAGCAGCAGCAGCTCTTTGACCTGCTGGTTTGGCTCAAAGATGACGCCCGCAACAACCTGGAGGCGATCGGCAATCTCTTGATCGATACCCCGGTGGGCCAAAAAATTCCCCTGGCCCAGGTAGCCCGTATTGACTACGGCACCGGACCAAACACCATCAACCGCGAAAATGTCTCGCGTCTAATTGTGGTGTCGGCCAACGTTGCTGGGCGCGATTTGGGGTCGGTGGTCGATGCCATTCAAGATCGCGTCAGCGCCTCTGTAGCGCTGCCATCGGGGTACTACATTCAGTACGGCGGGCAGTTTGAGTCAGAGCAGCGGGCTAGCCGTAACCTCTTAGTATTTGGGGGGCTAGCGATCGTCGTCATCTCTGTCCTGATGTATTTTGCGGTTAAGTCGGTGCTGGGGATGGTAATGATTATGGTCAATCTACCCCTGGCTCTGGTGGGGGGCATTGCCTCCATTGCCCTTGGTGGCGGTGTGGTTTCGGTGGCGTCGCTGGTCGGGTTTATCACCCTGTTTGGCGTCGCTACCCGCAATGGCCTACTGCTGGTGGATAACTACAACACCAAGCTGGCCCAAGGCATGCCCCTGCGCGAGGTGATTGTCGAAGGCTCCTCAGAGCGGCTAGTGGCTATTTTAATGACGGCGCTCACCTCGGCCCTGGGCATGGTGCCCCTGGTGCTGGGCAGCGGCGCAGGCAAAGAAATCTTGCAGCCCCTGGCCGTGGTCGTCCTAGGCGGGCTATTCACCTCGACGGCGCTGACGTTGCTGGTGCTGCCAGCCCTCTATTCTTTGTTTGGGCGGCGTCTGGTTCCCAAGGTGACGCCCCCCCTATCGCCTGCAGAGCTTGAACCTGAGCCCCGCGATCCTGCCCTGGTGCAGTAAGCCAATTCGCGGCCTCAGCGCTGCCCCCAGACAACCTGCTGTTTTCTCTTTTTAAGGAACAACGCTATGACCGTTAAGAAAACCCTGACCTTTTCCGTAATGGCCCTTGGCCTGGCTCTAACCCTAGGGGCCTGTGGCAGCAGTGGAGAGCAAAGTAGCGCTCCCGCAGAGGCTGTTGCCGAAGCACCGGCTGTTGAGACTCAAGTGGCTCCCGACACCTCTGCTGAAGGTGATGGGCAAATGCAGGCCTCCCAGGGAGGGCAGGTGGTTGAATCTGGTCCCTACCACCTAGAGTTGGTTACGGCCAATGAGCCGACCGGGGTTCACCTAGATTTCTTCTTACAAAAAGGCGACACCCACGAGGCGATCGCCGATGCCAAGGTAATGGCGCAAATTCAGTCTCCTGACGGCACTCAAGAGTCTGTCGAGCTGACCTATGACGCCGAGGGCGCACATTACACGGCTATGCTGCCTGTCACAGCCGCAGGAGACTATAACGTAGCTATTTTGTCTGATATCGGTGGGGAGAAGGTGAACGGACGCTTTACCTTTGCTAAGTAGCCCCAGACTTGTATTCAATCGCCCCGATGGCAATCTGCTTGGCATCGGGGCGAAGAATTAATTGACCTGACGTTAAATTCCAAGCCAAGACAATAAAATTGTTTTTATCTCAAGCAAGAGCAACACGATGAAAACAAAAGTCAATGCTCTTGGCATGTGTTCTGATTGGAGAGTGTTAGCCGGACTGATAGCCGTTGGCATTGCCATTGCGGTACGGGCACTACAACTAACGCTGAGTGCATTACCACTGCTGTTGCTAGAAGCCTGTCCGCTTTTGATGATAAGGAAATTATTATAAGGGCGTTATGAGTCAGCCAAATTCAAGCCAGGGAAAAGTTACAAAATGGCTGGCTTACGCTGTTCCGGCAACTATACTTCTTCTGATCTTAGGAGGCACAGCCTGGTTATTTGGACGTACCAGCCAGCCGACTGAAGGCAATTTGTCCAATGCTGCACCTCAATCACCAGCGAAACAGACAGATAGCGCACCAGCACCTACTAGTTTAGAAGCGTCTCTAAAACCAGCAGAAAGCTGGCAGGCAAACAATCACATTCACGGGTTAGCCATTAGCCCTGATAATCCTCAAATTATCTATATTGCCAGTCACAGTGGTCTTTTGAAGCGATCCGAGACGGGTCAATGGTTTTGGGTGAAAGAGCAATATGATTACATGGGGTTCATCGCGCACCCCACTGATGCAAACCGCTTTTATGCCAGTGGTCATCCGCCAGAGGGTGGTAACTTGGGTTTTCAAGTGAGCCAAAATCAAGGGTTAGATTGGCAAGAAGTTTCCATGCCAGGGGTAGATTTTCATGCCATGGCGATCGCACCTAGCAACCCTGATACCATTTACGGCTTAGCTACATCTGGAAAGCAAGGCTTTTTTGTATCAAACGATGCGGGGCAAACCTGGGCACAACCGTCTGGCAGCGGTTTAGAAGCAATGCCCTTTAGCCTCAATGTTGATCCTCTTAATCCAGAACGGGTGTTAGCAACAACACAAGCGGGGCTATATGAAAGTCAGGATGCAGGTAAAACATGGTTACTGATTCCCAGTACAGCCACTGCTCCAATCGCCGGATTAGCACTGCAAACAGAGGGCGATCAAACGACTATGTTGGGATACCGTATCTCTTCTACGGATACTGGATTATACCGTAGCGTGGACGGCGGACAATCTTGGGAGCCTTGGAGCGATGAATTAGAGGGCATAGTTTTATACATGGCTGCTGCTCCCACTAATTCCCAAGTTCTCTATGCTGTCAATGAAAATAATGTCGTCTTTCAATCACAAGACGGTGGCAAAACATGGGATGAACTGAATTCGTAACCGTGAGTCAAACAATACGATCACTCTTACTGACTAGGGATATCTACAAAAGCTAGACAGCCACGATCAAACCGCTGTGAAGGCGTTATATAGTGCTCACATTGCCCGTGAACCAAAATGCCACAACGGGCAATGTCTTGGTTAGTCTTTTATGAAACTTAAGCGACTAAGGAAGCAGAAATTTCTCAACCGTCAGAATGCGATCGCCTTCAGCATTCTGTTGCTGTGTCTACTGGTTTGTGCTTGGGTGTGGGTTCAACCAGGCTTTGATGTATTCTCCGCACAAGGTCTGGAGCAAGTTATTCAAAGCTGGGGATGGTTGGGAGTATTCGTTTACATTGGCATCCTAATTTTATCTGTTGTCCTTAGTCCCATTCCAAGTGCTCCCCTGGCGGTTGCGGCTGGTATGGTTTGGGGCCCTATTTGGGCAGGAATTTATAGTGTCATTGGTGGCTTCTTAGGTGGCTTGCTGGCGTACTTTATTGGATACACCTTAGGGAGATCGGCTGTTCGTGTGTTGACGGGCAAACTCATCTACTTTTCTGAAAATCGAGGAGAAGTTTACCTTGGCTGGGTAATCTTCATCACGCGCCTGCTTCCTGTCTTATCATTTGATTTAATTAGCTATGGTGCCGGTATTGCAGGGCTTTCGCTGCCAATTTATGCCACTACAACTCTACTTGGCATGATTCCATCAACCTTTCTTCTAACTTTTCTAGGCTCAACTTTTACAGTGGGTCTACCGTTCGGAATTGTTCTTTCTGTTTTGTTCCTGACTTTTTTGATTGGCTTACCGTATGGTATTCATCGATACAATTGGTTCAACATGAGAGACATTATTCATGTGGAATAAGTGCTTGTCGTAGTATCTCAGCTGATTTAGAGACAGGACGCAGTAATCAGTAAAGAAAAGATTCAAGAGGTCGATAGGGATAGTGTATCTGCACAAGTTGCCTTCATCCATCACTTCTTTGGTATCGCTGTGTAAGCCTGGATAGGGAAGAGGGCTTTTATACCTTACTGCGAGTCTTGTAGCGGGATCATTCTACAAACCCTAAAGTCAAGGTGGCCAAACAATACTTAGCATTTCTTATGGAAATATTATAACTGAACTATGAAACATCAAAATGTAGACAATACAAAAAAATGAGTAATTGACGCATTTCGTTACCATCAACTTATGAAATGAGGATGAAATTGCCCTAGTCAATCAGAGAGAAATTGAGCTTCCTACCCTGGAGAGGTGTAGGTGAAGGCTTTTCTACCTATAGTTTTTACTATTGATAAAAATTTAGGGAGAGCGCTTATGCTCCTCAATCACGAAAAATATCAGTCTAGCTTCGATCAGGCTATGGCCTGTGCAGTGGAATGTGAGCACTGTGCGGAGGCCTGTATGGGCAAGCCTGAGATGGTGAAGTGTGCTCGCATGTGTCTGGACACGGGGGAAAGCTGCCGCACCTTAGCAACGCTGATGGTGCGGGGGTCTTACTTTATCGCGCCGATGGCCAACGCCTGCGCTGAAATTTGCGAAGCCTGCGCCAGCGAATGCGAAAAGCACAGTATGGATCACTGCAAAAAGTGCGCTGAATCTTGCCGCACTGCGGCACAAACCTATCGCAAGATTGCTAGCGTAGCCGCGTAAGTTGAAGTTGACTAACCCTTCAATTCAATTCAACTTAGCCCGCTGAGGTCATAGCATCCCATGAAAGTAGATCATGGGATGCTGGCTAGCTTTTAGATAGAGCTTTTCGGTTTAGGAAAGCTCTATGGGAAGTTTCCTTACTTTTTCACTTCTACATACCTCTACACAAACAGCAAGATCATGACTACTAACAAAGAAATTACCAAAGACCACGCAGATGCTGGCCATAATCAGGAAATGTCAGGTAGTTATCTCCGGTTCCTGGCCATGATTGGAACATCAATCGTTGTGATGTTCTTCTTGATGTATCTGCATTCCTATCAAATTCTCGACCATGCTTGGTTTAGTGAAACAAGGGTCTTTATGGCGCTGATCATGGGGGCTGCGATGATGGTGATTATGCTGTCTTACATGCTGCACATGTACAAGAGCCGCAGTGCTAATATTGCCATCTATGTGAGTGCCATTGTGCTATTTGGCGCTTCGCTATGGCTGGTACGCAGCCAAGTTACGGTGAGCGACGTCGATTATATGGAAGGCATGATTCCTCACCACTCAATTGCCATCTTGACCAGCGAGCGAGCCCAGATCCAAGATCTTCGGGTGCGCGAACTGGCCGATGAAATCATTGAGGCTCAGCGCCGAGAGATTAACGAGATGGAGTGGCTAATTTCTGATATTCGAGACAACGGTTTGGTTACTGCACAAGCTGAGTTAGAAGCAAGACCGCTGCCAGACTTCACAGCAGCTCCCGAATAGAACGATTAAGCCCACTGAACCAGATAGCCATGTCTTACGATCCATTTTGTTGCCTTCCATAATGGTTACTCCTGTAATTACACATGTGGGAAGTCCTCACCTTGCCTGTCAGCGGCACCAAAATGTGGGAAAAAGGCAGGTACCCTGGCCGCATACTGGGCATATTCCTCGCCAAATTCTGCCAGGGCTTCACGCTCTTCTTGATGGGCTAAATGGACATACATCCAGACTAAAAAGGGAAACATCGGCAGCGTGAGAATAGTGGGCCATTGCAGCAAGAATCCAGACATGATCAAGACAAATGCACCATATTGAGGATGTCGTACCCTTGAGTAGGGGCCGGTGATCGCGAGCTGATGGTTTTGCTGCGCCCCATAGAGTACTCTCCAAGCAGAAGATAACAGAATGAACCCGCTCAAAACTACTAAATTGCTAAGCAGGTGAACAGGGTTAAAGTGAGGGTTGCCTCCGAGTCCTAAAATTGTCCACCAGAGATGTCCGGCATCGTGGGATAGAGGGTCTAAGCTAGGATAGCGGCTCTGTAGCCAGCCTGAAAGCAGATAGACGGTGACAGGAATGCCATACATTTCGGTGAAAAGCGCGACGATGAAGGCAGAAAATACCCCAAACGATCGCCAATCACGAGCGTTTTTCGGCTTTGTAAAGCTAAACGCAAAAATGATGAACACTAGAGAATTAATGATCACCAAAGACCATAGACCATAGGCAGGAGCGTTATTCATTTTTCATCTTCTTGAGGCGAATTGTGATGGCTATGCCCGTGATGTCCTCCGGGGGCACCGTGCATAAAGACATGCATTAAGGGGCAGGCTAGTAGAAACAGCCACGGCAACACAGGAATAATGTGAGCGAGATGCTCCGTGAACAGAAAAAATGCGGCAATTCCTAAGAATATTAGCAGTGCAATGCCAGAAGGAGATCGCCACCAAAAACTTGTCGAAGAGTCGTTGGTCATAGGTTTATTATTGCCTCACTTAATTTTCTTTTCAGTCGTTCGGCATATTGATCGACTTAAGCGACAGAAGAATTCTCAACAATCTGGGTATTATATCCAGCACCTTCCAGAGCCCTCTGAACAGTTTCTAGGGTCACTAATTGAGGATCGTAAACAACCGTAGCCTGATTTTTAGAACTCAACTGTACATTTTTCAATGCCAGGAATTTTTTCGGCTGCCCTCTCAATAATTTCGCCACATCCACTGCACATCATTCCTTCTATTTTAAGCGTGCTAATCTGCATAAATATTCACCTTAAAAACAGTGCATTTATAGTTTGACCCGGCGCAGCAACATCGCATTGATAGACACTACGACAGTTGAAACGCTCATGAAAATTGCCCCTACGGCTGGGGTTAGCAGAATGCCGAAGGGATAAGCGACTCCAGCTGCCAGAGGAATGCCAACTACGTTGTAGCCGGTTGCCCAAAACAAGTTTTGGATCATCTTTCCGTAAGTTGCTTTGGCCAGTTTTAAAGCATAGGTTGCATCGATTGGATCGCTCTTGATTAAGACCAGATCGGCAGATTCAATCGCAACGTTGGTGCCAGCCCCAATGGCGAGAGCTAAGTTGGCTTCAAGCATTGCTGGTGCATCATTGATGCCATCGCCGACAAACGCAACGGGCTTTTCTGATTTCAGTTTGCGGATGAGAGATGCCTTATCTTGCGGTAAGACTCGGGCATAGTAGCGATCAATGCCCAACTCATCGGCCACTGATTTAGCGACGGCTTCAGCATCGCCCGTGATCATGACGACCTCCAATCCCATGGACTGTAGCTGCTTGATCGCCTGGAGAGATTGAGCACGGACTTTATCGGCTAGCCCAAACAGTGCCAGGAGTTGCGTGTCGTCCATCAGCGCGATCGCGCTTTCTCCACACTGCTCAATAGTCACTAGCCCGGCCTGTAGCGAGTCTGCCACCGATAGCGCCAGTTCTTCGGCCCACTCAGGTCGCCCAACCCGATAGCGACGTCCGTTTACTGTACCCTCGACCCCTTTGCCAGCCACAGCTCGAAAGTCTGTGCCGCCAGGCAAACCAAGTTGCCTGGCTTCTGCTTCCTGCACAATGGCTGCTCCTAGAGGATGCTCTGAAAAGGTTTCTAATGAGGCTGCGATCGCCAGCGCATTTGGTTCATCCACAGCGTCTGTGAAAATATGGCGAACCCCAAATTTACCCTCGGTTAAGGTACCCGTTTTATCGAAGGCGATTACCTGAATCTGACGTGCCCGTTCAAACGCTTCACGGTTCCGCACTAAGATGCCATGCTTTGCCGATAGGGACGTGGCATTCACAATTACCAGGGGAATGGCCAAGCCTAAGGCATGGGGACAGGTGATAACGAGTACGGTTACGGCCCGATTAATCGCAAAGGTCAATGATGGGCCTACCGACAGCCAAACGACAAAGGTCAGTACGCCGACTCCGATCGCAGTCAAGGTCAGCCAATAGGCCAGTTGATCCGCTAGAGCCTGATATCGGCTTCGCGATGACTGTGCCTCTTCTACCAGACGCATGATTTGGCTAAGTGTCGTCTGATCGCCTGTCCGAATGATTTTTAAGGTGAGTGCCCCTTCGCCATTGACAGAGCCACCTACAGCTTCATCTCCGACCTGTTTGATGACAGGACGAGACTCGCCAGTCAAAAATGCTTCGTTAACGCTAGAGGCTCCTTCAATCACCTCGCCATCAATCGGGATTTGTTCGCCAGGTTTGACGAGAATGGTATCGCTAGGCTGCAAACTCTCGACTAAAACCTCCTCGATCTTGCCTGCCCTAAAACGATGGGCTGTTGTTGGCACCAGATTTGCTAGGTGCTCTAGGGCGCGGCTAGCCCCTTGCACCGAAGCCATTTCTATCCAATGGCCTAGCAACATGATGGTGACTAAGGTAGCTAGCTCCCAGTAGAATGGCTCACCCTCTAACCCAAAAGAAACAGCCACACTGTAGACAAATGCAACTGTAATGGCTAAAGCAACCAGGGTCATCATCCCGATTTTGCTCTGTAGCTCAATCCAGGCACCCTTTAAAAATACCCAGCCGCCATAGCCATAAATCACAACACTTAAAAGAGGGCTCACTAATTCAGAGCCAGTAAACCGAATGGCCTGATAGCCAAACCACTGCTGAAAAGAAGGCGAAAAATACAGAACTGGTAGGGTCAGCACCAGGCAGATAAAAAAACGTCTGCGGAAAATCTCAGGGCTATGACCAGCATGCTTATCATGGACAGAAGAAGAGCCGTGGCCTACATGGCCATGATGTGTTTTAGAGTGATGCGTATGATCGTGGGCCATTTTGTGTCTCTCTATACTCGATTGTGCGATACGCCATCGATTAGAAGTGCCTAGGCCTTTTTCCTTATTGAATAGAAAGATGGAATCCCTTTACAAAGCTCAGCCCAGCTCAGAAATGAAGCTTTGTCTGTAGGAAAACCACAGATCTCGATCTGAACTTGGTATAGCTATAGCCTGACGAATGAATATGAAACCAGGATGAAAAGTATTACTTCTTTAGATCCTGGCGATGCCTAACATCCCTCCGACTCAATAGCCAGAGAAGGCTAACTTGAGAGCGCAGAAAAATCACCACAATAATGCGGTCGAGGCCTAACCTAGCGAAGCTGGCCTAGGGGCATGCCCGCACTGGTCAGGGGAAGCTTAATGGTAAAGGTGCTGCCCTTTGAGAGGGCGCTCTTAACGTGAATGCTGCCCCCATGAGCCTGGGCGATCGCCAGCGCGATCGACAGACCCAGCCCCGCTCCGCCGCTCTGGCGCGATCGATCTTTTTCAATGCGGTAAAAGCGATCAAAAATTCGAGGCTGATCGTCGGGGTGAATGCCCACCCCCGTATCTTCTACGGCAATCAGGGCGTGCTTATCCACGGCTCTGAGGCGGATGGTGACTTTGCCGTTGGCAGGGGTGTGCTGTAGGGCATTGCTGACCACATTCAGCACCAGGCGGTAAAGCTGCTCTTCGTGACCAATCACTGTCAGAGGCGGGGCCGCAGGCTGATCGAGCCAGAGGTAAATGCCCTTAGCGATCGATAGCGCCGCCATTTCCTCCTCAATATCGCTCAGCACGTCTTGCAGGCAGCAGGCAAAGCCAGGCGCTGTGGTTTGAATATCGAGCCGGGAGAGCAGCAGCAGATCGCTGACTAAGCGGGTGAGGCGATGGTTTTGGCGGGCAATCACCTGGAGGGTATCGCGGGCTTCGGCATCGGAGATGTCTGGCAGTCGAATCACTGACTCGGTGGTGGCCTGAACGGCAGAGAGGGGGGTTCTCAACTCGTGGGCGGCATCGGCAGTGAACTGCTGAATATTGCGGTACGACATTTGCACAGGCTCTAGGGCTACCCCCGCCAGCCACCACCCAGCGATCGCCGTGAGCGCCAGTGCAATCGGTAGACCTAACGCCATATTCCAACGAACCGTGGCCAGGTAGGCGGCAAAGTCATTGAGCGAACGCCCTACCACCACCCGACCCACCAGTTGCTGATCGTCGAGGGCATACAGGGGCAAAATAATCTGGCGGTAGGGCTGCCCCGACCCATCGCGCAGGCTTTGCCAAAGGGAAGCCCCATCAGGGCCGGGTAGTCCTGGGGGGTAGTCGCCAGCGGTCGCAACTAATGTTCCATCAGTGCCTAGCACCCGGATATAGTAATTGCCGGAGTACAGGTCATCGGGGTGATAGTGGTTCTGGCTGTGCTCAAAGGGGGCCAGGCAGGGATCTCCTGTGAGGCAAAGGCTGGGCAGCAGGTCAGAGGAACCGCTCTCGATCTGACCTTTGGCCGTGAGCGATTTCTCTAGGTTGTCGTGAACGGCTTCGGCGACTGATTTTAGCTCGCGATCGGCGGCTACCCGATGGGCATGGGCGATCGCCTCATACATGCCCAGGGCGCTGATTGCCAGCACGACGGCCATCACCCCCGTATACCAGCCAGTGAGCTGCCAGCGGCTGCGGCGAAACAGTCTATTCAGCTTTAAACCGGTATCCCATGCCATAGACGGTTTCAATCATGTGGTCATAGCCATGCTGCCCCAGCTTACGGCGCAGCAGCCGCACCTGGGCCGCTACCACGTTGCTGATCGGTTCGGAGCCAAATTCCCACAGTTGGTTGAGCACCTGCTCTTGGGTGAGAATCTGGTCAGGGTGCTCCATTAAATATTGCAGGAGCTGAAATTCTTTTTGGGTCAGCTCGATTGCCTGATCAGCGGCGGTGTCGCTGGGCAGCAGGGCAATTCTGCGATCGCAGTCTAGCCGCAGTGGCCCAACTTGAATTTGAGCGGGCCTAAAATCAGCGGGGCGGCGTCTCAAGGCCCGCAGTCGGGCCAGCAGTTCGTCCATGCTGAAGGGCTTGACCAGGTAGTCGTCGGCTCCAGCATCGAGCCCCGCGATGCGATCTTCGATGCGATCATTTGCGGTCAGCATGAGAATGGGGAGAGCATTTTGCCGCGCCCGCAGCCAGCGACAGATCTCCAGCCCCGTTAGCCCTGGCAACATCCAGTCTAGGACTCCCAACACGTAGGTGACAGTGCTGCTCTCTAGATAGGTCAGAGCTTCATCCCCAGACTGCACCCAGTCCACCACGTAGGCTTCTTGGGTCAGCGTGCGCTTAATCGCTCGCCCCAGGTCTGGCTCATCTTCAACCAGCAAAATACGCATTGATAGTTGCTCGGGCTACCGGAAGACGCAATCGCAGCAAATAGCTGCACCACGTCGCTTCAAGAAAATACCACCTGATAATGAAACCACAATGAAATTGATCACAGCATCATTGCTACTCCACTAAGTGAAGGGACGCTTAACCAAACCCGGCTCTCTAACAATTGCCACAGACTAGGCAGCAGCATGGACAGGAGTTTTGCCATTCAGAGAGCCTGCCCCAGGGCGCACCTCAATAGTGCCAAAGTTCATCTTCATGCCGCACATAAATTCGTACTCGCCGGGTTGAGTGGGGGTGAACTCCACCGGGATAGTTTTGCCTTCAGGTAGATCCACCGCAATACCAAAGTCAGGAATCAGCAGTTGGGCATAGCAGCCGCTGGGGGTCTCTCGCCGGAAGTCGAGCCGCACGGGCCGACCCGCTTCGACAACAATGCGGCTGGGCTGGTAGCCCTTCGCCGCCGTCACCGTGGCGGTTTGAATACCCTCCGGGGTGAGAGCCGCCTCCGTTGCCGCTGCCGATGGAACAGGAACTGCCGGGGGTGCCACTGAAAGATGGTGCTGATGGTCCGTAGGTTCTGCTGTGGCTGTGGTTATAGGTGGAACGGCGTCTTCGCCCTCGGCCACCACTTCGACGGTGCCACGAAACATATTCATGCCGCAGGCAAACTCGTAGCGACCGGGCTGGGTGGGGGTGAACTCGATCGCCGTAGTCTGGTTCACTGGCAGCGCCTGGGCAATGCGAAAGTCGGGGAAGCGCACCTCTTCGAGGCAGCTGCTGGGGTCTTTGCGGTAGAAGTTGAGCTGCACCGGCTGCCCCGCCTGCACCACAATGTGGCTGGGGTCGTAACCGCCATCAACGGTGACGGTGACCTCTTGTACGCCGCCAGTAGTGGTGGCTTTGCGAGACTTAGGCTTGCTGAGCAAGAACCACCACAGCTCTAGCCCAATCAGGCTCAAGCCTGCCCCGGTGACGGCGGCTCTCGACCATAGCGGTTGCTCAATGCGCTGGAACTGCCCGGTTGGCTCGGTAGCGTGATCGGTCATGGTGTCATGGTTGACCTGGGCAGAGGTGCCGCTGGCGAAGGTAACTACCATCGCCAAGCTGGCCAAACTGGTGAGGGTAAGGTGTCTTATTTTCATGGGAATGCTCCTAGGCAATGGCGTTAACAACAAGTCCAGACAGTGCGCCCATTAAGAAACCGAATCCGGTGAGTAGGGCAAAGGAATAAGAGTGGATCATGGGAGGAGTCCTTTTTATAAGCGGTGAAGGACGGGGGGTAGGGGAGCGAGGGAGTTTTGTGTTCTCGATGACTCAATCACCTCATCCCCCCGTTACTCCATCACCCTTGCAGCTTGGGGCGAAAGTTTCGTAGCCGTAGGGCATTCGTGACCACCGACACGGAGCTAAAGGCCATCGCGGCTCCAGCGATAATCGGGCTGAGCAGCCAGCCAAAGATGGGGTAGAGAATGCCCGCCGCGATCGGAATGCCTGCCACGTTGTAGATAAAGGCGAAGAACAGGTTTTGGCGAATGTTGGCCATGGTGGCGCGGGAGAGCTGAATGGCGGTGACAATGCCGTGCAGATCGCCGGAGATCAGGGTGATATCGCTGGCGGCGATCGCCACATCGGTCCCGGTGCCAATCGCCATCCCCACATCCGCTTGGGCCAGGGCAGGGGCGTCGTTAATGCCGTCGCCCACCATTGCTACAACCTTGTCTTCCCGTTGCAGATTTTCCACCTGGGCGGCTTTTTGGTCGGGGCGCACCTCGGCAAAGACGCGGGTAATGCCGACTTCGCGGGCGATCGCCTCGGCGGTGCGGCGGTTATCGCCGGTCAGCATCACCACTTCCAGCCCCATCCGTTGCAGGGTGGCAATAGCGGCGGCAGAGGAGGGTTTGACGGCATCAGCGATCGCCATCAGCGCTTCGACTTGGCCATCCACCGCCAGCCACACCACGGTGCGACCGAGGGATTCTAGCTGGTCCCACTGGGTTTGCAGGCGATCGGTAGCAATGCCCAATTCCTGCATCCAGCGGTGGGTGCCAATCTGCACGCGCTGCCCAGCTACAGTGCCCTGAACGCCGCTGCCTGCAACCGCTTCAAAGCCTTTGGGATCTTCCAACGTTACCCCCTGCGCTTGGGCGTAGTTAACCACCGCTTCGGCCAGGGGATGCTCGGAGTTGCGTTCGAGAGATCCCGCCAGCTTTAGCAGATGCAGCTCGGTCGCGGTACCGTTCACCGTCAGGTAATCGGTCACGGTCGGCTTGCCCTGGGTAATAGTGCCGGTCTTATCGAGCACGATCGCCTGAATGTTGTGAGCCAGTTCCAGGCTGTCGGCCCCTTTAATCAAAATGCCGTTCTCAGCCCCTTTGCCCGTGCCCACCATAATTGAGGTCGGCGTGGCTAATCCTAAAGCACAGGGGCAGGCAATAATCAGCACGCCCACGGTGGTGATCAGCGCCATCGTCACGTTGCCCATGATGTTGTACCAGACGATAAAGGTGAGAATGGCGATCGCGATCACCGCCGGTACAAACCACGCCGTCACCTGATCTGCCAGCTTTTGAATCGGCGCTTTTGACCCCTGGGCCTGCTGCACCAGCTTGACGATCTGCGCCAAGAACGTATCTTTGCCGACGCGGGTGGCGCGAAACTTGAAGCTGCCGGTTTTATTTAGCGTTGCCCCAATCACCTCGTCGCCGACGGTTTTCTGCACAGGCACGCTTTCCCCCGTCACCATGGCCTCATCCAGGGTGGAGGCCCCGTCGATGATCTCGCCATCGACCGGAATTTTCTCCCCAGGGCGCACCAGCACCACGTCGCCCAGCACCACTTCGGCAATGGGAATGTCGTACTCTCGGCCCTCGCGAATCACCCGCGCGGTTTTGGCCTGCAACCCCATCAGTTTGCGAATCGCTTCAGAGGTCTGACCCTTGGCACGATTTTCCAGCAGGCGGCCCAGCAAAATCAGGGCAATAATTACCGCAGCGGCCTCAAAATACACATCTGGGTTCAACCCCTGGTCAATGAACCACTGGGGATAGATAGTGGGAAACAGCGAATAGAGAAACGCGGTGCCGGTGCCCACCGCCACCAGGGTATCCATGCTTGCCGAGTGGCGCTTGAGCGCTTTCCAGGCGTTGATAAAAAAGGAATTACCGGCCCAGAACAGCACCGGAGTAGTCAGCACCAGCTGAAACCAGGGGTTGTGCAGCCACATGGGAATAAACGGAATCGGTAGGCCCAGCATCATCGGCAGCGAGCCGATCACTAAAATGCCGCCCATTATCAAGCTAAACACAGCCTTGCGGGTGAGCTGGCGGTTTTCAGTCTCTCGTTCTCTCCGTTCAGCATCGTCTTCGGCGGTCAGTGGGTCGTCGCTGAGGGGTTGGGCGGTGTATCCCGCATCATCCACCGCCGCCTGGATGTGGGTGAGGTTGGTCTGGTGGGGGTCGTAGGTGACAGCGGCTTGTTCTGCACCAAAGTTGACGCTGCATGCTTCTACACCAGGCACGCTGCGAATGGCGTCTTCAATGGTGCTGGCACAGGCGGCACAGCTCATGCCCCGCAGCTTTAAGAGTTGGTTTTGCATCGATATCCTCCTTGTCGGGATCAATGGCTGGTCAGAATCAATGACTGAACGGCAGAGCTAGGCAACGGTATAGCCAGCGTCGATAATGGCCTGCTTAATGACGGTCTCGGTGGCGATGGTGGTAACGTTGACCTGCTTGGTTTTGGAATCGGCGTTGACCTGGGCGGTGCTGTCAATTGTTTGAATGGCTTGGGTGACAGCCTTGACACAGGAGGAACAGGCCAGGTTAGGAACGGTAAATGAAAGAGACATAACAAACCTCTAAACGCTGTATGGGTCTATCTTGGAGCTTCCAGTGCGCTGGAGAGTCAAGGGGGTAAGCCAAACAATTTGTGAAGCGGTTGATTATTCTTTTTATTAAGTCTTGAAACGACAATGAGGGGCATAAAGACTATGCCCCTCATTACGTTAGCTGTCAGTTTTTATGAGCTTGTATCTGTGCTACGTTGACAAGCTCCAAGCCAGCGTGGATTAGGCCATTGCCATGCTCATGCGGCGGCAGGTTTCTGCACAGCGGCGGCACATCTCGGCGCAGGCCTGCATTTGGGCATCGTCGCCCATGCTGGCACAGTCCTTAGCGCAGCGATCGCACACCTCTGCACAGGCCCCGCAAAAATGCGCATGTAGGTCGGAACCGCGCAGCATAAAGTTGGCGCTGGTTTGGCAGCTCTCCACACAGTCCATCATCAGGCGAATGTGGGACGGCTCGGCGTGGTGACCACCCTGCTCTAAGCAGTAGGTGATGGTGTTGAGGCACATGCTGTGGCAATCGAGGCAGTTCTGAATGCACTGCTGCACCTCATCGCTTACATTGTGCAGTTTGAGGGTTTGAATCGGCATATTTATCTCTCTAAGTGTTCAAGATCCTGATCACTTCGGTCTTTTCTAACTTAAAGAGAGACTAGAAATCGCCGAATCTAGCTATTGAGAGAGATTGCCAAATTAGATATCTCATACCGTCAGCAGCTCGAATTTCATTCTGATTTCATTTTTGCGTGGCACACTTCCGAAGTGAACACAACACACACTGCGCAGATGATTGAGGTATTGAGATGACATTGAAACTAGCTGCGATCGCCCTGCTCAGTCTTAGCGCCGCTGTTGGCCTGCCCGCCTGCGCTAACTCCCGAGACGCGGCGGTTGAGCCAGCCACCGAAACCGCCCAGATGGATCACGGCGGCATGGGCCAGATGGATGGCGGCATGATGGATCACGGCATGATGGATCTTGGCCCCGCTGATGAGAGTTTTGACCTGCGCTTTATCGACGCGATGATCATGCACCACCAGGGCGCGGTGGTCATGGCAGAGGATGCCCAACAGAACTCCACCCGTCCCGAAATTCAAACCCTGGCTAGCGACATCATTGCCGCTCAAGAGACTGAAATTGCCGAAATGCAGGCGTGGCGGCAAGCCTGGTATCCCGATGCTCCGGCAGACCCGGTCATGTACCACGCTGAGATGGGTCACATGATGCCCATGAGTGCAGATATGATGTCAGCCATGATGATGGACATGGATCTAGGCACTGCCGACGATGAGTATGACCTGCGCTTTATCAACGCCATGATTCCCCATCATGAGGGAGCTCTGACGATGGCGCAAGAGGCGCTAGCCAAGAGTAGTCGTCCTGAAATCCAGGAATTGGCGGAAGCCATTATCGCCAGCCAGCAGGTCGAGATCGACCAGATGACCCAGTGGCAGCAAGACTGGTACGGGCAGTAGGAAGAGGGCGATCGCCCACCCCAGATGCGAGACGAATGCGCATCATACAAATCCCCCCAATGCCGCCTCCAACAGGTGCGCTGGGGGGATGACTTTCTTGCCAGCAAGAGATTACTAAGCCGAAATTTGAATGTTGCCCATCATGCCCAGGTCTTCGTGGTCGAGGATGTGGCAGTGGAAGACGGTTTTGCCCGCAAAGGTGCGGAAGGGTACACGAATGCGCACTGTTTCGCCGCCCTTCACTAGAACCGTGTCTTTCCAGGCGCGGTAGGGTTCGGGCTGTCCGTTGCGGCTGATGACCTGGAACGGGTTGACGTGTAGGTGAAAGGGGTGATCCATCCGGTCAGGGTCAACGTTGGCCAGTTCCCACTCTTCCACGGTATCGAGCTGGGCCTCGATGTCGATGCGCTGGCCATCGTAGGGTTTGCCGTTAAACCAAAACTCCATGCCCATGCCGCCACCCATGGTCATAGACAGCTCGATGCGGCGTGTGACAGTCGGTTCCGGCAGAGTTTCCACCGTGCCCAACTGTTGCGGTAGAGGCAACGCCGCAACTGAGCCGCGATAATTCAGGGTAGCCAAGGGTTGAGGGTCTCCCGACAGGGCACTGCCACCGTGCATCATGCCGCCCATGCCGTGGCCGCCGCCCATCATGCCCATGCCGCCCCGGTTGTAGGGCAGGTTGAGTAGGCGGTACTCGCCCGGTTGTCGCTTTCCTTGGATGAGCACGTCTGCTCGTTCGCCGGGGGCGAGGAGGAGTTCTTGGAGTTCGATGGGGGATGCGATCGCCCCGCCATCTGTGGCAATCAACTGGAACGGGTGCCCCTCTAGCTGCAATCGATAGAAGCGGGAGGCCGACGCATTCAGCAACCGCAGCCGCAGTAACCCGCCTTGGGGAATGTTCAAGCCGGGATTAACCCGACCATTCACCGTCACCAACGACCCTTCTCGCCCCATCATTAGCGCCATGTGGTTAGGCGCAGGGATATTGCCAGCCCGGTCAATCTCATAGTCTTTGAGGACGATAAATTCTTCCTGGGCGTCTTTCACCTCAGGAATGTCATCCAGGTCGCCCCGAATGACGAATAGACCCGCCAAGCCCCCAAAGAGTTGTTCTGCTGCGTGGTGGTGGTGATGGGGGTGATACCAAAAGGTGCCAGCAGGATGATCGGCAGGAATAGTAAATTCGTAGGTGAACGCTTCGCCCGGAGCCACGCTGAGGAAGACGTTATCGCCTGTGCCCTGGGGGGTGATGTGCAGCCCGTGGTAGTGCAAGTTGGTGGGCTGATCGAGCTGGTTGTGCAGCCGAATGCGGACGGTATCGCCGGGGCGGGCCTCTAGTCGGGGGCCGGGGCTTTGGCCGTTGTAGCTGAGCAGGTTGGCGGTGCGATCGCCTACCTGCACTGGGCTCACCGCAGCGGTTAAATCTACCTCTAGTAGGCCGTTTTGGCTGGTATAGAGGGGGGCAGCAGTGGTGGCAGCAAGCCCCTGAGCTAGTGATCGATTCCTGAGCCAGTGGAGGGTGGCCGCACTGCCGATGCCAGCGGCTCCGAGGGCGATAAAGTGACGACGATCCATGGTCTTTTCCTTTTCCCTGGGGAAGGGGTATGAATGGTTGAAATGCCCGTCAATGCAGCGTGACAGGGGGGTAAAAGGCTTGATGACTCTATGCTAGAGATTCCAGTGCGCTGGAGTGTCAAGGGGGCGTTGATAAGTTCACAAACAAAAACTCGTTTGCCTGTTTGAGGCAAGCTCAAGCAAGGATATGAGGCTGGGAAAGGGCGGTAGGTGCCGGATAAGTTCGGTAGAGGGCATACGTCCGGCGTTTTTAACAAATAACTCCCTGTATCTCCAGAATCAAGCACACAGTTGATGGATAAGACTCTAACCACGAGGGTTTAGACAGCAGAAATGCCTTCTAAGCCCTGGGGAATGGGATATTATGCAGCATGTTTGACGGACAACTACGGTGTGTAGGGGTGTTATCCGTCAGATATGACGTTGAATACATAGTTAGCCCTCCTAAGTTATCGGTTGAGGCATAGCCAGAAGGCTATTTGTAGAGCGATTAAATAAAGCATCCTTCCGCTGCCAAATTATTGCATTGTGGCTAAACTGGGTTGAAAGATTACTCAAGGGCATTTGTTTGCAGGGGAGACAATGGTTAAATTCCGTACTTCTACTTCAGAAGATTCTAAGCCTGAGTCTATCGTGACTATGTTTCAGGATCTTAATCGTGATCCATCCATTAAGTTCCTCCATTTCCATCAAGGAAAAATTTTGGAGGACTACTGCAATCAGAAAGACAGTAAATCAAATCAGAAATATATTCAGGTTAAAGATTTAGCAATTGAGTTGCCTACAGGCACGGGTAAAACTTTAGTTGGTCTTCTTATTGCTGAATATCGTCGTCGGGTATTCAATGAGCGAGTTGTTTTTTTGTGTCCAACTAGACAACTCTGCGCTCAGGTTAATGAACGTGCTCGCTTATATGGAATTAATACAGCTTTATTAGTTGGCTCCCAAAGCAAATATGATCCAGGACAATTTTATTCATATCAGCAAGCTAAATCGATTGCGGTAACTACATATAGTGGAGTATTCAACACCAATCCTCGAATCAATGATCCTGAAGTGATCATTTGTGATGACGCTCATGCAGCAGACAACTATATTTCTGCTCTCTGGACTCTGTCAATTGAGCGTTCAAGGCACAAGGATCTGTATATGGCTTTATACAGATTACTTGAACCAGTCATGCCAAATTACATAGCATACAAGATTGAAACTGGTGGAAGTAGCCGATTTGATGAATTCTCAGTAGATTTACTTTCAACAATAGCTTGGCATGGATGTCTAAATCAAATCGGACAAATCTTAGAAGAATTTGTTTCTGGACACGATGATCTTAAATATTCATGGAGTATTCTTGCATCTCATCTTGAAGCTTGCTCACTGTATCTATCACCTAAAAGCATTGAAATTCGACCTCTTATTCCACCAACTCAGACTCATCCACCTTTTTCAAACGCCAAACAGCGGATATACATGTCGGCTACATTGGGGGAAGATGGAGATATAGAGAGGGTTTTTGGAGTTAAGGCAATTGCCCGACTACCAATACCTGAAGAGTGGCATAAGAGAAGTACAGGTAGAAGACTAATTCTCTTCCCTGATCTTTCCGCAAATAAGGATTCCACAGATACAGCAGTATCTATGGTTAAGCAGGTAGACCGTGCCCTCGTCCTTGTTCCTGATAATAAAAGACTTGAGGGATGGGAGACAAAGTTAAAAAAGACGCATGAGATTATCAAGTCTGAGGATATTGAGCAGAACCTAGATGCTTTTACTAAAGCTTCAGAACCATCAGTTCTTCTCTTGGCAACTCGCTACGATGGGATCGATTTACCAGGAGAGGACTGCCGCTTCATGGTGTTGGATGGAGAGCCGTCTGCTTCAGGTTTACAAGAATTCTATTTAAGAGTTGGTCTTGGAGCCTCTTCCCAATTACATAATCGTATCCGAACTAGAATAACTCAGGCATTAGGGCGATGTACTCGTGATGAGAGTGACTATTCCGTGGTGTTTGTTTTGGGAGATAAGCTAACACAAAGATGTTGCACTAAAACTCTTACTCAGGGTATGCACCCAGAACTTCAAGCTGAGATCTCATTCGGCTTGGAAAACTCAACTGACCATACACCACAGGAATTTGTTGAACTGGCTCAATTATTTCTAAGTCGCTCACCTGATTGGCAAGCTGCCGAACAGGATATTCGAAAGAAGCGTGATTCTAATACAAAAACTCCTGACCCTACCACTGAATATCTCAATCAGGCAATGCCCCATGAGATTGATTATGTATATGCTTCATGGAAAGGACAGCACGAAGATGCCTTAAGCATAGTGGCTAAAATTCTAGCAGCCTTAGAAGGAGGATCAAACCTCAAACCGTATAGGGCTTTCTGGCTACACCAAGCGGCTGCTTCTGCTTTTCTTGCTTGGCAACATTCTGGCAATGAAACCTTTAAGCTTACGGCTATTTCATATTTAGATAAAGCTTCAGGAGCGTCTTCAAACATTACTTGGCTAAGTAAGCTACGTTCTGAGCTTTCAGGACAATCTGATGATAGTGCTGTTGAGGCTTTGCCCATACAGGAGTGGTTTCTGGAAGTCAATAGTTTACTTCAGAATTGGAAAATTATTGGCAGTAAATTTGCAAGAAAAGTGTCTGAAACTCAGAATGACATTGAGAACAACGATGCTAAATCTTTTGAAAAGGGCTTGGCTACGTTAGGTAAAATGCTAGGTGCTAGCAGTCATCAGTGGACAGATGATGGTGCTCCTGATGGTCTTTGGGTATTTGGTAACTGGCACGCTTTTGTATTTGAAGCTAAAACTGATGAAAACCCTGAAGGTGGAATTTCGCTTGATACAATACGCCAAGCTCGTACTCATGAACAACGAGTAAGAGCAGATAACTTGATTCCTGCTTTTGTTCCATGTTCTACGATTGTTATTTCACCACGATCGGCTGTCCACAACCTGGCAACTTCTCACGTTGAGGATATTGCTTACCTATCCCACGATGATGCTATCAAGTTATTCAGTGATGTTGCATTAGCTCTTGAACGACTTCGAGCATCGGCATCCGGGAGTACAGAAGAAACTTTACAAGAAATCGGCTTGCAGTTCTACAAAGAAAAATTGGTTGCGTTGCAAGATGTCAAAGAACGACTTCTTCGTAAAAAACTGAGAGACTTACCAATTCAATGAGATAAGACTGCCTATGGAGTTCAATGCAGGTCTGTGCCGGATAGCTAACACTGTGTTGGTGCGGACGGTACAGAGGTTGTCAGTGGGTGTTCGAGATTATCTGCCGCCGCACAACTTCATTGTTACAAAAATTTCTAAGCTTCAATACATCATGGCTTTATTGGGGCAATTTTCGCATCGGCAGAGAAATTGATTGTTGAAAAAACTTTTTCTAATAAGAAATTGCTTGTTTCTCGGAGCAAAAGTTTTAGCGGTGTATTCCTTCTGCGAGTCATTGGTCTTTCCATGCTGAGATTGCCCTAGCGAAATGCCTTAGCCACGCGCTGCTGCATATGGCCGATCGCAATATAGAGTACCGGCACCACAAACAGCGTCAGCACCGTCGCCACCAGCATGCCGCCAAAGATCGCCGTACCCAACGATTGGCGACTGGCTGAGCCTGCCCCCGTGGCCACCATCAGCGGATAAATGCCCAACAGGGTCGAAATCGCCGTCATCAAAATCGGGCGCAGCCGTTCTTGGGAAGCCTGCACCGCCGCTTGGGTGAGGGATAGCCCTTCGTCCCGCAGCTGGTTGGCAAATTCCACAATGAGGATGGCGTTTTTGCTGGCCAGACCAATCAGCATCACCAGCCCCACCTGGCAGTACACGTCGTTGTACAGCCCGCGCATCGACTGGGCCACCAGGGCACCTAGCACCGCCAGGGGCACCGCCAGCATAATCGTCAGCGGATCGACAAAGCTGTTGTACTGGGCCGCCAGCACCAAAAAGACGAAGAAAATCCCCAGGCCAAAGATGATTGGCGCTTTGCCGCCCGACTCTAGTTCTTCGAGGGAAATGCCCGACCACTCAAAGCCCAGGTTGGGGGGCAGCACCTCGGTCGCCAGCTTTGCCATCGCCTGCATGGCCTGACCAGAGCTGGTGCCGGGAGCCGCTGAACCGTTGATCTCAATCGAGCGGTGCAGGTTGTAGTGGTTGATAATCTGCGGGCCAGTGGTGCGGGTAATGGTCACCAAGGCGCTGAGGGGAATCATTTCGTTCAGGCGCGATCGCACATACAGTTGCCCAATGCTGTCAGGCTCGGCGCGGAAGGCGGCATCGGCCTGCACATAAACCCGATAGGTGCGGCCAAAGGCGTTGAAGTCGTTGACGTAGCGGGAGCCCATGTAGGTTTGCAGGGTGCTAAAGATGTCTTCCACAGGCACCTGCAACGCTTCGGCGCGATCGCGGTTGACCTCTACCTGGAGCTGGGGCGCGTTAGCCGTGTAGAGGCTAAACACCCCCTGCAAGCCGGGGGTTTGGTTGGCCTGCGCCAAAATCGCCCCTTTCATTTGATCGAGTTCCTGGATGTCGGCGGTGCTGCTGTCGCGATCTTGCAGCTGGAACACAAAGCCGCCAACGCTGCCCAGGCTGGGGATGGTGGGCGGGTTCACCGCAATCACGGGGGCCTGGGGAATGCCCATCAGCGGTAGCCGCACCCGGTTGAGAATGCCCGTCACCGACTGCTCCGGCTGCCGCCGCTCTTGCCAGGATTTGAGCGGCGCAAACAATATGCCCCGGTTGGGGGTGTTGCCGTTAAAGCCCACCCCGCCCATGGCAAAGGTGCCCTCCAGCTCTGGCACCGCCAGCAACTGCTGCTCGGCCTGGGCCACCACCTGCTCGGTATAGTTCAGGGAGGTGCCATCTGGCCCCTGCAAAATGCTGATGAAATAGCCCTGATCTTCTTCCGGCAGAAACGCCTGGGGTACCTGGGTGTAGAGCCATCCCGTCGCCACCAGCAGCCCCACAAAGCCGACCAGAACGGCGCTCTGCCATCGCATCAACCGACCCAGCCCCCAGTGGTAGCTGCGCTCTAGCCCGGTCAAAAAGCCGTTGATGCGGCGGTAGATCCAGCCGAGAGCGCCAGTTTGGCGGGGCTGTGCCCGTAGCAGCAGCGCGGAGAGCGCCGGGGTAAGGGTGAGGGCATTGAAAGTAGAAAGTGCGATCGCAAAGGCAATCGTCAACGCAAACTGCTGGTAGAGCTGCCCCGCCGTACCGGGGAAAAAGCCCACCGGCACAAATACCGCCATCAGCACCAGCGAGGTGGCAATCACCGCGCCCACCAGGTTGCGCATAGATGCGATCGCAGCCTGCATCGGCGACAGCCCCTCCCTTTGAATCAGGCGGCTGATGTCCTCCACAATCACAATCGCGTCATCCACCACCATACCCGTCGCCAGCGTCAGGCCAAACAGCGTCAGGCTGTTGAGAGAAAAGCCAAAGAGTTTGACAAAGGCGAAGGTGCCCACCAGCGACACCGGAATGGTGATCGCTGGAATCACCGTGGTGCGCCAGTCTTGCAGAAACACAAAGATCACCAGCACCACCAGCACCACCGCCTGCAACAGCGTGATAATCACTTCTCGAAACGACGCCTCCACAAACCGCGACGAGTCGTAGGGAATCTCGTAAATCAGCCCTGGGGGAAAGCGTTCCGCCAGCCGCGCCATCTCCGCCTTCACCGCCTTGGCAATGGCCAGAGAGTTGCTGCCGGGGGTTTGCAAAATTTGGTACCCCACCGCCGGATGGCCGCTGTAACGGGCAAAGGTGCTGTAGCGCTCGGCCCCAAGTTCTGCCCGCCCCACATCCTTCAGTTTGACCAGATCGCCTGCCGCCCCTGCCTTGAGCACCACCTCCTCAAACTCCGCTGGGCTACTCAGCCGTCCCAGGGTTTGCAGATCGATCTGGTAGAGCTGGCCGTCAGGGTTGGGCGGTTGACCAATGCTGCCTACCCCTAGCTGCACATTCTGCTGGCGCAACGCTGTAATCACGTCCTGGGCAGTGAGCTGGCGGCTGGCGAGGCGATTGGGGTCGAGCCAGAGGCGCATGGCATAGCGCCGCTCGCCAAAGGGAACGAGGGTACCCACACCAGGAATCCGCCGTAGAGCATCGAGCACATAGAGGTCGGCGTAGTTGCTGATGAAGGTGTCGTCGTAGCGATCATCTTCGCTGTAGAGCGCCATCGCCAGCACAATGGAGCTAGACTGCTTCGACACCTGCACCCCCGTTTGGCGCACCGCCTCCGGCAGTTGGGGTTCCGCCTGCAACACCCGGTTCTGCACATCCGAGGCGGCCACATCAATGTTGTACCCCTGGCGAAAGGTGACGACAATGGTGCTGGTGCCGTCGTTGCTGCTGGTGGAGCTGATGTAGCGCATCCCCTCCACGCCGTTGATCTGGCGCTCCAGCACGTTGGTCACCGTTTCTTCCACCACCTGGGCATTGGCCCCGACGGCGTTGGCGGTGACGGTAATCTGCACCGGGCTGATGTCGGGATACTGCTCAATGGGCAGCAATGGCAGGCTGATCAACCCCACCACCAGGGTGACCAGCGCACAGACAATGGCAAACACGGGCTTTTTGATGAAGAAATCTGTAAACATGGGGTCACCTCTGGGTGTAGTGGAGTGCCTTCAGGGGGTGGGTGGCAGGAAGATTCAAGGGTGGTGGGCAATGCCCACCCTACGACTTGCTAATCTCTGGAAAATCAATCAATTCTCAATGGGGCTGACAGGTGCACCGTCGCGCAGCATCAGCACCCCGGTGGTGATTACCGCTTCGCCGGGCTGTAGCCCCTCGATCACCTGGTACTGGTTCTCTTCTATTTCGCCGAGCTGCACCGATCGCTGTCGTGCCACCGTGCCCTCTGGCCCAGACTCCGCCACAAACACAAAGGATTGACTGCCCAAATGGGTCACAGCACTGGCGGGCACGCGGGTACCCTGGCGCTGGCTCCAGGTAATGCGAGCCTGAACAAACTGATCGGCCCGCAGCTTGCCTTCAGAGTTGGGGAGTAACGCCTTCACCAGCACCAGTTGCGTCGCGGGGTCGGCATTGGGGGCAATGAATTCAACCTGGCTGGTGCCCAGGGTTTGCCCCTGGCCATCCACCAGTTCTACAGGGCTACCGGGTTGCAGCAGCGCCGCTCGCTCCGCCGGAACGGAGAAATTCACCTCCAGGGTGTCGTTCTTGGCCAGCCCAATCAGGGCTGTGCCCGGACTCACCACCTCGCCCACCTTGACGGGAATATCGCTCACCATCCCGGTAAAGGGCGCGGTGATCTGAAAATAGGCCAGCTGGGATGCCTGAGCCTGGGTTTGGGCCTGCGCCGCCTGCCAAGATTGCTCGGCCTGGGCAATAGTGGCCTGCTGGGCGCGGATCTGCTCATCCATGGCATTTAGCAGGGCGCGGGCCACTTCGAGCTGCTGGGCGTACTGATCGCGCATTTGCCGGGAGACTGCGCCCGCCTCGGCCAGGGTGGCAAAGCGGTCATACTCCTGCTGGGCGTATTGCACCTCGGTCAGTTTGGCCACCCGCTGCGCTGCTAAGGCTTGCAGGCCAGCTCTGGCATTGGCGATACTGGCCTGGGCTGATTCTGCCGCAGCGGCAGCTCCAGTGACCAGGGCCTGCTGTTGCTGCGGGTTGATCTCAATTAGCACAGTGCCAGCGGTGACGCGATCGCCCGACCGCACCCGAATTTGCGCCACCTGCCCCTGCACCTGAGGCCGCAGGAGAACGGATTGGTGCGATCGCAGACTGGCCACAAACTCCGATGTTTCCGCTAGACTCACGGCCTGCACCGTCAGGGTTTGCACCGGCATGGGGGGCTGCTGCGCCTGGGCTACAGGTACCACCTCCTGCTTTTGCCACCAGCGCCACAGTTCAAAGCTGCCGCCAGTGAGCCAAAGCAGGGCAAAGAGTATCCAAAGGCGCGATCGCCACGGTCGTTTTTTGGGGCTTGCCGCTGGCTCTGTTTGAGCATCAGCGATGGGGAAATCAAAGGCGTCCATAACTGATTTGGAGATAATAGGTGTTCGTCAGGTCAGGCTATAAAACCGCCTAAACATCGTCGGGGCTGGCCAGATATTGCTGCTCTAGCCAAACGCGAACGTCGTTAATAGAGAGCGATCGAAACGGCTGATCGGCCAAGGAATCTTGAATCATCCACCAACTCTGACCGGTGCGATCGACGTACTCCCAAACTCGGGGCTCCATTTCCCCAAACAGCGCAAAAGAGAGTTCCCTAGAGGTGCGTGAAAGCCAGTCAAACAATGCTCCAACCGGCGATTTTGGCCTATTGTCAAGGGATGACTCAAGCCATTCAAGATCGCGGTAGACATTCGGGCTATCAGGCGGCAGTTCATACATAACAGACTCCTTTTTCGATGGAAATACTAGATAGGACATCAGATTGGAATCAGAAAATTAACCGGGCAGCGCATTCAGCGGTAATAGCGTTGCTCTAGCCAAATACGCACCTCATCCTCAGACTCGAAGCGATGGAAGTCTTGAGTCGATACGTCATAAACTCCGTAGTAGGTATTGCCGTGGCGATCGCGACCTGTGAAAATTCTCAGCTCGCTGGATGGCGCAAATAGCTCAATTAGGCTATGCCAGACACGGTGAAGGATCTGTTTGAAGCTCCATTTCTTAGGGCTCTCGTCAACCAGCTCAAACCATTCTTCAGCAAAGCCTGAGCCTGTATTAAATCCGTTGGTGTTAGTGCTCATTAGATGTTCCTCAACAGCGGTTAAGTCAACCATGGATAAACCATACAGTTTCCAGTTAGCTGGACAGTCAAGCGCTAATTTGAAGAAATTTTTGGCAATAAAAAAGGCCTGCGATCGCAGACCTTTCAATCCAGCTAAAGCTGGCAAATAGATGTGTTCAAGAGCCTTTTGGACTCAGACTAGCTAAGATCCATAGTAGAAGCGTTCGTGAATCACTTGGCCATCTTGCCATTGCTGTACCGAAACCTGGTGATAGGTGCGTCGCCCCCATTCGGCATGGGTATAGTCCAGATACCATTCAGAAAAAATTGTATTCTCCGTGAAGGCCACGTTCTTGAGTTTGGCCTCATGAATATCAAGAATCTTGGCAAAGAAGTCTTCTTCTCGGCGACGGTTAGCCTCTTTGCCAACGGTGGCGGGTTCGTCATTTTCTTGCATGACTACCGTATCAGCATAGTATTTTTCAAAGGCTTCCATCGCGCTACCTTTGAGTACGAGCTGGCAAATATCCTCAAAAACAACTGGCAGACTGATTTCAGTATTCACTTGAGTCGTCATAGGTTTCCTCTCAGTTAGTTTTAGGTGTGAATTCTGGTGTATCCAATGCCTTGCGCAGGGTTTTGTTCCTGATTAACTAGGCATAATCTCACTCTAGAGCTTCCCCCTGACTGGAGTGTCAAGAGAAGATTTTCAAACAAAAAGACTGGGCCTAATCAATAGACCCAGTTCGGCAGTTATTACTTGTTGGAGAAAAGATAAATTTACTAGCTTTCAATAATCGGACAGATGGCTTCGTCCGTTTTAGTAGCTGTGCTTTGCCACCCAATCAGAAGCCCAGATAGCTCCTGCCTCAGCAGTTGAAATTGCTGAATTTTTTCTTCAATCTCTGTCAACTTATCCTCTAGCTTGACTTGGATATGGGAGCAGGGTAAGTCCCCTTGATCATGCACTTCCAAAAATTCTTTGATTTCGGTCAGGGTGAGACCAAGGCTCTGGGCGCGCCGAATAAAGCCCAACCGGGTAAAGACATCTTCCGCAAAAACTCGATAGCCGCCCTCGGTACGACCAGCGGTTTTGAGCAGGCCGATCTCATCGTAGTAGCGGATGGTTTTAACGGGTAGGCCGCTTTTCTTAGCAACAGCGCCAATGAGTTTGGGAGGAGCTTCTGTGAGCATGGCTGACCTCATCAAGTATTACATCTATCCTAGGTAGAACTCTAGAGGTAATGACGGATTTGTTAGGGTGACAGTGAAGCTATGCAACGATGCCTATGCCACCCTGCCCTGACTGTACCTGTGAACGAACGGTCAAAAATGGCCACATTCATACGGGCAAGCAACGGTACCTGTGCCGCAACTGTGGTCGTCAGTTTGTTGAGAACCCAACCAACAAGACCATCGACACCCCGACACGGGAACTAATCGACCGGCTCTTGTTGGAACGCCTCTCGATGGCTGGAATCGCTCGGGCGGTTCAGGTTTCCGAACAATGGTTGCAAGACTATGTCACCTGCAAAGCGGCCCAGACGCCCACTCAAGCCACGGTCCGGCCCAAAAAAAGGGGCCATTGACGGTGCAATGCGATGAACTCTGGTCGTTTGTCGACCACAAGGGCAACAAACAATGGGTTTGGTTAGCGCTCGATGCCGATACCCGTGAGATTATCGGGGCTCATGTCGGTGATCGCTCTGCCCAGAGTGCCCAACGCCTCTGGGAGTCTTTGCCCAAGGTTTATCGACAGTGTGCGCTCATCTATACCGATGCCTGGGAGGCGTACCAGCAGGTACTGCCCCACCAACGACATCGAGTTGTCAGCAAGTCGAGCGGCAAAACGAGTTACATTGAGCGGTTTAACAATACTCTCAGACAGCGAGTGTCACGCTTTGTCAGACGCAGCTTAGCCTTCTCGAAGAGCCTACGTAATCACATCGGCCTGTTGTGGAATTTTATTCACCACTACAACGCATCATTACCTCTCTAGTACTACCCTATCCTAAACCCTCCAGCAGGCTGGAGAGTCAAGGCAGAGTTTCTTTAATGCGATCGGTATAGTGCAACCTGCCGTGGTGAGCACGGGGTGGAGCCCTAGCTGGCCGCCAACACTTTACGGAACACGACTTTATCATCGCCCTGTGTGTAGAAATCGCGAATGCGGGCCTCGGCCTCAAAGCCATACTTTTTATAGAAGGTGCGGGTGCCCGCGAGTTCTGGCAGACCCGAGGTTTCTACCAGCAGGAGGCGACCGCTGCGCTGCTGCAGGGCCTGCTCTACAGCCTGGAGAAGCTGAGTTCCCCGACCTTCCCCTTGGCGATCGGGATGAATCGCAATCAGTTGCAGATTCCAGGTACCCTCTGCCAAGCGCTCTGGTTCGCAGTAGGCCATACCCACCGGGCCATCGTTCTCATCCGTCAGCCAAAAGGGGTCTGTAGGCTCGGTTTTGCCCAGCGAATCAGCTAAGAGCTGGCACAGAAACACGAGTCCATCGGGCGGAAAAAGCCCTGTAGCATCGGCCAGTGCCATCGAGCGGCTGTATCGTCCGGAATCGTCGGTCGAATCATCGGCGTAATTAGAGATTGAGCGACAATACCGACATAATACAAGATACTACAATCTGAGGATTGTTTTTTCTATAGGAAGGCGCTTGCAAAGAGTCAACAGGCTTGGCTGACGATCTGAGCCAAGGTGATTTTGACAACGCATCTTCCCCTGCAATTGCGGGTCTACCTTGATAAAGGGCAGCCCCAATTTATGTCTGTGATTCAGTTTTTAGCACGACCCCACACCCTTTCCAGTAGCAAAAACGCCACTGGAGTAACTACCGCATACCGCCCCAATCATCCGCGCCTACATATTCCCCAGCGGTACCCCCACTAATCCCGTCAGGCTCATGATGAGGGAAAAGGCCGATCAGCGGTGGCGGGCTCGGTCGATGGTGCAGCGGAAAAATGCGCTCTCGGGCTCAAAGCGATCGCGAAGCATCCCCAGTGGGGAATCGGAACCAAAGAACCACCCCGCTCGAATCTGAGTGGGAATAGTGTGGCCGTCGAAGGTACTACTAGATCCTGCATTAGGGAGATATAAAAATTAAAGCCTCTGCACTGCACCCCCAAATTGATTATTCCTTGTCGACTAGCATCGTGCTGAGTAACTAGTTTTGAGTTATCTGTTCTGATGCTACGGCCTGCATATCCTTGTGTAGTTCCTGTCGAATCAGGGCAAACCGCTGCACATCTGCCTGGGTAAGCCAGGCATCAATATCGTAGAATGTCTGCCCGTTTTCTCGCTGAGTGCGTAGCGTCAGAATCGTCTCCGGCAGGTGGTGAGCATCGCCTCTGAACTCGATATTCAGATCGCGCCCCCGCTCCACAATCGTGTAAAACTGCTTACCTTCAAACACCCGCTGCCCCCGGTGCTGCCCCTGACAAAACCGCTCCAGCAGCAGCACCGCCGTCCCCACGATCTGCTCCTGGGTCTGGCGGTCAACGGGGATAGGTATTCTGGGTCGCGGCGGGGTCACGTCAGGTCATTGATGAAAGGGTTAAGTCCCGCCATGATGGCGGCATCGTCGCCCAAGAACTCCCGCAGCGGCTGATCCACCGGCCCTGGGTCGGGCAGAGTTTTGATGGGTTCGGTTGGGGTGGATACTGTGGAGCCATTAGCCGATGGTAGATGTCGTGGGTTTGCCCCAACCAGTGGGAGAGCTGTCTTGGGTGGCGTTATCAAATCATCGAAGGCTGCCAGTTCTGGGAGGAACCGCTCCTTGATTTCTAGAATCTGAGTTGTCAACTGCTGAATTGATCGCACAGCCTGCCGCCGAACTTCATCTTTGGGGGCTTGAATGGCTGCCATCGCGAATGGGCCATAGCAGCCATTCAGCGCCGATCTCATACGGGCATGGAGGTCATGTCGAGACTTTCCTCGGCAGTAACCAATCACCGCTACATCCAGCTCATCCCGGCTAGAGTACTGAATCCGGGCCTTTGTTTCTGACGTTTGGGTCATTCCTGTGATTCCTTATCTCGGTTGTCTTGGGATAGCCGTGCTGCTAGCGAGCCTAGGTTGATTTGGCGCTGTACATGAACGTTTTGAACAACCCATAGACATCGGCCCAGCGGACGCTGGTGATCAAGTCGGGTTCCGCCGTGCCATCCTGGCCCCGCAGTACGTCGGTCATCTCCTGTCGCAGGGCCTCGGCCCAGGTGATCTGCTGAGCCAGCCCGCGTTGGTCAAAAAACTGCTCCAGCTCTGGCCGAATGAAATAGGCAGCACCCCCGCCGACAATTACCTCCACCTCTGCCGAGGGCAGCCACTCCACTAGAAACTGGTTCACCCGATCCAGATAGAACTCACGGGCGTAGCTACAGGCCTTAGCCAGGTCGAGAGCTTCCTTGCGGCCTGGGACGTGAAAGGTGGGGTGCCCCTGCAAAATTGCTTCGAGCAAAGCCGGATCATCTGGCGCGACACCCGGTAGCTCAGTGGCACACTGCTTCAGGTATTCCACGAACCCTGGGCCTTGAGAGGTACTGTTGGTTTCCTGGGGCGTGCTGCCCTTCTCGAAGGTGAGGATGGAGAGATTGCGGTGGCCAAACATCAGGACGACGACAGTAGAGTCACGAATCCCCACCCCAGCCCGTGCCAGCTGCAATCCCTTGGCCAGGTACAGCCCAGCTCCCTCTGGCTGCATCTCGATGCGCTCTAGCTGTCCGAACAGAGACCGACCTCGAAAGCTGAAGTCGGCGATCGCCCCCAGAATCTGGACTTTCAACTCCTTACGGTCTTGCCAGTATTCCTCCAGTGGCAGCAGCAGGCCCAGCTGAGCAGTAAACTCACAACCCGAGCCAGAGTCCTGGGCTGACAGAGTCTTCTCAGCGATGACGCCGAGGGTAGCCAGAATTTTGTAGACGGCGCGATCGCGCTTGGGCAGAGCCAGGCCCGAGTCGCCTTTTTGAGCGATTGCCAAGGCTCCAATCGCATAAGCACTATTGCCCACCATCACATAGGCACTGTCCTCTGGTTCCTGGCTAGTCAGCCCGCCCAGCATTAGCCGGTCGAGTCGAGCCGGGTTCAACCGAGCCACTTGGGGGTCAAGGTGCAGCAGGTAGGGCTGGTCCTGCCAGTAGAGGCACTTGGTGGCAGAGCTGCCCATGTCGATATAGGTCTGGATAATTTGAGTCATAGTTTGGATACCAACAACAGCGTTTCATCGTTTCATCAACATCTTGAGAAGCGAAAAATGCCTTCAAGCTGCTTGATAGATATCTGTATTCTGAATTGCCAATTTTATTCACGACTTAATAACGACTGAATTGTTATCTTCAGCAAAATCCATCATGACTTTGATGGCCGAAAATTTCATTCACGACTTATTCACGACTTGATAACGACTTACCTGCCTAGAATCCAAGACAAGCCTGGAATCACCCAATCATTCACGACTTGATAACGACTTCTCCTTTTATAGGGCACAGATTCCAGTCAATAGATTGATGAATAAAAACAAATTTTGCAGCTCGATAGACTGAACAGAACGGACATTTTCTGTGGGCTAAAACAGAGAGTATTGCCCCTTGTATTCTCCCCAGGGAATGCCCCGGCAAATGCCTGATGGGCTGCCTTGGGGGCTACGCCACTCCACTGCGTTTCGTTGCTCCGCGTTTCACACACCACGCCCAGCCCTGGGCCAGGGGGTTGCTGAAACCCAGCTCTAACAGGGGTTCTAGTCATGGGAGCTAATGGCCGGTTATTTACGAATCACTGACAAATTCACGGAAAAGCTCATGGGTAAAGGATTTAGCGTCTCGCTGCCCCTCGAAGAGGCGGCAATCGTCGAGAAAGAGGCCAATCGGCTGGGGCTACCCGCCGCCAGCATCATTCGCCTGATGATGCGCGATGGTCAGCAGCGCCGCGAACTGGAACGGCAGGTGGATGACCTGAAGGCTCGGATGGAGCTGCTGCAAGTGCAGTTTCAGGGACTCCAGATTTTGCTGGAGACCATCGCCCTGGAGCAGGCCAATGCCCGAGGGCCACAGGCGCTGGAAAATCGCAAGGCGCTGATTCAGGAAATTCGCAAGCGCCAGGGTTTGGTAGAAGGCTAGGAGGTCAGCCATGCTCAGCCTGACGGTGATCAGCGCCAACCAAGGCGAAACCTACTACACCGCCGAGAACTACTACACCAGCGAAGAGAACCAGGCACATTCCGGCTGGTGGGGCCAAGGGGCCAAGAGCCTAGGTCTGGCATGCCAGGTGCAGGGAGGCGACTTCAAGAATCTGCTCCATGGCTCTCATCCCCGAGGGCACCAAACCCTATCGGGTCGAAAGATCGATCCGGAGCGTCATCGGGCCGGGCTGGATTTGACCTTTAGTGCGCCCAAGAGCATCAGCCTGGCGGCCCTGGTCGGGGGGAATGAAGCGATAGAGCAAGCCCATCGCACAGCCGTCACTCGCACCCTGGCCATCATCGAGGAGCGCTATGCCCAAACACGGGTACGGACACCGGAGGGACGGCAGGCAGTTGGCACTGGCAACCTGATCGTCGCCCAGTTCCACCACGACACCTCCCGCGAGAAGGATCCGCAGCTGCACACCCATTGTGTGGTGATCAATGCCACACAGCTGGACAATGGCCGCTGGCAGTCGCTCCACAATGACATCCTCTTCAATCAGCAGAAACTGTTGGGGATGATTTACCAAAACGAGCTGGCGGTGGAGGTGCAGCGGCTGGGCTATGGCATTGAGCCCAGGGCCAACGGCCAGTTTGAACTCAGGGGATATCAAGCCGAAGACCTCCAGACCTTCTCCAAACGGCGGGAGCAGATTCTGGCGGCGGTGGAGGAGAACGCGACGGCCCAAGAGCGAGAGCTGGCCACCCTGATGACCCGAGCACCTAAAGGCAAAGAAATCCCTCGGGAAGAGCTGCGCACCTACTGGCAGCAGCAGGCCCAGGCGCTGAAGCTGGAGCACCCTCACCCCCAGCTGATGGACTGGCAGAGCCTGCCGAAGCGGGCCACCCAAGCTGGGCTCACCCACTGCGCTGAGCGGGAGGCGGTGTTCCATCGCGAGCAAGTGGAGCGGTTTGCCCTGGAGAACCATCTGGGTCAGCAGTGCTTTGACGACGTACAGCAGACCTTGGACACCGAGCCAGAGGTGATTCACACCCATGACCAGCGGCTGACCACTCAGACGGCGGTGCTGCGGGAGTTGGAGACCATTCGCACAGTGTTGGATGGCCGGGGAGATGTGGGGAGTATTGCCTCTCCAGTTTTAGTGGCAGAGCACCTGCGCGATCAGGGCCTGACCGAGGGGCAGGTGCAAGGAGTGATGTTGGCGGCGACAACCCGCGATCGCGTCATCGCCTGGCAGGGGGTGGCCGGGGCGGGGAAGAGCTATGCTCTGAATCAATTTCGCCAGATCACAGAGTCCCAGAGCTACACCGTTCGGGGCTTTGCCCCCAGTGCGGAAGCCGCGAAATCCTTGGGCGACTCGGCCCAAATTCAGCCAGTGGAAACGGTGGCGGCGTTGCTGTGTGCTCAACCGGCGGAACCGAACCCAGCTCAGCCCGAGGTTTGGGTTGTAGATGAGGCGGGGCTCTTGAGTGCCAAGGATGCGCTGGCCTTGGTGACCAAGGCCCAGGCACAGCAAGCCCGAGTGATTTTGGTGGGAGATACCCGGCAACTGTCGGCGGTGGAGGCGGGGAACCCGTTCAAGAGTTTGCAGCAGGCGGGGATGGCGACGGCCTACCTCACCCAGTCCTTGCGGCAGAAGAATCAGCAGATCAAGGCAGGCGTTGACCTGATTGCTGCTGGGGAAATTGCGGCGGGGGTGCAGCAGTTGAAGCCGTACATTCAGCAGGTGAGTAGCCAGGAGGCGAGGGCAGCGGCGATCGCCCGTGACTATCTGGCCCTGGCCCCAGACGAGCGAAAGAAGACCCTGCTATTAGCGGGCACCAACCAGGAGCGATTAGCAATTACTCAGCTGGTGCGCGATGGCCTAAAAGCAGAAGGAACCCTCGGCCAGAGCCTGACGGTAAAGCGGCTGAAGGCGAGAGATTTGACAGAGACCCAATCGAGCTATGCCCACCATTTTCAGCCGGGAAATGTGCTGATTCCCCAGGCCAGCTACAAGCGGCTGGGGTTTGAGAAGGGGAAGCGCTACGAGGTGCTGACGACGGATAGCCACAGTAATGGGCTGATGCTGCGAGGGCAAGCCGGGGCGGCGTTGCAGGTGGATCCAGCTCAGATTAGGCGGAAGTCGGTCTATGAGGTGGAGGAGATGGAAATTGCAGTGGGCGATCGCCTGCGGTGGACGCGCAATGACCATGCCTTGGGGCGACGCAATGGCCAGGAGTTTGAGGTGGTGGGCCTGGAGGATGGACAGGTGCTGATTCGCTGGGGGCGAGGGGAGGTAGGGTGTTTCGAGAATTCAGCGCTAGCTCATTTGGATTATGCGCTGGTCAGTACCACCTATGCAGCTCAAGGTAAGTCAGCAGAGAGGGTAATTGGGGCGCTGGATCGCCATGTGGCGCGGGAGAGCTTTTATGTGGCGGTGAGCCGGGTGAAGCGGGAGCTGCGGCTGTATGCATCGGACGATTTGGATCGGCTGATTGAGCGGGTGGAGCGATCGCGGGCAAAGGAAAACCCTGGAGAGGTTACGGGTATCAGTAGTGGCTGCTCTCAGCCCGCTGATTTGCCGCTACCGACCAATTTGGACAATTTAGTTGCTATGGCCAGTCAACAGGCAAACCTGTCTCACACAACGCATGACAGCCGTTCCAACAGACAAGATAGAGGCGTTGAACGATAGGGAATTGGCCGAAGCTATCGATCAGCCTCAAAAATCTGGCTTGCTTTTAGAGTGAGATCTGGAAACTCGACTGAGGTAATGGCCCTCTGCAACCCAAATACTCCAACCTCTTGATAGGTCTCACCGGCTAGCGAAAGCACCATGACGGTTTGTGCTGCGGGGTCAACTAGCCAGTACTCCGGCACTCTAAGGGCTGCGTACTGAGCCCGTTTGGAGACATAATCGCGGTCTTGATTGGTTTTGCCAGGGCTGACAATCTCAACCACCAAGCGAGGCGGCGGCATATTGCGGGTGATCGTTAACCGCCTCTGAGTCAGTTCCAGATGCTCAGGGCGGAGAACCACCAGGTCGGGGTAGCGATTGGCCGCATCGCTCGGTTGCAAGACCGGCACTTGCAGTTCTAACGCATGGATTTTGATTAACCGCAGGGGAGCGACGTTGGCCGCGACCAGCAGAAATTGCAGGTAGTTAGCCAGCCAATTATTCGGTTCTGACTCGGGTGGCAATTCGACTAACTCCCCACGCACTAACTCAAAACGCCCCTCTAGCTGCGTCTCATCACTGTAGGCAAGATATTCCTCAAAGGAAGCGAGCTTTACCTTAGCCTGGGTCATAGCCTTTTCCCCGCAGACGTTGCTCTCATCCTAGCGTGCTGCATGGCTTTACCTAATCTCTGGCCTGCCCAGGCTACCCCTCGGATAAAAAGCTTTTAGTTAACCTGGCCCAAACGACCCAATCTTCAAAGATCCAGGTCAACCTACGGCAGACGTTCATGGCTTGCTTAACCAATCAATAATGCAGACTCAGCGCTCCTGACCTTGGCGAGAAATCCCTGGAGTCGTTGCATAATGGCCATGGCGTTGCTGAAGCCTCAACATCTCAGCCTGAAACCGCTTCAGATCAACTACAGTCAAGTTTTCCAAGGTGACAGTATCACCCTTAGCCTGCAAAATAGCGCCCCGGCCACGTGCCTGTATAGTCAGATTCTGCCCCTCAGCGGCGATTTGATAAATTTGCCCCTGTACCCAAAATTTGGGATCTACCGCTGAGCCCTTACCAGTCACCTTCCCTTGTCCTAGCTGGTGGGCATAGACCAGAATTTCTCGGGCCTGGCGCACGAATGTTTGAATCTGATCTGCTGAGATTGCGGACTGATGGGCTGCTGAAGTCTTGATGACAGCGTTTTGCCTCTTTTGAGGTTTGCCCACGGTCAGAACGTGATGGTTCCTTTTGGCCGTAATCTTGATAGCCTGCTTGGTAGCGTCAGGACATAGCTCTTCATAGACTCCTCGGTCTAGCTTCCACACCCGCTTCCAAGCACTGGTCTTGCCCCCCGCAAAAACCGCCGCTGGGGCGCAACTGCCTGGGTCAGAAATGCTCCCAATAATTCGCTCCACCCTCTCAGCGTCAATCCCTAACGCAGCCCCTGCCGCTCGTGCCAGCTCTTCCACATTGCCGCTAATCGGTATCCGATTCTGGGCAGCCCAGTTCTCCCAGCCATAGAACTCCCGCAGGGCATAGGTCAAAGAGTGCGATCGCGATGCCAACGGACTATCCCCATGCAGCACCGCCTGAGCCTTCGCTGTGGCTAGATCTTCTAGCCGTAAGACTCCCAGTTGAGGAGGCTGAGACTGGATTCGAGGTCGAGACTGGCGGGATTGGCCTTGCTCCCTGCGACCACTCACCGGGTATAGCCCGATCGCATCCAACCGCGCTACCCAAACCGGCGGCACCCGCTGCACATTGACATAGGCGTTCCCACTTGGGCCAACTGTCGGCGAGAGCACGGTGAAGCGTCCTTGCCCCAGAGCCTCCCCCATGTGCTGGCCACCTACCTCATTCAGCGAGAAATTGGTAAAGCTCTTTTCGTGGACTCGCACTGCTAGCCGCCAGCCGCCGCTGTGGGTGCGTTCAGTAAAGGTTTGCTGTAAGAGTGGGTATTTGCCCAGCCAATCGGCGATCCGCTGGTCGCAGGTCAGCTGCGACTCAAACTGCTTCACATCCACATCGACCCAAACGATATTGTGCCAGCCGCCCAGAGTGCCAATACCGTTGATAGGGTTGGCAAACCAGGTCTGAAGCTCAGCCTGAGTTGGCATCCGATTTTGATACTGGGTATGCCGGATCAGATGGGGAATCCCACGGCTGTCCACATAGCTGGGGTTCTTGCCGGTGAAGGCGGGCACCAGAACCCCGTCTTTGTCGCGCTTCAGGCTGCCATCCCGGTTGCGGGCTGGGTAGCGCGTTGGGTCTTGGGCTGGGGCGACGGGAAGCGGCGGCAGGCCCTGAACCTGGAGCCAATCAAACGTGGCGCAAAGGGCTGGGTTCATCGGCTTGACCCGCTGGGGTTTGAAAGATCCATTCCATGGGGTGGACAGCGCCCGTGACCAACTCCAGCCGGTTGACCGTGAGCTGCTGGTTCACCAGCGCATAGACCAACACCCCATCCCAAAACATCTCCAGGCGATCGGGTTCGCGCTCCGCCGTCCATTCCACATCGAGCTGCATTTCGTTGCCCTCCACATGCACGGCCTTTTGCCCATCGCACAAAATCACGATGGACTGGGGGCGGTAGTCGGCGGGTAAGGGGGCCAGGGTCATCATCGTTCAAGTCCTGCTGAGGTCGGGGTGGGAACACGGTCTGATTCTAGGCGCTGCACAAATCGCTGAAACCGCTGGCAGTCTTCAGCCGTCACCACCGTGCGCTGAATTTTTCCCTGGGCCATTTCCAGAATGGTCTGGGGCTGAGGCGTCACCCGGCGGACGGTCAGCCGGTCAGCGGTCTGTTTCAGTTCATAGACTTTGCCGCGAAACTGGGTATGGGGGCCTCGGGTCTGCCCGATCGCCGACAAGATTTTTTGAGAGGCTTGAGCCACATATTCTCCCCGCTGCTGCAACGCCTGATATTGGGCTAGATCTTGTGCCATCGCCTGCTGTAGGTTTGGCGCGAGGCCCAAGCTGTTGCCGTTGGCTTGTTTGGCTGAGAGGCCTAACTGCTTAATCTGTTCCAGGTGCAGCGGGTCGTGGCCCAAATCGCGGGCAGCGCGGTACCAGTCGCGCAAGGTGTCTAATGCAGTACGCGGCAACGGTTCTAGCGACTTTGGCGCTGCATCATTTGCCTGTTGCTCCTGGTCAGCTACCTCTGGAACAGTGGGGCTAGACAAATGGTGGATAGGCGGATCTACGGTCGCCTTTGACAATGGCGCGGTTGGTTTTGGCTCTTCTGCCAAGCTAGTCCAGGCTGGATCGGCAGTCTGGCGTTCCCTATGTCCATTTTGTTGTGCCCCATTGAACTGGTCGAGGTCAAATAGATTTTGTATCTGAAATTCAGGCTCCTCAACCGCTGGTGCTGAAGCCTGGGGTTGGGGAATGGGTTCAACAGGATTCTGGGCCGGTGCTTCTAGGGGTGTCTCGGGGGGCTGATGGGGATGTACCGAGATCGTCCCCTCCCCCTCCGCAATCACCACCTCCCCCTGCTGGGTCAGCCTATCCAAATACTTGTGCAAACTCCCCACCGGAAACCCCGCCACCGGCACCCGCCCCAGTTCCTTCACCCCAGACTCCATGCTGGTGCCAATCATCTCCAGATGCTCAATCAAGGGCCGAGCGCCTTCAAAAAACGCCTCATAGAACCGTTGATCCGGCGACTGCACCAGTGCGATCGCATCGGGATACTGCTCTTTTACCGCCAAATACAGCCGCATATCACTGGGCATCTGCGATCGCTCATCCTCAGGTTCTTGCTTCACTTCAGGTACCGCCTGGGCCTGGATTTGAGCCTGAGCCGCCTCTGCAAACCCCTGCTGCACAATATTCTTGGAGAAGATTTGAGCAAAAGCGCGATCGGGCAATCGCGACTCCCCACCCTGCAGACTCTGCACCGCTGTCTCCTTAAACTCGATGTGCCCCTCGGCCCGCACCCGAAACACCATCTCCGAGTCGATGAACATATCGCCGTTCTGGGTCAGGTAGTGGGTCAGATATAGCTCATCCCCCTGCCGCTCCACCACCAGCGGAATAAAAGGCTCATTCTCAATCCGCAGGTGAAACTCCTGGGATGTCATTACGTCCTGCTCAATCCCCGCATTCCTCAAAAACCGTAGAATCCGTTTCTCCAGTTGCCCCATCGGGGGCTGATTGGGTACGGCTGGGGACACTGGATTTTCTGCTGTCTCAACCGCAGGTTTTTCCATGGCTGGTTCTGGGCGTGGCTGACTTACAGCAGCAGACACAACCGGCTGAGAAACAACTGGAGGCTTAACGGCTTCCACCTCCACCTTCTCCAAGGTCGGCAACGACACCCCCATCAACTGCCGCGCCACCTCCTTAAACTCAAACGCTGCCAGGGTGTAGTTTCGCTGGTGCATTACCACTCCCAACACTCGCTCTAGCCGCTCTGGCGGAATGACGACTTCCATGCGATCGGCCACGGAGTAAAAATCTGACCCCGCCGCCGCAATTAGTTCCTCATCCAAGTAGTACCGCCCGCCAGACTCCTTTGATTTGGGCGCTTGTAGAATAAACCCATTCCCCGCCTGCTGCGGCTTCAGCAGCAACAGCTCATCGAGGGTCTTCACTGTCCCCTGCCGGTTCGTCAGATCTGTGAGGAACCTAAACACCTGCTGCGGCTCCTTTAAGGCCACCGGCTCCTTAGTTAGCTCCGACTCAATATCAAACCCCTTGGGCATGATCAGCCCCTGGCAGACCTCACCCCGGTAGTCCGTATAGTTCACCAACTTGCCGTTGGAATACTTCTCAAAGGCCTTGATCAGGTTCCCAGTGAAGATCTGTCGGTTAACTCGCCCAGCCTCCTGTTGCTTGTCGAACAGGGAATAGACGCTATTGCCAAACCAGTCGTCGGTTTGAACCGTGGCATCGATCGCCCCAGATCTACCCGTGTTGAACTTCGACAAGGGCACCGTAATTTGCCGCGCTGAATCGGCCACCAGAATCCTTAGCTTCCAGCGGTTCGGTGCTGCCGGACTCCCGGATCGCTTCTTGGCATCCGCCCCAGCCACTACGCCATAGAGAATCGTCTTACTGGCCGGAGTCACCAACCGCAGCGGTGTGCCGGGCACGAACTGTTCCAGCACGCCAGAGACATGTAGGAACTGCTGCTCAATGCGGTCGCTCAGTTTTTCAATGGCTTTACTGTCCTGCTTTTGGGCCACTGCCGCCTGCCGATACTGGTTCGTCTGCGTTTCCAACTCGGTAATTGTCGCCGCCACCTGCTGCATCGCCTGCGCGGCTACAGCATCCGAGTCATGGGTCTCCACCGATGCCACTTCCGCCAACCCCACCGACTCCCTCACCACATTGATCGCCTGAAGCTGGGTCAGCGGTTTGCTCTCACTCTTGGCCTCCACCAGCTCCAGGTACACTGGCCCCGTGAACTCGCTAGCGGTCTCGCTGTCATCCGCCATTACCTCCATCCGCGCCAGGGGCCTGGCCTCCAAATCCAGCTGATCCGCTTCCAGAATGTTCTCCCCCATCGCCCGCGCCTGATCCACCAGGTCGCGGTACTCCGATTCGATCAGGCTGTAGACGGCTTCTTGTTCTGCAATGGGTAGCAAGGGAATCCGCCCGGTCATCTTTTTAATCAGGGCAATATCCGAGGCACCACTATCCCCCTGGGCAGACGGGAAGTCTAGCTTGGCATTCAGTTCGGGGTCATCGGCCAGCAACTCCGTCACCACCTGCTCGCCGTAGGGATTCATAAAATCCACCACGGTGTTGAGCGAGATATCGGTCTCCCGTGCCGCTGTCGTGTTGGCATTGAGATTGGCCATCTTGCGACAGAGGATTGCTCCCGGTCGTTTTTCCGCTGGAAGGTCGCCCATCAACAGCGTGTAGTTGGGCAGCGCTACCTGCCCAGTACGATGCACCCGTCCCAGCATCTGCATGAACACGTTGATGTCCCGCTCCGCCTGGGCCACAATCATGTGGCGAGGCCGCTGGTCGGCAAACTTCTCCGACGCATGGAGTGAAATCCCGGTCGAGCCCGAGCAGTTCAGCAGAATGACATCGGCATCTCCGGCGTTGAACTTGGCCACGGCATCGATCTTGCCCTTAGCGGTGGTCTCCTCCCCCAACCGCACTTTGTAGGCCATGGATCCACCGACCCCGTATTCAATGCCCGCCTTGCGCCCGGTGACTTCGGTAACCCGGTAGCCAGATCGCTCTAACTGCTGCTCGATGTAGTCAATCGGGCTAATGGGAATGCCACTGAAGTCGGACTCGCGAATACAGTCCAGCGCTTCTTCATAGACCAAAACTGCCTCGGCTCCGAGTTGATCATCGCTGAGGCGCAGCCGGGTGGAGTGGCCCTGGTAGTCTGTCACCATCACGTCTCTGGATCGCTCCAGATACCGTTCCAGCAGATCCCCAAAGGACAAGTTCATCCCATCCCCAGGACTCAAATTTTGGGACTCCGCATAGGCCTCAATGAAGCTGCCCATGGTGTTGGCCACTGTGATCACGGGCTTTTCACCTCGGTTCAGGGCCGCAATGGCTTCTTCCACTGTCGCATCCGCCTTTTGGGCCAACAGACTCTGCTCAATGCAGTTGTGCATCAACGAGGTGAAGTTGGTACTCCTGGCTCCCAGATCGCCAATCGCTCCATCCTGCCCCAGGGCCTTCGCTTCTGCCTTGGCCTGATCACTAATCGCTTTCACCGCCTTCTGCTTAGCCCGGTCAAAGTCCTTAATGGCTCGCATTGCCGCCGAGAAGTCGTCCGCTACCTCCCGATCCACTGGCACCGTCTTGGCCTGAAAGGAAATGCCCTCATAGGAGCGCTCGCGGCGCAGCATCTGCCCGGAGGCGACAAACTTGCTGGCCACAATTTGCTGAAGCGGTACCCCACCCCGCGTCAAGATATTCTCCAACGCCGTCATGCTGCTCACGCCCAGCCGCAGGTCAGTGCGCCGAGCATAGAGATCCATCACATCGGCCCGTTTGGCGTAGGTCGCCGACGAGTAAAACACTCCCGAAGACAGGTCGATCAACTCCCGCACAAAATCCGCCCGATCCGGTGGCCCCGCTTCTTTCCACCCACCCTTGCTGCCCCCGGCCTGGTGGGCCTCATCCAGGATCAAGATGGCGTTGGGAGCCATTTTGCGCAGAAAGTTTCGCCGTAGCGGTTCCTTCTTCCCTACGGTCTGAAGCTGGCTGTAGGTCGTAAATACAGCGCTGTAGCGACCCAGATTGCCCTGCTGAATCATCGCCTGCATTTCCGCCTGCTGCTTCGCCGCCCCAGCGGTCTTCAATGCCGCGCCATTGGCCAGCGGAATCTCGGTACCGCTATCGGTGATGAAGGGCGAAAACCGCCGCATCCCGATATCCCCCACATCCCGCATCATGTCGGCATAGAGGGGTTTGTCCTTAGTGATGAATAGGGCGATCTTCCCCTGCTGCTGGGCATAGCGCATGATGCTGGCACAGATGCGGCCCTTGCCAATGCCGGTCTGGTCGCCCGTGATGAACCCGGCTCCCCGCTCGATATTGCTGATCGCTAGAGCTGAAGCATCGACCTGCTCAGCGCTAAAGTACTGGTGCAGTTCAGAAACAGAACCATAGCCCAGGCGAGTGGACAGGTACTCATCAATGTCGCCGTGCTGCTGCTCGAATCGCTCCAGCGCCTGCTGCGCGGCACTGGCCATGTTGAAGGGAATCAGGGTCTGGGTTGAAAAGCCCTTGCTTTTGGGCACATAGGCCACTTGCCGGGGCTGGACATCGTAAGTGTCTGCCGACGAAGTCACAGCCTCGTCGGTTGAAAGGGAAGTATTCATGGTGAGTTCTGGGTGAAGGGCTACAGACTCAGTTCGTTCAGCCACGCCTCTAGCGTGGTCTCGTCGTGCAGACTCAGCCAGTCCAGATAGTCCGGATAGCTGGGGGTTACGGGCGTTACCGGAAAGCTCCCCCCGTAGTGGCGCAATCGTTCCTGAAACCGCCAGTTGCTCCGAATCAAGGTCTCTGCCCACTGCTGCCGCCAATACTCCAGGTCGTCGTCCGGCTCCAGTATCGGCGTGTGCTGGACCGGGTCCAATTCGCTGAGGATGGTGGCCAGCCCTTGTTGCGTCTCGATTTGGGAGGTTTCCGAGACGGAGTCCTGAATCATCCTGTCCAGCCGAGTTTGCATCAGCTGCAAGTAAGTTGCTTCGCTCAGCTGATCTAATGTTGGTGGCACCTTGACGATGAATAGCGTTCCCATGCCCTCCAGCGTCCAGAGGTTGGGAAAGCTGGGGTACTGGCTGGTCATGAACGGGCATGTCCAGGGGGATACGGGCGTGGTGGATAGGTTCATGGGGAATCAACTCCTTAAGTTCAGCAAACGACTTGTAGATAACCGGGACATCAGCGGCAGGTAACGGGCGTTCCGACCGGCCTCGACCCTTAATCACAATCAAATCAATCGGAAAACCCGCGCCCTGTTTGCGGTACAGGTCACCCCAAATGGAAATATGTTGGGTAACGGCGTACTGCTGATACAGGGCATAAAAGAAGCCTCGACTTTCCAGGGTGTTGTAGCGCTCAGACCGTAGCTCTTCATCCACTCCCAGCTTGCCGCCCAGGATCAGCACGGCGCGACCATCGTCCTTCATCGCTCCTAGAGCTTGAAACGAGATCGCCTGATCAATCTGGGTTGTCCCCCGCAGATTGCACGGCAACCTGAACCGTTTACGCTGCCCCTGCGCGTCTCGCACGGCACCAAAGGGTGGGTTGGCGATCACTACATCGTGCAGGCGTTCTGGCTGATACTCTGCTGCATCCCACTCCGTGACGGTGTAGCCTTGAGCCCGTAGGTCAGCGGCGCGATCTGGATTGAGTTCATTGACGGTCACCTGGGTAGGGTCAGTTCCCACCAGCAATGCGCCGTGCCCAGCAGAGGGCTCGTAAACGGTGGTGTCTGGGGTAATGCCCGCCAGGGTAGAGGCCAGATACGCGATGGGGATCGGCGTACTGTAAGCCTGCTGCAACACGCTGGTAGAGGAACGAACATTCAGGGCGGGCTGGCGATCGCACAACTCGACCAGCCGATCATAGGTGTCGTGAGTTGTCGCCGAGGTTTGAAGGATCCCCTGGGCCGCTCGCACCACCGCCCCCTCGACCGCTTCATCCACCTGCTTCGCCAGCGCCGTACCGGGGTTGACGGGCGTGCCCAACACTAACGCCGCCTGTTGCCGGGCGGCAGTAATCGTCGTAAACCCTTCACCCCCCAGGAAATGGGAAGTGAAGTGGTTCACCAGCTGCTGTTGAGCGTCTTCTACCATTCCTACTCACCCATGGCCATGCCCACGGCGCGGCTGCGTTGTCGGCTGTTCAGAGGTGTCACTGTCGCCGGTTGGTGCCGCTGCAGATCCTGGCTAAGTTCCCGGTCGATGAACCGGAAATAGGCCACATCCTTAGACGTGAGATCAGACTTGATTTTGCCGTTGTCAATGCTGAGAATCTGACCCCGCTCACCCGCCTGAATTTTCAGGCTGTTGGGGGTCTCCTCAATCCGGTACTGACTGCCCCCTTGGAAGACTCGCTTGCCCTGCACGTTGGGACGGCTGCCGGTGACATCAAGCAGTTTGCGAGCGGTTTTCGCCAGGGTCAGGGCCGTGAGATCTCGGGTGATGCCCATGTCCCCGGCTGGTGCAAGGTTGCCCAACTGTCGTACCCGCATGGGGGGCTCTGGGGACAGACCATCAATCCCCTGAATCTGAATTTGCTGGCGGGCTTTCATGAAGTCAGCCTCTTGGGAGGCCACCATGTCGTTTTTGAGGATGTCCAACCCCCAGCGAGTTTTTCGAGCCGTCATTAATTCGATGCCTTCGCGGTCTGAGACGGTGACCATGCGGCCCTTAGAGCTGACCACGTAGTTCTCCGCCACGTAGAAGCCTCGACCAGGGCTATAGGCAGTACCGTACTTCTGAAGCAAATCCACCGCCGTAGAGGCGACCTGCCGACTGCGGATATTCGCCGCCAGGGCCACCACCCGTTCAGTCAACTGCTGGGACGAGCGCCGCATCACCCGTGTGGTCTGCTGCATCCATTTCTGGGTAGCTTTTTCAACCACCTGCTGATTCTGACGTTCCATCACGTCGAGGATGGAGACTACCCTGGGTGAAGCCATGGCCAGGGGCTGAGCTGCGACTCGGGTGGGCGCAGGCTGACTTGCAGATGGTTGCTGCTCAGGTTCCGTGGCTGCTTTGACGGAAGCCAAAGGGACATCAGGCACAGGCTTATCTGCCAGTCGGGACTCTTCACCTGCCCCAGGGGCCAAGGTCTCCTTTGTCTCAGGTTCTGTGGCGGCTTCTGCTGAGGACACAGGCGGCACAGTCTCACCCGCCAGCTTGGGATCGCCAGCGGATAATGCCTTCGGGGAAGACACCTCTGTCGGACTGGATTGGGGCATCTCTGGCGGCGGCTCCTCCTGAGAAACCTCCGGGAAAGCCGTTCCCGCCTGATTAACCAGATCCGGCTTTAGCCGGTTGGTCTCAACCGCCCCCTTGCTCATCCGATAAACCAGCTCATCTCCAGCCTTGATGTTGATTGTCCCTTTGGCCCCGGTAGTCGCCTCAGCGCCCGCCTGCGGAGTCGCATCTACTGCGGCCTGGAGCAGCTTCAGCGTATTGGCATTGAGCTTGTTGACGGGGTCTTTATCGACATAGCCTTCGCGGTAGACAATCTCGCGACCCATCTTGATCTCGATAGGCTCAGCAACAGCTTGGGGCAAATCTACAGCATCCCCAGGCTGAGCATCCTGTGCTTCAGTTTCCGAGTCTTGCTCCTTTTGTCGAGCCGCCTGGAGCCGCTCGCGCAACATCTGAATAAAGGCCTGTACAGCCTCGGCGGTTGATTGAGCCGTGGCCGCTGCCATTTCGCTAGAGGCCAGGGTGGTGTGAGCATAATCCTGCTCAATTTGTTTCGCTTCTCCGGGATTCACTACGGCTTGCATGGTTCCTCCTTTAAGGGGTCTAGGCTTTCTAAATCCATCAGGGGCATGATTTTGATCCGGTTAATCACCTCCAGCCCTTGGACCGAAAAGTAGGCAGTGTCGCCATCGATCAACCACTCCACCAGGGTTGGCATGTAGTCGATCTCCACATCGGCGCACTGGGCCTGAATCCGGCCATCCCGCCAGTGAAATATCGTCACATCGTCGTACAGCACCTCAATTTCGCGGGGCACGTAGTCAGCGCCCAAGGGCGGCTGATCTAACACCAATGCCAGATCAGCGGCGATATTGGGGTAGGCCAGTAGGGCGGTGACCGTATCCACAGGCAGCTTCGCTCGCAAGGTCTGCGCCAGCATGAGATCAGGGGATTGAATCGTTGCCGTCATCGGGTTTCTCCTAAAGCAAACTGCTGTATTTGTCGATTAGGCCAGCGGGGTCGGGATAGGCCGAGTTGACCGGGGCTTGGGGTTCGGGCAGCATCGCTTCCACCATCTGTCGTCGTTTTTCTAAATCGGCGGCAGTAGGCATCTGCTGGGGGCTGCGACGCACTAGGCGAGCATGGATCTTGGCCCACAGGGCTTCGCTGCCCTCACTGGCTTGCACATCGGCTTTGGGAATCTTGATCGCTTGCTGAATGGGAATCGCGGCTTCCCCTCGGGAGGTAAAGCCGGGATTGATCAAAATGCATTTACCCGGCGGCAGGCGCAGAAACTGGCTGGGTTCAAATAGCTTGCGGGTGCGCTCCTGGTCAGAGATGGTGGTGCTGGACTTACCGCCGCCCCGATTCCGCGATTTTTGCTTGTGCTGGATTTCTTCATCCCCCAGAAAGTCTGAGAACATGCGGGCCGCTTCGTATTCTTGGGGGTTGAAGACCGCTTTAGTGGCACAGGCTCCCAAGATGGCGCGGGCCAGCTCACGACCGTAGGTTTTCTCTAGCTGCACCAGGTTTTGAAAGCCGAGGATGACGGCTAGACCGTCCTCGCGGTTTTCGTTCAGCCACTGCACCAGGGTAGGCAGGTAAAGAGTGGGCAGCTCGTCAATGGCGACAATCAGCGGATCTTGCCGCCGCTGGGCCACATTGCGGGTGACCAGCATGTGCAACACCGTAGCGACCAGCGGCCCCACCACATCCCGCCGTTCCCGATCCATCCCTAGAATCAGCAGCTGCTTGCCGGTCAAATCGAGGGGGATAGACGTTTGACCACAGAAGGCCCCCAGTACCCCTTCTTTCATAAAGCGAGTAAAGGTTTCGCTGGCGCTGCCTACAATGCCGCTGGCGGTTTTCTCGGCATCCTTGACCCCAATCAACTGGTTGAAAGACACCCGAATCCAGCTGTTCATACCTTGAGCGGCAGCCACCCGGTTGCCCAGGTTGGTCAGCCCTAGCACCGCCTGGGCGGTCATGATGTCGGGGTACTGGGTGGATTTGGCCAGCATCAGCAGTGCCTCTGTCAGCTGGTCGCCAGCGGCGGCAAAAAAGCCGTCTTCGGTACTCTGGGTCATCAGCCGAAAGTTTTTGTTCAGCACCGTAGCGATTTGCCGCGCCATCTCGGCATCGGACTCGCTGCGAAGGAAGTCGATGGGGTTGCACACCTCGGATTCGGGAAAGCCGGGGGCCAGCACTCGCACGTCGTAGCCCAGCTTGGCGGCATAGGCGGCATGGCGAGCGCTTTGAGTGGGGTACTTGAAGTCGTACATTGCCACCGGTAGACCCTGGTCAAGGGCAGAGCGGATCAATGGGTCAATGATGCTAAAGGTTTTGCCGGAGCCTGGCCCACCACAAACGGCGATGCCCCGCTGAAGGTCGGGCAGGTATAGAGACCGAGCATCTTGCTTGCGGGTAGGTTTGCCGATGTAGAGGGAAACAGCGTTGCGTTTGCGCTCCTGAATCTGCCGTACCGCACGCTTGCGGGCGGCGGATTTCTCGGGGCTGCCACCAAAGCGGCTAGTGGCGAGCTTACCTTTCTTGCCTTGACTCATCAGGGAGAAGGCGGCAATCAGCACGGCACAACCCAGCAGGGTGAGCCCCTGGCGAGACTGGAGTGAGGTCACCAGCTGAGAGATGGATTGAGTAGAGGTGGAATCCACCTGACCCAGAATGGGTGTGTGTTCGGTGTGGTAACGCATCAGCGCAGCACCTCATAGCTGTTGGGGGGTAGCTCAATGCCCAGTTGCTCTAGCGCCCAGAGGTATTCCTCAGGAAACTGGCTGCGGGTGCCCTCAGGTGCCGCTGTCAGATACTCGGTCAACTGCTGCTGGTAGGCGTCGCGTCCGCCCTGTTCTTGCAGTACCTGGGTATAGCGCTGGAGAGCTAACTCGCGGGCCAAGTTCAGGGGGATGTAGTGGCTCAGCACCGGGTCATCTTCTGGCAGCAGCGATCGGCAGGCGGATTGGGCATCCAGGTAAATCAACACTTCTTGGTAGGTCTCGCCTTCACCGGCCCCAATTAGGAGGTAGCTACCGGAGGCGGTCTCCACCAGGCCCCAGAGTTTGGTGGCCTGGGTCTGAGGGGGCAGGCAGTCGTAGACCGCTTCTGGAATGGGGTCTGACGCCCGAGCCAGATTGAGGCCCACGACAGAAATTAGACCCACAAGCAGGAGACAGAGTCCTGCTAAACCAGCAAAGACAGTACGGTTAAGTCTCATCGCTACACTCCTTAACTGAGATAGTTCATGGGGTTCCGGGGCTGGCCGTTCTGGCGCACCTCAAAGTGCAAATGCGGCCCTGTTGACCAGCCGCTACTGTTGGCGCGACCGACCGGATCTCCCTGGGCGATGATGTCGCCCGCTTGCACAAAAAAGCCTTGTAGATGGGCGTAGTAGCTCTCTAAGCCATTGCTGTGATTGACGATGACGAGCCTGCCGTAGCCGCTGGTGAGGGAACCGCTGATGCCCGCAAAGGTGACCTGCCCGCCGTCAGCCGCTCGAATGAGGGTGCCGGTGGGAGTACCAAAATCGGTACCACTGTGAAGACGGCGATCGCCATGGATTGGGTGAGTGCGATAGCCAAAACTACTGGTGACGTCATAGCCCGGTGCCGGGTGAATGAACCGTCCAGTAGCGGTACCAGGAGATCCTGAACCTCTGGGCGCTTGGACTGGAGCCGGGGTGGGTCTAGTTTCCCCGGTCTGTGGGTCAATCCCTTTCGCCCTAGCGGCGTCGGCTGAATCAGTGCTCGAAAGACCTTCCTTGATTTGCCCCAAGAAGACCATGCCTTCTTCCTGCACCGGTAGCCAGGGAATGGGGCCGATGAAGTAGGGGGTGCAGCCCAAGTCCACAAACAGGTTGCGGACACACATGCGGAAATACAGCCCGGTTTCAGCGGTGCCGGAGGCCTCATCGGTCTCTAACACCGCCACTTTGAACGCATTGCCAAAAGGATGGCGACCGGTAGGTTCAACCCCGCCATTGGCGGCAGCCAAGGCCCCACGTCCGCCGCGCACCTGTTGGTATTTACCGGAAACCCACTGGGTGCCTTCCACCAGGGTGGGTTGCCCGATTTCCAGGTGAGCGCAGTCAGCCTCACAGGGCACATTGAACCCCTCCACATAGCTACCGCTGATGGTGTTGGTTCGATCGCCTTCCGCTGGGCCGAACACCACATCCACCTGTCCCACCACCACGCCCTGCTCCACGATGGGGTTGGGAAAATTGGCGAAGGGGACATCGGCTAGACCGGGCACCTGATCGATGACGGACTGTTGCCAGTCGCGGAAACTTTCTAATGGGGCCTCCATCAATCCTGGAATATCCGCCAGTCCGTACTGCTCCAGGTTGAGGTTTCCCAGGCTGAGCGATGCCAGGGCCTCGTCTTGGAGCACCTCGGCGATCGCGGTTTGCGGATCGACTTCTCCCTTAAGTAGATCCGCGATCGGGGCCACGGACTCCACCGGGCGATTGGCTAAATCCGGCACCGCCTGCACCAAGTCCTCCAGGGTTTGCCAGGCCACCAGGGCAAAATCCGCCAGCCGGAGGGCAGGCCAATCCAGCCCTACCAGAGCGGCAATCTCATATAGCGAGAACTGCTGGAGCTGAAAGCTCTCCTGAAAATCGCCCAGCTGCATGTACTGGTCAGCGGTTTGCCCGGCCTGCCAGACCCGCGATGGGTCGTAGCCCAGCAGACGGATCAGATCCGCTGGAGCCTCGAAGGAGCCAGACTCTAGCACCGCTGGCAGGGTGCGCAGGGTGATCTGCACCCAGTCAGGCTTGGTGCCTCGAATTTGATCCTGAATTACGGGCACAGGTGTTCCCGGTTGGAGGCTGGAGTGGGCTGGTGGCACCCGCCAGCCATGGAGCGCGATCGCCAAAATGAGAACAAAAATCCCGATCACAGGCCGCCATGGCCGCCTGCGCCTGAAAAGATATAAGGTCATGGCTTTCACCTGAATGAAGAACCTAGCGAGCGGTAGAGTTCAAAGGCGGGTCATCGCGGGCATTGGCCCCCCACTGCGCCAGTTGGGTGATCACCTCAGAAGAAACCCCTGCTTGCTCGGCGGCAGCAGGCACGGGTAAACTACCCTGGGACAGCCGCAGAAAGGTTTGCAGCCGATTCCACAAATCCTGGTTTTGAGCGATCAGTCCTCTGGATTCAGCTACCTGAAGCCCTCGGCGCACATCCCCTGGCCCCAGCAGTGGGTGAATGGGAGAAGCAGGGTTCACGACGACGGTGTGATAGTCGGGCTCGCCGGTACCGAAGGCGATGCGGAATTCGTAGAGGCGGCGATCTCCTCCAGTCGTCTCGGTGATTACCGTCAGCAGGGTGCCACTGGCCCTGGGCAAATTCTCAAAGGCTAATCCTTGAATCCGTCTCAGATGAATCACCGAGGGCTGACCCGAGACACAGCCTGAATCCGCTGCGGTAGGGCAGAGCGGTTGATCAAAATCGAGGGCCACTCGGGACGGATCATCGATCCACACCCGCACGATGCTTTCGTTCGTGGGAATAAAGCTCAGGTTGGTGCCATAGCCAGGCCAAAGGTGAATGACAGGAGCCTGACTGCCGGTTAACCCTTGGGCATGGCTGGCAGAAACGGAATAGGCTGACTGAGCTTGGGCGGGGTGGGAGGAGATACCCGCTAGAGAAAGCGCCCCAACCACAATCCAGGGAGTCCAAGGTGTTTTCATAGCGCCACCGTTTGATTCACGTACACTTCGACCTCAGTGCCGGTTGGCAAATACCAGACGACAGGGCGATTCAAGATTTCGTCTAGGGCCGCCTGATTCCGCGCTTCCATCTGCCCCGAGAGCTGCTCAAATGCGCCTTCAAGAATTCCGGCCAGAAGGTTGGGCTCTCCGGTGTCCTGGGTGATCGCGCTGCTTCCAACAGAGGTAATGACCGAGGAAGTCTTGGGCCGATTGACCAACCCCGCTGCCCGAGATAACCCAGCCATAGCCGCCATCGTGGCATCCATACGAGCGATGTCCATGCCTGGGTCGTCATACTTCTGGGCTATCAAGGGAGTGCCCTCCACCCCTCGCAGTTGAATGGCTCCAGCGGACAGCGGGATCTCTTGCCCGGCCTGAATGAATGAGACTACCGTCAGTTGCACCAGGCCACTGTCCGCCACCGAGGTCACCTGTGCCACCAACGACGTGTCTGCTGGTATTCCGATCTCTCCAGCGGCGGTCAGTAGGGGGGCGGTCAGCTGCACTACGAACTGAGGGCTGTCTGTCTCCGCCGCCCAGACCAACGGCGTTTTCAGTGCGGCTGGGGCCTGGGTGCCAGTCAGCAGCAGGGGCGCTGTCGGGGGCAATGCCACTGGCTGGCCTTGGAGAATGGCCGCTTCTTCGACATGGTTAATGTCACGGGATGGGGGTGGTGTGCTGACTTGAGCCACTGACGCGGGGACTGGCGTTGAAGCCGCCGTGACTAGCGGTGCAGAGGTTTCCTGCGGTAAGGGACTGCCCTGTCCGTAGCTCCCCAAATGGGACAGCGCTAGCCATCGTTCCGTTGGATCGACGGCGGATTGAGCCGCAGATTGGGACACCACAGGGCGAGCTGAAACAGCGGGGGAGACAGGAACTGGTCGAGGCGGTAGCGGTGCCGGGGTGGGTCGCGCCGCCACGGGTTGGGGCGGTCGTGACGGGGGTGGAGGAGCCGGAGAAAATTCAGGGGTTTCTCTGGCCGTTGGCGCTTCCGGTTGAGCCGCAGGCTCTTCATTGGCCAGGGCCTCCAGTTCGGCTTGCTGATGCCCCATTGCTAAATCGGTCAGCAGCTGTCCCCGGTCATCGGTGGCACTCAGCTCCTCTCCCTCGACCATAGGTTCTGGAAAATCGGCTTGCACCTCCTCAGCCGGTGGAGAGTCATTTTTCATCACCCCGCTGGTGAAGACCGCTAAAACCCCTATCACTAGACCCGTTCCAGCGGCGACAACACCCAGCTTGGTGAAGGGGTTAGCCGCCAGGGATAGCTTGGGCTTGCGAGTGGTTAAGGCCTGCCCGTCAATATCTTCAGCATCCAGTAGGGGTTCTGGCTCCAGAGTGGTAGCGGGTGCAACTGGATAATCAGCAGCCTGTTCTCCGGTAGCGGCAGGTTCTGGTAGGTGTAGTCCCACCAAGTCAGCCATCTCTTGGTCATCCCACAGGTTGTTAGGTGTCGTCATCACAAGTCCTCCCGTTCAAGTTCGCGGATGGCATAGATTTGCAGGCCGGTTTGGCGAATGCTGTAGATGGCCTGCTCCAACGGGGTATCACCATCGGGCACAGCTGGCGCGGTGACGGCCTCGACAAACACCTCCCGGTTAAAGGGAATGGCTTGGCCTAGGGCATTGGCGTCGTTAAAGACATAGAGATGGGCCACCACCGTCACCTTCCAGCGGCCCTCCCCAACCACCTCGGGGCTGCCAACGTGGTTGATCACCATCACCACCTGACTCGTGCCAGTGAAGACTCCCGGTGGCGTCAGTTCGGCTACCCGCTTCAAAAAGTCCTGGCGGAAGTCTTCGGAAAAGGCAAAGCTGGCCTGCCAACTGGCGGTGGCGATATTGCGCCGACCCCGTTCCACTTCAATCGGGAGGCCAGGGTCGGCCCTGGGCTGACTGGCCTCCTCTGCCGTGGTCGCAGGCAGACTGCCGCTCCAGTTGAACATCAGCACCAGAGTGTCATTGACGAAGCGCCGGACTGTTTCTGGGGTGCGCTCCCGAGAGCCCATAGTGCCGACTCGAATCGCCTGTCCGTCCTGCATTTGCACCAGGGTGGGGGCATCTTGGCGGCTGAGACGACTCAAGGCACCAGCCTGAAGAAACAAGACCACCAGCATTACCAGCTGCAACCCCACGCTGCCCAAGACGAACAGGGGCAGGTAGTTTGTATTGCGTTTCTCAATCAACTGCACCATGGAATATGTCCTTGTGAGTGAGGTCAGCGACGCACGCGATAGGCCCGACGTCGGCCCGAGTAGCCAGGGGCACGGGCGATGCCACCCATAGCACCTGTCCCGGCGATCACCCCAGCGGTACTGGTCAGGGCTCCAAAAACCGTCATGCCACCGCCCGAGGCCAGGGCCAGAGAGAGAATGGGAGCCAGCAGGCCGAGAAAGAATGGGGCAATCAGGGGATGGGAATCCCCGGCATTCAGCACCGCTAGGGAGACCAGACCCGAGAGGATGTTGAAGCTGAGTTTGGCGATCGCCAAGGAAAAGAACCCCGTCAGCCAGGCGAATAGCGGTTTAGCCCCCACCGGCAGTAATGAGCCGCCCACAGCAAGCGGCCCCAGGGTGGCGGTCAGCAACAACGAGGCCTCAATCAGCCACTGAAAGGCAATGTGCAGCGCCATCAACAGGCCTCGGGTCACGGTCTGAAAGCCCGAACCCATTAGCGCCCCGCCAAACCTCAGACCTGAATCGAGGGGATTATCCCCAGCCTGAGCCGCCTCCAACGCACGGGATAGGGCGTTAGGATTACCGGTTCTAGCGCGATAGTCTTCGATAAACTCGCGGGCTTCAATTGCTGCTAGCTCAATGCAATTCGCCCGCTCTTCGGGGTTTTGAAGTTCATAGCACTGGTTGCGACGCTGGATAATGGTCTGCTCCACCGACCCTTCCAAGACCGCCGCCTGATAGGCCTCTTGCAGCCGGATATCCGCAGCAGTGTAGGACAGGACATCTTGGTTGACCTGGTTGATGTAGTTGCGGATGTCCAGGGTAATGGCTGCCAGGCGATCGCCATTGTTAGACAGCAGCACAATCACCAGCAGCGGCCAGATGAAATCGGCGTAGGCGCGGCTGCTTTCCCCTTCCACCATCTGCCGCGTCCACTGGGTCATGAACAGGAGTAGGGTCGCGACAGCGAACAAGACCCCCACCCGAGCCAGGGCAAAGTAAAGGCCACCCTGAAGCACGCTCTCCCAGAGCTGGTTCCAGCTTTCAGCCACGGCTTCAGACGCGACAGCGCCGCCCTCAATGATGTCGGCAGTGTCGCGGGGTAACTGGGCAATGGGTGAAATGGGCCAATCCAGCAGCATGGGAATTCACATCCAAGTTGACGTCATGACTAACAGACGTCTAGAACAAGCGGGCCTGGGCGCTAATTTGCAGCGTGTCGAGGGCATTGCCCAGCTCTTGCAGGCGACGGGCACGGGCCTCTTGATCCAGGTTTTGAGACATGTTAGCCAGGTTGAGGTTGGTCAACTGAGCGTCTTGTCGAGATTGCAGCAGTTCTGACTGCACCGCCCCCAGAATTTCCGACTGACGCGCATTTTGCTGGGCCATTTGCTTGATTGCCGCCTGGGTGGACACAGCGGTCTGGGCCGAGTCGGCGTGCTGCTGCACCTGGCCGATGGTGTCTTCAATCCAGGTGATTTTGTCGCGGGTGGCGGCCTGCCCGGTCTGACCCAGCACCGCATCAACCTGGGCGCGGGTGAGCTGCCGGTCAACTTCATTGGCGGTTTCAAGGCCTGCATAGATACTGTCGGACTGGGCTAGATCGCCCTCCAGGATGGTCGCCAGTTCCGTCGAGATTTCAGAACGTACCCGATTGGGGTCAACCAGGCCCAGATCCCCCAGGGCGTTTTGGATTACGCCCTCTAGATCACCGGGCAATGGAGTGAGCAGGCCAGAGAGGGTTTGCTCGATGTAGGTTTTGCTGGTCTCAAAGGCCTGGCGGAAAATGCTGAAGATATCGGTGAAGGTGGTATCCACCTGCGAGGCAGCGGCAGGTTTCATAGGTGCCACCAACAGGGTGGTGGCCAAGATGGGAATGAGGGCAACGCGAAGACGCGGGTTCATGAATGACCTCCAGTGGGTAGGGAGTTGAAGGAAGACAAAGGAACTTCGGGATGGGGATTGCGCTCGGCAAACCAGCGCTCGGTGATCACCGAGAGGGGTTCCCCGGACTGAATCGAGAGCACCAGCAGTCGGGCGAATTCCGCCAGACCTGTGAAGGTATCGGGGGCATGGCGCAGCACCAAGTCTCGGGTCGTCTGCTCGTCGGGGTTATTGGCCACGGCGGCGAGCTGGGCGAAGGCGGGATAGTAGCGGCAGTAGGTGTAGAGACCGTTGTTATCAAGCAGCCACTGGCTGTAAATGCCCTCCCGTTTGGGAAAGAAGCTTTCGCTGGCGTTACGGCTGATGACGGCCTTGGGATATTTGAGAATGCGCTCAAAGCTATCTACCGCCATGGGCTGAATGCGGCCAATCAGCCGGGTGGTGAGGTTCTGGAAAATCTTGGCGCTAGCGGGCGATTTATGGACGGTATCGGGATCTTGAGCCGAGATAATCACCCGAATCCCTGCCTTGGCTCCGTTGGCGCAGAGTCGGCCAATCAGGGCTCCAATTTCGTCAAACTCAAACAGGATGGGGGCTTCATCAATAAAGAAGATGGAGGCCGGAGCTTCCAGGGCACGCCTAAGAGCAGCGGCATAGGCGGAAAGCGCCAGCACGGCAGCATCTTCTTCGTTAGATAGATTGCGCAGGGCAAACACCAGTAGCTGGGCATCGGTCGGAAAGCTGGAGGGGGCAGAAATCGCCCGCCCCACCCGGCTGGAGAGCCAGAACCTGAGCCGTAGATCGATCATGTCTAGAGCCTTCGCGATATTGCCGCCCACCTGGTTCAGATCCAGTTGTTCAGGCGTGCAGAAGTCGAGAAAGTCAGCCAGGGTGGGCATTTGTGCCCAGGCCGCTGAACCTAAGCGCCCCTCCATCGCCTCCAGGTAGCGTCGCTGAATGGGGGCGTCGGCAAAGAAGGCATTGAGCGCCAGCACCAAAATCGAGCGAATGGTCTGAGTCATCACCGAGCTATTGGCCCCTGAGCCCACAATCATGGTCAACAGGGCTGACTCTAGAAATGACTGAAAGTCGTCGAGGCGTTCTTTGCGCTCGTCACCGGGCAGATGGCGCAAGTCGGGCAGCTCGAACAGGTTGTTGGATTCGCGGGAGATGTCGAAGTAGGCCCCGCCCACCAGCTGGGTATAGTCGGTGAAGGTGGAGGAGCCATCGGGCTTGGGAAAATCAAGCGCCACCACCGGGAAGCGGTGGGCCAGCGCCTGGGTGAGGATGCCGGAGACCAGGACAGACTTCCCCGCTCGGGTGGTGGCAAACAGGCCCAGGTTCTGGTGCTGGTTGAACAAATCCAGGTGAATGGGTTGGCCCCCTTCCTCAGCAATCAGCTCAAAGCCACTCCTATCGCAGGGCTGGGTTATCACCAATGGCATCAGCCCTGGTGCTTCGCCGGTCAGGTAAAGCTGTCGCCGTCCGAAGGGGGTCGCCATCAGCGCTTCCCACACAATCGGCAGCGTCTGAAGCCATACTTTCCAAGCGTAGTCCTGCTCGCGTTCTACCCAGGCCGGGCGGCGAAAGCAGCTCTGGATATAGCGGCAGGCTTCATCCAGCTGCTCTAGATCCGGTCGATGCACCAGAAATACAACGGCAGTGTGGATCGGTAGGGCACCCTCGAAGAGTTCTTCCTGGGCCTCAATCGAGCGCTTCATCTTTAGCTCAGCGGCCACATCTACCGAGTGACTGTCTTCAGCTAACGTAGCCGTCAGGTTTGACTGCTTCAGCATCCGCTGCACGGTGGTTTTTACCAGGGTTTCGTTGGCCCGAGTCAGCTGGCAGAAGATTTCGGTGTCGGCCACGGTCTCGCGGGAGAGGATCTCCCACAGGTAGCGCAACTGGGCTGATTCGCTGGCCCAGCCTCCTGGTTTTTCGAGGAACGTCAGCGGGGCCGCATACTGGCCTTTGACCTTGACCCAGGTTTTCCCAGCGGTGGGCACCCCGGCCCGAGTCAGCAGCGTGGTGCTGTGAATGTCGGAGTTGACCTGCTCGTGTAGGCCATCAGAATCCAGGATGATCAGCTGGGGAATGTCGATGGGGTCACTGGCGTTAAAGCGGTTCCAGAGCAGGCTCCACAGATCCCCTTCACCCAAGGGTTTGACTGAGAGACCCATCTTGGTTGAAAGCACCTGCTCCCAGAGCAGAAAGCCATCGGTAAAGGCCTTGGTGATCACCGTTTGTAATCGCTGATTTTTGGCCTGGCGCAGCTCACCCGTGAACGACTTCCACAGGTTTTCGCCCCTGCTGATCACCTTCTCGATGATGTCCTGGGCTCCTTCAGAGCCCGTTTGGACGGTGTAGGTGACGTACAGCCGCAGAAACTTGGGTTTGCGCAGGCCCTGCTGGGTGAGTTGTTGGACTCGAGCGCGTTCAGCGGTGAGCAGGAACTTGAGAGCCTGGTTAGGGGCAATTTGGGTGAGTTGGGCTAGAGCATGTTGGCGATCGCAGTCCGCCGAAAATGACCCCAGGTGAATCGTTAGCCGCTCACCGTTGGGTAAATCCTTCAGCCCTGATTCCAGCTGGTCAAAGACGATCTCTACCTGCTCATCGGTCAGGGTGTTGTGAATGCCCCGGCAGTCGAAGCCAAACACAAAGCAGAGGTGTTCACGGTTCTTGCCCTTCGTGAGGACGTAGGCTCCTACTTGTCGCCCCCGCAGCTCAATGCGTAGCATAGCGGCGAGGTTTAGGGCATCTTCAAAGGGCGTCAACGTGCTAACGAACTGGCTGCCGAGCTTGAGTCGATGTTTGCCGATGGTCTGTTTCATCGTGGGTAAACCTCAGATATCGGGCATAGCCGCGACTCCAGGTGGGAGTCGGCACAAATTTTGCGGTGAACTTCCAGCTCTGCCCTCCGGTGAGAATCCACCAGGTAGACATGCCCCAGGCGGCAATGAATCCAATCGAAATCCAGCTGAGGCTGAACCCTCGGCCCAGCAGGTAGGACACCCCCGTGATGCAAAACCAGGGAATGATCTGGTCGGCTGGAATGGGGCCTAACCGGGGTTGCGCCCCCAGAATGGTGTTAACGGGACGAAATTTAGATGCCATAAGCCGCTACTGGTGCTGAAAGAACGGTGTAGAGCTGCACCCTCGATCTGAATAGCCGTATAGCGACAACTAGCCGGTGATCAGTGTCGTCAACACATCGCCAGCAGTAACGGCAATGATGATAATTAACGGTGTGCGGGCAATAGTTTGCCAATCCTCGTCATTGCGAGCACTGTTGATTACTCGCACTAGAGAGATGCCGACGTAGAGCAAAAACAGGCCCCGCAGTACGTTGAAGACCAGGGGAATGGCGTCGCCCGCAGCGGTACCAAAGTTGGTAGTCATCCAGGTCTCAGCTCCGCCAAAGAACTGGGCCTGGGCGGGATAGGCCAGTAGGGTGATTAGCCAGAGCAGCCCTAGACCTAGGTGTCGCCAAGCCTTTCGCCTAAAGCCCTGGGCCTTAGATGCCCGTATGGATAGGGAACGGGAGGGTACTATGTCCTGCCTCCAGGCAAGGCCTGTAAACCCTGCCACGGCTAGCACCGTGAGTAAGGTGGGGCCGTGGAAGAGGACATCTAGCGTAAGGCCCAGGAACGCTACGACCAATAGCGACGGGGTTGGAAGAGGCCTCATCCGACCTACCAGTCGTTCCATCAACGGAAAAACGTAGAGAGTTTTCATGGCTCAAATGAATTGAGTCTGACTGATGATTGAAGTCTCCTGAAATCAGTCAGATGACATGACTCGCGTGCTCACCAATGAGTGAAGTATTCAACTCGAATTGCGTAAAGATTTGATCAATATAGCAATATTTTTCAGCGGTGGGGAAATGAGAAACTAAATTGTGGATTCAGGCTCAGACAGCTCAAAGCTATGTCTAAAGCCTATACAAGACAGCTAATATCGGGTCTGATTCTGTAATCTTGCGTGATGTTAATCAAGCTATTGAGCAATCTATGTAGACTTTTAAAAATGGAGATTCTTTTTATACTGAAGTCATGAATTGCCACTATCAATCGAAAATTTACTGTCAATTATAAATACGATTAGCTGCACGCAAGAACTCTATGGTTGCAATCGAAATTGATCTATAAAAAAACTTCCAAAAGCGACGTTTTGCCATGTTCATCGGTTCCCTTTTGTCGCAGATATTTTCAGTCCAATAGTCAAGCTTCAACCGACAGAATGACATGACAACTTATTTGCAGACACAAAAACGAGTGTATTGACGTCAATACGTCTTGATGTCTCTAGAATCACAAGCTTAAAGGCGGCAGGGGTTTGGGTAAGGCGAGCCTTGTAGAGGTGATCAGGAGCTGGGCATTACACAAGGAGTGAAACACAGCTATGAAGACGGTGAGTTGTTTGTCGCTCTCTGGAGGGCAGGGGAAAACGTCGGTTTCGCTGCTGCTGGGGCGGCTCCTGGCAAACCAGGGTCAGAAGGTGCTGATGGTGGATGCCGATCCGCAGGCGAATCTCACCTTTTATCTAGGCCATGACGTTCAGGCAAATGAACCCACCCTGCTGGAGGTGCTGAAGGGCCAGGTGGAAACAGCCGATGGCATCTATCCGCTGGCGACAGCGAATCTGTTTTTGATTCCAGCCGATGAGGGGCTGCACAAGGCCCAGGAATACTTGGCCACCATCGGGATGGGAGCCTTGGCTTTGCACCATGCCCTGGAGGCCGTGAAGGAGTTGTTTGACGTTTGCATTATCGACTCGCCACCCCAGCGCACCCAGATTTGCCTGTCGGTGATGGGTGCCTCTAACTGGGTGCTAATTCCAGCGGAGGCCTCCACCAAGGGGGTAAATTCACTACTGCGCAGCCTAGAACTGCTGGAGGAAATGGGGCGCATACGGGCATTTAGGGGCCAGGTGCTGGGGGTGCTGCCGTTTCGAGATAAGTGGTTTGGTCGGTCTCAGGCAACCGATAGCCGAGAGGCGATCGCCGCGATGCAGCAGGTGGCGGGCTCAATCCCGGTGCTGCCGTCAATTGTGGAGAGTGAGCGCTACAAGCAGGCGATTCGGCAAGGACAGCGGCTGTCGGAGATTGGGTACGCGGATCTAGAATTCCCTTTACGTAGGGTGATTGAGGCGTTAGAGCAGGGGCAAGGAAATGGCTGAGGATGCGCTGGAACGGTTGATGCAGCGGCAGCGCCCGAGTGTACCGCCCCGTGCCGATGGGTTGGGGGCAGAGTTACCTGTGAAGTCTCCTCAACAGGTGGCAGTGGAGGGCAATGGGTCGGGATATAGTGACTTTAGCGAGTCTACGGGTGTTGACGTCAGTATGTCTGTTAGCCAAGGTGATGAGGCGGAGTTACCGCAGCTGGTGCGGACGACGACCCGGTTGGAAGAAGAGATTGATAAGGCCCTGCGCCACCTCTGTATGGATGAGAAGATCACCAAGGAGGTGTGGTTTGAGGCGGCGTACCTTTACCTGGCGGAGCATCCGAAGGCGATGCAGGCGGTGAATGGAGTGGCGAAGGAGCGCTACCAGCGGCGGAAGCGAGCAGCGGATTTGAGGAAGCTGGAGACGATGCAGAAGCGATTGAGGGGATAATTGTGAAAAGGCGAGAAGTCGTAAAACTTACTCCAGAAGGAATTTCTCGCCAGGTGCAAGCCTCTGCCAAGCCTTAAGCGATCCATTTATTAAGATGCCATTTTGAAAAGAATGAACTGCTGACATCTCTACGTTTCCTGTCCATTCATATCTATTTGTAAGAAGACGCTCACCAAGAATTGTCCAAATTAGTACTAGCTGATGCTCTTCTAAAAAGCTAGCTAGCTTCTCTTTAGAAATTAGTAATGCACTTGGCCCTGCTTCCTCAACTGAAGGATCAAATGCAGTAAGCTCATCGCTCGAATCTACATATCGGAAATTGCCCGCAGACCATCGCAATCCCATATTTTCTATCAGCCATGCAGATGGCATTAGAGCAGAAATAGTTTCATCAATTGAACAATCATGTGTACTGCTCTCACAGAGATAGTTAACAGTTGTTACGATGACTGGCGCAGGTAAGCGCTCTCTCTGCCTTCCCCAGATATTTTCCTGGCTCCTAAACTGAGTGGAAGCAGTTGCCCAAGGAAACTCTCCGACATAGACTTCATCCATTTGAACTGATTCAGGCATCCACCTTCCCATAAAGTTTTGTTCTTTAAGCCATTCCAATAATTCTTCAGAATCGGCTTGACGGGCAATGTAGCTTCTAACCTGAAACCACATATTACGCCTTATTCCTTCATAGCGCTCTTCCTCAACTGGTCCTTGTTCCTTCCAATTGTAATATCCTTCAAGGGCTAGCCAATTCCTGCCGCTTGCCGGATGTATAACTTCTAGAAGTTGAAACGGATCGAGAAAATCCTCTTTTTGAACGAGCCAACTGGTTTTATCTTCTGGAGTTGCTTCCGAAAACTCATATTGGATTGGCTTCCACCAAGTAAATGAGCTGTTAAAACGATCTTCATTAGGTGTTTTTCTTAAGAGCATTGAAGGATCAATGTCCCGAACAGAAATTTGCCAAGAACCATTATATTTAGCCTCAAAATCGTCAACCTCATCTCCAAGAAACTCGAAGTTATCGGCAACATACGCAAGGAACTCATGATATGCAATCCATTGATACTTCTTGCCAATTCTTTCAGTTTTATTGGCGTGGCGCCCATAGCCATTCCGATTGAGATGCCGGTCAAACCAATCAAACTTCTCCTCTGTCCAACCTAATTCAAATACTCGCTGAAAAATCCATCGTTGAGCTATTGCTAGATCAAAATTAAGCTTATTGCCCTGCGGATCTAGCTTATGAGGTAGAATATAGTCTTTGAAGCATTGCTGCTTCTTCTTGCCTAGTGTTCTCAGAAATCTATTTTCTCCCCTAACAGAAAACTCATCCCATTGCTCTATAGAAAGTGCCTGACCTAAGATTTCTATTTGTTTGGCTTCATCTTGCCGCTTCAATTGTTGAATGTTGTATTGAATCGTTTCATACTCTCCCCAAGCATGTCTTTGGCGCTCAGTTAGCGAATTAACAAACTCTTCAGTTTTTTGTTTTCTAATTACTAAAATTTCAGCCTTCTTTCTCTCACTTAATCGACAGGAAGACCAGGGGAAAAACCCGTAATTAGTACCAATGATGTATCTAGCAAAATCCCCAAATCCCATAACTGATGATTTTATAGCAGTAAGTCCCCCACCAGCAAAATCTCTGCCGCTAGTAGATAACTTCCCACTGGCTTTAAGTTCTTCTTCTGAAGGAATATTAGCCAGCCATTCAGATTGATATGGTGGACGTGCTTTTTCAATATCTATATCTGGTGGCAAAGCTCCTCGATGATTGGCTGTTTCAATCACACCAAGCGCATAATCGCGAAGCAGAATGTGAACAGGAGGCTCACCTTTAGCAAATATCCATGTGTATACTCTACTCGCTAGTTCTCCAATAGCCTCAGAGTTATCACTCATCATGGAGACACTATAAGCAACTGCACAAAGCCGTTCTGCCACATAGAGATCATTGACTTCACCAAACTTTTCAAGCAAGTTGAGTAGAATCTGTGGCCTTGGATATAGTGTTGAAACCAATGCTTTTGTCGCACGATCGCGTACATAACGGTGAGAAGTCGTCAAAAACCAAGTCAGTGCGATCGTACAAAGCTCAATTGACTCGTCCAAGATATGGGATTTTTCTGCATTCCAAGCCCATTCCAGAAGACGATCAATTGCTTCTTCCTGATCGTAGTTTTGAGCCAGATAGATGGACCAAACTTGATCGCGATCGGGCATATCTAGTCTCACCAAATGTTGATGTAGAAACTTTGCATTGAAGGGGTGATCTGGTTCAGCTGCGATAGTAAGCATTAAGTCATAAACTTCTTCAACGCGATCCCCTTCGATGTAAACCTCATTAAGGTAATCCTTGGTTGCTTCTGTTATCTTTGTCGGTTCTCGCCAGATGAGGCTCTGAAGGAAAGCACGTTGCACAAGATCCCAGGATTTTATGGAAGGTATCAGTTCCACTAATTCTAATCCTGTTCGCTCTGGAATTTGTACACTCAATGCTTCAATCCAGCCACTATTACTCCACGCCTGAGATGCATCAGTTACTAAATTACCCAGTGATTGTGTTGGAGTGAAAGAAGTCGCAGGATTGCTTGTATTCAAATGAGTATCGAGCAGATGTCGGACAATCAAATGGTCACTGAACCGTTCATAGGGAAACTTGACAATATCAATCTGTTGAATATCGTTACCCTCGGATCTGGCAGGCCGGTACACCAAATCTTCGTTCAGTAAGCCCTCACTCAAAAGATTGGCAAACAGAGACTGTTGATAGCTGCTTCCAGGAAGAAGATTATTCACAAGGGTACTGGCATCTGCTCGCTCAACCCAGGGCTGACCTGTTTCTGCCATACGTCGAGCAATCAGATTGACAGCTTGCTGAGCCAAGTTTGCTGAGGGGTCATAGTCAAGCCGACGCCATAGAGTGTCATGAACCGCATCAATGAAGAAGTTGAAAATTGCTGTAACGCCTTTGAGTCCTTTAGGAACACGAGTGAGCTTTCGTTTTGCTAACCCCTGGCAGAAGATTTTCAGGAATAGAGGATTGGAAAACTCCGGTACTAATAGGGGAATGTTGGGGCGTTCAATCCCATAGTGGTTGAAGAAGGTTGCTGTAGCGATGTATTCATGGTCTGCAAACCCTCGATGATTGACCTGCGTCATTGATTCAGGAACCAGACCTTCAGGAATAACAATTCGCTCATACGAGGTTCGGCAGCTAACCGCTAGTCCAATCCGTGGATAGTTTTCTAAGATCCTGATTATTCCTGGCAGTTCATTGCACCAGAGATGTTTTCCGTCTCCTTCGTTGAGTGCATCAATCAAGATCAGGGCTCGTTTTCCACGGACTTGAGCGGCTGTTTCTAAAGCGGTGAGAAACTCATCACGATCGCGAAAGGGCAGCTGCAATCGCTGCAAAATCTGAGTCCAAGGTTCGCTCTGGTTAAAATGCTGGCCTAGCAAGATGATGGTGGGGAGTTCCTGCTCCAGACGGCGTTTGGCCACATCACAGAAGAGATGCGTTTTGCCTGTACCCGCTTCCCCCAATACTAAAAGCGCCTTTTTGTTAGCCGTTTCAGCACTTGCGCTAATGACAAGCTCAGCGATTTCTCGTACAGCATCTAAAAGCTGAGAAACATTGTGGCGTACACCTCCAATGATTTCTTTGTCAGGCCGGGAAGTTGGTTCAGTCTGCTGAACTGCTTGTGAAGTATCAGTTTTTGAGGAAGATTCTGCATCCCAGGTTGTAGTGTAGAAGTTGTGTTCTTCAGTCTGTGCATGTGCAGCAAGTTCGGCAATGTGTTGGAAATCGATCTCTAAGAGACTATCCCTTTCAATCTGCTGCAAGGCAGTAATCAGGGCAGCAATTGGCTGCTGCAACGCTTCGAGGCTTTGAGCGATAGCTGGAAATCTTTGATGTAAGGTGTTATTGAGTTTTGCTTTGTTACTTCTGCGATATAGCTGACCGTATAGGCTTTGAATACGATCAAAGAAGGCATCGGTTTTACCCAGTCCCTCAAAAACCCATGCTTCGGGTAGGGCAACATGAATCTCTGGTGTGTAACGTGCCCCAGCATTCGCCTTCACTTCCTCAAAGTTCCGCTGCATCCACCGAAGGGTGATTTCGGGCTTGTGAGACTGAACTTCTTGTACATTAATTGTTTGATGGATATCGCCCGTCGTGAGGTTCCCCTCGACTTTGACATTTTCGAAAACACGCTGTTGTGGATTTTGGGGGTCTGGGCGATTGCTCATGGCTTGAGTTCAATAGAAGCACGAAAAAGGAGGAGGGTAGCCGAACCTTTGTGGCAAATTATACCTGGCCCGAAAAAGGCCAGTGAGGTGATAATTCAATCCGCTCATAGAATGAAAGATAGCGCCCCTCTGAACGGACGGTCGTAGAGGCTGTATCTAAAGCTCACCCATAAGGAGAAGTTTATGGAACCCTTTTCTGTGTTGGCTGGTGTCGTGACTACCATCGTTTTGCCCAAGGTGCTGGAGAAAGCTAGCGAAAAAATTGGTGAGAAGATTGGTGAGGCGGCCATTGAGAAAAGTGGCGAGACTGTTCAGTTGGTTCGCAAAACGGTACAGAACAAACTCCAATCGGCGGGAACATCTGGTCTGCTGAAGCGGGCTGAGGAAAAGCCTACGGAACAGAATATCCAGGTGCTGGAGGGAGAACTGGTCAGCCAGATGGAAGAAGATCAGAGGTTTGCGGCTCAGTTGCAAGAGCTGATTCAGCAAATCCAGGCTCAATCCCCGTCTATTCAAGTTGTGTTGGATACGGTGCGAATCAAGGGCAGTGCAGAAATCGGCAATATTGAGCAAGTAAGCAGTCACGGATCCGCAGAGCAGGTGGTTGGTCGTAACCTAGGCGTTGAGGGAGACCTTAAAATGGGAGACATAACTCAGAAAAGTTGAGGCTGGTGTCATCCCGATGCAAATCGTCCTTACCCCTGAACTAGAGCAACTTATCCAGCGCCAGATTGCTGCTGGTAAATACCAATCTGCCTTAGATGTCATCACAGCAGGTATACACCTGCTCGACCAGCAAGACGACATCTATCAAGGGCGACTCGCCGAACTCCAGCAAGATGCCCAGATCGGCTGGGAAGCAGCCCAACGCGGCGACTTAGTCGAAGGCCCCACCGCCATGGCCCAGATTCGAGAAAACCTGCGGTCTCGCCACGCATCCCCCGAATAATGCCCCCTCAGTTTTACCTAACCCAGCCCGCCATTCAAGACATCGAGGCTATTGCAGACTACATCGCCGGTCAGACTGGGCTCCAGCAGGCCGAGCGCTTCCTCTCAAAGCTCGATGCCAAATTCGTCAGAATTACCCAATTCCCTAATCTGGGGCGGCCACGCGACGAAATCCTCCCAGAGCTGCGCAGCCTCTCAATGGAGAGCTACCTTATTCTCTACACCTCAACAGAGTCTAGAGTAGACATCTTGCGAGTCGTCAGTGGCTACCGCAATCTGACGAGCTTGTTCACAGACGACGAAGAGTAATCGATTTTCGGTAGACACGGTAGACGCCCGGTAGACACTCTGTCTACCGGGCAAAAGCCTTTATCCACAAGCCCTTCAGCCATTTCGGTAGACGGTAGACACTTTCCTCGTAATTCCCCATTGGCAAACCCTGTCTACTTGTCTACCGTTTCGCTACAACCCTTATCCACCAATACTTTCAGCGGTAGACACCCCGTCTACCGTTTCCTCAAATCTGTCTACCGTGTCTACCGTTGCCCGCCACCGCAGCCGATTCCCCATCCCCTGGGTTTCCCCATACCCCATCGCCTCCAGCTCCAAAAAATGAGCACGAATCACCTCCACCCCCGCCTTCCGTAAGCTGCGCTCATAATTCCGCACATCCTTCGCCCGCAGCCAACCCCGCACCCGCGATAGCTGAATCAGCTTCGTATAGACCGGCTCCAGCGCCCCATCCACCGTATTCCCGTCCGCATAGAGCAGCTTCACCTGACCAATGAACCAGCGCCCCAGCTTAATCGCTGCCTGCATCTGACTTGCATCTATTGCATGAGTCGGCAAACGCCCCTCCACCACCGCATTCAGGCAGTGCAAAATCAGCGCCAGTCGCCCCGTATAGCCCTGCATCTTGGAATACACCGCCTGCAACCCTGGGTGCGTCTCCGTCACCCGCAGCTGATCCAACTGGTCATACCAATCCGCAAACAATGCTTTGGCCTCAGGGCTCAGCCGATAGCACTGGGCCGTCAACCCCTCCAGCTGCTGGTAGACGCCATAGAGCCGCTCCGACACGTCATAGCGCACCGTCCGTCGGGGAAACGGCGCAGGCTTCAGCGGCAGCAGACACCACAAAAATCTGGCCCACTGGCCACTGGCATCTGAGCAATCCCCCATCATCTCCCGCAGAATATCGGGCTGAATCGTCCCCGTCAGGCTCAGGCTGGTGCGCGGCAGGCTGATGCGCAGGCCACTAGCTCGATCTACCTTCAGCCCCGAGCCATCAAAGGCCGTCAGCAGCGACTCCTTATCGTTACCCCGGCCATTGCGGTACTGGTTCTGCCCCTTGAACAAACCCGCCAGCTCATCCGGCGTCACCAAAATACCCCGCTCCGGCTGCTGGGACTGAATGCGGGCGATCGCCTCCCGTGTCGCATCCGAGGTGTGATACTCCCGTGGCATCGGCTTTCTGGGGCGAATGCCTCTATCCTCGACCTTAGTCTGCTCCCAATCCCGCAGGTCAACCTCATACTCCGAGGCAGCATACTCATACTCTTGATCCGCCTCCGCCTGGAGCAGTGAAAGCGGCCCCAAAATCTGCCGCTGAATCGGGCTCTTCTTACTGCCCGAGGGGGCCACTAACCCGGTGAACACAATCGGCGGCACCGAGAACCCCATCCCGGCATCAATCTCCAGCTCTGTGCCCACCCGCAGCAATGACGCCGCCACCGGCAGTAGCGTAACCAACATGGCCGCTGGCGTCGCCCCGATCCAATCAGCGATCTGCTCCAGGGGTTCCGCCAGGTCGGCGTGAAGATACTCTCCTAGACACAGCTGGTAGTCGCCAATTTTGAGCAGCTGGTGAATCTCAGCTCGGCGATCGTCCCGTTCCTCGGTTTGCTCCAGCTCCGCCTGCACCAAAGTGACCAGGTTACCGATATCCCTGGCCGATATCCCCGTCTCCTGGTGCCACTGCACCACCTGCGCCGCCAGGGCTAGTTCGGTGGGGCTGGAGCCCAGATAGGTGCGAATCTGGTTTTGCAAGGCCTGCACCGACAGTCGCTCGGGGCCTTGGGGAGGGTTGACCTCCATCTGCCGCCGGTCTTGCACCGCCGCCCGAATCTGCTCCGCTGTAGCCCCATCGTGAATCCAATCCACCACATCCAGCCCGCCATGCTTGGGCAGATTGTGCCAGCGCAGGCTGTCAGGGTAGGGGTAGCACCACTGGGCCGAGGGAAAGTCTTGGGCGACTTCTTCCATGTGAGCAATGCCAACCTGATCGCGATCCGGGCACAGCACCAAGCTGGCATCCTGCAAATCCTGGCGGTAATCCCCATAGCTGCGGTACTTCTTCGAGCCCCCCAGGGTAGTGGTCGCAGGAATACCAATCGCCCACAAAGCATCGGCGCAGCCTTCCCCCTCTACCATCCAGATGGATTGACCGATGGATAGGGTATTCTGGACATCCCGGTAGCGGTAGACCGGCACCTGGGCTCTAATCTCAGGGGTTAGCCCCTTGATCCACTGCTGCCCGTTCCAGTGGTACTGCACAAAAAACTTTGCACCGTTGCCCCGATCTACCCGCGTCACCTTCACCAGTGGTTGACCTGCCCGGCTGGGATAAAAGTAATCCTGTCGCTGCTGGGGGCGAACGGGCTTCTCGGGTGAGGTAGTGGCTGCAAAGTATTGCCCCCACATGCCATCGGCTGTCGCGCCTCGATAAACATAGCCATCTGCCGTTGCATCCTGGTCTACGTAGGTATGGCAGAACACCACATCCTCATTCCAGCGGCAGTCTTGGTCTTTAGTGCGTCCACAAATCGGACAGGGGCGCGATCGCCCTGAGTAAACATACTGTGCCATGGTTAGCTCCTAAATTTAGGAGCCGGGCCACCACAATTAACCTGCCACTGGGCTCAGTAGATTGCCCAATCAGCCTCGTAGTCTTGGACATTGCCCATGACTTTGCTATAGTTGAAAACACATGTTTCAGTAGCAGGTTAATGAGCGAAGTGGTTCTGACAAACCGCTTCAAGACGTTGATTAACCCGGCTGTGAAAAATAAAAAAAGAACTCGGCACCCTAGCTAGCAAGTAGTTGGGGTGTTTTTTCAATCAATCTTGAGCTTAAAGAATGAGGCTAGAAAGCTGTCAACAATTTGACTAAACTCTGAAAGCTCTATTTGCTGTTTTTCAGCTTGGTTGAGTCATTTCGAGTGGTGGAGTGAGATGGTTTTTTACGATTACTCAACAAGCTGGCCTGGTAAATTCTGATGGCTCGCTGGTGAGCAACCGGGTCATGACGATTGTGTAGCCAGTCTTGCATCAGCTCCAGGTTGTAGCGAATGCAGCGGCTGTTAATGCGAACCCAATGGATGCCCTCGATCAGCACCCCCTGCAACCGATAACGCTTCAGTGTCGTATCGCTGAGCTTGAGGTACTGAATAGCCTCCCGCTTGCTGATGAATTGGGCCATGATTTACTCTTCCTCGCTTATACCGCTGGGGCCAAATCTCATGGGGAGGCAGGCCAAGTTTGCTCGCCACCACTTGCTCGATACGGCGCGATCGCTGTCGAGTCAAGGCATGGGAGACTGCCGAGGTGCCAATATTCAGTTCTTTCGCAATGCTGGTCAGAGTCCAGCCCTGCTTGCGTAGAGCTGCTTTAATGTCTTCTACATGCATAGAATTGTCTTAGCTCCATCAATATATCGATGAAGTTAGCAACAAATAACTTGCATGTCAAGTGTTATAATTTGCATCTGCAATTAATGTAACCCTATGACTAATCCCTTACCTGATGAGGCGCAGGCGGATGCCACGGCAGTTGATCAGTTTCCAGTCCGCCTGAAGCAAGCGGTCGGCGACAAGAGCATTCGGGGCTTTGCCAGGGACTGCGGCTTTTCTGACACCGTACTCCGCCAATATCTCAATGGCCAAAGCGAGCCAACTCGACCGGCACTGCTCGCTATAGCCCGCACGGCTAATATCAGCGTAGAGTGGCTGGCAACGGGTCAGCCTGGGACAGCTCCTCACGACTCACCTCAAGCGTTAGCTGAGAAGTACATTCAAAAAAATCCGCTGGCCTTTGAGACGGAATGGCTACAGACAGAGTTCCCGGATTCGTTTGAGCACCTGATGCTGATCCAGGTGGTTGATGACAGTATGGAGCCGACCTTGCCAGTAGGAGCGCTGGTGTTGGTAGACACCACAGATCGAGATCTGGGGGCGGTGACTCATGGCATCTATCTACTCAAGCTGGATGACCGAATTTTGGTTAAACGCCTGCAATATGTTGCTGAGAAGACAATTCGAGTTCTGAGTGATAATGTGGCTTACGAAGCTTTCTCCCTCGCCTTGTCGAGCCAAGCCAGTGGATTAAGCCTTATGGGTAGAGTTATTTGGGTTGGCCACAAATTACATCTCGTATGACCTTTGTGATAGTTGGTATTTACTTGCTGAGGCCCGTCAGACTGGCTACTATTCCTTCTAATTCTGCCAATCTAAAATTTTCTGCAACGCAGCATCCGCTTCTGCCTGTGTCACCTTAGGCAGACGATTCTGGACATAGTCTTCCGAGATTCCCGTTTGATTGGCAAACTCTTCCTCAATGCCATCTAGCAACTGAGGATGGTTGTAGGTTACCTGCCAGTCACGATCCCAAAAGATGCGATCGGCCAGCTCATCAATGCAGTTTTCCCATTCCAGCGAGTCCTCGCAGTCCACCTCAATAGGCAGAATGTCCTCCTCCTCCTCAAACTCGGCTTCTAAAACCTTAAGCATTCCCAGGGCGTTCAGAGTTTCCCAAATCAGTCTTCGCCAGTAAAACGGGTCGTCATCCTCCTCAATACAGTCAGCGAAGGCGATTTCATCCTCCACCCGTTGGGTCAACCAGGCAAAAGGGAAATAGGCAGCTGCTTCTAGCACATTGGTGAGGGGTGGCACCGGCACCTCGGGTTTGAGTAACGCCTCCAGGCACCGATGCCACAACACCACCCGTTGCTCAAAACGGGCGCTGTCGAAGATGCGGTCTCCAGTGATAACCTCTACATTGTCGAACTCAACCGCTTCCTGGCTGAACTCAACCGCCGCTTGGAGAATGTGGAGATAAAACTTAGCCTCTGCCCCCTCCAGCACGCGCTTGCCAAAATTGGTGTTCCAGGTCATGACGGATAGCGCTCCTCGACAAAACCACAACCCCTAAAAGAACGTAGGCACCTCGATCTGACTAATGAGGCCAGCATAGTGCTCCAACAGAACTTTAGGATCATGGCCAGTCAGCTTGGCCACCTCAATCACCGACATCCCCTTCGCCAGCATGTGGCTAATGAACGTATGCCGGGTATTGTACTGGGTGCGATACAGCCCGTTTTCTTGAGTCATGCCGCACTTCTTCAAAATGCTCTGCCAGGCCCGATTTAAGAAGTTGGTCGCATCAATCGGTTTGCCCTTGGGGCTGGGAAAGACCAGCATATCGGGCTTGTAGTCTTCAGGGCGAACGGCTAACAACAGGTTCTGTAGGTCACCATTGCAGGGGAAGAACCGAGCCCGATTCGTTTTTGTGGCCTTGCGCAGGCGAGCCGTGCCGGTGCCCTTCCGCACCAGGGTTTCGTTAAACGTAATCCCAGTACAGTCGCGACGGATGTGCTTCCACTGGAGGCCGATGGCCTCACTGGTTCTACAGCCCGTCATAAACAAGAACCGAACATAGTCGGTGTAGTGGGCGTAGTAGCGATCGTCGCGAAAGGTACCGATAATTTGCTTAATTTCCGCCTCGCTGAAGGGAGGAACTTTGAGCGGTGGCACCGGGTGACACATCTCCGTCAGCCCGGTAAAAGGGTTTTCCCAGCTTGCGTCCACCAATTTATTCTGCTGCACCCAGTTGCCAAAGTCATTCAGGATGATCACCTGTTTCTTAATGGTGGCAGCAGAAGCACTTTGCAGCATAAACGTGACGAACTCTTGGGCTTCACGGCGGCCAAGGATCTTGCGCCCAAAATTGCGCACCTTTTTGGGAATTGGGTTGTACATGCTCACGATGGTGAAGGGGCTCTCTAGCCGCTGCCCCTTATCGTCAACAAACTCATCCCAATGCTGCTTAAAGATGTCGGTATAGGTCTGAGACGTCTCAGACCCAGGTGCAACCATTGGCAGCGGATCCTCAGGCTTGTATTTTTGCAACGTGGGGTCAAAATTGCCGCTCAGCATGTCTAGCTCGATCTGCTGGGCCTTTTGCGTTGCGACCCTGCGGTTGATGATGCTATCTGGCAAGCCAACCGACAAGCAGTAGCGCTGGCTCCGGTAGCTCCACCGCAACCGCAAGCGCTCGGAATAAACTTCGACTTTAACTTGTCCTTTAGCCATAGTTCGGAGTGGGGGTAAAGTACATCGCCTGCACCCTTGCCGTTATCTACGGTTATTCCAGACCCCATCAATCCGCTTTTCGTGCCCGGAGGTTTATACCAATTTCGTACCAGTTTTTACCCCCAAACTGCCCCAAAGTGACCCAACATCACGGCCACTTTGCCAAAAAGAAATCAACATCTTGATGGCTGAATCCCTTTCTGGAAAGGCGTTTGAGGCTGAAACATTTGAAAGCGGGTGATCGGACTCGAACCGACGACATTCAGCTTGGGAAGCTGACGTTCTACCACTGAACTACACCCGCAAGGATGTCGCTGAGCAAGCCAGGTTGCTAGCGCGACTTCATTATACGATTATTTGCTCAAGGTATATTTCTTTGTCGAAGTTTTTGATCTGGCGGGCGGGCCGGAAATGGAGGGGCTGCTGCTAAAACGGCTCAAGAACCCTGCGATCGCCCTGTTATCCAGGCGATCGAGGTAAACAACCCTGGCACCACTAGGATGAGAGCTGGTAAAGCCCCAACCCTGCGATCGCCGTGGAGCTGCGAGTTTCTCTCCCGGCTCCTAGTTTCAGGTCAGAGGTCATTAGAATGGGGCGCGATCGTTCATCTTGCTCAACCGATGAACCAGCTGTGGTCTCTAGAGGAGCAGAAGCATGGCAATTTTGCACAGTCACAACCTTTGACTAGCAGCTAGGTAGGTTACGAAATATTGATTTCCCCGCTATAGCCGAAAGCCTTACAGCCTTGGGATCGCTTGATTTTCCAGGGAAATTGCCTTCTCAACCAGTTTTGAGGGGCCAAGCTCATGATTTTTACTGATTCGAATCACACACCCGAATGGGGAAGGTTTGGTCTAATAGCATAGATATGCGTGAGCTTGGTTCACCCCGTCGTCACTGCTCTCTCACGCCAACGGCTCGACTCTTAGAAAGGCAGGTCTTGGGAATGTTTAACGCCACCGAAATCCTCATCAGTGACTTTGTCGACAAGCTGCGGGTGGGTTACCACCGCACCTACGGCGGCCAAAATCCCGACTACGAAGATATTATTGCTTGGGCGGGCAGCATGGCGCTTGAAAACATCGCCAACAGTGACGCGCTCTACCACAACGTTGAGCACACCGTTTTAGTCGCTCTAGTGGGCCAAGAGATTCTGCGGGGCAAGCACATTCGCGAAGGCGGTGTCACCTGCAAAGACTGGATGCACTTCATCATTTCCCTGGTCTGCCATGACATTGGTTATGTGAAAGGAGTTTGCCGCAGCGACCAAGACCGCAACCATCTCTACGCCACCGGCCAGGGCGACGAAATGGTCATGCTCCAGCCCGGTGCCTCCGATGCCTCCCTCACCCCCTACCACGTCGATCGGGGCAAGCGATTCATTGAAGAACGCTTCGGCGGCAACCCGGTGATTGAAGCCGACGCGATCAAGCGCAATATTGAACTCACCCGCTTTCCGGTGCCCAAAGAAGAAGACCACCAAGACACCCAGCACTTCCCCGGCCTGGTGCGGGCGGCCGACCTGATTGGCCAGCTCAGCGACCCCCGCTATCTGAAGAAGATTGGGGCGCTGTACTACGAGTTTGAGGAAACGGGGCAGAACAAGTACCTGAGCTACGATCATCCTGGCGATCTGCGGGCCAACTACCCCAAGTTTTACTGGAATGTGGTGCATCCCTACATCCAAGATGGGCTGCGTTATCTGTCGCTCACCCAAGAAGGTAAGCAAATAATTGCTAACCTCTATTCAAATGTGTTTATGGTGGAGAACGAGCAAACCGTAATCCACACCTAGTACCGTCTATGACCTGGTGGCGCAAGCTTAGAACGAATCGTCTGGCCCAGCTCGGGGCGATCTTGCTGATCGCCCTGTATGCCGTGGCCTTGGGGGCCGACTTTTTTGCCCCCTACAGTCCCTACGAGTCTCAGCTCAATGGGTCACTGCTGCCACCCACGCATGTGTACTGGCGCGATGCCGCAACGGGGCGGTTCTTTCCCCACGTTTATCCCACCACCCAAGGGCCGGTAGACATCAACACTGGGGAACGCAAAATCGTCGTCGATCGCACCCAGCCCTCTGCCCTCCGCATCTTCCACCGCAATGATAAAGGGCGGCTGACCCTGTTTGATACCGCTGGCCCCGCCCGCATTAACGTGCTGGGCACCGATGAGCAGGCCCGTGACCAGTTCAGTCGGCTGATCCACGGCAGCCGAGTTAGTCTCAGCGTGGGGCTAATTGGTATCGCTATTTCTTTCCCGCTGGGCATGCTGGTGGGCGGTATGGCTGGGTACTTTGGCGGCGCGGTCGATGCCGTGCTGATGCGCCTGGTGGAAGTGTTAATGACTATCCCCAGTATTTATTTGCTGGTAGCCCTGGCGGCGGTGCTGCCTGCGGGCATCTCTAGCACCCAGCGCTTTTTGCTAATTGTACTGATCACGTCGCTGGTGGGCTGGGCTGGGCTGGCGCGGGTGATTCGCGGCCAGGTGCTGTCGATCAAAGAGCAGGAGTTTGTGCAGGCCAGCCGGGTGATGGGGGGGCGATCGCTCTACATCATCACCCGACACATTCTGCCTCAAACCGCTACCTACGGTATTATTGCCGCCACCCTGGCGATTCCTGGCTTTATTTTGGCAGAGGCGGTATTGAGCTTCATTGGGTTGGGTATTCAGCAGCCCGACGCCTCTTGGGGCAACATGCTCACCCTGGCTACCAATGCTTCTATCCTCGTTCTCCAGCCCTGGCTGGTGTGGCCCCCTGCCATTTTGATTGTGGTGACATCTTTGGCCTTTAACCTGCTCGGTGATGGCCTCCGCGATGCTCTAGATCCGCGAACGTTGAAGCAGTAGTTAGGCTAAGGGGCAAGGTCGTTAGCGTGTCTGCCCCAGGATTTTCTAGAAGCTATGTCTTGTGCTAGGTGTCGTCTGGCTAGCTCACAACTAAGCTGCTGATTATTGAGGCTGGAGGTGGCTTGTGGGACTTATTGAGCTGCTGGTCTTATTAGTTGTGGCGGCTATCTGTGGTGGCATTGGCCAATCGCTGGCAGGCTATACAGCGGGGGGATGCCTAACCTCGATTGTGGTAGGTTTTGTCGGGTCATACTTGGGCGTGTTAATCGCTCGCAATCTGGGCTTGCCAGAGCTATTTGCTCTGCAAATTGGCGGGCAGTCTTTTCCAATCATTTGGTCGATCATCGGAGCCACCATTTTTACCCTCATTTTGGCGCTGCTGAATCGGCTTTTGGTGGGACGTCCTAGAATCTAGGGGCAAAGACAACACAGTGAACGGTTAGCCTCTGCATGGTAGTTCTGTGGCAACTGGTCGATTGGGCGATCGCGGCTAGCGCTGCGATCGCCCTGTTTCTAAGTCTCTGGATTGTCGTTCCCGCACCAACCTTTTTTCTCTTGCCCTTAGGCGTGGGGGCTCCAGAGGTCAGCCCATTTTTGCTGCTGGGTCAGGGAATCGTGCTGGCGCTGGCGTTGGTGCTGCGGGGGGCAAAGATAGGAAATCGGGGGCGATCGCGCAGTTTTGTGTGGTTTCTAACCCTAGGATTCAGCGCTACCGGTCTGGTGCTGAGCAGCTTGCCCCTGCTGCAACTGCCTGCCACGGTGCGGCGGGCAGAAGCCCAAATGCAAAGGGCTTTGGGCGAAAACTACAGCAGCCAAATTCCGGCTCAGGTGCGGCCCTTGCTGCGATCGCGCCCCTTCATCCTGAGGGATTTGATTCGGGGGCTGCCAGAGCCTGCAATCGAGCCACAGCGCCAGACCGTCTTAACCCCAGACGGTGCCACGCTGGCTTTGGATATCTACCAGCCGCCTGAATCTTCCACCCAACCCGATTTGCACCCTGCTATCATCACCATCTATGGCGGCGCTTGGCAACGGGGAGAACCCGCCGCAACAGCCCGGTTTAGCGGTTATATGGCAGCCCAGGGCTATACAGTTGTGGCCATCGACTATCGCCACGCGCCTGAGTACCGCTTCCCCACCCAGCTTAAGGATGTGCAGACCGCTCTGGAATGGGTGGGCGATCGCGCCCCAGACTACCGCATCGATCCCAGCCGCATAGCCCTAGTGGGATGGTCTGCCGGAGCCCATTTGGCCATGCTAGCCACCTATGAACCTGGGGCATTGCCTGTACAAGCGGTGGTCAACTACTACGGCCCGATCAATCTGTCGGCAGGCTACTATGACCCACCAGTACCTGATCCCATTAATACCCGTGCTGTATTAGAAACCTTTTTGGGCGGTTCCCCAGAGCAGTTCCCCGCGCTTTACCAGCAGGCCTCACCAATTTTCTCGGTTAGGTCGGGGTTGCCGCCAACGCTGTTGATCTACGGGCAACGCGACCATGTGGTGAAACCCAGCTACGGTCAGCAGCTATACGAACAACTCCAAGCTAGCAGTAATGTGGCGGCGTGGATTGCCCTGCCCTGGGCCGAACATGCCTTTGATGCGGTGTTTCGCGGCCCCAGCAATCAAATTTCCCTGTATTATACCGAGCGGTTTTTGGCTTGGGCGCTGCGTCCCAACCCGTAGCCTTTCATGCCCAACCCATTTCTTCCGGGCACGTAAGGCAGTAGCCTGAAGGTAGCGGCTTTAGAGGAGAGATACTCGATGCGGCCAATCGGATGGCTTTTGATGTGTATGCTTTGCTTGTCGCTGCTAGGGTGCGGGCTAATTAACCCCAAACCCCCTAGGGCGGTGGTTGAGGGGGCGATCGCCCAAAAGCTCTCTCAAACCCAGGCCGTTCTTTACCGCCAGTTTGCCGCAGCCCCCACCGATCGAACTCAGGTGGGCCGCATTCGCATTACTGACCATCATTGGACTGAGCTTTCCGGGCAACCCACCGTAGAAGTTGTCGGCACTTACCACCTCAAGGGGGGCAGCCTAACCAATGCCCAACGAGGCCAGACCCGAGAGTTTGATGTTTATCTCCAGCGGGGCGCAACCAAAGACCAGTGGCTGCTGCTAGAGCCAGTTAATGTCCAGAGCGGAGATTCTCCTAAGTGGCAAGCCATTCCGCTCTTGACAGCAAGCGAGAATGGGCCAGAAAACCCAGGTTAGCCCTTAGACAACGGCACTGGTGTCAGCTTTAACCGCCGCATCTGCCTGCCCATAGGCTTCTCCAGTAAAGAGTCGGTAGAGTTTCTCAACTTCTGTTAAAGCATTAAACTCTTGCTCAACCTTGGTTCTAGCCGCAGTACCCAAACGGTTGCGGGTGTCAGCGTCTTTCATTAGAAAACTAATACAATCTGACAGAGCCTGGCGATCACCCGGCGGCACCACGTAGCCATTTACCCCTGACTGCACCAGTTCACTCACCCCAGCAACCTGAGTGGCGACCACCGCAACGCCCGCCGCCATCGCTTCCATTAGCACAACGGGAATGCCCTCAGCAAAGCTGGGCAGCACGAATATGTCTGTATTCTTGAGATGTTCTCTCACTGCCGACTGAGATTGATAGCCCAAAAATCGCACGTGGTTCTGTAACCCTAAGTCGCTCACCTGCTGTTCCAATAGTGCGCGATCGCCGCCATCCCCAACGACAGTTAAAATCACGTCAGGTTCAATGTCGATCAGCTCTGTCAACCCCTCTAGCAGCACCGGCAACCCTTTTTCGGCTGCTAATCTGCCCACGTAGAGCAGCCGTTTGCCAACGCCTTGATGGGTCACTGTCTCAAACAAACTTGGGTCAACCCCGCAATGTACAATTTGTAATTTTTCCCACTGATCGGGCCGCGAGAAAATCATGCCTTGACTGCGGCAGAAGTGACTAATACAGGCCACAAACTTAGCGTGCTTAATCTTTTCATCCACCCGCCATCGGTAGGGTTCAAAAAAGATGTGGGGGCCATGCATTGTAAAGCTAAAGGTAAACCCACCTAATTCGGCGGCCAACATCGCTACGGTACAGCTAGAGCTGGCAATGTGGTTGTGCAAATGAGTAATATCTTGGGTGGTAATGAGATGAGCTAAGATACCCGCTTCTAAAAAATAAATTAGCTGGTAGAGAAAGCCCTTTAGACCAGGCTGGCTCGTGGCCCAAGCCAGCTTGATGCTACTAAAGTAACGGCTCGGATTACCCAACAGCAATGCCAGATGAGCCTTGATCATCAGCCCCAGATTAAATGGCAGCAGGTAGTTGGTTTGCGATCGCTCCGCAGCCTGCTCAGGGCCTACAATGTTGTCGTCTCCGGGACGGCGTACTGCAAAGGTAAAAACCTCTAACCCCAGATCTCTCAGTCCCATAACCTCACGCTGAATAAACGTGTCTGTGGCTCTAGGGTAGGTGCCGGTAAAGTAGGCAATGCGCATAGGGCTTCTCGCCATTAGTAATAATATTAAAAATCAAAAAACTGGAGGAAATAACAACTCTAGGGCTGTGACTAAGACTCTGGACTTGCCACTGGAACAGGCTTGTACTCAATCAGCGTAGCGGGCTTATTGCGCCAGCGGTTAAGCCAATATCGGCCTTGCCCAATCGCCTGAGGGAGCTTTGAAACCGTACAGAAAGAAGCATACAACCGAGCGTTTTTGGCCTCATCGCCCTGACTCTGGCGATACTTATAAATCTTCCACCCTAAAACCGGGTAGCCCAGCAGCAGCAGCAGACTGAGCCCGTGGGTAGGCCAAGCTAAGCCAAGGGTCAGCGCTGGAATAATCGCCCCCCACAGCAAACCGCTCTTGTCCTCCTTCACCATATATGACTCGGGTGGTTGACCATACATAGCTTTTCCCTCTGCAACGGCCCAGCCCCCACGAATCGATCGCTTCCACCACTGACCAAAGCGAGTCATCGCTGCATCGTGCAGGGTCATATCGGCAGCAATACGCTCTATTCTCCAGCCTTTCTGCCTAAGGCGAATGCACATCTCCGGCTCTTCACCGCAGATCATCTTAGGGTTGTAGCCTCCCACCGCTTTAATGGCCTCTACACGGGCCAACATGTCGCCCCCGCAGGCTCGGGTTTCACCTATGGGAGTGTTCCACTCTATGTCGGCCAGGCGATTGTAGGGAGAGGCATCAGGAAATCGCTCTCGCCGTCGTCCACAGACAATGGCGAGAGTGTTGTTGCTCTCTAGCGACCCCACAGCTGCCTCTACCCAGTTGGGCAGGAGTTCGCAATCGCCGTCGATAAATTGTACGTAGGTGAGCTGGGGGAAATTCTCAACTAAGTGCTGAAAGCCCGTGTTGCGCCCCCGTGCCATGGTAAACGGCACAGACATATCGAGCTCGACAACATGAATACCCATTTCGTGAGCTTTAGCAACGCTTCCGTCAGTAGAGCCTGAGTCTACATAGACGATGGGACTGCCCGAGGGTACGTTGTCCTGCAAAGACCTGAGACAGCGAACTAGACGCTCACCTTCATTACGGCCAATAGTCACAACGCCAATCTGATGCATGTCTAAGAGAATTAACGACTAAAGCTCACATTAAAAATACAGGTTTATATATAAAATGCCGAGATCAAAACCAGGAAATTTACTAAGACTTCATAAGGCCACCCGCTAAAGACAAGGTTAAATTTACTTCAAAAGCGAATTTAGTGAACACCTTGGAATAACAATTTCTAGGAGAAAAATAAGCTTTAAAGCGGTACCCAATTGAACCAGGATAGCTCAAAAAAGATCTCATTCTTTCGAGGGATACTTTGCTTTTGACAACGTGTATTTTAAGGTCGACTTTTCACACAGACCTCCTTGAATTCAAGTGCCAAGTTAAAATTTATTTTGCTGTGAAGTCATTATTGAAAAGAGTAAGCCTTGCATTAACAATGCAATCGCTTGCAGGGAATTTTATCCACGAGATAGACCTACCAAGCTTTTTCTCAAAAGTTTAGTGTTTTTAGAACGCTCAGATCAGCACTCACTGACCTCTAATAGGAAAACAGGGTTTGCCTATACGTAGTTTGCCCAAAAAAAGCCCTGATCATGTCAGTATCAGCACGTTTTCTCGGCCATACATGATCAGGGATGATTTAAGAAATTAGCGGCTTAGACAGCTCTAGTGCTCTACGGCTAAGCCCACTGGGCAAGCTACACTGGTGCCCCCTAAGCCGCAATAGCCACCTGGGTTTTTAGCCAAATATTGTTGGTGGTAATCCTCAGCGTAGTAATACTCTGGAGCCTCCAAAATCTCCGTAGTAATGGGGCCATAGCCAGCCGCATTGAGCGCGACTTGATAGGCTTGCTTGGAGGCTTCTGCTAGCTGACGCTGGGCCTCAGAGTACACGTATATACCTGAGCGGTACTGGGTACCGACGTCGTTGCCCTGGCGCATACCTTGGGTGGGGTTGTGATTTTCCCAAAATGTCTTGAGAACTTGCTCGTAGCTAACTCTTTTAGGGTCAAATACGACCTGCACCACTTCGTTGTGGCCAGTCAGCCCAGAGCACACTTCCTGGTAGGTGGGGTTGGGGGTATAGCCAGCGGCATAGCCAACCGAGGTAGAGTAAACACCCTCTAGCTGCCAAAACTTGCGCTCGGCTCCCCAAAAGCAGCCCATACCAAACAGAGCTAGCTCCATGCCAGGTGGGAAAGGAGGGGCCATGCGGTTGCCGTTGACATAGTGCTTTTCAGGCACGGGCATGGTTGTGGCTCGACCCGGCAGGGCCTCGTTAGGAGCGGGCATCTCTGACTTTTTGCCTTTGCCTAAACCGAAGAAAACCATAGGAATGTTTGCAGTTTGTGTAGAAGAACTAACTCAACTATAACGTCAACACCTTGGTATTTCCTGAGAGAGGAAGTGTCTCCAGCCTTTGAGATCGGAGGGAATGGGCGATCGCAGTCCAACACAAAAATGCCCAAACCTTTGCGGTTCAGGCACTAGTGAATTTTGGAGGTTGATGAACCGCTAACCCTATCTCTAGCTGCGCCAACTCCTTAAGAGTTTAGCGATAGTGGCGATCGAGCCTCAACACCGTTTCTAGCAGCACGTTGGCCCCGTCAACACATTCCTCAGGGGTAGTGTACTCTACCTCAGAGTGGCTGAAGCCACCTGCGCTGGGCACAAAGATCATACCCATATCGGTAAAGCGACCCATTTCAAGGGCATCGTGCCCAGCCCGACTGGGCATCGGCATGTGGCTCAGACCTAAGTTGTTGCTGACCTCAGCAATAACAGATTGGATATGATCGGCTGCCGGACTGGGGGCCACATTGAGCTGGGGCACGATCTCGATCTGGGCGCCGGTGTTTTGAGCAATCAGCCGCAGTTCTTCTCTCAAATCGTCGATTAGATCGTTAATCACGTGCTGGTTGAGGTCGCGCACGTCAACGCTACACTGCACCTGCCCAGGCACGATGTTGTCAGCGTTGGGCCACACTTGCAACGCCCCCACCGTCGCTACCTGCTGGGCCGGAGGGCGCTTGCCCAGGCGATTCACCACCAGTACCACCTGAGCTGCTGCCACCAAGGCATCCTGTCGCTGATCCATCGGGGTAGTGCCAGCGTGGTTGGGCCGCCCGGTAATGTGGATTTGGTAACGCTGCATGCCCACAATGCCCTGCACTACGCCAATTTGTTTTTGAGCCATTTCGAGCACGCCACCCTGTTCGACGTGGAGTTCGACAAAGGCGCAGATGTCGTCGCGAGTGCGCTGAGAGAGAGAGAGCTGATCCCAATTGCCCCCGGCTGCGTTGACGCACTCGTCGATGGGGCGGCCATCTTTGCGGTGGTAGTCAGCAGCATTGAGTGAGGCAGTGCCGGCCATGGCACGGCCCCCAACCATGGTGTCTTCTTCATCAGCGAACACAATTACCTCAAAGGGGTGGTCGAGGGTAATGTTGTTTTCGTGAAGGGTACGGGCTACTTCAATCCCCGCTAGCACACCCAGGTTGCCGTCAAACTTACCGCCACAGGGCACGGTATCGATATGGGAACCGGTGGCGATCGCTGGAGCGTTGGTGCGACCACTGCGGCGACCAATCAGGTTGCCAGCGGTGTCAATACAGGTGCTCAAACCCGCTTCTACCATCCATCGTCGCACCAGCTCGCGTCCCTGAAAATCTTCTGAGCTAAAGGCCAATCGGCAAATGCCACCGTTGTTGAGCTGCCCAATTTGAGCCAGGTCGTCGATGCTTTGATTGAGTCGCTTGCCATTGATGCTAAGGGTCTGTAGACGAGCCATGGGTATTCAGTTAAGGGCGAGTTTAATGAAGAGATAAAACGTTTGACTCCACAAAACGTTACAGACCATCACATAACCGTGACGCTTCTGTATACAGTCCATTGTATACAAAGACTTTCGGAGTTCTGTTTAGAGAGAACGTTCTGTGGAATGATGGCCAAAAGGGTTCCATAAAGCCGCAACAGTAACGCTGAGATCAGCTCGGCGACCTGTCATGTCGGAATGCATGAACTGTCAGACAATCGGATCTTTGAGCTAGGGGCACATCAGCTATTTAAGAACTTGGGTCAGCTACCCCTAGCTTGCCCCTAAACAGGCCAGGGGTAGCGGGTATTTAGAACTGCCGTAAAAACCGCAGATCGCTGGTGTAAAGGCGGCGAATGTCGTCGATTTGGTGCTGAACCATAGCTAAACGCTCGACCCCTAGCCCTGCCGCGAAGCCGCTATAAATCTCAGGGTCGTAGCCGACGGATTTCAGCACGTTGGGGTCGATCATGCCGCAGCCCAGCACCTCTAGCCATTTGCCCTGCCACTCTACATCGACCTCGGCGGAGGGCTCAGTGAACGGGAAGAAACTGGGCCGAAACCGTACGGGAATCTCGCCGTAGAGCGCCTCTAAAAACACCTTGATTGTGCCTCGCAGGTCAGTGAAGGTAATGTCGGTATCCACCGCGAAGAATTCGATCTGGTGAAACACAGCAGCGTGGGTGGCATCTACCGTGTCGCGGCGATAGCAGCGGCCAATAGCTACGGCCCGCAGCGGTGGCTCGTTGGCCTGCATGTAGCGGATTTGGGTATTAGAGGTGTGGGTGCGCATCAGATGGCCGTTGGGCAGGTACAGGGTGTCCTGCATGTCGCGGGCCGGGTGGTCGGGCAGAAAGTTGAGGGCTTCAAAGTTGTAGTAGTCGGTCTCAATTTCGGGGCCGTCGGCGACGGTGTAGCCCAAACCCACGAAAATATCGACAATGCGATCGATGATGCTGTTAATGGGGTGAATGCGGCCCTGGGGCTGGAAGATGCCGGGCATGGTGACATCCAGGGTTTCAGTAGCCAGTTGAGCTTTAATGCGAGCGGTCTCCAGGGCACTTTTACCCTGGTCGAGTTGAGTTTGAATGAGTTCTTTAACTTCGTTGGCCAACGCACCGATGCGGGGACGCTCTTCGGCGGAGAGTTTGCCCATGCCTCCCAAAACCTTAGAGAGCTGGCCTTTTTTGCCCAGGTAGCCTATGCGCAGCTGCTCTAGTTCGTCTAGGGTGGCGGCGGCGGCGATCGCGCTCCTAGCGGCCTCTTTCATGGCCATCAGGTCGGTTTCGAGCGAGGTGGGTGCGGCGGTCATTCTGGGTGTAGGGTGCAACAACAATATAGGGAGGCTAACCCGGCTAGCTCTGGGCGATACCTTGGCGCTCTAGGCTAGCTTTGGGCTTTGACTATTTTAGTGTGGCAGGGGAACAGTCATGAATATTCTGATCAGCAACGACGACGGCATTTTTGCCCTGGGCATGCGCACCCTGGCCTCTGCCCTAGCAGCGGCGGGGCACCGGGTCACGGTGGTGTGCCCCGATCGCGAGCGATCGGCCACGGGTCACGGGCTGACGATGCACAAGCCGATTCGCGCTGAGATGATCGAGTCGGTGTTTAAAGATGACATTGAGGCCTGGAGTTGCTCTGGCACCCCCGCCGACTGCGTCAAGCTGGCCCTGGGGGCGCTGATGACAACGCCTCCAGATGTGGTGGTCTCCGGCATTAACCACGGCGCTAACCTGGGCACCGATGTGGTCTATTCCGGGACGGTGTCGGCGGCGATGGAGGGGGTAATGGAGGGCATTCCGGCAATCGCTGTCAGTCTGACCAGCTTTACCCAGGGCAGCTTTGCCCCCGCCGCCGACTTTATTTGTAGCCTGCTGGCCGATCGCGATCGCTTCCCCCTAGCGCGCCCCATGCTGCTCAATGTCAATGTACCGGCGGTAGCGGCAGCCGAGATCAAAGGGGCCAAAATTACCCGCCAGGGCATTCGCCGCTATTTCGACCAGTTTGAAAAACGCCTCGACCCTCGGGGCAAAACCTACTACTGGCTGGCGGGAGAAGCCGTCGAAGACATCGAGGATCCTTTGCCTAACCAAGGCTGGCCGCCTGAGTTGACCCAGGCGATGGCGGCTATCCCGACCGATGTGCAGGCCATTCGCGATCGCTATATTTCGGTTACACCGCTGCAATACAACCTGACGGCCATAGGCGATCTGTTAGATTTAGCTCAGGGTCAGCGGCTGCTACTGCCAGAGCGGTTAGAGTAAAATAGAGTTTACCGTAAATCTCATGGCGCTTCGGGGCACACTGAGCCCAAAGCATCTAGGAGCACGCTGAGATCTTCTAGGTAGGGGGCGCTCCACCCTGATCATTTTGATTAGAGTTCATTACTATTGAAGAAATCTCAGGTTGTGCTCTATCCCAAGGCGCATTCGTATTTCTAGCCTGATATTCCATGCTTTCCCATCCCCGAGAGATTCATGGCTGAGCTTACTGAGCAGTTTTTAGTCCGCTTTTGGGGCGTGCGTGGGAGCATTGCCTGCCCAGGGCCGTCTACGGTGCGCTACGGCGGCAACACCTCCTGTGTCGAGATGTTGGTCGGGGGGCATCGCCTGATTTTTGACGGGGGGACTGGTTTGCGCGAGCTGGGGCTGTCATTGCTGGCCGAAATGCCCGTCGAGGCCAACATGTTCTTTACCCACTCCCACTGGGATCATATCCAGGGGTTTCCTTTTTTTGTCCCGGCCTTTGTGCGGGGCAATCGGTTTAATATCTACGGTGCGATCGCCCCTAACGGCTCCACCATTGAGCAGCGCCTCAACGACCAGATGCTGCACCCCAACTTTCCGGTGCCGCTCCAGGTCATGGGGGCCGACCTCAAATTCTGCGACATCGAAGTGGGCGAAACCCTACACATAGGCGACATCAAAATTGAAAACGCCCTGCTCAACCACCCTGGCGAAGCGGTGGGCTATCGGGTCACCTGGCAAAATCAGGTGGCCGCCTACATTACCGATACCGAACACTACCCCGATCGCCTAGACGACAACGCGGTGTGGCTGGCCCGCGATGCTGATGTCATGATCTACGACGCCACCTATACCGACGACGAGTACCACGACCCCAAATCGAGCAAGGTTAGCTGGGGCCACTCCACTTGGCAGGAAGCCGTGAAGGTCGCCAAGGCGGCTGGAGTCAAGACCTTAGTCATCTTCCACCACGACCCCGCCCACGACGATGACTTTATGGATCAGGTGGCGGTTCAAACTAAGGCAGTATTCCCCAATGCAGTGGTGGCCAAAGAAGGCATGGTGCTTGATCTGACTGCCGCCCGCACTACTCTGCCGTCGAAAGCTATTGGTACTAAGGCTCTAGGGAATTACTCCTGATCCCTTGCCCTGATTCACTCCGAACCTGGCACTAGTTCAATTGCTTCTCCGCTAGGTTGAGCCTTACAGACTGTGTAAAAATGTAAAGCGTGTGGATTACATCTTCGCTTACAACAGCTATTACTCCAACGGCGATCGCCTTGGGGAATTTTGATGGCGTCCATCTAGGGCATCAGGCCGTCATTCGCTCGGTAGTGCCCTTAGGAAATCAGGGTCAAGGCGAGCCGCCTGTCAACTTGCCGCTGCCTGAAGCGTCACTGCGAGGGTTGAGCCATCGCCAGAGAACTCAACTCAGCTTGCCGACCGCCAACTCTCAGCCAGCGGCGACCCCAATTCCTACCGTGATGACATTTTTCCCGCATCCGCAGGAGTTCTTTGCCAGGAAAGCTCGGTCGCTCCTGACGCCTTTACCTGAGAAAGCGGCCCAGATCAGCCGCTTGGGCATTGGTCAACTGGTGCTCCTGCCCTTTGACCAAGCCTTGGCCAATCTGTCGCCCGAAGACTTTGTGGAAACCCTGCTGGTCAAGTATTTGCGGGTACAGCACATCAGCGTGGGCAAAGACTTTTGCTTTGGCAAGCAACGTCAGGGCACCGTAGATGACTTGAAAGCACTAGCTGCCTGTTATGGAGTTCAGGTGCACATTGCTCCCGTCGTTGATTTAGGTGCCGATCGCATTAGCAGCTCTCGCATTCGCCAGGCCTTGGCCAACACCGATCTCGATACGGTCAAAGCGCTGCTGGGGCGACCCTACAGCTTGGTTGGTCGGGTGGTTAAAGGGCAGCAATTGGGGCGAACGATTGGATTCCCCACGGCGAATTTACAATTGCCCACCGAGAAATTTCTGCCTCAGACTGGGGTCTACAGCGTTTGGGTGCATGGGGCAACCCAGACCCCTTATCCCCTCGTACCGGCGGTGATGAACCTGGGCACCCGCCCCACGGTGAAGGGAGCAGCACTCACCGCTGAAGTCCACCTGCTTAACTGGGAGGGCAATCTCTACGACAAAACGCTAGAGGTACATCTACATAGTTTTCTACGGCCCGAGCAAAAATTTGGCAGTCTTGACGATCTCAAGACCCAAATTCAACGCGATTGCCAACAGGCGCTAGGCGAACTGGCGCGATAGCCGGTAGGCAGTTGGGGCGCGATCGGGGCATCATAGGCCTAAACACACTTAAGTCACGTCCAGAGGTAACGGTTTTCCTACAGGTAAACCGCAGTTGCCAGCCAGACTTGGTATAGCAGGGGTCACCAGCATGCGCGAGCGGATCGAAACGCTAGTTCAGAATTTAGACAAAACCATCGTCGGCAAATCAGACTCCATTCGGTTGGTGCTAGTAGCGCTGTTTTCAGGCGGGCATGCTCTGCTGGAGGATGTGCCTGGGGTCGGCAAGACTCTGCTGGCCAAATCTCTGGCCCGTTGTATCGATGGTCGATTTCAGCGCATTCAGTGCACGCCTGACCTTTTGCCCACCGACGTGACCGGCACCAATATCTGGAATCCCAACAGCGGCGAGTTTCAGTTTATGCCGGGGCCGGTGTTTGCCAACATTCTGCTGGCTGACGAAATCAACCGAGCCACCCCCCGCACCCAGTCGGCACTCCTAGAGGTGATGGAAGAGCACCAGGTGACTCTAGACGGCCTGTCCCGCCCCGTGCCAGCCCCATTTTTTGTGATTGCAACCCAAAACCCGGTGGAATACCAGGGCACCTTTCCCCTCCCCGAGGCCCAGATGGATCGCTTTGCGCTCTCCTTTAGCCTCGGCTACCCGACTGAGAGCGAAGAGCTGAGCATGCTCCAGCGTCTTGGGGGTGGAACCTCTCCCCACGACATTCAGCCCTGTATCACCCTAGATGAGGTCATGGCGCTGCGGGCAGAATGTGCCCGAGTCACGGTAGAAGAGTCGCTGCAGCGCTATATCCTCGACCTCGTGCGGGCCACCCGCACCAACAGCGACATTACCCTCGGGGTCAGCCCTCGGGGCTCGGTGGCGTTTCACAAAGCGATTCAGGCTCTGGCCTATCTAGAAGGGCGTAGCTATGCCATCCCTGACGATGCCAAGCAGTTGGCCCCCCACGTGTTGGCCCATCGTCTGATTCCGGCGGGCCACCATCGGGCGCAGCGGCTAGTGGCTGACCTGCTTGAAACCACGCCAATTCCGTAAAGCCGTGCTCATTGAAGATGCTGTGCCGCTTTTGCGAAACCAGGTCAACCAAAATTCCCCTGGAGAGAATGGTAGTTTTTACGGCCAAACAGCCCATAATAAGGGCGGTGAACTGAAGGATCGCAATTTCCTATGCCAAGAACGCCCAGTGAGTACATCATTCACATGCTGTTGGATGGCGGCCACCACGAAGAGGTACGCTTCTCTTCCATTCAGGATTTCCAAAAGTGGTATAGCGGCGAATTGATGCCCAAGGCCACCTCCGATGAGTTCATTACCGTGCCCCTGCCTAAGGTCAATCCTGGCGAATATATGGTCATCCGTCCGTCCCGAGTCAGTGCGATTCGGGTAGAGCCGGTATTTAGCTCTAGCGTTGAGCGGTATTAATGGCTGGTTGGGGTAAGGCAAGCACAAATACTCGGTTGCTCACAGCAGGTGTGGCGACGGTAGCCTTTCTGATGGTTCAGAGCGGCGGATCGCTCTCGCTGGCGGTTGAGCGGGGCGACGCTCAGGATCTACTCGTTGCCGATCTTTCTGCTGATGCCCAGCCCTCAACGGCTCTGCCCCTGAGACCACTGATCGGGGATGGGGAAGATTCTCTCTGGGCTGAACTTGTGCTGCCCGATGACCGTCAAGCGTTGATCGAGGCGATTAACCATAGCCTGACCTACCTGGCAACGCCCAAGGCGGCAGCCGATTATCAGGCTTATCGGGTGCCGGGCATCACGCGCGATCGCGTGTGGCAAAGTCTGCAACGGCTGCGGCAGCTAGTCGCCACTAGCCCCAGCAATCAAGCTTTTCAAGCGGGCCTCAGGCAAGAATTTATCCTTTATGAATCGGTGGGCGCTGATGGCGAGGGCACCGTTGCCTACACGGGCTACTTTGAGCCGCAGTATCGAGCCAGCGCGGTTCCCACTGCCGAGTATCGCTACCCCCTCTACCAGCGTCCTCCGACCCTGGATGCTTGGCCTCAACCCCACCCAACCCGTCTAGAGCTGGAGGGCGCAGATGGCTTGGCCGGTGGGCAGGGTGCCCTCGCTGGTTTAGAACTGGTGTGGTTGGCCAATCGATTAGAGGCGTTTCTAGTACAGGTGCAGGGTTCGGCCAAGCTGCAACTCACCGATGGTCGAGTTATGTCAGTGGGCTATGCGGGTCGTACTGAATATCCCTACACCAGCATTGGTCGTGCCCTGGTCGAAGACGGCAAAATCGCCCCAGATAGTCTTTCGTTGCCCAATCTGCTGGCCTACTTTGAAGAGCATCCCGCAGATTTGAATCACTATTTGCCACAAAATGAGCGGTTCATCTTTTTTCGCGAGGGCAGCGATGGGCCACCTTCAGGCAGCCTGAGTGTGCCGGTGACGGCTGGCTATTCGATCGCTACCGATAAGTTACTGATGCCACCAGGGGCGATCGCGGCCATTCAGCTGGCACTACCCCAGCAAACGCCCCAGGGCGAATGGACTAGCCAACCCACCACCCGACTGGTACTCGACCAAGATACCGGCGGGGCCATTCAAGGCCCTGGACGGGTCGATTTGTACGTGGGGTCGGGTAGCCAAGCTGGGGAGCTAGCTGGACGGATCAACACGACAGGGCGCTTATATTACCTGCTGTTACGGCCCTGAGAGGTCAGTGCTATTTAGCGCTGTTCCCTGAGGTTTGCTGCAATTGGAGTGTTACCCTATAGGCCTATGGATACTTCCTTTGCCCTCACCCTACAGATTGTGCTCACGGTGCTGGCCGGAGTTACTGCGCAGGTCATTGGGGAAGTAGCCAGGGTTCCCAGCATTATTTTTTTGCTGCTGTTTGGCATTGGTTTGGGGCCAGATGGCATTGGGTTACTCCATCCTCAAGACTTAGGCATTGGGCTAGAGGTCATTGTGGCCCTTAGCGTGGCGCTAATTCTCTTTGAGGGCGGGTTAAGCCTAGAGTTGAGTGAACTCGGCCAGGTGTCGAACAGTCTGCGCAACCTGGTTACTATCGGTATCTTTGTCACCCTGATTGGCGGTGGTATGGCAGCCCACTGGCTGGGAGAGTTTCCCTGGTCGCTAGCATTTCTTTACGCTTCGCTGATAGTGGTGACTGGCCCTACCGTAATCGGGCCGCTGCTGCGTCAGGTAGCGGTCGATCGCAAGGTAGCCACCCTATTAGAGGGCGAAGGCGTGCTGATTGATCCGATTGGAGCCATCCTAGCGGTAGTGGTGCTCGACATTATTCTCAACGGGGACGCCGATCCCACTACAGTGGTTGGCGGCTTGATTTTGCGATTGAGCATTGGCACGCTGATTGGCATAGTCGGCGGCGGCCTGATGGGTCTTTTGCTGAAGCAGGCCAGCTTTTTGGGAGAAGATCTGCGCAACCTCGTTGTGCTGGCAGGGCTATGGGGCCTATTTGGGCTGGCCCAGAGCATTCGTAGTGAGGCAGGGCTAATGACTGCCGTAGTAGCAGGCATGATGGTGCGCTGGCTGTCGGTGCCCGACGAGCGGCTGTTGCGTCGGTTTAAGGGACAGCTGACGGTGCTGGCGGTGTCGGTACTGTTTATTTTGCTAGCGGCAGACCTGTCAATTGCCAGCGTGTTTGCCCTGGGTCAAGGAGCGGTTTTGACGGTGCTAATGCTGATGGTGGTAGTACGCCCAGTGAATGTCTGGCTGTGCACCCGCTCCAGCGATTTGAACTGGCGTCAAAAGCTGTTTTTAGGCTGGGTTGCCCCCCGCGGCATTGTGTCGGCCTCGGTGGCCTCTCTGTTTGCTATTTTGCTGACTGAGCGGGGCATCAGTGGGGGAGAAGCCATCAAGGCTCTGGTGTTTCTCACCATCATTATGACGGTGATGGTGCAGGGGCTGACCGCTCGGTTCGTAGCGGGTTGGCTGGGCATTACCAAGGCGGCAGCGGTAGGAGCCGTAATTGTCGGGTGCAGCCCGCTCAGTTTGTTAATCGCTCGCCTGATCAAGGAATACGGCGACCCGGTAGTCATCATAGACACTAACGATGCCGCCTGTGATGCTGCCGAAAAGGAGGGCATTGAGCTTTTGATTAGCAGCGCCCTCGATCGCGATGTCTTAGAACGAGCGGGTCTGGATAAAGCCGGCACTTTTCTGGCCATGACCAAAAACGGCGAAGTCAATGCTGTAGTAGCGCAGCGGGCACTGGAGGAATTTCAACCGGCTCGAGTGGTGGCGGTGGTGCCTCAAGAAAAGAGCTTGGGCGATCTGCCGAATCAGGGACAGCTAAAGGGAGCGCAAACCCCTCGCCTAGCCCTTAGGCAGTGGAATGCTTACCTCAGCGATGGGGAGGTGCGCCTGGGCGAGACCTGGCTGCGGCAAGAGAATAGTCAGCTTCAACAGGCTCACCTAGCTACGCTGGTGGACAACGGTGCCCTGGTGCCCCTGCTGGTGGAGCGCGACGATGCGCTGCGAGTTGCCCTAGGGCAAGACCGGTGGGAGGTGGGCGATCGCCTCATTTACCTCTGGCATGACTCCAAACCCAAACTGCTCAGACAGCTTGCGGGCGGCATTCAGCCAACTCGGCTCACCCTAGAGACATTGCCCGTGGTCGAGGCCGTGCCCCCAGCGCCAAAGGAGTCTTTAGCAGAAACTGCCATAGCAGCAACACTCGTGTCTGAAGGGCCAGTTTCGTCAGATTCTAGATAAGCTGGATTCTTTTAACGCTATGACGCTCCAGTCTTCATCTGCATCGACCTTATGGCTTCTAACTCACTTCACGGTTCAGCGCTCGGTACGCTGACGGGCATCGGCGTTGGCCCTGGAGACCCTGACTTAATTACGCTCAAAGCGCTCAAGTGTCTTCAGGCGGCTGAGGTTGTGGCCTTTCCCCAGGGGCGCAGCGGTCGCCCCGGTTTGGCCCAGACTATCATCGCGCCCCATCTGGGGCAGCAACAGCTACTGCCGCTTGAGTTTCCCTACATCTTCGACCCCGACCAGCTCACTAGCGCTTGGCAGCAGGCGGGCGATCGCGTCTGGCACTGTCTCAGCCAAGGTCAAAACGTAGTGTTTGCCTGTGAAGGCGATCTCAGCTTTTACGGCACCTTCAACTACCTGGCCTTGAGCCTTGAGCGTCGGTACCCAGCCGCACAAATCAACCGTATTCCTGGTATTTGCTCACCGATGGCAGCGGTCAGCGCCCTTGGGTTGCCGCTTACGGTGCAATCAGACAAGCTAGTCATACTGCCTGCTCTTTATACAGTGGATGAGCTAGACGCTATTTTGGCCTGGGCGGATGTCGTGGTGCTGCTCAAGGTGGGGTCAGTCTATAACCAGGTTTGGCAGTTGCTACAGCAGCGTCATCTCTTGGCGCATAGCTGGGTCATTGTCAATGCCACCCAGTCCACCCAGACGGTCTATCGCCCCCTCACACCATACCCCGATCTAGACCTACCGTACTTTTCGCTGATGGTCATAAGGTCGGGGGCAAATCCGCTACCCTAGAGAGGACTAGGAACCCAGATGTATAGGGTCAAGTCAATACATCTTAGCGATCGCAAACAGCACAGTACGGCATGAATTCACCTAACGCGCCCAGGCTAAACCAACTGCTCAAAACCGCCCGTCAACCCCAGTGGATAGCAGCGCTATTGTCCTTAGGGTTTCACGTCGTGCTGTTTGCAGCTGGCCCCTCCTTTTCCAGCCTAAGCGCCACCGCCATGGGAGAAAGCGATTCAAACTCAGAAGAGCGTCGGGTTCCTTTAATTGAGCTTACCCCCGAGGAGCAAAATCGTCTGCCCGACTTTTCAACCCCCGCCTATTCTTTGGACGGCGGAGACGATTTGTTTAGTTTGCTTCCTCCCTCAGGCAGCAGTCTACCCCTTGAACCCGGCTCAGACTTCGGTGCGTCCTTGGCGATCCCTGCCCCTAGATTGCCCTCCAACCCTTTCCCTTCAGGTATCTCACCCTATACCTCCCCAGGCCGCTCCTCCATAACGCTGTCCCCTCGCCGTACCCCTTTCCCCGCGTCACCTAACAGAGGCGCGATCCGTCGCCCGGCTGGGCCTCCCGCTGGAGATACTGCATCCCCAGCAGCTTCAACACCAACTGCCGGGCCGTCAGAAGAGACAACCGAAAATAGTGCCGCTGATTTGGAATCAACCCAAGGCGCTGAGCAGAGCACTGAGAGCAGCAGTACTCCACTAAACCCGACAAACCCTGGCACCCCCCCAGACGGGCAAGAAACCGAGCCAGCGAATGAACTGCTAGCTCGGGTCGAGTTTAACGAAGCCCAAACCAGCGCCAGTGAAGTCGAAATTGCCAAGGCAGCCTGGCTACAATCTGTTCAAGAAAAATTAGGAGATGGGGTCGCCGAAGTTGCTGAACCCATCGTTCTCAAAGTTCCCTACAGCGGTCGCCTCTGCCTATCTCCTGAGCCTGCCGATGGGCTACTGGGGGTAGTCGGCTTACCCGGTGAAACTAGCGACAGCCTTGAACTATGGACGACAGTCCTAAAAAGTACAGGTTACCCGTTCTTAAACCAAGCCGCCGAACAGGCACTTCAAAACCTTCAGCAACAAAGTGATAACGACACGTTGGCAGCTAATACTTTGTATCAGGTCACGGTAGAAGTAGAATACGACGACCAAAACTGCATCAGTCGTGAGGCTCTCCTGCAATCGCGTACAGGTGCATCAGAAGAACCCAATAACTCAACCGCTGAGTAAGAGTTTTTAGATGGTCGAGCTGTTGAAACTGGTCTTCAGCGCCTAGCAATTTAATTAAACAAGTCCCAGCAAAATTGAGGAAATCTCACTGGGACTCGTTCAATTAGGATTTATCTATTTTTGAGGAGCGAGAACGACATCAGCGTAGGTTCCCGATCGCGCTACTGTGCCTTTATCGAGAACATAGATGCGATCGCAGTGCTCAATTGTTGATAACCGATGGGCAATGATTATCAGAGTCTTAGAGCCAGCTAAAGCCCTGATCGATTCGCTAATCAATCGCTCTGTTTCATTGTCTAAAGCAGAAGTCGCTTCGTCTAACACGAGAATTTCTCGCTGATGATAAAGGGCGCGGGCAATGCCAATGCGCTGGCGTTGTCCGCCGGAAAGACGTACTCCACGCTCACCCACTGCAGTATCAATGCCGTTTGGCAAGTCGTGAACCAACTCTTCTAGCTGAGCTGCTTTGATTGCATACCACAAACGTTCACTATCGATCTCAGATTTAGGAACTCCAAAAGCAATATTTTTCTCAATAGTGTCGTCAGTCAAAAAGATAGACTGAGGTATATAACCGACTAGCCTTCTCCAGTTTGATAGATCACTATAAATTGATTTTCCATCGAGAAAAATATCACCACTCTGAGGAACCAGAAGGCTTAAAATAACATCCACTAGAGTTGTTTTTCCTGCCCCTGACTGACCAATAAGCCCAATAGATTCTCCTCGCCTAATCTCCATAGAAACGCCCACCAGGGAAGGTTTAGGAGAACTAGGGTACTGATAAAATATGTCGGAAATTTGCAGATTGTTAGAAAAGTCAGAGGAATACTTTTTGTCAGGATGGGGGGAAGAGGTTGTGAGCGAAGAAGAATTATCGTACTTGCTCAACTCGTTATTCTCAATCTCCTTAAGGTCTAGGTACATCATATCTAAGCTATGAGCAGAGTTCCGCAACCTACCGATACATTCTGCCAAGTTACTGGCGGCCGGAATCAATCTCAAGGAAGCAACGGCAAATACACCCATGCTTGCAATTGCTGACTGAAAATCTTGCCCTATAAGTAGTTGAGAGACGCAGACAAATCCGACGATAGCTGTTATCAACAGAGTCTCAATCATTGTGCGAGGGACAAATTGAGCGCTCTGAAAAAGAATCTCTACTCGAGCCTCCTCATGTACATGCTCTTCCAATTCCTTGCGAAAATAATTTTCGCACCCAAAGACTCGTGTCTCCTTAATGCCTCCCAACCCGTGATTGACAGCCTTAATGGTCTCTTCGCGAGCAATGGTCGATAGTTTACCCCATTGCTTCAGTCGCTTTACTAAGAAAGAGAAGACTACAAAAGCGGGTAGAAGAGCAGCCAACGAAACCGTCAACAATAAAACATTCGTCTTTGCCATTAACACTAAAAGTGTGGCAACCACAATAATATGAGAAACTGACTCTACCATTGGCAAAGAAACCATAAAGCAGAATCGGTGCGTCTCGTTGGTTATCTTATTAATGTAATCCGCAGTATTTCTGGTCAGATGAAAGTCGTAAGGAGCAAGCAGATAAGTATTGAAAAGACGCTCCTGAACAGCCGCCCTCTGATCAAAAAGAACCTTGTAAGAATAGCGCTTACTGAGAAAGTAAATAGCTCCTTTTATTAAAAATATTACAATGATAAATATTCCAAACCACAGAACTAGCTTTTCTAAGCTGCCGAATCCAAAGGCTTGATAGATTCTGCTAAAGGTATTACTTTCTCGAACTACCTTTCCTGGATCACCAGCCAAATTCAAGAAAGGGCCAATCAAGCCTATACCAAAGGCCTCCAACAGAGATGTGACAAGAAAAATACCAACCAGCCAGATCAGTTGTCGCTGATGCCCGGAAAAAACATAAAGAAATTTCTGAAAGTAACCCACCATCTCTCCCTCAAAACAACTGCCAAACTCTGTAGTTAAATTAGTCGAGCAAAAGCGCCCCACAAACCCTTTAGCCTAATTATTGGGTAACACCAATGCTCTACTGTTTAACTTAGTCACATTTTTTACCTAATTAGCGTCGACTGTTAGTAGCTTTCATTTTTCTAGCAATCAGTATTTTGATCTCTCTATGCCCACTACTATAGTACCCATAATGACGGAAGAATAGATTTAGCAAGCAAATTATTTATGATGTTAGAAAATACTTTAAGAAAGCTTCATCTCATCTTCCCACCTCTACAATTTTGTCGTCAGAGGATTTTTTCGCAGAGATTTTGCATTGTCAGAGAAAGTCAGTCCAGAATAATTCCTACACTCATCAATAGAATTTCACCCCAACAGGCTATTGCTAAAGGGAAAACTGTGGATTTTCATGCAGGCTAGGACTTGCAACCGTAAGATTTCATCAAATGTTTGTGCCTAGGCCTCACTATATAAAGCACATCCAGGAAAAGGGCAGGGCTTGCCTACATCTAATATAATTACATTTAGCATAGCTCCCAAAAGCTTTGTGGTGGTATAGCGACGTAAAACGCTGATATTTGTTCCCGCTTCTTTGTTTAAGCACTGATGCCATGCAAGCTCAAAGACTTACCCTTAACGGCAACACCGTAGTCTCCGGAAAACAGATTGACTTTGCGGAGACATGCTTTGCAGTTTTCTATCTATTGTTTTTTGCCGGAGCTTTTGGGTTTGGAGTAGATCTCGCCAAATCTCCCGTTATTCCAGAATCAATTCTTACCTTGATTCGATACGCTGCTTATGCAGTTGTTTTGCTGTTATTGTCACTGCGCCCCACAGAAACGCTCAAGACAGCCCTTAGTAACAAATGGGCGCTGGGTTTGATTTTTATTACGTCTATTTCCTTTTTATGGTCTTACGACCCATCAGTCACAATAGACTCCATATGGAAAGAATTTCTTCCTATGTTTTTGCTGAGTCTTTATATTGCCTCTAGATTTACGCTAGAACAGCAATTTAAGATCATTCTATGGGTTCTAGTCATAGTTTTCTTAGAGAGCGTGGCCTTAGCAATCGCGATGCCGGGAGTAGGGCGTCATACGGCGGGTCCTTTTATTGGAAGCTGGAAAGGCGTATTCGCACAAAAAAATCAGTTTGGTGCGCACTCAACAATGACGCTCATAGCTCTCTATATGTTAGCTAATTATGCTAGAGAGAAGCAGCGATGGGCATTAATACTTCTCGGAGGATGTTTTGCGGCGTTACTCGTCAGCAGTTCTGTTACAGCATTAACTCTTTCTTTTGTAGGGCTGATACTAACGATTTTTTATCGTCGTTTTGCTTGGCTGGGTAAACGCTCGGTTCTGCTAGGTGTCTTATTTGTGCTAGTTTCAGTTAGCTTCTTTTATACTTTATTTTCTAACTGGGTAGATATCCTTGATTTCTTCGACAGAGATCCTACGCTATCTACACGAACGCTCATCTGGCATCTAGTTATTAATTCAAAAATTCCAGGCAGCCCATATCTTGGCTATGGCAGGGGTATTTTTTGGGATTCACCAGCTTTAACAACTGGGTTTGAATCCTTTGCATATCACGTTCCACCACACGCGCACAACGGCTTTTTAGATCTTATTCTAGATGTTGGCTTGATCGGCTTCTCTTTCTTTTGTGTTACCTGGTTTATAACCTATGTTAGAGCAGCAAGGCTTGCTTATGATAAGAAAGAAGCGGCTTATTTGTGGCCTCTTTTATTTTTGTCGATGCTTATTCTGTTCAATACCTTTGAAAGTTATCTCGCTCGTCTGACGACCCTGTATTGGATCATTTTAATTATCTTAGCTTTTTCTCTAACTCCAAAGGTTCTTGCATCTAAAGACTAGATCATTCCTATTGAGCGCTGACAATGTTGTATTTTTAGCCTAGGAAACTTAAAGGTATTACACAGCAAACTACGTAATGCCTTTGCAGCAGTCTATTTTTTAAATTAAAAATAGGCTAACTTACAGATACTAAGTCTTATGACACATTCAGCCCAAAATGCTAATTCCATAACCGTTTGACGAATGACATTAAAAATGATTTGACTCGTATCTATCTTAAAAACTGCTCAACACTTTAACAGTGTATTTATTAGTCAGACTAAGAGGGCAGTTCAAAGTAATGTGCTGTAGTTTTAGTCACTTACCGATTCCCCATAACCCTTAAAAAAGAGGGGTAAAAGTTCCCTTTTCATAGACGTTTACGGCTTCTCAAAGGATACGGGATTCTCCACTCTTGCTATAAGAGACAAGACTTTTCAAACATTTCCCTAAAATGAGAATTGAGCAACAACGTTCTTAATATTGGTATAGCAAATAAGGTTATGTATTAACTAAAGAGTCTATTTTTTTGACAGTTAAATTTTGAGTTTTCCACGTTAACTGTCTAATAAATACAAAACTTGGACACTAACGCCGGAGAATAAGGTTTGCAGCTATCCTTCACTTCTTAAGAGAGGGATAGAGGATCTCTTACAAGTTTTTCCGTAAATAGCTGCATTTTAATGAACGGTAAAACATTGTCTTTATGAATAGCCATTATAAAAAACAACTCCTTGCTTATGAAACAAGGAGTTTAGGTTTAATAGAGTGACTTTAATTGGAATGCCAACAGATGATCTACTAGCATCCCTAAATTAACAGAGTTTGCTGCTGCAATCAAACCTGGCTCAACATACTTATCTAGTCATTATTATCAAATATGTTGAAGACATCTAGAATATTAAGAATGCCACCCAAAGGAGCCAGAATTGGAGACAAGGCCCGATTAATGTTGTCAATACCGACTAGATAACCTTTTTTCGGTACTAAAATAACATCTCCATCCTGGACTTGATAGTTATCTACCAAACTAGAAAGATCTACTCTTTGTTCTTCAACCTGACCTGTCTCTGAAAGGCGTACTAGGCGAACTTCTCCTAAAGCCGCATCAGAATTAGGGCCACCAGCAGCAGCGATCGCACCCGCTACCGAACTGTTTGGCTGTATCTGTACTTCTCCTGGTTGGACTACGCCGTCGCCAATAACGCGTACTCGAACATTGTCTGGGGCAATACTTGAACTGGCTACCAAAGACTGATCAATCTCAGCACCGGGCTGTGCTTTAGGTACAAAGATAGAATCTCCATCTCTAAGCACCAAATTATTGCCTTGACCGCCACTGACGATTGCGTCCCATAGGTTGACAGAAATATCCTGCACCTGACCATTTGGCAATTGTCGTCGGACAATAACCGACCGGATGTCTGCTGTACGGCGTATCCCACCAGCAGACACTAGGGCAGAGGATAAAGTTGGTGTTGTTGTAGATGCTGTAATTCGGGCGTTTACGTCCAGTTGGGTTTCAGCTGAGGTTAAACTACTTAGCTGTACAGGCCCAGGACGATAAACCTCACCTGCCACATCTACAACTACTGGACGTAGCGCCGTTAAGCTAACATTGACGACTGGATTTACCAGATAGGCATTAAGACCTTGAGTAATTTCTTCGGACAAGTTATCGACAGTTTTTCCGGCTGCTCGAATAGACCCTAGAAAGGGAAAAGGCATTGTACCATCAGGCAAAACTACCCGTGAACCAGTAAATTCCTCATAGCCGAAGACTTCAATAGCAACTTGATCACCAGCTCCTAGAATGTAGTTTCCAGGAGCTTGCGAAGCTTGGAGATCGATGATCGGAGCATTAAATTCCGTCGATTGTTGAGCATGTACTACCCCAAAACTCCATAGACAGTTATGAGCTAATGCAGCTGAGAGCGAAATTAGCGCAATAGAACGTTTATCTAGTTTCATAGTCTTAAGCGATAAATCTAACGAACCGTTGTCTGCATTTCTGAGAGAGTTGTCTTGCCATACTCGCCTGCCTTAATGCGAGAAACATAGTCACCGTGCTCGTTATTGATATCTACGCCGTTAGCGACTACGCCTAGGACATTTGCCTGAGATCTTTCTAAGAAAGACTTCGCTGCTAGTGCGTTTGCAGAATCTACTTTTCTAGGTCTTAGTACTAACAAGACACCGTCAGCCATGCGCCCTAGCACCGCTGCATCCGCAGCCCCAAGCAGCGGTGGCGTGTCAATCAAAATATAGTCATACTGCCGTTTCATCTGTTGAAGTAGATCCGCCATACGCTCAGAATCGAGGATAGCTAGGGGGTTAGGGGGAAGAGCCCCAGCCGTCATAAGAGTTAGATTCTCAGAAATTTGGTGTATAACATCTTGTTGAGTTTCTTCTCTAATCAGCACTTGACTTAGGCCAGCCCGATTAATGACGTCCCAAATGTGATGTTGTGATGGAGATCGCAGATCGGCATCAATAAGCAATACCTGTTTACCGGAATGGGCTAAAGTTGCAGCTAAGTTAGCCGAGACCGCAGATTTACCCTCTTCTGACACTGAACTGGTTACAGCAATGATGCGGTGAGGGGTGTCAGAACTGGTGAACTTTAGATTCGCTTGAAGCATTTGAAAAGCTGCCGAGACCATGGGTTGGTCTCTATCCAAAGCTGGAACATAAGCAGAGCGGTCAAGTCTACCAGCAAGGTAAGCTGCGGAACCTTCACTTTCAGGTCTAGTGCGAAACTTAGGAACTAGACCGATGAGGGTGTAGCCGAGCAGCATTTCGCCATCTTTAGCGGTTTTGACCGATTTATCGACTAAATCTAGGAAGAAGGCACAGGCAATCCCAAGTAAACCGCCTAGGAAAGTTCCCAACACAAGGGCTGGAACCAGTAAGCTGCCAGCGTCCTCCGCAGGTTCGGCCCTTTCCAAAATTTCGGCACTACCAACGGTTTGGTTTTCGGCTAACTGAGTTTGTTGAAAGGCTGCTAAAAGATTTTCATAGTTTAGCTGAGCTGATTGAAGGCGCTGAGTCAATTCCAACTGGCGCTTTTCAAGAGCTGGAAATGCTTGAATTCTCTCGGCATAACGATTCCGAGATTCAACTAAACTTTGCAACTGACTAGCCAAACTAGAGCGGTTTACGACTGCCGTAGCCAACTCTGTAGTGAGCTGCTGATCTAGAGGACTCATCTGCAGATTACCGAGACTCGCTAGCGCAGTTGTCCCTACGATGTCTTCAACTCGTTCACTAAGCAGGCTTTGTAGCGACTCTACTCGACGCTCTAGGTTAATAACTGTAGGGTGAGTCTCTCGATAGAGGCTGCGCTGACTGGCCAACTCAGCTTGGGCTAGCTGCAAGTCGGTTAATGCTTGCTGAACAGCCGTAGATTGGCTTAAGGTTTCAATGCGCTTGGCTTGCTCTAGGGGAATTGCTAATTGTTCTTGCAACTCGCTTGCCTGAGTGTTGGCACTGGCGAGAGTAGACGATACATCGCGAATCTGGGTGTCTAATTCAGCGATCGCCGTCACGGCTACCACCGCTTCGTCTTCAAGAACAACAATGCCATTGGCATCCTTGAACTGTTGCAGCGCTGCGGCCGAGCGGTCTAAATCAGCTTCAGCAATAGGCAATTGCCGCTCAATGAACTCTCTAGCTGTAGCTGCTTTTAAGCGATTGCTGAGAATGTCTCGCTCTAGGTAGGCGTCCATTACTGCGTTGACAACGCTAGCCGCCTCATTGGGATCATCGGAGCTGTAGGAGATTTGTAAGATATCCGCCTGCTCTGCGGACTCCACTTTGAGGGTGGTGCTTAAGTCCGCTGGCTTCAAAGGTAAACCGTCATCGTCCGTAAGACCCAGATTGTCAATGACAGACTCCATAACCGCAGTCGACAGCACAACAGAACTCTGGTTCTGCAGGTTGTTCACCGAGAGCGGCAGTTCTCTAATGTCAGTCCCTACTCCAGTTAGTGTTGGAGTCAGGTCTGGCCTGACCAGTATGCTGCCTTCCGCGCTGTAAGACGGATCCCGGGTCAAGGCGAAGAGCACCGAACCTGCCATACAGGTGCCTAGCACAAGAGTCGCTGGCAACCAACGTCGTTTTAGAACGAGCCAGTAGCGTTGTAGGTCAATTTCTTCAACGTAATCTTGGTAGGTCTTGTTAGTCATAGACGAATAGAAGTGAGATACGCCTGAAAACAGTCTGGTTACTTACGCAAGGCGGTAAGCTACTGCCCCATTCCACCTAGACAACTCGATTGCTTGGACTACAGACTCTAGCCTGCGGTCGATCACATTACGTGAAAATATCTAAGTCGCCCTAGTAGTGAACGCTGGTAGGTTTGAATAATGAGTCAACGACTCCTACAGCTACCTGTGTAATTTAATATAGACGCTTAAACCCTTTACGCAAGCATATCCTATGAAAGCAGCGGCGGGGGAAGGCGCATCGAGCTGCCTAGTACTGTCTTAACAATAATGACGATTCTGTGATCTTCAAGGCTCATCAGGAACTTGCTGTTGCTGATTTATTCACTTAATCATCGGCCTAGGCTGTTTATCTCCCGAATGCTCTTTAAATTCTACTGAGTGCGAGCAAGATCGGCAGCGGGTAGATAGCTACTAGAAAAAAGCCTGATGTTTTATGCCATCAGGCTGTCTCTTGAACGTCATTAAATTCACAATCTTGGTTGCAAGCGAGACAAAAAGTTTGCAGGGTAACAGTTAACCACCTTTTGCGATCGCCTTACACATGTGAACCTAATGTTCAAGCCTCAATAGGCATCTTGAAGCTCGTAGAAATCAGGAGAGATATAGTCTTTACGCAGCGGCCAGCCCACCCAGTCTTCAGGCATGAGCAGTCGCTTCAGGTTTGGATGGCCATCATAAACGATGCCATACATGTCATAGCTTTCTCGCTCTTGCCAATCAGCTGCTTTCCAGATCCAATATACCGATGGTACTCGAGGGTTATTGCGAGGCAAAAATACCTTAACCCTAACTTCTTCGAGGGTGTCGATACTGTCGTCTAATTTTGCCAAATGGTAAAAGCTCACCAGGTCTTTGCCCGGGCCGTCATCGTAGGCTCCTTGGCACTGAAGATAATTAAAGCCATAGGCGTATAGGGCAGTGCAAATTGGAATGAGAAACTGCGGTTCTACCGTAATTATCTCTATTCCCAGATGGTCGCGGGGCATGAGCCCATGGGCAAACCCATTTTCGGTTAACCAACCAGACACAGCCCCTGCCTCTACTAGAGGCGCTGTCGCTTCACCGGTAGACTCCGGCTGCGGGGATGATGCTTTGGAGTCTTCTTCAGCCATTTAAACCTCATTATTCTCGGGAGTCAGCTCCGCTACAGTTTCAGACATGGGCATTCCCATAGCTTCCATGAGTTCTTTGGGCGGCACCGTATGAGTGCCTGTCTGTAGGTATTGACCTGTTAAAATCGCAGGCACTGCCTTGAGCTGATGACTGCGCTCATAGAAACGATGGGTTTGCAGGGTGTAAGCCCGATCCTGCATAGACTCTGTAGCCACTTTCTTTCTAAGCTTGATGATTGCATCAATGATTGCCTCCGGCCTGGGAGGGCAGCCAGGGATATAAACATCGACAGGAATGAGCTTGTCGACACCACGCACGGCTGAAGGAGAATCAGTGCTAAACATGCCGCCTGTGATGGTACAGGCTCCCATCGCAATCACGTACTTAGGATCCGGCATTTGCTCGTAGAGTCGCACTAGAGCAGGAGCCATTTTCATGGTGACAGTGCCAGCAGTAATGATTAGATCGGCTTGACGAGGGCTGGCTCTGGGCAACAATCCAAAGCGGTCGAAGTCAAACCGAGAACCAATTAGCGCTGCAAACTCGATGAAGCAGCAGGCTGTGCCGTAGAGCAAGGGAAACAAGCTGGATAGCCGACACCAGTTGTAAAGGTCATCAACCGTAGTCAAAATGACGTTCTCAGATAGCCCGTGGGTTACAGCAGGCAGTGCTGAAGGATTGGCGAGCTTTTCCCCTGGGGCCAGAGAAAACGGATCGGTGGCTGAGGGGGGGATCATGACCATTCCAAGGCTCCTTTACGCCAAGCGTACACAAGACCGACGACCAAAATGGCAATAAAAATCAGTGCTTCTACGAATGCTAACAAGCCTAGCTGATTAAACGCTACTGCCCATGGATACAAAAAGACGGTTTCCACGTCGAAGATAACAAAGACCAGCGCGAACATATAGTAGCGAATGTTGAACTGAATCCATGCGCCACCAATGGGCTCCATGCCCGATTCGTAGGTGGTTCTGCGGGCAGGGCCTCGGCTAACAGGACGCAGCAATTTGGAGGCTGTCAAGGCCGCTACTGGCACCAGACAAGATATGAGTAAGAAGACTAGGAAATATTCGTAACCAGATAAGACGAACACAGGTTCACCACCCTAGAAGGCTATACACACAGTGCGGTCTGAGACTTAGCAGCCCACGCGCTTCAGGTGTATTCTAGAGCAATTTGGCTGAGAAACTAAGGTCAGAGTTGATTTGGCGATGGGAGATTGGTTGTGCGATCGCAAACTTAAGCCCATGATTAGCCAAAAAACTGGATGGCCCAACTGTGTCATAATTGTTTACAACGAGCATTTTTGCCCTGCTCGTTTTCAGTGAACTCTCTTTGGCTACAGAGGACGGTCCATGGAGAATTCTCAACCATCCCGGTTAGCTCTGATTGAACTTAAGGTGCGTGAGTCCTATGAGTGTTGAGTCTGATCCTTCGGCTAATTCACCTGAATCTGTAGATCTGGCTGCTACTCCTGAGGGGGCTGACGGCCTTAAGGACAGCCTAGCTGATGTGGTTATCCTTTCTCCTAAGGAGATGGATTGCTACGAATGTCGGTCTTGCGGCTACTCCTACGAGCCGGTCAAGGGCGACAGCCGAGCTAAAATTCCTCAGGGCACTGCCTTTGAAGATTTACCCTTAAACTGGCGCTGCCCAGTGTGTAGCGCTCCGAAAAAGCGATTTGCCAATATTGGCCCAGTTAACTCTCCCTCTGGCTTCAAGGAAAATTTGAGCTATGGCCTGGGCGTGAATCGGTTGACGCCTAGCCAGAAAAATATTTTAATTTTTGGCGCTTTGGCCGTAGGGTTTATGTTTTTCATCAGCCTCTATGGCTTGAGATAGCGCCGTAAGCGCTATTTGGGAAGAGCCTCAAGGGTAAAGAGCTTGCCCTGCGCTGATTTAACTTAAGTGTTGTTTAGGAAGTACGGGTTCTGATTATCTATGCACGCTGCGTTTGACTGGTTAAAGCGAGGCCTAGTGATGCTGGTGGCGGTGCTGCTGACAACCAGCTGCTCTAGTTATTTTTTGGCGGACGCAGACGTGCATCCCTGGGAAGTAATCCAGGTGCCGGTGAAGTCTACTCTATCCGACATTGCATTCACTCAAGACGCCAACCATGGCTGGATTGTGGGCAGTCGCAATACCCTACTAGAGACCCAGGATGGCGGTAGCACCTGGCAAGTTCGCGAGCTGGCCCTGGAAGACCAATCCTATACGTTTACCTCCGTCGACTTTGCCGGTAATGAGGGATGGGTTTCGGGGCTGCCATCGGTTCTACTGCATACTGGCGATGGGGGCAAGACCTGGGAAAGCGTGCCCTTGAGCAAAGAATTGCCGGGTTCGCCCTTTTTAGTCACAGCGGTTGGCAATAAGTCGGCTGAGATGGCGACCGACATTGGTGCAATCTACCGCACAGAGGATGGTGGCCGTACCTGGAAAGCTTTGGTGCAGGGTGCTGTTGGGGTAGTGCGGAACATGGTTCGTTCTGACGACGGTCGGTACGTGGCCGTGTCGTCTCGAGGAAATTTTTACTCTACTTGGGCGCCGGGACAAGATCAGTGGATTCCTCACAACCGCCAGAATTCAAGGCGTTTGCAAAATATGGGGTTTGACGATGATGGCAAGCTCTGGGTAATTGCCCGCGGTGGCCAGGTAAGGTTTTCTAACTCCCGCTCCTCCGATGACTTTACTGAGGCTCTCAGCCCCGAATTTGGTACAAGCTGGGGACTGCTGGACATGGCTTTTCGCACCGCTAATGAGATCTGGATCACTGGCGGTGGTGGTAATCTGCTCTGTAGCTTTGACGGTGGCAAAACCTGGTTGAAGGATAAATCAGTTGGGGATGTGCCCTCTAACTTCTATAGAGTGAAGTTTTTGGGGCCAGAGAAAGGCTTCATCCTGGGTCAGGATGGGACGATCCTCAAGTATCAACCTGAGGTTGCCTAAGGAAAGTTGGGGGAACTTCGCTGAAATAGCTTGTTAGGGTTTCCGGGGTTCTCTATGATTAGATCAGATTCTTCCTGTTCAGAGAGGAGACGTTGATATGGCAGGTTCTACAGGTGAGCGCCCCTTTGGCGACATCGTAACGAGTATTCGCTACTGGATTATCCATAGCATTACCATTCCCATGTTGTTTATTGCGGGTTGGCTCTTTGTGAGCACGGGTTTGGCGTACGATGCTTTTGGCACGCCTCGCCCTAACTCTTACTACCCCGACAATCAAATGCAGCTGCCGATTGTGAGCGATCGCTTTGAGGCGAAAGATCAGATCGACACGTTCTCAAATCGATAACGCTTTAGTATTCCAACGTTTGATTGAACCTATGCAAAGCAATTCTCCCAACGAGCCCATTACCTACCCGATCTTCACCGTGCGCTGGCTAGCTGTGCACACCTTAGGGGTGCCCAGCGTGTTTTTCCTCGGGGCGATCGCGGCAATGCAGTTTATTCAACGGTAAGAGAAAACCATGGATCGTAGTCCAAACCCGAATAAGCAACCGGTAGAACTTAACCGCACGTCCCTGTTTTTGGGGTTGCTGCTGGTTTTTGTACTGGGCCTGTTGTTCTCTAGCTACTTCTTTAACTAGGCTCCCAGAATTGTCTTAGCGGACATGGCTGCGGTGCTCAGACTGTGTTGAGTTTCTGACCCGATTAGTAGGAGGTGGATATCATGCTTCAGAGTGGACGAATTCCGTTGTGGATTGTGGCAACTGTTGCCGGTACGGGTGTGCTGGTGGTGGTGGGTCTGTTTTTCTACGGTGCCTACGCTGGTGTAGGGTCTGCTATGTAGCTGCTTCGAGCAGTTCTAGATTTAGAGGCTGGGGCGAGTTGGGCTAGACCCGCTTGTCCCAGCCTTTTAAGTAGGTCTAGTGCATGGTTAGGGGCGATCGAGGGCGCTGACGTAGCGCTGCACTAGATAGTCGATACCCGTAATTGCCGTGCCGACCACAACCGCATAGGCTCCTAAATCGAGGGCTTGCTTAGCCTGGGCTGGGGAAGCAATGCCGCCTTCACAGATAACTGGCACAGGGCACTGTTTTACCATGGCTTTGAGCAGGTCAAACCCAGGCGGGGTTTCGGTTTGAGTCTCTGCGGTATAGCCGAACAGGGTAGTGCCAACGCAGTCTGCCCCAGCGTCGATGGCTTTTAGCGCGTTGTCAAGGGTATCGACATCGGCCATAACAGCGCGGCCTAGACGTTCGTGAATTTGCTGAATGATTTGTTCTAGGGTCTCGCCGTCAGGGCGGAGGCGTTGAGTGGCATCAACGGCAATGATGTCGCTGCCGGCCTGGGCCACGGCCTCGGCGTGATGGAACTGAGGGGTAATGTAGACCTCCGAGGGCGGCATCACCTGCTTCCACAGGCCAATGAGGGGGGCCTGGCAGCGTACTCGCACGGCTTGGATGTGATCAGGGGTGTCGATGCGTACTCCGACGGCTGCACGGTTAAGGGCAGCTTCGGCCATGGCTGCGATCGCCGTCGCATTGTGCAGGGGCGAGTCAACCGGAGCCTGGCACGATACGATTAGCCCGCCCCGTAGTGATTCCAGAATGCTCTTCAAGGTAGGACGTACTCCACAACAGCGCTATCTAGTTTGATCTATGGCAACTCGGATTTCAAAAACTCTGCTGGTGGCCTCTATTGGTCTACTGGCTTTGGTAATTGTGCTCAATAACCTGACGGACTACAACGCCAATTTTAGGTACATTCAGCACGTGCTGAGCATGGATACTGTCTTTGCAGACAGCCAGTTGACCTGGCGAGCCGTGACCTCACCCGGCCTGCAAAAGATCGCCTACGGGGCGATTATCGGGGTGGAGTCGGCGATCGCCGTTCTCTGTCTAAGTGGAGCCGTGCGCTTGCTAAAAGTTGTCAATTGCGACAGCATCACCTTTAACCGCGCTAAGGCTACGGCCATCTACGGGCTGACCTTGGCATTTCTATTTTGGTTTGTGGGCTTCATGGTAGTGGCTGGGGAGTGGTTCACCATGTGGCAGTCACTGGAGTGGAATGGACAGCAGCCCGCCTTTCGCTTTATTGGCTGTGTGGGCTTTGTGCTGCTCTACCTCAGCCTGACTGACAGCGACTTGCCTGAGTAGGTTGGCCTCGGATTGGGGATGGGCGATCGCATCCCCTAACCAGGCTTTAACCCCCAGTTGCAGCCCATCTAAACCTTAGCCAATGTCACCTGTTCTGATTGGTCTTGATACTTGCCTCGGCGAGTTTCGTAGCTAACCTGACAAGGCTCACCCTCGAAGAAAATCAGCTGCACGACTCCCTCGCTGGCGTAGATGCGACAGTCGGCGCTAGAGGAGTTGGAAAACTCTAGGGTCAGGTGGCCGCGCCACCCCGCTTCAGCTGGGGTCAGATTGGCAATGATGCCACAGCGGGCATAAGTCGATTTGCCGATACAAATCACGCTGATGTTGTTAGGGACGGAGATTTTCTCCAGGGCTACTCCCAACCCGTAGGAGTGGGCCGGCAAAATAAAGTAGCTGCCGCTCTCATCAGTTTTAAGAGCAGTGGGTTCTAAATTGGCAGGGCTGAAATTTTTGGGATCAACTACCGTACCCGGCACATGGCGAAAGATCCTAAATTCGGCAGGCGATAGCCGAATGTCGTACCCGTAGGACGACAGCCCATAGCTGATAACCGGCTGCCCTAGAGAATGGTCGGCGTTCTCCAACTGCCGCACCAGAGAAGGCTGAAACGGCTGAATCATGCCCTCCTTAGCCATTTTGTCGATCCAGGCATCGTTCTTAATCATGGCAAAGCTTCCTGGGCGGCTAGGGCAAAAAGTTACGGCGAAACTCGGTCACCTGGTCGGCCACTGTGAGTAGCGGATCTGGCATGTCGGGGCCAGTGAGGATGACATCGACCTGGGGAGGGCGCTGCTTGAGAAAGTCTACAACGTCTTGGGTAGGAATCAGACCATAGTTGAGGGCTAGGCTGAGTTCATCGAGCACGACGAGCCCATAGCGACCTCGGGCTATCACCGCTTTGGTATGAGACCACAGGTCTTGAATAGCCTGCTGTTCGCTAGGGCTCACCGCTGGGTCATGGATGCAGCGCGGCATATCGGCGCGAATCCAGTCTAGATTTTGGCCAAACTGCATCGGTTGATCAGGCCCCTGATGAATGCCTCCCTTGAGAAATTGCACGATCAACACAGCCTTGCCCTGGTCGGCGACGCGCAGTGCCTGCACCATAACGTTGGTAAAAAAGTTGCGATGTACGGCGGTAAAGACTTGTACAGTACCCTCTACTGTTCGTAAAAGCGGATGACGAACGAGCGAGGTAGGGGACGGCGCTAGGGAAAGAGGTTTGATCTGGGAGACCATGGGCTAGTCCATCGAGGGCAAAGAATGGCGGTTATCCATTGACCACCAAAGCGGGTAGCAGCGTAACGCTACATTTCTGGCTTGGGTAGCTTGGATTGTAGGGCTAAATATAGCGTGATTCCCCCACCGTGAATTGACGAATTACTCTATATGCATTCATACAGTGCCTATGTACTGTAGTTTGCCCCTGATAGCTCAGCCCGATTGATGATCCTCTGGAAACTGCGCTTGAGGAGGTGAAAAACCCGCCTAGGCTAGGGGAGTCTGCTGTATTCTAGGGAGGGCATTAGGGGCACCTTTGTATGGCTTGGCAACGTCCAGATGGTCGGCAACCTCACCAGCTACGGCCAGTGAGTTTTGAACGCCAATTTACGAAATTTTCGGCAGGCTCTGTGCTGACCCGCTGCGGCAACACCCAGGTGCTCTGCACTGTATCTGTAGAAGAGGGGGTGCCGCGATTTTTGCAGGGGTCGGGTCGGGGTTGGCTGTCGGCAGAGTACCGTATGTTGCCAGGGGCTACTCCCCAGCGGCAGGCCCGCGAGATCATGAAGCTATCGGGTCGCACCCAAGAGATTCAGCGTCTGATTGGCCGTAGCCTGCGATCGACTCTCGATTTTGAACTGCTGGGGGAACGCACCCTCTTGGTAGATGCCGACGTGCTCCAGGCCGACGCGGGCACACGTACGGCGTCGATTACGGGGGGCTATGTGGCTCTGGCCGATGCGGTGCAGGGCCTAGTAGCGCAGGGCTTGTTGGCGCGATCGCCCCTTGTACACAGCGTTGCCGCTGTTTCCGTTGGCCTCATTGAAGACAACGTCTTGCTCGATTTGCAGTACGACGAAGACGTAGCGGCAGCCGTAGACTTCAATCTGGTGCTCAACGAGAACCTCAACATTGTTGAAGTTCAGGGTACGGCCGAAGAGGGTAGCTTTAGCCGTCAGCAAATGAACCAGATTCTAGAGGTGGGTGAGCTGGGCATTAAGCAGCTCTTGGCGGCTCAGCAGGCAGCGCTGCTGTAGGCATGGCATTGGGGTTGATGGCTGTTTATCTAGCGCTGCCCTGCCAAAACTGGGGGCGTTGCTCAGAGTAGCGATCGCCCTAGGCACCCCTCTGCTGGGGTGCAAGAGAGTAAAACCAACTCCTATCGTTAAGAAACGCATCAAGACTATCAGCTAAATTTTGCCCTTGGGCAGTCTGAAATTAGGCCACAGTCTGGAATCGTATTTTTTCTCGCGCAGGAAGGTTTGCCATGACATCTACAGATGCGTTTTCGGTTAAAGAAATCACGGTGAGTCGGCAGTCTCCGGGAGAAGAGCGCCAGGCAGCCCTACATCAAATCTACGCACAGGTGCTCGAACGACAGCCCTATGGATTTGAACGCAAACAGCTCGCCAAAATTGAGGCAGAGTTCTTGCGGAACAAAATTGGCGTCAAGCGGTTTCTGCGCGAGTTGGGCCATTCTGAGGTCTATCTCAATGAGTTTTACTACAATTCTTCTAATCAAAAATTTATTGAGCTGTGCTTTAAGCACTTTATTGGCCGTGCCCCCAGCGATCAGGCCGAAATGCGTCGCTACTGCGACATTTTGATGCGCCAGGGCGTTAAAGCGATGATCACAGCCCTGCTCGACTCTGAAGATTACAGTAAGCATTTTGGCTGCTTTACCGTGCCCCATGCTTGGGCTGAGGACAGCTACCCCTCTCCTAGAACATTTTGGGAAACCGAAGTGCTGCTGCATGAGCTGCACGGGCGGCGCGGCTGGATTGTGCCCACAATGACCTGGCACGACCTTCAGCTCAATTGCGACGGCGGCAGCTGTAGTTTGCCGGGAACCTCAATACAATCTAGCCATTCCCTGCGGACAACGGCAGCGGCTACCGTAGCCATATCGGGAGCAGAGGCGCTGCACCAGGTGCTGAGCACGATGGGGCCTCAGGATTTGGAAGCCTTTGCCGCTACCTTATCTGCCACTGAGCGCGATAAGCTGCGCCACTTGCTGATGCAGCCCGCCCGATAGGTAGTCGCGCAATCACATCATTTAGCGGCGCAGTTCCATAGTGGTGGATGCGAACTAACCTAGGGGTTCGGCTTCACCGTGGGCTGTCAAGAGGTGAAGCGGGCAAATTTTTTCTTGCCCACCTGCACCACTTTGCCGATCAGGGCATCAGGGCTGACAAACTCTTGGTTGGGATCGGTCACTTTCTCGCCATCGAGTTTTACCGCACCCCCTTGAATTTGGCGGCGGGCCTCGCTACTGCTGGCGCACAGCGGGGTAGCCCCGACCAGATAAAACAGTTTGGCCGGAAAATTAATTTCAGCTAGAGAAAACTCGGGCACCCCGGCAGCCGGTTCACCGGTGCCTTGAACCAGGCTGATGGCGGCTTGCTGGGCCTGCTGGGCCGCCGCTTCGCCATGGAACTGGCGGGTGACCTCTAGGGCCAGCAGCTTTTGGCGATCGCGCGGATTCTCCGGCAGGGTATCCAGCGCGAAGGGCGTCAGCAGCTCAAAGTAGTCTTGAATCAGCGCATCGGGCACTTTTTCGAGCTTGGAGTACATGCTCAAAGGATCTTCCTGTAGCCCCACATAGTTGCCCAAGGACTTCGACATTTTTTGGATGCCGTCGGTGCCTAACAGCAGGGGTACGAGTAGGCCAAACTGGGGCAGCAGGCCAAAGTGGCGCTGCAAATCGCGCCCGACGGCAATATTGAATTTTTGGTCGGTACCGCCTAGTTCCACATCGGACTGCACCGCTACTGAGTCATAGCCCTGCATCAGGGGGTAGAGAAACTCGTGGAGAAACACCGGATCACCCTTACCGTAGCGCTCGGAGAACCCTTCCTTGGCCAGCATCTGCCCTACGGTCATGGTGCTGAGCAGGTCGAGGATCTTGCCCAGGTCGAGGGCAGACAGCCATTCAGAGTTGTAGCGCACCTCCAGCCGACCAGGTGTGTCGAAATCAAGAATGGGCCGCACCTGCTCCAGGTAGGTTTCGGCGTTGGTCTTAACGTCGGCTTCTGTGAGCTGGCGGCGCACCTCCGACTTGCCAGTGGGGTCGCCAATACGGGCAGTGAAGTCACCAATAATCAGCACGGCAGTATGGCCAGCATCCTGAAAGGCGCGCAGCTTGCGCACTGGAATGCTGTGGCCCAGGTGAATTTCAGCGCCAGTGGGGTCGATGCCGAGCTTGACCCGGAGGGGGCGATCGCACTTCAGCAGCCGCTGCGTCAGGTTTTGCTCTGGGTCGCTAGAGTCGGGCTGGTGGGGAAAGACCTCGCTGATACCCCGATAAATGCTCTCAAATTCAACCGGGGAGGAGCTGGGGTTAGCCTGGGTCATGGTGAAAACTGAGTTCATGGGATAGGGACGGCGGGTTGGGATTGCCCAGGGGCCAGAGAAAACAGGTTTAGGGCACTAAAGCCATGGACGGATAAGTTGTGACAAAAGTGGCCCTTAGCTTCTCCTTATAACCATCTGTAAGGCTAGGATAGGCGTGCCTGCGATCGCCCTCAAGCAGTCTTTGAGACCACTGCTGGCGCTCACTTATCTAGAGGGTCATTATAATGGCCTAACCGTCACCTACCGACGGCCATCTACACCCTACGAATAGCCCTCCATCGCTACGCGCACCGTCGTTTTATAAGCAGCCTTTAAGAGCCAACGTGTCAACTAACACCATTCGCCACAAAAGCCGACGTCAGCCTCAGCCCCTGCGCCGAGCGCCCAACGCGCTGAAGTATGTTCAAGACGTGGGGCAAGTGGCGGCGGCAGCCCTGCTCGGCACCACCATGATTGCCAGTTCGGTACTGGCGGGCGGGCTGGTGGGCCTGGCCATTAGCTTTCGCAATTTGCCTGACGTGCGGGTACTGCGCAACTACGTGCCCAGCGAGACCAGCTATATCTACGATATCAACGGCACCCTGTTACACAGCCTCCACGACGAAGCGAATCGCGAAGTCATCGACCTCGACGAGATGTCGCCGCACCTCAAACGGGCCGTGCTAGCGGTAGAAGACAGCTATTTTTACTCACACAACGGCATCAACCCCAGCAGCGTGGGCCGGGCCTTACTGGCCAACGCACAAGCTGGAAGCACGGTAGAAGGTGGTTCGACCGTCACCATGCAGCTAGTAAAAAACCTGTTTCTCACCCCTGAGCGGGCCGTCAGCCGTAAAGTGGCAGAGGCCGTGCTGGCTCTGCGCCTAGAGCAAATCTTCAGCAAAGACGAAATTCTGGAGATGTATCTCAACCAGGTCTACTGGGGCCACAACAACTATGGGGTCGAAACCGCCGCCCAAAGCTACTTCAACAAGTCAGCCAGAGATCTCACCCTGCCCGAAGCCGCTGTAATGGCAGGCCTGATTCAGGCTCCAGAAAGCTACAGCCCCTTCCAAAACTACGAAGCCACCAAGGAGCGTCAGGCCGTCGTGCTCAACCGCATGCGTCAGCTGGGCTGGATTACCCCAGAAGACGAGGTGGCCGCCAGAGATGCGCCCCTACTGGTGGGCGAAGTGAAGTCCTTCCGCACCAGTATTTCTCCCTACGTTACCGAAGCGGCGGTACAGGAGTTGAAGCAGCGCTTTGGCAACGAAGCGGTGGTGAAGGGCGGTATGCGCGTGCAAACCACCGTCGATCTCAACATGCAGCGCATGGCCGAGGCAACGGTGCAGCGACACAATGCCCGCATTAGCCACATTGCCGATCAGATGGCTCTGGTGTCTATCGACCCCCGTACCCATTTTGTGAAGGCTATGGTGGGCGGGGTCGACTATCAAACCAGCCAGTTCAACCGGGCGATTCAGGCGTACCGCCAGCCGGGTTCAGCGTTTAAGCCGTTTGTGTACTATGTGGCCTTTGCCACGGGGCGCTACACCCCGGCTAGCAGCATTGCCGATACGCCGGTCAGCTATCCCGACGGCTATCGCTACTACAGCCCCAAGAACTACGACAGCAGTTTTATGGGAAATATTCCCATTCGCACGGCGCTGGAAACCTCGCGCAACGTGCCAGCGGTGAAGCTGGGCCAGGCGGTGGGCGTGAACCAAATTATTGAGCTGTGCCGCACACTTGGAATTGACAGTCCGATGCAGCCGGTCACCTCGCTGCCCCTAGGTGCCGTGGATCTCACCCCTATGGAAATGGCCGGAGCCTACGCCACCTTTGCCAGTAACGGCTGGCACTCTGAGCCGACCTTTATCGTGCAGGTGAGCGACAGCAGCGGCAATGTGCTGCTCGACAACACCCCTCAGCCTCAGCTAGTGCTCGACCCCTGGGCGGCTGCGTCGCTGACCGATGTTTTGCAAGGGGTGATTGCTCGGGGAACTGGTAAGGCGGCTCAGATTGGGCGACCAGCAGCGGGCAAAACTGGCACTACCGACTCCCAGCGGGACGTGTGGTTTGTCGGCTATGTCCCCCAGCTTTCGACCGCCGTGTGGATTGGCAACGATGACTACTCGCCGATGCGCTCTGGAACGACGGGCGGCACCTACGCTGCGCCAGTGTGGCGAGACTTTATGCAGCAGGCCCTGGCCAACACGCCAGCCGAAAACTTCAAGCGACCTTCGGAATTTGTGCAGCCCTAAGGACAGTTAAAGATTGGCTTCGTCGATTTGGGCGAGGACGCGATCGCGAAATTCCGGATCGCTGTTAGCCAGCCCCAGCAGTTCCCAGTAGGCGGAGAGGGTGAGCCCATTGGCCTGAATCAGGTCGAGGGCTGCAGCCTGAATCTCCTGCTGCATCTGGCGCGATTCGGTGTCGGTTTCGGCTCGCTGTAAGCCGAGTTCGCGCGACTCGATCAGCTTGACGACGGCCATATAGGCATTGACAAAGCGGCTAACGGTTTCTGAGGGAATATCGTTGGCATCGGGTTGTGCGGGGGAGACCGCTGCCGCTGGTACGTCTGCCATGGGTAATGAGGAGACAGCAAGGGCGGGGGTGGCCATACCCAGCACCAGCAGGATAACTGCGCTCAGATACACCACCCGATGCATCAGGCGCTGGCTTGGCCTCCCCAGCGAAGAATTGCTCCAGGTTTTGCCCCACTGTTTCAGCCACCGAACGTAGGGCTCAACAGCAGCAGTCATCCACCCAAAATCCATAGACCGACGGCTCAGAACGCGTTTCACCAGCCTACCCGAAACCAGATGGCCTATAGTGGTACTAAGCCTAAGCATAAATACATAATGACGAAGGAAACAGACTGCCATGGCAAGCGATGATACGGCTCCAGTGCCTGGTCAAGGGAGTCTCTCTGACCGAGAACTACAGATCGTTGAGCTAGTGGCATCGGGGCTAACTAACCAAGAAATTTCAGAGAAACTGGAGATTAGCAAGCGCACCGTCGACAACCACATCAGCAACATTTTGACCAAGACCGCTACGGGCAACCGGGTGGCTTTGTTCCGATGGGCGCTCCAGTCGGGCAAGGTCTGCATCGACGAAGTCAACTGCTGCCTACTGCCTGAAGTCAAGGCTGAGAGTCAGGAGGCTTAGGCACCGCCACCGGCCAACCTCGGGCTATGATGGGTGTTCTGTATTGCCCATTGAGAGCGCCTGCCCCGTTATGGAGTCGATTCAATCGCTGCCCGGAACCGAAGACATCTTGCCAAAGGCGCAGTTTGTGGGCCAAGACTTGAAGGTGGCCGACATTCATACCTGGCAGCGGGTAGAAGCGACGGCGAGAGAAATTTTGGGCCGGGCCGCCTACCGCGAGATTCGCACCCCGACCTTTGAATCTACCGCTTTGTTTGAGCGGGGCATTGGCGAAGCCACCGATGTGGTGGGCAAAGAGATGTACAGCTTTAAGGATAAGGGCGATCGCAGCTGCACCCTGCGTCCCGAAGGTACCGCTGGGGTCGTGCGGGCCTATGTGCAGCACAGTCTCTACGCCCAGGGCGGCGTGCAGCGTCTCTGGTATACCGGCCCCATGTTTCGCTACGAGCGCCCCCAAAAAGGTCGCCAGCGCCAGTTTCACCAGGTGGGCGTCGAGGTGCTGGGCAGCGCCGACCCCCGCGCCGATGTGGAGGTGATTGCCCTGGCCACAGATATCTTGCAGGCTTTGGGCCTCAAGAATCTGACGTTTTACTTAAACTCGGTGGGTGACAGGGGCGATCGCACCCGCTACCGTGAGGCCCTAGTCGCCTACCTCACCCCCTACGCGGCAGATTTGGATGAGGATTCGCGCGATCGCCTCACCCGCAACCCCCTGCGCATTCTCGACAGCAAAGACGAAAAAACCCAGGCCATTACTCAGGCGGCCCCCAGTATTTTGGACTACCTGGGCCCAGACTCCAAGCGCCACTTTGACCAAGTGCTGGCCCAGCTCAATGCCCTGGGTATTGTCTACGAACTCAACCCACGTCTAGTACGAGGGCTTGACTACTACACCCATACCGCCTTTGAAATTCAGTCGAGCGATCTAGGGTCTCAAGCTACGGTGTGCGGCGGTGGCCGCTACGACGGTCTGGTAGAAGAACTGGGCGGGCCGGCTACCCCAGCCGTGGGTTGGGCCATTGGTTTAGAGCGCCTCACCCTGCTGCTCGAAGCCCTAGAGCAGGGTAAGGCCGCAGTTCCAGACATCTATCTGGTTTCACGCGGTGAGCAGGCTGAAGCCAACGCCCTACAGCTGGCCCAAAAACTGCGCCACCAAGGGTTAGCAGTAGAGCTAGATCTCAGCGGGGCCGCCTTTGGCAAGCAGTTTAAGCGGGCCGATCGCAGCGGAGCCGCCGCCTGTCTAATCATGGGTGATGACGAAGCGGCCCAAGGCACCGTGCAAATTAAGTGGCTCGGTTCAGGAGAGCAGAGTAGTCTATCCCAGGCCAGTTTATTGCTCGACAAAGACGGACTGCTCAACCAAATTAGGACAGCTCAAACCAATCACCCAGCCCCCTAGAAGCTCGGCTCTCTGTAGCGCGAATCCGGCTAAAAATCACGCCTGATCTATGCCCTAAGGTCAGGTGGTTTTTGGCTGCGCCTTCCTCCCACGCCTGGGGCAGGTACGTTAGAATTCAGTTGAGTTTTACAAAACTTCAATAAACCAATGGCTGTTACCTACCCAAAAAAGTTTCTCAATACCCTGAGCGCCCGTGATGTGATGAAGCAGGTGGTAAACGATGCAGAAATCCACTACATCACGCTGAATCGATACCGCTACAACGAGCAGCGCAGCTGTAAAGATCTAACCGATCTCATCGAAACTCTCAACGGCAAGCCTGCCGACTTGGTCAAAGACCTCTCCCACCATGTGTCAGATGAATCTCGCCATGCGGTGTGGCTGACCGATCTGCTGGTAGATTTGGGGGCAGATATTAGCACCCCACCAGGTCTCTCTTATATTGACGAATTTGAGCGTCTCCTCGACCAGGAAAACTTCAAAACCGCCAATGATTTAGAGGGTGGCGTCATCGCAGCGCTTGTGTCTATCAACGTGACCGAGAAACGCGGTTGCGAATATTTTGCCGCTCACATTCACGCGCTTAAATCGGCTCCCCAAACCCCTGAAAACGTCAAAATTCGCGAAACTCTGGAGCGCATTTTGCCTGAGGAAGCTGGGCACGTCCGTTGGGGTACGCGGCGGCTAGCCGAGATCGCCCGCAAGAGCCCTGCTCACCGAGAAAAAGTTGAGTCAGCCAAGCGCAAATATACGGCTATTGAGCAAACGGCCTTTGAATCGGGCATGGATATCACTCTCGGAGCCGAATTCCGACGAGTCAGTAACCTGTTGGATATTGCCAACACCCTTCCCCTGTGGGAACGGCCTGGGTATCTAATGGAGCGTCTACCTGCCACGCTGCTGGCCCCCGAAGTTCAAAAGACTCGCCTCACCGCAGCTCAAAAAGCGTGGCAGCGAGACCCAGAGGCGTTTATGAAAACCTTTGTACCCATGTTCTTAGAGGGTATTAAAAAGCAGCCGATCGCCGCTTCTAAGCCCGCAGGTGTTGAGCCCTAAAAAGCCTGGGACACGTTTACTAAGGGTCTAGTCGATCCAACTTTGTCTTGAATAGCCCGAAAATGGCGAGGCGAGTGCCCAAAACTAGGGCACTCGCCACAGATAGAGCACCGAATCTTCCTCGGACGGCTCCAGGCGCAAGGTAAGGTGGGGCAGCCAGTCGCCCATGTCGAACATGTGGGTGATGATGCGGCTACCAGGTTGCAACTGGGTCTGGAGCCGAGGCCGCAGGCGCAGGTTGAGGTGAGGCAGTAGATAGATGAAGACCACGGTGGCGTTGCGGAGATCGGTTTCAAACAGGTTTTTCTGCTGGAAGGTGAGGCGATCGCCTACTCCCTCTTGCTCAGCCCTGGCCTGAGCCTGGCGCAGCAAGGCCGCATCCACATCGACCCCAACACCTCGAACGCCATAGTCTAGAGCCGCCCGAATGAGCAGCCGCCCATCGCCACAGCCCAAATCGTAAACCACATCGCTGGAGCTGAGATCGGCCAGCTTGAGCATGGCCACTATGGCATCGGCGGGAGTTGGTATAAAGCCAATGTCGGGGCGGGACGCTGTCATTAGGCAGGGTTAAGGGTGGCCCAGTGGGCCTGAATATCCTGGATAGTGAATAGCGCCTTGAAGGGTAGATTATGGCTCTGATAAAGTTCGGCACCACCCTGCTGGCGATCAACTAGGGCAAGAATTTGGTTAACTTGATACCCAGCGGCTTGAAGGCGATCGACGGCTTTAAGGGCTGATTGTCCCGTGGTAACAACGTCTTCAAGCACGGTAACCGGGCTGCCTGAGGATAGCTCAAGTCCCTCAATGTAGGCGCGGGTGCCGTGGCCCTTGGCCTCTTTGCGAATGATCAGTGGGAAGAGGGTGCGTTCGCTATAGACGCCCACCAGACTCACTGCGGTAACTAGGGGGTCGGCACCTAGGGTAAGTCCGGCCACCGCTACGGTTTCTGGCGGTACGAGGTCTAGCAGCAGACGACCAACCATCAGTGCCCCTTGGGGGTGCAGCGTCACCAGCTTGCCGTTGATGTAATAGGTGCTGCGCTGGCCCGAGCTGAGCACGAAGTCACCCTCTTGGTAAGCACCGCGGCAAAACAGGTCGAGCAGGGGCGATCGCAGCTCATCGGTCTCAAGGCTAAGGAGGGTGGCGACGGGCATATCAATCAAAAGCTGATCCATGGGTGAGTAATTCCTTTAAAAATGCTCCGGTTTTTTGCGATCGCGCTATAAAGGACATGCACTGGGTGATCGGTGCGGCTGAGTTTCGCATGATCGGAGGGCCTTGGGGCTCTAGATAGTGCGAGGCTTGGGGTTTGAGCACCACCAGAATCGCACCAATCCAACGAGTTGAGGAGGCTTGGCCATGGGCATTCAATTAAATCATATTTCTGGGCTGACGCTGGCGCTGCTAGCTGCCGCCGTTGTTGTGGCTCCGGCAGGGCAGACCCAAGAAACCCCCCAAACCATTCCCGAGGCGATGGACGAGCTGACTACCACCTATTCTGGGGATCACTTCAGAAATCGGGGCCTCGTCCGTCAGGCTAAGCGGATGTTTGGCCTTGACTTTCCCGATCGATCCCTCGATTGGGATGCTAATGCCACGGCGGCAGCAGTGAGAGACATTATGCTGCTGCAAAATACCGCTGATCCCACTATTCGGGTGCCCGACCTAGCGAGCCCTTATACCACGACGCTGCTCACCCAACCCAGCAGCAGCGTACCCTACGTTGGCTCTGAGTTTATTTTTGAGGATTTTTAATCGCTGAGCAAGCGCTTCCCGACCAGGCAGGTTCAGCGTCCAACCGCCCCAGAAGGGTGCTCTGATAACGAGTGCTAGTCCAGGGTGCAGGAGTTGAACCTGCCTAACGCGAATTATGAGTTCGCTGCCTACTCCGCTCGGCCAACCCTGGTATTTATGGTTTAACCCTGTGGTAAAACATGTTCTATTGTAGGGCTTGAGTCGAAAATCAGATCTTAAAATTTTGTCTGGGGCTCAAACCTTATAATTGAGGTGCGTCTGAGTCTAGTTCAGACTGAGCTGTATAAAGTATTTTTGTTCTAAGGTTTTACCCTGCCTCTGCCATGAACCCTGCCGTAGCGTTTACGTTGATCCTGCTCTCGCTGATGCTTGGCTCTGGGGTAGTGAGTGCGTCTTGGGGCTTTACCCTGGGTCGGCAGGCGCTGACTGGTGTGCGTCAGCCAGAAACTCGACCGACTAGCGGGTCTCCTGTAGCCCGCGAGGCGGGTGCCGCAAGCCACGGAAATGTGGTCTTAATCAACGAGGCTGAGGTTTTGGAGCAGGTAAAGGCTCGCGTTAATGGCGGTGGCCAGTAGCGTTTAGGCGCTGGAGCATGGGCGTTTTACCTCATTTATCAACGGTCTTTATTCCTGAGCAGCTGCCTGCCGCTGCGATCGCGTCACGACTGCTAGCGGTGTTGCTGCTAATCAGCATCAACGCCTTTTTTGTGGCGGCAGAATTCTCAATGGTGTCAGTGCGGCGATCGCGCATCAGCCAACTGGTCTCCCAGGGGGATGTACAGGCAAAGACAGTGCAGCAGCTCCAGCGCAGCCTCAATCGCCTGCTTTCGACCACCCAGTTAGGCATTACCCTATCGAGTTTGGCTCTGGGATGGGTGGGCGAAAGCACGATGGCTGTCACCCTGGCCTTTTGGATTACTCAAACCCCCCTAAGTGCTGCCCAGAGCGAAGCCCTGGCCCACGCGCTAGCCATTCCGGTGGCTTTTTTTCTAGTAGCCTATCTGCAAATCGTGCTGGGAGAGCTTTGCCCTAAATCGGTGGCAATGCTCTATCCCGAGCAGCTAGCCCGGTTTCTAGGCCCTCCCAGCCTCACCATCGCCCGGTTGTTCAACCCCTTTATCTGGATCTTGAACCAGTCAACCCGACTGCTGCTGCGACTAGTCAACATTCAGTACAGCGATCAGGTGAGCTACAGCCGCCTCACCCCCGAAGAACTCCAGCTAATCATTCGCACCACCGCCGAAACCCCTGGCCTAGAGGCCGAAGAGCGTGTGATCCTCAACAACGTATTTGAGTTTCGCGACGTCACCGCCGGAGAGATCATGGTGCCTCGTACCCAGATCAACGCCATTCCTCTGGCGGCGACCTTTGGTGAGCTGATTGAGGTAGTGGCTGACACCGAGCATTCTCGCTACCCGGTGATCGGTGATTCCCTCGACGACATCCAGGGCATGGTTGAACTGAAGCAGTTTTTGCAGCCTCTGGCCCACCAGCAGATCAACGCTGATACCCCCATTCGGCCCTGGGTCAAGCCCGCCCGCTTTGTGCCCGAGTACACGTCCCTGCATGAGTTGCTGGCCACGATGCAGCGCACTGGCGAGGAGTTAGTTGTGGTGGTCGATGAATTTGGTGGCACCGCTGGTCTGCTCACCCTGCGTGATTTGACCACTGAAATTATTGGCGAAATCCACGAGCCCGACAGTGATATTGAGCAGCCCGTGCAGCTGCTCGAAGACCAGTCGTACCGCGTTAAAGCCCACACCGATTTGGAGGAGGTCAACACGCTGCTCAACCTCACGCTGCCCTACTCGGATGACTACCAAACCTTGGGAGGATTTTTGATCTTTCAGATGCAAAAAATTCCCCACGCGGGCGATCGCCTAGTGTTTGCCGATCGCGAATGGGTGGTTTTATCAACTGATGGCCCCCGCCTCGGCGACATTCTGGTGCGATCGCTCGATTTGCCCCCTCCGTCTGGGCGCGGGCTTAATGCTTCGGCAGCGGCGGCCACCGACTCCGATGGCTTTCCCCTCAGCTAACCTCACCTAGACAGCTTAAGAACTGCCACAGCTCATTGAGCACCCCAACTTAGTCTCGGTAAGGTGAAATGGAACAGCGAGAAAACCAAGAAATGGTCTGCTAGACCGCGATCGCGCTATAAATCCGTGGTTCTCCATCAAAGAATGTCGCTATTCTTTACAGTGTGAAGCATTGTGATAGTATCTGAGTAATTTTACCTGGCCGTCTCAGTTCTCCACTCGCTCTGACGTTCGCACCCTATCAACTGTCGGCGTATCTTTGTCTCCTAGAGGAAGGACAGGCGTGCAAAAACCCATATTGTCATCTGCCTTAGACATGCACCTATCGCGAAATTTGCCCGATCCCATCCGCGTTGGCGTTATTGGTGTAGGTAATATGGGCCAGCACCACACCCGCGTGCTGAGCCGCTTTAAAGATGTCGAACTGGTAGGTGTGTCTGATGTCAACGTAGAGCGAGGCCTTGACACAGCTGGCAAATATAGAGTGCGGTTTTTTGAAGACTACCAAGAGCTGCTCAAGCACGTCGATGCCGTCTGCGTAGCGGTGCCTACCCGACTGCACCACACCGTAGGTATGGCCTGCTTGCAGGCCGGGGTTCACGTCTTAATCGAAAAGCCCATCGCCGCCAGCATTGCCGAGGCAGAGTCGCTAGTGAATGCCGCCGCCGCCGCCAACTGCATTTTGCAGGTGGGGCATATTGAGCGATTCAATCCTGCCTTCCAAGAGCTCCATAAGGTACTCAAAACCGAAGAACTTCTGGCCCTAGAGGCCCGTCGTATGAGCCCTTACTCCCAGCGGGCCAACGACGTGTCGGTAGTGCTTGACCTCATGATCCACGACATCGACCTGCTGCTGGAGTTGGCAGGCTCTACGGTTTCTACCCTAACCGCCAGCGGCAGTCGCGCCTCCAATTCGGGCTACCTCGACTACGTCACCGCTACCCTGGGCTTTAGCAATGGCATCGTGGCCACGCTGACCTCCAGCAAAGTCACCCACCGCAAAATTCGCAGCATTACGGCCCACTGCAAAAACTCCCTCACCGATGCCGATTTTCTCAACAACGAGATTTTGATTCACCGCCAGACCACCGCCGACTGCTCCACCGACTACGGCCAGGTGCTCTACCGCCAGGACGGCCTGATTGAAAAGGTCTACACCAGCAATATTGAACCCCTCCATGCCGAGCTGGAGCACTTTGTGAACTGCGTGCGCGGCGGCGAAAAGCCCTCAGTCGGTGGCGAGCAGGCCCTCAAGGCGCTGCGCCTAGCCAGCCTGATTGAGCAGATGGCCCTAGACGGCAAGCCCTGGCATCACTTCGACCCAACGGCCCTTGGCAAAGAGCTGACAGTAGCTGTATAAGTTCTATCGTGATTCAACTAGGGCACCACTTTAATGGGAGTGCCCACTTTGACATGGCTATACAAGGTGTTGATGTCGGCTTCGAGCATACGCACGCAGCCGTGGGAGACGGCCTCGCCAATCAGGGTTTCCTGGTTCGTGCCGTGGATGCCGATGTGATACTGCCCCTCCACCAAGAAGCCAATCCACCGGGAACCGAGGGGATTGCTAGGCCCAGGGCCAATGGCTTCTTTGGTAATTGGGTGTTGCCACACCGGGTCGGTGCGCATGTCGCGGACGACAAATTCGCCCGCTGGGGTTTCCCAGTCGTCTTGGCCAATGGCTACCGAAAACTCGCCCTGTACTTCGTCGTTTTGATAGAGAATGAGCCGCCGCCGACTGAGGCTAATCACCACGCGAGTGTTAGCGGTCATCAGGGTGTCTGGAGCCTGGGTAATGACGGTAGCGAGCCGCACCAGGCGGGTGCGGGCAAAGGGTTCTTCGAACCGCCATCGATCGCTGACCTGGTCTTGCCATGCTCCAGCGGCCAGCAGCCCCGCTGCACCGAAGCACAGCACCATGAGGCAGCGTTTCAGGGGAGAGGGCGCATCCATCGAGTTGGTGTAGTCTCCCAGTACTCTTCTTCAGCATAGCGCTATCCCTCGGGGGCAAAGCACAGTCCCAACAAGTGATGCTGAGGGTTGATATGATGAAAGCGCAAACACAAGGTCGGGGTTTGAGACGGTGGCGGTAAAACCAGAGTGGCTACGGGTTAAAGCGCCCCAGTGGGAGCGGGTGGGCGAGGTCAAGGCAATCTTGCAAGACCTCGGTCTCAACACCGTCTGTGAAGAGGCCTCATGCCCCAACATTGGCGAGTGTTTTAAGGCGGGGACGGCCACGTTTTTGATTATGGGGCCGGCCTGCACCCGCGCCTGCCCCTACTGCGACATAGATTTTGAGAAAAAGCCCCAGGCCCTTGACCCCACTGAGCCTCTGCGCCTGGCTGAGTCAGTGCGGCGCATGAAACTCAACCATGTGGTGATCACCTCGGTCAACCGCGACGATCTGGCTGACGGTGGAGCTAGCCAGTTTGTCGCCTGCATCGAGGCGATTAAGCAGACGACTCCAGACACCACTATTGAAGTGCTGATCCCCGATCTGTGCGGCAACTGGCAGGCGCTGGAGACGATCTTGGCCTCTCGACCCCACGTGCTCAACCACAACACTGAGACGGTGCCTCGACTCTATCGGCGAGTGCGGCCCCAGGGGGACTATGGGCGATCGCTCGAACTGCTGCGCCGCAGCCGCGAATTAGCCCCCTGGGTCTACACCAAATCGGGGTTAATGGCGGGTCTGGGTGAAACCGACGCCGAGGTGCAGCAGGTGATGGATGACCTGCGGGCTGTAGACTGCGACATTTTGACCCTGGGGCAGTATCTCTCACCGGGGCCAAAGCACCTGCCCGTAGCGGAGTTTGTCACCCCGGCCCAGTTTGATGCCTGGCGACAGGTGGGTGAGACCAAGGGGTTTTTGCAGGTGGTATCGTCGCCGCTGACGCGCAGCTCATACCACGCCGAAGATGTACAGCGGCTGATGGCTCAGAATCCCCGTTAGAGCCTGCGATCGCTGCTGAGATTCTAAAATTGGCCTGTGGCATTAGACCTGGGCATCTTAGGTGAATCGAATGGAACCGCGAATTCTGCGCTGCCGTCAAAGGAATAGCAGGGTCGTCTATCGCCTTCAAGCATTCACCTCAGGAGATACCCATGCACCGATGGAAACAGGTTTTAGGCACTAGCTCGACGAGCGTTGCCCTACTGGCGGCCCTAGGGGCAGGATTGCTGCCGGTGGCAATAGGGCCAGCGGCGATCGCCCAACGCCCGCCGGTCACAGTAGCCCAGGCCGATGTGACGATCGCCCAAGAGATTTTGCGCCTGGTCAATGTCGAACGCCAGCGGGTTAATGCGCCGCCCCTGGTGCTTAACGACAAGCTCACCACCGCCGCCCAGCGCCACGCTCAAGATATGGCTACGAGCCGCCGCATGAGCCACACCGGGTCGGACGGCTCAACCATGCGATCGCGCATTGACGCCACCCAGTACAACTGGTCAACCATTGGCGAAAACGTCGCCATGGGGCAGCCCACCGCCGCTGCCGTCATGGCTGCGTGGATGAGTAGCCCTGGCCACCGCCAGAATATTCTCAATCCTGCCTTTACGGAGCTAGGGGTGGGCTATGCCACGGGGGCAAATCGCCCCTACTGGGCCCAGGTGTTTGCCAGACCGCGCTAGACCCACTCAAGGCATGTCTTTGAGGGTAGGTTAATGCCAACCTAGACCAGTGGCCGGGATGAGTGCCTATGCGCAATGGCATCATTATCACTGGAGTACTCATCCAGCCCTGGCCGCTTTCGAACAGGCTTTAACGGTATACCAGGCTACAATGTTGCGTCATGTGAACAAACGTTAAGGATGCGTATTAACTGCTTTGCTCCCTTTTATTGGGGTTGCACTATGTAGTTGGGTGGTAAGTAGATATCCTCATTGCCATCCAATTATTGGAGGGCAATTCCATGACTACTACAGCATCTAGTTCGACCCTGACTCGGCATTACACCCTAGACGATATTCGCGATGAGGCTAAGCAGCTCGTGGACTGCGGCACCCTAGATCGCTGTCAGCCCATCTGTGCGCTGTGCGGCTACATTGCCGCCCGAGAGTGGCCGTTTATTGAGGCTGAATTGGAGAATCACGACTACGGTCTGCGCGATCGCATCGGCGATCTGATCCCCCACGAAACCTGGAGCAATGACTAGCGACCTCCAGAACCATAGAGGGTAGTAGGGCGCTTTCCAGGGCGATCGCTGCGCGAATCACCAGGCCTGTGCACTAACCACTGCTCCCCCACCTGGCTAAGAGCTGCCATGATCGGCTGCACTTCATGTCCCTTAGGGGTAAGCGAATACTCAACCCGTGGAGGAACCTCAGGAAACACCGTACGTTTAACCAAGCCGTAGCCTTCTAGCTCGCGCAGCCGAGCAGTCAGGGTTTTAGTGCTAATGCCGGGCAGGGCCGACAAAAACTCATTAGTGCGGCGGTTGCCCTGAAATAGCTCTCGTAAGATAAGAATGGCCCACTTGCCGCCAATGTATGACAACACCAGATGAACCGGACAATCGAGCTTCGTACCGTTGGATGTGTGAGGCATAGGCATCACTCCGGTATGGGGGTGTCATTTTCCATTGTGAAGGATTATTCCGGGGATGTTGGTTACTTCGGTACTGGATGCCGAGAATTTAAGCTTCTTTTTAGATCTATCCCCAAGCTCTTTGGAATAGAGTCACGATAAGCAAACAGGTACTTGGGCTAAGGTGAGCTTGGCAGCACCCGGGCCAGTGGGGAAGTCACCAAGCTCTTGATACAGCAGTAGTCTAAGGGGTTGGGGCTCTTGTCACGAGTGGGCTTGCCCGCCCAAATCAGTACTTAGGCAGTCGGCTTGCAAAAATCAGGAATGATAGGGTTAGTCGTATGCCGTGCTAGCCTAGGCTTTCTGCTTAATTTTTTGGTTTTTAACTCCTATCAGGTGTGGCCATGTCGTCCCAAAAGCCTTTCCGCAACCCCAACCGTTCTTCTGGGTCGGAGCCTCGCCAAAATGCTGAGGGTTACCGAGGCGGCAAGCCTCGCCAGGGCGGTGAGGGCAAGCCCCGTTATGACAGCGATAAACCTCGCTACGACAGCGGTAAGCCCCGTTCTAAAGACGACAAACCCCGCTATGGTGAAGGCAAACCTCGCTACGAAGGCAGCAAGCCCCGCTACGGCGACGAGAAGCCCCGCTATGACGGCGGTAAACCTCGCTATAAAGACGACAAGCCACGTTACGAGGGCAGCAAACCCCGTCAAGGGGGCGACAAGCCCCGCTATGGGGATGAAAAACCCCGCTATGCCGGTGACAAGCCTCGCTATGGCGACGACAAACCCCGCTATGACAGCGGTAAGCCCCGCTTTAAAGATGACAAGCCTCGCTACGAGGGTGGTAAGCCCCGTCAAGGGGATGAAAAACCCCGCTATGACAGTGGCAAGCCCCGCTTTAAAGACGACAAGCCTCGCTACGGCGGCGACAAGCCTCGGTATGAAGGCGATAAACCCCGTTATGACGAAGGTAAGCCTCGCTTTAAAGACGACAAACCTCGCTACGAGGGTGGTAAGCCTCGGTATGAGAGCGGCAAGCCCCGCTATGACGAAGGTAAGTCTCGCTATAAGGGCGGCGATCGCGCTGCCGCTGCTCCACGTTCGTTTGGGGTCAGCAGCCAGGGGGCGGGGGATGGCGACGATGTGCAAGACGAAACCGATTTGATCTACGGGCGTCACGCCGTAGAAGCCGCTCTCCAGGCTCAGCGGCCCCTAAATCGCGTGTGGGTTAACGATCGCATTCGCTACGATCCCCGGTTTCTGCCGTTGATCGATGAGGCCAAGGCCAACGGCGCGGTAATTGATGAAGTAGATACTATACGGCTTAACCAAATCACTGCCGGAGCCAGCCACCAGGGGATCGCGGCCCAAGCCGCCGCCCACGCCTACCACGACCTTGATGAGATGATCGAAACCTCCTTGGGAGCGGCTAAGGTGCCGGTGATTATTGCCGCCGACAGCATTACTGATCCCCACAATTTGGGAGCGATTATTCGCACCGCCGAAGCCCTGGGTGCTCAAGGGATCGTGATCCCGCAGCGGCGAGCAGTAGGGGTGACATCAACCGTGGCAAAAGTGGCCGCTGGCGCTTTAGAAAGTCTGCCCGTAGCCCGGGTCGTTAACCTAAAGCGCGCCCTCGATACCCTTAAAGAAAAGGGATTTTGGATCTACGGGCTGTCCTCAGAAGCGAGTCAGCCGGCGCACCGCGCCACCTTCGATCGCCCAACGGTGATTGTAGTCGGGTCTGAGGGCAGTGGCCTTAGCCTGACTGTGCAGCAGAGCTGCGACACGCTGATATCAATTCCGCTGCGGGGGACAGTTCCTAGCCTAAATGCATCGGTGGCTACAGGCATGGCTCTCTATGAGATCTATCGTCATCAATGGGTGGCCCAAGAACAAATTTCCTCTTTGCAAAATCAAAAGCAAGGCAGTATAACGAAAAATGGTGCGGTGTTGCCTAAGAATGGCCTAGAGCCGTAGCTATCCCTTGAGAAACATTTGAAACCAGGCAGATAGGCAGGATCTATGAATAACCTTTTAGGTCGCTTTTTAAGCAGCATTTTAGGCCAGAGTAAAGCTTGGTGGGTTGAGATTAAGACCAGTCAGCCCGCCTGCACCTACTACTTTGGCCCCTTTGATAGCGAGTCTGAGGCCCACAGCGCCAAGGGCGGTTACGTTGAAGATTTGGAGCAGGAAGGGGCGCAAAACATTCAGCTATCAGTTTCACTGTGCAGCCCCCCTAAGCAGCTCACCATCACCGATGAGTGGGATACCCCGACGGAAAAATTTTCGACCCCGGCCTTCAGTGGCCATCCCTAGGTAACTAAGGCGGTTGCTGATGAGTTTTGCTTTTGAGACATCTTGGTTAGAGACGCGTGCTCATCTCGCTAGGCTTGCCGTAGATTCGCCACGGCAAGCGATTGCACCTGAGCGGGTTTATCTTGCCCGGCTGTCAGTTTGTTAGCGTTAGCTCGGCTCCATGCCGTTCTAGCCAGTTATCAATATCGGCCAGCAGCTGATCTGGAATTTCCCAGGGCAGTAGGTGGGCCGTGTTGGGGTAACAGTGGCTCTCTGCCCTAGGAAGATGGTCAGCGGTTTCGAGACTGGCCTGGGCAGTAATGTGGCAATCGTCTGCTCCACAGAGGACTAAGCAGGGAACGGCGATCGCCCCTAGGTCGGGTAGTCGGTTATAGCGGCGGGCCAATGCCCGGTTGAGGGCGCGGTTCGCCAGGGGCGAAGTGCCCAGGTAGGCCCAAAAACCTTCTTTGGCCAAACGGTGATAGGCGTGGGGGGTATGCTGCCGCAGCAGATAGCGGTAGAGCGATCGCGGCCCCAGCCCGTAGCGCACCAGTCCATTACCAGGAGCGATCACATTTAAGATTGATCCCAGCCCTGTGTTGACCAATTCTAGCCAGGTGGTGGGCGGGTGAGCACCTACAGGGCGGGCTGCGGTGGCAATAAGAATCAGCCCCGCCACCCGTTGGGGATAGCGCAGGGCCAGCTCCATCGCCAAAATCCCCCCCAGCGACCAGCCCAATACTAGGCAGCGATCAAGGCCCTGGGTATCGAGGAGTTCCACCAGGTCGGCGAGGCTGTCGGCGAGGTCAAAGGGCGATCGCGTTTGGCTAGCGCCGTAGCCCCGCAGGTCAGGGGCTATGGTTTGGTAGCGATCGCTCAGCCGTTCTGTAAACACCCCCATGGTTTTGGCCGACCCCGGGTGCCCATGCAGGCAAAGAATGGGAAAGCCCTGGCCCTGGATGGTGCAATGAAGTTTCATCGTGTGTGGCGATCCCCGCTGTAGCGCACCCGATTTACCATAGCTTGGCCGGGCGGGATGTTGCTAGACAACCTTGGGTTTGCGCTCAGCAAAACGGCTTTAGTCTGGGGTGGCGGGGGTGGTAGTCGGCTCCGGGGTGGAAGCGGGCAAGCCCATACAGAGTTCGGTAGCGTCGGTTTTGCTCAAAGCGCTCAGATTAGCTCCCAACTCAAGGCTGGGGGCATTCGGGCTAGAGGAGCTGAATTTTGGCAGTGATGCTAACGAGCCTTGAGCTTCAAGTGCAGTGGGCAAGAGCTGACCACTAGGCGACAGGCAGTAGGCCATCGGCAACCCCTTGGCAGGAGTATCGGCGGTCGGGATCAGGTGAACCGTTTCGGAGCCAATCTGGCTTTGGTGATGTAGGACTGGTGCAGCGTCGTCCCTCAAGGCAGCAGTTTCAGGCTGGGCGTCCGGGTTGGGGAGCATGCCTGTCAGTTCAACGGGTGAAGGCGCGATCGCAGCTTCTTCCGCCAGCGTGACCCTTGGGGCAGAGCCAACATTAGCTGCCGATGGGGCCAGCTGGGGAGGAACGAGATTAGGCCGAGGGGTTGCCGCGTTGAGAGGCAGGCTCTCGGGAAGGGCTCCGGAAGGGATCGCTTCGCCAGTTGCCGCTACTGAGCGAACCGACTCCCACAGCACGGGTGCCTGACCAACGGGGTCAGGGTTTACCACCGCAGATCCCGCCTGACTCTGGTGGTCTGCGGCGCTTGTTTGACTAACTGAGCTTGGGGTAGGAGTCAGAGCTACGCTGCCACTAGACTGATGGGCGGTAGACTGGGCGGCTGGGGTAGGGGATGCTGCCCGTAGGTCGCTAACGGGTGCCGAGTTGCTGATGGCAGCGGCACTGGTCGGGCTGCTAGGCCCAGAGAGCGTTTCTGGGCGGACAGCAACCTGAGGAATTGGGGTTCCTCCAAGGGCAGGATCTGCTTGCTGAGCGGTTAGGGTTCCCCCATGGAGCCGGGCGCTAGAGGCTGTCTCTGCTTCGGCTTGGGCGATGGTCAACACAGGAGCCTGTTGTTGGGGTCGGGTGCTATAGCCCTGGTGTCCGAGCGGGGCTATGGGATAGGTGCGGGCGGCGCTGGCCGACTGTGCTGGGTTCAAAGCGGCGCTACTGAAGCCAGGAGTATTGACGGCGGAAGGGTTTGCCTCGGGGATAATGGGCGTAGGCCGGGAGGGCGTGGGCAGAGGGGCGATCCCCTGGGTGCTGAAGGTGTTGCCCTGGGTAACGTTAAAAGCTGGATTTTCCGGAATCTCTGTCTTGGGCTGAGAGAGATTTGGCCGAACCAGGGCTGCGGGCTGGGGAGCAGCCGTCACCGATGTCGATGGCGATAGCCGAGCCCCCTGTTGACTCCGCAGGCGCTGTAGCCGATCGCGCAGGACTGTCGCCTGGGGTATGGTCTGGCCATCGCTCCTGGCTGTGGTAGAAGCCCTGCCCACAGTCGGGTTGAGGCGATAGCCGCTTTGAATAACCTGCCGAGGGCGCACCTCGGGGCGGGCCATGGGGCTAGACGCCGTAGCGATGAGCCCTGGTTGAGTGTTAATTTCAGCGGCGTCCCCATCGGGGGGAGCCGTGCTCGGGTTAGGAGAGCTGGATTGTTCGGCGCTACAGGCGGCCAAAGCCAGTAGCCCGCTGCATGATGCTAGAGCCCAGACACGCATAACTCAAATTTTCCTAGGATTGGTCAGTCTGTCTTGGTTCTCTCTACGGCGATCGCCCCTTCGATCAGCACATTCCTGGGGCAGAAGTGTAAAGATTCTGTTGCATTCCGCTATGGTGACATTACGCAAAATTTAAACGTTGTAAAGCAGGTTTTACCTAGTTATGCGAGGTGAACTAGCGGCCCTGACGGCGGCCTTTCTGTGGGCGGTTGCCACGGTGGTGTTTGGGCGGCTGGGCAAGGCGCTGTCGCCGCTGGTGCTCAACTTGGCCAAGGGGGCGATCGCCCTGGTGCTGCTCTCCCTAACCCTGGTGCTCATAGGTCAGAGTGCGGCAGGCCTAGACCGCCAAGCCGTAAGCATCTTGGCCCTCAGCGGCGTAATTGGTATTGGTTTGGGCGATACAGCCTACTTTGCCGCCATTAACCACCTCGGCCCCCGACGGGCGCTGCTGCTCGAAACCCTAGCTCCGCCCCTGGCAGCCCTGCTGGCCCTGGTGTTTTTGCAGGAGACCCTCAGCGGTCGGGCCTGGCTGGGCATGGGCCTCACCCTGGCCGGGGTGGTGTGGGTAATTGCTGAGCGAGTGCCGGGGGCCGCACCGGGCCGGGCTGACTACCGGGGCGTGCTGTATGGGGTGCTGGCGGCTCTGGGCCAGGCCACCGGGGCGGTGATGTCGCGGGCCGTGCTGGCCGACACCGAGATCGCCCCCATGTGGAGCTCGCTACTGCGGCTGGGGGGCGGCTTCGTTATCATTGTGGGAATTTTGCGCTGGCAGGGGCCAGTGGTGGGGCAGCTCAGACCCCTGCGATCGCCCAAATTGCTGGCCGGGGTAGCGCTGGCAGCGGGCTTCGGCACCTACCTAGCGATTTACCTTCAGCAGATGGCGCTGAAATATGCCGCTGCTGGTGTCGCCCAGGCGCTGACCTCTACCAGCCCGCTGTTTGTGCTGCCCTTGGCAGCGGCCCTGGGCGATCGCGTCAGCCTCCGAGCGATCGTAGGAGCAATCGTGGCCCTAGTCGGCATCGGCATTTTGGTGAACGGCTAGGCAGCAGTTAGGCCGAGGCATTATCGGGGCCAGTTTGAGGCGGGCCGACCAGCTGATTCAAGTTCTCAGAATCAACAGCGTAGGCCGCCCCAAACCCCATTACAAACCGCCCGGCCTGGGGACTGAGGCAAAAAATTTGAAAGTCATCGAGCGATCGCAGCATGGGGATAATCTCGCCAAAGCGCTGCTCAAAGCGATCAGCCACCGCTTCCCAAGCGGCAGTACCTCGGGGCAGCAGACTGGCCTGGCAGTCATAGGCAATCCGCTGGCGGGCAAACACCTGGGGGGCAGCGGCCTCGTCTTCGATCAGCAGAACGCTGGCTAAACCACTACTTTGCAGGTTCGCCGTGTGGGCCGACAGCCCGCTGGTAAAGATATAGATCTGGTAGTCCGCATCGATGACGTAGGGCGCATAGCTGGCGTGGGGTAGCCCAGCACCGTTGACGGTGCTCAGCATCAGGCTGTGTACCCGGTTGGGCAAGTCTTGGTAGGCCGCTAAAACCGCTGCAAAACTAGGCATTGGCGAATGGCAGTAAGCTATAGAAACAACAGAGCAAGGCTATGCCGCCGCTGCGGCTTAGCGTTAGAGTAATTGAGGTTTGGCACTCTGGATATTATGTCGCGTTTATCTCGTCAGGTTCAGCCCGCTGAGGCCTATCTGGGCAAACTAACCCCGGCTGATTGGGCGACCCTAGCCAAACGCGATGTGTTGGTAAAGGGCGGCAAGGGCCAGTACGGCATTATGGCGGCTACCCCGGTGTCCCACGCCATGGCCTGGGACGTGCTCACCGACTACGACAACTTCTATCAGTTCTTGCCGACGGTGGTAAAAAGCCGCGTGGTCGAGATTGACGGCGATCGCACCGTGGTCGAGCAAATCGATCGCCGCCGCATTCTGCTCACCACTATGGAATCGACGGTGCTGACCGAAAACCTAGAGCTGGACGGTCAGCAGATCAGCTTCCGGCTGCTCAAGGGCAACTTGGAATACATGTACGGCCACTGGCGCATCGATACCGCCACCCTAGCGCCAGGCACCGAGCCAGTGCGCTTGCTCTCGCAGCAAGTGCGGGCCGAAGCCGATGTCGGCCCCTTTAAGTCAATGTTTTATAACCTGTTTGAGGCTGGCTTAGTCGACACCATCAAGGCCCTGCGTGGCGAGATGGAACGCAGGGCAACTTCGCTTAATCTTTAGGAAACATAAAGTCTTAGGCATTTTTACGCAGATCAGAGCAAAAAGGTCGACGGGCAGTCGCAACTTGTTCGATACTTAAATCAATGATCCCCAACGCTTTGCTCTATAAGCGTTAGGGTAGTTTTATCAGAACCTAGGCCAAACCCAAGGCCGATTTCTTACAGTTTGGAATGTTTATCCGGATGCCGATTGTTCCGGGAATTCCACGAATTGATTGTAAGGAATTCATAAAGCCCCCTTAGATTGTGACCCTGGCTATGGGTACTCTCAAAGAAGGTGAAGGTGCTGCTGCCGGCTAATCGTTCTTCTGGTCGTTTGATTCTGGTCTTTGGGACATGCAAACTCCGCTTTCCACCAACCTCAGCCGCTATGCCCCCGACGTCGATCATCTGCTGTTCTACAAGATCGTGCCCGATGCCGACGGCATCCGGTTGCGCATTTGGGAAAGTGCCACTGACTTAGATCAGAGCCCCTCGCCCTACCTCTACATTCTCAATTTCCGGGTCAACTCCATGGCGGAGGCCAAAAGGCGCTTAAAGGCTCACTTGGCGCTCAACGGGGGAACTCTATCCGTTGGTCAAGAGCTGCCTCAAAAAGGCAAAGTCAGGCTTTTGCCCCACCCCACTTGGGATGGCACCGAAGGCATGGAAGACAGCTACTAACGTACTTTGGCAGCTCAGGAGACGAATCTATCTTTGGTTATAGATCACTGGGTCTATAGCTCTGAGCCGGTTAGCTGTTCCAGGCAACTGGCTACTCCTGGCGCACCTTAAACGAGCGACCGCTCCACACTTGCTGCGCTGGATAGTAGCTAGCCACCAGGGCGATCGCCATCCACCACAGCGTACTGATTTGAGGCCGATACATCACGGTGTCGGCAATGCCCTGGCCGAGAATGCCGGTGATCGAGGCGATCGCCCCCATCAGCCAGTAGCCCTGCTGATCCTGGGTGACCCGCAGTCGCTGGAGCTGCACCCAGCCCTGGTGAAAAATCAGCAGCAGCAGCCACAGAAACGCCGTCAATCCAATGATGCCCCCCTCCACCAGCACCTCTAAAAAGACTGAGTAGGCGCTCAAGGCGGTGTAGCGAGGTCGCTGAAAGAGGGGATAAACCGCGTTAAAGGCGTCATTGCCGGGGCCGATGCCCAAAACGGGGCGGGCGCGAATCATGTCAATGACAGCGGCCCATACATTCATACGGAAGTTGTTGCTGCTGTCGGCCCGACCGACAAAGATACTCAACACCCGCGCCCGCAGCGAATCAACCGAGATTACCCCTGCTATGACTACCGCCGCTGCTCCACCCAGCAACAGCGGCAGCGCCCAACGCTTCCAAAAAGGCGAAAACCAAACACTCCAGTACTGCACCACCAGTGTCATCAGCACAAAGCCCGCAATCAAAAAGCCAATCCAGCCGCCGCGGCTGAGGGTCAAAATCAGGCATAGCGTGTTGACCAGGGTAGCCAAGATAGCTAGCCCCTTTGGCACCCAGCGCGGCCAAGCAAACACTGCCGCCGCGCTCAACATCACCCCTGGAATCAGGTAGCCCGCCAACAGGTTAGGATTGCCCAAAAAGCTGTAAACCCTGGTCACATCGGCTACTGCCGAGTTGCTGTCTACCCAGGTGGCTAAAGCGGTCGCCCCAAAGAAATATTGCCGCAGGCCATATATCGATACGGGCAGAGTGGTCAAAATGTAGGCCAAAATCAGCAGGCCCCTGGCCCGGGGCTGTCGCGCTACCCGCGCAATCAGCAAAAACAGCAAGATATTCAGCGTCAGCTTGATCAGTCCGCTGACAGCCGCCCCCCGCACGGGCGAAAAAGCCGTGGCCAGCACCATTACTCCCCAGTAGACCGCCACCGTCAAGTGAACGGGCGACAGGCCCGCCCCGGCTTCATCGGTGAGGGTAAGCAAGGCCCACAGGGCCGCCGCCGCTAACAGCAGTACCCCAATCAGCGTAGTCGAGACGTAGGGGGCCAGGGCAAACAGCAGCACCACAATAGCTAGGCCAATCCAGTCGCCCCAGCGCAGCAGCCAACTATCCTGCCGCCACCGCCGCAGCGGGGCCAGCAGCCGGTGGATCAGGCTGGCATCGCGCCACTGTTCTAGGGCAAAACCAGAGAGGGTGAGCTGTTGCCAAAAGTCAGTCAGCATTAATATCGAGGGGCGATCGCCGATAAAATCCCTCCCATCATGCCAAGCTTTGACCGAGTTGAAGCAATCGATTAATTTCTTTTGGCAGTGAAAACTGGGTATAGGGTTCAAGGTATAGGGTTAGAATGCCGCCTTGAACCCTATACCCTGAACCCTGAACCTTTAAGAAACCGTTAGGAATAGGGGATCGTTTGGAGGGCACACAATGTTTTGTAACTGCCCTGTAGCTTTAACTAAGGGTTAATGCCCGGCTCAGAATCCCCTGTTTACAATGGGGATAAAACCAGAAATCCCCTTTTGCCCCCAAATTTCAGGAGAAACCCATGGCCAGCCTCTTAGAGCAGCTTCGGCAAATGACCGTTGTTGTCGCCGACACCGGAGACATCCAAGCCATTGAGAAATTTACCCCTCGCGACGCCACCACCAACCCTTCACTGATTACGGCGGCGGCGCAGATGCCCCAGTACCAAGCCATTGTCGATGACACCCTGCTCAAGGCAAAGGCAGATGCCGGAGAGGGAGCGTCGGATAAAGACGTGGCTAACTTGGCCTTTAATCGCCTAGCGGTTGCCTTTGGCCACAAGATTTTGGGCATTATCCCTGGCCGGGTTTCTACCGAGGTCGATGCTCGGCTCTCCTACGACACCGAAGCCACGGTGTCCACCGCCCGCGATATCATCGCCCAATACGACAAGCTCGGCATTACCCCTGAGCGCGTGCTGATCAAGATTGCCTCCACCTGGGAGGGCATCAAGGCGGCTGAGATTCTTGAGAAAGAGGGGATTCACTGCAACCTCACCCTGCTGTTTGGCATTCACCAGGCGATCGCATGTGCCGAGGCGGGCACCACCCTAATTTCTCCGTTTGTGGGTCGCATCCTTGACTGGTACAAAAAAGACACCGGTCGCGAAGAGTACCCCGCCCCCGAAGATCCCGGCGTGCTCTCGGTCACCGAGATCTACAACTACTACAAGAAATTTGGCTACAAGACTGAGGTGATGGGGGCCAGCTTCCGCAACGTGGGCGAAATCACCGAGCTGGCGGGCTGTGACCTGCTGACCATCTCGCCGCAGTTGCTGGCCAAGCTCGACGAGACCCAGGCCGACCTGCCCCGCAAGCTTGACCCCGACAAGGCCGCATCACTGGACATTGAGCAGAGCTCCATTGATGAAGCGACTTTCCGAGCGATGCATGAGAGCGATCGCATGGCCACCGAAAAGCTCGACGAAGGCATCAAAGGGTTTAGCAAGGCCCTCGAAACCCTAGAGGGCTTACTTGCCAACCGTTTGACCCAGCTCACCGAGAGCACCGGCACGACCTCTACCGCTCGAGATGACCAGTTTGACCTGTTTAGAGCCTATGACTTAGACGGTGACGGCTTTATTACTCGGGAAGAATGGCTCGGCACCGATGCCGCCTTCGATGCCCTTGACCTTGACCACGACGGCAAGCTTTCCTCCTCGGAGATTGTGGCCGGACTGGGGCCTGCCTTTGAGGTTGCTTCGGTCTAACTTTTGGGAATTGAAATAATCCCGTGAGAATCCGAGGTTTTCTCGTCGTCGATACGGGCATGAGAAAATCTGAGCTGGTTAGCGATCGCCAGCTGAGCCCAACTGTCGGGTTCGGCTGGCGATTGCTTTGACCAGTTGCCTAGCCCAATATTGCCGGGCTGGGCTGAGTGGCTCTGCCAGAGTGTTTCCGCGAAACCGTATTGAGCGCTACAGCTTGCCGCGCCCCTACCCCAGTATTGGTTAGAGCTACTGGGCTGCTCTCTACCCCTGAGAGAAGGCCCTGCCCCATTCCTATTGCTGTGCTGACTGGCCACCCGGGCACCCTGTAGAGATGACCCCCAACCTGGATTTTTAGGAGACCCTTAGTGCTATTTGACGCCTACGACCCCGGCGACTTTTTTGACGAACTGTTTTTAAGCCAGGGCCAGCCTCGCCCCGAAGCCGAGCTGCTGGTGCGGCGGGTCAACGCCATGTCGTTGGTAGAGCTACAGCAGCGGCAAAAAGCAGTGCAAAACGCTTTATTTAAGCTAGGTGTCACCTTTAATGTCTACAACGACAACCAGGGCACCGAGCGCATCTTTCCCTTCGATGTGATTCCGCGCATCGTGCCGGGGCACGAATGGGAATGGATTGAAAAGGGCCTCAAGCAACGGATCTACGCGATCAACTGCTTTATCCACGACGTTTACAACGATCAGAAGATTCTCAACGATGGCGTGATTCCGCGCCATGTGGTGGAGTCGGCCCCTGGATTTCTCAAACCCTGCATGGGCCTCAACCCACCCAATAATATCTGGTGCCACATCACCGGCACTGACCTGGTGCGCGACAAAGACGGCACCTGGTACGTGCTTGAAGACAACATGCGCTGCCCCTCGGGCGTCTCCTACGTGCTCGAAAACCGGCGGGTGATGAAAAACACCTTTCCCCACCTGTTTGCGGCGATGGATATTGCGGCGGTGGACGACTACGCTAGCCAGCTGCTCGAAACCCTGTTGAACCTGGTGCCCGAGACGCTGATTAACCCTCGGGTGGCGGTGCTTTCTCCCGGCATGTACAACTCGGCCTACTTTGAGCATTCCTTTTTGGCCCAGCAGATGGGGGCCGAACTGGTGGAAGGACGCGACCTGGTAGTGTCGGACGGCTACCTGAAAATGCGCACCACTAAGGGTCTGGAGCGGGTCGACGTGGTGTATCGCCGCATCGACGATGACTTTATCGATCCCCTGGCCTTTCGGCCTGACTCGCTGCTGGGGGTACCGGGGCTGATGGAGGTGTATCGGTCTGGGCGGGTGGCCTTGGCTAACGCCCTGGGGACTGGGGTAGCTGACGACAAGCTGGTCTATGCCTATGTGCCCGAGATGATTCGCTACTACCTCGATGAAGACCAGCTGATTCCTAACGTGCCGACCTATCTGTGCGAAGACGCTACCCAGCAGGCTCACGTTCTCGATAATTTAGACCAGCTAGTGGTGAAGGCCACCAATGCTTCTGGCGGCTATGGCATGTTGGTTGGCCCCCACGCCAGCGCTGAGGAGCGGGCTGAGTTTGGCGATCGCATTCGCGCCAACCCCCGAGGCTATATCGCTCAACCCACCCTCTGCCTCTCGCGGGTACCTACCCTGATTGACGGCAGCTTTGAGGGCTGCCACGTCGATCTCCGGCCCTACATTCTCTACGGCCAGGACATCTACGTAAACCCCGGTGGTCTCACCCGAGTCGCCCTACAGCGCGGCTCTCTAGTAGTCAATTCTTCCCAGGGCGGCGGTAGCAAAGATACCTGGGTGGTGAAATCCATTGATCCTAACGCCAAATTGCCCATCCAGCTCGGAGGAGTGCCTGTGTAGGCGAGTGAAGACGTAGAAGAGCCTCACGCCTAAACCCCCTACCCTCCCACTCCCTACCCCCTACCCTCCCACTCCCTACCCCCCTCACCCCCATGCTCAGCCGCGTCGCCGATTCGATCTACTGGCTAAACCGCTACGTGGAGCGGGCCGAAAACGTGGCCCGCTTTGTGGACGTAAATCTGAACCTGCTGCTGGATGCTCCTCCTGGCATGGAGCAACAGTGGGAGCCTCTGGTCAGAACTACCGGTGATCAGGCGTTGTTTAAGGCCCGCTATGAAGATGCCTCGGCGGAGAATATTCTAAGATTTCTCACTTTCGATCGCGAGTACCCCAACTCGATCATCTCCTGCCTCAGGTCGGCTAGGGAAAACGCGCGATCGGTGCGCGAGATAATTTCTTCAGAAATGTGGGAGCAGGTAAACTCGTTTTACCTAATGGTGAATGAGGCCGCCGATGGCGGGCTGCTGTCAGAGCTGCACAACTTTTTTCCGGAAGTCAAGATGGCCAGTCACCTGTTCGCTGGGGTGATGGATGCCACCATGGCCCACACCGAGGGCTGGCATTTTGGTCAACTGGGGCGACTGCTGGAGCGGGCCGACAAAACCGCTCGCATTCTCGATGTGAAGTACTACATTTTGCTGCCCTCGGTGACCGACGTGGGCTCGCCCCTAGATGACTTGCAGTGGATTGCCCTGCTGAAGTCGGCCAGCGCCTACGAGATGTACCGCAAATGCCAGTACCGCATTACCCCGCGCGGGGTGACGGAGTTTTTGATTCTCAATCGGGAGTTTCCCCGCTCCATTCAGTTTTGCCTGATCGAGGCGGAGCGATCGCTCCATCAGATCTCCGGCACCTCAATGGGTACCTGGCGCACTGGCAGCGATCGTGCCCTTGGCCGCCTGCGCTCTGAACTTGACTACCTCACCATTGACGAAATCACCCAGCGGGGCCTGCACGAGTTTCTTGACGATCTGCAAACCCGGCTCAACACCGTCGGCGAGCAAGTATTCTCTGACTTTTTTGCCCTAAAGCCAGCTTCACTGCCCTAGCGCACTATCACCAGCAGCAGGCTCAGCAACAGTAGCCCGCCCAGTGCCATGAGCCCCGGATGGTTGCGCAGCCAAAACTTTATTTGCTGACCGAACGCAGGGGCGGGCAGCGCCAGATCTTCAGCCGGCTTGACCGAGCGATAGAGGGTGCAGGTTGTGGCCTGGGGGCGTTGGGGAAAGTTGCAGGTGTCGTCGGCGTCGTAGAGGCAGGTGGTGCAGAGAGCCTCATCCCCCTGGGTGCGGTGCAGCGTCATACCGGGGTGGCCGTGGGCCTTGAGCGTCAGATGGCAACGGGGGCACTGAATTGTGGTGGGTTCGATCGGGGCTTGGCAGCGGGGGCACGAAAGCATAGCAACGGCGGCAACATCATACCGTCAACAACATGGCCGTATGCTAGCGCAGGCCAACGCCGATAAGGCGGCGAAACAGGCGGTACCCAACCCGCACCCAGTCCAACATAAAGTAGGGCATTCGCAGGCCCAGGGGGCGAAAAAAAGGCCGATAGATCCACCAGTAGGCCCGTTTGACGTCCTGCCAAGCGCGATCAGGTGCTAAATTCAAGAAATCTGACACATCAACTACCACCCCGCGCCCTTCGTGCTGCATTACGTTGCGCCCGTGGACGTCGTGGGGAAACAGCCCTCGCTGGCGGGCGTAGGCTAAGGCGGCATCGATGTCTCGAATTACCTGGGGCGGAATGTCAAGGCCCCGGTGCAGTGAGTCGTATAGGTTCACTCCGGGCAGTCGCCTCAAAATTAAAAAGGGAGTTTCACTGAAGTAGCACTGCGAAAAGGCAGGATGCTCGCCCAGACGGCGATAGACGTCCACCTCGGCCTCAATGCCCGGTCGGCCCGGAGCATAGACTTTGACGACCTGATTGGGATGGTCGGGGTGGGCAAAAACGGCAGCATAGTTGCCAGTTCCTAGACAGCTCCAGGGTGCTGGCAGCCGACGCACTACGACCGGATCGCAGGGGTCGATACTCTCTAGGTGTAAGTTTGGCAGTAGCTCTTCGCGAACGCGATTTACTAGCGCCTGAATCGGATCCAGCATGAGGTGAAATAAATTTGCCAGTTAGGGGGAAGGGTAGCGCCGCACCTGGTATTCGCGGGCATCGATCATGCGGTAGGAGAAATTTACGGCGGCGTCAAACTGCTTTTCGATCGCCTCTAAATCGGCTTGAGGAATGGCCTTCCACTGCTCGCGAGTTTGCCAGCGCACGACATATACTACCTGGTCAAGCAAATCGGGCGAAATCCACACTTCCTTGGAGATAAAGCCGGGATACTGGCTCAGGGCAGTCGTCCAAATCTCGTTGTCGAGGCGAACAAAAGTTTCACGGTTTTCGGGATCGACCGCAAAGGTGAGCCATTCAATCACCATCAGGATGCTTCCTCCATCAGACGTGCAATCCGTTCTTCAAAGTAAGCCTGCTGGGCACCGAGCACCCGCGCCAGCACCAGCCCTTCTCGATAGGCAGCCAGGGCCGATGGGGTGGCCCCTAGCTGCTCGTGCACCTGGCCTAGCTGGTCGTAGGCGGCCATCATGCCGTAGGCGCTGTGGGCCTGCTGCTCTACTAACAAGAGCTGTTCATAGAGGTAGCCTACATCGGTCCAGCGGCCAAGGGTTTTGTAGATCTCGGCCAGGTCGTTAATGGCGATCGCGGCAACTTCGAGCTGCTGCTGCTCGATCGCATTGGTGTAGGCAATTTGGTACTGGCGGGAGGCGGTGTCGAGATCGCCTAGGGCGCGGTAGTTGTTGGCCACTTGGTGCTGGAGGGGCGCAATTTGCGGCCAGAGGGTTTCGTCGCTTTGGTATAGGGTGAGCAGGCGCTGCTGTAGGGCGATCGCTCCAGCAAAATCCTGGGCCTGCTCCAGATTTTTGGCCTGGAGTCCCAGGTAGCGAATCTCGTCCTCGAGGTTGCCGGCGGTTTGAGCCAGGACGACCAGCTCACCATAAACCTGGGCCGCCTCAGGGAAATAAAACCAATCGGCCCGTAGCACCGCCAGAGCATCGAGCTGGCGGCGCTGCTCAGCGCCATTGCCCTCAACCACAGCAGCATCGGCCAGGTCGCGGCGAATTTCGGCGGCGGCATCGACAGCCCCCAGTATCTCGTAGGTGGCGGCCATGCCTTCAAGACGCTCGCTGTCGTTCGGCAGCGCCAGGTCGGCGCGAATCTCGTCGAGGCGCACGGCGTAGAGCTGTAGGTCAGGAGTGGCGTTGCGATCGCGCAGCACCTGTCCGACCCGCTCAATGGCGGCGAGCTCGGCGTCAATGCCCAGCAGGCGGCGCAGACGAATCTCCCGTCGCCAGAGCAGACGAGCCGCCTCTAACTCTCCCGCTGCGTCTAGGGCGACGGCCTCTAGGGCCAGCTGGTCAAGCTCTTGCTCCAGGGCGTAGAGCTCCAGCGGGCTAAGGGGGCGAGGCACCGTGGGCCTCGGCGGCAGCAGCGGGTCGAGGGGGTTGTCTTGCAGCGGGTCGGCCAGAAAAGGAAAACGAATTTCCGGGCGCAGCGCCTGGGCCAGCGCCAGCGGGGTAGTGCCAAGGGTGAGGGCGATCGCCACAGAAAGACTGCCCAATAAGCGACTGAGCGGCCTGTCGATCGGTAAAAAACGAGGTGCAAAAAACTGGCGAGGCAACGGTTTTTCCCAAGCTGCTCACCCATCATAAACGCCGTCAACCCCCTAATGTGACAACCCCGTAACATCTCTAGAAGGCTCACCCTAGAGGGAGCCGCATCCTGTAATCTGAAGATTCGGTAGCGATTTAACCGCCCTACCCATAGCGCTGCCCAAACGGTCGAAGACCGGTTGCCTCGTCCGTCGATCGGGATGGCTGTTTGGCCCACAATTGCCTAAGCCGATCTCCCCAGGATCCTGACGTAAATGGCGGTTGTTGTAGCGCCGTTACTAACCCTTTGCAAGCTTTTTTAGACCATGCAATCCACCGCATCCCCCACCGTTTCGACTTCCCGGCGCACCGTTCGCATCGTGTCTCGCAAGAGCCAGCTGGCGCTGATTCAAACCCACTGGGTGCGGGATGAGTTGCAGCGGCACTTCCCCGATCTCGCCTTTGAAATTGTCACCATGGAGACCCAGGGCGACAAGGTGCTCGACGTGTCGCTCTCCAAAATTGGCGACAAGGGCCTGTTTACCCAAGAGTTGGAAGACACCATGCTGCGGGGCGACAGCGATTTTGCCGTGCACTCCCTCAAAGACCTGCCCACCCGTCTACCCGAGGGTCTAATGCTGGGCTGCGTCACCCACCGCGAAGACCCCGCCGATGCCCTAGTCGTCCACGAGAAGAATAAGGACAAAACCCTGGCCACCCTGCCTGAAGGCGCGGTGATTGGCACCTCTTCCCTACGGCGGCTGGCCCAGCTGCGCCACCACTATCCCCACCTCACCTTCAAAGACATTCGCGGCAACCTCAACACTCGCCTGCGCAAGCTCGATGAAGGCGGCTACGACGGCATTATTCTGGCGGTAGCTGGTCTACAGCGCATGGATATGGGCGATCGCATCCACGAAATTCTTCCCGCTGAAATCTCTCTCCACGCCGTAGGGCAGGGTGCCCTGGGCATCGAGTGCCGCACTGGCGATGAGGAAATCCTCAAGCTGCTGAGCGTGCTCTCCCACGAGCCCACCACCGCCCGCTGTCTGGCCGAACGCGCCTTTTTGCGAGAGCTAGAGGGGGGCTGTCAGGTGCCCATCGGGGTGAATACAGACCTAGTGGGCGACACTCTAACCCTCACCGGGCTCGTCGCCAGCCTCGACGGCCAGCGGGTGATTAAGAACGTCGTGCAGGGGCCAGCGGCTGAGGCCGAAGCGTTGGGCGAACAGCTTGCCCAGCATTTGCGGGCCGAAGGGGCTCAGGCGATTTTAGACGAAATCAACGCCACCAACCGTTCCTAGGTGAGCTGCGATCGCCTCCCAAGACGAAAGTCTGACCGTCGCGGTCTGCCAACTCGCTGAGAGAATAATCAAATGCTTAGTCGGCTGGCATCAGCTTGAGGTAGCCAGGGGGCCAATTTGAAAAGCGGCCCCATTTACCCAGCAGAACTAAAGAAAAGCCTAAAATCTCCACAAAGCGGCCTCTGCATCTGGCCAAAGAGATAAATCATCGGTCACAATAAGCTCAAGATTGGCCGGATGCGTGCCCCCGACTCGTCTTCCTCCGTGTCCAGGCTTGGTATAACACGATGTCAATTTCCTCCCTCCCTCGGCTCCTGTCTCTGGTGCAGCCTTCTATCCTGGCCTTTGTTCCCCTTGCGTTTGCCGCTGTGGCCGCTGAGGCAACCTTGGCCGCTACACCACTAACTGAGTTTGAAGACAGCCCTAAGGTTGTTATTGATGAAGCCTGGCAAATTATCAATCGCGAGTACGTAGACGACAGCTTTAACCAAGTCGATTGGCAAGCCCTGCGCCAAGACCTGCTCGGGCGAGAATACACCTCTAAAGAGGCGGCTTATGGCGCATTGCGGGCTGCTTTGCAGCAGCTCGATGACCCCTACACCCGGTTCCTCTCGCCGACAGAATACGCTGACCTCACCGAGCAGACCTCTGGCGAAGCCTCGGGAATTGGCGTGCGGCTAGAGCGCAACAGCCAGACCGGGGCAGTGGCGGTGACGAGTGTGGCCCCAGGTTCGCCAGCCGAGGCATCTGGGATTGTGACGGGCGATCGCATTCTGCTAGTTGATGGCCAAAGCACCGAGCGACTCACCGCCGAGGGCGTGCTGCAACAGCTGCGGGGCAACGAGGGTTCACAGGTAACCCTTACCGTTTCTAGCGACGGCGGCGCTCCCCGCACCGTAATCATGACCCGCGCTCGAATGGATCTGCCTACCGTTGAATACTCCCAAAAAACGGTGGGTGGTCGCCCCATTGGCTACATTCGGTTGATTGAGTTCAACGCCAACGCCGCTACGCAGATGGCCGACGCGATTGGCAGCCTGACCGAGGCTGGGGTCGAAGGGTTTGTGCTTGACCTGCGCGGTAACCCTGGCGGACTGCTGATGGCCAGCGTCGATATCAGCCGCATGTGGCTACAGCACGGTCAAATTGTGCGCACCCTCGATCGCGACGGCAACGACGAAGCGATTGCGGCCAACCGCACCGCCCTCACCGATCTACCGCTGACCGTACTGGTCGATAGCCGTTCGGCCAGCTCCAGCGAGATACTAACTGGGGCCCTGCGCGACAACGATCGCGCCACGGTGGTGGGCAACACCACCTACGGCAAAGCCCTGGTGCAGTCGCTCCATGGGCTCACCGATGGCTCTGGTCTGACTGTGACCGTGGCTCACTACTACACACCCGATGGCACCGACATCAGCAGCCGGGGCATTACCCCCGATGTCGAGGTGGGCTTGAGCGATCGCCAGCGCCGCGAGCTGTTTAGCAACCCCGCCCTGCTCGGCACCGATGCCGACACCCAATACCTCCGCGCCGCCGAGGTGCTGGAGCAAACCATTCTTGCCAGCCAAACGCGACCTACCACCACTGGCGCTAGTCGTTTGGGTCTCATCAACCCGGCTGAGTGATGGCTAATGCAACTGTATAGGGCGGGCGGGTGCAGGATTTGCGCCCGCCCGTTCTCGTTTTAGAATCGTCCGGCTTAGAGACGCCCGGCGTAGGCGGTCACTGGCTCTTTGATAAAGCGAACGTAGAGGTGCTTGAAGGTGGACTTCACCACCCGAGGCAGGCCAAAGTCGATAGGCATGAGTTCGGTGGGCAGCTGCCAGTCGGTCACCCGCAGATCATCCGGGGTGAGTAGCGGGAAAGCCAACTCCTCCCAATCGGGACAGACTCCCAGCCGCATCGACTGGGCCACTGTGGGCACCGCCAGCGGATCGCCCCCCAGCACGGTGACCATGGCGCGATCGAGGGCAAACACGTTAGCAGATGCCCCTAGCACGCCTAAATCTCTGGGCTCCCCGCCGCTGGGGCCATTGCCCTCGTGGCCCACAATGCCATCCACAATGGTCAGCTCAGGGTCGATCAGCCGCGCCGTCTCTACCAGCATGGTGCCAAAGCGCTGCACGTCTTTGCCCGCCTCCATGTGCCACCAGGCCTTCATTTTGCCGGGCACGCAGCCAAACAGGTTTTTGACGCCCAATGTGAGGGTGAGCTGCACGTGGGACTTAACCTTGGGTAGGTTGATCACCACGTCGGCCTCCATCACTTCTTTGGAGAGGCGCAGATGGTCAAACTCAGGGTTGTCGGTGGGGTAGCGATCGCTGTGCAGCTCTACGATTGGCAGCCCGAGTTCCTGAGCCAGGGGCAGCAGGCCGTTGGCCTTGGCCACCCCTCGGGCGCTGCCAAAGGCGGGGCTATCGCCCAAAAAGGGCTGGCCCCCAGCGGCCATGACCTGCTGGGCCACGGCGTAAATCAGCTCAGGCCGGGTAGTACATTCTTTAGTGGGGCGAGCGCTGGTCAGCAGATTGGGCTTTAGCAGCACGCGATCGCCCGGTTTAACAAAGGCCGCCATGCCACCGAGGGGCGCGAGTAGCTGAGTGAGCGATCGCTCCAGTTCGGCCCTCTGGTAAGACTGAGCGCGCATCAAACTGACTGGCACCACCATGGCACTCTCCCGGAATAAATGGTCTGATTGGAGAATAACGCGGAACCGAAGCGCCGCGCACTACTGTCTGCCAACCATTCCCTGTGAGGACTTTACTATGCTCAGCCTGTGGGCCAAAACCAGCGGCACCTGGATTAACGTCGCCACCATTCTGCTGGGCACAACGTTGGGACTCATGCTGCGCAGCCGCTTGCCCAAATCGATGCAGCAGATTATCACCCAGGCCGTGGGGCTGATGACCCTGGTTATGGGGGTCTCCATGGCCAGCAACCTGTCTGATATCGACGCTGGCCCCATCGATGGCATCATTCTGGCGCTGCTGGTGATGGCGATGGGGGGGATGCTGGGCGAATGGTGGCAGATTGAGAAACGCCTCTCGGTATTGGGCGACTGGCTTAAGGCTAGGGTGCGAGGCGGAGGCCGCTTCACAGAAGGGTTTGTGGCAGCTAGCCTGTTGTTTTGCATTGGCCCCATGGCCATTGTCGGCAGCCTCAACAACGGCCTGTCAGGCGACAACGCTCTGCTCACGCTGAAGTCTACGATGGATGGGCTGGCAGCGATCGCCCTCACCGGCACTTATGGCGTTGGCGTGGGCTTTTCCGCCCTCAGCGTGCTGGGGGTGCAGGGGGCTCTGTCGCTGTTATCCAGCCTGTTAGGGACTATTCTGGCCGACCCAACCACGAGTCCTCAAGTATTGCTAATTACCGGTACCGGCGGGCTGATGATTGTGGGCATTGGCCTGAATCTGCTCGAAATTGGCCAGGTGAGGGTGGCCTCGTTTTTGCCCGCGCTGCTGCTGTGCCCCGTGGCGATCGCCCTCGCCCAGCGTCTATAGCAGTCGTTGAATAAATCGGCTCCAACAACAATGCCGGGCTGTATCACTACAACCCGGCATTATTGAATCAATCCATAGGGATTTAATGCGGATGGCGAGACTCGAACTCGCACAGCGTAAGCCACACGCCCCTCAAGCGTGCGTGTCTACCGATTCCACCACATCCGCTGGTGTATGAACGGTGCTAAATGGATGCAACTGAGGGAATGTTGGCCCCAGCACCAGCTCAGATATATAAGAGTAAACCATAATGTGCCCCTTGTCAGAGCACATCGACCGCAATATTTGTTGCGCTGGCTGCGTGATAGAATCAGCGACCGTCGTCATCGTATGATGCTGAGGATGGTCGGTTGCGGCAGTGGGCTGGGGTTGCTTAGCTGGGCTGCTACCCCACAACTCCATGGTCTGTTGCTATTTGCCCTACGTACATGCGCTTTTCCAAGATTTTGATTGCTAACCGGGGAGAAATCGCGCTGCGTATCCTCCGCACCTGCGAAGAAATGGGTATAGCGACCGTTGCGGTTCACTCCACCGTCGATCGCCACGCCCTCCACGTGCAGCTGGCCGATGAAGCGGTGTGCATTGGCGAGGCCCCTAGCCAAAAAAGCTACCTCAACATTCCCAACATTATTGCTGCCGCCCTCACTCGCAACGCCAGTGCCATTCACCCCGGCTATGGCTTTTTAGCCGAAAACGCCCGCTTTGCCGAAATCTGCGCCGACCACCAGATTGTCTTTGTTGGCCCCTCCCCCGACTCCATTCGCCGGATGGGTGACAAATCGACCGCGAAAGACACCATGCAAAAGGTGGGGGTGCCCACGGTGCCCGGCAGCGGCGGCCTACTTACCGACGAAGCCGAAGCCTATGCCGTCGCCAGCGAGATTGGTTACCCAGTGATGATCAAAGCCACTGCCGGGGGCGGCGGGCGCGGCATGCGCTTGGTTAACAACGAGTCCGAGCTGGTCAAGGCCTTCATGGCCGCCCAGGGTGAGGCCCAGGCCGCTTTTGGCAACTCTGGCGTGTACATGGAAAAGTTTATCGATCGCCCCCGGCACATTGAGTTTCAGATTTTGGCCGATAGCTACGGCAACGTAGTGCATCTGGGTGAACGCGACTGCTCGATTCAGCGGCGGCACCAAAAGCTGCTCGAAGAGGCCCCGAGCCCTCGCCTCACGACCGATCAGCGCGAAAAAATGGGGGCAGCGGCGGTGTTGGCGGCCCAGTCGATCAACTACGTCGGAGCGGGCACCGTCGAGTTCCTGGTCGATAGCCAGGGCAATTTCTACTTCATGGAAATGAATACCCGCATTCAGGTTGAGCATCCCGTCACCGAGATGATCACCGGCATTGACCTGATTGCCGCCCAGCTCACCATTGCCCAGGGCGAGAAGCTGCCCTTTACCCAGTCAGAGATTCAGATTCGCGGCCATGCGATCGAGTGCCGCATCAATGCCGAAGACCCCGACCACAACTTTCGCCCCAACCCTGGGCGCATCAGCGGCTATCTCGCTCCCGGCGGCATGGGCGTGCGGATGGATTCCCACGTCTACACCGACTACGAAATTCCGCCCTACTACGATTCGCTAGTGGGCAAGCTAATTGTTTGGGGGCCAGATCGCCCCACCGCTATTCGCCGCATGCGCCGCGCCCTGCGGGAGTGCGCTATCACTGGCCTGCCCACCACCATCGGCTTCCACCAAAAGGTGCTAGAGAACGCCAACTTTCTCAGCGGTGACGTGTACACCAACTTTGTCGCCGAAATGATGGCAATCAAATAAGTCCAACTGTAAATGCTGTGTTGGCATGTTGCCAACACAGCATCCCATTGCCTATCCCAGCATTCGCAATAGCCCCTGCTGTCCGACTAAAATTTCTCGCAGCAGGGTGACGATACCCACCCAGATGACTGGGGCAATATCGACGCCGCCAATGGGTTGAACCAGCTTGCGCATGGGCACCAGCAAGGGCTCCGTAGGCCAAGCGATGAGCGAAAAGGGCAGCTTAGACAGGTCGGCCTGGGGATACCAGGTCAGCACAATGCGAAAGATAAACAGCAGGGTCATGAGTCCCAACAGTAGGCTCACACCTATATTCAACACCTGGGTGGTGGCCACGGGTTAACCCTCCAAAATAGGCCGTTGTTGTAGATGTCATTCTAAAGCCTTCCTCGGCTGATTCTCTAGGCTCTGGCGGCTTTGGCTGAGGTGTGGGAGCCATGGCTGCTGGTGAGGCGATCGCATTTCTCGGCCAGCGCTCTGATGAGGCGAGCGTGGTTGGGCAATAATGATCAATAATGGTCAATAACAATTCGGTTTCAATCGTTAATCAGGATCAAAAGATATGACATCGTCTTTAGCCAACTTCTTGCTGAGCCTGCTAGCTGGTGCCGTGATTATCGTTGTTCCCGCTACGGCTTTCCTCTTGTTTGTGAGCCAGCGTGACAAGATTCAGCGCCAGTAGTCTCAGAGGGCTGTGCCCGCTGGCATAGGTCAGAGGGCACAACCTAGCAGACTTGCGGTCGGGAACCCTTGTGGTGTTCCCGATTTTTTCGTTAAGTCGGCTAGAATTGACGTGTTCGGTTGGCAGAGGCGATCGCCTAAGAGGAATTTGCCGTGAATTTTGGTACCCCCGTCCCCCTGCTGCTGGGCATCTTTTTGGTAATCAGTGGCGTAGCGTTGTTCTTCTTAGACCGGCTGAAGCCTGGTTACGAGCGCGATTCTGATAAGGTCTACGCAATTTTGTTCCTGCTGTCAGGGGTGTTTCTGCTTGGCAACCTGGGCATGGACGTCATCTCCTCCTTTCAGCAAATGCTGATGGCGGGCATGCTGGTGGCTCTGATGATTCAGAACATCAACTCCAGAACGCCGCTGGCCAAAACTGGTTTCCAAGGCGATGGTGGCGATTTTGGTGGCGGTGGCGGTTACCGCCCGCCCCGAGGCAGTCGCCCCCCAGCCTATGCTCCCGACAACCGCACAAACCTGCGCGCTGAACTAGACCGCCGCGATTACGGGCCTGCTGACCCCTACAGTCGGCCTCGGCCTATGCTTGAGGGGCGTGGTGAACCAACTGGGCGCCCTCCTTATACCCCCGACGTCTACGGCGATGGTCGCCCGATGCGCCGCGAAGATATCCCGACGGATCGGCCCATGGACGGTCGTCCCGTGGGCGATCGCCCGATGGATCGCCCTGTGGATGGTCGGCCCATGGGCGATGGCCCCGATGGCCCGCCTTACTACGACAGCAATCCCCGCCCTGGGGACGATCGCGTTCGTCGTCGCCGTCCTCCCAAAAACCGCAGCGAGTACAACGATCGATACCGGATTGATCCCGGCCCACAGCCACCTCGGCCCGATTATCGCCCCGATCGCGACCCGTTCTAGACGGGTGAACGACTTCAACTTCGGCTCATGCTCTAGCCTCGCTCCGGTGACTGCTTTGTCGTCTCTGCCTGTTGATTTCGATACCGCCACCATTGCTGGCACTGCTCTTTGGGCGATCGCGCTGTATTGGGGCTTTTCGCCCTTAGCCGACCGAGTAATTTCAGCTTTTGAGAACTGGCTAGGCGAAGACTCTCCAGCGGCATCTTTGCTGAGCGTTTTGCCGTTTTTAGCGGTGGGTGGGTTAGCCCACTATGGACTCACGCTATCGCTGGGTGGCAGCTGGGCTGTGAGCTTGGGGGTGCTGGCTGCGATGGGCTGCGGCGTGTATGAGCTAGGCCGCCGAGACGGTCAGGCCTCTGAATAGAGCTACGGTTAATCTGCTCCGTATGAGTTGTCTGGATTCAGCGGTTTGGCCGTGGGTTACGGTTTTTTCTGCACATTCTTCAAAGATTTACATTGGCAATGTTTTGATGCGATCGCGTCTTTATAGAGCTGAGCAGACGGAACTAAAATTGACCTCAGAAAGTCAAATAAGTGAGCAATGCGGGGTATTCTACCGACAAGAGCATCGCCTTAAAGATTTTTTAAAACGAACGATTACTAAATTTATGAGTGATTCTGACTCTGCCCCCGAAAACAACAGCTTGAAATCACTGCTGATCAAAGGGCTAGTCGGTGGTGTCGCGTTGATTGGCACTACTGCTATCCCAATCGTAGTGCAGCGTTCTTTGGAAGCCCCACCTGTCTCTCCGGCTGGCTCGGCTGCAACGGTTCCAGTCGCTCCAACCCAACTTTCTCCCGTGCCCGATTCATCGCAGGTAAACTCTGCTGCGACTTTCTCGGTCACTGATGAAGATCAAGAAGAGAATTCGTCTGATGAAAAAGGCAAAAAGAAACGTGATAACGACTAAAAACTCAGCGCTGTTGAAACACCCGCTAGCACGTCGGTAGCGAGTTAGTCACAAACGTGAGGTGGCGGCAGCAGGAAACCAGACAGCGCCAACGAAAAGCTGTTTATTAGGAAACTCTGGCCCGAGTAAAGCGGCTATTTTCTACCTGCTTGGCGTGTAGCTGTCGTTAAATGAGGTTAAAAAAACTCAGGCTTTGGTTCTTTCCCCTGGATGATGAATCTAGAGTCAAACAGCGGGAGTAGGATATTGCCATTCTATGAAACCTAAGCAATTTATCCTTTTGGGGCTTCCGGGTGTGGGGGCTGAGGCGCAGGCGATCGCATTGGCCGAGCGCTGGCAAGTTCCCCATATTTCTATGGGGGAGCTGGTGCGTGGGGCGATCGCCGCTGAGACTGCGATTGGCATTGAGGCCCGACCCTACGTAGATGCAGGCGAGCTGATTCCCGATGCACTGGCCATAAAGCTGATCCGCAAGCGGTTTGAGCAGCCCGATACGATGCTAAAAGGCTGGGTTTTGGATGGGTTTCCGCGCACGCTGGCCCAAGCCCAGGGGTTTGATGAGTGGTGGGCCGCAGTGGGGCAGCCTCCAGCGACGGTGGCCTACCTCAAAGCGCCGCCTGAGTTTTTAATCATTCGCCTCTTGAACGAAACCAGCGAAAAACCACCAATTTCTGCTATTCGAGAGCGTTTAGAGAGTTTTCAGCGGTCGTTAGAGCCGTTGCTTGAGCACTATCAACAGCGATCGCAGCTCGCCACTATCAATGCCAGCCTGTCGTTTGCGGAGGTGGCCAGCGCATTGGCCCAGCTCGGCCAAGAAGACACAGGTGCGGCTAAACTGATTCGCGATGAAGCCGAACTCGATGCGCTGTTGGCCAGTGAACCACTGCTGGTGGTCGATTGCATGGCATCTTGGTGTGGCTCTTGTAAACAGGTGACGCCTGCGATCGACAAGCTGGCCGAGGCCTATGGTAATTCGGTCATGGTTAGAAAAATTGACTTTGACGCCAATCGGCAGATCACCAAGCGATTTGAGCTAAAGGGCATCCCGGCAGTGATGTTCTTTAAAGATGGCGAACGGCTAGAGACTCTAACTGGCGTCAAGTCTTATCAGGAATACAACGCGGCGGTAACTCGTTTGTTGGCCCGAAGCTAAACGCGGAGAAACTTTGCAGCGGAATGAGACGGTTTCGGTATGGGTGTAATATCCCTGCATCTCCTGACCGCAACCGTTATGCAGTGCTTCACGCCTATGGGTTCATCCAACGACATTCCCAAAGAACTCCTTGCACGTTCTTTATCGGATTGTGAGATCGTTCTACCGTATCCAGATGTCATTGCGACCATTCATCGCTTACCAGAGTTTGGCCTTCGTTTACTTGGCTGGGAGGGTTGGCTTCGGTATCCTGATAGCCGCTGTGGTCATTCTGCGCGGCATCAGGGCACAGTCGATCTTTCAAATATATCTATGCAAGGGGCAATGGAACTTTGCATTCGCACGATTGAGCAGGCACACGCCGAAGCGAAGCGCGAGCCAGAGGCAGCGGAGCTTTATTTTTGTATTATGGTCAACGCCGCCTGACCTTACGCCGTCGCGAGTTCGGTCATTGCGCTTTGGTTGCAATCCACACGTGTCGCGGGCCGAGTCGCTGAGCCCAGGTCGTTAGGCTAATTCTCGGTGGCGGAAGCAGTCTAGTGTGTGGTCGTTGACCATGCCTGCTGCCTGCATGTAGGCGTAGCAAATGGTGGTGCCCACAAATTTAAAGCCGCGCTGCTTGAGGTCTTTGCTCATGGCATCGGAGGCGGCGGTGCGAGTCGGGGCATCAGCTAGGGTCGGCCAAACATTTTGCACGGTTACGCCATCGACAAATTGCCAAATGTAGCGATCGAAGCTGCCGAAGGTTTCTTGTACCTTAAGAAACGCCTGGGCGTTGAGGGTAGCGGCGGCAATTTTGAGCCGGTTGCGCACAATGCCCGCGTTTTGTAAAAGCTCTTGATGCTTGATCTCGTCGTAGCCAGCAACGATCGCAGGGTCAAAGCCATCGAAAGCGGCGCGGAAGTTTTCGCGCTTGCGCAGAATGGTGATCCAGCTCAGCCCGGCCTGGAAGCCATCGAGAATGATGAACTCGAAGTGTTTGGCGTCGTCGTGCAGCGGCACCCCCCACTCGGTGTCGTGGTAGGCGATTTCAATGGGGTCGGCATGAACCCAGCCGCAGCGGGGTAGGGCGTCGGGGGTGGGGAGCATGGGCTATGGCGGAAAACGATCAATGCAATTGTACTGGTTTAGGCGGTGCGATGGTCAACGATTGTCTAGGGCCATACTTCCTTCCCTAAACAATCCCAACCCTGAGCGCCATGACTCCAGATTCATCGCTAGTATGGAAAATGTCCTTGCGTTTAGAGAGCACCCATGTCTACCGCTGCGCCCCCCATCCAGCCTCAGGCCATGGATGACATTAAACACGGTCTGCCCGTCACCATCATCACCGGCTTTTTGGGCAGCGGCAAAACTACCCTGCTTAACCACATTTTGGCCAACCAGGAAGGGCTCAAAACCGCCGTGCTGGTGAACGAGTTTGGCGAAATCGGAATCGACAACGACCTGCTGATCGCCACCGAAAACAGTGACGACACCATGGTCGAACTCAGCAACGGCTGTATCTGCTGCACCATCAACAACGACTTGATGGAAGCGGTGTACAAAGTGCTGGAGCGCCAGGACAAAATTGACTATTTAGTAGTGGAAACCACGGGGCTAGCTGACCCGCTGCCCATCGCCCTGACCTTTTTGGGCACCGAACTGCGCGACATGACCCGGCTCGACTCGATCGTCACCGTGGTGGATGCTGAGAACTACAGCCTAGATCTCTTCAACAGCCAGGCCGCCCACAACCAGATTGCCTACGGCGACATTATCTTGCTCAACAAGGCCGACCTGGTTGATGACGCCGATCTCGATCTGCTGGAGGTCAAAATTCGCGACGTCAAAGAGGGCGCTAGAATCCTCCGCACCACTAAGTCGCAGGTGCCGCTGCCGCTGATTCTTAGCGTGGGGCTGTTTGAGTCTGATAAATACTTCGGCAGTGACAGCGCCGAGGCTGAGCACGACCATCACGGGCACGATCATCACGACCACGAGGCCCACGATCACGCCAATTGTGACCACGACCACGGCCACTGTGAGCACGACCACGATGATCATGACCACGCTCACAGTCATGCCCACGGACACCACTCTGACCACTTGGCCATCGATGGGTTTACGTCGCTGTCCTTTGCCAGCGATCGCCCCTTTGCCATTCGCAAATTTCAGCACTTTCTTGACAACCTGCTGCCCGAGTCGGTGTTTCGGGCCAAGGGCATTCTCTGGTTTGACGAAAGCCCCAAGCGCCATATCTTTCACCTCAGTGGCAAGCGCTTTTCCCTCGACGATGACCAGTGGAAGGGCGAACCCAAGAATCAGCTGGTGCTGATCGGCCAGGGGCTAGACCACGATACCCTGCGCGAACAGCTCAACGCCTGTTTGGGGATTCCTTCCCCGAAGCGGGGCCAGGGGTTTGGTAAATAGAGGAAAACAAAGCCTATGAAGCGTCGAAAGTTTAACAATCTGCTGGCGCTGGGGCTGCTGGCAGGTTCTCTGCCGGTGGCGATCGCCGCCTGCCAGTCTGACTCCACTTCCGAAACTGGGGCAGACGCCGATGGCGGGTTTGTTCCCTTGGGCACGGTCGCTGACCTCGATGCCCAGGGCAGCCTGTCCAACGAAAATTTGCAGGGCAAAAATCTGGCGGTCATCCGCGACCCCGACGCTCCAGATACTCTAATTGCCGTAAGTGCGGTCTGCACCCACGCAGGCTGCACCGTGGCCTGGAATGGCGAACAAAGCCTGTTTGCCTGCCCCTGCCACGGCAGCAACTTTAACCCAGACGGCACCGTTGACTCTGGGCCGGCGCGGGATCCTCTAGAGACCTTTGAGGCCAAGGTTGAGGGCGATCAGGTGTTGGTCAAGGTTTAGGGTGTCTGGTTTAGGGTTTAAGGGCTAACCCAAATTTTGCGCCTTTACCCTCTTTTCTCTGTTGCCTCATCGTCCCCCGTTCGCAGGAGGCTTAGGCTATGACCGACAAAGGAGCGCAACTGCATATCGACTGCCTCGCCTGCCAGATATTGGCGGGCGCGCAGCCGGTACCCGGTGGCACCATCGCCGAGAACCCCTGGTGGGTGGCTGACCACTGCGTTGGCCCCTACGGTCTAGGGTCGGTGGTGGTCAAAACCCGCACCCACCGTGAAAACCTGTGGGAGTTGTCGATGGCTGAGTCAGCCTCGATGGGGCCGTTTTTGCAGCAGATGTCGGAGGCGATCGCCCTAGCCATGGCCGCAGAGCGAGTCTACGTCAGCCTCTGGGTCGATCAACCCCCCTACCACGTTCACTTTGTGCTGCAACCCCGCTACCCCGACGGTCACCATCCCGAAGAATTGGGGCTTAAGGGTCTAGAGCTACAGGTGTTTCGCACTCTGGGTAAGCCCCCTAGCGAGGCCGAGATGGCCGAGGCTGCCGATCGCATCCGCACCGTGTGGCAGCAGAAGTTTTCTCCCCAGGCGTCGTGCGAGTCGTAGTGCAGCGAGTGACGGCTTCTAGCGTCACCGTAGATGGCGAAATCGTAGGCAAAATTGAGCGGGGACTGACCCTGCTGGTGGGCATTGCTCCTACCGACACCGCCGCCGAACTGGGCTGGATGGCGCGTAAATGTCTCGATCTACGGCTGTTTCCGTCGCCGGGTAGCGACCGTTGGGATCGCTCCGTGCAAGAGATTCAGGGCGAGATTTTGGTGGTCAGCCAGTTCACCCTCTACGGCGACTGCCGCAAGGGACGGCGACCTTCCTTCGATGGAGCGGCACCGCCAGCCCAGGCCGAAGCGCTGTACGACGATTTTGTGACTCTGCTCCGGGATAGTGGATTGCGAGTCGAAACCGGCAAATTTGGCGCAATGATGCAGGTCGAAATCCACAACGATGGCCCAGTGACGCTGCTCTTGGAGCGAGAAGCCCCAGCGTAGAGACCCCAAGGGTTCTGCGGCAGCTCTGGTCTGCTAACCCGCAAACCCTGGCTAGAACCCTGGGGTCTGCCTGGTTAAGGATTCAACACCTGTGCTGCTGTCAGCGCCTTGGCTGGGGCTAATTCGGTCAATAGGGTTGAGGCGATTTCCGCTGCTCCCTCAAAGGTCTCTGTTTCGTACAGGCCTTCTACCAGGGTTAGCACCGTTACCCGCTGAGCAATTGGGTCTACAATCCAATACTCGGCAATGCCACGGGCTTCGTACTGCGATCGCTTGTAGCGATAGTCACGGTCAATGTTTTTCTTCCCAGGCGATACGACCTCTACCACTAACCGGGGCGGCGGCATGTCGATGGTGACGGTGGAGCGGGGGGCGTTTTCTAGGGCGATCGCCAGTTCGTCTGACAGCACCATCAGGTCGGGCAAGCGCACCGTAGCCCGTGATCCCAACACCGACACCTCAGTTTTCATCGTCAGATATTGAGGGAGCAGGCCCGCCTGCAAAAAGTAAGCCAGCAGAGCCATGGCGACGCGACGATTCAGCTCACTCTCGGTGGGCATAGCGATCAGTTCCCCATTTTCTAGCTCGTAGCGGGTGTCGGTGCCATCGTCGTAGGCAAAAAAGTCGTCAAGACTCATAAGAGTGGCGGCAACGGTCACGGTGTTTTGCCCTCCAACAGAACGTGCCTGAGCTTCTATTATCGCAGCATAGAATTGAGGGCCAACGACACAAGACCTATGGTGATGCATTTAGCTACGAACACACTGCCGATCGATCCTGGTGAAAGCCTATGTACCCCTACGCGACGGTGACTGATTCGGGCAGCACCATGCGGTAGCCCATACCCCGCACGGTTTCGATCGCCCCGCTGCCCAGCTTTTTACGCAGATAGCCCACATAGACATCGACAATGTTAGAGCCGGGATCATAGCCGTAGCCCCAGGCCAGATCGAGGAGCTGCTCGCGGCTGAGCACCTGCCCGGCGTGGCGCATAAAGGTTTCGGTGAGAATAAATTCGCGCGCCGATAGCTCGATGGGTTGCCCACTCACCTGCACCTGGCGAGTCATTAGATCGAGCACTACGGGGCCGACGGTGAGGGTGGTTTTGGCGGCATCGGCGGGTGCCTGGGCCGATCGCAGCCGGGCGCGAATGCGGGCCAGCAGTTCTTCAAAGCGAAAGGGCTTGGTGACGTAGTCGTCGGCCCCGGCCTCTAGACCAGTGACTTTGTCGTAAAGGTCGTCGCGGGCGGTGAGCAAAATAATCGGTTTGGTAAAGCCCTGGCCGCGCAGCGCCTCTAGCACTGTCATGCCGTCGCGATCGGGTAGACCCAGATCGAGAATTATCAGGTCAAATTCGCCGTCGAGGGCCAAGGCAATGCCGGTTTCGCCATCAGCACCGTGGGTGGTGATAAAGCCGTTGGCCTGGAGCCCTTTTTCTAAAAAGGAAACGATGCGGGGTTCGTCTTCAATAATGAGAAGGCGGCTCATAGATGGGGTTCCGGGAGCGGTTTGAGGGGCAAAACCAGGGTAAAGGTAGCGCCCTGATCGGGCTGACTGGCGAGCTGAATAGTGCCGCCGTGGGCCTGCACGATCGCCTGCACAATCGCCAGCCCCAGGCCAGAGCCATCGGAGCGGGTGTAGCGACTCTTGCCGCGCACAAAGCGCTGAAAAATACGAGTTTGATCGGCCAGGTCGATGCCTTCGCCGCTGTCGCGCACCCAGAGGTTTACCTGGTGGCGGTGTCTGCTTGAGCCCAGAGCAATGGTGTCACCGATGCGGGTGTGCTGGGTGGCGTTTTGTGCCAGATTTACGATTGCCTCGGTGAGGCGCTGGCGATCGCCCACAATCTGCCCATCGCCCACCGCCTCAAGCTGCCAGCGGCGATCGCCCAGGGCAGTAATTTTGGCATACAGCTCTTCGGTAAACGCTGTCAGATCAATCGGTTCGGGAAACAAAAAGTCAGGCCGCTCGGCTTTGGCCAGCAGCATTAGCTCGTCGATGAAACGGCTCATGCGATCGAGTTCATCAATCACAATGTCGAGGGTTTCCTGCTGCTCTTGGGGGGTAGTGCCCATCAGCTCCAGGTGGCCGCGAATGATGGTGATTGGGGTACGCAGCTCGTGGCCCACGTCGTTGAGCAGCTGCCGTTGGCTGTTGAAGGTGCCCTCAATGCGATCGAGCATGTCGTTGAAGGTGCGGGTGAGTTCGGCAATGTCGCCCGCCGACCTATCGAGGGGAATGCGCTCAGTCAGGTTTGACTCGGTGATCGAGCGGGCCGTTTGACTCAGCAGCCGCAGGGGTGCCAGCACCTTGCCCGCCGCCAACCAGGCCAGGGCGGAGGCGATCGCCAGTACCACCAGCGACACCTGGGTAATAATGAGCACCGACTCGGTCACTTCGGCGCGATCGCGGCTGATCATGTGGGTGACCACAAACATGCCCCTCACCTCCCCCGCCGCTGTAATGGGTTCGGCCAGGTAGAGCACCGTGCCCGAGAGGGTCGTTTCACCATCTTGCTCCGGCAGAGTTAAAGCTTCCCACTGCTGCATGAGGGAGCTGTCGGGGCGCAGAGCCACTGGTAGCGCCAGCGAACTGGCCTTATAAAACTGGCCATCGACAATGGCTAGCAGGTACTCGTTGTCTTCTGGGACATTGCGCGACAGAAATACGTCAAAAATTGCCTTGATGTCATTACCAAAGGGCTGTCCGGTCTCCGGATTTCTGCCGTTGCGCAGCTGCCGAAACTCTTCTACCTCCTGGTAAAGCGACTGCTCAACCCGCTCTTCTAGTCGCGACAGCAAAATTTGCCGCACCGCCAACACCGAAGCCACGCTCGAAATCACCATTAGCAGCAGGTACCACAGCAAAATGCGGGTGCGGGCTTCTCCCCACATCTGCCGCCAGCCGCCGGGGGCATGGGGCGTTGGGGGAAGTTTCGGTAAGGCAGGAGGTTTCAACGTTGGTTTTTGCTCAACATCACGAACTCAGCCCCACCCCATCGTTAGATGGCTACATCCGGGTCTAGTGGAGGACAGTAGACCGCTATCTAACTGGTGAAGGATTCACCGCAGCAAAAGTTCCTGCTCTCAAAGGCTGGGCCATGTGTTGGCATGCCCAATGTGTGGCCTTACTCACTATTGTTCTAGCATGTTGGCCAAGCGAGTTTCGCTCAGGCTCAGCAGCGCCTCGGTGTGGGGCCGACGGTTAGGAATGCGGGTGCTGATGTGAATATGCCGCACCAGGGTCAGCACGGTGTAGAGATCAATTTCTCGGGCGGTGGTCGCTAGGGCTGATTTCCCGGTGGAGGGGTCAGAATTGGCGCTGAGGTATGTTTCTCGAAGGGCGACTTCGCGATCGCGCAGCGCCGTCGCATCCCCCAACTCCCGCAGGCTTTGCTCGGTGATGTGGGCGATGAAGTTACCAATGTCCACCGCTGGTGATCCCAGGCAGTAGAGGTCGAGATCGACCAGCCAGAGGCGCTGTCCCCCTGGGTCGTCAGCGTCGATGAGAATTTGGTCGGCGTAGAAGTCGCGGTGGATGCCGGTGTGAGGGGGTGGGAGAGTGGGAGGGTGGGAGAGTGGAGGGGAGAATTGGGTGACGAGGCGATCGCAGGCCGCTAAGACATGCTCAATGCGGGTGGCCCAAGGGGGATGTCGCTCGGCGACTTGGGGCAGGCGATCGCGAAGAATGGCTAGCTCGTCGGCGAGGGTGTGGGTTTTAGCGGTGGTTACGGGGGTGTGGTGGAGTTTGTGGGCCAGGGTGGCAATGCGCTGTGCTAACGCAATTCCTTGCTCGGTTGGCAGCAGTTGGGTGGCGGGAATGCCGGGCACTTTGCGCTGGAGGGTCATGTGCCAGTCGGGCACCAGCCCCAGGGGTTCGGGAATGGAGAAGCGATCGCCACTGTCCGCAGCCCAACCGTTTCTCCACAGGGCTTGCTGCACCTGGTAGCTGGCCACATCAGTGCCCTTAGCGCGAAGCTTGCCCAGTACCGTGAGGGGGCCGGTGACAGTCTCGGCATGGTATTCCACCAGGGCGCGGCGGCCTAGCTTGTGGCGCACCAGAGTAGCCGCCGTCACCTGGACCAAACTGGGAATAGCGTTCTGAAGCTGAACCTGGGCCTGCCCTGGGTCTAAGGCTTTTTCTAAAAACGGAATTTTTGAGTCGAGCATGGTCAGAATGCCCCTACCGCGACACCATAGAAGACTCATCCCGCAGGGCCGCCTGCATGCGAAATAGGGTGGCGTAGGGGCCATTTCGGGCCAGGAGTTCTCGATGGCTACCCTGTTCGACCATGCGGCCCTGCTCCAAATAGATCACTTGATCAGCCTGAGTGGCCAGGGAGAGATCGTGGGTGATCAGAAACGTGGTGCGCCCCTGGGCCAGCCGTTTGAGGGCGGCGACTACGGCTTGCTCGTTAGCGCTGTCGAGGCCGGTGGTGGGCTCATCCAAAATCAGAATAGGGGAAGGGCGCAGGGCGGCACGGGCGATCGCAATCCGCTGCCGCTGCCCTCCCGACAGGGTCGCTCCCCGCTCGCCCACGGGGGTGTCGTAGCCCTGGGGTAGAGCGGCAATAAAGTCGTGGGCGTTGGCTAGGCGGGCGGCGGCTTCAACTTCGCTCTGGCTAGCTCCAGCCACACCGTAGGCAATGTTTTCGCGAATGGTGGCGGCAAACAGCAGGCTCTCTTGCAGCACTACGCTGATCTGGGGTCGCAGGCTGTCGAGGGTGTAGTCGCGCAGGTCGTGGCCGTCGATGAGAGTGCGCCCGGCGGTGGGATCGTAAAGGCGCAGCAGCAGGCTCATCAGGGTAGACTTGCCGCTGCCGGAGGGGCCGACGACGGCGACCTGCTGCCCCGGCTGTACGGAAAGGTTGAGTCCTTTGAGCACGGGCTGACCTGGTTCGTAGGCAAACCAGAGATCCTCCAGTCGCACGGCCCCAGCAAAGATGGGGGCGGGGCGGGCATGGGGGCGATCGCACACTTCCGGCTCGGTTTCCATCACGTTCAAAATCCGTTCCCCTGAGGCGGCGGCCTTGGCCAGTCGCCCCGTATATTTGGCAAAATTCTGCACCGGCTTAAAGGCGTTCTTGAGGTAGCTCAGAAACACCAGCACATCCCCCGGCGACAGGGCGTCTTGAATCACCAGCCGAGCGCCAAACCACAGCACCAGGGCAGTGCCCAAAGCAATTACCACATCGACGGTGCGCTCCAGGTGGGCGGCGAGGCGTTTGGTTTCGACCACGTCGTCTAGGCTGCGCTGGTTTTGCTCAGCAAAGACAGCGGCAAAGGCATTCTCCAGTGACAGCGCCTGCACCAGCTTAATTGCCGCCAGAGATTCTGCTGCCGTCGCTGCCACCGCCCCCTCCTGCTTGCGCTGCTGGAGCGAGGCACTGCGAATGCGTTTGCTAAACCGAGTCGCCGCCAGCCAAAACAGCGGAAAGGTGACCGTTGACAGCAGCGCCAGTCGCCAGTCGAGCCACACCATCACCACCACCATGCCCACCAGGGTCAGCAGGCTCGACACCAGGGGCAAGGCAGCAGTAATCAGCACCTCCTGCATGCGGCTGGCGTCGCCGCTGACCCGCACAATCAGGTCGCCGCTGCGGGCCTGGCTGTGGTAGCCCAGGGAGAGCCGCTGAAGGTGGCGATAGAGCCGGTTACGCACCTGGGTCATGACTCGGCTGCTAGCGATCGCCAAACTCACCGTATTCCAGTAGGTCGCCAAGGCACGCAGCCCAGTCAACACCACGATCGCCACCACCGCTGCCACCAGCAGCAAAGCCGGATCCCATCCTGCTAACGGTGTCGCATCGTCGCTGCGGGCGGGCACCAACACATAGTCAAAGATCACCTTCATGGGCCAGGGTTCAAGCACCCGCAGCCCCACATCGGCCAATAGGGCAAGCCCAGAGACCGTCAACAGCGGCCACTGGGGCCGAATTAGTGGCCAAAAGTATTGGCCAAATTGCCAAAGGCCAGGAACAGCTTGAGTGAGGGAGGAAGAGCGATCCATGGCGGGAGTAAGGGGTGGGGAGTGAGGGGAAAGTGATCAATGTCGCAGGGTCGAGTGTCGCCCCCAAGCCCATTGGCAAAACAGAGGTTTAAACCGATGATCGGCTAATCCTTTCCGCTGGGTCCAGGGCGGCGGAACGGCCCTGGTCGAGGGGGCCTGGGGCCAGCGAAATGGCCCCAGCGGTAGGTCTGGCTTCCTTGAAGCAATCTCTGTCATCGATTCAGGAGTGGTGCATTGCTGCGCTAATGCACCCTACGGGTTGGGAACGGGCGATCGCCAGAATTTTCTCAGCCACCGCATCCCAAGTGTGGTGGGCCAGAATATGCTGCCGCGCCGCCTGGCCTAAGGACCGCCGCCGACTGGGTGAACTCCATAGATCTTCCAAAGCCAGGGCCAGAGCGATGTCGTCCCCAGGGGGGCGGAGCAGCCCGGTAACGTTGTTCACCACCAAATGCCGCAGCTGACCAATATCGCTCACTACCACCGGCAGCCCCGCCGCCATATACTCCACCACCTTGAGGGGGGAGAAATAAAAGTCGGTGCTGTCTGGGTAGGGGGCAACGGCCACATCCATCTGGGTCAGCAGGGCAGGGATTTGCTCAGGGGAAACGGCTCCGGTCAGGCGGGTAGCTGAGGTTAGCTGCCGCTCAGTGAGCTCGGCTTCTAGGGAGGCCCGCTTCGGCCCGTCGCCAACGATCAGCAGGCAGGCCTGGGGTACTCGGCGGTGAAGGTGCTCAAAGGCGTTGACCAGGTGAGTTAGGCCGTGCCAGGGCTTGAGCGAACCCACAAACCCGACGGTAAACGCGTTGTGCGATCGCATCCCCAGCCGCGCCTGAGTAAAGCGATGGTGATTAACCCCATTGGGGATGACGGTAACGCGATCGCCTACACCCCAGCCTGCCAGGTAGGCCTGAATTTCTGCCGAGACGGCAATTAGCCCGCTGGCGGCGCGAAAGGCGCGGTGGGCGATCTGTTCTGCCAGGTCTCGATGCACTAGCCCCCGGTGCTGGGCCTGCTCGTCAATCAGCGGCGCGTTGACCTCCAGCAGTGCGGGGGTGCCGGTGGCCTGGGTCAGTTCCAGGGCGCTATAGCTCCAGAGCGAATAGCGCTCGTAAATCAGGTCAAAGGGGCCAGTGCGCTCTAGCTCAGCCCGCAGAATTGGGTTGAGGGCGATCGCCGCCTGTTCGCGCTGGGCTGGGTCACCCTTGGGCACCGGCGGTAGCTGGTGCAGGGGAACCTCGGTGAGATCGGCGGGGGGAGAGCCGCCAATCCGTACCGCAAACAACTCCACGTTGGCCCCTTGGCGGCGCAGGGCGCGAATTACCTCCTGCACATGGATGGAGCAGCCCTTTTGGCCAAACACCGGAATGCCCGGATCGGCGCAGATATAGGCAATCCGCATGGTTACACCTCCTGAAGCTGGGGAGCGGGCTGAAAGTGCGATCGCAGCTCGGCGGCGTTGCGGGCAATGTCAAACTCGGCCTCGATCAGCGATCGCGCCTGGGCCGCCACCGAGTCTCGCAGCGCACCATCCATCAACAGCCGTCGCAGCGCTGCCGCCAGACCGGCGCTATCCCCTTGATCTACCAAGAGCCCCGTGTCGCCATGGCGAATAATTTCAGGAATACCGGTGACATCGGTGGCGACGCAGGGAGTGCCCAGGGCCATCGCTTCTAGTAGCGCCGTCGGTAGCCCGTCACGGTTGCCGTCGCTGCCAATCACGTAGGGCGCGGCGAAAACCGCTGCTTGCTGCATGAGGCCAAAAACCTCCTGCTGGGGGCGTGGACCGAGGATATCAACCCAGTCGTCGAGGTGCAGGGCTTGAATCTGCGATCGCAGCTCCCTCTCCAGCGGCCCGGTACCCACAATTTGGCAGCTAAACTCGACTCCCCACTGGCGTAGCAGAGCGCAGGCGTCGATCAGATGGGTCAGACCTTTCTTTTCTACCAAACGGCAAACCGAGAGAATGGTGGGCGATCGCTCCGTCGGAGCTTGATAGCGCAGCTCCGACAGATCCATGCCGTTGTAGATGCGTCGTACCCGGCTGGCATCGGCCCCAAACTGCTCACGCAGATAGGCCACGTTGTAGTCGCTCACCGTTACCACCGAGGCGGCATCCCGCAGCTTGCGGCGCAGATCGTCAGGGTCTACCGATTCGTGAAAAATATCCTTAGCGTGGGCGGTAAAGCTGTAGGGCACCTCGGCAAAGTGGGCCGCCAGCCGAGCCACGCTGGTGGCGACGCTGCCAAAGTGGGCATGCAGGTGGGTAATGCCGCGCTGGCGAATCTCCTGGGCTAGCCACACCGCCTGGTACACCACGCTAGAGCGCTCCTCAGCGGCATAACTCAACTTGCCCCACAGGTCAGGTAAGACCTGGGCTGCTTCCTTTAGCTCTGACCAGAAGTAGGTGGCTGCGTTGGGGTTGAGCGTATCAATCGAGGGATTGCGGCGACCGCGATCGGGCTTTTGTAGATAGGTGACCGAAGCTCGCACGCGGGCAATTTTGTCTTGAAAATGGGTATCCGACGGTGGACGTAGGGCAAAGATGTGAATCTCGATACCCGCCGCCTCGTGGGCCAAAATTTCGTTAACGATAAAGGTTTCTGAGTAGCGTGGGTAGCGTTTAACAACGTAGGCAATGGGAGACATGGGGCGTAAACGGGAGGATGGGCGAGATTGAGGGCGATCGCAGCAGGTCTGAAGATAGCAACCCCAAGGCAGAATTACGATGCCTGAAGGGTGGGCATGGCAGGCTTGACTAAGAGCTGCTCCAGGTCAGCCACTAGGTTTTTGAGGCCGTCGAGATTAATCGCAGGGCGCGCAGCGGCGTTGGCAATGGGTTGGTGCAGCCAGTGGGTCAGGGTTTGAGGGCTGAGCTGGGTAGGGTGCAGCATGTCGATCAGACCTTTTCGACTAAGGCGATCAGCCCGAATCCACTGCTCTTGGCGGGGGCTAATGCGGGGCACCACCAGAGCTGGCTTTTGGTAGGCCAAAATTTCGCAGGTGGTGTTGTAGCCACCCATCGCCACTACTCGGCTGGCCCGCTCTAGCAGCAGGGTGGGCTCCGCTAGGTAGCTGACCAAGCGCAGGCGAGGGTTAGCCTGCGCTAGCGCCTGTAGATGCCGCTGAGCTTCCGCAGGCATAAAGGGGCCGGTCAGCAAAACGCCTATGGTGTTTTCGGGAAAAGTGGCTTGAGCAAAAGCTTCGGCCAGGGTAGCACCATCTTGACCGCCGCCTACCTGGCACAGCACTAGCTCGTAGTCAGGCTTGGGGTCAGCTAGGGCAACGCCGGGCAGCCCGAGCTGCTGAATCTGGGCGCGGGCGGCAGCATTCACGTGTCTGGCCCGATCGCGGGAATCGAGGTAGCCCAGGGGACGCATCTTTTCAGTAATGTCGGCGGGAAAACGGTATTCGCGGCGGGGGTCGTAGATAGTTGGGTCGCCGTAGATCCATACGGTGTCGTAGTAGCGGCGAATGGCGGTGATATTCTCAGCCCGTTTCCAGTCGCGGCGCACGGTAGCGGGGGTATCGAGCACATCCCGCAGGCCCAAAATGCAGCGGGTCGAGCGACGGCGCAGGTACTCCAGCGTGGCATCGAGTTCTCGCACGGCCCCGCGGGGGACGTTGTCCACAATCAGCGCGTCGGGCCGAAAGTTTTTGACGGCAGCGAGAATGAGCTGCGATCGCAGTTGCACAATCTCCTGTAGCTCTAAGTTGAGCCGCCGCGCCGCGTATTGCCCGTCGGCATTTTTGTATAAAGCAGGGAGCGTCAGTGTGTCAATGCCATCGGGCACAGACATAGCATTGGCATCGCCCATACCGCTAATTAGCAAGATATCGACCGCTAGTCCAGCGCTGCCCAAGGCCTGGGCAATCAGCAGATTCCGGCGCTTGTGGCCCAACCCCATGGTGTCGTGAGAATAGAGCACAACCCGCGATCGCGGCCCCCGAGCCGGAGAGGATGGCGCTGAGGTAGGCTCCGCGTTCGGTGCAACCGTGCCCAAGGCAATCGCGGGGTTCGGCGACGCTGGCACCAGGGTTGTCATAGTTTTTTGAATTCGATGTGGTGAGCGCAAAACAGCCTCCTCAGGTATTAGAGCTAGTCACTGGCCTTAAACTGAGCTTAATGACCACAAAAAAGCTAAAAATGTTTCAAAATTACTGAATTATGCTTATATTTGCCCATAAATGACCTTTAAAGCTGGCACCTCCATAATCAGCATGACGCCTTTGTTTAAACACCCTGTGAAAGTTCTATGAGACCTTTCTCATGAACGGGAAGACCAATTTCTCCGAGTTAGGACAGTGGTCGTTTTCAACCAGGGTTGCTAAAGTAAACATGCTTTGATTTTTGTAAAGAAATTATTAATAAAAATGTCGGATTGTACCTAACGCAAATTCACCGCTAGCGGTGAGGAGTTTCTGGAGTCTATGTCTGCGATCACCATTTTTTGCGATTTTGACGGCCCTATTGCCGATGTCTCCGAGCGCTATTACGCCACCTACCGCCAGGGTTTAGCGTGGGTGCAGGCCAACGCTAAAGCGCAAGGCAATCCAGTTACCGTGCGCTATTTGTCAAAATCACAGTTTTGGACTTTCAAGCAAAACCGAGTGCCCGATCGGCAGATCGCCCATTGGTCCGGGTTAGATGGGGCTAACATCGATGCCTTCTTGGCGCAGGTGAGCCACATCGTCAACCAAACGGCTCTGCTCGACCACGACCAAGTGCAACCCCAGGCGCGGGCTGGCTTAGACCTTCTGCGCCAGTGCCGGGTACGGGTGGTGCTCGTCACCCTGCGCCCTCCCAATCAGGTGATGGACTTTCTAGACCAGCACGATCTCCGCTGGGCCATTAGCGATCTCTACGGCATGCCCCAGGTCGATGCCGCCTACACCAACCAGGCCAGCCACAAGGTAGAGCGGCTGCAGGCAGCGATCGCTACCCAGCAGCGCCAGGGCTACGATCTTCGTCAAAGCTGGATGGTGGGTGATACCGAAGCCGACATCATGGCTGGTCAAACCCTTGGCATAGAGACAGTGGCCGTTACCTGCGGCATTCGCAGCAGCAGCTATCTCCAGGGGTTTCGTCCAACCCATCTGATGCCCGACCTGTGGACAGCCTGCCAAAAACTCCAGCAGCGAGTCACCCTAGGTGGGCGCACTTAGAAATTCCTATACAACCTAATCGGGTTCTATCGAGCTAAATTAGCCTGTAGCTGCGGTTCTAAAGGAAGACTTGGATCAATTTGAAGCGTGCTTAGCATATCTGTCGAGCTAGCATTGCGATCGCCGTTGCTCCAAACCAGTTGGCGACTGCCGGCGGCCAGGGCAATAGACTGGCCGCCAGCAGAGGTGAGCAAAATCGTCGCTACTTGGGGTAGAGAAACAGCGCGATTCTGACTTAAATCCTCGTTCCAAGTCGGTTCTCGTTTCTGAGATGCCACAAACTTTACGCTGCGTGAATCGCGGCCTGCCTCTGGGTTGACCTCCGCTAGAGCATGCATCACCCGGGCTGGATCTCGCAGGGTGTCTGCTTGAGGAACCCACAGGGCTGCGGCAAATCCCTGCTTCAGGGCGTAGGTGTAGAGCGACGCTGCCGCTACTACCGCTTGCTCAAAGCTCTCTTCATTCCAGCGCGCAGTAGTGTTGAGGGCAATCAAAATTTCTCGACTGGTGGTGATGCTTTCTAGCTCGCGCACCCGCAGTTCGCCGTAGCGGGCGCTAGTGCGCCAGTGGATCAACCGGGTTGGGTCGCCCCAGCGGTAGGGACGCAGCGATCGCGTCACCCCCTGAGTGTCGGCCTTGGCTAATGGGCTGTAGCGCCAGTGCTGACCCTGGCGCTGGCCAATGGTGTCCAGTAGGGGGCAGCGTTTTAGGGGCAACACCTGAGGATAGACCACGGCTGTGGCAGCAGCGGGCATTGTGCGCCGACACCAGAACAAGCCCAAGGGGGCCGCTGTGCGCAGATCGATCGTTGACCAGCGGTAAACGCCCCGCCGAGTGGTTGGTACTGCATACCGCCAGGTGTGGCTTTGCCCTGGAGGCAGAGCGCCCAGGGCATGTACCGCTACAGCCCCCAGCCGCGAGGGCACAGGATCGATGATTTGAAACAGCCCTTTGCTCTGGCGCTGGGCGTTGCGAACCCGTAGCTCGATGTCTAGCGGTGTCCCGGCGGTAACCGCTGCAATGGGCGATCGCGTTACCACAAGCCCTTGCAAGTTCCGGGGTGGTAGCACTGCCGCAATCAGCAGCAGCGCCAGCATCACGCCGCTAATCACATACAGCCAGCCTGCCAGAGTATTAGTCGCCGCCGCAAAAAAGAACAGCGCCAGTCCTAGCAAAATCCATCCCACGTAGGCTGGGTTAACCCAGCGATGCTCTAGCCACTGCGTAAACCGTTTCAAACCTATTTCCCCTAATATGCGTGCCGCTAATGACTATGCTTCAGCGTACCCAGCCGCTCCGGCGACCCAGCGCTTCTATAAACCAAAAGCGTCTACATCCTAGTGCTCTGCCAGAGGCAGGCGAGATGTAAACGCTTTTGGCAAAGCTAAGCGAAGACTTAGCTCAGCTGAGGTATCTGCCTAGCTCTCTTAGCGTTTGAGCAGCTCCATACCGGGCTGCTGCAACACCGACGGCTTAGCGCTTGACCAGCTTCTTAGACAGCTTGCGCAGGCGGATAGACTCAGGCGTGATTTCCACTAGTTCGTCTGAGCTAATGTACTCCAGGGCCCGCTCTAGGCTCATATCTATTGGAGTCTGGAGCTGCACCAGTTCATCGCCGCCAGCGGCGCGGTGGTTAGTGAGCTGCTTGCTCTTACAGATGTTGAGTTCGAGATCCTGGTTGCGGTTGTGCTCGCCCACAACCATGCCCTTGTAGACCTTGGTACCAGGGGTGATGAAAAATACCCCTCGGTCTTCAGCATTCTTGAGGGCATAGAAGGTAGCTACCCCTTCTTCAAAGGAAATCAGCACTCCATTGCGGCGTGCCTCAATCTCACCACAGAGGGGACGATAGTCTGAGAAGCTGTGGTTCATAATGCCTGCACCGCGAGTCAGACGCATAAACTCACCGCGGAAACCAATCAGCCCCCGCGCTGGGATCACAAATTCCAGAGTGGCGCGGCCATCGCCCATCACCCGCATATCTTGCATCTCACCCCGGCGCTGGCCAAGGCGCTCCATACAGCCACCGACACCCTCCTCTGGCACGTCGAGCACCAGCAGCTCGTAAGGTTCGCAGGGCTGGCCGTTAACTTCGCGGTAAATCACCTGCGGCTGGGTCACCTGAAACTCATAGCCCTCACGGCGCATGGTCTCTATCAAAATACCCAAGTGCAGCTCACCTCGGCCCGACACTGAAAAGCGATCGGGAGAGTCAGTCGGCTCGACTCGCAGTGCTACGTTAGTCTCAAGCTCACGCATGAGGCGATCGCGCAGCTGTCGTGAGGTGACAAAGGTGCCCTCCTGCCCCGCAAAGGGTGAGTCGTTAACCACAAAGGTCATCTGTAGGGTCGGCTCATCTACCTTAATCAGCGGCAACGCTTGGGGGTTAGTGGGGCAGGTAATGGTTTCACCGATGTTGGCATCGGCAAAGCCCGCTACCGCCACAATGTGGCCCGCCGAGGCGCTTTCAATCTCAATGCGCCGTAGGCCATCAAAACCCAGTAGTTTGGAGATTTTGGACTTGACCAAGGTGCCATCTTCTGTCACCAGAGCGGCCTGCTGCCCGGCTTTGATTACCCCATTGTGAATTTTGCCAATCACAATACGGCCCAGGTACTCGGAGTAGTCGAGGGTTGTCACCTGAATTTGTAGGGGCTTTTCAGGATCGCCAATCGGGGGCGGCACATGGTCGAGAATGGCTTCAAACATCGGCTTCATGTCGATGCCTTCGTCTTCGACCTTGTTCTTGGCGTAGCCCGATATCCCTGAGGCAAACAGGTAGGGAAACTCACACTGATCGTCGTCGGCCCCTAACTCAATAAATAGATCCAGCACCTTATCAACCGAACCGTGGGGATCAGCCTGGGGGCGGTCGATCTTGTTGACTACCACAATGGGGCGCAGCCCTTTCTCCAGGGCTTTCTTGAGCACAAACCGAGTCTGGGGCATGGGGCCTTCGTTGGCATCCACAATCAGAATGCAGCCATCAACCATGCCCAGCACCCGCTCCACCTCGCCACCAAAGTCGGCGTGGCCAGGGGTGTCGATGATGTTGATCAACGTCTCACCGTAGTGAACGGCGGTATTCTTAGAAAGAATGGTGATGCCCCGCTCACGCTCTAGGTCGTTGGAGTCCATCACGCAGTCAATTACGGCTTCCCCTTCGCGAAATATGCCGGACTGCCTTAGCAGGGCATCTACTAGAGTGGTTTTGCCGTGGTCAACGTGGGCAATAATTGCAACGTTGCGAATGGGAAGCGTCATAACTGTGTAAAACCTTGGCGACAATAAGCGGGCGACGAAACTACCCCAGAGCGCCAAACGTAAGGAAGCTCAAGACAAGTTTCGAATATGAAAAAATACTTAACAATTGTAGCTCATTCAACAGACTCCTAACGACAGCCGCCTGTCTAAATTCAGGCCGAAAAAAGGAACGCCAACTGGCGTCCCTTTTTCTTACCGTCGAAAAGCTCGATGCAGTTTGGCAAATAGGCTGTGAAGAGCCTACATGGTCATGCCAGCCGCCTGAACCTTCTCGACCTGCTTCTTCTTCAGCACCAGCATAATCTGGGTCAGCATAACCGCTGCCAGGAAGGCCACTAGACCTTTGATGCGGTTGGGGCTTTGCAGCACGATTTCAGCATCCATCTGACCAAAGCCGCCCACGTTGGGGTTGGTGGTCAGGGGCTTGCCGGCTTCCACTACGTCACCCTCAGCCACAAGTAGCTCAGGACCAGCGGGAATGGTTTCGGTCACGGTGTTGCCTGCGTCTGCCTGGATGGTGACTTGGTAGCCACCCGCAGCCTGGGGCTCAACGTCGGTAACGGTGCCGGTCACAGTGGCGTTATAAACGGTGTTGTTGCTGGCCTGACCAGTCGGGTAGACCTGGCCACGACCGCGGTTGCCGCCAACGTGGATTTGATACTTGCCAAAGGCGACCGACTTATCTTGACCGGGGTCGGGAGCCAGTACGGGGAAGACAATTTCCTGGTACTGTTCGCCGGGCAGCGGGCCGACTAGGACAATGTTTTCCTGGGTGTCGCTGTAGGGCAGGAAGTAGGTGTTGCCAACTTCTTCCTTCAGCTCCTCAGAGATGCGATCGGCGGGAGCAATTTTGAAGCCCTCGGGGAGAACCACTACAGCACCGACGTTGAGGCCGCCCCGGCTGCCGTCGCCCAACACCTGCTGAGTGTTGAGATCGTAGGGAATTTCAACCTTTAGCTTAAACACAGAGTCGGGCAGAACTGACTGGGGCACTTCTACCTTGGTGGGTTTGGCGGCCAGGTGGCAGTTGGCACACACGATGCGGCCCGTGGCCTCACGAGGGACGGCGTAGTTTTCTTGGGCCCAAAACGGGTAAGCCTCGGCGGTCTGGGGCACCGCTAGCCAGCCAGCCAACACCGTCAGAACCGCAGCGCAGGTAATGGCGAGAGGGCGCAGGCCGTTGATTAACGAAGGGAGTCTATTCATGCGTTCAAAAGTTATGTCAACTGGGGTTATGTCAACGGGGGTGTGGCGTTGTAGCTTGCTAACACGCAGACTTAGCCTAAGACCACCAGGGCGACTCGCCGGTGCGGAAGTCGGTTTCAGTCCAATTGCTGAGGGTCACCTTATCGTCGTCGGTGACATCGGCATGGGCCAGGGCCAAAGACAGGGGCGCTGGGCCGCGCACTACTTTGCCGGTGGCATCGTACTGAGAGCCGTGGCACGGACACATGAACTTGTTTTCGCTGGCGTTCCAGGGAACCACACAGCCCAGGTGGGTACAGATCGAGCTGATGCCGTAGCTCTCTAGGGAACCGCTCTCCTGAATCACCAGGTAGGTGGGATCGCCCTTGAGGCCCTGCACCAGGACGCGATCGCCGGGGTTGTGAGCCGCCACAAATTGGCTGGCAATCACATCGTTGCCCAGCTCATTTTTGGCGGTGACCCCACCGCCACCACCACCACTCGAGGGGGGGATGAAGTATTTAATAACGGGATAGAGCATGCCCCCGACGGCCCCAGAGGCGGCCCCCAGCAGCAGCAGGTTCATAAATTGGCGTCGCCCCAAATCAGGGACATCGGAGGTTCCAGAAACTTGAGTCATAATCCAGACTGGTATACCTGTTTCAAATGAATAACAGCTATCAACGGCGGTAGCTGAGCAAGGCTAAACAAGCGGATGCGTGAACCCGTTACGCTAGCCTGGCAAGCCCTTTACGGGGCACCAATGTGGAGCAGTCCCGATGTCGCTGACCACGCCTTTAGCTTTACCAATCGTATTATTGCACCTTGCTGTTCTCAGAAAATCCCTGCCGAAAGTAAAAGCGAGGGGGCGATCGCATAGTCATAATCTCAAAACCCCAGGGAAAGCAGGTATAAGCGATAAAAAGGGACAAAAAGACACCCTTAAAAGTCAAAAAGAGCTTTAAGACCTAAAAGATCCTATTTTTTTCTGTTATATGCTCATTTTTGGCTAGTGAAGCCTCGGTGTAAGGGAGGTTGACCACTAGGACGTATCGTAAAGAAATGTATATGCGACAACGATAGCTAGAACAGAGGTAGGGGCGTGACAGGGGCAGATTTACAAGCGCTGTTAATAGACAAATGGGGCTACTCCTTTGACATTCAGTTTCGGCGTACCCAGGGCAAGATATTTCTTCAGGTGATGTGGCGATACCTAGAGCAGGTGTCGTTTCCCCTCAGTGAAGAGGAGTATTTGGCCCACCTCAATCAGGTCATGCTCTATCTGTACGAGTGGGGACAGGTGGAGTATGTGCAGCAGCAGATTGCCGAAACGCGCGATCGCCCCCGGCTAGGCAAAGCGGTCAGCATTCTCCTACCCCTAGGGGAACGCGCCTCAGAGTGGCTAACCGATGAGTTTTAACTAGCGCTCGTACAGCTCGATGGGTAGCTGGTCAGGGTCTTGAAAAAAGACAAAGCGTTTGCCCGTTAATTCATCTAGCCGAATTTCTTCTGTTGTCACCTGACAAGCGTGAAGGTGCTGAATAGCCGCCTCTAGATCCTCAACAACTAAGGCTAAATGCCTCAGACCCCGGGCTTCTGGCTGGGACGGACGGGGTGGCGGGTGGGGAAAGGAAAACAGCTCAATCTGAATTCCATCGGCTAGGCGCAGATCAAGCTTGTAGGACTGGCGCTCGGCTCGATAGGTCTCTCGTACCACAGCGCAGCCCAGCACCTGGGTGTAAAACTGCTTAGACTGAGCGTAATTGCTACAGATGATCGCAATGTGGTGAATCCCCTGACAAAATGCCATCACTCATTAAGATATTTGAGTGCCATGCGCTTCAGGATAGCAGTTTGCCCTGCGGGGGAACGCTGGCCTCATGGCATGCCCAAGCGGCATGGCACAACAGCATTTTAAGGATAATTGCTCAGAAGCTTTTTAGACTGGAATGCTACGATTTCCTAGGTGAACATGCTCAGAGGGCCTGATGTGATCCGTTCCGCCACTTTGCCGATGCAAACTCCGTCGCTATCGCACTTCGGAGATAACAACCGCCTCAAACTTTTTTCCGGCTCGGCCAACGTTGACCTGGCGCGCGAAGTGGCTCGCTACCTAGGGCTAGACCTCGGCCCTATGGTGCGTAAGCGCTTTGCCGATGGTGAGGTTTATATCCAGATTCAAGAGTCGATTCGCGGCTGTGACGTGTATCTAATTCAGCCCACCTGCTATCCGGTGAATGACCACCTGATGGAGCTGCTGATTATGATCGACGCTTGTAGGCGGGCTTCGGCGCGGCAGATCACCGCTGTGATTCCTTACTATGGCTATGCCCGCGCCGATCGCAAAACAGCCGGGCGCGAGTCAATCACCGCCAAGCTGGTGGCCAACCTGATGACCAAGGCTGGGGCCAGCCGAGTGTTGGCGATCGATCTCCACTCCGCCCAAATTCAGGGCTACTTCGATATTCCCTGCGACCATGTCTACGGCACCCCGGTGCTGATTGACTATATCTCCAGCAAAAAGCTGGAAGACTTGGTGGTGGTCTCCCCCGACGTGGGCGGGGTGGCCCGCGCTCGCGCCTTTGCCAAAAAGCTCAACGACGCCCCTCTGGCCATCATCGACAAGCGTCGCCAGGCCCACAACGTGGCAGAAGTGATGAACGTGGTGGGCGACGTGCGGGGCAAAACTGCCGTGCTAGTCGATGACATGATCGACACCGCTGGCACGATCTGTGAGGGGGCTCGCCTGCTCAAACAGGAGGGGGCGCGTCAGGTTTATGCCTGCGCCACCCATGCGGTGTTTTCTCCCCCGGCGGTGGAGCGCCTATCGGCGGGGCTATTTGAAGAAGTGATCGTCACCAACACGATCCCGATGACGGCCGCGCGGCAGTTTCCGCAGTTGACAGTGCTGTCAATGGCAAATTTGCTGGGTGAAGCTATCTGGCGCATCCACGAAGAAAGCTCCGTCAGCAGCATGTTTCGTTAGCAGCTAGACTGGGCGATTCCGGAACGGATACTCGTGCCGAGTGAGTTCCTGTTTCTGAGATGCCGCAGGCTTTACGCTGCGCAAATCGCAGCCATGATGCTGCACAAAAAAGGGGATACCTGATGGCATCCCCTTTTTGTGGTTTCTCGGAACTGCCAAGGTCAGTGGGACGGGCTAGGCGTCTTCGTCAACAAACTCGGGCTGCCCACTGCCTGGAATTGGCCAGTCGGCGTTTTCGCCCCCGATGTAGCAGGTCTCGATCACCACATACTCGCGGCTGAACTGCTCTAGGGTGTTGATCAAAACGTCAATAGCCAGGGCATCGCTGGTGCCCAGATCGAGCCAGCAGCGGGCCCAGAGCCCTTCATACTCGACTTCGCCCATGTTGTGCATCACCGAGAGCATGCTGTTGCTCAACTGCTCTTCGTTGTAGGGCAGGTAGCTGATATCGAGGCCCGTATCTTGCACCTGAAGGTTTTCGGCATTAAAGCCCCCCAGCTTGCCCAAGAAAAACCACGACGAAAAGACTTCATCGATGTACTGCTGCTCCATGGAGGAGGGCACGGTTTCAAATTTGAGCCAGATCCAAAGGTTAAAGAAGTCGCACTCGCGAAATTCAACCTGCATAGTTAAGCCCCATACTGCATTACTCAGCATAGGGCTTAACTTACTCGAACTGATGGGGGCTAGGGCTGGGGATTGCGCGATCGCTCCACGCAGACCTCTCCAGCGATGCCCTCAGCTTGGCAAGCCTCAAGCGTAATTTGCTGCACTGTTGAGGCCGGTAGCTGATCCGCGTAGGTCAACGCCGACTTATATAGGGGCAGACTGGCGTCGTACTTCTGCTGAAGAAATAGAATCTGAGCCTTGAGATAGATCAAATCAGGATTGTTGGGGGCAGCGGTTAGCGCTTTATCGACCTCGGCCAAGGCTTCGTCATAGCGCCCTAGGTCACGCATGCCAATAGCAACACCCCGGTGGGACAAATAGGCAGGGTTGCCGTTTTGCAGCCGAGCGATCGCCTGGTCGGGGTTAGCAAAGGGCAGATTGACCGCCAGCAGCAAATCCATGAAGCCTTTGAGCAGGCTGAGTTCTGGGTCGTTGGCGTCGATGCGCTCCGCCGCCGCTAGCTCGCTAAAAACCCGCTGTAGCAGGCGCAGGGCCGAGGGAGTGCCACGAGCGATCCCCTGGGTTTGCAGAACATGGGCACCTTCCATAAAAATGCCTACAGAGGTGTAGAGGTGGCCACGGAGGGGGTCTGATTCTTTGAGAGCGGTGGCCGTTTGCTGGGTAAGGCGGGCCTGTTCGGCCAGCTTGTCTAAATCTTTGTTGAGGTAGCCAAGGGCTGCTGCGATGGCGTAGTTCATCGGCTCATCGGGCTCAGCGGCGATCGCCTGCCCAACTAATGACTGGGCTGCGGTGTAGTTGCCTTCATAAAAGAGCGCGTTGAAAACGGCCTCAGTCTTGTCGCCAATTTCGTGGGGATCGTTGGGGCGAAACGGATCCCCAGCATGGGCCGACAGGGGAGCAAGCGCTAAAAAGGCTGTGGTGAGAGCACCAGCAGACAGTGCTTTTAGCCGCAAACTCAATCGAGATGGAGCCAGGCGAACGTGAAAAACCATAAATCAATTACCCCTTACGACCTGAACATCAAAACGGAACCGTATGACTTGGAGGGAAAGATGCCTGCTCAATCAGCCATCGTGATACCTGATGGCCCAATTGTGGCGAATTGCTTGGGGGTTTGCAGCGGTAATGTTACAGAAGCTACACTGGCCTAGCTCTCGGCAAACCGGCCCCGGCCTCTACCAATGGCAACCCAGTAGGGCACACTGGAGAAGGTATCGGCTATCGGCCATAGTAGCTGTACCGGTTTTCGCAGCATCTAGTTGACTTGTCTACTGTTTTACTGTGCGGGTGGAATGCTCTATCTTCGCCAACTGACCTATCACCCCCCGGCCAGCCCCAGGGCCATTTTGCAGGATATTTCCCTAGAGCTAGCGCCCCAGCAGCTAGGGCTGATCTACGGACCGAGCGGGTCGGGCAAGAGTACGCTGCTAGAGCTGATGGCAGGCTTTGCCCAGCCTACCCAAGGCGCGATTCAGTGGCGGCAGCAAGACCTTGACCCGGAGGCACTGCGGCAGCTAGCAGGGCTGGTGTTTCAGTTTCCTGAGCGCCACTTTTGCGGGCACAGCCTGCTGGAGGAACTACGCTTGGGCCATCCAGAAATGGCGCGTAACCAGATTGAGCAAGCGTTGCAGGCGGTAGGGTTAGAGCAGCTCTCCCTCAAGGCGGCGCCCCACGCCCTCAGCGGCGGGCAGCAGCGCCGCCTGGCTCTAGCCGTACAGCTGATTCGCAAGCCCTATCTGCTGCTGCTAGATGAGCCCACCGCTGGCCTAGACTGGTCGATGCGCCAGCAAATTCTTGCGCTGCTCAAGCAGCTCAAACAAAACTGGACGCTGCTGGTGGTGTCTCACGATGCCGACGAGCTGGCCGATCTCGCCGATCGCTGTTGGCATCTTGACCATGGCCGTCTGGCTCCGGTACCGACGACAACCCTTTCGACCACCGCCGGATAGGCACTTTAGGATTTTTATGGACATGCTACCTTCCCCCAGCGATCGCTGGCAGAGCACGCTGCACTGGCAGCCCAGCGATCGCCAGCAGCAGAGTTTTCAGCTGCTCTACGACGCTATTTTGGCGGCCAACCAGCAGGTCAACCTGACCCGCATCACCACCCCTGAGGATTTTTGGGAAAAGCACCTGTGGGATTCGCTCCAGGGTGTGGCCCCGTGGCTGACCGGAGCCAGTACCGACCCGCTAAAGGTAGTTGATGTTGGCACCGGGGGCGGCTTCCCGGGGCTGCCCGTGGCACTGGTGTTTCCCCACTGGGCGATCGCCCTGCTCGACGCCACCCGAAAAAAACTCGTCGCCCTTGAAACCGTCTGTGAAACTTTGGGGATCGCTAACGTCAGCTTTTTGCCCCAGCGAGCCGAGCAGGTGGCCCACCAGCCCATTCACCGCGAAGCCTATGACTTGGCTCTGCTACGGGCCGTCGGCCCCGTCAACACCTGTGCCGAGTATGCCCTGCCCTTGTTAACTCTAGGCGGCCAAGCCATTCTCTACCGAGGTCAGTGGTCGGCAGATGAGGAAGCTGGATTGACGGCCATCCTGCCACGTCTGGGCGGCAAACTATTGGAGGTGCGATCGCAGACGACACCCCTCACCCAGGGCGTTCGCCACAACGTTATTCTCACCAAGGTAGAGCGCACACCAGACAAGTTTCCGCGCCTGCCGGGGATCCCGTCGAAGACGCCGCTGGTGTAGGGGTGGATGGGTAGGGAGTGGGGGGTAGATACAGTATCTTTTCTGTCTCCCTACCCATCCACTCATCCACCCTCCTACTCATCCACTCACATTACCGTCTCCGCTCCTGAAGCTTGCGGTACACGTCTTTAATATCGACCCCGTGGTGGGCCAGGGCAACGAGGGTGTGATACATCAGGTCGGCGGCTTCTCCAGCGATCGCATCGGCGTCATCGTCCTTGCAGGCCATTACGACTTCGGCGGCTTCTTCGCCAATTTTTTTGAGAATTTTGTTGTCACCCCCGGCCAGCAGCTTGCAGGTGTAGGAGTCGGGGTTGGGGTGGTCGCGGCGATCGCAGATCACCCCAAACACCTGAGACAAAGTATCGGCAGGGGGCGCGATCTTGTGGTCGTCTACTTGGTGAAAGCAGCTGCGCTCGCCCGTGTGACAGGCGATGTCGCCCAGTTGTTCGACAGTCACTAGCAGGGCATCGCTGTCGCAGTCGTAGCGGATGGCCTTGACCCGCTGCACGTGGCCGGAGGTTTCGCCCTTGTGCCAAAACTCTTGGCGCGATCGGCTCCAAAACCAGGTTTCGCCGCTGTCTAGGGTGCGCTGGAGCGATTCGGCGTTCATCCAGGCCATCATCAGCACTGTGCCATCAAGGTGGTCTTGCACAATGGCAGGCACTAGCCCCTGGTCGTTGTAGCAAATGCGATCGACGGGCACAGCGGCGGCAAAGGGTGAAGACGGAGAGGTGACCATGGTACGGGCGGCAAAACATCCTTACCCACTCTAGTATTTCTTTGCCTTCGCCCTGCTCTCACGCTCCAGAAAGGGCGAGTCACTGCGTCTCAACCCAGAGGCCACTCTCATAAACGCTCAACCTGATACAAAACGCGGATTAGGCCAATTTGCTACCAACTTTTCTGCCAACAAAAGTTAACATAGTAATTAACAAACCTTCAGCTAAGTCCAGTCTGGCCATCTGCCCTGATCAGGGGCGCTTTGCCCAAGGGCTGGGCTCATTCGACCCTACTATCTACAGACGCAGGAGAGCTTCATGACTGGATTTATTCGCGGGCTGTTTAGCGGCAAAGCTAAGAACCCCGGAGAAGCAGATCGCCCCGTACGGCAAAAGCCTGCTCCTCAACAGCCCACCATCAAACAGGTGGGGGGAGCTTATTTTTTAAACGAAGATGATGCTAAGAGCTACGGCAACATCGAGTACATGCGCTCGTCTAAAACTGTGCGCCGCACCTTCGCCAAAAAGCGGGGCGAAACCGTAGAAAAAGAGAGCATTCGTCAGATTTCTGCGCTAGAGGCCAAAAGACTGCAGGAGCAGGGCCTAGCTGTGGAAAAGATTGCCCCGTCTGAAGTTTCTATTCAACCTGCTGTCAAGAAGGATGCTAGCGCCGAGCGCCGCAAGGTCGATACTAACCTCGACATGTTTCGCAAAATGGCTAAGGACATGAAGAAGTAGTCAATGGGTCTTTTCTTCTAGGGCTAAAGCCCTGCCAATAAATAACGGGGACGCAGCTAGGCTGCGTCCTTTTTTGTCCTCATTTTTATGGAAAAATTACGGCAATAGATTTTTCTCTCAAAGATGAATTAGCCAGATAGCGCAAGAGTCAACAACCTGGGCCCATTTTTCGTTACCTTTGGTAAAGATTCGTTTACTCCCCGCCTTTGGAGCCACCCATGCTGCGTTTAGAGCACATCAGCAAGATTTATCCCACCGGGGAGGTTCTCAAGGACGTGAACTGGGAGGTGAAGCCAGGCGATCGCATTGGTCTCGTTGGCGTCAACGGTGCCGGCAAATCGACCCAGCTCAAAATTATCACCGGTAAGATTGAGCCCACCACGGGCACCATCATCCGTCCCGCTGACCTCAAGATTGCCTACCTGTCGCAAGAGTTTGAGGTTGACCCCAGCCACACCGTGCGCGACGAATTTTGGACAGTGTTTAAAGAGGCCAACGAAGTGCAGTCAAAGCTGCACCACATTCCCACCCTGATGGAGACCGCCGATCCCGACGAGCTAGACCGATTGATCCACGAGCTAGACAAGCTCCAGCGGCGATTTGATGCCCTGGGCGGCTATGGGCTAGAGTCGCAGATTGAGAAAATTTTGCCCGAAATGGGCTTTGAGGCCAGCGACGGCGATCGCTACGTCAGCGAGTTTAGCGGTGGCTGGCAGATGCGCATGGGCCTAGGCAAAATCTTGCTGCAAGCCCCCGACGTGCTGCTGCTCGACGAGCCCACCAACCACCTCGATCTCGACACCATTGAGTGGCTGGAGGGCTATCTCAAAAAGCTCACTACCCCCATGGTGATCGTCTCCCACGACCGAGAATTTCTCGATCGCCTCTGCACCCAGATCGTTGAGACCGAGCGAGGGGTTTCGACCACCTACCTGGGCAACTACACCGCCTACTTGACCCAAAAAGAAGAAAGCCTGGCCGCCCAGCTCAGCACCTTCGAGCGCCAGCAAAAAGAGATTGCCAAGCAGCAGGCCTTTGTCGATCGCTTTCGGGCCAGCGCCACCCGCAGCACCCAGGCCAAAAGCCGCGAAAAGCAGCTCGATAAAGTCGAGCGCATTGAGGCTCCTACCGGCAGCGTGCGCACGCTGCACTTCCGCTTTCCCCCCGCTCCCCGCAGCGGACGCGAGGTGGTCACCATTAGCGATCTCACCCACAACTACGACGAGAAGATCCTGTTTCTGGGGACAAATTTATTGATTGAACGGGGCGATCGCATCGCCTTTCTGGGCCACAACGGCTCGGGCAAATCGACCCTGCTGCGGATGATCGCCGGGCTAGAAACTCCCACCGATGGCCGGGTTGAAGTGGGTAACCACAACGTGATCCCCAGCTATTTTGAGCAAAATCAGGCCGAGGCCCTCGATCTCGAAAAAACCGTGATCGCCACCATCCACGACGAAGTGCCCGACTGGACTAACGAAGAAGTCCGCACCCTGCTGGGGCGCTTTCTGTTCACAGGCGACATGGCCTTTAAGCAAGTCAAAGCCCTCAGCGGCGGCGAAAAGGCCCGCCTAGCCCTGGCCAAAATGCTGCTGCGCCCCGCCAACCTGATGATGCTCGACGAGCCCACCAACCACCTCGATATCCCCGCCAAAGAAATGTTGGAAGAAGCCCTCCAGCACTACGACGGCACGGTGCTGCTGGTCTCCCACGATCGCTACTTTATCTCCCGCGTAGCCACCAAAATTGTGGAAATTCGCGATGGCGAACTCCGCCTGTACCGGGGCGACTACCATTACTACCTCGATAAAGTGGCGGAAGAGGTCGAGGCCGAAAAGCGAGCCGCCCTGGAGGCTGAGAAAAAAGCCAAAGCCGACGCCAAGCGCCAGCAGCAGCAGGCCAAACGCAAAGCAGGCGCTACAAAATGACGCGGATGTAGAGTAATATGCAATTTATAAAAAATCTTTCTTAAATTGCACCTTAACCTGGTCATTTGCTTGTAAAGCGCGTTTAGGCTGGGTCTAAAGTACAGTTGCTAGCTTTTCATGCTGTGGGTGTGCTCCCTCAGCAGCGAACTAAACGTGTATTTACCCGACGCGATCGCTTGAAGCGCCCCACAAATGACCATTCCAGCGCCGTCTCAGCTCAGACTGGGGCCAAATTTCTGGATAGTATGATCGCTGAGACGTTAGTCCAACTCCCAAGGATTCTTACCTATGAGTCAAGCGTCAATCCCGCCGATGGTTTTAATCATTCTCGACGGCTGGGGATATCGGGAAAACACCGACGGCAACGCTGTCGCTGCCGCAAAGACTCCGGTTATGGACAGTCTATGGGCCGCTTATCCCCACACCCTGATTCGCACCTCAGGCAAAGATGTGGGGCTGCCTGACGGTCAAATGGGGAACTCCGAAGTGGGCCACCTCAACATTGGAGCCGGGCGTATTGTGCCTCAAGAATTGGTGCGGATCTCTGATGCCGTAGAAGACGGCACCCTGCAAGAGAACGAGGCTCTACTAGAGGTGTGTCAGGCGGTGCGCTACCGCAACAGCAAGCTGCACTTAGTGGGGCTGTGCTCTGAGGGGGGCGTGCACTCTCACCTCTCACACCTGTTTGGTCTGCTGGAGATGGCCAAGGCCCAAGACATTGACGAGGTTTGCGTTCACGTCATCACCGACGGTCGTGACACCAAGCCTACCGAAGGCCAGGTGGCGGTACAAAAAATTCAGGATTACGTTGATCAACTCGGCCTGGGCCGCTTGGTCACCCTCAGCGGTCGCTACTACGCCATGGATCGCGACAACCGCTGGGATCGCGTCGAGAAGGCCTACCGAGTGATGACCGACCCCGGCGAGGGCAGCGGCAAAACCGCCCTGGAAGCCCTGATGGAATCCTACGAACAAGAGATCAACGATGAATTTGTCGAGCCAGTGCGGCTGGCCCCCGGTGCGATCGCCCCAGAGGACGGCGTGATCTTCTTTAACTTCCGCCCCGATCGCGCTCGCCAGCTCACCCAGGCTCTAGTTGATCCCAACTTCAAAGGCTTTGAGCGGGAGTTAATCGCTCCGCCCAACTTCGTCACCATGACCCAGTACGACCCAGAAATGCCGGTAAAGGTCGCCTTTCAGCCCCAAAACCTGAGCAATATTTTGGGCGAAGTAGTGGCCAACAATGGGCTTAAGCAGTTTCGCACCGCCGAGACCGAAAAGTACGCCCACGTCACCTACTTCTTTAACGGTGGGTTGGAAGAACCCCTAGAGGGCGAAGACCGGGAACTGGTATCGAGTCCTATGGTCGCAACCTACGACAAGGCTCCGGCCATGTCGGCAGAAGCGGTAACCAACACTGCCCTAGCGGCCATTCAAAAAGGGATTTATTCCCTGGTGGTGATCAACTACGCCAACCCCGACATGGTCGGCCACACCGGCAAAATGGAGTCTACAATCACGGCGCTCCAGGCCGTTGACCACGAGCTGGGCCGCCTGATTGACGGTGTTGGCAAGGCTGGTGGTACCGCCATTATCATTGCTGACCACGGCAATGCCGAGCTGATGTGGGACGAAAACCATAAGCCCTGGACCGCTCACACCACCAACCCAGTGCCATTTATTTTAGTTGAAGGCGAGAAGCTCAAGGTACCTGCCTACGGTGGCGATGTTAACCTGCGCGAAGACGGGCGGCTGTCTGACATTGCCCCGACCATTCTGCAAATTCTGGGTCTGCCCCAGCCCCAGGAAATGACCGGGCGCTCAATGTTTCTCCCCGCCGATGTAGAAATTCGCAACAACCGTACCCCGGTCAAACTCTCCCGCTAGTGCTAGCCCAAGGGGCATCTAGAAGGGCTGAGAAGCTTGGGGTATAGTGAAGAATGGGCATTATTTTGAGCAGGTTAATCTAGGAACGCGATGATAGTCACCACAATTTTGAAAGTTATCTGGATGGTTGCCGCCGTGGGCCTTACGGCCATGGTGCTGCTGCACAGCCCTAAGGGCGATGGTTTGGGTGGCCTAGGTGGCCAAGCCCAGCTATTTACCAGCACCAAAAGCGCTGAAACCACCCTTAACCGCGTCACCTGGACATTGACCGTGCTGTTCATGGGTCTGACGGTAGTGCTGAGCGCGGGCTGGCTTGATGTGGCGGCTACGCCCCCTGCCCTTTAAAAGCCTTAAATTTCTGACTATAGGAACGGTTCTCATCCTATGCTCGATTCAATACCCTTGATTCAATGGTGGGCAGTTGTGTAGGGACACGCGCCGTTTGCCCTAAGCAGCCGAAAGTCCCAGGAAACTAACGGGCTTGATTAGAGCCTACAAAGATAAAGAACAGGAAAAAGCCTCTGACTTAGTTAAGTCGGAGGCTTTTTCTATAGACCATTTATCGGTGGGGATCACCAATCGCCAGACATTACCGCCAAAGCCTGACCTGTGGTGGAGACAATGCTTAACGGTAACCTCTGCCCCCTCTCGCGACGGGGAAACTGCACTAGCTGTAAACCAGTGCCTACAGGCTCAACGGTGACCAAGTACTGATCGTCTTGCCATTCTAGGTTGACCAAGCGGTGATGCAGCAGCCACATTTCTGCCAGCTCTCCCTGGTTAATCTGCTCGGGTTGATCCCCGCTATAGCAGTCCCACAAGTCATCCATCGCCGTCCACACGCCAGAGAGGTAAAGGGGATCGGTGCGGGCGCTGAGTCCGTAGGTGGTAAACACAAAGGCTTCGTGACTCCACCAGGCTTTGGCTAGCTCAATCATGGGATCGGTATCGAGTACTTCACCGTAGTAGGGCATGGCTTCTAGCTGCTTAGTTTGAGCGATCGCCGAGGGGCGCTCCCACTCAGGTAGATGGGCACAAATCGTGGCGGCGATCGCATCCAAAGACCGGTCTTGCTTACCTAGAGAGGTAGTTCCAATCTCTGCGATCCCCGCTTCTGCTACTAGGGGCGCTTCTACTTGAGCTAAATAGTTGTCAAGAGCTGGCACCGCAGAGCCAGTGCCCATTAGCCCGGACTGCAAAGGGCTAATGGAGTTAAACGCCTGAGCCTGGGTCGGCTGGGCAGAAACGGTTAACAACCCCGCTGAACCAACACCAAGGGTAAGAAGCAAAGCCGTAGCAAACAGGTGACTCATCGAAGGGTAGGTGGGGATGGAGAAAGCAAGAATGCTTGGCGTTAGAGCAAGCGCCAAAGCAATGAAACAGGTGCAGCCACGCTGCCAAGAGTCCGAGAACCCAAGCGAGCTATTTTCCAAGTGGATAGGAGTTAAGGCTCAAATCCGGCAGTAAGCGGCGGGTTATTGGCCTGCTGTTTAACCACAGCGGGTCAAAGAACTAGACCACCAGGTTTGCCTAGCTCGTGACTGGACTTTTGTTAACTGGGGCAAGCCCGACACGTAGGGCTGTGGGGGGAAAGCCCGAGGTTAACAAACACGGCACTGAGCCGTGGGCAAAGCTCTGATATAAGGCTAGGGCGCGATCGCCGACAACCCTCTTCTAGCAAGACTTTAGCTTACTACTAAGATAGCGTTTGAGAAGCTTTCTGAGCACACCGATGTCCACTATCTTTGGGATTATTTTTGGGGCATAGGTGATTGCTTACTCTGGCTCAGGGGGAGGTAGGGGCGGTGCTTCTGCGGCTCGCGGCACAGCCGGTAGGGGATCAGCGCTGTAGACCGGCTTCACCGGCACCAACGTTAGCTGACGAGGGCTAGTGGGCGACGGCTGTACCCCCTGGCGGCGACGGTTGGAGATGGCTTCTTCGGTAGTTTCTTCGGCCACCACTTCGTAAAGCATGGCCTGCTTGTTGCCGCTGCCCTTGCGTAAAATTCGCCCCAGCCGCTGCACATACTCGCGCGTGGAGCCGCTGCCGGAGAGCAAAATGGCTACCCGTGCCTCAGGCACATCCACCCCTTCGTTGAGTACGTGGCTAACCACCAGGGTAGGGTACTGACCACTGCGAAAATCTTGGAGAATGGCGTGGCGCTCTTTGACTGGCGTTTGGTGGGTAATTGCGGGGATCAGGAAGGTTTCGGAAATGTGGTAAACCGTAGCATTGTCATTAGTAAATATGATCGTGCGATCGGGGTGGTGTTGAGCGAGCAGGTCGGCCAGCACTCGTAGTTTGCCTTCGGTGCCCAGGGCGATCGCCCGCGCCTCTCGGTGGGCCAGCATCGCTCGTCGCCCCCCTGGAGATTGGGCACTGGCCCGCACAAACCGCTGCCACCCCTGGGCCGAGCTGAGCCAGATGTTGGCCTCCTGCAAAAAGCGGTTGCGCTGGGCGATTAGCTGGTCGTAGCGCGATCGCTCCTGGTTCGACAGCTTCACCCGAATCGGCACAATCTGAAACGGAGCCAGGGCATCCCCCGACAGATCCGCCGCTGATTTGGCATAAACCACTGGTCCCAGCAGATGGGTCAAATCCTCATGGCGTCCGTCGGCGCGATCGGGGGTGGCAGTGAGCCCCAGGCGATAGGGCGCGATGGAATATTCCGCAATCACCCGATTAAAGTCGCTGGGTAGGTGGTGGCACTCGTCACAGATCAGCAGGGCATACTGGTTGCCCAAACTCTCGGCGTGGATGGCGGCGCTGTCGTAGGTGGCGACTAAAATCGGGGTGCGATCCTTTGATCCCCCACCTAAAAGCCCCACCTCGACATCGGGAAAGGCTGCCTCTAAATGGGCATACCACTGGTGCATTAAGTCCAATGTCGGCACGGTGATCAGTGTCGGTCGAGGCGTGGCCTGCATCGCCATCTGGGCCAGAAAGGTTTTGCCGCTGGCGGTGGGCAGCACCACTACGCCCCGCCAGCGTTGGTCGATCCAGGCCTGGAGAGCTTCTGTTTGGTGGGGGTAGGGTTCTAGACTCAGCCGGGGATCAAGATCGAGCGGCTTAAAGGTGTGGGCCTGGTCATTGAAGGTTACTTGCTCAGCCCGCAGCCTTTCGACCAGAGCGCGATACTGCTGAGCGGGGATGCGAAACTTCTCGATGCGATCGTCCCAGTGGGCGAAGTCTACCCAGCTTTTGCCTCGCGGCGGTGGATGCAGAATCAGGGTACCGCGATCGTAGGTGAGGGTGGGTGTGCGCCCCATGGTGGTTAATGGCTACTGGGGTTATTGTAGCGGGAGGCTGACCTGAAGGATTCCGGCAAGCTACAGCTCAGGCCGTCTCACCCTCTCCATCTCCCCTACCTTCCTCACCGTCTCTCACCGTCCACTTCACTCCGGCGCGTTCCCAATCTCCTCACTCTTGCCCCGCACTGGCGGCAGCTTGTCTACCAGACCCATTTCAAAGGCGGTGTCAGGCAGGTCGCCCGCAATATATTTACCCGGTTCAAACACGCGACCGGGGGTAAAGCACATCTGTCGCAGCTCCACGATCTCGGTATTCAAGAACATGGTGCGCGATAAGCGTCGTTCGAGGCCCATAGCTGTCTCCTATTCGTCTAGCTGCCAGAGTTCGCGGTTGTAGTTTTCATCCAAAATGCGCTTGGGCCGCAGAATCAGAATCATTTTGCCCAAGATGGGGGTTTCAATGGGGTTCGGTGACCAAACTAGGGCGAGCTGATCGCCCTCGGCGGTGAGAAAGTAGCCGTCGTCATCCCAGGTGCGATCGCTGCGATCGACCACCACCAGCACCGTGTCATCGGCGGCATCGGCGGGATAGTTGGGCAACTGCCGGGCCTGGGTGAGAATGCCCACCGGATCTTCAGCGCGAAAGATCACCTGCCAGCCGGGTACCGCTATCCAGGCGCTGGCCCCGTTGGCGCTGACCATGCTGAAGGGTTCTTCCGCCACCACCACGGGCACCGCCTTCAGGTCATCCACCGTCAGCGGCATCTGCCCCACCACGGGGATCATGCGCGGCAGTTCGCTTTCGGTTTCGAGCCGGTAGAGGGGCAGCCGGGGGGCAGGGCGGTCTTTGACGACCGTAAAGTCGGTCAGCAGCTTTTCGATGTGCTGGCGGGCGGTGGGGCTCTGGGCAAAGCGCAGGCCTTGGGCAATCAGGCGCGAGCGATCTTGCAGGTCATCGTTTTGGCGGGCCAGCTTCCAAAAGTGGTAGGCGATCGCATCCCCCGGCCCATCGCTAAAGCCCTCGGGCTTGTCTTTGCGGTAGGCATATTCTTTGATCGGCTTTACCAGATCGCGCACCTCCTCAGAGTCGATGCCGTGCTGACGAATAAAGTCGGCGGTGGCGGCGCGATCGCCCTGGGAAAGCACCCGCAGCTCATAAAGCGCGTCGCTGCCCCGCTCGGTAAAGTGGGCCACGGTCGCCTCCGCCACCCCTATCTTGAGAATGGATTGGTAGACCTGCTCCGCCACCATGATCTGGTTTTGGTGAATGGGCTCAAAGCCGGTTTCTTCAAAAATTTGCTGGGGGGTGTACCGCGCCTTTTGCAGCGCCTGGCAGCCCTGGGCCCAGTTCACCCAGGTGCCCTCCTTACGCCGCAGCCGCAGCAAAACATCCTGCACCGCATCGGCATCGGGGGGAGACGAAGAACCAGGATAAACCATTGCCATTGCCACGTGAATACTTACAGTCTTCCTGACTCTATCGCGGATGGCTGCCCTTCACCGCTACCGTCGAATAAAACTCAGGGAAAATTTGGGGTTGACGACGGTACCCCCCGTAGGTCACTATTGTTGATGCGCTCAGCGAAAGAGTTGACGCACAAGGGGCTATAGCTCAGTTGGTAGAGCACTTGCATGGCATGCAAGGGGTCAGCGGTTCGAATCCGCTTAGCTCCATAGATATACGAGAAGTATGTGACGTTGAGTGGCAGCTGTGCGTTTACCCATAAGCGTACTCGTTTGGTACGCTTATGCTTCCAAAACTGCGTGGTACGCTTATGCTTCCCATGTTTTGGTAAGGATATGGTTCCAAATCACTCTGAGAATTCCAAAAAAATTATAATGCATTGGTACTATATGCCTCCCAGTTACGATTGCTAGGGTCAGGCTCCTCGGTATTAATCGCGCGCGATGCTGCCAAAATTCGACCTCCAGGTGGTGCACCACCTGGAGGTCGAATTTTGCGAGGTTTAGGTCTATTCAGCCACCCGTTGCGACAATCGGGCAATCTCTGCGAGCATGGCTCGAACCGTCTCACGGAAGGCCCGATGCTCACTTTCATTGCGGGCGCGGGCGCGGTCACCCCTGGCCAATGCCTCATCAATTCGCCGCCGGTCGGCCCTAGCCTCATCCAGCAGGGTGTAGAAGCGCTGGGTATGCAACTCCTGCTTGCGGTCAGCGCGTTGTCGGTCAGCCCTAGCCTCTTCCATTAGGGTGTTGAAGCGCTGATTATGCTCCTCGTGGAGCTGGTCAAAGCGTGCCCGGCCAACACCCTGGTTGTCCTCGATTCTCACGCCTAGGTCAGCTCTGGTAAAGCCAGTCGCCTCCTCGGTATCTACCTTCACCTGCTTAACGCGATTTCTCCATGCCTCAACTGCGCGGGTGTTGCTATCGGCGATGGCGCGGGTTTCTCGCAGGCCAGCAGCATTCTCCTCGACGATAGCCAGAGTGCGTGCCTGGCTCTCTGCCAGGGTGGCCAGCAGAGCTTCTATCCGGTCTAGTCGATCGCTACTGATGCCATAGGGATTTTTGGTTTCTGAATTTATCGTCGCATTCGAGTCAGGAGAGTTGAGCATCGCCGCCAGAGAAAGGGGTCTCTGGTGTTCATTGAATTTGTCCTATTTTACAGGTGATGACGCTCAAAGCAATACACTAGATCTACTCGCAGGTAAGCTGTACTATGCTTCCAGTCATAGTCGAGGGTTAAACTCCATGAGCGCTCCAGTGGCAGAATTAACAACCGAAAAGGTCAGCGCAGCCATCGCCATCATCTTCGAGGTTCTAGGAGAGCCCGAGACCGACCTTCACCGTCAAGCTCTCCAGTCGTTTCAGCAGGGCGATTACCAGACGGTAAAGCGCCTATCCCTAGAGAACCTAAGCGATTTCTACTGCAAAGCCTTGGGCTACCTTGGCGGGGCGCTCAAACTCACCCCCAATACAGACACCATTCTGGCCGAGTCCGCCAGAGCTGCAGCTGACCATGCTCGCCAAAAGACCCTAGAGCATTTGGGTGCTCAGATCTCACAAGCCTTGAGCTAAAGGCTCGTAGGGTTGAGGCATACATGGTCAGACAGCTCCACCTCAAGGACTCACATTTTATGTATGCAAAGGCTGCACGCTAAACCACTGACTCAAGGTTTAATCAGCATTCAAAAGCTGAAAGCTGAGGTGTTCCGCGTCTGGTGCTGGATACACCGGTCAAACATGGCACAGGTTCAGCCAGAAAACTTCGAGCCAGAGGTTCGTCGTTTATTTGGCGACCTAAGGTTGAAACACACCTGGGAAAAGGCATACAGTCACTTCTTTGTCAGCTGGGTTTTTGACTGTATCTGCGACGGCGACACCTATTTTCAGGTCTTGGATCCTAAGGACTGGTATGACTGGGAATATGAACTACGTCTTTTGACCTTTCAAGCGTTAGCTGCACATCCAAGATCTGAGTCCATGACAAGAAATTCGTACTCGTATATTGCTCGTTACGAAAGAGCGTCATTGGCGGATGGCTTTTTTGCTCTGGCTAAAGAGGCGGTCGAGCGTCAGCAGCAGTACTCAACCAGTAGTACCGTGGTGATACCACAGACTGATCCCCAACCGGATCAAGCCGCCCAGTCTTTACACAGGGTCTCCGCCTGCTGCAGCACCGTCTGAGTTGCCTTCTCCTGCTTATCAGGCGGATAGCCATACTTCTTCAGCAGCCGCTTCACCATCACCCGCAGCTTCGCCCGCACCGCTTCCCGCTCCGTCCAGTCAATCGTCACATTGCCGCGAATCGCCTTAACCAGCTCCTGGGCAATGGTCTTCAGCGTCTCATCCCCCAGCACCTGCACGGCGCTGTCGTTGACCTCTAGGGCATCGTAGAAGGCCAGCTCATCCTCGCTCAGGCCCAGGTCAATGCCTCGGCGGCTGGCCTCGCGCATGTCTTCTGCCAGGTTGATCAGTTCCTGTATCACCTCTGCTGAGGTGATTGTCCGGTTCTGGTAGCGGCGAATGGAGGCTTCCAGCATCTCCGAGAAGTTGCGCGACTGCACCACGTTCTTACGAGAGCGGGCCTTGATTTCGTCATTCAGCAACTTGCGCAGCACCTCCAGGGCCAAGTTTTTCTGGGGCAGGTCGCGCACCTCGGCCAGAAACTGGTCGGAGAGAATAGAGAGTTCGGGCTTGTCGAGGCCTGCGGTCTCGAAGATATCGATCACCTGCTCAGAGGCGACGGAGCGGGAAACAATCTGGCGCACGGCGGCGTCTAGCTCGGCCCGGCTCTTGCCCCCTTCGACGGTGTGCTTGCTCAGCCCCGCCTTCACCGCCTGAAAGAAGCCTACGTCTTCGCGGATGGCCAACGCCGCATCCTCGGCAGCGCAGAGGGCAAAGGCTTTGGAGAGTTCGGTCACGGCTTGAATGTAGCGCTGGGGGCCTTTCACATCTACTGATTCAGGGCGCAGCATCCAATCCATGGCATTGCGGAGGATGGTCAGACGCTGAGGCGGTGGAGCACTGTGGAAAGCGTGGTAGTCAAACCCGTGGAACTGGCCCGCTACGATTTCATACTTCTCCTGCATCAGCGTCAGGGCTTGATCCATGAGAATACCCGCCTGGCCTCGGTCGCGCTCGGTATAGGCTTGCAGAGCTTCTTGCAGGTCCGAGAATATACCAATGTAGTCGACTACCAGGCCCCCCTGCTTGTCACCGAAAACGCGGTTGACGCGGGCGATGGCCTGCATCAGGTTGTGGCCCTTCATGGGCTTATCTACATACATGGTGTGCAGGCAGGGGGCATCAAAGCCAGTGAGCCACATATCCCGCACTATCACCAACTTGAGCGGATCGTTAGGGTCGCGCAGTCGTTTAGCCAGGGCCTCTCGGGCTTTTTTGCTGCGGATATGAGGCTGAAAGTTTTCTGGGTCAGCTGCGCTGCCGGTCATCACCACTTTGATGGTCCCAGTGGCATCATCTTCGCTGTGCCACTTCGGGCGAAGAGCCACCAGCTGATTATAGAGGTCGGCGCAGATGCGGCGGCTCATACAGACGATTAGGCCTTTGCCGTCCATAGAGGCGAGGCGGTTCTCAAAGTGCTGCACGATATCGGCGGCTACTAGAGACAGTCGTTTTGGGGTGCCTACCATGGCTTCGAGCTGCGCCCACTTGCTCTTTAGCTTTGCCTGAGTAGTGGTCTCTTCCCCCTCGGTGACCTCCTCAAAGTCGGGGTCAATGTGGGGGCGTTCGTTATCATCTAGGTCGATTTTGGCCAGGCGGGCTTCGTAGTAGATCTTGACAGTGGCCCCGTCTTCGACGGCTCGCTGGATGTCGTAGATATCGATGTAGTTGCCAAAGATTTGCTTGGTGTTTTTGTCGGCGGCTTCGATGGGAGTGCCGGTAAAGCCGATGAAGGAGGCGTTGGGCAAGGCATCCCGTAGGTATTTTGCGAAGCCGTAGGCGGTGTAGGCTCCTTCTATGCCGGTCTCCTTGTCTTTGGTGGTCACCACACGGGCTTCGAGCCCATACTGGGAGCGGTGGGCCTCATCAGCGATGAAGACAATGTTCCTGCGATTGGAGAGGGTTTCGTACTCGCCGCCCCGTTCCTCAGGGGCAAACTTCTGAATAGTGGTGAAGATAATGCCGCCGGAGGCTACCTGCAGCTTGGCTTGGAGGTCGGCCCGGCCTTCCGCCTGTTGGGGTGTCTGCCGCAGCAGGTCTTGGCATTTGGAGAAGGTGGTGTAGAGTTGGTCGTCCAGGTCGTTGCGGTCGGTGAGCACCACCAAGGTGGGGTTTGCCATGTCCGGATGCTGGATGATCTTTCCGGCATAGAACACCATAGAAAGACTTTTGCCAGACCCCTGGGTATGCCAGATCACCCCGGCTCGCTTGTCGCCCTCGACAGAGGTAGCGCGGATGGTGGCTTCTACGGCTTTGTTGACTGCGTAGTACTGGTGGTAGCCCGCCACCTTTTTGATGAGAGTTTCGCCGTCGCTCTCGAAGACGGTGAAGTAGCGAATCAAGTCGAGGTAGCGCTCGGGATGGAAGACACCCTTAAGAAGAACTTCGAGGGGATTAGTAGATTGAACAGAATAACTTCCTGCTTGTTCAGCAGTAACTGAGCGAAGTCTCTCGGGAGATGAAGCCACACTATCGGCTTCACTCGGAGGATTGCGCCAGGGCATAAAGCGGTCTCGTCCGGAAGTGAGGGTGCCGACTTGGGCATTAATACCATCAGAGATGACGAGCCCCTGGTTATAGATAAATAGGCTAGGGATGTCTCTTTTATAAGTCTGTAGTTGGTTGAATGCTTGATCAATATCGGCGTTCCCGTCAGCGGCATTTTTGAGTTCGATGACAGCGAGCGGAAGCCCATTTAGAAAAAGAACAATATCGGGGCGGCGGTCAGCATATTCGTGAACAGTAAACTGGTTGACAGCAAGCCAGTCGTTATTACTAGGTTGGCAGAAGTCGATAAGCCAAATCTGCTCGTGTACTAGACGTTCTTCATGCTGATAAGAGACAGACACTCCATCTATCAGAAGAGAATGAAATCGCCTATTATTCTCAAAAAGATTTTGAGTCTCAGAGCGTAAAACTTTTTGTATAGCTTCGTCTAAGACAAGAGCTGGCACTTGCGGATTAAGCTTAGTGAGAGCGGAGCGGAGGCGACTTTCAAGAATGACTTCAGAGCGACTTTCACGCTCTACCATAAACTCTGAGGAGTCAAGATTTGAACCTTCAGTAATTGTGTAACCTAGTTGCTCAAGGTAATAAAGTGCAGATTCTTCAACATCAAATTCTGTGAGGCTTTTCATGGCTAGCTACTTCCTCGGCCAGATAAGTCAGGCAGCAAGTTCTTGATTTCATTAATGGCATTGACAAAATCAGCTTTGCTAATTTGATCTTCCCCTAAAGGCACTTCACCAGAACCATCCAAGACCTCATAAAATAGCTCTAGGCAAACATCTCTCCCCCTTTTCTGCTTATAAAAACAAAGTTTTGGATTTCCGATGTCATCCAACCTGAAGTGGACAAAAGGAGTGACACAATAAATATCTTCTCCATGGATTGCTAGGACATTACGACTATTTAGATGATAGGAAACACTGTCCAACTTGTCTGGCATAATATCTTTTGCAGAAAAAGTCCTATTCAAGGAAGCTCCTTTAAAGTCTTCATGCCTAAACGACAAGATGGATTCTTCTTGTGAAACATAACGAGCTAAAGTAATACTACTTATCTCGCTAATACCTTGTAATATATTTAGCACATCACCTTGATACCTAGAAATGGTTTGTCGGCACTGCAAATCTGTTTTGGCAAACGAATGAGAAAATTCATTTCGAACGCGGTTTAATTCTCTCAGCTTGTCCACTACATCATTAGATATATAATTTAAGCATGGAAGAGGATGATTTTTATCAATAGCTAGAGTTATCAACTGCTCAATAATAGAAAGCCGATCATCTATTTTATTGGAAACAATTTGTTTTGGCTTAATTGCCGTTTCTGTCATTGAGAAGCGAAAATGCCTGTATTCACTAACAATTAATGCATATAATAGATATATGATTGATTCCCAAGTATCTTGAAGAAGTTTGAGGCGCTGTTGTTGATTCTCATAACCTCGCTCAAACCTCTCAAAAACAAAAGCTATTGGAGTTGGAAACTTTGAATAAACAAACTCTTTGAACTTCTCAATAGCATCTTGCCTAAACTCTACAAGTGCTGTGTGATACCCGACAGGCTCAACTGTGAACAATATGAAGCTAGGTCTGAACTGGTATCCTCCAATTGCCACATAACCGCCCTCTTGTTCATCGAATTCTTCGTTAAAATCGGAATTTTCCTCATAGCTTATTGTTTCACTATTGTATTCAAACACCGGTGAAAAATCCATTTCCCAACCACCTAGGCATAACCAGATAATAGCTTTGGAAGAAGAGCGTCTCGGATTTTCTGCAATTCCCCTTTTTCGTAAATGTTGGCCTCAATTTTATTTCTCAAAGGCTTGACTAATTTGCAGTAATTGTGGACGACTGAATCTGTTGGATTTAATATCTCAAATTCTTTAAATGCTGAGGAGCCTAGGTTTGGGAAGACAGAACCAGTTGTTTTGGCGAGCAGTCTCTCTAGCCCCAGTTCAATAGTTTGATTGATAAAAATTTGATTATTAGCAAGCCCCCTAATAGCGCAGACTCCACGTCCCAAGCAGTAAATATCATCAGCTATAACGCGACGCCCAGTGGTCGAACCACGTACACAAAAAACTAAATCCCCTAATTGAGTTAAGCGAGTAGGTGCTGTCGTCCACTTTCGCTTAATTAAGAAGTAATCACCAAATTCCACTGGTCCGTTGACAAGGGGTATCCCAATACCATCCTCGTTATATGTATCTCCTTTGGGGGAAGCCCCCATGATAACTTCAGCAAGGTCTCCTAACTTGCCTACCTTCCACCCCTTAGGAATTTCTCCCAAGTTCGAGTCCTCGAAGGAGTCGGGGAAGAGGGCAGCGGTTTCGGCATCCATATCTGCGGGTTGCCGACCATCGAGCTTGGCGCGAACAGGGCCGAAGTCGATGAACCAGGATTTAAAGAGGGCGCGGGCAATGCCTTCCAACGTCCGATTCATCTGCTGGTTGAGTGCGATCTTGTCATCGAGGGTGCCGAGAATATGGGCAATTTCCTTCTGCTCATCCAGTGGAGGGAGGGCAAATCTAAATGCTTTGATTCTGTCAGGAGATGTGTGTTTTACAGTCGTTCCTGTAGCACTTGCTAGAACTTCATGTCGATAGGGATGGCTACAGAGCAAGTAGTAAAGAAATTCTTTATGTAACGGAGCATCTGGATTAACCAAAACTTTTCCAAGTCTTTGGTTATGGAGAAAATGAGAATTTGGAGAAGCCTTGGGAACTAAAGAAGGATAGCCCAATGTGTCTGATACTTTACTCAAATCTGTCATTGTTACTAGCAGATCGCCCTCATCCAACACATAATCCTCAGGTACAGGGCCATCGTAATATTTCAATTTGTCACCCTTGAAACCTCCTCCAATGGCAAAATTTCCGGGAGTCAGCAAAATATCGCCAGGTGGTTCTTCCCTGAAGTACTCACCCTTGAAAGCAAATCCGTGAATAATGTCAATCAGATCTGCGAGTTGAGCTTCCTTCCAGTGGTTAGCTCCCATAACCTAGCCCCTGCAAATTCTCCCGAATCGCCTTCTCCAACCGTGCCGACTCCTCAAACTGCGCTTCCAGCGTCTTCGTCAGCCGAGCCATCTTCTCCTCAAACGGCTCATCGTCCTCCTCCAGTTCTTCGGCCCCCACATAACGCCCCGGCGTCAGCACATAGCCATGCGATGCAATCTCCTCCAGCGTGGCGCTCTTGCAAAACCCCGGTACATCCGCATAAGCCCCTGCCCCTGGCTCTCCCCGCCACGCATGGTACGTTCTAGCAATTCTGCCAATTTCTCCACCATCAGGCTCATCCGTCAGCTCCCGGTGGGTGCGGTCCATCAGCACCCCCAACTTGCGGGCATCAATAAACAGCGTCTCTCCCTGCCGGTTGCGGCAGGGCTGGTGCCCCGCCGTTGGTTTACCCGACTTATCCCGCGCCAAAAACCACAGACAGGCCGGTATCTGCGTCGTGTAAAATAACTGCCCCGGCAGCGCGATCATGCAATCCACCCGGTCATCCGCCACCAGCGCCTTGCGAATCTCCCCTTCCCCCGACTGGTTCGAACTCATCGAGCCATTCGCCAACACAAACCCCGCCATGCCGTTAGGGGCCAGGTGGTGCACCATGTGCTGTACCCAGCCATAGTTGGCGTTGCCCTTGGGTGGGGTGCCATACTGCCAGCGCACATCCTCCGCTAGCTTGTTATTCCACCAGTCGCTAATGTTAAACGGCGGATTTGCCAGAATATAGTCAGCCTTCAGGTCTGGGTGTAGGTTGCTGGTAAAGCTGTCGGCATTGCGGTCGCCAATGTTGCCCTCAATGCCGCGAATCGCCAGGTTCATCAAACACAGCCGTCGCGTCGTCGGGTTCGACTCTTGCCCATAAATGGCAATGTCGCTCTTTACCCCGCCGTGGGCTTCCACAAACTTCTCTGACTGCACAAACATACCGCCCGAGCCGCAGCAGGGGTCATACACCCGCCCCTTATAGGGCTGCATCACCGCTACCAGCAGCTTCACCACCGACTGTGGCGTATAAAACTCGCCGCCGCCCTTGCCCTCCTTCTCCGCAAACTGGCCCAAAAAATACTCATACACCCGCCCCAGAATGTCCTTAGAGCGGCTGGCCTTATCCCCCAATCCAATCGTGCTGATCAGGTCGATCAGTTCCCCCAGGCGGGTCTTATCCAAGTCTGGACGGGCATAGCCGGTAGGCAGCACCCCCTTCAGCCGCTTAGGGTTCTCCTTCTCAATCGCCAGCATTGCCTCATCAATAATCTTGCCGATGGTGGGCTGCTTAGCGCTGGCTTGAATGTGGCTCCACCGGGCTTCTTTCGGCACCCAGAAGACATTCTCCGCCATGTACTCGTCCCGGTCTTCGGGGTCGGTGTAGTCGGTGTCGGCCCGCGCCGCCAGGTCGTCGTACAGCTCCTGAAATGCATCGGAGATGTACTTGAGGAAGATCAGCCCCAGGGTGACGTGCTTGTACTCGGCCGCATCCATGTGGCCGCGCATCTTGTCAGCAGCGGCCCAGAGGGTCTGCTCAAAACCCAGGTGGGTTCCGTTACTAGGTTGGCCATTAGCTCCGTTTTTCTTGCCGCGCGGCATTCACTCAATCCTTATCGCTGGTCGATCTAACCCACCATACTCCGTTGGCGAGGCAGGTATTTCCACTGATAGTTCCCGTTCTAGTTCCAAATACAGTCCCAGCTAACGAGTTCTTTATTTTTCAGCGAAAACTTTACCTGACTACAGAGCAACCAGGCAATTAACCAACCCTAATTCTTAAATTAACTAAGTGGCTGGGCATACTACAGAGCTAAATACTCATCGTATCCGACTCCATTTCCCGCTTGATTTCTTCCCAAAGCTCTGGCCTAGTATCACGAAGGGCATCTGTGCTTGTCATGAGCAGAGATAAAAACACTGAAAGCTGCACTGCCTCAAGTCGCTTGTAGGTTTTCTCGGCCAGAGTCCTTGCTCTATAAGCACACGCCCCTGAGTGAACCGTATACACAGTAGTCCAATCCAGGTCAGTGATAGGTACGCCATACACCTCTCGCCGAGACTGGATCCTGACCGGGTAAAGCGCTACAGCAAGGTCTGAGTCCTCAATGATCCCACCACAAGAGGAACACCTCAAAAATAGTTTTAGGTTGGCTGCGTCTCCATCCCATTCAACAAATAATCTCAGCATTGGGCTAGATCCCTACAAATATCCGATTTTGGGATATTTTAACCGCTGATTGTAGCTTGCTCGTCATGAGCAGCTCAGTCTATTCACTTCGTTACCAACAGTTCCTCGCTCGGCTGAAAGCTGCCCGCCTAGATGCCAACCTCACCCAGCAGCAGGTTGCTGCCCGCCTCAGCGTCCCTCAGTCCTTCATTTCCAAGTGCGAGTCCGGCGAGCGACGCGTCGACGTCATCGAGCTCCTTGAGTTTGCGTCCATCTACAACAAGCCTCTCGTGTACTTCGTAGACTTCGAAAGCCCCTCTGGATAAGGCTTTAGAAAGCCGAGTGAGTTTTGAAGTTGAACTGCCCCCAGAAAATTGAGTACCCTTGTATCAAGTAACTAGAGGTATCCCATGGTGGCAGAAGAGCTTGAGGATGTCATGAATCGCTTAGTCGATCAGCTTTCAGAATTTTGCTCGCAAGGTCAGATCAACGAAGCCCAAGAGCTCATTGAAAGCTTTTGTACCAGGTTGGCTGAAGACACGGCTAGTTGGCAAGGCAATGACGTAGGCTATGTGCCGACCCTATTTGACTGGGAACCTCAGCCATACCGCTTCATACCTGGAGAACCAGTAGACCCTACCAAATTCGATACATCTAATATCGTGAGCATATTAGATCCAAACTTCCATCCCCATCACCCCAGCTCCCAAAATCCCCCTAGGTAAACCCTTCGACCATTTATGCAGAATTACGGCTGCAAAAGAGGCTGCGCAGGTGCACGAGCTATCACAGCTTTCTTAGAAGTCACCAGAATCAGAGAAATGCATCGATTTTTGTGCAGCCTTAAGGGTACTTCGAACAACCTCATAGCGTAAAAACCCAGGATGAGCCATGAGTGATGCCACTCGAGCTTCCGATGGATATTGGTTTGTTTTTTGTAGTTTGGTAACGATTTGCCTTACATCCTCACAAGAGGCTTTTATATTTTCCTCCTTTGCCTTCCGCCGGTAGGCTCTGTAGCGATTCGATATCTCATGACTTAGCTCTGGCAAGTGCCTCAATATCGTTCTTCTATCTTGCTTAAGCTGCCGAGCGACCTCCTCCAAGGAGGGAAAAGGGCCAGTTTCAATGGATAACAACGCCCGAAGGTGCTTTTCGACTGTAACTCTAGGAAAACTTCTTGGATTCTGTCTAGAAGTTTTATGCTCTTGGAATATTGTTGATTTCAGCACAGTACGTGGTGGAAACTTTAAATCCTCATCGCAGAAAAGATTTAGAGGACTGACTCCTAATTTGTGGCAAATGTCTAATACGGATCTGAGAGTAGGATTATTTTCGCCATTACACCAAAGCCAAAGAGTATTTCTAGGTAATCCTAATTGTCTTGCCATCTCTGCAATATTACCGTCAGCAAAATGACTAACAGCATTCGATAATCCTTTAGCCAACTTTTTCCTAGAAGGTTTGAGCACGCTACTGTCAGCAGCCAAAATTTCACCCACAGAGTTTGAGATCCAAAGCTGTCGACTTAACTGTCTATCATCTCGACATCCCTCTTCTATGATAAGTTGACTCTGCTCTAGGCCCAACCACGACGAGCAGTGAGAGCAATACCCTGGTCGACCCTGCCAAGTCAAAAAAATGCTTGATTTACTACAGGTATTACAGTTTTCTTGTAGATAAAGACGATGCCTATTGCAAACCTTGACAGCTTCAACTGTCCAGAGCAACGCTTCATAAACTTCAAGCCCTCGGTTTCTAAGTTCTTGCAAACAGCAAGGACACCAAACTCTGTGGGATCGCAAGAGATTTCTTGTAGTAAGAACCTCAGCCCAAGGTACTAAGGTGATTCTGGAAAGAGCATCTCGATGCGTAAGGTTTTCTAAACAGAAAATCAAGTCTTGAGCCATAGTGCCCGGCCCATTTATAGCAGCAGTATAGTTATAAATTTTGTGCAGCGTTGCACTTCCATGCTCTTTCCCTAGCATAGGTTGCACTAGCTTCTCAAGCAATGCTCCTGCAGGTACACAATGAGCCATAGCTAAACGGCATATGAAGCTAGTTAGATTTTCTGCGTAGGCAGTATCAATACCTTTAGGAAGAATATGGTAGAGCCTACTCATAGGTTTTGAGGCTAGACCTATCGCCATTGAGTCTAGGTCCAAACTCACGTTTAAGTTTGATGTGGGCGAAGACATTACGACAACACCTCAAACCCACTCATTATCTTGAAGAAACTGCTCAAGCTTTTCTCGAGGTTCAACTTGCAAAATTGCTCTAGGAGTATTTAGATAGGGTGCTATACGACTAGGGGTGGGTCTAACACCTTTGCTATGAAGAGATTGAGCAATTTGCTTCATCTCTTCAAAAAGTTTCTCCACCCTCTTGTCTTTCTTTTGTGTTCTAAACTGGAAATAATTATTAGATACCTGTCTACAAAGTTTTTTTTCATAGCTTTTCAGTGTATGTGAATCTATACCTGACTCACTAGCGACATCTTCCAAAGGCTTCGGAGGATATTCATTTAAAGCCCTTTCTAATATTTCTCGAATATGCTCTGACTGCTTTTCGTTCAAAAATTCTTTGTGCTTTTTAGCTATTTCTTTGCACGTCTCAGAATCATAGTGATAAAGGATTGAGCTTGTACGGTACTTCAATCGGGCTGCAATATCATTAACTGATGGAGGCGGATTTTCTAAAAGCGCCATCTTCAACACTGATGTGGCTAATTTTTGCTTTTGAGTAACTCGCCGAGAGGATACATGAATAGTAGATTTCTTGTTTGCATGTTTTTGAGTCTCGACTACCCGATAGTTTTTCTCAATAGCCTCGGTATCAACAGTCTCAAATAAGGTGGGAAAGTCAATTTTAAGCTTGTAGCAGATATTTATCATTGAACCTAACGTTGGAGTACTATGGCCTTTACGCCATCTCTCAACCTGAGTAATGCTGGTTCCTAAAACTTGAGCTAGATACGAAAATTTGCCACTTGACACACCTTCTACAAAGTGACACAAATGATTTGCAATGAAAAATCTAATCTTGTCTGTAAATTGATCAGGTGGAATACAAAATAAATCATTAACACATTTAATGCAGTGAAGTTGTTCTTCACTTTCAACGGCTTTGGGTCTTAACTCAAGCGATGTAGATATGTAAGCACTTGCTCCTAGCCACTCCCGGCATTTCGAGCAAAATCCTGGTCTGCTATGCCATGAAAGGGGTCTATTTGTTTTTTGACAATGAGGACAAACATTGGAAAGAGGAATCTTGTGCTTAGAACATAATTTAAGTACGTCTAAACTCCAATTAAGGGGCTCATACAAGACACTAGAATTGTCAAGTAGTTCTTCAAAACAGATAGAACACCAGGCTCTTTGCTGCTTTAACAGATTCTTAAGAGGGATAGCCTTTTGCCAGCTCAGCAAAGTTAGTTGAGATAGATCTGTTCTACAAGTAAGCTCCTCAACAGCATTAACCATTCCAGAAGCCCAATCACCAAACCCATTAACCGCACGAGTTTGATTCGCAAATATTTTATCTAACCCTCCTGCACGAGACTCTCCGAGAGAACTATATTCAGGTTTTACTAAAGGAGCAATTTCTCTCATCACCAAAAGCCCTGTAGGCACACAATGTGCTTCAGACAACCTTGAAATATAGCTAATTAAGCTTTCGACGTTTGGAAGGCCGCAGCCAATAGGTTGTATTGAATAGAGCCTGCTAACTTGCTGGTTCTGATTAATGCCAGTGCTACTAATAGAGTTAGTGTTATTCATCAACATGACTCTTTCTACGAACTGGATTTGGAGTTCCTACCCTTCTGCCTCTCTTACTGGGCGTAGACTTTTTTTCAGGTTCTTTGGTGAACTTCTCGTCTAATTCTAAAAGTTCTCTAAGTCTATCAACTTTTGATGGAGACTCTTCCATCGACTGCTCACCTTCAATAATTTCAATAGCAATTTTCTGACATTGATCGACTGTTAAAGCTGTATTTTCTAAGTGAGTTTTTGTGATTTTCTCGCTTCCTTCATCCAAGGCATAATTTAATGCTCTACTAAGCCAATCCTTTAATATACCAACGCACCCCAGTGATCTCTCATAACAATATTTCCACTCAGAATCCAAATCATTTTCTTGAGCCATAGGCATAAAAAGAAAACCTAAAGAGTGGAGAACTTTTCGGAAATTTTTTTTATCGCTTTCGAAGTTTGCCGTATAACGTGAAAAATGAACTTCTTGATTCCTTCTACTTAGCTGAGCACTAAGGTTGCGCATCATTAAAAGTTCATAGGTTCCTATTAAAACATGAGGAATTTTAGTTATATTTGCAATGGACTTTAAACAGTCCATATTATCTTGCAGTCGCCTGCCGCTAGACATCTTCTGAATGTGCTGCGCTTCATCTAAGATAACCGCGTAAGGCTGACGATGCCATAAAGCGTTTTCTTGGGCATGGCGTAGTCTGTTTGTTGATGTAGTAGGCTTAACTTTTATTTTCCCATTTGCGTCTCTATAAATTTCTTGAGTTGAATAGTCAATCTTATAGTCAATTAATGGCTCTTCCATTTTTATAAGAGCACGATAGTAATAATCTTTCCAATCAAAAATCCCTGAAGATGGGGAGGCTGCTTCTAGTGAAACAACAGGTATTCTTCCTGGATGAAAATTCTTATCTTCAAGAGATCTCTTAAATAGCATTTCTTCAATTTGTGGTATTAAAGTAGACTTTCCAACTCCTGTAGGTCCGATCACGGTGATAATTGAAGATTGAGAGCTCGGATTAATTATTAATTTGTAAACCTTCTGGGCAACTTCTGACAACTTTACATGGTTCACTATGACGCCTTGAAAATATCGACTTCTTTCAACCTTGTCAGCTTTTAGCAAGTCTTCAGGAAACAGTCGGGTCATATCTAAATAAGCTCCAAAGGTTGAAATATATAAGAGTCGTCATCATCTTGAATTTCTTCTTTTTTGTCCTTATTGTACATATCTAGCGTTTTTTCATCAGAAGATTCATCACTTTTTTCAACTTCAATAAATCCATTAAAATCTTTTTCTGAATCTTCTGAAATTCGTTGGCTTTCTAAGTCTTTGAGCCGCTGCTTTAAAAAAGCTTCTTCGGCTTCAATCTTTTTCAAGAAGTTGCCAATTGCTGAAGCATTAAGCTTCAGTTTTTTATTACTTCTTTCATTTCTCTTTTGACACTCAGCCGAAACCATTTGTATTTCTTTCTCTGACCTACCTTTGAAGATGCTGTAAAGCTCGCTTCTACATTCAACCCATCGACCTTTCAAGAATGCATAAGCTATGCCTCTATCGAATGGATCATATCGAACGTCTACATCTGCTCCTTCTAATTCAGGATCTCTAAAGTCGTTAGCCCAGTAGTAAATATTTTGAATCCGAATACCTCTACTTGTTCGGACTCTTGCAGTGCCTTTTCTTGGCCCAGGCATGGTGATAATTTTCAAATTTCGGTCGTACACTATAAATTTGTGATCTCTAGAGCCAAATTTTGCTACGCCATTTTGCCATGCCTCTTGAGGAGTTATTCCAAGAGCACTATGAAAATTCGCATCGTAAACTTCGTATGCCCAGATGCTTAAACAGGTATACAGATCGCCTAAATTCCACGTGGATAGATCTTTAGGATTATTAGATTTTGTAGTTACTCTAACGTCTTTCGTGATTTGAGTATTTCCAGATAAGTTATAAATTAGCTGTCTAGAGCAAGTGCCAAATAAACGTTCACACACCGAGCCAAATCGTGATTTTGACGGTGGCCTATACTTGATTGTAGAACCCAGATAAATTAGGAGAGTTTCATAATAAATACTATGAAATTCAGCACCATTGTCAGTAACAATGATCTGAGGCAAACGTCCGTGCCTTTGAATGCAAACTCTAATTACCATCATGCAGGAGCGGTATGATGGTGAATCGAAAGTTATATAAAGAGCAAGAAATCTCCTTGTATTAGCATCTGTTAAAATTGTGAGCCATGGTTTACCCAGGTTCTTTCCTGTGCTAGAGCATCTGAGTTCTATATCTAATTCTGTATGGTCTATGTGGCCAATCTCAAGTGGCCTATCTCCATGACTGGGCACGTTGAATTCTAGTTTATACTGAAACTCTTGATGCTTGTACGCTGCTTTATGTCCTCTTCTTTTCATTTCTTGTTCATAAATAGGTCTTTTTTTAACTTCTTTAGAAAAAGTCTTATAGCTTGGAATATCATCAATAGAAAATCCTTTCTCTTTACATGCATGAATGAAACAACTATAGGCACTCATAATTGTCGATTGCTTAGAGTTTTCATACACTTGAGCAATAATCTGTCCCATTAAATCTATTTTTTCTTCAAGTATTTTTCTTGTTCTATTTCCTTTTTTGTGATTTTTCGGGAGTAGGCCTATAAGCCCTACTCCACACTTTTTTTCAGCCAGCTTAAAGCTCCTCTTCCATTTTCTTATTGTCTCTGTTGCGCAATTCCCTTCGATATTTCCTTGAATACAGTTAAAACGCATGTTAGCTATTGCTAAGTCACCCTTGCTTGCTCTAGACAAGCACTCGAAAATCTCACTTTTACTAGATATTTCTGATTGAGAATTTAATGATTTAATCTTTCCTTGAGTAATTAACAACTCAATTTCTGAGATTTTGTGTTCAAGGAATTGTTGGTTTTCATCCATAAGAACTATATTCTCAGAACCAACAAAACGAATGGCTAGCTCTTTATTCTCATAGAGTAATGTTTCTCCTGGCTGAAGCTTTACCTGAGAAAACTGGGCTGTTTGGAAGCTGTTCATTGAGTCAATACTTATTCTGTAAGCTATTGATACTTCCTTATTGGAAAAAAGAAGGCATTTTTCAGATTCCACTAATGGCGCAACACTTAGATCTATATATATTTCTCTTTGGGCGATTAAGGAATAAATTAGATCCTTGAGAAAATTGTTTTTATGGCTGAATACTTCAGCCAGGCTTATGCCAGGATTCCCGGAAATTAATGATATTAGAAGCTCTTTTTCTTCTCTTCTATCTGCTTGATCACTGGAGAAATAGTCATCAAGAAAAATTAAATTCCTGTAAAGAATCCAATCGATCTCTGAGTCTGACCAAACATGAAAATCCAACCCCTTTTTTGTTGCGTATTCTTCACCTGGCGCAAAATGCCATTTCTGCTCATCTCCGAAGTAATACCGTTTTGGGTTTTTTGAGTGAAGTTTCTCTAGATCTTTTTCGGTCTTGCATTCAATCCAACCTGCACAGTCACTCCAAAGTACAAAAAAATCTGGAGTTCCCAAGTAAACTACTTTCTTACCTTGACTGGTTTCGGAAGAGAACTTGATCTGATTTGGCTGATCGTAATACTCTAAAACGCTGTCGTCGTATTCTAATTTATAAATTACCGGCAATTCGTTTTTATGAGATTCAAATTGGATTGAGACACCCATCTTTCGACTTGGATATTGCCCGCATACATTTTTATAACCGCCTCCAACCTTTCGAGATGGTTGGGATGCTCTGATTTTACTTATCTCTTCTTTTGCCTCGACTGAGAGCTTGATACGGCTGCACCAAGAATTAAATCCTAGCTCAGTTAACATGATTTTCCCTACTCGGTATCAGGGGAGATTAGTCGATAAAAAGCTACTTGTCAATCTTTTTGGAGTTATGTAAACGACCTTTTTTAGCCAAGATCGCAAAGTTATACAATCGTGTATATACGATTGTATAACTTTGTCCTTAAAAGCCATTTTTTGACCGATTAAAAAGTTGATTTTTTCAATTCTTCAAAAGTAAAATGTTTTTCTTTTTCAGATTTATGTGTGTTGGGAGATTTCAATAGGAAATTCAAATTAATATGTAATTTGCCATGCTTGGCTTAATCTGATTGTCTGATACATTGTTTGCACGCTTCTAGCAGCAATGTTAAAGATGTGAAGCATTAGATCTGGATAATTAGAAGTAGTCATAATTGCCGAGCTTCTAAACGTTTACAGTCAGAGCTAATCTGTAGGTTGGTAGTAAACAGCGTTTTATGGGATGGAACAACCACTATTCCCTCATAACTACACCCTTGTGCTATTCCAGGGCTACATTGAGTAGCTCAGTTTTCACGCTAGTAAGAATTAATTTGCTTATGGAGGACATTGATTAGATAGACATACCTCCTAGGGGCGATAGATGATGGCAACGACGGCAATAAAGTCGAGCCGCTTTAATGCCAGGGCAGAGGTGCTAATAAGTGCTTCGAGGTAAAAACTAATCTCGAATTTAGAAAGAATTTTTTGACTTTAAACTTCGATCTGTATTGCTAGGAAGTAGGCGTCTCATCAGTGATGACGTCTACGCTGCTTAACACTTCTGACATTGGCTAGCACGAGATTGTAGCGCTAGGTGCTTTTATGCCACCCAAAGCGTGAACGGCTCGCAGAGTTGGGCTTTGCCCTGAGGTGACCACAGTGACCGTATCTTTGTCGAGTGTTGCCAGAGCCATACATCAAATCTGTCGAAGCAGTTTCTAAACCGAATGGAGCAGTGATGGAATTGACTGAGTACAATTACTCACCATCAAGCCAAGATTGAGAACTTGGATAGAGAAGAGTCCTTCTAAATTCTCGGTACGCTTATGCTTCCAAATTAAACTATCGGTACGCTTATGCTTCCAGGAGGCATTGAATTCTTGACGGTGTTACAATGCTTTCAGCGCTCTCTAGGACCCACTTATGGTTCCATGCGCGGCGCAGTTATGAGTAAACCCACAGCAGCGAGCCCTATAAATTGGGCGCGCCGAGGATCACAGTGGCAGAACTCTTTATCGCTGCCGATACTAAAAACTAAGGCTAGAACATTACTACCGCAGAGCAATCCAAAGAAAAGGGATCGGCGGACGTTCCACCGATCCCTCTATTGCTGGTTCAGAGCAGGAGGTCTAGTAACCTAGAATGCGTAGCCTAGACCGACAGAGCCATTGACTTGGGTGTTGTCATAGAACGACACGTTGACACCACCATTGGCTACGATGCGCTCGGTGATGCGGTAGTCAACCCCACCGGTAAGCATGGGACCAACCTGGGTAGAGCCTTCGGTAGAAACCGACAGGCCAGCGCCAACGTAGGGCAGTATACGACCGTTGTCGGTAATGGCGTTGAAGTCGTAGGTCACGGGCAACAGGAAGACGGTTTCACCATCGTCGCCATTGAAGTCGAGGTCGCTGATGACACCGGGGCGCACTGAGATGTTGTCGGCTACAGTAACCTTGCTGTTGATAGAGAGGCCAATATCGTCACTGATGCCGACGCCTGCGCCGATGTAGTTGAGGTCAGTGCTGGCATTCTGGGCATTAGCGGCCATGGGAAGGGCAGCCATAGAAGCAGCGGTAAGACTCAAGGCGATCGCAGCGATAGAACGGGTTTTCATGGTCATTCTCCAAATGCAAACTGTGTGTTGTTGACGGTCTTTTGTTGAGAAGCCCACCCAAAACGGCCAATGCGATGTATGAGTCGATGCCATTAGGTCGGGATGGGTCTGGCAGAGAAGCAGTTGTCTTCGCTTTCGCCATGACACTGTTGTAGCGCTAGGGGCTAGGCACCCCTTAGCGAGGCCATGACACTTTATGGAGTGGGTGACACTGGCCTAACAGTCGAGGAGACCTCGCTAGTAAGCAGAATCCTTTTATTCACAAGCATTTTCAGCTTTAGAACCAGCAAAAATGAGCACTCAAGCCTTTGCCCCACTCGTCTCAATTAAGGGGATATGGCAGGCAGACCGTCCAACTGGCACACTCAACTGGCATAGCTTCCTGGGCGCTGGGCGCTGGGCAATTTAGCCACCGATCGCACACTTACATAGACAAATCTATCTAGATTCAATTGACTGAGATAGTCCTGGAGCGATTGAAGCACTGGTCAACTTGTTTGGCAGCCTGCACAGCTTTACATAGACAAATCTATATAGTTTTAATCGAGTTAATCATCGTTGACCGACCTTGAAGCAGGGGCTAGATCGCTGGCTCAAAGGCAGATGATTTGGACGCACTAACTTTTAGATTTGCTTAAAAGTTTTGCGGTTTCATCGCGGTATAAAAAAACCATAAAGTGGGCACACTCAAAAGACGCAATCGCGCTCTTTGAACCCCTAAAAATACGGATTAAAACCTTTGAAAACTAGCATTCCACAATTAATTTTAGGTATGTACCTAGGTATTTTCTAGGATCTCAGCCGTGAAGTAAATGTCTCTAGACAACTAAAGCCTCAAACTTTGAGGGCGCACTAGACAGTTCATTTCGTTATTTTTTTTTTGCGGCAAGCCTTGCGACTACAACCCAGCCAGGTTCTCCCATTGGGCTCTGATGGCGTTGCAGTAGTGATACCCGTCTATTTCAACTCCATCTGCCTTGACTCTGTGCCCTAGGGGCAGCAAAGTTCAAGCTATATGGCCTTTTTAGGTTTCTTAGCTCCCTCACCTCTGAGTTTATGCAGCGATTTTTTCCATCCTGGGTCAACACCAGCCTGGGTATCCGCTTGGGCATTGCCTTTAGCAGCATCACGCTTTTGTTGTCGGCTGTTTTGGGCGGCGTGGCTGGTAGGCAGGCGGAGGATCAAATCGAGCGCGACATGGGCGATAGACTGGCCCTGATGGCTGACCAGCTGGCAGAAGAATTAGACCGCAGCCTGTTTGAGCGCTACCGCGAGATTCAAATCATTGCCGAGTTCAAGCTGGTGGGAAAGCTGGCCCAGCCCACGGTCGAGCGGCAGACCTTGCTTGAACGGCTCCAGAGCACTTACCCCGACTATACGTGGATTGGCTTTGCCGACGACCAGGGTGTCGTGCAAGTTAGCACCCAGGACTTGCTAGAGGGGGTGAGCGTAGCTGAGCGCGACTGGTTTGTTGCGGCTAAAAATGAACCCTTTGTGGGCGATGTGCACGATGCCAAATTGCTGAGCAAACTGCTGCCCCCCAAGGCCGATGGAGCCCCGCTGCGCCTGCTGGATGTGGCCGCGCCTGTCTATAGCGATCGCGGAGAACTCTACGGCGTTTTAGGGGCTCACATCACCTGGGAATGGGTAGAAGAGGTGGCGGCCTCGCTAATGCAGGAGCCCACTGCCAGCAACCAGGCGGTTTTTATTGTTGATGCTGCGGGCAAGGTTATTCTTGGCCCTGAGGCCTGGCAGGGTCAGCAGCTCGCTCTAGAAAGCCTGCGTCTGGCCCAGAGCCAGTCCAAGGGGTCTACCGTCGAGCGCTGGCCCGATGGTCAGCGCTACCTGGTGGGGTTTGTCAGCAGCCAGGGGCATAGCAGCTACCCCGGCCTGGGCTGGACGATTTTAGTGCATGAGCCGGTAGCTACCGCGTTTAGCCCAGCTCGCGCCCTGTTTTGGCAAATTTTGCTGGGGGGGCTGGGCCTCGGCAGTGGGTTTGTGGTGGTGGGTTGGCTCGCGGCCTACCGCATCACCAAGCCCCTGCTGCAAATTGCCGCTGCCGCCGATCAAATTCGCGACGGCAACCGCGATGTGCCGCTGCCTCGGGTCAAGGGCCACAACGAGGTCTCTCGGCTCACGGAGGCATTTACCCAGCTAATCGCCAACTTGTTTGCCCAGGAAACGGCGCTGCGCACGAGTAACTCACAGCTCAGGCAGCAGCTTCAGGCCAAACGGCTCATGGGGCGATCGCTAAAACGTAGCCACGAACAGCTGCGGCAGATTGTCGATGGCATCGAAGACTCGCTGCTGCTGCGCGAGGTCAGCACGGGCAAGCTGATTTACTCCAATAATCGGTTTGCCGATCTCTACCAAGATGTTGTGGCCGACAACTCTTCCCCTGGGGCCTGGCTTCAGTATGTGCACCCTGACGATCGCGCCTGGGTGGCTGAGAAGTTTGAGGACGAACTTCAGGGCAAAGACTTTTTCAACGATGAATACCGGTTTGTGGGAGCCGATGGCCACACCCGCTGGATTTGGAATCGCTCGTTTCCGATTCGTGATGAGCAGGGTGAGGTTTACCGCTACGTCGTCATTGAGCGAGATATTACGGAGATCAAGCAGGCCGCCGACGCCCTGCAACAGCTGATGGCGGGCACGGCGGCGGTCACCGGGGAGGCATTTTTTCAACAGTTGGTAAGGCATTTGGCCTCGGCCCTAGATGCCGACTGCGTCTATGTGGCAGAAAGCCACACCGATGGGATGCACACCCTAGCCTTTTGGTGTGAGGGCGAACTCCAGCCCAATATCACGATCGCCTCTACGGAGATGCCCTGTGCCCTGGTGCTCAACCAGGGTTTTCATCGCTGCCCTGACCAGGTTGCCGAGTCGTTCCCCTCTAACCCCTTTTTGCAGCGTCTGGGGCTTAAGGGCTATGTCGGGGTGACGATGACCAGCGCCGGGGGCGATGTGCTGGGTCTACTCTGCGTGATGAGCAAGCGGCCCCTGCGCGATCGCATTGACTACGCCACCATTCTGCAAATTTTTGCCAACCGGGCCGCCGCTGAGCTAGAGCGTCAGCAGGCCAGAGCGGCCTTGCAACAGAGTGAGGCCCGCTTTCGACTGCTGGCCGAGAATGTGAAAGATTTAGTCTGTCTGCACGACCTGACAGGCAAATTTCTCTACCTGAGCCCCTCTTGCACAGCGCTCCTGGGGTTTGAGCCCGAAGAACTGGTGGGCAGCGACCCTTACCGCCAGTGCCACCCCGAAGATCGCCCCCTGATTCGGCCCCAGTTTCAGCAGGCCCTTCAAGATCCAGCCTCTGGCTCAATCACCTATCGGGTGCGCTGCAAAAACAGACGCTACATCTGGCTCGAAACGCTGATCAAGGTGATTTACTCCGACGAGGGATTGCCCACCTACCTGCAAACCAGCTCGCGCGACGTTACCGACCAAGTGCGGATGCTGCATCAGATGGAGCACGACGCCACCCATGACTGCCTGACCGGGTTGCCCAACCGCAGCCTGCTGCTGGAGCGGTTGAATCTAGCCATCAAGCGGATTCATCAGTACGATGACGCGCAGTTTGCGGTGCTGCTGATCGATCTCGATCGCTTCAAGGTGATCAACGATAGCCTGGGGCATCAGGTGGGCGATCGCCTGCTCCAGCTCATTGCCAAGCGGCTGCAGGCGGCCATTGGCGGCGTTGATCTGGCGGCCCGCCTGGGCGGCGACGAATTTGTGCTGCTGATTGAAGACATCGACAATCTGGCGACGGCGGTGCGCACCGCCGAGCGCGTGTTAGGCAGTTTTCAAACGGCGATCTCACTGGCCAGCCAAGAGGTCGTCATGGGGGCCAGCATTGGCATTGTGCTGGGCGATCGCAGCTACAGCGAGGGCATCGATATGCTGCGCGATGCCGAGATTGCCATGTACTCTGCTAAGCAAACGGGCCAGTTGGGCTATGCGATTTTTAACCAAACCATGCATCAAAAGGCATTGCAGCGCCTAGAACTGGAAAACGCCCTGCGCCTGGCGATCGCCCAGCAGGAATTGACTCTGCGCTACCAGCCCATCGTCGATTTGGCCACGGGCGGTCTGGTGGGCTTTGAGGCCCTGGTGCGCTGGCAACATCCGGTGCAAGGCATGATCTCCCCTGTCGAGTTCATCCCCATTGCCGAAGATACCGGGCTGATCGTGCCCCTCGGCACCTGGGTGCTCAAGACCGCCTGTCAGCAGTTGGCCACTTGGCAGAGGCAGTTCCCTGAGGCAGCAGCTCTCAAAATGAGCGTTAACCTCTCAGTGATTCAGCTCAAAGAAGCCAACCTGGTGGATCTAGTGGAGCAGATTTTGGCTGAAACCAGTTTGCCGGGCCACTGCCTCGCCCTCGAAATTACCGAGAGCATGTTTATGGAAGATATTGAAGTCATCAACCAGCGGCTCCAGCAGCTCAACCAGCGGGCCATTCAGATCAGCATTGACGACTTTGGTACCGGGTTTTCGTCCCTCAGCTATTTGCACCGGCTCTCAGTCAACAACCTCAAAATCGATCGGTCGTTTGTCAGCAACCTGTCTGAAAGTCATCGCAACCTCAGCATGGCGCGAACAATTATCAATCTGTCTCAGCAGCTCGGCCTGACCACCATCGCCGAAGGCATTGAAACCCCAGAACAACTTCAACAGCTGCGATCGCTAGGCTGCCAACTGGGCCAGGGGTATCTGTTTAATGCCCCGGTCACGCCAGCGGTAGCCGAAACCCTTTTAGCCGAGCTAACCGAGGTGGAGGCGGCCCAAGCTTAGGGATACCAGGATTTAAGGTTTAAGGCCGACCTCAGACCTTACTCCCTACACCGTACGCCTTCAACCCTCAACTCCACCCCATCACCATTGCCCTAGCCGCCTACTGGGGCTCGCGCTGGCTCTGGATAGCCGCATTGATTTGGTCAAAGATTTCCTCAAACAGCGGCAAGGGCGCACCGCCCGGAATTAGCAGGTCATTCATGATGAAAGAGGGCGTGCCCTGGAGCTGAAGCTGCTCAGCCAGGGCTAGGTCTTGCTCAATGGCGGCAGTGGCCTCGGCGCTGGTGCGATCGCGATTGAACTGTTCCATATCGAGCTGCATGGCCTCGGCTAGCTCAACATAGAGGTCTTCGCCCAGGCGATTTTGGTTCACAAACAAACCGTCGTGGTAAAGCCAAAACTGCCCTTGCTGCCCCGCCGCCCAGGCCGCCTTGGCCGACGGCATCGCCTCGGGGTGAATCTGGGTGAGGGGAAAATGCTTGTAGACGTAGAGAATTTCATCCTCGTGCTGGCCCACAAACTCTTTCATGTTGCCTGCCGCCACGGCACAGTAGGGGCACTCAAAGTCAGAGAACTTAAACAACACAATCGGCGCGTTGGGGTTGCCCTTGGTAGGCGAGGAGCCGAGTAAACTGGCGCGATCGCTTGAGGTGATCACCTCGGTGACAATTGCCTGGTGGGCCTCAGGGTTAGGGGGCGGGCTGGCCTGGTTGCGCCGAGGCAAGAAAATCAGCATTGGCACCGCTATTCCCACCAGCAGAGCGGCAACAATGCCCCACCGCAGCAGTTTGGATGCGCGCAGTCGCGCCAAGACCTGATCCATGGGCTTCCTTTTCCGTGCTAGGACTACCCCCCATCATGCCGTTCTGGGGGTAGCCTAGCCAGCTTTTTCTCAGAGCAACGTTGCCTACCGGCAAGACAGCGGCCCAGCGGGTGGAGTGCCCTAATCAGTGCGTCGCCAGACGATGGTTTGCAGGCGGCGCTTAGCTCGCGAAGCCCGCTGGCGCAGGGCAGCGTCACTGGCCAGTGGCTGTCCCTCAGCAGCCAGCCACTGACTGATTTGATCCCACGACCAGCCGCGCACGGTGCGTAGATAGAGCAGACAGGTGGCCGTGGGGTCTTCTTGGTAGAGCAGATGCAAGGCTTGATAGAGCAGGTCTAACTCTTCAATCAGCATCTGCTGCTGCATCAGGTTGAGGCGATAGTCAGGCAAAATCGCCTCGATCACCTGGGGGTCAGTGGCGCTGGCGCGATGCTGGCGCTTGCGTTCATAGATCACGTGGACGGCCGTAGCCTTGAGCCAGGCGTAGGGGTTGCGAATTACTTCTCCGGTCTGGAGCTTTTTCTTGCCGCGCAGGTAGGCCTCGTGGAGGATCTCGTGGGCCTCGAACTGGGCCTCTAGGTGGTACTGCTGAAGGGTTCTCTGAATGGCGCTGAGCAGGGTATAAGCATGGGCATTGTCTTTGCTGAGAATTTCACTCAGTGCTTGATCGAACACATCTTGGGCTGGAGCATCAGCGGGTGGGCGGAACTCATTAAAACCACTAGTGTCGTCAGGTTGGCTCATATTCCCTAGGCATTAGGTGCGGCATCACTCACTTTTTAGTGATATCAATGGCTCCACTGTGACATTCCCAATTTCGGAAACTAGCGCTCAAAGTTTTTTAGAGAATTCTGGCAAAAAGTTTTGGATTGGCCTGTCACAAGCGGCGGCCTGAGGTCACTAATACACTAGTGCGGCAAACCCTAAACCCCGTTGGCCCCGGCTAATTCAGGTTCAGTTTGGGGCTTTGCCTGGGTTTGACGGCTTGGCAGCTAGCGGGCGTAAGCCTGTGGCATTCTGCTCTGCGATGGTCGTTGGCATAGCCGCCCCAGAGGGGCTAGACCGGCCCCCTAGGGCCATTGCAGCGGCACCACAGCAGCGGCAGCTAGCCAAGCTCGGTTGTCTATTTTGCTTTCCCTCCGGAGGCACGCGAGGAGTCATGAACACGGAACACGCGACGGCACCCCTAGACTATCCTTCTATGGCAGGCGCTCCCGGCTCCGCCGTAGTCGATCTACTCACTGCCCGAGACCATGCCCCGCTCGACGCCCTCAGGCGGGGCCTAGAGCAGCACCGCCAGACGCTGGTTGACTACTGCACTCTGGCCCTTCAGCCCCGGCTGTCTGACGCTGATGAGGCTCGCTTGGGCACTATTTTAGACCGGGCCGTCGATGACCCGCTGCTCAGCTTTTGGCTCGACGAGGCCGATGTCTGGGTAGGCGAACACCTCAACCTCATGCCCGATGATGTGCTGCGACAGCAGCAGCACCGGCTCCAGCGCACCCTGGGTCACACCTGGGTCGATAGCTTGTGGAACGATTTGCAGCACCGCACCAAAGCCCTTCAGGCCTACCTCAAGCGGGTGGGGGTCTACAGCGGGGCGATCGACGGCATTATGGGGCCTACCACCCAGCGCGCGATCGAATCCCTCAAGACGGTGTACCCCGACGGTCTGCCCCTGGGGTATTTATAAAGCAGACATGTTGCAGGAATCGGTGCTGTGGGCCAGCGAGTGGGTCGACGGCGGTGTTTGTGCTCGAGCACCCCGGCACCTACGAGCTGCACTGTACGATCGCAGATCATGCCGAAGCAGTCGTGGTCGGGCAGCTTGAAGTCGCTCCAAAACCAGCGCAACCTTCCCAAGGTTAACCTTCAATTCAAGCCCAGAAGCACAGAAAGAGCCGTGCTTTAATGAACTAAGCCGTTAGGTGGCAGCGCGATCGCCCCAGGGGGCCACTCCTCGACCATCGCCGCCCCTCGCCGCCCCAGGGACATCGCTTCTGTGCTCCCCCTCAACCGTTAGTGGAGATGACCTTTCAAACCCCTTCGGGTGCAACCACTCTCTCCCGTCGCCTCAGCATCCAGGCCGCCCTCGACCAGGTAGTATCCCGAGAGGCCCACCGCAACGAACTTCAGCTGTCCTACGTGCGCATGGGGGTGTTGCTGATTTCCCTGCTGCTCGACGTGGCCGTATTTTTGTTTCCCCAGTTGCTGTTAGGCAAAGACCATGTGCCGCCCACGGTGATGATCATTAGCCTCTGCGCCAACCTGTTTGCCCTCGGGCTGGTGGTCATTTTGCGCCAGGGCCTGTCAATGGAGGCCCTGCAGCGCTGGCAGGTGATCATTCCCATCTTCGACAACCTGCTGCTGTGGGCCTTTATCACCAACATTTGGCGGGTGTTGGGGGCTAGCCAACCGCTGATTTTGACCAACGTGGTAGCGTTTTGCAGCCTGGTGGCTGTATCGGGAGGACTGCGCCTGAGCCGCCGCGCCGCGCTGCTCACCTCCTTGCTGGCTCTGGCTAACTTTGGCTACGCGGCGGTGCTGTTTAAGCTCAACCTGGCCCTGGCTCTGTTTGCCGGCATTACGGTGTTTGGCACCGGCTATTTAGGCATGCGCATGGCGGTCATCGTGCGCCGCCATGTCAAGAACGAGTCGGGTCGCCTACTGATGGCGCAGTTTTTGCCCAAAACCATTGTCGAAGCTGCCTTTGAGTCGCCCTTAGAACTGCTGCAACAGTCCCAAAAGCGCGACGTTACTGTGGTGGTGACCGATCTGCGCGAGTTTACCCACTTTTCAGAGGCCCTAGAACCCCAGACGGTCCTGGATTTTCTCAATCGCTATCAGGGGTTGTTGGCCACGATTGTGGAGCATCACGGGGGCTGGGTGGACAAGTTTATGGGCGACGGCATGCTGGCGGTCTTTGGTGCCCCTGACCCGCTCGAAAACCACGCCCGCAGCGCCCTGACCGCCGCCGCCGCCATGGTGCGGGAGGTGACGCAAATTTCGCCTTTGGCCATGGGAGTTGGGGTGCACTCTGGCCCGGTGGTCGCGGGCTGCCTGGGCACTAGCGGTCGCCTTGAGTTTACGGTGATTGGCGATACGGTCAACGTGGCCGCCCGGCTCGAAGCTTTAACGAAAACCTTGGGGTATGGGGTGCTGGTGAGCAATGCCACCCGACAGCGGGCCGATTCTTGGCCTTTACAATCGGTAGGTGTGCACCCTATTCGAGGGCGGGCCCAGGAGCTTGAGCTGTTTACCTTCGCTTAAAACTCTCGTGTAGAAATCGGCGCTAACCGGGAGCTTATGCCCTCAGGTAGAGGTTGTTGGCATAGTATTGTGGCATTCCTAAGGTTAGATCGCTGAGCCTTTTGCTACCTTGGTTACGTTTTGTAAAACGCCGCAAAAATTTCATAGGAAGTGCCCTGCCAAGAGTGTTGAACCCGCAATGCCCCCGGATTTTCCCGACGACTCCTTCGCTATTCTGGCTGTAGACGATTCTCCGGACAATTTGTTCCTGATCGAATCAATTCTGGATGACCCTGACTACCGCATGACCTGTGTAGAGAGCGGTCAGGCGGCTTTGGATGTAGTACGGCAGGTGCCTCCCCCGGATCTGATTTTGCTCGACGTCATGATGCCGGGCCTGGATGGCTATGCGGTGACCCAAAAGATTCGCGACGATACGAGCCTGCCCTACATTCCCATTTTGCTGATTACGGCCCACGATCAGTCGAGTCTGGTGCAGGGGCTTGACGCGGGGGCAGATGACTTCATCCGCAAGCCCGTAGATGTCAATGAGCTGCGGGCCAGGGTGCGATCGCTGTTACGGCTCAAGCGCAGCATGGATGCTCAGGCCGATATGATTCGCCAGCGAGACGACTTTGTGGCCCGCCTCACCCACGACCTGCGCACTCCGCTAGTGGCCGCCAATCGTATGCTCAAGCTGTGCCAAGACGATGCCTTTGGCCCCATGCCTGACGACGGTAAAGCGGCGATCGCTACCATTATTGACAGCAACCGCCACCTGCTCAGCATGGTTAACACGCTGCTTGAGGTCTACCGCCATGAGGCCGGGCACAAGGCGCTGACCCTATCACCCGTCAATCTTTTCAACCTGGCCGAAACGGTAGTCACTGAGCTGGCCCCCATTGCCGCCGAGAAGTCGCTCACGGCGATGCTGTGTCGGGCTGACCAGGTAGAGACTCCGCGCACCGCTGTTTCTGCTGCTACTTTCAACGGTGCTGCCACCCTAGGGGGGGTTACTCGGGGCAATGCGCTGCTGAACGACGATGCTTTTACCGTAGAGGGCGACCATCTAGAGCTGCGTCGGGTGATCACCAACCTGATCGGCAACGCGATTAAGTTTACCGATGTTGGCCACGTCTCCGTTACGGTGGGCACTGAGCCGCACCTGCCGCCCGAGGTTGAGGCGACTGGCTACCCTCGCGATCGCCCCTGGGTATGGCTGTCTGTAGCCGATACCGGTATCGGCATTCCCGTCGCCGAGCAGACTAGGGTTTTTGAGTGGTTTCGCCAGGGCAACCATGCGCGGGCGGGCCATGGTTTGGGTTTGCACCTGTCCCAGCGGATCGCAAAGCTTCACAACGGTACTATTTTCCTGTCGTCTGAAGCTGGCCAGGGCAGTTGCTTTACGCTCTATTTACCCCAGCTCGGGAGCACAGAGTTAGGGAATTCTGCGGTTTCCTAGGGGTTGGCCTCATCTGGGTTAGCTAGGATGGAATTACCCTTCCACCAACTGACAGCGACACTATGCGCATCGGGCTCCCCAAGGAAATCAAAGACCAGGAATTTCGCGTGGGGTTGACCCCAGCGGCGGTGCAGAGCTTGGTTCAGCAGGGGCACTCGGTGGTAGTGCAAACCGGGGCTGGAGCTGGGTCGGGCTTTGCGGATAGCGACTATCATGCAGCCGGAGCCACACTGGTGGCCGATGCGGCCACCGCCTGGAGCCAGGACATGGTGGTGAAGGTCAAGGAGCCCCAGCCTTCGGAGTACGGCTTTTTTCGCCGTGACCTGATTTTGTTTACCTATCTGCATTTGGCCGCTGAGCGATCGCTCACCGAAGCGCTGATGGCTAGTGGCATTGAGGCGATCGCCTACGAAACCGTCACCGCCGCCGACGGCAGGCTCCCCCTACTCACCCCCATGAGCGTGATCGCCGGACGGCTATCGGTGCAGTTTGGGGCTCGCTACCTGGAGCGCCAGCAGGGAGGGCGAGGGGTGCTTTTGGGCGGCATCCCTGGAGTGGCCCCTGGCACCGTAGTGATTTTGGGTGGCGGTGTGGTCGGTACCGAGGCCGCCAAGATGGCTGTGGGGCTGGGGGCCAGGGTGCAAATCATCGATCTCAACGTCGAGCGGCTGGCCTACCTCGAAACCCTGTTTGGTTCCCGCGTTGAGCTGCTCTACAGCAGTTCTGCCCAAATCGCTGCCTCCGTACCCCAGGCCGACCTGCTGATTGGCGCGGTGCTGGTGCCCGGTCGCAAGGCTCCCACCCTGGTGTCGAAGGCGCTGGTAGCCACCATGCGCCCCGGTTCAGTCATTATCGACGTTGCCGTGGATCAGGGGGGCTGCATCGAAACCCTGCGCCCCACCTCCCACAGCCAGCCCACCTACGTGGAGCAGGGGGTAGTGCATTTTGGGGTGCCCAATATGCCCGGTGCCGTGCCCTGGACGGCCACCCAGGCCCTAAACAATGCCACCCTGCCTTACGTGCTCAAACTGGCGCGCCACGGGCTAGATGCGCTCGCCATTGACAGCGGATTGCAGGGCGGTCTAAACGTTTCAGCCGGAAAACTGATTCACCCAGCTGTGCGCGATGTTTTTCCCGATCTAGCGACTCAATCGGCGGCCCCTCTGGCGGCTATTTAGCGACTGATCCACGGTATTCATCCTCACATTGACGGCTGCCCAGGGAGGGGGATGGCGGCCCACCTGAATTAATTTACGATCGCACTGCCGTGGGCGCGAGGATCATCATTCACAGCGCTCTGCCGCGACAGGAAATCGCCCTCTACCTCTGAAACGCGGCCAAAGGTTTGCTGGTGGGGTAGAGGAGCCTGGGCAATCAGCGCGTCGAGGTTGTCGCTGAGAATCTGCCGGGGCTGTTCGCCAACAGCGGTGGCAATGGGGTGGGCGTCGGCCCCCATATAGACAAAGTGGGGAATGCCCTCAACGCGGTAGGCCAGCATTTCGGGCAGCCACTTGTTGTTGTCGATGTTGAGCATGACAAAGTTGACGCGATCGCCGTACCCATCCCGCAGCTCGGCCATGTCACCCGCCATCGCCTGGCAGCTAGTGCACCAGTTGGCGTAAAACTCTAGCAGCGTGGGCTTGCCGTTGGTTTGGGCCACCTCGTAGGGCACGGCATTGGCGGCCAGTTCGCTCAACGAAGGCGTGGTCGATTGGGTGCGAATTCCTAAGACCATGGCGATCGCCAGCCCAATGGCCGCGATCGCGACTACCAGATTGCGGGCGCGGCTGGTCGGAAGTTCTGTAGGGCTAGGAGAAGGGTCTGACATAGGACGACGGCAGTCTCAAAATCGGATGAAGGCGGGACACCCTAGCTCTCCGGTTAGGATAGAGGTAGGCCATTAGTATTTAGTGTAAAAGAATCGGGGTGTAGAGGCGGCCATGAAAAAACGGGTCAAGCTAATTTTCCCCAAGCGGTCGGTGCACATGCCCATTACCTACCGACTGGCCAAAGACTTCAATATTGCCGCCAACATTATTCGCGCCCAGGTGGCCCCCAACCAGGTGGGCACCCTGGTGGTTGAGCTGTCGGGCGACATCGACCAGCTCAATGACGCTATCGATTGGCTAGAGGTGCAGGGCATTGAGGTGTCGAGCGCTAGCGGCGAAATTGTCGTGGACGAAGACCTCTGCGTGCACTGCGGTCTGTGTACCGGCGTCTGCCCCACCCGCGCTCTCACCCTCGACCCAGAGACCTATCGGCTGACCTTTGCGCGATCGCGCTGCATTGTCTGCGAGCAGTGCGTGCCCACCTGCCCGGTGCAGGCTATTTCTACCAATCTTTAGCCGTTCCCCGTGAGGCGATCGCCATGAGACCCAGCCGCTCCCTATCTACCGTGCTCCAGAGCCACTGGCTCTCATGGACGCTTTTGATCATGGCCTACGCTACCTACGGTGGTTTTTTGCACCACGGCGAGACATCTCCTGGAGGCTGGGCTGTGAGCGCTCTGCTAGCAATTTGGGGGGCCTGGGCAATTACCCTGGGCTGGCCCAAAATGAGGCAGCTCCTGCTACTGGGTTTTCAGTCTGATCTGGGCTATTTCGTCATGGCGCTCACCACCGCCTCGCTAGCAGTGGCTGCCGTCAGCCAGTTTCAAAGGTTTGCCTACTTCGTCATGCTCATCGCCGTATCGCTGCTGGCTCGGGTCGACAATTTGATCGCTGGGTACAAAGACACGGTCGCCTTTGTTTGGCTGTCAATCCTGGCGCTCCTAGGACTGGCATTGAGCTGGCTCCCTGTCCTGTTGCGATCGGCCACAATCCATGGTGCGCACCTCTAAGCTCTCAACCATATAAATGTGTCGGCTTACCCCAATCTCAGCCCTCCAGAATCGTAATGGTGTCCACCGCCTCGGTGCCCCATCGCTGTGTAGGATGGTTAACAGCTCCTTGCCAACTGCATACAATTGCGCTTGCTGGACAGACGCTGCTCAGTTAACCGGGCGCGCAAACAAGGCTGGGGAGCCATAGTTCTTTTGACGCTAGTTAGGGGGTTTAAGGTATGACGATGGCCACCACGCAATCAATTCCGGCTTTTTGCGAAGGCATTCAGCACTTTGGGGAGCTGCCCCCCGAGTTTGCGGCCTATGGTCAGTCTGCGGCGATCGCCCCCGAGCAAACCGCCGTCTCGTCTCCCAGCGACCCGACTGCCGTCTACCAAACCCTGCTGGCTGCCGATGCGCTGCGCTACCTCACCCTGCAAGTGACCGCCAGCAAAGAGTCGGGTCACCCCGGCGGGTTTGCCAGCATTGCTGAGGCGATCGCATCTCTGGTCATGCTGGGCCACAAAAACATCATTACCGAGGTCGGCCACCACGCCCCCGGCTTCTACAGCAATGTGTTTTTGGATCGATCGCTAGAGGATATGGGAATTGAGACCGTGCAGCAGTTGTGCGATCGCTTCCGCGAAACCCACGGTCTGCTCGGCCACCTGTCTGGCCAAATCCCCGGATTGCTCAACCCCGCCGGGCCGCTGGGCCAGGGCCAGCACTTCGCCATGGTCGGGGCCAAACTGCACCCCGGCGTCCTGTTCCCCGTCACCATCGGCGACGGCGGCCTGGGCGAACCCTACATCATGAGCAGCTTTGGCCACTTCAACACCGCCTACCCCACCGTCACCAACTTCTTGCCCATCCTAGTGTGGAATGGCTACAGCCAGGAACACCACAGCATGGTCTCTACCAAGTCCAACCAGGCCATGGTGGATTACTGGCGCGGCAACGGCTTCCAGGAGGTAGTCCTCGTCGATGCCAAAGACTTTGACGACGCCGACCAGCCCGGCGATTACGTAGATAGCACCGCATTCTCCTTTCCCCAGCGGTTTGCCTTTACCCAGGCCGTGCTCGAAGCCACTGACAAAGCGGCTAAGCTCGCCCTAGGTGGCACCCTCAGTGTGCTGATCGTCAAGCAACTCAAGGGGGCCGGTGTCCACAAGCGCGGCGCTCAGTCTCACAATCTCTACCCCGGCGACTCCCTCCAGCGCGACTACATCGTCAGCGCCCTCACTACCCGCGCCCTCCACCCCGACGCCTGGGCGCTGGTGCGCACCAACTATGAGCGCTCCATGGGCGGCCCCGGGGCCAAAACAGCGGTCACAGAATCGGTGCTGCCCCTGGCCGACCTGGGCAACCTACCCTTGAACGAATTCCCCGTGGAGGGCGACAAGCAGGTGGCCACCACCGCCATGGGAGCCCTGGTGGGCTACGTGGGCCAGCAAGACGCCCAGTTTGTAGTTACTAACGCCGACGGCAATGCCGCCTCTGGCCTCAACAACATCAACCAGGCGCTCAAAATCATTCACCCCACCACCGACGCCACCTACTCCCAGCAACCCCAGGGCCAGGTGTACGAACCCCTCAGTGAAGACGCTTGCGCCGGGCTCGCCGCCGCCCAGGCTCTCTTTGGCGCTCGCACCCTCTGGTGCTCCTACGAATCTTTTGCGATCAATGGCCTGCCCATCTGGCAGACTGTCACCCAAGCAATGGCTGAACTGCGCCGCCCGACCCCGTCTACGATCGCCCTATTTACCGCCGGAGCATTAGAACAGGGCCGCAACGGCTGGACTCACCAGCGCCCTGAGGTGGAGAACTACTTCGCGGGCATGCTGCGCAACGGCAACGTGTACGCGCTCTTTCCCACCGACGCCAACGGCATTCAGGTGTGCTACGACTGGGCGCTGGCCACCCGCAACAAAGGCATCACGATCACGGCCAGCAAGTCGCCGCTGCCCGTTCGCACCACCTTTGAGCAGACCCGCCGCGCCCTAGCCGAGGGAGCGGTAGCCTTGGCCAGCATCGCTGGCGATAAAACCGTCGTGTTTGCCGTAATTGGCGATATGACCCTGATACCTGTCTTTGAAGCGGCTGAACAGTTAGCGGTTAAGGGCATTGGCAGCCGCATTGTGTCAGTGGTCAACCCCCGTCAGCTCTATCGCCCTACCGACGTGGCTTGGGATATGTGCTCTGAACCGGACAGCAGTTTCTTGGACGACGCTGGGTTCGAGCGGCTGTTTGGTGGCGACGTGCTGATTGGGGTAACGGGGGGTTCAAGCGCCATGCTCGAACCCATCATGTTGCGCAGTACCGCTCCCCGCGACACCTTCTGCTGGAGACGGGGCGAAACCACCGCCAGCGCTGGCCAGATTATGGCGCTAAACGGCCTTACCGCCGATGAGTTTGTGGCCAGGGCCACGGCGCTGCTGGGCTAAGGTCAGCTCCCAATTGTCTCTACAGCCACAGCGGCCCTAAAGACAAAAATAGCCGATGGCTGAGCAGAGTCGAAGCCATCGGCTATTTTGCAGCCTGCTAGTTCCTACTCTCAGTTGGACATTCCACGGTAGTTAAGAGTCTTACTCTCCAGCAGCAGGCTCTGAATCTTGGGCGCGAATGTAGTTGAGCACTTCGGTAGAGGGAAAGAGCCGCACCTGTTGAAGTTGCGCGTCAAGTTCAGGGTCGCTGTTGCTGGTCATAGTAGCGAGCAACCACTCCAGCGAAAGCACTTGTACCACAATATCGTCGGCGGCTTCGGCATTGGACTCACTGTAGCGATCGAGCAGCGTTTGCAGGTCGTTGCGCGAGAAAAACATCGGCAGCGAGGCCTGACCATCCTGGTTGATGGTCAGATAAGGCCCGTCTGCACCCTGGCGGGCTATGAATAACGGCACCCCTTGAAAATTGGACTGGAGGGCGATCGCGGTATCCAGCTCATCGCCAATGGGAAGATACAGCAGCGGCACCTTCTCTTCATCGCCAAGGACTGTCTCCTGGTACAACGTCCCGAGATCCACCAGAGCCACCTCAGCGCTGGGATCTTCTTCTTGGGCACGGGTCAAAAATTCTTCAGCCGCCTCGCCATCAATAAAGACTACGGGCACCTTAACCTCCTGGTCGTCGACCTCGGCAGCAGCGGTGAGAGGCTGACCGTCAGAGTTTAAAATTACAAAGACCGGCACCTGCTCAAGTTTGTCCACAATGGCCTCTTCACCTAAAGCGGAGGCGGGCAGAGGCATCGCCAGACTCCCTCCCAGCAAGCTGCCGCTAACTAGAGTCATCAGAGGAAGAGGCCGTAAAAGGGAGGAAAAGAGGTGTTTCATAGGGTATTTCTTCGTAGCGTAACGGCAAAGAAGCGGGCGGATGATTGTCAACATCCTGACTATAAATACTACAAACCAACAATATGTTTTATGGCTCCCTGTGACAGTCCTACTATCTGCCTAAGGCAAGCCACTATACTCAAAATCGGGATGACAGGATTTGAACCTGCGACATCCTGCTCCCAAAGCAGGCGCGCTACCAAGCTGCGCTACATCCCGTAGACCAACATGCTCACCAGTATAGCCTGCTTTTTTGCCGCTACAGCATGGCTCATGCTTAGATGAACATTCCTCATCAATACAGGTCTCCTATGGCTAGCCCAGCCTATCCCCTTGAGCAACTGCCTGGCTTGAGCGCCACCCATGCCCAGGGAATGGCTCGGCTGGGCTTAACCAGCACCGACCAACTCCGCCGCTATGGGGCCACCATAGACCATCGCCAAACCCTGGCCAAGAAGATACAGGTACCCCTGCGCTATGTCACTAAGTGGGTTATTTTGGCAGAATTGGCTCGGGTGCCAGCTGTGGGTTGTGAGTTTAACGGGCTGCTGCTGCACGCTGGCATTATCTCGGTGGCGCAGCTCGCTGATGCTACGGCCCAAGGGCTTTATACCCGGCTGCGTCGGCTGCACGTGGCCACCCTACAACGCAACGACCTGTGCCCTACCCCTGACCAAGTCAGTCTCTGGATTCAACAGGCCAAAGTCCTTGCGCGCTCAGCCTAAGTCTTGGCCCTAATCTGGGTACCAAAACATGCCCTTGATGCCTTCAGGGTCGGGCATAAAGCCTAGCCCTTTATAAAACTCAACCACTTGCGGGTCAGCAAATAACGTCACGTTGCTGATGTCTTCGCTGCGCAGTTTTTTGATTAGCTGGCGCATGAGCTCTTTGCCTAGACCACGCCCTTGAAAGTCGGGATGCACGACCACATCCCAAATTGTGGCGTTGAAGGCATGGTCGGAGGTAGCGCGAGAAAAGCCGACTAAGCGGCGGCGGGCACCGCGCTGCTCCCACATGGTGACAACCAGATAGCTGTGCTGAATGGCTTTTTTAACTTTGCGAATGGGACGGCGAGCCCAGCCCACGGCGTTGCACAACTCTTCAAGTTCGTAGAGGTCAAGGTCGCGATCGGTGCTAAACACGATAGTTGACCCTTCACCCTGCTCGGGCAGAGCGTCTAAGACACTACCTGCCGACTTTGTTTCCCCAGACGCAGCGCCATCAGATCCGACAAAAAGACTTTTCCAAAAACCCATGCAGGCCCTGTCTGATAATGAAGTGGCACAACGTTCAGCAGTATAAGTTAAGCACCTCAATAGCGCGGCACATTGGCTACGGCTAAGGGTTAGACTTAAATGCCTGACGACCGTTTCTCATAGTATATCCCCATAAAATCCCTATGCTTCTGGCAACCCTGGAGATTTATGTGGGCTGCTGAAAAGGCTTTGTCTTGGGAAACGGGCGGGCGATCGCAGCCCCAGCTTTGAATGCACCCTCTAATTCCTTTGGGTTTTGGGTGTCTGATGCCTCTGCCCCAGCACTTAGGAGGTTCCCCCGACGACAACGGCGGCCAAAAGCGTTAGGACGGGGATAGATTCTTGCTTTTGCTAGGGTTTCCTGATGCGGCAAATGCTAACGTTACCTCCATGGAGTTCCATCCTTCCCACCATGGCCGCTGGCTTAAACCCCTCAACGGTTGAGCTGTTAAAGCGCTTCAACCGAGCTTTCCCCCAGTTTTATGAGCAGTTTGTCAGCAGCGAGATTCAGCTGCAAAACTTGCGCTTGGCCTATCAGCTCTACAAGCAGCGCAAGGCTGTGCTCGACATTAAGCCCGAGGGCAACAAAAGCGCGCTGCACTTTGTCTATCGCAACCAGTCATTTTTGCTGAGCGATATTTTTGGGGTGCTGGCGGCCTACGGGCTGACCATTCACAATCTCAGTCTCTATGGGCAGATCTACCCACCTATGCTGGTGTTTATTAAGTTAGTCGTGTCGCGGGGGGGCAAAGCCCTCAGCCCTAAGACGACTGACAATGTCTGCCGCGCTATTCAAGAAACTCTGGCAGGGCATTTTGAAGTAGAAGAAATGCTGACAGTGGAGTTTAACCTCAACGCTGGGCTTGAACGGGTAGAGACAGAATTTTATGTGGATCCGGTTTTTCATCTGCCGGCGCTATTGATTGAAGCCGATAACCAGCCAGGACTTTTTTACAAGGTGATGTACGCCATCTGGCAAGAAGATTTGCTGGTGGTCAACGCTAACTTACTGGTGTGGCGGGGGCGTACCCGACTCATTCTTTACTTACTTGGGCCTAACGAGAGCCTGATTCCAGACTACTTGGGGCAAAAAATTGCTGAGGGCATGCGCTACCGCCTAATGAGCTAGGGTACGATGGTCGTAGCCCAGCCTCTGAGGCCATGACCCTATGGCCATCACCACAGTCCTTGGTGTACCCCACTACTACCACCTCACCAACGAGGGTAAAGCCCCGCCTCTAGTTTTTATTCATGGCTGGTTGCTCAGCCATCGGTATTGGCAACCGCTAATTGATGGGCTGAGTATCGATTACTCCTGCCTGGCCTACGACCTGCGGGGATTTGGCGAATCTCGCCACGACCTTGAGCATTACGATCCAGGCATTCCTGCCGCTGCCCAAAGTTGGGGAGCGTCGGCATCGCCCTACGGCTTGGGAGCCTATGCCCGTGACTTGGCGGCGCTGCTAGAGCAGCTCAACCTGGGTCCGGTGTGGCTAGTGGGCCATTCTCTTGGCGGTAGCGTGGCGCTGTGGATGGCCCACTGCTACCCTCATCTGGTGCAGGGAGTGGTCTGTCTAAATGCGGGCGGTGGTCTTTATCTAGACCGAGAGTTCCAGCAGTTTCGCCAGGCGGGGCAGTACATTGTGGGCTGGCGACGACCTTGGTTAGGTCGGTTGCCGCTGTTGCCTCTACTGCTCACTCGCATGATGGTGCACCAGCCGTTGGCCTACCACTGGGGCCGCGATCGCTGCCTCGACCTGCTCCAGGCAGACCCCGCCGCCGCCCTGGGCACCCTATTAGAATCAACCACCGAAGCCGAAGTGCACCTGCTGCCCCGGCTAGTGGCCACGCTTAAGCAGCCGGTGTACTTTATTGCGGGCCGTCAAGACCAGGTGATGAATCTGCGCTACGTGCATCACCTCGCGGGCTATCTCCAGGGCGCTCATCAGGGAAAACTCCCTGTCATTGAGATTGAAAACTGTGGCCATTTGGCTATGCTAGAGCAGCCTCAAATGGTCGCCCAAGCTCTGCAAAGTATTCTCAAAAATTCCTTGCTTCAGACTCAAACGAGCCGATAGCACTGGGAGAAGTGGTCGGTTTTGCCAGGATCAGCGTGAAACGATTTGCATGAGCCACGACAGTTTTTAAAGCTTAGATACAAAACAAAAGAGATGCCGACGACTGGCCGTGTTTCGTCTCGGCATCTCTTCTGGTTCGCTCCTCACACATTCATACTATAGGCTCATCTTAGGGAAATGTCACCCCCCAAAACCCAGATAAACGAACAGTTTTTCTTATAGGAATTTCCGAAGTAAAGCTACTTAGTGGGCGATCGCCTTATCACGCGACCTATTAGCTGGCTACAGAGCTTTAGAGAGATAGCAAACTGAGCTCAACTGGCTAAGCTGTCTAATAATAAAGATTAAAGGAAAGGATCCAAAGAATGTCGCCGATTAGCTAAAGGCGCTACGGGAAATTACGGGATCTCTGTATTAGTATTGGATGGTTTACGTAACCTTCACGATGACAAATTTACAAGAGTCTGAAACAAGTCAGGTTTGCTGCTGCCGTAGGACTGTTTGAACTGGAGGAAGCGTTTAAATCCGAAAACCCATGCCCGTTGTGACGAGGTCAGTCGAAGCGGCTGACAACCCGCCTGTCCCCAATGGAGTGGTAGTCTACCCAGTGAGTGCTGCTGACATTACTCACTCGTCCTGAGCGATCGCACCTACCCCTTGCCCCATGGTCACGGTCTGTACCGTTTAGCCCAGCTATTGCTATGCAATCATCTCCTCGCTCCGACAATGCCCGACCGTTCTTGACCTGGCAGCGCATTACCGACTGGGCCCATGCCCACTATAGGGCTAGAACTTTTAACAAAGACGAGCGCATTCCCGCTCGGTCTGGGCTGCTATATCTGGTTGAGCGGGGCTCCGTGCGCCTGGTAGGCAGCGCCCAGGGGGCAGAGGCGGCCCCCGAGTTGGCTGACCCAGAACTAGATGAATCCGGCGATGACGACACCTCTAACGGATTAGCGGTCGGGCTAAGTGAAGAGGCATTTTTAGGATTTGTCGGAGCCGGTCAGCCCTTTGAGATTGTGGCTCAGTCGCCCTTTCTACTACAGAGCTTTGCCCACGTCGATCAAACCACCGTAATCTGGCTATATTGGAGCGATCTCGAAAATTGGCCCCACTTTCGGCGTGAGGTCCTCGACGCCTTTCGCTACCAGCACCAGCGCAAGCTGCTGTGGTTGAGTACCCTAGGCCAGCGGCGCACGATTGATCGCCTGCTCGGCTTTCTCACCCTGCTAATCGAAGAATTTGGCGAGCCCTACGAGTCTGGCTACTACCTGCCCTGGTCCCTCACCCACGCCCAGATTGGCAGCGCCATTGGGTCCACTCGGGTAACAGTGACCCGTCTGATGGGCAAGCTGCGCCAGCGCAAGCTGATTCACATTCACAAAGATGGCTTGATTGCGATTCCGGGCGACCCAGCAGCAGTCCGGGAGGCATAGGCAGGTTAGACTCGTACAGAAAGCTTCTAAGGGCTGAGGTTAAGCGGTTCTGGCGGTGGAGCGGTGGGCTTGGCACCGTTCTTGTCGGCCCCAGATTTCTCCGCGCCTATGGGTTTAAAGTTTAGGGGTAGGTTGGTGAACTGGGGCAAAATCTCGGCGGTAAAAGCGGCGGCGGCCTTAGAACGATAGCGGTTGGGGTTGAAGATGACTGACAGGGTGCGGTTGACCACCACTGAATCGATCTTAGCCCGGTGCAAAACCCCCATCTGCAACTCTTTCTCGATCGCCGAGTTAGACACAAAAGCCACTCCCAACCCTGACTGCACAGCAGTTTTAATCGCCTCAATGGAGTTGAGCTCCATCTCGATTTTGAGACGGCGGGTTTCGATGCCGCAGCGGGTCAGCACCTGGTCGATCACCTTACGAATGGTCGACTGCGAATCAAGGGCGATGAAGTGTAGCTTGTAGAGGTCTTCCCGCTGAATTACCGCCTGACTGGCCAGCGGATGATACATCGGCATGATCAGTGCGAGTTCATCCTCGGCGTAGGGCACTCTTTCTAAAGAGTCCTGTAGTTCGGGAGGCAGTTCGCCACCGATGATTGCCAGGTCAACCTGACCGTTGGCCACACTCCAGGCGGTGCGGCGGGTGGAGTGCACATGCAGCTGCACCGCCACATCGGCGTACTTTTGGCGAAACAGGCCAATCATGCGGGGTAGCAAGTAAGTGCCGGTAGTTTGGCTGGCACCGATGATCAAGGTGCCCCCCTGCAGGTTTTGCAGATCCTCAATGGCGCGGCAGGTCTCTTGACACAAGCTCAGGATGCGATCGCCGTAGCTCAGCAGCAAATGCCCGGCCTCAGTGAGCTGCGCCCGTCGTCCACCCCGATCAAACAGCGGCACATCTAGCTGGCGCTCTAGGTTTTGCACCTGAAGGCTGACCGCTGGCTGAGACACGTATAAGCTGTCTGCCGCTCGTTTGAAGCTGCCCTCCGCTGCAATAGCTTTGAGAATACGCAGCTGATCGAGGGTAAAGGGAAGGTCAGACATGGGCATTAACCCTAACGTACGATAATCCTGGGCTGCCAACAAACCATGATAGTAATACAGGCTACTCCCCGTGGTGCCACCGCACCACCCCTGGGTAAACTAATGACCCAAGCCCATGCCTTTTAAGGCCGGTGCTAAATTAAGTCTGCCATCCCTAGATTACTTGGTTCGGGACACTCAACACCAAAATTTAGAGCGAGACCCTAAGGATTTATGAAACGTCAGGTGATCCAGAATGTCCTGAATTTGCCCGGCATCTCTGGGATGGCGCTCATTGACGGACGCAACCGCCCATTCTTCTTTGGGCCAGACATCAGCCTCAACTCCCATCAGCAGGATGCCCTCGCCCAGGGTATTCAGCAGGTGGTCGAAACCACTCCCACCCATTTCGACACGTTTACCTTTCGCTTTGCTAATCAGCTGGCCCATATCTACAAGCTCGATCAAGGCCTAATTTTGCTGGTGCTGATTACCGACCAAATGCCCCTAGCCGACTATCGTACGGCCATTAGTCAGCTCAAGGCCACCCTGGTAGAAGCTCCCCACAATGCAGTGCCGACTTTTCGGCTGTTGGCTGGCTGCGTCACCCTCGGCGGGGCTAGCACGGTCTCCGGGGTTGCAGCCCCGCCGCTGGAGCCTGCAACCCCCAAACGGGGTACCCTAACTCCAAACTGCCAGGAGGTCATTGCGGCCCTCAACCACCTCAGCGATGGCGCTACCCAATATCTGGGAAAAACCATGGTGATCAATACTTGGAAGCAATCGCGCCCAGCTCACTCCTGGCTAGAGCAGTTTGAAATTCAAAAGGATGGCCACTTTACTGTTGCTGCCGATGGTCAAGCGCCGCTGACAGCCGAACAACACCAGTGGATGAAAGACTGGGTGACAGCCTTTTTGGGTCGCGGCGGCAGAACTATCCGTAATTTTCAAACCCTGGCTACTGGTCAAACCCTTACCCCTCAGGAGCAGGGGATTTTGCTGGAGTCCCCCAGCGGCTAGCTGGGCGAGGCTGAATCGGTTCCCGTGGTTGCCGCTATGCTCTTGAGCTATGACCAGGCTCTTTCCTCTATTCTTTAACCCCCGTTGTACCCATGGCCAAAACTGTTCGCCTAGAGCCTATTGCCCAAGAAACCTCCGTTGAAACCAACGGCAACCTGCTTTCGGTGCTTCTAAACAAAGATTTAGATGTACTCAAGGAGTGCGGTGGCCGAGGGATGTGCGCTACCTGCCATATCTACGTGCAGTCGGGCATGGAGGCCTTGACCCCGATCAACCGCCGCGAGCAGCGTACCCTAGAGGTCATCACCTCCTGTAAGCCCAATTCGCGGTTGGCCTGCCAGGCCCGAGTGGTGAACAACGGTGTCATCGTCGAGCTGCCACCGGGGATGTACGTCAATTCGCTCCAAGACATTGAGGCGCTGATTGGCCGCCGGGCTGACCAAGATCTGCTGCACCCCATTACCGGTGAGGTGCTGGTGGAGCAGGGCAAGCTGATTACGCGATCGACAATGGCCCAGCTCGAGAGCAGCGCTAGCTTTAAGGTGGGCGAATTCTTTAGCCAGAGCAAAGATTTGTAGGCTTGAGCCTGTGGGCTGAGGGGCAATGCCGAACCCCAGAAAACATCTGTTATGGTAGGGCAATGCCGTAGTTGAGTTTTATACCAACCCCCTATGGACCCTGCCCCTCCCCTGAGTGCTCGCCATGAGCAGGTGCTTCAGGCCACCATTCGTCACTACATTGCCACAGCAGAGCCGGTCGGGTCACGGGCCTTAGCCCAGGAATATAACTTGCGGGTGAGCCCAGCTACGGTGCGCAACACCATGGGCTTGCTCGAGAAATATGGACTGCTCTATCAGCCCCATACCTCGTCAGGGCGAGTGCCCTCTGATTTTGGCTATCGACTCTACGTCGACCGGCTGATGTCGCCGTCGGCTCGGGTGGGTCGCCGGGTTGATGCGGCATTGTCAGAAGAGTTGCGCTGGATGGGCCGTAGCCTGGAGTCGCTGCTGAAGGAGGCCACCCAGATTTTGGCTCAGATCAGTGGCTACCTGGCGCTGGTGACCGTACCCCAGGCTAATACTGTACTCATTCGCCACATTCAGCTGGTGGCAGTAGACGGAGGGCAGGTGCTAATGGTGGTGCTGCTTGACTCGCTGGCCACCCAATCGGTGGTGGTGCAGCTGCCCGCTGTCCTGGGTGCGGCCACATCGGGGGCGGTCGGAGAGCCCGGTCGGCGGGATCTGGAAATTTTGTCTAACTTTTTGACCCATCACCTGCGGGGGCGGCCCCTGGCCGATGTGACTACGCTCAACTGGGGCGATCTCGATGCCGAATTTGAGCACTACGGCGTGCTGTTGTGTCAGGCGCTAGGGCATTTGGCGCAGCGATCGCAGGCAGCCGAAACCCCCCAGCTGGTGATCAGCGGCCTAGCGGAGGTGCTGCGCCAGCCCGAGTTCTCCGATGCCCAGCGCATTCAGTCGATCGTGCGTCTGCTAGAAGAAGACCAGTCGCAGCTATGGCCATTATTTTTTGCCACCCCGCCCGTGGCGACTCAGACGCTGAAGGGCGTAGACGTTAAAGTGTGGATTGGCGCTGAAAACCCCTTAGAGCCGATGCAGGGCTGCGCCCTGGTAGTGTCTAACTACACCCGCCACGATACTTCTGTCGGTAGTGTGGGGGTTTTGGGGCCAACCCGGATGGTTTACGAGAATGCGGTAGCGGTGGTCAAGGCGGCAGCCGATTACCTATCTACTGCTCTTAGCGAGTGAGGTATCCCTGGGAGCAGCCCGAGCCGAGAAGGGAAAAGCGTGATTATTACAGAGCTACTGGCTATCTTGTCGATCGCGGCGGCGACGGGGCTGCGGCTGGCGCTGCCGCTGCTGCTGATTGGCCTGCTGTCTGGCCCTCAGCTTTGGTCTAATGTGCCCCTGCTGTCCCAGTTGCCCCCGGCCCTGGTGCTGGGAGTGCTGGTGAGCTGGTCGATAGCTGAGCTGATGCTTTCGAAGAGCAGTGCCAGCCAGCGATTTTTTCAGGGTTTGGAGCTGATATTGAGCCCTGGTGTCGGGGCTTTGGCGGGGCTAGGGGTGGCTCGCACCTTCGGCCTAGAGGGCTGGATCTATCCCCTGATTGGCCTGATCAGCGCCCTGCTGGCCCTGGTAATTCAGCTATTGCAGATGGGGCTGTTTTTCCGGCCTCGTCGCCCACCCCTGTGGAGCTTTTTTGTAGTCGACGGGCTGTGCATAGTGCTCGCCATACTGGCCTTTGACGCCCCTAACCAGGGGGGCATCATTGCGCTGCTGCTGCTGTGGCTGGTGATTCGCACCTCTTACCTATGGCAGCACTGGCCCCGGCGATCGCGGTCCTAGAGAATGCCCACAAAATGCAGTGGGCCACGGCCGCTAACCAGCTCTAGCAGCAGGGCTAAAAAGCCTACCATAGCCAGTCGCCCATTCCATACCTCGGCGACAGGGGTGAGCCCCCAGGCCGATCGCTCTTGGGGGTAAATTTTGACTTTTTTGTCGGGCTGCACTACGTCGGAGAAGAGCTGGCATGGGGCTTCTAAAGCCTCAGTAACCATGTCGGCCATGTCGGCGATAAAACGGGGATGGGTGTTGAGGGCGGGCACGCGGTGAAACCCATGAATACCTGCTTCTTCGGCAATTTCGCGGTACTCAATGTCGATCTCTTGCAGGGTCTCAATGTGCTCGGAGACAAAGCTGATGGGCACCACCACCAGATCTTTGACCCCCTGCTGGGCGAGCTGCTCGATCGCATCTTCGGTGTAGGGCTGGAGCCACTCGACGGGCCCCACCCGGCTCTGGTAGGCCAGGGTGTGGGGATTGGGGCGGTTGAGAGACTGCATGATCAGCTCGGTGCAGTGCTCGATCTCGCGCTGGTAGGGGTCGCCGGCTTCTTCGACGTAGCTGACGGGCACCCCGTGGGCGCTAAAGAAAATGTGGGCCTGGTCGGGGTTTTCGAGTTTGTCAAGCTCCTGGGCAATCAGGTCAGCCATGGCCTCGCTATAGCCAGGGCGCTCGTACCAGGAGGGGATGGCGGTGTAGACAATGCGTTGGAGAGCCGGGTCTTCGAGCCACAGCCGCTCTAGCAGACGAAAGCTGGAGCCGCTGGTACTGATCGAAAACTGGGGATATAGGGGCAGCACCACCAGCTTTTCGACCCCGTCGCGCTTGATTTGAGCCACGGCCTCTTCGGTGAAGGGGTACCAGTAGCGCATGCCGATGTAGATATTGGCCTCGGTGCCTTTGTCAGCTAGCACCTGCTTGAGAGCGTCGGCTTGCTCTTCGGTGATGCGGCGCAGGGGCGAGCCACCGCCAATCTGCTGGTAGTTGGCCTGCGACTGTTTGGCGCGCGAGCTTGAGATTAACCAGGCCAGGGGCCGCTGGAGCCAGGGGAAGGGCAAACGAATAATTTCTGGATCGGCAAACAGGTTAAACAAAAAGGGGCGAACGTCGTCGGGCTGCTCTGGCCCCCCCAGATTTAGTAATAAGACCCCAACACGACCCATGGCACTGTAGTGGCTCTAAAGTAAGTACTCATACCCCAATTATTCTACAAGCTGAATGAACGGTTTCCGACGTTGATGGCTTCCCCCGCGGCTTTAGATGACGCGATCGCAGCGCTCAACAACCGCCTCAAAGCCGCCCGCCTGGGGCTCCAGGTAGAGCGTCGGGGCGATCGCCTCAAACTGTGGGGCACCCTACCGCCGCGACAGCATCAAAACTCGGCCCCAACAGCAGCGCATTCCCCTCACGCTGCCCGCTACCCCAGCCGGACTCAAGCAGATTGAGCGCGAGGCCAATGGGATTGCTGCCTAGACAATCAAGCACCGCTTTAGCTGAGCCAACTATCTGACCCCAGCAGGAGACGGAGTTCCAGGTTGATCGGTTGCCCAGACTGAGGCCCACCTGGGTAGCGCCACCCTGCACTGATGCCGTGCAGGCGGCTCTGCAACCAGGCACTTGGCAGACCCCTTTGTAGCTCAGGCAGTAGAGAAGACGAATACTTAACGATATGCTAAGAAACATTTAGCTTAGATGGATCGGCTCTTTCCTTTAAGCCGTTAGGCAAGTCGCCAAGAGCCTAAACAGGGTTGTAGTTGTTATCAGCAAAAGGGCAGTGCTTTTTGTGGCGAATGGCAAATCTACCTAATCTACTGGCTCATAGTAGCTCCATAGACAGATGCTAAGCGGCCTGGCCCTGTGGCGGGTCCAGTCTGGTTACTGTCTTTTGGCATCGGCAGCATCTACTGTTCTGGCTATGCCCAACCGATGAAAATTTTACTTGTTGAGGATGACCCCTCTACCCGAGAACTTTTGGTCTTTCACTTGACTGCGGCCCGCTACACCGTGGAACAGGCGGCTGACGGCCTCATTGCTCAGGAGTTGGCGGCCCTGTGGAACTACGACCTAATTTTGCTAGATGTGAATATTCCTCGGCTGGATGGCCTTAGCCTGTGCCGTTACCTGCGGGGGCAGGGTGTCTCTACCGCGATCTTAATGCTCACTGCCCAGGCCAAAGACGAAGATGTGATCACCGGGCTAGACGCCGGGGCCGACGACTACGTAACTAAGCCCTTTGAGGTATCTCAGGTGCTAGCTCGCATTCGCGCTCTGCTGCGGCGAGGGGCGCGAGCGGCCACCATTCCGCCGCTGGTGTGGGGGCAGCTATGCCTTGACCCAACCCTGGCCCAGGTCACCTTTAGCGGCCAAGTCGTGCCCCTCACACCGAAGGAATACAGTCTGCTGGAGCTGTTTTTGCGCCATCCCCAGCGAGTGCTGAGCCGCAGTGCCATTCTCGACCACCTGTGGACAATCGACGATTCGCCTACTGAAGGGGCGGTGACCAACCTGGTCAAGGATCTGCGCAATCGCCTCAAGCGCAGCGGCGTGGTCGAAAACTTAATTCAGACGGTATATGGGCTAGGCTATCGCCTTCGCGATTTGCCGCCAAGTTTGGTTCTAGGGACAGTCAATAACGGCTTCCACGGGCCTAGTGGTGGGGCTCAGGCAGAGACTAAGCCGCTGGTTACCACGCCCAAGAGCAAGGCTTTAGAGGCGATCGCCGCTCGGTTTCAGGCGTCGCTTCAGCAGCGGTTGGCGGTGGTCGAGGCGGCGGTGCGATCGCTCCAGGCGGGCAGCTTGCCGCCCCAGCAACGGGCCATTGCTCAAGATGAGGCCCATCGGCTAGCCGGTGGGTTGGGCACCTTTGGCTATGACGAAGGCTCGACCCATGCCCGTCAGATCGAGCAGTTACTGGGCGATCGCCCCCTACAAACGACAGAAGTTGACCAGCTCTCTCGCCACCTGCTCGACCTCAAGCAGACGCTAGCTTTAACCCCTAAACCAATCTCGACCGAGATCGACGGGGCGATCGCGCCGATCCAGCGCCATCTGGGGGTAGCCCTGGCGGTGGAGCCGAAATTGCTCACCCGCTTGCAGGTCGATGCCGCCAGCCATGGCTGGCACCTCGCTCAAGCCACCGACCTGAGCGAGCTTTTGCAGACCTTGGCCCAGGGCCGAGCGGAGGCGGTGGTGCTCACCCTCGACCAGAGCGCCCCTTTGGCTGAGAAGCTGGCCCCCCTGCGGGAGGTCAAGCACCGCTTTCCCCGGATGCCGGTGCTGGTCTTGACCGGCCACGACAGCCTAGAAGAACGGGTGCAGGTGGCACGTCTCCAGGGCGATCGCTACCTGGTAGCACCAGCCACCCCAACCCAAATTTTCGATATCCTAAACCACCTCTTGCCGGAAACCCAAGCGCCCGAGGCCCAGGTGATGGTGGTTGACAACGACCCCATCACTCGGGGTGCCATTACAGAATTGCTCACCCCCTGGGGTCTTCAGGTCACAGAGCTGGGTGACCCCAGCCAGTTTTGGGAGGTGCTGCGCCAGGTGCAGCCCGACTTACTGCTCTTGGCCTTAGAAATGCCCACCTTTAGCGGCATCGACCTGTGCCAGGTGGTGCGCCAAGACTCGCGATTTGGCAACCTGCCCATTCTGATGGTAGCGGCCCATCCTGACACCGTGACCGTGCGCCAGGTATTTGAGATGGGGGCCGACGACCTGATCGGCAAGCCCATCGTGGGGCCAGAGCTGGTCACGCGGGTGCTAAGCCGAATTGAGCGATCGCGACTGCGCCAGCAAATTGAGCAAATGCGCCACCATCAGGCTCTCTACTGGACTCAGCAAGAAACCACCGACCCCCTTACCCAGGTGGCCAACGGCCTGCACTTTGACGCCTTTTTACAGCAGCAGTGGGAGCGTCACTGCCGCGACCAGGCTCCGATCTCGCTGATTTTGTGCAGCCCCGATCGCCTCTATACCTACTATCAAGTGTACGGACAGCAGGCGGGCGATGCTGCCCTGCGCCGCATTGCTCGCACCCTGCACCGCACCATCAACCCCAACATTGACCTGGTGGCCCGCTGCGGCGACGATGAATTTGCCGTTGTGCTGCCCAACACCAACCTAGATGGGGCGCTGCGGGTGGTCTCGCGCATGCAGCAGGCCGTTACCGATCTCAAAATTCCTCAGCCCAGCCCTGACGGGGGCAGCTACATTACCCTAAGCTTAGGCATTGGCGGCACTACCCCCACCGGCAGTCTCTCCAGCGATCTGCTATTGAAAACCGCCGACCAGGCCCTTAAGGATGCCAAAGGGCGCGGCGGCAACACCTTTTGCCTGTACCCAATGTGCTGAGTTGACTCGACTTTGCCATGAAGTTTTCTCTGCGCAACTTGCTCATCGTGCCGTTTTTGCTCCAGGTGATTGGCATTACGGGGCTGGTGGGCTACCTGTCGTACCGCAGTGGAGAGCGGGCCGTGCAGGATATCGCCCGTCAAATGATGAGGATCACAGGTCAGCGGGCCAGGGAAAATCTCGACGCCTACCTGCAAACGTCTCGCTTTGTGGCTCAGACCAATGCCTATCTGCTCGAAACCGGGACGCTCAGCAGCACCGACCTAGCTACCCTGGAAAGTCACCTGGTAGAACAGCTCCAGCTATTTCCGGAGCTGACGGGCATGGTCGTTGCCAACGAGGCCGGTGCGTTTCTCAACATCGCTCGTCAAGCCCCACCAGGATTTTTCTCGGTGCGGCAGCGGAATGTGACCGTGGTCGACAACCGGCTCTACCGCTACCAGCTAGATGTCGCTGACCAATCTAAGACTTTGCTGCCGCCGATTCGGCAGGGCTACGACCCCCACCGTGATCCCCCAGATAACCCGTGGTATGCAGCAGCTCAATCTAGCCCCCAGGGCCTATGGCGGCTAGTGGTGAGCCTAGAGCGAGGCGACGAACAGCCTCAACTGGTGATGGTGCGGTTTGTCCCCTTTCAAACCCCAGAGGGAGAGTTTGGCGGTGTCTTTAGCACCGGCATTTTGCTCACGCAGCTAGGGGAGTTTTTGCAGCAGCTAATTCCAAGCGGCGAGGGTCAGATTTTCTTGATTGAGCCCGACGGTCACCTGGTGGCGACCTCCACTGGAGAGCTGCCTTTTGATCAACAGCCGCGTTCTGATCCGGCGCAGAATGTAGCGTTGCAGTCTCGCCGACTGGCGGTGGGGCAAAGTCGTAATCCACTCACTCGGACGGTGGCGGCCCACTTGGTTGCCGACTATGGCAGCTTTGTGAACGTGCGATCGCCCCGCTTTTCCCACCTCCAGTTTGACCAAAAACAATATTTTGTCCAGACAACACCGCTCCAGGGCGACTTGAACTGGCTACTGGTCACCGTAGTACCGGCCTCTGAATTTATGGCCAACATCTATGCCAACACAGCCCGTACGGCCCTGCTGTGCGCCCTGGCCCTGATGGGATCGATCTGCCTAGGCATTTGGACGGCGGAATATATCGCCAAGCCGATTTTGTCGCTACAGCGGGCAACCCAGGCCATGACTGCTGGGCTGGCTGTGGTGCCGCCCACCCAGCCCAGCACCATTCAGGAAGTCGAAGCCCTGCGCCAGGGGTTTGACCGCATGGTGGGTCAGCTGGTGTCGTCATTTTACGCTCTCAAGGATCGAGAGAACACGCTGGCTACTTTTTTGAACGGGGTGCCCGTGGCCCTGAGCGTACACGACCAGTCGGGGCAAATGCTGTTTCTCAATACCAAGGGCAAAGAGCTGTTGGTGAATGGCATTATGCCCGCCGACTCTGGACAACTCGCAGAAACCTATCGGCTCTACCGGGCCGGCAGCGACGAGCTATACCCCACCGACGAACTGCCGGTGGTGCGCGGGCTGCGGGGTGAAACCGCCTACACCGATGACATTGAGGTCGAAGCTGGCGATCGCCGCATTCCCCTAGAGGTACACACGATCCCAGTGTTCAACAGCCTGGGGCAGGTGCTCTACAGCATCAATACGTTCCAAGACATTACTGAACGGCGACAGGTCGAGCGATTTCGGGTTGACTACCAGCGCGAGCTAGAGCATCAGGTAGCTCAGCAAATGGCTTCACTGGCGGCCAGTGAGGCCACCCAAAAGGCTCTGATCAACGCCATTCCTGACCTACTGATGCGCCTGGGGCGGCAGGGTTTCCCGCTGGCGATCTATAACCTAGAGTCGGTGAACTGGCTGGGCGATCGCAGCCAGCTCTACGAGAAGAGCATGTATGACAACCTGCCTAGCCCCATTGCCCAGGAGCGCCAGCGCTGCGTCAATCTGGCCCTAGAGACGGGTAGCATTCAGCGCCAGGAGTACGAGTTTGTCGCCGGGGGCCAGACGTTCTACGAAGAGGCACGGATTATTCCGGTGACCCAGGACGAGGTGCTGGTGGTGGTGCGCGACATCAGCGATCGCTACCGCATCGATCGCCTCAAGGATGAGTTTATCTCCATCATCAGCCACGAGTTGCGCACGCCCCTAACGGCTATTCGTGGGGCTCTAGGCATTTTAGAGTCGGGGGTGCTGCACAACCGGCCCCAGAAAGCCCAACAGATGCTGGGCATGGCCCTCAACAATACTGAGCGACTGATTCGGCTGGTCAACGACATCCTCGATCTGGAGCGCCTAACGTCGGGCCGCATTGAACTCAAGCTGGAACCCTGCCCCTTAGACGAGCTGATGGTGCTAGCAGTCAACGGGGTAGAGGCGATCGCCGTGGAGGCCAACGTCACCATTCAGGTCACTCCCGCCGCCGCTACAGTGCTGGCCGCCCCCGATGCGGTGGTGCAGACCCTCACCAACCTGCTGGGCAACGCAATCAAATTTTCTGAGGCGGAGAGCAAAATTTGGCTGACGGCGACCCTGGTCTCCACTCCTAGAGTGATGGCTGCTTCTGACATAGCTGGGGAACAGCCAGGTTGGGCGCGGGTTGCAGTCAAAGACCAGGGACGAGGTATTCCAGCGGCGCGTTTGGAGACGATTTTTGAGCGCTTTCAGCAGGTGGATGTGTCAGATTCACGGCAGCGCGGGGGTACCGGGCTGGGGCTGGCCATCTGCAAACAGATTGTGGAGCAGCACGGCGGGGAAATCTGGGCAGAGAGCCAGGTCGGCCATGGCAGTACATTTTTCTTTACGCTGCCGCTGAAGGGATCATGAGCAAGCGAATTTTGGTCATTGACGACGAACTGGACATTCGCGAAGTAGTCTGCCTCTCGCTGGAGGAGTTTGGCGGCTGGCAAACCGACAGTGCCGGGTCAGGACAGGAGGGCTTGGACAAAGCCCTAGCCGCCCCATGGGACGCTATCTTGCTCGATGTCTCAATGCCCGAGATGGATGGTTTTGCAGTCTATGAGCAGCTTCAGGCTAACCGCAAAACTCAGTCTATACCAGTGATTTTGCTCACCGCTAAGGTGTTGAGCAGCGATCGCGATCGCTTTTGTACCCTGGGTGTGGCTGGAGTAATTGCTAAGCCCTTTAACCCAGTGACGGTATGGCAACAGATGGCCCAGATCTTAGACTGGGCCATCTGACCAAAGAACTCAGGAGCAAAGCTAACGAGGATGACTAACCAGTCGCCAGCAATGCAGCCGAAAAAAACGAGCGGATTGCCCCTAGGCGGGGGTAATCATCAGCACCAAGGCCTTTTTATCGAGGGCCTGCACCTTGCCCGCGTCGCCAATATCCTTCACGATTCTGTCGAGCAGCTCTCCAGCGCGATCGCGGTGCTGGTGCTCACGCCCGCGCAGGCGCACCAAAAACTTGACCGAGTCTCCCTTCGACAGCCACTCGACCGAGCGGCGAATCCGGAGCTGGTAGTCAGACTCACCCACGTTGGGGCGCAGCTTGACCTCTTTCAAAGACGGCTTAGAGCTTTGCTTCTGCCGCTTACTCTGCTGGTACTGAAGCTTGCCGTAGTCCAGAATTTTGGCCACAGGGGCATCTTTGCCGTTAGAGACCACCACCAGGTCAAGTCCTGCATCCTCGGCCAGCGTAAGCGCCTCGCGAGTTTCCATGAGACCCCGGTTTTGGTTCTCTTGGTCGATTAAGAACACCTGAGGTGAGCGAATTTGCCGGTTTACCAGTTGCGTCTTAGAAATAAGTCGTTCCTCTCAAAATTCGACAGTTGGCCGGGGGCGATGGCTAAGGACAGAAGTGACCCTAGGGCTGCTTGGCCTAGCAACCATACACCTAATACACCTAGAAGGGTATTATCCATCATGTTATCCATAGAATAGCTTAGCTTTTAGGCTAGAGCTGTGTCGAAATATCCGGTCTTAACAAAACGGTAGATGCCTTATCAAGTCGGGCTTTGATCCCGCTATGCTGGGGCGTACAACAGAACTCGTAGGGGAAGCCCCATGGCCGCATATTTCGCCACCGTTGCCCGTGGGCTAGAGGCCTTAGCCGCCGCCGAACTCAAAGATTTGGGTGCCCAGCAGATCGAGCCGGGCTTTTGCGGCGTTGCCTTTGAGGGCGACCTGGCCCTGCTGTATCGGGTCAACCTCTGGTCGCGGCTAGCCTTTCGGGTGCTGGTCAAGCTGGGTGACTTTTCCTGCTACGACGCCGAAGATCTCTACCGAGGCATCCAAAAAATCGACTGGCGGCCCTACCTGACCCCTGAGCTCACCTTTGCCGTCGATGCCACCGGCAAAAACCGCAGTCTCAACCACAGCCACTTCACCGCCCTTCAGGTGAAAAATGCTGTGGTTGATCAGCAGCGGCAGCACTGGGGCGATCGCTCTACCATCGACACTCAGCACCCTGAGGTGCGGCTCAACGTCCACGTTCAAGACGACATGGCCACCGTCAGCCTCGACAGCTCAGGGTCAAGTTTGCACCGTCGAGGCTATCGCCCGGCGGTGGGGGCCGCCCCGCTCAAAGAATCCCTGGCAGCAGCGCTGGTGAAGCTGACGGACTGGCCCGGCAATGTGCCGCTGCTGGATCCCCTCTGCGGCTCGGGCACGCTGCCGCTAGAGGCCAGCATGGCGGCGCTCAATATCGCCCCAGGCATTTTTCGCGAAGAGTTTGGCTTTCAGACCTGGCCTGACTTTGATGGCGATCTTTGGGATGACCTGTGGCAGGAGGCCGAGGCAGCGCGTAAAGACGATTTAGGTGTTTGGGTGGGGGGGTGCGATCGCGATCCCGATATCATTCACCAGGCCCGTCTCAATGCCCAACGCTGCGATCTGGACGAACAGATCAACTTTTGGGCCGCTGACTTGGCTGACCTAGAGGCTCCTGCCGACAGCGGCTTTCTGCTGTGTAACCCGCCCTATGGCGAGCGTCTGGGTGCCGACGAAGATCTAGGAGCTTTCTACAAACTGCTGGGGAACGTGCTGAAGCAGCGCTTCAAAGGCTGGACGGCCTTCGTGCTCAGCGGCAACAAAGCCCTGTCGCAACACATTGGCCTCAAGTCGGCTCAGCGAGTGGCTGTCTATAACGGCACGCTCCCCTGCCAGTGGCTCAAGTATGAACTGTATTAGGGAGATCTTAAGGTAGAAAGTCCTTTAGGACTTCCTAAGCAATTCAAAGCTAGCTCTCTACCACCGTTACCTCGGCAGCCTCTTCTTCCCAAGCCAATTCACCTAGACTGTGGCCTAGCTTGTCGGCAATGCCCTCAATCCAGGCTTCGTCTTGGCGGGTATAGCTACGGGGGGCGTTGGCGGCCAAGATTAGCGCGCCGCCCTGGCCCATGGGCTGGCAGATCACGCCTTGGGTATTTTCGGGCAGATAATCAAACTCCACCCGGCCTGGGTAAATACTAAGTTTTACTAAATACACGGCTTTGCCGGTTTCCAACACCCGTTTTAGAATCGGGCCGGGAGTAACGTCGGCCTTGGGGGATAAAATTCCTCGCCGCAGCAGGGTTTTGCCCTGACGATAGACAACGACAGAGCGCGTAACAGTATTAGTAAGCAGTAAATGGGAGGCCCAGGCCAGTTCAGTTTGGACGGCATCGGACAGAGTGGCATCTAGCTCTAACCCTTCTTTTCCAATCAAGGCAACGGCTTCGGGCAGAGTCGGCTGCACGCGCTGCCACAGCAGGCCGGTCAAAATCAGGAGAGCGCTGAGAATCACACCCATCACATCCGATCGCGCCTGAGATTCGGTCAGGGCAGGGGTTAGCACTCGATTGAGCAGCAGCAGAGTGCCGCCCAAGCCTCCCGTCACCAGCGGCAGCAGCCGTAGCACCCGGTTTGGGTCATTTTGCGCCATTTTTAGACCTGTCCCTCGATTTGCCTCTTTCCTGATTTTAATGGGGTTTAGGCTTCTCGCAGTGTAGAGGGCGGCGGGGCATCAGCATTCCCCGCCGATACCCCGCCGTCGCAGTGGGCTAACTGTTGCAGCCGCAGCCGGGATGGCCGCAGCCCGCAGACCCTTCGGGATGACCGTTGGCACAGGCTTCGCTGCAAAAATAGTGGCCATCTTTTTCTACGGCCTGGCTGGTGTCAACGACGCACAGGCACGAGTCACAGGCACATTTCATTTGGGTAACGGTGGTCATGGCAAGTTTCCTCTTGGGCTAGGTGAACTAAACTGATGGTCAAATACTTGAACACCTGTTCATGGATAAACCATAACATATGAACAAGTGTTCATGGGTTAAATGGTCACGATAGTTCGTTGTGATGTTTGGAATATGCCCCTAGGCCCTGGCTATGCTTCAGAGATGACTGGTATGGCTAGCGATCGCCCCCCGCTCGACGACCCTTCCTGCCACCACGCTGGCCCGTCACCTGTGGACGAGATTTTGAGCATAGAAAAGGCCCAGCGCATGGCCGAGTTTTTTGGCGTGCTGGGCGATCCCAATCGCTGGCGCATTCTCTCGGCCCTGGCGCTGAGGGAGATGCGGGTGGGCGAACTGGCTGCGGCTGTAGCCATGAGCGAGTCGGCGGTGTCGCATCAGCTGCGGATTTTACGCGCCACTCGCCTGGTCAGCTACCGCAAGCAGGGGCGCAACGTGCTCTACTGCCTCAAGGATGATCACGTCTTTAATCTGTATCGAGAAGCTTCGGATCACTTGGATGAACCGTCAGAGGATTAGATGGGTAGGGGGTAGGGGGTGGATGGGTTGGGTAGAAGTATTTTTGAACCTCAGACCGTAAGCCTCAGACCGTGAACCTGTTTCCAGTGAAACGGTAGACTGGAGTATTGCCGGGTTGTCGTATTGCTATGACTGTTTCTCCCCTTGCTCAGGATGCTGCTACTCAGCCGCTGTTGGCGATCGCCCAGGCCACACGTCAGGCGGCGCAAACCTTAGCTAGCCTGTCGGCTGAGGCCAAGAATCAGGCGATCGAGGCGGTGGCTGCTGCTCTAGAGGCCAATACCGATCGCATCGTGGCGGCCAACCAGGCCGATTGCGAAGCTGCCCTGGCCGACAACCTGGCCAAGCCGCTCTACGGGCGGCTCAAGCTAGACGGGGTGAAGCTGGCGGGGGCGATCGCCGGCGTGCGCGACGTAGCCCGCCTGAGCGACCCGGTGGGAACAGTGCAAATTCACCGCGAGCTAGACGAGGGACTCGTACTCAAGCGGCTGGCGGTGCCCCTGGGGGTGCTGGGGGTAATCTTTGAGTCGCGCCCCGACGCGGTGATGCAGATTTCGGCCCTGGCGATTAAGTCGGGCAACGGGGTGATTCTCAAAGGGGGCAAAGAGGCGGTCCGATCGTGCACGGCCCTGGTAGAAGCCATCAAGCAGGGGCTTGAGCATGCTGGGGTAGACCCAGCGGCGGTGCAGTTGCTCACCACCCGTGAAGAAACCCGCGCTCTGCTAGATCTAGAGGGCTACGTGGATTTAATTATCCCGCGTGGTTCCAACGCGTTTGTGCGGTTTGTGCAAGAGAATACGCGCATTCCGGTGCTGGGCCATGCCGACGGCATTTGCCATCTCTACATCGACAGCGAGGCGAATTTGGAGCAGGCGATCGCCATTGCCGTCGATGCCAAAACTGCCTATCCCTCGGCCTGCAATGCGATCGAAACCCTACTAATTCACCAAGACATGGCCGCTCAAGGATTGCCAATGCTAGCGGCGGCGCTGCGGGCAGCCCAAGTGGAACTGCGGGGCGACGGGCAGGCGCGGCAGATTTTGCCTGATTTAATTCCTGCCGCTGAGGAAGACTGGGCCACAGAGTACAGCGATCTGATTTTGTCGATCAAGGTCGTGGCGTCGGTGGAGGAGGCGATCGCCCACATCAACACCTACGGGTCGCGTCATACCGAAGCGATTGCGACCCAGAACCCCGTCACCGCCGCCCACTTTATGGATCGCGTCGATGCTGCTGGGGTCTATCACAACTGTTCGACCCGCTTTGCCGACGGCTTTCGCTACGGCTTTGGGGCCGAAGTTGGCATCAGCACCCAAAAGATGCCCCCTCGCGGGCCAGTGGGGCTAGAGGGATTGGTCACCTACAAGTATCAGATGGTTGGCGACGGTCACGTTTCCACAACCTATAGCGGCAGCAACGCCAAACCCTTCACCCATCGAGATCTGGCTTAGAGCAACTCCAGCAGAATTGTGGGATAGCTGCTGTCGGCGACGGCGAGAGAGCATGAGAACTAATTTTCCAATGCCTCATCTAGCACCTGGCGGGCTGATTCTGCTTGAGTTCTGGCTTCTTTGAAGCGCAGGTTGCTCTGGGCAAACGACTTCAAAACCTTGAAACCGTCCTTCAATTCAGTCACCTGGTCGTCGGTCATGGGGTCATCGGTAAACAGCAGATCTACTAGGTCACGCACCTGGAGTGCTTCATCGCGAGATGACTGCACTTTTACCTTGAGCGTGGCCAACTGGTTTAAAACCTGAATGGCTTCTACGACGGCGTCTTCTTGCTGCTGCACGGCTGCGGAGGAGATAGGGGGCTGTACTTCTACGAGTTGCTCGACGCTAAAACCATCGGCCAAAGCAGTAGGCAGTTCGCCGTCGTCAAGCATGGCCATGAGCTGATCCATCGCTTTGTCGCGGGCTTTGCGAGAATCTTTGCCCGATACCGTTAAAACGACATCTGGGCTTTGGGCCAGGGTGTATTGAACCATTAATATAGATCGTGCGTACTAGATCAGTATACGCCACCGGGTTCCCAGGCAAGCAACTATTCTCGCATACCCCCCTGCACCACCGATCGCAACCGCTCGTGCAGCTCTGACCCATCGCGCCGGGGTACAAAGGGCTGAATAATGTCGGCTTGATGCCAGGGGGATGCAGCCTCCGCAGGCAGCGGGCGAAAATCGGGGATGTTGGGGGTGTTTGGTGCAGAGGCGATCGCCGGTTCGCCTGCAACCTCAGTATCCAGTTCACCGCCGTCCAGTGAGTCAGTAGATACCTCTACTTCTAGACTGGTTGCAAGCGAGTCAGAGGCCAAGCCGGTAGGCGCTGGGATATGAGATGCATCGTCAAAGGGCGGTGCGTCAGGCTCTAGCGATGCATCAGCCTCTAGGTCTAGGCTAGGCGGTGCGATCGACGGCAGAGGCCGACGAAAGGATGAGGACTCTGTGCCATCGCCATAGCCGGTCGGGCAGAGCAGCGACTGGCCCAAAATAATCGACTCAAACTCGCGATTGAAGTGGCGAATGGGCTGGCCCCGTCGCTGCCACAGCTTAAGAATTTGGTCGATAGAAATAACCTTGTAGCGCCCCTGATATAGCGCTTCGGTAATAGCATGGCTCACCCAAACCGGGCCAAACTCTGCCAACCAATCGGTAATAACAGCTTTGGTAGGGTAGTCCTCAGCATCAAAGCTGTAGCTGGTGAGCAACTGGTAGATGGGCTCAACATCTGGAGTGTTGCCGAGGTGAGTCATAATGGTTTGCCTACGCGCTAATCCCCACTAAGCGGGGTATTTAGGTAGTCATCGCCTTTTAGCTTAATCTTAAGCCTACGTAAAGACTACCATCGTAAGGTTTATTACCTTTCCTGGCAGGCAGGGCTACTGCACTACCACATCGCTGGGGGTATCTGGAGGCGCATCAAAGGGAGCGGTGCGCCCCACCCAATCAAAACCGCTAATTCGAAATCCTAAAAACCCGGTTTCTTGGGTGGGGCTGTAGGTTAGCAGCAGCCCGTAGGCGCGGCGGCGGTATTCGAAAATGAGGTTGCTATCAATGGTGCGCCCGCTATCAACATTAATCGAAGTTTGAAACCCAGCTAAAAAAGGCCCGTAGATCTGCTGAATGATGCCCCCCGACAGCACGTTTTGGTCAACCGTTCGATCGAACAGAAAGGGGGATGTATCGCCACCGATAATGGTGCGGTTAAAGCCAATATTGAACTGGGTGTAGTCGAAGGTGTTGCGCTGCAGGTGGCCCAACTGACCCGACAAAACAACTCTGGTTTCTAGCGACTCCTGTAAGTCGCTGCTGGTGTAGTAGGTGGCTCCACTCCGCAGCCCGACCCCTAGCACCAGGTTAGGCACCAGCGGTCGGGGAGAATAGCGCAACCCTTCGGTGGGGGTAGCGGGTAGTGGTTGCCCCTGCCACAGCAAGAAGTTGCGAGTGAGGTCAGCGCTACCCTGAAACCGAAATAGGCTAGTTAAGCCTATGCCTTCCCCAGGGTTGAGGAGATCAGGCCGATCGGTGTTGGCGGTAATGTATTGCCCAGAGACCTGATAGGTGAGGTTAATACCGCTGTTGCCCAGGGCCACCACAGGAGACTCAAGCAGGGCACCAATGGTATTTTGCACATCCTGAAACCCGAGGGAGCCGTTGAAGAGGCGATCGCGGTAGCTGTACTCCAGGGTGAGGCGATGGGTGCCAAGCAGTTGTCTGGCCCGAAAGCTGGCCCGAAACCGCTCGCTGAAGTTGGCCAAGTCAAACCCTGCTAAACTCAGCGAGCCCAGGAGCTGGGTGCGCGGCCCCAGGGGGCCCTCAACCTGGGCTGCCAAACCAAAGTTAGCCGGGTCAGCAAGGTTGTAGTTTGAGGCACCCAGCCAGCGGGAGACAAAAAACTGCGGCGCGATCGTAATGCTCAAAGGCCCCGCTATGTTGATCGGCACTGGGGCTTCGACGAACAGGCCGCCGCGATCGCGGCCATCAATGCCAATGCCCGTGGGCAGCGGATTTAGGGCTTCTGGCGGCAGCTGCCCTCGGGTGAGCACAAAGCGGTTCCTAAACAGCGGAATGGAGAGGCCTTGGTTAAATACCAGCCGGGGGCGCTCAAACACCAGCTCGTCCTCTAACTCGTTGAGAGGTGTGAGCCGCACACTATCGGCCCTAAACTCCAAGTCTGGAGGCGAGAAGGGATCGTTGGTTAGCCGCACCTGCTCGCCATACCAGCCGTCGGCATCAAAGGAAATTTGCTCGGCCTCAAACCGTACCCGCTCAATGGGGCGCTGCTCACCCCCCAGCAGCACCTGGGGATCGCCCGTCGCCAGGGCAATTCCGCCTGGGCTGGTGACCTGAGAAATGGAGCGCTGATTTTGCAGCCGATAGTCGAGGGGAACGTTAGTCCCCTGCCCTAGACCAGCCGAATCGGTAGAAAAATCGTCTTCTAGGGCGGGCAGCTCTAGCTCGCCCCGGCTTTCGGTAATCGTGCCTGCCCCCTGCAACAGGTTGTAGGTGGCGGTTGCGCCTTCGATAATTTGATTATTGCGGTTAAAGAAAACGTTGCCTTCGGCCCGCAGATGGCGATTGACTAAGTTCGCCCAGAGGCGATCGGCGGCTAGCTGCCCTGTGCCAAACTGCACCAGCACGTCGCCGGTCGCGGTCACAATCTGGCGAACGGGCTCAAACTCCTGGCGATCGGCCCGCAGCAATATAGAGCCTACCCCCTCAGTCGGCAGTTCGGTCTCGACAGGGGTATCTTCGACGGGGGCAGCGGGTGATTCAGGCTCAGGCGGTTCAGGCTCAGAATTTTCGGGTTGAGGACTTTCAGGCTCAGGTTCAGGCTGAGGCGGTTCTGAATCAACTTCAACAGGGTCTTCGGTGTCCTCGATCGCGGGGTCAGCAGGCACCAGCGGCGCGCTCTCGGTGGGCTCAGGCACCAAAGGCTCAGAGTCGTCATCAATCGCCAACAGCGGTGAGAGCAGGCTAACTCCGCTTAAAGTCAGGGGTGCGACGACACTATCGGCTGGGGCGATTGACCAAAGGCCAGGCTCCACCAACGCAACCGCCTCCAGCCCTGGATGGGAGGCCGCTACCGCTGAGACCAGCACGACTTCGGCTGATTCTGGGGGCGGGGGCACAGCGGGCAACATAGGCGGCAAAGGCATGGGCTGGCATCACCAAAGCAAAAACAAAGCCCGGCAAGCGGGCTCAAGCAGGCCGCTGTCACCAGGCTATTAACCTTGATGTAGCAGCCCTAGGGCACAGACGGGCAACCCAGGGCAGGGCCGCCAATTCCCAGACTACTTTTGGCGGTACAGGTTCCGCAGGGCACGCTAAGTGGCAAGCCCCGGAGCAACTCCTGGGGCATTTGCCATCTGGTAAACATCAACCTGTCACCCAGGTAGACCTAGTCCATGTCTTGGCGGCCGGGGTTGCGGGAGGGGTCGCCGCTCAAAAAGCCAAACACAAACAGGGACACAAAGAAGGCGACTACGAGGTAAACCACAATCTTGAGGGTGAGCATGAGTTAGGTCTCCAAACCGGTAGCAGAGTAGGCCCAAGACCTGCCCCAAACAGTAGCCACATTCCGCTGACGGAAACGGCCCCGGTGCAGGACTAAGCTGGGTCTATCATATCGCCAAACGTTCGCCTATCTGCTGGCCCTGATCAATCTACCAAAGCGATCGCAGCCAGGCCCACGCCATTCGTAGCCAAGTTTCGAGCACGTAGAGCACCCAGTCTAAACCCCGCAGCACGGTGACCAAAGGCGGGTCAACGTAGTTGATCTGGGTGACTTTGACGTCTAGAGCGCCTGGGGAATCGAGTTGATACTGGTTCGTTCCCGTGAGTGTAGTTGAGTCGGACAAACGGTCAGCAGTGACAGTTTCGATGGGTAAACGCTGGCGGCTCGGGGCGTTGACGGAGCCTGGCCTTTGGTCAATCGCCCCATCCTGTCCCTGCTGGGTTCCCAGGGCAGAGAAATTAGATTCTCTAGAAGCTAAGGATACCGTCCCAGCCACCGCTACCGCCAACTCAGCGGCTTGCTCAACCGAGGTCGTCGCTGGCAGGGTTCTAAATGCAAACTGACCGCTCAACTGCGGCGGGTGTTGACCCGCGATCGCTTCCAGCTCCGTTGGTTCGGCGTGGGGGCGTTGGGACACAATGGCGCGTCCGAGGATGCGTCTGCCCAGGGCGATCGGCCCAAGGCCAGACTTCGGCAACGCCGGGGTCATTGCCGACTGGCTGGCTTCGCCAAACAGATTGGTGGCCGCCGCCAGGGGGCTGGTTTGCAGCCAGCGCAGCGCAGCGGGTAGCCAGCGCAGGGGGGGCAGCACCGCTGGGTTGGTTTGGGGTAGAGGCAGCCCAGGCTGCTGGAACTGAGAGTGAAGACTACGGCGGCGCTGCACCCGAGCATATTCTGCCAGCATGAGCACCAAAGCCCGCTGAAGTCGCTGCTGCTGGTCATCGGTCAGGTCAGCAAAAATCCCGTTGTCAACGGTCACGAGTACTAGCTGCCGACTAGCTAAGTCTGAGGCGATACCGCGAATGGGTTCATTGAGCGGCACTAGGTGCCACTGGCCGGGGGTTAGCACTGCCCCCGCCTTCGACTGTTTGAGCCATGGCCCATGGACGTTGACCAACTGTAGTCCGCCAGGCCGAACCATCTGACCGTGGACTACCGGCGGTTGAATGACCGACAGCAAAGCGCGAATAGGTGTGTCTGCTGCTACCAGTTCTGGCGGGAGTGCTCCGGTGAGTCTGGCCCAAACCGGTTGCCACGGACGAGTAGCTTGCAGCCGCCGAGCGCTCATTCTCAACCCCTGCACCGCTGCATAGAGGGGGTAAACGGCCACTTGCAGACCCCACACCGCTGCGGTACGCCCCTGCCGCAGCCAATGCCCGGTGCTGTGGGCCACCTGCCGATACCCCGCCACCAAGCGGGCTACGGTCTGGCTGCGAAACGAGCGCGACGAAGTCGCCATAACTCTGCCTACACTGGGAAGACTGCCTTGATCATACCGGAGCCATGCCCCCTGCCACCGTTCTCCCCGTACTACCGCCGCAGATTTTAGCCACCCTCGATCGCCTCCGTCACCTCAGTCAACTGGATGTGCGGGGTACCTGGCACCGCTGTCCCGAAGTTGTGGAGAATCTGGATCTTTCCCTTGGCAATGCCTGGCAAACCTGGCCGCTAGCACCGCTAAACGATCGCCATCACATCGCTTGGCCCAAGGGCAAAGTGCCCCTATGGCTGCACCAGCGCTTTACCTGGCCCAGCGATCGCAACGGTTATCCCCTTCAAGGACTAACAGCACGGCTGGCCCTGCGCTGGTGGGCCGACCAGGCCGATATGTTCATCAATGGCGAACTGGTGCAAACGGGGGATATTTTCGACTGCTGGACGCGGATTGTGCTGACGGACTGCGTTTTGCCGGGAGAATCGGTGGATGTCTCCCTGAAGCTGCTGAGCCCTGGCCACGACGAAGGGGCGCTGGTGCAGGCCGAACTGGTGTTTGAGGCTATGGCAGGCGACTGCCCCGAACCCGGCTTTGTGGCTGACGAACTGGCGGTGTTGGCCACTTATCTAGCTCAGTTTGATGGAGCAAAGCTCGACATTCTCACTCAGGCTCTTGAAGAAATTGATTGGGATGGGGTGGGCGATCGCTTTCACACCTCCCTGCTGCGCGTGCGAGATGCCCTAAAGCAGTTTTCTCCCTGGCTCAAGCAGCGCACCCTCCACTGCCTGGGCCACGCCCATTTAGATCTAGCCTGGCTCTGGCCCGTACCTGAAACCTGGGTAGCGGCTGAAAATACCTTTCGCTCGGTGCTGGCGTTGCAGCAAGACTTTCCTGAGCTGACCTTTACCCACTCTTCCCCAGCGCTGTTTGCCTGGCTAGAGCAGCACCGCCCGGAGCTATTTGCCACCATTCAGCAACAGGTAAAAGCGGGACGGTGGGCGATCGATGCGGGGCTGTGGGTTGAGCCTGATCTGAATTTGCCGGGGGGAGAGGCGATCGCCCGACAGATTCTCTACGGCCAGCGCTACTGTGCTGAGAAATTTGGGGAGGTGAGTGCGATCGCCTGGCTGCCCGACACCTTCGGCTTCTGCTGGCAACTGCCCCAGCTGCTCACCCAGGGCGGCATTCGCTATTTCGCCACTCAAAAACTGCGCTGGAACGACACCAACCCCTTCCCCCACGACCTGTTTAGCTGGCAGGGGCTAGATGGCACCGAGATTACGGGCGTCACCCTGCCTCCCATCGGCACCGACATCACCCCAGTCGAGATGGCTCAATATGCCTGTCAATGGGAAACCAATACAGGGTTCGTGGATGCCCTCTGGCTCCCCGGCGTCGGTGACCACGGCGGCGGCCCCACCCGCGACATGCTGCTCAAAGCCCAGCGCTGGGCCAGTTCTCCCTTCTTTCCCACCCTCACCTGGGGCCATGCCGTTCCCCTCTTCGACCGGCTCACCACCCCGGTGTCTTCAATTCAAAATTCAAAATTCAAAATTCAAAACTCTCTTACCCCCTCACTCCCCCACTCCCCCACCCCTTCACTTCCCACCTGGCATAACGAACTCTACCTCGAACTCCACCGGGGCTGCTACACCACCCACGGCGATCAAAAGCAGTACAACCGCCGCTGCGAAGACCTGCTGTTTCAGGCCGAGCTGTTCGCCTCTATCGCCGCGATCTATGAGCTTCAGCCCTATCCCGCTGTCGAGCTAGAAGCTGCTTGGAAGCACGTTCTCTTTAACCAGTTCCACGATATTTTGCCGGGGTCGTCGATCCCCGAGGTGTTTGAGCAGGCGAACGAGGAATGGCAGGCGGCGTTGGAGATGGGCGATCGCATTCTGCAAACCTCTCTCCAGGCTCTCGCCGAGCGCTGTCCCCTACCCTCGCCTCCCCATCCCAAGGCTGTGCCCGTGATGCTGTTTAACCCGCTGAATTGGGAGCGCAGCGAAGTGGTGGCGATCGCGCTGTCCCCTACCCTGGCTCAAACTTCCTGGCAAGCGCAGAATGTTGAGGGCCAAACGCTACTTACCCAGCCTGAACAAACTGGCTCTCCCGCGCTCTTGGTCTACGTTCCCGCTATTCCCTCTGTGGGCTATCGCCTGATCTGGCTGATTCCTGCTGAGACGGCCCCACCCAGTGCAGCCCCCGCTGAGTGGATTTTAGAGAATGCCCATCTGCAAGCCACCATCGACCCAGCCACGGGCGGCATCGCTAGCCTGATCCACAAAGCCACCGGCACCGAAACCTTCCAAGGCCGTGGAAACCAGCTCCAGGCCTTCAAAGACGAGGGCCAGTATTGGGACGCGTGGAACATTGCCCCCGACTACCAAGACCATCCCCTAGATGCGTTTGTGCTCAAGAGTATTAGCTGGATTGAGTATGGCCCCGTGCGGCAGACTCTCCGGGTAGTTCATAGCTTCAATCAGTCCACCATCGTCCAAGACTACCGCTTAGAGGTAAATTCACCCGTGCTCGCGGTTCACACCGAGGTCGATTGGCAGGAAACTCAGGTGGTGCTGAAGGCGGCGTTTCCGCTGACGGTGTCGGCAGCTGAGGCGACCTATGAAATTCCCTTTGGGGCGATCGCCCGCTCCACCACACCCACTACTCCCCAAGAGCAAGCCAAGTGGGAAGTGGCCGCCCTGCGCTGGGCCGACATCAGCGATGGGGAACGCGGTGTGAGCATTCTGACCGACTACAAGCACGGGTTCGATGCCACGCCCAATCAGCTGCGGCTGACGCTGCTCAAGGCTCCTATTTGGCCAGATCCGGGGTGCGATCGTGGCATTCAGACCTTCAGCTACGCTATTTATCCCCACGCTCATAGCTGGCAGCAGGCCAAGACCGTGCAGGCCGCTCGCAACTTCAACCTGCCCATTCAGCCCTGGGTGGTGTCATGCCCTGCCATATCTGAAGAGGCTCAGTCCTGCAACAGCTTCCTCGATTTAGGAGACACTGGGTTTGTGCTTTCAGCCTTCAAGCAGGCAGAAGGATCGGCAGATCACTACATTCTGCGCGGCTACGAAAGTAATGGTCTAGAAACATCCCTGAAGCTTCAAGGATCTATCCCCATGGAGGTGACGGGGCGAGTAAATTTGCTAGAAGAACCCTGTGAAGCGAAGGGATGGCACAAGGTAGATCCCTGGCAGATTGTCAGTCTGGCGGTGTCGATTAGCTCAGCTCTATAAACAACCCAAAAGTTTTGCAGGTTGCTCCTTAGCCATTGCCAGGAGCTATCCCAGTCACCAGAGCACTGATCGCGGGGGTAATAGCCTGCAAAACCGGCGACAAAATTACCACCGAGGCGGCTGCAATCACAATGGTTGTTGCCAGCCGCGTGACCTGGTCAGAGGCGTTTTGGTAAGTGTCAAATTTGAAGTTGAGCTTCTCAACATCGGTTTCTACTCTGCCGATATCAGTCTTCACGTTGCTGATGTCGGTCTCTACCCGGTCGAGTCGCTGGTTGATTTGCCGCAGCTCTGACAAGATCTGCTGCTGAAATCCTTCGGGTGTTTCGCTGGCCTGCATCACCTAATCCAGTGAGTCGGTGTTTCTATCATACCTAACGCCTTAGGGAACCAGAACGGTGCGGGGGACTAGGCTACTCGCTGCTGGCTGCGATCGCAGTTTGCGGGCTTGGGCCAGCAGTTGCCACGCCTCAGGCGACAGAGCACCGGGGGCCAACAGGGAGAGTCCAGTCGCGACCTGGCGCTGGCGTAGGGCAACTAAGCCCCAGTGCAGATGCAGGTATTGGCCAATGGCGGCCAGAGTGGGGATGCGATCGCGGTATCCCTCACTCACCCGCCCATAGATGCGTTCTTTAATGGTCAAATTCAGCGCCATGCGGCGGCTGAGCGACATTTTTTGCTCATAGCCTCCGGCCCAGATTGTGCGGTAGGCCAGGCACTCGTTGATAAACAGTGCGTCGCCAAAGTCAGCCAGCTTCACCCAGGCATCGATGTCGTCGTAGTTGGTGGTCATGGTGGTATCCCAGCCGCCCGCTTGTAAAAAGGCGTCGCGGCGGGCCGCTACCTGGGCCGGAGTGCCAAAGGGCACCTGATCCATCAACATGCCGTAGTGAATGGCGCTTTGGGGAATGTAGAAGACTTGGCCAGGGCCGGTGGCGAGGGTGCGGCGAATTTCAGCACCGTGCTCGTCAACCTGGATGGCCTGGCAGGAGCACAGGACGGCTTCGGGATGCTGGCCGATCGCCGCCGTCATTTTCTCAATGCAGTCAGGTGCTAGATAGTCGTCATCATCGAGAAACTTGACCCACTCCCCGCTGGCGGCGGCGACGCCGTGGTTGACGGTGGCGGCGTGGTTGAGGTTTTGAGTATTGCGGTGGTAGACAACGCGATCGCCCAGACTGCGCACATACTCCTCCGTGCCGTCAGTGGAGGCATCGTCAGCAACAACCACTTCGCAGGGTACAGTTTGGTTGAGGCCGCAGGCGATCGCCCGCTTCAGCAACTCCAGCCGGTTGTAGGTGGTGATCACCAAGCTAAATTTCATCGCGGCCCGCTCCAGGTTAACCTACAGGGCTAGCGTTCCCTTAGCAGACCGCGACTGACCAGCAATTAGGACAGCTTGAGCACGGCCATAAAGGCTTCCTGGGGCACATCAACCGTACCGACAGCCTTCATGCGCTTCTTACCCTTGGCCTGCTTTTGCAGCAGTTTTTTCTTACGCGAGATGTCGCCGCCGTAGCACTTGGCCAGCACATCCTTACGCAGGGCGGGGATGCTCTCGCTGGCCACCACTCGGCTGCCGATCGCCGCCTGAATGGGAATTTTGAACTGGTGACGCGGAATTAGTTCTTTGAGCTTTTCGACCAGGGCTTTACCCACGTAGTAGGCCTTGTCGCGGTGAACGATGGATGCCAATGAATCGACCGGGTCGCCATTGATCAGAATGTCGAGCCGTGACAGGTGGTTTTCGCGGTAGCCAATCAGGTGGTACTCCATGCTGGCATAGCCCTTGCTGCGCGACTTCATCTGGTCAAAAAAGTCGGTGACCACTTCGGCCAGAGGCAATTCATAGATTAAGGTGGTGCGGCCCTGGGCCAGGTATCGCATGTCTTTAAATTCGCCTCGGCGACCCTGGCACAGCTCCATCAAGGCCCCCACGTATTCTTCGGGGGTGATCATGTCGAGCTGCACGTAGGGCTCTTCAATTTTTTCGCGGGCTTGAGGGTCGGGCAGGGTGCTGGGGTTGTCGATCTCAAGCACTTCGCCCTGAATGGTGGTGACTCGGTAGATTACCGAGGGCGCGGTGGTGATCAGATCGAGGTTGTACTCGCGCTCCAGCCGCTCCTGCACAATTTCCATGTGCAGCAGGCCCAAGAAGCCACAGCGGAAGCCAAACCCCATAGCGCTGGAGGTTTCGGGCTCGTATTGCAGAGCGGCGTCGCTGAGGCGAAGTTTTTCGAGGGCTTCGCGCAGTTCCTCAAACTGGTCAGAGACGGTGGGGAACAGACCGCAGAAGACCATGGGCTTGGCTTCGGCATAGCCGGGCAAAGCTTCTTTTGCGGGATTCTGCACCAGGGTGATGGTATCGCCCACCCGGGCATCTTCCACGGCTTTGATGGAGGCGGCGAAGTATCCCACTTCCCCGGCGTGAAGTTCATCCACCTCGATTTGAGTGGGGGCCAGCACGCCCAGTTCGTCAACTTCATACTCTTTTCCTGAGGCCATCAGCCGCACCTTATCTTTGCGGCGCAGGGTGCCATCCATGACGCGGAAGTAGACGATCACGCCCCGGTAGCTGTCGTAGTAGCTGTCGAAAATCAGCGCTCGCAAAGGTTGATCGACCGTGTCCGCGGGGGGCGGTACCAGGTAAACGATCGATTCTAAAATTTCGTCAATGCCGATTCCTTGTTTGGCGGAGGCGAGAATGGCACCGCTGCAATCGAGGCCAATGATGTCTTCAATTTCTTGCCGGATGCGCTCGGGTTCGGCACCGGGTAGGTCAATTTTGTTGAGAACAGGGATGATTTCGAGGTTGTTCTCTAGGGCTAGATAAACGTTGGCCAGGGTTTGGGCCTCGACCCCCTGGGAGGCATCGACCACCAGCAGCGCCCCTTCGCAGGCGATTAAAGAACGCGACACCTCGTAGGAAAAATCCACGTGTCCGGGCGTGTCGATCAGGTTGAGAACGTAGTCTTTGCCGTCCTTGGCCTTGTAGTTCATGCGGGCGGCCTGGAGCTTGATGGTGATGCCCCGCTCGCGCTCCAGATCCATATTGTCGAGGAACTGAGCCTTCATTTCGCGATCGCTGACGGTGCCGGTGCGCTGGAGCAGCCGGTCGGCCAGGGTCGATTTGCCGTGATCGATGTGGGCAATAATCGAGAAATTGCGAATCTGAGAGACGGGAACCTCTGTCATACAAGGCTTACCAGCGGCAGTAGTTTACAGACTTTAATATTGTAATCCCTCGTTTGGCGAATGCTTGGGGAGTGAGGGGTTAGGGAAGGTGAGGAGAGGGGGTTAGGTGAGGAAGGGTAGGCTTGTTATGTCAAGGTCTTTAGACCTAATCTGGCAGGGGTTGTGGGCGTTGGTGTTAAACCCACCCATGCCAGGGCTTAGACTGAATGGTAGATTCTAATCCACCCCATACCCGGCAGTTAGGCCACTCACTATGCAACACTCTGCCTCTCCTTCCGGCGAACGGTCGGCGGAAAAAGTCGACCTCTCGGTACAAATTGACAAAGACCTGCTTGATCAGGTTACCCACCTTTCCCCCGACCCCAGCAAGGTGATCGATGTTGCCCTGCGCCAGTGGCTTAGGGGCGATCGCCGCTATGAAGACGACCTGGTGCGCCACCTGCCCCGCAACCCAACGGTGCCCCCCAAAGGTGAGTGGAACGACTAAATATAGGCAGAACGAGGATTCAAGGCATAGGGGTACAGGGGCTAAGGCTACCCTTCGAACCCTGTACCTATCGACCTAAACCGTTCTAATTCCCTCTCAACTAGAGCCATCGGTGTGGGTGGTTGGTTAACATAGGAGCGTTCTGGCCTCTTACCCCTATGCGATCGCGACCTTCTTTCCCGACCTTGGCGGCGGCCAGCCCAGCGGAGGCTATCTCCGCCTGGATCATGGTGCTCAGCCCTACGGCGGTGGTGGAGTCAATTCAAACCGTAGGGATAAAATCTCTGCCAGAGGCGCTAACGGCGAACTGGGTGGGGCGATCGCTGGCCGAAATTGTTTCTTTTGCCACCCCCCAGGCTCTGGGGCAGGCGCTCGAAAGCTTAGCCACCCGCCACGAACCGGTGCATCTGCCGGGGCGCTGCCCGTTGGGTTCCCACAGCATCAATGTGCAGTGGGTGCTGCAACCCCTCATCGGCCTAGACGGTCAGCTCTTTCGCATTGCCGCCACAGGCTACCTGACTGACCTAAACGGGTTGACCGGTGGGCTATGGCAGCGGGCCTTAGACGTGCCCACTGGGGTTCAGGACAACTTGCCCGGGGCCTGCGCCCAGCTGCAAACCTACTCGCCCCGGCTCACCCAAATTACTCGCAACGTTCGCTGGACGCTGGATTTGGCCATCATTCGCCAGCAGACGGTGGAGGGGTTGGGCGACCTGTTTGGAGTGAGCCGCTGCCTAGTGTGCAGCTGTGCCGCCGCCCCCAATCTGGCCCCCGAAACCGCTACGGTGACCGCCGAGTATGTGCGATCGGGCGATTTGCCCAGTTGGCAGGGGCAGGTGTGGTCACTGGCCGAAACGCCTTGCCTCAGTGCTGCCGCCCAGTCGTCGGTGGCAGTGGTGCCGCCGCGACAGCCCGCCGATCCATCCATTGTGGCGGTGGCCACTCGCTACCAAAGCACCATCAACGGCTTTATCGTGCTCCACGATCGCCCCGATCGCCCCTGGTCAGACATTGAGCTAAATTTGCTCACTGACCTGGCCGATCAGGTGGGGACAGCGATCGCCCACGCCACCCTGTTTGGCGAAAGCCACGCCCTCGCCATCAAACTCCAGCAGGCCAACGCCAGCCTGCTCGAAAAGCAGCTTGAGTTTCAAGAGGCCCGCCGTCAGGCCGAAGAAGCGCGCCAGCAGGCCGAAGAAGCCTCGCGCTTGAAGAGCGAGTTTCTAGCCAACACCTCCCACGAGCTACGCACCCCGCTCAACGGCATGATCGGCTTTCTCAGACTTGTGCTCGACGGCATGGCCGACGACCCCGCCGAGCAAGAAGAATTCATTGAAGAGGCCCACAAGTCAGCCATCCATCTGCTACAGCTAATCAACGATGTGCTCGACATCGCCAAGATCGAAGCGGGCAAAATGCAGATTGACATGGGGCCAATTAGCCTCAAGGAGCTGCTGGCCGATCTAGAAAACTTCATGCGCCACCAGGCTGACGAGAAGCACTTGGCTTTCGACATTTTGCTGCCCGCCACCCGCGACGATATTACTGTCAACGGCAACTACCAGCGCCTACTCCAGGTGCTAATCAATCTAGTGGGCAATGCTATTAAGTTCACCCACGAGGGCGGGGTCACCATCAGCGCCGAGGTAAAGCCCCAAAAGGTGGAATACCAGGGCAAAACCTGGCCCGGCCTGGTCAAAATTAGCGTGGCCGACACGGGCATCGGCGTGTCGCTAGAAAAGCAGGATCGATTGTTTCAAAGTTTTAGTCAGGTGGATGGCGATCGCACCCGCCAGTATGGTGGCACTGGCCTAGGGCTAGCGATTTCCCAGCGCCTAGTCGAGGCCATGGGCGGCGTGGTGCAGTTCATCAGCATGGGCGAAGGGCTAGGCTCGACGGTGACCTTTACGGCACTGCTCTACCAGAAGCCGGTGGTGATCGACAAAGAGCCGGTGTATCCGGCGAAGTAAGTGGCATCCTTGAATTTACGAAAGAATCACCAACGGGTGACTCGCAGATTTCACAGGGATTTCACAGGTACCTGGAGATATTGATCAGGCATTTCAGTATGGTTGCGAATAGCAAAAAACTGACGCTCGATGTTCTTCAGAGCTGCAGCGCTGTAATAGACTGTGCCACAGTCACTGCAAATCTCTACTGGGGTGTTGGGGACAATTAAATATTGCCCTTGATGACTGCATAGATAAGTAATTTGGCGTTCTTCGAAGTCCGCCCTACCGCAGGTGTTGCATTTGATATCTCGCATCCGTTAAGCCCTTGTTTTTGGGTCAATAAATTTGGGCGGCCCTGGTATGTAGACTATGATGACGGCAACTTGCTCCTCTCGCCAACCGCAGACAACGTGAATGGGAAAGTTACTGGAATAACCGAGAATTAAGCAGCTTTCGCCACGGCCTGTATCTAGATATTGCTCTAGAACTTCTCAATTTAATAAAGCTTCTTCTATCTGCATCAAGGTCAAATCATTGGCTTTGCGCTCAATGTCTGCATGGGAGGTATAGACATATTCCTCAGAGCGAATTTTCTCCTGAATGCTCTCAATATCTAATTCTGCCATCACCCCTCTACCCATCCGCTACTCTGCTAGCTTTCAGGCTTCAAACGTACTCTTCGCAGACCTTGCCAGGCGGGCGTAAACAGCTCGCGATCGGCAACCCGGTCTACCTAGCTTAAGTAGGCAGGTCGTGCAGCTTGCGACTGGGTTAACTGGCTGTGCAGAGCATCCCAGTTCTCTGTTTTAATCAGGGCTTTCATCTGCTCTAGCTGCTGCTGGTACCTAGTCAAGGCATCCAGCAGTGCCGCGCGGTTGTGGCGGGCCATCAGTGTGCCCAGCTCAGGCACGCCGCCACCGACGCGGCTGGTGTCTTGAAAGCCAGAGCTGGCTAAGGTTTGAGCAAGCGCAAGAATAGCGGGATCAGCTTCCCCCTGGCAGGCAAGGATGAGGCTGCTGCTGACCATTACCGGCAGGTGCGAGATCCAGGCGACGGCGCGATCGTGCTGGTCGGGGTGGCACTGGCAGAGGTTCGCGCCGAGGGAGGTGGCGATCGCCCTCACCCGTTCCAAAGCCTCTGGATTCGTTGTCGCAGTTGGAGTGAGCACGTAGGGGCGATCGCGGAACAACCCCACCTCTGCGACCGCCAGCCCAGCTTCAGCCTTACCCGCCATCGGGTGCCCACCCACAAAGCCCGGCCACAGCGCCTCTAGACTGGGCACCAGTTCCCCTTTCACCGAGGCCACATCGGTGACCACCGCGCCCTCAGATAGATAGGGGGCGATCGCCGTCGCCGTCGCCACCACAGCATCAATCGGGGTGCAGATAAACACCACATCGGCCCCCGCCACCAGCGCCAAGTCTGTGCCAGCCTCGGTGACAGCTCCCATGGCCAAGGCCTGCTCAGCCGTTTCTGCGCGCCGGGCAATGCCCACGACGGGATGACCGTACCGAGTCAAGTCGAGCCCCAGCGATCCGCCGATTAGGCCCAGGCCAATGATGGCAATGCGTTCCATAGCTGTAACCCCGTATCCACAGCAAACCCTATCAGCATATCGGTGGGGGGATACCTAAAGACCTCAACCAGTCATCTATGCGACAATGAACCCCTGTGGCTTGAGCGGGCAACCCTCCACTTACTTCAGTCGTCAACCGTTCCAATTAATTCTTTCGTGGCGCTGCGGCGTTTCCCCCCGTGATAGAAGCCCAAGTACACCAACAACTGCGCGCGCTGCTGCGGGAATGGGGAGAGCCAAGCTGGCCCCACCACCTGACGCTGGCAAGGCTGGTGGCGCGGGCGCTGCGGCTGGGGCGCAGCGCGTTGATGCAGGTAGGTGGCCTGTCGGCCTACCAGGGCGAGTATCGCCTCAGCTATCTGATCGCGCTGATGATGTGGCCCGGCCCGGCGGTGGTGGTGGCCCCCGACCCCACGGCCCAGCGGGTGCTGATGGTTGATATTCCTCGGCTGCAAGAAAAGCTGCGACTGCGAAAGCCGGTGCAGATAGGCGATCGCTGGCCGGGCGACGGGTTCGACGGGCTGCTGATTACCACGCCCGAGGCCTGGCTGGGCGATCGCCTGGGGTCAGGCACCCAGTTCCCCGACGGCACCCCCACGCTGATTGACGATGCCGACAACCTCGAACTGTGGCTGCACCAGCAGTTCACCGCCAACCTCATTACCCTCGACTGGACTCATTTGGCCCTGGCTTACCCCGACCACCAGAGCCTCATTCAAGATACCCACGTGGCGCTGACCCATGCCGCCTTTCAACGCCCGGCCAACCCCTACCACCGCTACCTGCTCGAAGAAGGCGATAGCCAGCAGCTCCAGCGGCTACACCAGGTGTTGACCGCCAACCGCGCCAGCTCCCCCCAGACCGAGGGGCCGATGCCGCCCCAATGGGCAACGTTCTGGCAGCGGTTTAACCCGCCCGATCACCTGCTGTGGTTTTCGGTCGATCGCGATCGCGGCCAGATGGCGCTGCACTGCGCCCCGGTCGAACTCGCCACCGCGATGACTTCCGTGTGGCCCCGCCAGCCGGTGGTGCTAATTGGTGCCGCCCTTGACCCTGACGAAGCAGCCGAAAACTTTCGCCAGCGGTTGGGCCTGGGCGATCTCACCTGTCTCCAGTTCACCCCCAATCGGCAAAACGACGCTATTCAGCTCTACTTGCCCACCCACCTGCCTCTGCCTAACACCCCCCAGTTTCAGGGGGTGCTGCACCAAGAAATTCGCCGCCTGCTGAATGTCGCCCGGCCTCAGATCTCTGGCCCCACGGTCATCTTGCTGGATGATTTGCCCCTGAAGGGACAGCTAGGAGCAATGCTAGCTGGAGAATTTGGCTCACGGGTGCAGGTGGAGAATGCCGCCATTGACGCCAACGGCATTCTGGTCAGCGGCTGGGCGTTTTGGCGGCAGCACCAGGCGCGGTTGCCGCCTCCGGCGCTGCTGATTATTGCGACCCTGCCCCTGCCTTCTTTAGAGAACCCAATGGTGGCGGGGCGGGTAGCCTATCACAAGCGGCGGCGGCAGGACTGGTTTCGGCTGTACCTCTTTCCCACGGCGGTGACGGAGTTGCAGCGGGCTGTGGCCCCCTCGCGGCTGCACGGGGGCACCGTAGCTCTGCTTGACACTCGCGTTCACTACCGCAGCTATGGGGCGCAAATCTTAGAGGCGCTGAGCCCGGCGGCCTGCACGCGATCGCTGCCCACCCAGTGGGGGCTTTAGGACTTCTATGGCGTCCCCAGTTCGCTATTCTTTATAAAGAACGAACATAGCGATCGCAACTGTTTAGGACGTGACAGGGTAGACCCATGGGCGAATCAAAACGACGCAAAGAACAGCTAGGTGAGAAGTACGGTCAGTCAGAGCCAATTTTACCCTGGCTGCCAATTACCAAAGATCAGTCGCAGCAGTTCATGAAGTGGACTGGCCGGGGCACTTGGGGTGCCATTGTGCTGATCATCGCCTTTTGGATTACGCTTCGGTTTGTTGGCCCCAGCTTGGGCTGGTGGACGTTGGCAGACTAGGGCGAGCCAGGTAGCGCCTCAGTTAGCTTTGTCAGCTGCCTGTGTCCTAACGTTACTTAGTCCAACGCTGATTTCAAGGTTTGAAGACAAAACCGAGGCAAATCACCCGCCAGCGCTAAGAAATCGTAACTGACGCTTCCCGTCTTCCTTTGAATCTGGGTAGAGTGGAGGAGGTGGTTGCGCGGGAGCTTACGGGTATATGCTGAGTCAACAGCAGTCTGGCCCCCAGCGGGGAGAACCCCTGGCCGAAGGGGGCGCTAAAGATTTTAGTCTGATCATCGATGAGGCCGACTCGGCCTTGGGACTGTCTGAGGTGATGGTGCCGGTACCCCAGAGTGGTAACCAGTCTTGGCGGCTGCTGCTGATTACTTTGTTGGGCTGCTTTGCCGCCAGTGGCGCAGCATTAGGGGCATTTTTCTGGCTGATTAATCTGCCTCCCACGGCCAACTGTGACAACCCAGCCTCGGTAACGACCGATCGCGCCCAGCTATTTTGTGCCCAAGTGGCGGCTGAGTCGGGTGAACTGCCCGACGTGCTGACTGCCCTCGACCTGGCGGGCAGCTGGACGACCGGACACCCGCTCTACTATGAAGTGCAGCCTTTAATTGAGCAGTGGTCTTGGGTAGTGCTCAAGGCCGCTGAGCAGGAGCTGCGCAGCAACGGCAGCATGGAGCAGGCCCAGGCGCTGGTCAGCCACATTCCAGTCGAGAGTCCGGTGTTTGCCACCGCCCAAGAGACCATGCAGACCTGGCAGGGCGAGTGGGAACAGGGCGAAGCGATTATGGCTACGGCCCAAACCGCGCTGAAGCAAAAAGATTGGGCCACAGCGTCTCAGCAAGTGCTGGCCCTGGGCGAGCTGAATAATTCTCACTGGCGGGTGGCCCAGGTACAGGCTCTGTCGCGCCAAATTCGCCTGGAGCGTCGGGCTCAAGAATTGCTGGGTGAGGCAGTGGCCACTGCTGTCCCCGGTGGCAGCGATCGCCTCGCCGCCGCTCTGCGCACCGCCAGCCAGATCGATGAGAGCACCTACGCCCGCCAGCAGGTGCAGCCCTACCTCGATCGCTGGAGCGATCTGCTGCTCAAGCTGGGTCAGGACAAGTGGTATGCCTCGGAACTCGACGCGGCGATCGCCCTAGGCCGTAGCGCCGCCCTCAACCCCAGCCGTGCCAAAGCCGCCCAAGAGCTGATTTGGATTAGCCAGGCCCGCCAGATGGCTCAAAAAAGCCTGACCACCTGGCGCACCTCCCCCGACCAGCTGGTGACGCTCTACCAGGCTATGCTGCTGGCTAACCGCCTACCCGCCGACAGCCCCTACTATCCCCAGGCCCAGTCGAGCGTGGTGAGCTGGCGCAGCCACATGGGCGAGCTGGCCCGCCTGCAAACCGCCCAGGCTATGGGCCAGGTGCGCACTAAAGACACGCTGAAATCGGCCATTGGCCAGGCCGCCCAGGTGCCCCTGGGGCATCCCCGCCGGGTGCAGGCCCAGACGATGGTGGCCCACTGGCGACAGGAGATCGAGCGGTTAGAAGATCGCCCCCAGCTAGTCAAAGCCCACGAGCTGGCCAGCGCCAAAACCTTTGAAAGCTTGCAGGAGGCGATTCAGACCGCCAGCGGCATTGCCCTCCACCGAGCCCTGCGCAGCGAGGCCCAGAGCTGGATCTATATCTGGACGAGCGAAATCCAGGTGATGGAAGACCGGCCTTTGCTCAACCGGGCGCGATCGCTTGCCCAGCGGGGCCAGCTGTCCCAGGCCATTGTCGAAGCCAGCAGCGTCAAGCCCGGACGCGCCCTCTACGATGAAGCCAGAGCCGCGATCGCCGGTTGGCAGGGAGAGATCGCCGCCGCTGAGCGGGCTCGTCTGCGCGCCGTTGAGCGGGCCGCCGCCCGTCAGGCCGAGGCGCTAGCGGCCAAAGAGGATGCGGCCACGGAGGCGACTGCCGCTGAAGCCTCCCTTGAGGAGGCGACGACCTCGCCCCTCGAAGAGGGCCTACCGATCGCCCCCGCACCAGCCACCTCCGACTCGCGCTGGCCGCAGTCCCCCCTGCCCGATCGCATTGACACCGTCCCTGGCGCAGCGGCTCCCGCTGAGGCAGGAGCCCCAGAGCTGCCGCGATCGCCCCAGCCTCTCACTGCTCCTGCGGCAGAACCCAACCCGGTGGATCTCGCTCCGGCTCCTTTACCATCAGCGATGCCGCCCCCACCGCTGGTGGCACCCTCAGCCCCAGCCCCCCCACCCCTCGAACTCATGCCCGATCCGGCGGCGGCTCCCGCTGGGGAACCCCAGGCGACGCAGCCCATAGCCCCAGTCATATCGGCCCAGCCCCAGCCCGAATTCCTGACCCGTGCGCCGATGGGATTCCCCCCTGCCGCCAGTCACAATACCGACGTATTGGTTTCGGGAGCGCTTTACGCCGGATATTGATCCCGAATATTGATCAACGGGTATTGATGACCGGGTTCAGCGCTGACCCATGGCTCTACCGTCGATCGGCCTCGCCAGCATTGCTGCGCAGCACCATCTCCTGGTGGCGAAGCGTGTTGTTAGCGATCTCCCACGGAAAGGTGAACGACTCAAAGGACTCGCTGGTGATGCGATCGACATCTAGATCGCTCACCACCCGTTTGAGAATGTCAAACAGCTTTTCTCTCAGGGCATTCAGTTCTTCCAGCGATTGAGCTTTGTCAACCTCATCGATCAGCGCCAGAATTTCTAGGTTGTAGGTGTCGGCCCGATTCTTTTGCTTGCCCAACAGCCACGATCGCAGCTGCCACAGGCTCGACATGGCCAGCACCCCCACCGACAGCAGCAGCCCAATCGGCTCGGCATACTCCACCAAAAACTCCGGCTCTCCCTGGCTGTAGAAAGCTTCAGCCCCTGAGTGCAGCGGCAGGCCCAAGTCTCCCGAAGTATCCAGACGAATTCTGGCGGCGCGTGGGTATAGAGCCACCAGCTCGTTGCGATTTTGGTGCAGGGTGCGGGTGAGGGCATTCACCACCTTGGGGGGCAGAGCCTCGTGGGCCACCAGCAGGGCATTCACCGCCACCACCGGCAGGTCGGCGGCGGGCACAGGCCGACCGCCGTTGTAGGTGCCCTTAGGAATTATCTGAGCCTCAAGGTAGGGCAGCGATAGCTGGAGGGCGTCGGCCTGATCAATAGGAATCAGGCGAGTGGTGCTGGTTTGCAGTAGTTCCCCCACGGCGGGGTTGCCCAGGGTAATCACCCGAAACAGGGCATCCACCTCCCCAGCGGCCAGAGCGGCGTGGGCCTGGTCAGCGGGCATAGGCAAAACCGTCATGGTGTCTGCACCCAGCCCGTAGTGCTGCACCAGCGGCCAGAACAGGGCATAGGAGCCGCTGCCCTCGGGCATCAGGGCCACCCGCTTGCCCCGCAGATCGGCTACGCCGTTGATATCGGCATCGGTGTGCGCCAGCAGATGAAACAGTTCAGGGAAGAGCAAGGCCACCGCCCGCACCGGTGGTTGCACCGGCGTATCGCTCTGCACCAGGGCTAGCTGGGCCGCATTGGTCTTAAGCAAATCCATATTTTGCAGAGAGCCATTGGTTTCGAGCACCTCAATGGCAATAGTGGGGTGGTTGCGGGCCACCACCTCGGCAAAGGCCTGGCTAAAGGCGTAATATTCGCCCGTGCTGCCGCCTGAGGCCAGCACCAGACGGTAGGTGCGGGTGTGCTCGCGCACCAAAAAAAAGGCCGAGGCCACCACCCCCACTAGACTCAGCACCACCACCGGCAAGACAAGCTTTCCCTGCATAGATCTCCTGGGCCGATATAAAATGGGGATTGGCCAATTTTGCCGTGGGAGCTAACCCAAATCCAGCTCAGGATTGATAGCTTTTCCACCGGCGGAACTCTACCTCTGGAATTGGATTGGGTTTAAATACATACCTATGGCTCTACTCCAAAATTTACCTCAGGTATCCGATACTCTGCGCGGACGCACCGTTGGGCGCAGCTTCCAGGCGGTGTTTCTACTGGCGATGGTATCGGTGCTGCTGCTAGGGGCCTTTGGGCTACGGCTATTTCAGCTTCAGGTGGTGGAGGGCGATCGCAATCGTCAGCTAGCCGACACCAACCGCATTCGCCTGGTGCCCAAGCGCCCGGCCCGAGGCACTATTTTTGACCGCAATGGCAAGATTTTAGCCGGTAGCCGCCTGTCGCACACCGTGTCAATCTGGCCCATTGCCCTGCCCCGCGACAAATGGCCAATGGTGATCAATCGCCTGTCCAAGGTGCTCAGCATGCCCCCCGACGAAATTCAAAGGCGTCTAGAGCAGGCGGGCTATGAATCGATTGAGTCGATTACCATCGCTCGCGGCATTAGCCCTGCCCAGGCCACGGCCCTGGCCGAATACACCAACGAGCTGCCAGGGGTGCGTCTGGAGGCTGAGGCGGTGCGCAACTACCCCAACGGCGACCTAGCTGCCCATGTGATTGGCTATACGGGCGAACTCACTGACGAGCAGCTCAAGGCCCGCCGCGAGAAGGGCTACCGCCTGGGGGATGTGGTGGGGCAGATGGGAGCCGAGGCCGCCTTTGAGAGCACGCTCCACGGGGCTTGGGGCGGCCAGCAGGTGGAGGTCGATAGCGCCGGACGCATCATCAGCATTTTGGGCGATAAACCTGCCGTTGCGGGGAAAGACATTCAGCTCACCATCGACATTGAGCTCCAGCGGGCGGCAGAGGCGGCCCTGGGCAACCGCGAGGGGGCGATCGTCGCCATCGACCCGCGCAACGGCGCGGTGCTGGCCATGGCTAGCTGGCCCACCTACGACCCCAATATTTTTACCACCCGCATTACCGAGGCCCAGTGGCAGCAGCTCCAGGGAGCCGATCACCCTTTCCTCAACCGATCGCTGCAAGCGTTTCCACCGGCCAGTACGTTCAAGATCGTCACCACGGCAGCGGCCCTGGAGTCGGGCAAATACGATCCGGGCACGGTTCTGCCGACCTACCCCTACATTCAGGTGGGGGGCATTCAGTTCGGCGATTGGAACCGGGCGGGCTTCGGCCCCCTGAGTTTTCCTGGCGCGATGGCCTGGAGTAGCGACACCTTTTTCTACCAGGTCGCCATGCGCCTGGGTGGCCCCACCCTGATTGAAATGACCCGCCGCTTTGGCTTTGGCCGCAAAACTGGCATTGAGCTAGGGGCCGAAGAGAGCGCTGGCTTGGTGCCCGACGACGCCTGGAAGCGCGAAGCCCTTGATACCCCTTGGGTGATTGGCGATGCCATCAACATGTCGATTGGCCAAGGGTTCATGCAGGCTACCCCGTTACAGGTGGCCAACATGTTTGCGGTGGCTGCCAATAACGGCTACAACATCAAGCCCCACCTGCTCAAAGACAATGAAGAGCACCGCAACTGGAAAGAGTCTTTGGAGCTGAGCGATGCAACCATCGATATTTTGCACCGGGGGCTGCGGCAGGTGATTACAGGCGGCACAGGCCAGAGCCTCAACGTACCCCACCTGCCTCCCCTGGCAGGTAAAAGTGGCACCGCCGAAGCCCCTCCCGGCCTTTCTCACGCTTGGTTTGGGGCCTACGCCCCAATGGAAAACCCCGAGGTGGTGGTGGTGGCCTTTGCCGAACACTCGGGCGGCGGCGGCGGTAAGGTGGCAGCCCCCATGGTGTTGAAGGTGTTAGAAGCCTACTTCAAAGCCAACCAGACTGCGGCAGCGCCCTAGCTGCGGCTGGCCAGGCTGAAGTTGCGAAAGTGCTGGGCCTGGGCCTCAATGCGGCAGGCGAGGCGATCGCACACCAGGCCACACAGGTCAAAAATCAGCTCGTCGGCAACGCTGTAGTAGGCGGAGGTGCCCTCGGTGCGGCGGCTGAGAATGCCCGCCTGGAGCATCACCTTGAGGTGCTTAGAGACATTGGCCTGGCTGGTTTGAGTGGCTTCAACTAGCTCCTGCACGCATTTTTCACCCTCCCGCAGCAGGTTGAGAATTCGTAGCCGCATCGGCTCACTGAGGACGCTGAAATACTCCGCTACCTGCTGCACAACTTCAACTGAAACCGGTTCTACAGAGTCCATCGGGGTTTAGGGGGTAGGCTCGGGTGTGTGCGAACGATTCTCAGTAATCTTAACAACTATTGTATTTTTGCAGTTATGCATAGCGATACAGTCATCAAATCTTGTCAATTGCTTAGCCCTGATCCCCGTGGGGTTTAATCGAACTTCAGGCAACGAGATTTTGCCAAGACCTTGGGCCATGGCCCCCGCCGTGAGATTCTTAAAGATAGCGTTCACCCACCCTGAGGATTGCTGTGAAAGCCATCACCCTGCTTGGATCAACTGGGTCTATCGGTACCCAGACCCTCGACATTTTGGAGCACCACCCCGACCAGTTTCGCCTGGTGGGCATTGCCGCAGGGAACAACGTAGATCTGCTGGCCCAGCAGGTGCGCCAGTTTAAGCCCGAGATCGTCGCCATCTGCAACCCTGAGAAGCTGGGTGAACTGCGCGATGCCCTGGCAGGGATGGATCCGATGCCTCAGATTCTGGCGGGCGACGACGGCATTGTGGAAGTGGCTCGCTACGGCGACGCTGAGGCCGTAGTGACGGGTATTGTGGGCTGCGCCGGGCTGCTGCCCACCCTGGCGGCGATCGAGGCCGGTAAAGACATCGCTCTAGCCAACAAAGAAACCCTGATTGCCGGTGGCCCCGCCGTGCTGCCCCTGGTCGAAAAGCACGGCGTGAAACTGCTGCCCGCTGACTCTGAGCACTCCGCCATTTTCCAGTGCCTCCAGGGAGTGCCCAGGGATGGCCTGCGGCGAATTTTGCTGACCGCTTCGGGCGGTGCCTTCCGCGACTGGCCGGTGGAAAAGCTGGCTCAGGTGACGGTGGCCGACGCCCTTAAGCACCCCAACTGGTCGATGGGCCGCAAGATCACGGTCGATTCGGCCACGCTGATGAACAAGGGCTTAGAGGTAATCGAGGCCCACTACCTGTTTGGCATGGACTACGACCAGATCGATATCGTCATCCATCCCCAAAGCATTATTCACTCGCTGATTGAGCTGCAAGATACGTCGGTGCTGGCTCAGCTGGGTTGGCCCGATATGCGCCTGCCGCTGCTCTATGCCCTCTCCTGGCCCGATCGCATCTACACCGACTGGGAACCCCTCGACCTGGTCAAAGCGGGCGACCTCACCTTCCGCGAGCCCGACCACGCCAAGTATCCCTGCATGGATCTGGCCTACGCCGCTGGTCGAGCGGGCGGCACGATGACCGCCGTGCTCAACGCCGCCAACGAGCAGGCGGTGGCGCTATTCTTAGACGAGAAGATCCATTTCTTGGAGATTCCGAAAGTGATTGAAGGGGTGTGCGATCGCCACCGCTCCCACAATGTCACCCAGCCAGTGCTGGCCGACATTCTCGCTGCCGACCAGTGGGCCAGGGCCGAAGCCACCAGCGTCAGCGAGTCGTTGACCCCAGCCACTGTCGTTTCAATGGGATAGGAGGATACCCGTGGAACTGCTGATTGTACTGGGGGCGATCGTGATTGCGATCGTGGTGTTTGGCTGGGTGTTTAAGCTGATTAAAAACACCATTCAAACGGTGCTGGTGGTGGCCTTTTTGCTGCTGGCGCTCTACTTTCTCTTTGGCATCGGCCCCGACGCCATATGGAATCAAATTCAAACCTGGCTCAGTGGCGGGCAAAATCGGTAGGGCAGGCCAGCCAGGCACAATTTAAGCTTGGCGAGCTGCTAACCACCGGGCTAGCGATCGCTGGCTTTCGCTACTGCGCCTGCCAGCCAGTAAGCCTTCGGTACCAATATGTTCATCTAGCTGCGGCCATTCTATGGCATAGCCGTCGCCCAGCAGTTGCCAGTCGCTTCTTTCTTTGGGAGACCCATGCAGCAACCGAGGGTACCAAGCTAGGGGAATTGCTAGGCTGCGACCGTCGGCCAACTCAACCACCAGTTTTTCCTGGTCTATGACTACGGAGGTAGCTAGTGGTTCAGTTTCAAGGATTAAAGTAGTCATGCCAAGCCTCTAGAAGAATGTCTTGGTTTTCCTCGACAATTTCGGCAATTTTGTTGAGTTGGTGGTCTTTGAAACCACGATTTTTCTCTAATGTAACTGGGCTGAGCCAAAATTTGGCGATCTGGCGATCGCGCTTAACGTGGATATGAGCGGGTTCACCTCGATCAGAACTGAAGAAGATAAAGCTGTAAGGCCCGACCTGAAGTACGGTAGGCATTGACAATACTTGGGTGAGATGGCTTTCTAAATCTAGACAAAACCATAGTTTGGGAAGATTGAGTAGTCAACAGCACGCTGTGGCGATTACGCAAACACCACGGTGCGGTTGCCGTAGACTAGGGTTCGGTTTTGCAGGTGCAGCCGCACGGCGCGGGCCAGCACAATGCGCTCCACATCTTTGCCTTTGCGGATTAGTTCCTTCACGTCGTCGCGGTGGCTGATGCGCACCACATCTTGCTCGATGATTGGGCCTTCATCGAGGTCGGAGGTGACGTAGTGGGCAGTGGCCCCGATAATTTTTACCCCCCGTTGAAAGGCCCGCTGATAGGGGTTGGCCCCCATAAAGGCGGGCAAAAACGAGTGGTGAATGTTGATGACGCGATCGTACTTATGCAGAAAGCCGGAGCTGAGCACCTGCATGTATTTGGCCAGCACTACCAGGTCAATGTTGTATTTCTTGAGGAGTTCTAGCTGCCGCTGTTCTTGCTCAGCCTTTGTGTCTTTGGTCATGGGCAGGTGCTCGAAGGCAATGCCAAACTGGTCGGCGACGGGTTTGAGGTGGGGATGGTTGCTGATGATCAGCGGAATTTCGGCCTTGAACTCGCCCGCTTTGTGCCGCCAGAGCAGGTCGAGCAGGCAGTGGTCTTGGTGGCTAACCCAGATTGACAGCTTGGGCACGGCGTCAGAAAAGTGAAGTTGCCAGGTAGCGCCGAGAGGTTGGGCGATCGCCCCAAACGCCGCTCCAATAATCTCCCTCGGCAGGTTGAACCCCTCTAGCTCCCACTCTAAGCGCGATAAAAACAACCCCGCCTCAGGGTCGCGGTGCTGGTCAGCGTGGAGAATGTTGCCGCCGTTGGCGTAGATAAAGTTGGCAATCTTGGCCACCAGACCCTTTTGGTCGGGGCAAGAGAACAGCAAAATAGCGGTGGGAGAGCCCATGGGGAGAAAAAAGAATTGCTGGCTTAGCCTAGCACCCGCGACACACTCAGTTTGCAGCTTCAGGAGCAGGGCTGGCAGTAGGCGCAGGCGTAGGCTGAGCTTCACCCGCCGGGAGCTCTACAGTAGGTGCTGGAGCGGGTGTCGGAGTGGGGGCTGGGGCGGGCGGCGCTGCCGCTGGTGTGCTGCTCTCTGGGGTTGAACTGGCTCCCGGATTGGCTGGGGCTGGGGTTTCTACCGGCATCTTCCACTCGGCAAGGGGGCGATTGATGCCGTTGGCCACATCGCGGGTGACGACGAGCACGGAGTATTCTGACTCTCCGGCAGGGGGCCAGGGATCAGGATCAACCACCGCGTAGTTGGCGCTGCCGCTAAAGTCGGGGCCACCCAAAATCAGCTCGTGCTCGGTACCGTCTTTGAGGGTGACGGTGACGATGCCGAGGGGAGCGTTGAAGCCAAAGTCGGTAGCCTGATCGGCCCCCATGGTGACAGTTTGTAGGGGCGAGTCGGTGTTGAGGCGGCTGAGAAGGAAGGCGATCGCCCCCGGTTCAGCCAAGGCTTTGTCCGGCGCTGTCATTTGCCAGGTTTCGTCGTCGCCCTGTGTAAAGACCAGAGTTTCGTTGCCGCGATCGACGGTGAGGGTGGCGACATCGGCTTCTTCAAAGGTGAAGATAGGCGCGGTGGACTCGGTTTCGGTAGCTGATTCGGGGGATTGCGATCGCTGCGACTCAGCAATCAGCACCCCGGCCCCCAGCAAAAAAGCCACCCCGACCAGCATTACCGTACTGCGCTTAAGCTTCATACCCGCTCACCAAAACTCCCAGGTCGTAGGATAAATCCTGCTGTGCTGATCCATCCTACGACTTGGGAGGCTGATTGTATCGAGGTTTATCTGTCACTAGCCGATGTTGTTCATCTCGGATGCACTTGGCTCAGAGCATATCCGAGATGAACTAAGCTGCGGCGAGAGCGGGGGCGGGAGCCGTTGAGGTAGAGAGCTGGGCCAGAATGCCGTTGACATTGGTTTTGGCGTCGCCAAACAGCATCAGCGTGTTGTCGTTGAAGAACAGCGGATTTTCTACCCCAGCATAGCCCGACGCCATGCCGCGCTTGAGCACCACTACGGTATCGGCTTCCCAGACTTCCATCACGGGCATGCCGGCGATCGGGCTATTGGGGTCATTTTTGGCACTGGGGTTGACGGTGTCGTTGGCACCGACCACTAGCACCACATCGGTGTGGGACAGGTCATCGTTGATTTCATCCATCTCCAGCACGATGTCGTAGGGCACGTTGGCCTCGGCCAGCAGCACGTTCATGTGGCCAGGCATGCGGCCCGCCACGGGGTGGATGCCAAACCGCACCTGTTTGCCCTGGGCGCGGAGCAGGCGGGTAATCTCCGCCACGGGGTGCTGGGCTTGGGCCACGGCCATGCCGTAGCCGGGGACGATGACCACGCTCTGGGCGTTGGCCAGCAGTTCGACAACTTCGCCTGTGGTGGTGCTAGTGGCACTGCCCTCCAGGGCAGCCGCCTTGCCGGAGCTAGCGGTTTCTCCAAAGCCCCCCAGCAGCACGTTGACGAAGGAGCGGTTCATGCCTTTGCACATGATGTAGCTGAGAATGGCTCCACTGCTGCCCACCAGTGCCCCGGTAATAATCAGCAGGTCGTTGTTGAGCATAAAACCCGCTGCTGCCGAAGCCAGCCCCGAGTAGCTGTTGAGCAGCGAAATCACCACCGCCATGTCGGCCCCGCCGATCGCCATCACGATCACAATGCCAAAGACGCCTGCGATCGCCGTCATCGCTGCCAAAATCCACATCCCTGGGTTGCCAGTAGCGGTGAGAAAGGGTACTAGAAGGTAGGCGATCGCCCCCAGCATTCCCAGCGTGAATACGTGGCGTGCGGGCAGCAGCACCGCCCGGCTGGGCACCCAGCCTCGCAGCTTGGCCACCGCAATCATCGACCCGGTAAAGGTGACGATGCCAATGAACACGCCAATATAGATTTCCACCCGGTGAACGGTAATATCTGTGCCCGTGAGCGCCGCACTGGGCTGGAGGTATTCGGCAAAGCCGACTAGAACAGCGGCCAAGCCCACAAAGCTGTTGAGCAGCGCCACCATTTCGGGCATATCGGTCATTGCCACGCGGGCAGCGGCCAGCACACCCACCAGCACACCGAGGCCGATGGAGCCAATCTGGACGGGGTAGCCCTGGCAGATCAGCGCCGTGGCCCCAAAGGCGATCGCCATGCCGAGAATGCCCAGCAGGTTGCCCCGCTTAGCGGTTTCTGGCTGCGACAGCCCCGCCAGACTGAGGATGAAGAGAGCGCTGGCGGCGATGTAGGCGGTGGTTACGAGGTTGTTTTCCATTGCTGGGGAGATGAAGGGACGAGGGGGAATGGGGTGGAAGGGTAAGGGGTGGATGGGTGGGGAGTGAGGAGTAGGGAATTCTGCTGGACGCTTGGGTTTGGGACTCAAGACCCCTTACCCCTTACCCCCTACCCTTCACGGCTTACTTGTGGAACATGTTCAACATGCGCTGCGACACCATGAAGCCCCCGGCGATGTTGACGGTGCCGAGGAAGAGGGCGATCGCTCCCAAAATCGTCATTGGTGAAGCGATGTTGTTAGAAATTTGCAGCATGCCGCCGATGATGATGATGCCGCTGATGGCGTTGGTGACGCTCATTAGGGGAGTGTGTAAGCTGGGCGACACGTCCCAAATCACCTTCCAACCGAGGAAGCTGGCGAGGACAAAGACCGTCAGGTGGGTCATAAACGAGGCGGGAGCCCAGAGGCCGATAGCCACACAGGCCAGGCCAATTAGCACGGGCCAGAGCAGCTGACTAAACCAGGACTTAGCAGCGGGAATTTCCTCAGCGGTTGGGGAGGTAGGGGAGGTGGGGGAGACGCTGGGAGCGGGGGCTTCTACCTTGGGAGGGGGCCAGGTGACTTGGCCGTTGTGAATCACGGTGGTGGCGCGAATCACCTGGTCTTCCATGTTGACGATGAAATTTTCGGCTCCGCCCAGGTCGCTGAGCAGGTGCACCAGGTTGTTGCCGTAGAGCTGGCTGGCCTGGGAGGCCATGCGGCTGGGTAGATCAGTCAGGCCGATGATGGTGACGCCGTTGTGCGAAATCACCTGGCCGGGCTCGGTGACTTCGCAGTTGCCCCCCTGTTCAGCGGCCAGATCGACCACTACCGAGCCTGGCTTCATGCTCTCGACCATCTCTTGGGTAATCAGCAGCGGCGCTGGTTTGCCGGGGATCAGTGCTGTGGTAATGATGATGTCAACATCCTTGGCCTGCTGGGCAAAGAGAGCCATTTCGGCGGCAATAAAGGCCGGGCTCATCACCTTGGCGTAGCCGCCTTCGCCGCTGCCGTCTTCTTCAAAGTGCAGCTCTAGAAATTCTGCGCCCAGGCTCTGCACCTGTTCTTTGACCACTAGGCGGGTGTCAAAGGCTTTAACGATCGCCCCCAAACTCTTGGCTGCCCCGATCGCCGCCAGCCCGGCCACGCCAACCCCAATCACCATCACTTTGGCGGGGGGCATTTTGCCAGCGGCGGTAATCTGCCCGGTGAAGCAGCGGCCAAAGTGGCTGGCGGCCTCGATCACGGCTCGGTAGCCGCCGATGTTGGCCATCGAGCTGAGGGCATCCAGCTTTTGGGCGCGGGAAATACGGGGGACAGAATCCATTGCTAGGACAGTGCCGCCCTGGTGGGCTAGCTGCTCTAGCAGCTCGGGGTTTTGGGCGGGCCAGATAAAGCTGACCAGGGTTTGCTCGGGCTTGAGTAGGGTGGCCTCGTGGCGATCGAGGGTGGGATGGTGCTGGGGCGATCGCACCTTGAGCACCACGTCAGCAGCCTCCCACAGGCTAGCGGCATCGACCATCACCGTGCAGCCAGAGGCTTGGTAAGCGCTGTCAGTAAAGCTGGCTCCGGCTCCGGCCTGGGTTTCGACCAAGACCTCAAAGCCTAGTTTTTGCAGTTTTTTGGCAGTCTCGGGGGTAGCGGCGACCCGCTGTTCGCCCGCAAACACCTCCTTTGGAATGCCCACCTTAAGCCCAGTGGGGGCGGTATCTAGGGGAGCGGCTACAGAATTGTCTTTGGGTGCTGCAATGGTCATAGGGAGTTTCGAGGGAAAGGGCCTTAAACAAAAACGCAGGCGGTAGACGGGAGAATAACGATAAAAAAGATCCCAACCTTAGCGCTAGGGAAACGGGATCGAGAGAGAGTCAAATTTTGCGTCAGGCTCAGCGAGCGCGAGGCAGTGAAGTTGTTTGTGGGAGGGGCGATCGGCTTTGCCGTCTCAAAGGGAATTGCACGGTCGAGGCCTAAAGGTTTCAGGCAGTGGCAAAGGGGCTGTGCTGCCACACAACCCCGGCTTCTAAGGAATGCCCAGAATTGTTAATCAGTCTAAATGGCCTGGTTTTACATGGATTTTCTACAAAATTGCCCCATTCTGCTGACTACTACGATCTCCCCTATTGACCTAGATGGTCTAGATATTCAGATTGTTTTTTGATTTCAACAAAATGAAACACTTCAGGGTGCGATCCCCTGGCAAAGCATTGGCAGAAAATCTCCGTCCATTATTTGGCATGGTAAAAGTATCGCCCACCCCCAAGGGTCAAAACTTCCAAAATATTTTATGTCTGACAACGTTACGGGGGGCGGTTGTCAGCGATAGGAAATAACATCTTTTTTTGTTACAAAACGAGTCTTTCCTCGGCCAATTCTAAAAAAACTGCACTAGGGCTTCTATCAGTTCTAAAAATCCTGCCACTTCAGCGGCTTGGGTGACGTAGGTGGGGTGATAGGTGAGCCGAGGCCAATAGTCGGTCACGTTGGCCACCCCCACCGACTGCGGAAACAGGGCTGGGTTAAACATGCTCTCGTCGTTGGGGCTGTCGCCCACGGTTAAAACTTCAGTGGCGGCGATCGGCGCAAAGTAGCGCTCGACCACCCGCTGCAAGCCCGCCGCCTTAGACTGGCCCAGCGTAAACAGGTGACACTGCACGGTGCTGTAGGTAAACCCCCAGGCTAGCGATTGGCAGAGCTGCGCCATTTCATCTAGATCGGCCTGGGTCAGGCCTTCAATGTCAAACGTCCAGTCGGTGAGGCGAAAGCGATTGTCGTCTGATTCGCGCAGCTGGGGCCACCGCCACTGGAGTTGGGCAAAGGCCTGTTGCAGCAGCTGGCGGTGGGCGACCAGGTTGGGAATGTCAACGAGCGGCTCTGGCGGGCCGTTGTGGGGAAAGTAGATGCCGCCGTTTTCGGCCATGGCTCCGACTACGGGCAGATAGTGGGCCAGGCCATTCACCCAGCCCGCCGATCGCCCCGTGACAATCATCACCGGCAGGCCCAACCCCTGGAGCTGCTCTAGCCCCTGCAGCAGGGCAGGGGTAAACTTGCCCTGGCGGGTGAGGGTGCCATCCATGTCGGTGGCTAGTAGCTGGGGCCGGGGTGAAAACCCGTGGCTGGGTAATGGTTGAACTTCGCCCATCGAGTTTACACTTTGTGGTTACTGTGGACAGGTCACTGTGGCTGAATGCACGCTATGAGCACGTTAGCACCCGATCAACGCAACTATTACTACTTACTGGAAGGGGGCCGAGCGGGGGTGCACAAGCCTATTTTGGCAGCCCTCTATGCCGTGCATAACCAGCCCCAGCTCACCGAGGGCGAAACGGGCCTGGGCATTGCCCCGGTGAACCAGGTGGATATGGCCGAGGTCGAGACGTTTGCGGCCCAGGTGCAGTACGCGGCCAATACCCTGCGCAGCCTCACCAATGGCCTCGTTGAGCAGGGCTGGAGCGGGGCCGACATCTGGGATGCCAGCGTGGGACGCTACAGCGATCGCTTTCTGCAGGCGGTAGCCAATGGCTTTACACCGACGGAGGGCGATCGCGATGCCGCCCAGCTCGAACCCAGCGATGCTGCCGCCCTTTTGCAGGCTTACCTCGAAGACCTCAGTACCGACTACAGCGGGGCGCAGCTGCCCCAAACGGTGGGCCAGCTCGATCCGGCCCTGCTGGCCTTTGCCGAACGGGTGCCACCCAACTACGGACGGCTCGATTTTCAGCGCCAGGCCATGGTCGAGGCGGTGCGGCTATGGCGACAGCTTGACACGGCAGCGGCGGTATACGACGTGTTGAGCGTGCCGGTGGTTGACCAAGTGCCCGACGAAGCGGCTCTGGACAATGCGCTGGTGGGCTTTATGCAGTCGGTGGCTCGCTACTACACGGGCTACCCCAACCAGCGGGAGGCGCTGATTCGCCTGGTGCAGCTGTGGCGGGCGATGGATGCGCGGGAAGATGCGATCGCCTGGCTGCTCACCAACGACCCCTTTGCCCATGAAACGAACCTGGAAACTCTCGACCCAGCGTTGCTTGCCTTTGTGCAAAAAATACCCAATCTCTACAACGGCCAGGGCGATCTGCGCTTTGCGCTGACCGAGGGCTACCGCCGCTGGTTTGGCCTCGACTCGCGCACCACCGCCATTCAGCAGCTGGGGCTCAACCCCGATGATTTGGCGCAAACTGCCGACAAACCAGATGCCCTGGTGATGACCGCTCGCACTCTCGATCGCGCCCTGCTCGACTTTGCTGCCCATATTCCCACCACCTACACTCCCAGCGAAGACCAGCGGGAGGCGTTGATTCGCTTGGTGCAGCTGTGGCGGCGGCTGGAGGGGCGGATTCCCGCGATTCAGTCGCTGTTTGAAGATCTGCGGCGGCTGGAGCGATCGGCCCTCCCGTCACCTGAAGCCATGCCCGCTCCGGTGCCTGCCCCGCCGCCGCCGCGCCCCGCCCAGTGGACGCCTAACAATATTCAGCTCGACGCCAGCATTGTGTCCAACGGCAACTTTACCTGGGCAGAGGCAACTCGTGGCGGTGCCCGCATGCCCTCTAACCAGGCCACGGTGGATGCCATTGTGCGCATTGCCGCCCTGGCCCAGCAGGCCCGCGATCGCATTGGCCGCCCGTTCATGATCACCAACTGGTATCGCCCCGCTGCGATCGACAGTCGAGTCGGTGATGCCTCCGAGAGCCGTCACATCGTAGGTGACGCTATCGACTTTTACTGCACAGGGCTAACTGGGAACCAGGTCTATTGGGCACTGGATCCCTGGTGGCCGGGAGGGTTGGGGCGCTACAGTCAGTTTCCGGCACTGGTGCATTTGGACGCGCGGGGGGCTAAGGCGCGGTGGACGCGTTAGGGGAGTGGGGGTAAGGGGTAGGGAGTGAGGGGGTAGGGAGTACCGGCAACCTGGCGTTGTCTTTGGCACATCAATTGAGACTTGCGAAGTCAATGGCAGAAAGCGATTCCATTGCAGGAACTGAGCTGTGGGCTTGGCGCGATAAGGCATTAGTAGATGCCCAGGCAGCGGGGGTTGACGCTGGCGAAGTCGATTGGCTGCTGATGGCGGTGGCGAATGTGGATCGGCTGTCGCTGCGGTTGGGTACGTTGCGACAGCGATCGCACATCACCCTTCGCTATTCTCTAGCCGAATTGGAGCGTCGCTGGCAGCAGCGGCTCACGGAGCGCACTCCCGTACAATACCTGGTGGGCGAAACTCCTTGGCGTGACCTGATGCTGACCGTATCTCCGGCGGTGCTGATCCCCCGTCCTGAAACCGAGCTAATCATTGATCTGGCTGAGGCGGCGATCGCCCGCAGTCCCATTGGAGATCAGCTAGCCCAGGGCGTTTGGGTGGATATGGGAACGGGAAGTGGCGCGATCGCACTAGGTCTCGCCCAAGCCTTGCCGTTCGCTCGAATTTTGGCGGTGGATTTTAGCGCTGAGGCACTGGCGATCGCTCAGGAGAATGCTGCCAGGGCGGGGTTGAGCCACCGCATCACCTTCTACCAAGGCTCTTGGTTTGAACCGCTAACGTCCTACCGTGGACAGATCAGCGCGGTGGTGTCGAACCCGCCCTACATTCCCTCGGCGCTGCTGCCGACGCTGCAACCTGAGGTGATCAACCACGAACCTGCCAGTGCTTTGGATGGGGGTAACGATGGCCTGGATGATCTCCGCCTGCTCGCCGCCCTGGCTCCCGAATTTCTAGTGCCGGGCGGGCTCTGGCTGGTGGAAATGATGGTGGGCCAGGGAGATGCAGTCCGAGAACTGCTGGAGGCGCAGGGGTGCTATCGCGATATTCAAACTTGTTTGGATTTGGCGGGGCGCGATCGCTTTGTGCAGGCGATCTACGCCCCGCAGTCCTAGCGATCGCGCAGGTTGCGCTGGAATTCCCAGAAGCGCTGCCACCAGTCGGCGGGCTCATCTTTGGGGCCGTCGTGCTCGGTGGGGCGTTGGCCTCTGGCCGGTCCTTGACCATCGCTGGGGCCGTCTACCACCAGACTGCCCACGTAATCGGCCTCGGCATAGACGCGATCGATCTGCTCGCGAATTTCGGCCATGTCGGCTTCCGACACTACGCCGTTGCTGGTGGCTTTGTAGAACTGCACCGTGACCCGAATCGGATAGTCTGGGTCGCGCTCAATGGCCAAGTTGTCGATTTCGGTGAATGGGCCCTCTACCGCGCCGTGGCCGATGACGGCGGCCTCCACATCGCTAGCCCCACGGGATTCCATCAGGGGGGCGGCGGCCATGGGGGCTGCCGGAGCCATGGTGTCAAACGATGACTGCTGCCGCATGGGCGCCCGCTGTTTGAGAGGCACCTGAATCAGCAGCACCATGTTCAGCCCCTCGGTGTCGTCCTCAGCGGTTTCTCCAGGTCGCCGAGGATTCTCCACCGCCTGAAAATCGCTGAGCCGCTGGCCGGTGAAGCTGGCTCGTTCGCCATTTTTGTTGAAGAACAGGCGCTGGCCCCAGGTTTGCCCGGCCTCAAAACCGTCGCGCTGGTTGTCGATCACCGTGACGCTGGTGCCTTCGCGGGTGGCGAGAATGGTCAGCACCGCTGGGTCACCGGGTCGAGACTGATAGTTAAACAGCACCGGGTTAAACGTGGCCGAACCCTCCTGGGGAATTGGCAAAAAGCAGGCCTGAGCACTGACCAGCACATGGCTATCGCGCTGGGGGGCAAGGAGCGATAGCCCCCGTCCGCTCCAAGAGTCTGGGGTGCTGAGGTAGCTGCGAAGATCGCCCAGGACCTCGCTCAGAGCCACCCGGCGCAGGTCTTCGCCGTTCTCGTTGCCCACCTGAAGAAAAAAGCTCTCCAGGGGAATGTCGGCGCTGATGTCTTCAAAGTTGGGATGGCGAATCACCGGCATCAGATGCAGTTGGTACTGCCGGGTCACAGGATCCTGCTGCTGCACCTGAATGGTCATATCGCTGATGTTGGGGCCAACGGAGGAGCCGTAGAAGCGCCCGGTGTCTTCCCAGGTGACGTTGAGCACGTTTAAATCGAAAGATTCTGCCAGTTGACGAGCAATGGGGTCTTGCACCATGGCCTGGGTGCGCTCGATCACCTGTCGGTAGCGGTCAAAAGCCTGGCGCTGCACGATTGGTGGCGTAGGAGAGCTTTCTGTCGGGTTGGCATTGGCATTGGCGTTAGGGTTGGGCGCGATCGGGTCCCAGGCCTGAGTTGGGGCCGCGAGGGCTAGGGGCAGGGCTCCTGCCGCGATCGCGCCCAGTAACCAAACATTCCAGCGGTGTTCCATCCTCAGGCCCTCGCAAAGCTATGCCCCTAACCTACGCGATGGGGGTGCCCAACTCAGGATGGTTACAAAAACTGAAACTGCTTTTGCGGTCAAGTTTTATACTGCACCGTTCACATGAACCCGTAGTCCCTGTGGGCCAACAGTAATTTGAAGGGCGTCTAGGGCGGGGGCGATCGCATCGGCCAACCCCAAATCTTCGGCCCTATTTGTTGTCGTCACCGCAATTATCTTTGCCCCCGCAGCTTTGGCTGCCTCCACCCCAGCGGGAGCATCTTCAATCACCAAGCAGTCAGCCGGAGCTAATCCCATACGTTCAGCCGCCAGTAAATAGGGATCGGGCGCTGGCTTCCCCCGCTGCACATCGTCGGCGGTCACCATCACCGAGGGCTCTGGCAACTCTAGATGGGGGAAGCGCAGGGAAACGGTGCGGCGGGTGCCGCTGGTAGCCACTCCCCAGCGATCGCGCGGCAGCCCAGCCAACAGCTCTTTCACACCCGGATACAGTCTCAACCCCTCAGTATCGTCGGCCTCAGCGGTTTCTTTGAGATGAGCCTCCTGAGCAGCATCCACGTGGGGTGCAACCTGGCGAATGGTTTCGACCGTAGGGCGACCGTGGTGAATGCGGGCGATCGCCTCGAAATCAACCCCGTGGCGATCGGCCCAAGCTCGCCAATGGCGCTCTGCAACTGGGTCTGAGTCAATCAGCACCCCATCGACATCAAAGATGATCGCCTGGCAGAGAAAATCCATAGTTGGGCTGCATAAACGCTACAGGTATTGTAGGTTCCGCAGGTTAAGCCCTGAGTGATCGGGAGAGTACGATCGCACCCCAGCGCTTTATTAAATAAATAGTTAGCTCTCGCCGGACTCTTAGAGTATGCGATCGCACAACGTTTGACCGAGCCACCGCTGAAGCTTTGTTACAAATCCTTGGGTGGCCGGCTGGGAAAGAGTAGGGCTAACTGCAATGCTGAGTTCTAGTACACTATCAATGGCTACAAACTTGTCATAATAAGTTGACTTTACTAAGACCATTCCGCTGCGCTGCAAACTAGGAGGTCTCACGGTGACTGAGTGTTAACACGGGTCGATACCTCGACAGATTTAGAGCGCTACGTCGCCGCCGAGGGGCGCGATGAGCTAGTCAAGCAGGTGCGAGCCAAAATCGACGAGCTGGGCATTCAATACATCTATTACCAGTTCATTTCCGTGACGGGGCGCATTGTGGGTAAGGGCATCCCCGCCGACTATTGGGAGGTCACTGCCGAGAAAGGCTTTCAGCTGGTCTATGGGGCCACCGCTAACCTGGCAATGAATCGCCACAGCCAGTACCTCGGCTACGGCCCCGAAGCGGCAGAGCTAGTCGTCATCCCCGACCCCGAAACTTTCTGCCAACTGCGGTGGGATCAGCGGGTGGCGCGGGTCTACTGCGTCTGCTTCCGCAACCGCGAAGAGGAGGAAGACGCAGCGGCATTTTTGACGGGCGACTGTCGGGGCAACCTCAAGCGCATTCATGCCGAGTTTCAGGCCAAACATGGGCTACAGCTACGCCACGGCTGCGAACCGGAGATGATGTGGCTCAAAAAGGGGCCAGACGGCAAGCCCGACGTGGGTGAAGCCCTCGACTGTCTCGCCACCGACGAGGTGATTCAGTCAGCGCTGCCGGGAGAAATGTACCGCATCTTTGACCAGTACAAGCGCGACGAGTGGGAGCGGTTTTTGGCCACCACCACTAACTGGGATATGGAGAACTATTTAGACTGCCTACCCTAGTACCGCTACACGGAGTGCAAAATGCAAAATTCAAAGGGAAAAATTCTTAGGGTAGAGGTGTTTCAAGCATGTTGAACAGTCAGGTCATTTTTGCTGCTGCGTACTAGTCGTTTCTGGCTTTCTAGGTTATGTGCAAAAGTGCCAATTCCCCCATACTTTTCTCCACTGAAGAAAGCATGAGGGAACTGGTTAATCAGGGCTATGGACTTGCTTGGATTTGATTTTTGCCAGGGCTAATGTGAACGGGCCTGGGCTGTAAGAGTGATCTAGGAGAGCGATCGCATCACCCTACCGCAAAGCACTCCTCTGGGTTCAAATTGCTGCCAAAAACGCTTAATCCTTGAGCGGCGACGAAAAAGCGTAGACGCCTTCGGTGGGGCCACCAACGGCCTTCCATGCCGAAAGCCCACCCTGCAATACAGCTACACTGCCATAGCCCGCTTGACGGAGCTGGCTAGCGGCGTTGTCAGCGCTGTCGCCATAGATGTAGATATCACGCTTGTGCTCTAGGGCATTTTCAGCATTGCCTAGAAGCTGTTCAACGGGCATGGGCACAGCGCCAGTAATCCGCTCGTTGTTAAAGTCTTCTCGGCTGCGCACGTCGATAATCGTCAGGGCTGGCTCGCCCCATTGCAGGCGCTTAAGCAGTTCTTCGGCAGGGGCTTGGTTAGCCGACATCGCGGGAGGCTTGGGCAAGGGCTTAGTTACTGTAGCCTTAGCCGATTCAACCTGATCAGAAACTTCATGGGACGCATCATCGGCTTTGCGCGCAAATTCTTCGGTTTTCTCAGGAACTTGGCCGACAGCGTTTCCTGCTTGCTCAGTCAGGCTTTGAGCTTGGTCGGCAGTCTGATTAGCAAAATTATCGGCTTGCTCAGAAAAATTAGTCATAGATTACCTCTATCAGCATCAATGACTTCAAGCTACTGGGTGGGAATCAAAATCTCATCCACCAGCGGGCATAATCCCCAAAAAAGCCGCTAACCGCCAACCGGCATATATTCTTTCTTGAACAAAAAAGTTATCAAGGTGGAGTTTCAGACAAGTCATCTCTTTCCAATTCGTTGCCAGGCAAGGCATTGTCGATATTCTTGCTGTCAACATAAATTCAAAAATATTTGTGCAGTTGTTTTAACTTTGATGGTTTTCTGAGTCAAATGGAGTAGAAAGCTTGCTGCAATATCTCGCTTGAGAAAGAGTTTTTAAGCATCAATGGTTAGTGATTTTAACTATGGTGAGGCTATTTTCTAAAGATGAGCAAATGGTATTGGGCGCTACCCGACTAACCTGCTGTTCGATTGGGTTAGCAGCTAAGAATCTATTTTCTCAGTGGGTTTGACACGAGCCAAGCCATCCTTTTAATGACTGACGCGTTGGCTGTAGGACTGGCTTGCTAAGGGCGCGATCGCCCCTCTACCCTTAATCCACTCAAGCGTAAACAATAGTGAATGAGGTGTTGAGGTCAGGCCTGGTAGGACGACAAACAAAATTGATTCTTGCCGGGAGTGCCGCGCGAACCGCTTCGCCCTACGCGATCGATTTTGGGCACCGTGGAAGCCGATGACGAGCTGCGGCTGCTAGCGGCCCAGGAGCCCCCTACGATCGCTCCGGCAGGGCCGCCACCGCTGATAGCGCAGCTCAACACCTATGGCTACTCATCCCAAACCGTTAGAGAGCAAAACCTGCTCCAAACCTAGGATCGTTAGAATTGCGTAGATTCCATGGAAAAACTTGCTTATTTTGCGAACCGTTGCGAAGAATAAAGATTGGTGAATTCAGTTCACCAGTTTCCGGGGGGTTATCAAGTTTGCTGACCAGCCTGGGCTTAATATGGCTTTTAAATGTCTCTTTACGTCACGTCGTTCCAGTTTCCCTAACATTGTGGTTGTCTTCCTATGGTGACAGACTGCTCGGTATCGACCAGCCTGAAAGTGGGCCGTCCAGAAAAAATTGGTGCTCTAGACAGGGCCGAAGTGCTTTCTCTGTCTGAAGTTTGGGCAAAGAAATATATCAAAGACCTGCATCGTCAAGATCAGGTGCTCCTGAGCTTAGATGAGTCCCAATCTAGACCGGATGTTGCCCAAAAGCTCGTCGATATCCTGCGCTCTATCAGCGCTCGAGCCTGGAATAAAACGGAAACGCTACTGTCCCACGAAGTTCGTCGGCACCAGATTAGCCCTAGCCTAATTGACCCCTGGATCATTTCCAAAGATGTGCATTCGGTCTACGAAGAAGCGCTGGCGGCCTACGCCAAGGGGGTAACACCTCAACGGTTTTCGGTGGCGGCCTCCAAGCAGTTGGGCGCGATTCGCCAAACCCACACGGCGGTAGACCCGAGGGTGATTGGGTTTGTCAGCATGCAGTTTCACTACTGCGGTCAGATGCTCTCGGCGGAAGCCCCTGAGGCCGAGCAATCGACCCTGCAAAGCTACTTTAAGGTGGTTGACGATCTGTTGTATATGCCGCTGCACCGGGCCTACGCCGCTGCCGCGAACTACGACTATGATGACCCACGGTTAGAGACGGTGCGGCTAGCCCTGCCAGCCACCAACCGCATTGCTAAGAGCATTGTGAATCAAGTAATTGCGCTGTGCCCTGACTACACGAGCTACACAGGGCCACTCGGCGCGGCCACAGTGCGCACCTCCAGCGTTCGCGATGTGGAGATGTTTCAGATTTATCTGTGGACTTGCATGCTAGAGAACAACATCGCGGCGATCGCCCAGGAGCTATTCCCCCTCTGCGTCATGCTGTACCCCACGCTCAAGGTGAACTGGGGCCTCGTGCGGCTGATGGTCAACCTGCTTGACCAAGAACTGTCGGCCTGCGTCGGCGAGAACCATGTCAAGCACTACGAACCACACTACACTGCCATGCTGAAGATGTTTTCGCCCTCTACGTTTCCGGAGCCCGTTTAGAGAAACAACTCAGTCGCACTGCAAGACCTCTTGATAGTCTTCGGCCTTGAGCTTGCGTTCCATCAGGGCGGCGACAGCTTCGGCGGCTGAGATGTCTCCCTTGAGCAGCAAATACACCTGCTGAGAAATCGGCGCGGAAAGCTGCTCTCGCTGGGCAATATCGTGGAGCACGTAGGCAGTGTTGACGCCCTCGGCGGTGCTGCCCAATTCTTCTAGAATTTGTCCTAAAGATTTTCCCTGGGCGAGGCCGTAGCCCACCCGATAGTTGCGGCTGAGGGCGCTGGTGCAGGTGGCCAGCATATCCCCCAGACCCGAGAGGCCCAAGAAGGTTTCTGGCTGGCCGCCCAAGTGGGTGCCAATGCGCATAACCTCCGGCAGGGCGCGGGTGATCAGGGCCGATCGCGCGTTAGAACCCAGCTTGAGCCCTTCGCAGACCCCGACGGCGATCGCCACCACATTCTTGAGCGTGCCGCCCAGCTCGGCCCCCAGAGGGTCGGTGCTGGTGTAGGTGCGAAAGTGGTCAGAGGCAAACACGTGCTGCACGGCCTCGGCGGCGGTTTCGTTGGCGCAGGCAATCACCGTAGCAGCGGGCAGCCCGGCCTCGATTTCCTTAGAGAGGTTGGGGCCAGAGAGCACGGTCACTGCGTGGTGGGGAAACGCCTGCTGAAAAATGACCGAGGGCGTCAGGGTGGTCTCGGGGTCAAAGCCCTTGGTCGCCGTCATCAGCACCGTGGTTTCAGGAATATCCAGCGCTTTGAGCTGGGTGACCAGATTCAGCACCCCTTTCATGGAGATGGCCGACAAAATTACCTCCGCCCCAGCGACGGCATTTGCTAGAGAAACGCTGCCCGATCGCGACCACAGACGCACGGTGTGGTGGTTGGTAGCGGCAATGTGGGCCAAAGCACTGCCCCAGGCTCCAGATCCCAAAATGGCGAGGGTGATCGGGCGGTTTTTGTAGGTGGCGATGGTTTGCTGAGCGGCTGGGGCGACGGGCATGGGGGTGGGGGGTGTAGGGGGGAAGTTTTGAATTTTGAGTGTTTAGTTTTGAGTTTCTGTCCTGTGACGTTAATTCAAAACTTAAAATTCAAAACTCAAAACTTTCTTGACTATGCGGTCTGCAACGACGCCCTCTCCTGCCCCAGCGCATAGTCGGGGATGCAGTTGGCGGCCATGAACTGGTGGTAGGCGCGGATGTTGCGATCGCACAGCTCTTCACTCCATCCACAATACTCCTGTAGCACCTGGGCCACCACCGGTAATGCCTCGAAGCCGTAGTTGTGGTGCATGGCTACAGTGGTGCGGCGGCGCAGAATATCGACGAACGTATGGGCCAGTTCGGTCTGCACCGCAAACACAATCTGGGCCTGGATGTCGGGGGCGTAGCCGACGATGGGCTGGGCCAGGGCCGGGTGGCGATCGACTAGCGCTAGCAGGTCGCCCGTGCGAGCGCCGTAGAGGTTGATCAGGTGGTCAAGGCTGGGAAGGTGGGGGTGGTAGCGATCGCGCCATTCGCCCACCCTGGGGTCGTCGAGCAGCAGGGCTCCGGGCAGGGGGCGATCGTGGGTGGGGCAGGCAGGCACCGCCTCACCGCGCTGGCGAAAGGCGGCATCCACCAGCTCTTCGCCCACCTGACGATGGGTGGTGAGCTTGCCGCCAATCAGCGAGATCAGATTCTTGGCCCCCTCCTGACTGTGGTCGTGCAGAATGTGGGCGCGGGTAATGCTGCCGGTCTTTTTGCCCTCGGCGTAGGGTAAGGGCCGCACCCCGGCGTAGGTAAAGCGCACGTCCTCCCGAGTCAGGTGAGCGGCGGGCAGCACGGCGTTCGTTTCCTTGAGCAGGTAGTCGATCTCGGCATCGTCGGTCTTGACCTGATCCAGGGAGCCTGTGTAGCGTTCATCGGTGGTGCCAATTAGGTACTGGCCCAGCCAGGGCAAAATGAAAAAGGGCCGTCCGTCTGACTTGGCTTCGACATAGAGAGCGGAGTCGGGCGCACCGGGGAAGGCATCGACAATGATGTGGCTGCCCTTGGTGCCGCCAATCTTGCGGTTTTGGCTGACCGGCGACTGGCTGAGGCCGCACACCTCGTCCACCCAGGGGCCAGAGGTGTTGACGACTACGGTGCGATCGTGGGTCGTTACAGCAAAAGAGTCGCCGCTGAGCCCGTCGCGGCAGGTCAACCCGGTAATGCGCTGCTCGCTGAGGTGAATGTCTTCGACCTGGGCATAGTTGAGCACCGTGGCCCCGGCCTGCTGGGCATCGAGAATATTTTCTAAGCACAGCCGCTCGGCGTACTCGGCTTGGCCGTCGTAGTATTGGGCGGCCCCCGCCAGCCCATCGGCGTCGATGGCGCGAAATAGCTGCCGGGTGCTGCGGCGCGACAGCATGCGGTGGTTGGGTAGCGACTTGTCGTAGCTGAGCAGGTCGTAGAGCACCATGCCCGCTTGAACGATGCGGTAGCTGCGCGCGCCGCCGCGATAGATGGGAATCGTCAGCAGCAATGGTTTGACCAGATGGGGGGCATTGCGTAGCAGCACCTCGCGCTCGTGGAGCGACTCACGCACTAGGTCAAACTCAAAGTATTCCAAATATCGCAGCCCGCCGTGGATGAGGCGGCTCGACCAGCTGGTGGTGCCGCCACCAAAGTCACCCTTCTCAAGCAGAATGGTGCGTAATCCGCGCAGGGCCGCATCGCGTGCTGTGGCGGCACCGTTGATACCGCCGCCAATCACAATCAAGTCGAAGGGCTGGCTGGTGAGGGCTTGCAGGTCGCGCATGAATTTTGAGGGGTCGGGGTTTGCGATCGCCAGTAAGACAGTTTTCTAGTACCGCTGCGCTGAATTCAAAGGGAAAAATCCTCAGGCAGGGTTGCCACATTGGGGAAACAGTCGCTCAAGCGGGCTGTTTATGTACGTAGCCAGTCTAGATATCTGGCCCTAGGCCAACAACTGCCCAGGGGCATAGGCCTATGCCTAGGGAGAGATGCAGGGCAAGATTCTATGATCTTTGTGAGTATTGCTGGGGCATTTGAAGGCGCTAATGGGCAAAGCAGTGGCGGTTTACGGCTAAAGCCATTGCTCAATTATTCCTTTAACCCGCACCAAACGGGGAATTGCGAGGTTCTGGCCTTGGCAAAATTTGAGCCACTGGGAAGCGCCGGTTCGATTTTTCGTTAAGCAGGGAGATACGCAGGAGAGAAGGGGCTTGGTAGTCTAGATCCACTACTGCCCCTAGCGTTGCGCCCATGCAAGTTCTTTCGCCTCAGACCACTGCTTCAGAAACAGAGCTAGAGCCATCTAGCCGCCAGACCGTGGTGCTCAACATCAGCGGCATGAAATGTGCCGGGTGCGTGCGGGCCGTCGAAAATCGCCTGGCCCAGGTGGCAGGGGTGCGATCGGCCACAGTCAACCTGGTGACCGAGGTGGCGGTGGTCGAGACCGAGGCTGGCGTGGTGAGCGCCGACCAGTTGGCCGACCAGGTAACTCAGGCGGGCTTTGCGGCAACGCCCAGAGCCACCGATGGCGACGGCGATGATCTGACAGCCTGGGTCGAAGCCAAGCGGGCCGAGCAGCAGCAGCAGGGGCAGCGGCTAGGGGTGGCGATCGCCCTGCTCATCCTCTCTACCATTGGCCACCTGAACCACTTCGGCTGGCTGACGATTCCTGTGCTCAGCGACCTGTGGTTCCACGCCATTTTGGCGACGGTGACGCTGGCGTTTCCGTCGCGGGAAATTTTGGTGGATGGCTGGGCCGGTATGCGGCGGCTGGCTCCCAACATGAATACGCTGGTGGCTCTGGGCAGCGTCAGCGCCTACCTGGCTAGCGTGGTGGCGCTGGTGTTCCCCGGGCTGGGCTGGGAGTGCTTTTTTGAAGAGCCGGTGATGCTGCTGGCGTTTATTTTGCTGGGTCGCACTCTGGAGCAGCGGGCGCGGTACCAGGCAGCAGATGCGCTGCGATCGCTGGTCGAACTCCAGCCCGCCGTGGCCCGGCTGATCTCAAACCCCGCCACCGCTGGGGTTGCCCAAACTGGCGTCGAGGTGCCCGCCCGCTGTGTACAGGTGGGCGAGTGGGTGCAGGTGCTGCCCGGTGAGAAAATTTCTGCCGATGGGACGGTGGTCTCTGGCCAGAGCACTGTAGATGAGTCGATGCTGACCGGCGAGTCGATGCCCGTGCTGAAGCAGCCCGGCGATGGGGTGACGGCGGGGACTGTTAATCAAAGTGGGGCGATCGCCCTGCAAGTCACCGGCACCGGCCAAAACACCGTGCTGGCCCAGATGATTCGCTTGGTAGAAACGGCCCAGAGCCGCAAAGCCCCCATCCAGCGGCTGGCCGACCTGATCTCGGGCTACTTCACCTACGGGGTGATGTCTCTGGCCACACTCACCTTTCTGTTTTGGTACTTCATTGGCCTGCACCACTGGCCTCAGGTGATGCACTCGGCCCTAGGCATGGCCCACATGGGTCACACCATGACCTACACCTCCTCGACCCTGCTGGTGAGTCTGAAGCTAGCGATCGCGGTGATGGTCGTCGCTTGCCCCTGTGCCCTGGGACTGGCCACCCCCACCGCCATTCTGGTTGGTTCTGGGCTGGGGGCCGAGCGCGGCCTGCTGATTCGTGGCGGCGACAGCCTCGAAACCATCCACCACCTCGACACGGTAGTCTTCGACAAAACCGGCACCCTCACCCTGGGTCAGCCCACCGTCACAGCCATCCACGTCCTTGCCGAGGGGCTGAGCGAGGCCGACATTGTGCAGCTCGCCGCCACGGTCGAAAGCGGCACCCGCCACCCCCTGGCCAAGGCCATTCACCAGGCGGCAACCGCGCGAGAACTCGACCTGGTGCAAGCCGACGAGTTTGATACTCACCCCGGCCTCGGCGTCGCCGCTCAAATCACCTGGCAAGACACCGTGCAGCCCTGCGCCCTGGGCAACCAGCAGTGGATGACCCAGCGAGAGATGGTGCTGGATGCCAATGTGCAAGACCGAGCGAAGGCGCTGGCGGAAGCGGGACAGACGGTGGTGTATGTGGCGTTAGGAGATGCTGTAGTGGGGCTGGTGGCGATCGCCGATCAACTGCGCCCCGACGCCGCCGCCGTTGTCAAAAACCTGCAAGATCAGGGACTCCAGGTGCGGGTGCTGACGGGCGATAGAAAGGAAGTGGCAGAGGCGATCGCGGCCCAACTCCACCTCAACCCCAGCCAGGTCACTGCCGAAGTTTCTCCCCAGGGCAAGGTTGACGCGATTCGCCAGCTCCAGGCCGAGGGGCACACCGTAGCGCTGATGGGCGACGGTATAAATGATGCGCCTGCGATCGCCCAGGCTGATGTCGGCATCAGCCTCCACTCCGGCACCGACATTGCCATGGAAACCGCCGATGTCATTCTCATGGGCGACCACCTCTCGGGCCTGCTCGAAACCCTCACCCTCAGCCGCGCCACCTTCAACAAAATTCGCCAAAATCTGGCCTGGGCGTTTGCCTACAACCTGGTGGCAATTCCCCTAGCCGCCGGGGTGCTGCTGCCCACTGCCGGAGTTAGCCTCAGCCCCGCAGCAGCAGGAGGCATGATGGCGTTTAGCTCAGTGGCAGTAGTGGTCAACTCCTTACTGCTGCGCCAAGGTTGCTAGGAGGGCGTTTGAAAAGTCCCATAGGGTAGCCTGAACTACCTTGACCACCGAGGAACTACTACGAAGGAATGAGGGTTTTAAGGATCAAGGTTATCCGTACAGGTAACTTTTGTTGCTCAATCTGACCCTTTTAAAACATCCTCTAAAACGTTATAGCTGTGGTCATCTAGGTTAGGACGCAGCTTGCTTGAGGACGGCCTCAATGGCAGCCCGCAAGCCATTTTCATGGGGGAGGGCTTTTCGAATCCGGCTTTTCAACCACCCCCAGCACTTTTCAATGCGGTTGAGGTCGGGGGAATAGGGGGGCAGGTAAACGACCTGACAGCCTGCGGCCTCAATCAACTGAACAATCCGACCGCCGTGGTGAAAGGTGGCATTATCGAGAATCACCCCATCCCCAGGCCGCAGGGTAGGAATCAAGCAGGTCTCGAGCCAGAGTTCAAATACCGTCCGGTTACACGCTCCTTCGATGGTAAACGGGGAAATCAGTTGATGCCCCCGATACCCGGCAATCATGTTCACCCGCCCTTGCCGCCGTCCCGACTTGAGGTCATAGCACCGCTCGCCTGCTGGCGAGTAGCCAAAGCCATACGTGTCCCGCTCATCCATTCCAGACTCATCGACGTAGACCCAATGAGGCGCTTGGGGGTCAGAGACTTGAGCTAGAAACGCGCTCCGTTTTGTCTCATCGCGCTGGCGGTAGCCGTAGGTCTTTTTTTTCGCGTAAAACCAATCCGCTTCAGCGCTCGTGAGATCGTCCGTCGGCTAACATCACTGGGCCAAAGCTCGGCCATCTCGGCCTGGGTTTTGGAGCGATGCTGCTCAGCAAAGGCTCGAAACGCCTCCCAGTTCTGGATCTTCCCCTGAACCGGAGACGCTACCCTGACGGTGGGCTCAAGGCAACCTGTCGCGGCTTTGCGCTTCAGCCACAGGTCGATGGTGTTACGGCTGATCTGAAACAGCGCACTGGCTTCACGCTTCTTCAACCCATCGAGTTCGATGGCGTCGATCACCTTCTGACGCAAATCAAGGCTGTAGGGTTTGGCCATCTTACTCCCACACAATGAGACTCTCTCGTTTAGTCTACGTCCTAATCTCTTTGGCCATAGCTATATCAATCGGGGAATAAATACTGTGCACAAAAAACATTGGATAAGGAGGAGATCGTGTTAAATTTTCTACATGATTAATTAAATAAACTTCTACCTAGTCTACTTGCAAGACATCAGACTGAACTATTACTTAATAATGATTTTTGCTGCTAAATCTTTAACGATAAAATAGGCATATTATCCCTAATTGCCAACTAAAATCAGTTCGTCAAAATAAAGATTTACTTTGCGGAGATTAGTACATGGCACCAGGCTTGTTCAAAAATTTTGATTTCAATCTTCTTGATTCGCCAGACTTTAAAGAAGACTCTGTGCGTGAAGAACTTATAACACCGTTGCTACATGCCTTGGGCTATCAAGTTCGTGGTGAATTTCAAATTTTGCGTAGCAAGTCACTGACACATCCATTTGTGATGATTGGCTCGAAAAGACATAAAATCAACATAGTTCCAGATTGCTTACTGCGAGTTAAAAATAATTTTGCTTGGGTTCTGGATGCAAAGCATCCAAATCAAAAGGTGGTCAATGACACTAATGTTGAGCAAGTCTACAGTTATGCTATTCATCCCGAAGTAAGAGTAAACTTATACGCTTTATGCAATGGATCTGAGTTGGCTGTGTTTCACATCGGTCACGTCGAACCAATCCTTCAAATCGATTTACGAGACATTGAGAGCAAGTGGCCAGAAGTTGAGAATCTATTATCTCCCTACACAGTTCTCAGCTACCGCCCTAAGCCCAAAAATCTATATCCTGACTATGGCTTGCATTTGTATAAACTAGGTTATACCGATCAAGAAGTTGATCACTTCTTTTACAATCTCCCGATTGATCACGTAGATCGAGTTACCGATGAAACACTTTCTATACTTATGAATTTAGCTCCTGATGGAGTCGAATTTGCGCTTTCCTTTGACTTCGGCTTTGAGAGATTGGCAGAACTTGTGCAGCTTGCGCCGGAAGGCCAGCGACTTAATATTTTAAACGGGTTAAGACGGCAGCCCTATAAAGTAGACATAGTTCCTCCTTTTCTTGTTAACATAGAAGCGCGTCTAGGTTCTGCAACTAAAACGGAAGTTGAGGACATAATGCCTATGATTGTGACAAAATTTCTCCCGGCTTAGATTGCGGGTCTGTTTGCAGTATTACAGTCTTAGCGCAGTAGTTTACTATTTGTTAGATGTGACTGTTGACTACTTATCTGGGTCGTGAATAATTGCGCTAAGAGTTTCCTAAGCTAGAAGATGAGGATATTCGTCAAGCTCTGATTTTTTCGTTGTCCAGGCTATATGAGATTTCTTAGCATGTCTGAACTGCTCGCTAGAATTACGGTTAACTCTAAGCAGTGCGGTGGACGTCCCTGCATTAGAGGTATGAGAATTCGAGTGTCAGATGTGCTTGACCTGTTTGCAGTGGGTTTGAGTGCAGAAGAGATATTAGAAGAAATGCCAAATCTGGAAGCAGATGATCTCAAAGCTGCCCTAATGTACGCATCGCGGAAGCTCAACCATCCGCTGCTAGTGGCATGACTATTTGGGTGGATAGAAATATGTCATCTCTTGACGAAGAGCTTTATCGCAGAACTGATGAAGTGCTGCACTACCTTTGGGATCCCGTCGGGGTAGCAGGCATTCCAGGGGCGCGGGATGAGTATGATGCGTACATTCCCCAAGTATTTAGCCTGCTCAAGGCTGGGGCCGGAGCCGACGAGATTGCAGACTACCTCACTGAAGTTGCGACCCAGTCGATGGGGTTGGGGCATAATCGGGAGCGCGATCGCCAGATAGCCGACCTCTTGCTGGAGTGGAAAGCCAAAATTTTTGAAACCTGAAAGCTGGCTTACTACAAGCGATCGATTTTAGCCTTTTAAAAACAGCCTGTCGGGTCAGCAAGGATGCTCGACAGCTCACCGCAATAGCTGGTCGATCATGCGGTTGGCCTGCGATTCATAGCTGCCGCCAAACAGGGTGAAGTGGTTGAGGATGTGGTAGAGGTTGTAGAGCGTTTTGCGGGTCTGATAGCCTGCGTCGAGCGGGTAGGCGGTGTTGTAAGCGTCGTAGAAGGCGTTGGGGAAGCGGCCAAATAGCTCAGTCATGGCGATGTCTACCTCGCGATCGCCATAGTACGTTGCTGGATCCAAAATCACCGGCTCACCGTCTTTAGTCACCGCCGCATTGCCCGACCATAAGTCGCCGTGAACCAGACTAGGGGCCGGGTCGTGACCAGCCAGCAAATCGGGCAGCGCCATCAGCAGCTCGTGCTGACGCGGAAACCGTCCACCCCTGCGGCCTGCCAGGCGAAACTGATGCCGCAGTCGGTGCTCACGATAAAACTCCAGCCAGGTCGCCGTCCAGGGGTTGGGCTGGGGGGTGGCTCCGATCGTGTTGCCCTGATGCCAGCCAAACCCTTGCTCACTGGTGACTCGGTGCATGGCCGCCAATGCCTCACCCATGCGGCCCCAGGCGTCGCCGCCGCCGCTGCCCAGCTCTAGCCACTCCATAGCGATGTAGGCCGACCCGTCCACCGTGCCCCAGCAGATCGGCTTGGGTACGCGAATCGTCTGGCTGTCATACATATCCTTGAGGCCTAGGGCCTCGGCCTCAAACATCGCCACCTGCGACGCCTGGTTGAGCTTGAGAAAATAAGACTGGCTGCCGTCGCTGACCTGGTAGGCCTGGTTGATGCAGCCGCCCCCCACCGATCGCCGATCTTCAATAGCGAAAGCAGTGCCGGTTTTAGCGCCGATGTGCTGAGCGATCGCAGTCCACATAGCCGCCCGTCCTAAGCTGCTGGCTGGAGGGCAACCACTCCATAGGCATCGCTGGAGAGATGGCGCTGGGCCGACTGCAATACATCCTTCACGCCCAGCTTTTGAATGTAGGCGGGGTAGTTAAGCCCTTCAGTGATGCCGCCCGTCAGGGTGTGATAGTAGCCGTAGAGCCCGGCGCGATCGCTCGGCGTTTCGTTGGCAAAAATAAACCGATTGGCCACCTGGGTTTGCACCCGGCTCAGTTCTGCAAGACTGACAGGCTCCTCCATCACGGTGGCGATGTGTTGGGCGATCGCCCCCTCTACCTGGTCTAAGTTTTCGGCGGGCAGTTGAGCCGACACCATAAACGCTCCCTGGTGGGCCAAAGTCATATTGCTACAGCTAATGCTGGTCACCAGCTTGCGATCTTCTCGCAGGTCGCGCACCAGACGCGAGGTCAACCCCCGCCCCAAAATCGAGGCCAAGATATCGAGGCCGTAGGTGTCTTCGAGGTGGGTCACTCCTGGCACTCTCCAGGCCATTACCAGCCGCGCCTGGGTCATAGCCGGATCGGTATGCGTCGCCCGCCGCACGTCCGTGAAGGGAGGCTCTAGGTCGTCGGGTAACAGCGGCTTGAACCGCTCAGTGGAATTGGCAATATCTGGTGGTGTGGGGCGCTGGGCCATAGCCTGCTCAAAGCCCTCGGCCACCGTGGCAATCAGAGTTTCTACTGGCAGGTTGCCCACCGCCACTGCCGTCATGCTCTGGGGCTGATACCAGGTGCTGTGAAACTCTCGCATTTGTGCCGGGGTGAGTCCCTCAACCACGGCGGTTGGCCCAAGAACGGGGCGGCGGTAGGGCAGCCGGTCAAACACCAGCTCCATAGTGCGCGAGTAGGTGCGGCGGCGGGGATTGTCGTCGGCGCGGCGAATTTCTTCTAAAATCACCGGGCGCTCGCGCTCAAAGTCGTGGTCGCTGAGGCGCGGAGCCATCACCATCTGAATTTGCAGCGGGGCCAGGGCAGCAAAGTCTTGGGGCGCTGCGGTGATGTAGTACTTGGTGTAGTCTTGGCTGGTAGCGGCATTGGTCAAGGCCCCGCGCTCTTCCACCTGGCGCTCAAACTCACCGCATTGCAGCTCTTGGGTGCCCTTAAAAATCATGTGCTCTAGAAAGTGGGCCATGCCGTTGATGGCGTCGCTTTCTACCGCTGAGCCTACCCGCAGCCACAGGCTGAGGTTGACCACCTCTAGGGGCATTTGCTCAGCGATGACCGTAAGGCCGTTAGGTAGGCGACGAATGGTGGGAGAGACCAGGCGCGAGGGCAAATCTGCGGTTGCTGAGAGCAAAGCCATAGAGACAACAAGCCACCAGAAAAAACACTAAGCTCAAAGGTACTAAGCTTTGAATATCTTAACGACTGAATCGTCTGCCTGGGAGAAACGTTCCGCTGGGTTTGTCAGGGTGTGTTGGCTCAGCCTTGCCCAGGGCAAATCGCCACCTCAGCTTGGGGTAGATAAAAAATGCTGCTGAGTCGGCGGGGTCAGGGGTTGAAACGTTGGTTAGGGGCGAACTTTTAGATACCGAACTAAACCGCTAGGGCATAGCTTCTACCGATCGCACCCCCGGTCTAGAGCAATTGCCAGGCTAGAGGGGTTAAATCATGTCACGCAGTGGGCAGAATGGTAGCACTTGGTCAAAACTCAATGGCCCATTCTTCCGAAAGTATTGTAAATTCCTGCTATGCGGACTGCTCCGGGGAGGTCAAATGGGAACCTGGATTAAAGAAACAGACATTGCAATCTACCTGATGCAGGGAGGCTACTGGATCTCTCGCATCACCAAATATCCGTCGAGTAAAAACCCGAAGGAGCAGGTGGTCAATATTGGCAGCATCAAGACATGGTTTCAGCGGGATGATTACCCCCGTGCCATGACGGTGTCGATCGGTGCCGGAGGGCCAGAACCCCAGCCCATGCCGCCAGCGCCGCCCCCGCCACCCCCACCGCTACCGGGCAGCGCCATCAACGCGGCGGGTCTAGCCATTGTTAAGGGGTTTGAGGGTCTCAGCCTCAGCGCCTACCCCGATCCCGGCACGGGGGGCGAACCCTGGACGATTGGCTACGGTCATACTTCCTCGGCGGGGGCACCGCAGGTCTACAAGGGGCTCACCATTACCCGAGCCGAGGCCGAGGAGATTCTCAAGCGCGACCTCAAAAAGTATGAAAAGGCCGTCTCCGATGCCGTGACTCGGACGCTGACCAGCGATCAGTTTTCGGCACTGGTGTCGTTTACGTTTAACGTCGGCCCCGGCAATTTGCAGTCCTCTACCCTGCTCAAGAAGCTCAATGCCGGAGACGTAGCCGGGGCATCGGAGGAGTTTGCCAAGTGGATCTACGCTGGGGGCAACATCATGCCTGGCCTGGAGCGCCGCCGCAAGGCTGAGCGCGCCCTGTTTCGTAGTGAAAACTGGCAGCAGTTTCTCTAGCCTGCGCCTGGGCGGCCTGCCCCAGCCATTGGTAAAGATATTGGGATTGTGGCCCTGGGTGCGATCGCACCCAGGGCCACTCTATGCTGGCGATCGCCCAACCCTGGCAGCCACCAGAGTCACCCAGGGTTAGCTACCATAGAATCATTAAGACCTATGAACGATTACCCCAGTAAACGGTTGCGGGGTGGGAAAAATGAGCTGGGAATGCCTCTGGTTTGCGTAGCCCTGACGGGCTGCTTTCGCCCCTAAACACGTCTTGTAATGACCGATGCTTGCCCTGTGCCTGACCCCAATCCCCTAGCGGGTGACCCCGATGCCCGATCAGGGGATGGCCAGGTCGACGATCTACAGGCATCAGAGCAGCATTTTCAGGCGGTGATCAAAACCATGGCCCTGGCGAGGGTTGTGCTGCGCTACGTGCGCCACCCAGATGGAGCCGACGACATCACCCACGTCAGCCTCGGCTGTGTTGACCTGTGGGAGCTAGAGCCCCATCAGCTGTGCGGCCAACCGCAGCGGCTGTGGTTGACCATTCATCCCGACGATCGCAGCACCGTGCAGGGGCTGCTTCAGCATTCTGGCGCTACCCTGACTCCCTGGGTTGGCGAGTGGCGTCTGCTCGCTCCCTCGGGGCGACAGGCCTGGCTCCAGGGCATGGGCCACCCCGAACGTCTGGCCAACGGCGACACTGCTTGGGATATTGTCGTGCTCGATATCAGCGAAAGGGCGCGGCTTGACGTCGAACATCAGCAAACCGAGCAGGCACTGGTCAGCGCTAACCAGCAGATGCAGGCCTTTATCGACAATTCTCCGGTTTTGGTCAGCATTTTCGACGCCACTGGGCACTATCGGCGGGTCAATCAGGCCACGGCGGCCCAATTTGGCCTGCGTCCTGAGGATATGGTGGGGCGTTCCTTTGCCGATGTGCTGTCGCCCTCGGTGCTGAGCGTTTTTATGGAGCGGGTACAGCACATCGTCACCACTCAAACTCCCCTAACGGTAGAAGATACGCTGCACCTTGAGGGGGAGCAACGGGTATTTAGCTCGGTACTGTTCCCCGTCAGTGTAGAGGCCGATGGCACCCCCATTCTGGGGGCCGTGGCCACCGACATTACGCTTCTAGCCCAAGCTCAGGAGGCGCAGCGCCGCCAGGCTGAAGAAGAGCGTCTAATTCGCACGATTACCCAGCACATTCACCAATCGCTGGAGGTCGAGCAGATCTTGCAGACTACAGTCACCGAAGTGCGGCAGTTTTTGCAGACCGACCGAGTGCTCATCTATCGCTTCAATCCTGACCTCAGCGGCACGATGGTGGTCGAGGCGGTGCTGCCCCCTTGGGTTGAAACCCTAGGCATCACCGTCGAAGACACTTGCTTTTTGACTAAGCCAGGCTTGGCTCACCGCTACCGCCGAGGCCGCACCCACTACATCGACAATGTGGCTAAGGCCAATATTGACCCCTGCTATCGTGCCCTGCTGACCCGCTTTCAAGTGCAGGCCAATCTAGTGGTGCCCATCAACTGTGGCAGCAATCTGTGGGGGTTGCTGTGCGTGCATCATTGCCGAGGGCCCCGCGATTGGCAACCTAAGGAGCGCGCCCTGCTGGCGCAGCTAGCTGACCAGGTGGCGATCGCCCTCCAGCAAAGTCATCTGCTGGCTCAGACCAGCACCCTGGCCCAACAGGAAACGTTGCTCAACAACATCATCAGCGCTATCAGCGACAGTCTAGAGCTAGAGACACTGCTCCAGCGGGCGGCGACTGAAATGCTGCACACTTTTGCCGCTAGTCGCGGCCTGGTGATTCTCTGTCAGGCGACCGACCCGGTGTTGGTGCACACCAACACGGCCAGCATGCCCGGTTTCGATAGTTTGCAGGGGCAGGTGATTCCCATTGAGGGCAACCCCCATGCCCAGCGGGTGCTGGCTGAGGAGCTGCCGGTGGTCGTAGACGATGTCAGGGCTGAATCGATGCTGCTGCCCAACCTGGCCCTGGCTCAAGAGCTGAAAATCGGGGCAATTCTGGCCGTCTCCATTCGCTATCGGGGGGTGGTCAAGGGCATTTTGAGCGTGCACCAGTGCCCTGGCCCCCGCCGCTGGAGCGAGGCCGAAATCAAGCTGATCAAGCGGTTGGCCGATCATTTGGCGATCGCCATTCACCAGGCCGAGCTCTATGCCCAGGCTCAGGTCGAGCTGGCCGAGCGCAAGCGCCTGGAAGCCCAGCTGCGCTACGATGCCTCCCACGATCGCCTCACCGGGCTGCCCAACCGCACGCTGTTCCTAGAACGGTTATCCGAGGCGCTCGATCAGCTACACGACCACTGCGAGAACCACACGCCCCTGGCTCCCCCCACGCCCACGCGGCAGTCCGATCGCTGCTGCGACTGCCAGTTTGCCCTGTTGTTTCTCGACCTCGACCGCTTCAAAGTGATCAACGACAGCCTGGGCCACGCCATGGGCGATCGGCTGCTTCAGGTGGTGGCCCAGCGATTGCAAACCTGCCTGCGTCCAGCCGATGTGGCCGCCCGCCTGGGAGGCGACGAATTTGTGGTGCTGCTCTCTAACCTCAGCGATGCTGCCGTTGCCGTCACTATGGCCCAGCGCATTCACGCCATTCTCGAAAGCCCAGTGCTGCTCGAAGGGCACGAAGTCTTTATCCACGCCAGCATCGGCATCGCCCTGAGCGCCACCACCTACACCGACCCCAACCAAGTGCTACGCGATGCCGATATCGCTATGTACAAAGCTAAGGGCAGCAACCGCGAGTACGCCATCTTTGACGCCCCCATGCACACCCTGGTGGTGCAGCAGATGGAGCTTGAAAACGACCTGCGCCGCGCCCTAGAGCGGTGTGAACTGCGACTTTACTACCAGCCCATCATCAATTTGGCCACCGGCACCCTGCAGGGGTTTGAGGCGCTGGTGCGGTGGCAGCATCCTCGCCGGGGGCTGGTGCCTCCCCTCGACTTCATCCCCATCGCCGAAAACACCGGGCTGATTACTACCCTTGACCTGTGGACTCTAAACGAGGCCTGCCGTCAACTGAGCTACTGGCATCAGGAGCTTCCCCACAGTTCCCCCCTCACCATCAGCGTCAATCTCTCCGGTAAGCAATTTGTGCGTCCTGACCTAATTCAGCAAATTGATGCCGCCCTGAGCCGCCATCACCTACAGGGGCAGCATCTGAAGGTCGAAATCACCGAAAGCGTGCTGATTCAAAATGCTCAGATGGCCATTGACTTGCTCAAGCAGCTACGCCAGCGCCACATCCAAATCTGTATGGATGACTTTGGCACCGGCTATTCATCCCTCAGCTATCTGCATCGGTTTCCCATTGATGTGCTCAAAATCGACAAGTCGTTTATTACCAACCTGCATCGCTCTGGCCCCAGCACAGGCGACTACGAAATTGTCAAAGCCATCATCAGCCTGGCCACCAACCTCAATTTGACGGTGGTGGCTGAGGGCATTGAAACTGCCGAGCAGGCGGTTTACCTTCAAGCCCACCAGTGTCAGGGGGGGCAGGGCTATTACTTCTCGTCGCCCCTCCCGGTGGAGGATGCGACGGCGTTCATTGCCGAACTGCCTGATTCCAGCCCTGGCTCCGCTAAAACGGAAACGGCTTGTAGGGAATCCACTGGGCCCACAGCTTAGCCAGGGTGCCGTTCATAATCAGCTGATTGATGGCTTGGTTGAGGGCCTCCAGCAGTTCTCGGTTGCCCGGCAATACACCAATGCCAAAGGGGTGCTGGGTGGGGATTTGAAAAGCTACGCGCAGACTAGTGGTGTCGGCCTCGGCGGTAAGCAGCAGCAGGGCATCGCCCACCAGGGCATCGATCGCGCCCTGGCCCAGGGCCGTCAGCAGGGTAGGCCGGGTATGGTCGGCCCCTTCGAACGGCACCCATTCTAGGTCGGGCAGCGCCTCAGTGAGAATCAGGGGACTGCTGCCCGCCAAGGAGCCGAGCCGCTTGCCCGCTAGGTCTTCCAGCGTATGGATGGGGCTGTCTTCGCGCACCAGCACGGCCTCGTCGAAGCGACCATAGGGACGGGTAAAATCGGCCCAGGCGCGGCGATCTTGGGTAATAGCCTGGCTAAACCACACCACGTCGTAATCACCAGTGCTAAGGGTGGGGTAAAACGCTTCGGGTGGGCAGTCAAACCACACCGGCACCAGCCCCAGCGCCTCGCTCACCGCCCGCGCCACAGCCGGTTCGTAGCCCTGGCGATCGCCGTCTTGCACAAAGCTCATCGGACGGGCATCGAAATCGTTAGCAATGATGGAAAGCTGCCCAGGGCGAACGGTGGTAAAGTCCATGACCATGTAAAAGGAACGTAGGGCTATTGTGACACCAAACCCAGTCACCCCATGGGGGCGATCGCCCCTCAGCACCGGGCGGCTTGAAATCGCTCTCTATTCGTGGAATGGTGAAGGGAGTACTGCACGCCTGCGCGAGAGTTACATGACTGTTGGTAATCCTGCTTCTGATCCAGCCTTTGAATCCCTGCGCCAGTTTCGACCGCTGCTGCTGAAGGCCCACAAAATTTTGATGGATGCTGAGAAAGACCGCTACGAGGCCAACCACGGGGCGATCGCTAACAAGGGCGACTACCTGCGTCTGGTGCTCAACCACGAGCAATTTAGCTGGCTGCGGCCCATCTCTCAGCTGATTGTGCAGATCGACGAGGTGCTGATGTCAAAGCAGCCTCAGCCCCTAGAGCGTGCTCCCGAACTCCTTAACCAGGCCCGCCACCTGCTCTACGACACCGAAATTGGCCAGGCGTTTCAAGACCGCACCCAATCGGTCGCCCGCCGTGACCCCGAAATGGCCGCCATGGCCCAGCGCCTAGATGAAATCATGCAGCCCTACGGCTCTCAGCCAGGGAATAGCTCGACCTAATCGGCAGCAGCCACGTGCAAGCGCCCATCCTGTGCAAAGATAATAAGGCTACAAAAAAGCAAGTTCCCACCTGGTTACCAGGCGCTAGGGAGGATTGAGTAAGAGCGAGTGTGTGCTATGAATGTTGGCGAACGCGTCCGAATCAAAGAATCGGTTATTTTTTATCACCACCCGCTGCACCGCAACGAAGCCTTCGATGCCAAAGGTCTGGAGGGAGTCGTTGTGACTATTCTCACCGACTACAAAGGCCGTCCCATCAGCCCCAACTTTCCAGTTCAGGTGGAGTTTGAGGTCGAGGGGGCCAAGCGGCCCATGCGCGCCCACCTCAAGCAAGATGAGCTAGAAACGCTCTAGTCCTGGGTGCAAATCACTCAAAAATTTATTTGGTGTCGGCTCTGCTGCTTTCCTAGCCTGTCGTTCTCCTAAACGGGGCGGCGGCTAAACCAGGTCAGGAGGTTTGCCTCCGATCGCATCTGCTCCAGATCGCGCCGATTCTCGGCGGCAACCTGGTCATACCACTGGTAGTAGGCTTCCAGCTTGACCCGGTGCTCGACCTCTAGGCGAAAATCTTGGGCGGCTTGCTGGAGTTCCAGGTACTCAATAACCTCCTGGGGCGTAGCCAGCGATCGCGGCGATAGGTATTCAAACATAGCGGCCCGGCGTGACACAGGGTTATCATAGCCTGCCCGCCTGGGTAAGGGGGTGGATGAGTAAGGGGTAGGGGGTGAGGGGGTAAGAGTCTCCCCCCTTCACTCCCTACCCTTCACCTGTTCCCAGCAGCCCGGCTATGGCCAAGCAGGCCCAGCCCGCCATTAGAGCCGCGCCGCCAATCGGGGCCACAGCCCCCAGCATGCTTTGATTGGTCAGTGCCAGGGCATAGAGGCTGCCCGAAAACACGACCGTACCGGCTATCAAGGCCCACGCTGAGGCGGCAAGCCATCCTGGTGGCCCTAGCCCTTGGTGCCGCACTAGGGCCACCAGCAGCAGGGCTAGGGCGTGGTACATCTGGTAGCGGGCTGCGGTTTCAAACACGGTCAGCAGCCGATCGCTGAGCTGAGGTTTAAGGGCATGGGTGGCAAAGGCTCCAGCAGCTACAGCGGTGCCGCCCAGCACTGCTGCGATCGCAATCCATAGCCGCTCTACAATCATGGTCTCGTTCCCGCCTATAGCGGGCTTCTAGTCTTTGACGGCTTCTAGCATGCGCGAAAAGTAAAACTGGGTCTTGGTCAACGTGCGCCGCTCAATCCGCCAACCGTCGGCCTCCAGCGCCTTCACAATGTCGGCTTCCCGGTGTAGGTAGGCGCGGGTAGTTTTGCTCGGCCCCGGAAAAAATTCACCCACCTTCTTAAGCGCGCTATAGAACAGCGTCTTGGGCGCAAAACTCATGATCAGCCGCGACTCGGCTAGAGAGCCGAGATGGTTAATCATGCCCTGTACTTTGTCCTGGGGATAGTGAATCAAGACGTCTAAGCAAATCACTGTGTGGTAGCGACCGGCCAATTCCTCTAGGTCTTTGACCTCAAAGGTAGGCAAATTTTTGCCCTCTAGGGCGACCTCAGCCCGCTGACGGGCCTCCTCGACCATTTTGGCGGAGATGTCGCTGGCATAGACCTGAGCGCCCGCCTGAGCCAAAGGAATCGTCAGGCTGCCGACGCCGCAGCCCGCATCGCAGCAAGTGAGCCCAGCCAGGTTGCCGTCGGCCTCTAGCCAACCCATCAGCGTGTCTACCGTGCGCTGGTGACCTTTGCGAATGTCGAGCTGCACCTTGTTGACCTCGCCATCGCCGTAGATGCGCTGCCAGCGGTCAAAGCCAGTGGCATTGAAGTATTCACGAACTACGGTTTTATCGTCAGTGGCAGTCATGGGGAAGACTTCGGGGTTTGCTAATTTCTGTAAAATTCTATGATGTTTTGCTGCGCCAAAACGACCCGCAACGAAACTCAACCTTCCCCACTGCCTCTGGGGTCATCGCCTAAAACCCTCCGGTGGCATGATGGGTAGGCACTTTTCGACGGCAGCAAAGGCGATGACTATTCCTGAGATTGGCTCTGAAATTAGCCCTGACAACAGCCCTGAAATTGGCATCATTATGGGCAGCGACTCAGACTTGCCCACCATGGCCGCCGCCATTGAGATTTGTGCTGAGTTTGGAGTCGCCTACGAAGTAGCCATTGTGTCGGCCCACCGCACCCCCGAGCGCATGGTTACCTATGCTCAGACTGCCCGCGATCGCGGCCTCAAGGTGATCATCGCCGGGGCCGGAGGGGCCGCCCACCTGCCCGGTATGGTGGCCGCCCTCACCCCGCTACCGGTGATTGGCGTCCCCGTGGTCAGCCGCACTATGCAGGGGCTTGATTCGCTCTACTCGATTGTGCAGATGCCAGCGGGCATTCCGGTGGCCACAGTCGCCATCGGCAACGCCACGAATGCTGGGCTGCTGGCAGTGCAGATTTTGGCCACCGATCGCCCAGCCCTACTCGATCAAGTCGCCCACTATCGCCGCGCTCTTGAAACTTCGGTGCTCGCCAAACAGCAAAAACTCGACCAGCTTGGCCCTCAAAGCTACTTAGCGAATCAGGTTTAGAAGATACCGGCACCTTTTTTGACTGTAATGTTCCTTAAAACGTCTTTGACAACAATGAATTTGTACTTAATTAAGCCTATGTTTTAGGGACTACCTGAGGAATGTAGCCGCCTTATGGGGTGTTGTGTATCGCTTGATACAGATTGCTTGCCTCAGAATTGATGGAATCAACTTGTTCTATTTACGCGCAAATTCCTCTGCCTGTAAGGTCAAAAATGTCTAGGCAGATCGGTGTGGGTTTCTAAAGGTGTTTTTCGGTTGACGTAGCTGCCGTTAGAAACTTGCAACTTTTGTATGTGGTTCGCAGAATGCATCTATTCTGTGGGCCTTAGCTCCCATGCGGATTTGTCTCAGCGCCATGCGACTGAGAGCACAGATCCGAAAAGCGGTAGGCCGTGTTCACTGTCTGATTGTGTTGAAGGAACGTCTGTTGAGATGTCTAATTTAGTGTTGCGTAATCGTTCTAAGTTCCGGAGGCGGTCTAAACCCAGCTTTTGGAACGCCAATGTGCCGCCCTTTGACCAGGTGTTTAAGCGTCTGTTCGCCCGAGTTGGCGGCTGGGCTTGGGTAGCCTGTATTCCGTTGGCGTTGATCATTTTGGCCACCTGGGGAGTAGCGGCTCACGCTCAAGAGGAGCTAACGGCTGCCGATGTGCAAGTCACCCTCAACAATATTTGGGTGTTGGTCTGTGCCTTCTTGGTCATTTTCATGAATGCTGGCTTCGCCATGGTGGAGACTGGCTTTTGTCGGCAAAAGAATGCCGTCAACGTGTTGACCAAAAACCTGATTGTGTTTGCTCTAGCTACCCTAGCCTTTTGGTTCATTGGCTTTTCGCTGATGTTTGGTGCCAACGGCAATGGCTGGGTAGGCTGGGGGAGCTTCTTCCTCGGCGGTGCCCCTGAGCTATACGGTTTAGGGCCTGATGGCATAAACCTCACCAAGGATACGTTCTTCCTGTTTCAGGTTGCCTTTGCCGGTACTGCTGCCACCATTGTGTCGGGGGCTGTGGCCGAGCGCATCAAGTTTGTTGACTTTCTCATCTTCAGCGTGTTGTTGACCGCTGTTGCTTACCCCATCACAGGCCACTGGCTCTGGGGTGGTGGCTGGCTCGCTCAGCTTGGCTTCCACGACTTTGCTGGGTCTACGATCGTGCACTCTGTGGGCGGTTGGGCAGCTCTTATGGGGGCGGCTTTTCTGGGCCCCCGCATGGGTAAGTACAACGCCGATGGCCGGGTAAATGCTCTGCCGGGTCACAACCTGAGCATTGCAACTCTGGGCTGCATGATTCTTTGGCTAGGCTGGTTTGGCTTTAACCCCGGTTCTCAGCTAGCAGCTGATCCGGCGGCGGCTTATATTGCGGTTACTACCAACCTGGGAGCTGCTGCCGGTGGCGTAGCCGCTACCCTGGTCTCCTGGGTGATGAGCGGCAAGCCCGACCTGTCTATGACCATCAACGGTATTTTGGCTGGTCTGGTATCGGTCACGGCTGGCTGCTTTGTCTTTGGTTATGCAGGGGCTTTCTTTGCCGGTTTGATTGGCGGCATCCTGGTGGTGTTTGCCGTCGGCTTCTTTGACAGCATCAAAATTGACGACCCCGTGGGTGCAACCTCTGTACACCTGGTCTGCGGTGTCTGGGGCACCCTAGCTGTGGGTCTGTTTGCCAACCCTAACAACTTCACCCAAGGGGGCGAGGGTATTGCTGGTCTGTTCTACGGTGGCGGCCTAGGTCAGCTAGGGATTCAAATCCTGGGCATTTTGACCGTTGGTTTGTTTACAGTAGTGCTGTCCACCATATTCTGGCTGGTGGTTAAGTCTGTTCTGGGCTTGCGGGTCAGCGCCGAAGAAGAGATGAAAGGGCTCGACATTGGCGAGCACGGCATGGAAGCTTACAGTGGCTTTCTCAAGGACACCAGCGATATGACTGGTGTGATGTAGCCTTCTCCAAGGCAAAAGCTAACGCCTTGGTTTAGAGCCATAGTGTTGTAGGCACCCGTGCGGTACGTGCGGGTGCTTTTTAGTCGCCGATCGGGCTACTTGGAACAAGGATTTTGCGCGAACAAGGGCTGATTTTGGCAAATGGTTACAATATGTCTCTTGGGAAAGGGGGCAACTGGTAGTCTAGGTGGGAGTAACTGCTGCCGATGCGACCGGGTCTGCTGGGGGTTCTTTAGAGAGCGCCAGGCCAGAACCCTTGAATCGACGGCTCCCCAAACTGAACCATGAGCCATTCCACCTCTGTAGTGGAAGAATTGCTGACCGCAATTCCCCAGCTAAGACCTAGCCTCTACTTTAAAACCTCTCTAACCGCGTTGTCCCACGCGATGGAAGATCACGTGCTGGCGGGGACGGCGAAGTTTTTGGTAATCGCTAGCTTTCAGCAGGAGCGGTTTTATTTGCAGGAAGCCAATCGCTACCTGCGCATTGCTGAGCTGACCGATCAGGTCTATGTGCTGTCGGCTCTGGGTACTAGTTTTGTCAGCCGATCTGAGAACTACGAAACCATTGCCTTTGAACCCGACGATACCCTGACCCAGGAGTGGCATCTAGTGGTGGTGGGAGCTGACTACAGCGCCTGCTTGATCTGTCGAGAGCGATCGCCGGTTCCGGCCATAGATGGGCCCCACCTTGACCAAACCCGCCGGTTTGAGGGAATTTGGACTCAGGATCGCTACGTCAGTCAGCGGGCAGCGGCCATGCTGCTCGATCGCATTGCCGCCTACCGCCCTGATTTGGCCGACAAAGTTGCGATCGCCCGCCAGCGCTACATCGACCCATCTCTAACCCCCACCGAGCGCCTCGACGGCAGCGGCGGCCCCGACCCCTTCACCCAGCGACTGGTCACCTACCTCCAAGCGGGGCAGTACAAGCTGCTCAAGGCCTACAAGGCCATCACCGCCCAAGAGCGGCGCGAGCGCTTGGTCAACTCCATTACCTCGGTGGTGCGGCAATCTCTCAACGCCGACGAAATTTTTGCCAAAGCCGCCCGCGAACTGGGCCAGGCGCTGCATGTCTGCCGCTGCTTGATCTATCCCTGTAGCGCCACCGATGCCACGGTGGTGATTGCCCACCAGCACCTCAACAGCAACGTTGAGTCGCTGCTGGGCGAGACTTGGCCCCTGGCCACCAATCCCCTATTTGACTACATTCAAGACACCAAAGAAATTGTCGCGATCGCCGACACCCAGGATCGCGAATCGCCCTTTAGCTATGAGCTAGAGGCCATTCAGCCCCTGATCGAGCGGTGGCAGATTCAGTCGTGGCTGATTGTGCCCCTCACCTATCAGGGTCGCCTGGTGGGCCTGATCGAGCTGCACCACTGTCAACCCCAGCCCTACGAGTGGAGTGAAGACGATACGGCCCTGGTGGATGCGATCGCCACCCAGCTCAGCGTCGCCATCATTCAGGCTGAGGCCTACGCCAACCTGCAAGATCTAAACCAGCAGCTCGAAGCCCTCGATCGCACTCGCGCCAACCTAATTGCCATCACCGGCCACGAGCTGCGCACCCCCCTCTCGACGATTCAGGTCTGCCTCGAAAGCCTGGCCACCGAACCCGACATGCCCAACGAGCTGCGCCAGATCATGCTGCAATCGGCCCTCGAAGACGCCGAACGCATGCGCAAGCTGGTGCAAGACTTTCTCACCCTGTCGCGGCTCGAAAGCGGTCGCGTCGAGTGGAATCTGGAGTCGCTCTCCATTCAAGAGTGCGTCGATTTGGCCCTCAGCAGCATCCACGGCAGCCAGGACAGCGCCCCCACCCCCTCCATCAAAGTCAAAATTCCCAAACAGGTGCCCCTGGTGCGGGCCGACGGGGAATGGCTGGTCGAGGTGCTGGCTAAACTGCTCGACAACGCCCAAAAATTTACCCCAGCCACCGGCAAAATCACCATTCAGGTGACCCGCTCTAGCCCTACCCACCTGCAAGTGACCGTCGCCGACACCGGGCGCGGCATTGAGCCCAGCCGCCTGCATGTGGTGTTCGATCGCTTCTATCAAGAAGAAGGCGCACTGCGGCGGACTACCGGCGGTACGGGGCTGGGGCTGGCCATGTGCCGTCAAATTGTCGAGGGGCTAGGGGGCACGATCTGGGCCGAATCGGAGGGCAAAAACAAGGGCAGCCAGTTTCACTTCACGGTGCCCATTGCCCAGGGCAAACTCGACAGTCGCAGCAACCGCTCTACCGGAACGACCAAAAAGCAGCCTGCCACCCTGCCGGGCAATCCCTCCGTGCTGCTTGACGACTAGGTCTGAGGGGTATCTCGGTGCCCTGGCGAGCCAAGGCGTGGCATGATGGCCGTATCTGATCAGCAGAATTAGAGGCTGGGTATGGGCGACTCTCCACAACCTAATCCCTCCAATGACAGCTCGTCGTGGGCCTCTCCAGTGCTAGAGGCCTGGCAACTGCTGCGCGATCGCATTGGCCAACTCCGGCCTGACCAGCAGCTCAGCCGCTGGTTCAATATCGACGATGACAAAGTGGTCGAAATTCTAGCAGCGGTGCGTGAGCAATTGCCCACCACCGAAGCCCTGCTGATTGGCAAACCCCAGGCGGGTAAAAGCTCCATTGTGCGAGGCCTGACCGGGGTTTCAGCCGATATTATTGGTCAGGGTTTCAAACCCCACACCCAACACACCCAGCGCTACGCCTACCCCTCTGAAGATCTGCCCCTGCTGATCTTTACCGATACCGTAGGGCTAGGGGATGTGACCCAGGCCACCGAGGCCATCATTACTGAACTGGTCAACGACCTCAACAGTGAAACCCGGACGGCCCGCATTTTAGTTCTGACGGTCAAAATCAACGATTTTGCCACCGACACCCTGCGCCAGATCGCCATTCGTCTGCGTCAGCAGTTTCCCACCGTGCCCTGCCTGCTGGTGGTCACCTCCAGCCACGAGGTCTATCCTCCAGACCAGGATAACCATCCGCCCTACCCGCCCGAGCTAGAGGCCGTGCAGCGTCCCTTTCAAGCCGTGCAAGCCAATTTTGAGGGCTTGGCCGATCGCACCGTGCTGATCGACTTCACCCTTGACGAAGACGGCTTTGACCCGGTGTTCTACGGCCTTGACGCGATGCGCGACGCCTTAGCTGACCTGCTCCCCGAGGCCGAGGCCCAGGCTCTCTACAAGCTATTGGACGAGCAGGCCGAGGCCGCTAACCAGCTAGGAAATCTCTACCGTGACGTGGGACGGCACTACATTTCTGCTTTTGCGGTGATCGCGGCCACCCTGGGGGCGGTGCCCCTCCCCTTTGCCACCATGCCGGTGCTCACTGCACTTCAGGTATCGATGGTGGGGCTGTTGGGCAAGCTCTACGGCCAAACCCTAAGTCCTTCTCAAGCTGGAGGGCTAATTAGCGCGATCGCAGGTGGCTTTTTTGCCCAGGCCGTCGGGCGCGAGCTGATCAAATTTATCCCCGGCTTTGGCAGCGTGGTAGCGGCCTCCTGGGCAGCGGCCTACACCTGGGCTTTAGGCGAAGGAGCCTGCGTCTACTTCGGCGACCTGATGGGGGGCAAAAAACCCGACCCTAAAAAGATCCAGGCTGCCATGAAAGAAGCCTTTACCGCCGCCAAAGATCGCTTCAAAGGCAATGCTTTAGAAGCTGGCCCCTCTGACCCCAAGGAAGTTTAGCGCTGGGTTTAATCTGATTGATCGTCCTCACGTCGCTGGCGCAAAATTGCTAGACCCATGCCAACTAGCCCAGGCAGCAGCGCCGGAGTCGGTACAGGGGTTGGCTCAGGAGTTGGTTCTACCGTCAAATCGATTTTGAAACCCAGCTTTCCAGGAATCTGGGTCAGATCGGTCACGTTATCTGGAGCAAAGCCCAATGGAAAAACCACATCAATCCAATTGTTTGCCACCTGCGTAATCATCGGGGCTTTACCAAAAACCAAGCTGCCGAGGAGAGGCGTGACCGTAAAGCCAGTCACGCTTTTCTGGCCTGGCAGACCAAAGTCGGGTGCCTTAAATCTATAGATGTCTTGCCCGGAAGCGACATTGCTAAATCGAGAATTTAGGACAAACAAGATTGAGTTGTCACCTAGATCAATATCCCAAATGCCGCCAAACTGCTCCAGCTCTACCTCTGAGCCAACAACGGCAACATCGGTTGGCCCTTGGAAAATTTCAGGGTCTAGGTCATCTTTATCGAGCAGGTTTGTAACCGTGACGGTTTTACCTAGCGAGAATGCCTGAGCTGAGTCAGCCCAAACTATACACAGCATCAGGGCAGTACCCACGATCAGGCCAATGCCTGTGAGTCTCTCCTTCATCTGCTTCTCCAGAACGGGGGCTGTCAATAACTACGAGAGGCAGATGCACAATCCGGGTGACTCGCGGGCAAACCTGCGCCTTTAGCGCGGTTCATACTCCGCTCACGTTCTAACAAAAAACACGGAGATGGGCCTCAGATCAAGTCAGAAAGTTTACCGAGTGTTGACAAACCTGTCAGTATTTCGCGGCGATCGCCCTTAAGGTGCAATCCAGGCAGTGAACCAAACTTTTCGAAAATTTGGTTGGACAATTTGACACAAAAGCTCTTAGGCGTGTCAACCGATACAGTGTATCAGCCGAGTTCAATTCAACCTATAGACAGAACATGTCAGAAAGGCTCGTGAGTGCTGCTCCCGCAGGTGTCGGAAAGCCCTAGCGTTGATTTGCCCAACCAAACTCGGCTGCTGCTCGATCTGCAGCGGGTCAATAAGATTGCCCAGCGGCTGTCAGGATGCCTTGATGTCGAGACCATTGCCCGGTTCATCACCAATGGGTTGGTCGATCAGTTTGGCTGCGCGTTTGCTCGCATCTGGGTCGTAGAACCGGAGCAAACAACCCTCCGACTGGTGGCCTCTTCAGGGTTATATACCCACACCAACGGCTTCTTTGCGCGGGTGCCCATGGGAGCCTACAAGGTCGGTAAGATTGCCCAAAACCGAGTCCCCTTTCTCAGCAATCGCCTGGCCGAAGAGTCCTGGGTCAAGGATCGAGACTGGGCGATCGCCAACAACATTCAGGGGTTTGCGGGCTACCCGCTAATGACCGGCGATCGCGTCATTGGCGTGCTGGCCACCTTTAGCCGCAGCCCCATGGCAGCGGAGTTTTTAGAGGTGTTGCAGGTGCTCTGCATGACCGCGACTATCGCCCTTGATGCGGCGCTGAGCGTTGAGACCAAACCCATGAACCCAGCGGTCGTCTCGGCCCAGCGATCGACCCTATCTGACCAGCTAGCGACAATTTTGAAGACCACCACCATGGCATTGGTGGGTACCGAAACAGCGCTGCCGGTTTCTATTAGCCACGTCTTTGTTCAGTTAGCTGAGCTACTGGACGAGTTTAACTGTGACTATGCTCGGCTGGTCTACGGGGCAACCGATGTAGTGCTAGAAGCGCTCGTGGCGAGCCCGCCCTTCGATGGTGCCCAAACTGCTGCTGACGCAGCGGCCCAGTGGCGATCGCGCTGTCACCAACTGCGGTTTATGGCTACCTGTCTGGGGGGCAGCCTGCAAACCCAGCCCGGCCCCCAGCAGCAGATGGTGCAAATTACTTTGCAAGCCCCCTACACCAGTGGGCGACTAGGAGCCAAGGTCAGCATTCAGTGCTCCACAGCCCTGGTGCAAGTAGCCCTCACCTGCATGGCCTACAAAGCCCGGTTGACGGTATGCGATCCCTTTGATCCAGAGGCCGTCGTCATTACCGATAGCGAACCTACTGCCCAGGAGGCGACCTGCACGATTTGGGTACGAGTTAAGGCGTTGCCCCCACCGTCGGTCAAGGCCGTGATCGATTGGACAATAAATGTTGAGCAACTGCGACAGGTTGTCCAGCGGGTGAGCCAGGGGCAACCAGTAGAAGCAACCGCCAGTGACCCCAGCTACCCGCGTCCGTCTGAGCGGGAGCGAGAGATTATGGCGCTGCTGGCCCAGGGGCTGCGCGATCGCGACATTGCCAACCGCCTCTACATCAGCGAGAGCACGGTAAAGTTCCACATCAACAACAGCCTCACTAAGCTACAGGCAAAAAACCGCTATCAGGCCGTCTACCAGGCCGCCATCCAAGGGTGGATCTAATCTCGAATGGCTCTAAAGCCCACGTCCCAAGGATTTCGGCGGCTGCGAAATGGGTACAGTAACTCTACACGTGAGCCAGATTCCTAGCTTTAGGAGCACAACCCCGATGGATGATCTAATTAGCCTTCTCGTTCAAGTTCTGATTGCCTTGGCCTGCGCTTTCACAGCCAATGTCCTAGTGCCTAGACAAGTGCCGGGCAAGCTATTGGGCCTGGTGCTGATTGGTCTAATCGGCGTATTTGTCGGGCAGTGGGTCGCCGACTACCTGCTGCAACAATACAGCTTTAGCCTGCCCTGGCTGACCTGGAGCTTTCAGGGGGTGCCGCTGGTACCATCGATTATCGGTTCAACCATTGTGCTCTACATCGTCACAGCGTTTTTAAGCTGGGGCCGCTATGGCAATCGGTAGGGCTAGCGATCGCTGTAGCGCTCCTCCGCCCAGGGTTCGCCCCGCTCGTGGTAGCCATTGCGCTCCCAAAAACCCAGGGCCGGGGCACCCAGAAACTCTACGCCATTAATCCATTTGGCGCTTTTCCAGGCGTAGAGATGGGGCACCACTAGGCGCATGGGGCCACCGTGCTCGGCGGGCAGAGGCTCACCTTCTAAGGTGTGGGCAAAAAAGTTTTCGGGTCGAACCAAGTCGGCCAGGGTGAGGTTGGTGGTGTAGCCGCCGTAGCAGTGCAGCATGACGTGGGTGGCCTCGGGATCCACCACTAGCTGCGCCATCAAGTCGGTGACGCGCACGCCCCGCCAGGTGACATCCAGTTTTGACCAGGTGGTGACACAGTGAAAATCGGCGGTGATTTCCACCTGGGGCAGCGCCATCATCTCGTCCCAGGTAAAGGTTTTTGCCTGAGCTAGACCCATGATGCTCAAGGTCCAGTCAGCCTGAGCAATGTGGGGGGTCTCGCCGTAGGTGAGCACCGGAAAACCCTTAGCCAAATGCTGACCGGGGGGAACGCGATCAGCTAACTCCGCGCCTGGTTTGTGGAAAAACTTGCCGGCCATGGTGCCTCGCAAATTAGGGCACCTCTATTGTTACCCAGATCTGAGTTCCTAGGCAGCGCGATCGCGAATTAGGCGCTTCAGCCAGTGGCGCGATCGCACATCAACGTAAGCTTTACAGCTTGAGCACTGGCGAATACCGCGCACCCCAATGCGCAGTAGTTGGCGATTGTTGCAGTGAGGACAGGGGTGTTGCTGAGCCATAACTTATTTAGGAAGAACTGCACCAAAGTTGGTTTGTTGGGTCACTAACGTTGGCTAAGAGAGGTGCGCTGGTCACAGACCGGCCCGATCCGCCCTATCGTTATTGTGATGGTTTGCCCTTGTCTGTCAGAGTGCCCAGAGACAGAGCCTAAATTGTCTATGGGTCTACCTTTACAACCGCATTGCCCCAAACAAACACTGCACCCCAGTCATAAGACCAGGGTGCAGCGGCTAATTGACTCACCAACTCATTCGGGTCTAGTCGATTTGGGAGGACATAACAGTGGGCAGTTCAGCCACTGTCACCTGAGGCGCAACTAGCACATGGGCGTAGAGCGGCGAAGTTGGGGCAGATGCTAGCAGGGTATGCTGCACACGGCTAGCCACCTCAACGGTCTTAGCATCATAAACCTGAGTGGCAAGCTTGGGGTAGAGACCAATCCCAATGATCGGCACCAGCAGACAGGCCGCCACAAAGGCTTCGCGGGGGCGAATGTCGATGATGTTGGGTACCTTAGCCACCACCTTACCCGCGTCACCGTAGAAAATGCGGCGCAGCATCGAGAGCAGGTAAATGGGCGACAGCACCACACCCACGGCAGCACCGATAATAATCACGGTCTTAAAGGTGGTGCTGTAGACATCACTGGTGGCCATACCGAGGAACACCGCGATCTCGCTGACAAACCCGCTCATGCCGGGCAGGGCTAGCGAGGCCATCGAAGCAGCGGTAAAGAAGGCGAAGCTGGTGGGCATCTTGCGAGCGATGCCACCCATCTCATCCATGTCGAGGGTGTGGGTGCGCTCGTAGGTCACCCCAGACAAAAAGAACATCACCGCTGCAATCAGCCCGTGGGAGATCATTTGCAGCATAGCGCCACTCATACCCAGGGTAGTGAAAGCCGAGCAGCCAATCAGCACAAAGCCCATGTGGGCCACCGATGAGTAGGCCATGCGGCGCTTGAGGTTGTCTTGGCCAAAGGCAGTCATCGACGCATAAATCACGTTGACCACGCCGAGAATAGCTAGGAAAGGCGCAAAGTAGAGATGGGCATCGGGCAGCATCTCAATGTTCATGCGAATCAGGCCATAGCCCGCCATCTTGAGCAGTACCCCAGCCAAGATCATCGAGACGGCAGCGGGGGCTTCACTGTGGGCATCGGGCAGCCAGGTGTGCAGTGGGAAAATCGGTAATTTAACCGCAAAGGCTACTAGGAAAGCTGCGTAGACCAGGAGTTGGAAGGTCAAGCTGTAGTCTTTTTGGGCCAGCTCCGTCAGGTTAAATGTAACGGTATCGCCGTAGAAAGCCATGGCCAAGGCTGCCACCAAAATGAAGACAGAACCAATGGCGGTGTAGAGAATAAATTTAGTTGCGGCATAGAGGCGTTTTTTGCCGCCCCAAATGGAAATTAGCAGGTAAACCGGCACCAGCTCTAATTCCCACATCAAAAAGAACATCACCAGATCCTGGGCCAAAAAGACCCCAACCTGGGCGCTGTACATCACCAGCAGCAGGCTGAAGTAGAGGCGAGGACGGTGGGTGATATTCCACGAAGCCAAAATAGCCAGGGTCGTTACCAGACCACTCAGCACCACCAGCGGCATAGCTAGGCCATCGGCCCCAAGTGACCAGGTGATGCCCACCTGAGGCACCCAGTCATAGCTTTCTACCAGCTGTAGACCGGGCTGGTTGAGATTGTAGAAGTTAATAAACGTGTAGAGAATTAGCGAAAACTCGATGAAGCCAATGCCCAGGGCGTACCAGCGTAGAGTTTGCCCATTGCGATTGGGCAGCACCGGTATCGGCAAAATCGCCAGTAAAGGCAATAAAACTAGGGTCGTTAGCCACGGAAATTGCTCGGTTAGCATGACAATTCGCGTGAGTAGTACTACAGAAACAGCCAGCGCATTCAGATTCCGGTTTTAGTGTCTGATTCGAGGCGGACACACACCCTTGGGCGTAGTCATCTAGATAAGACGAGCTACAAATGCTGTTCGCGGCGGCCTACCCTAGGCAGGAGGTCGGAGGACTTCAGCGAGCGAGCCGTAGCCTAAAAGGCACGACGAAGTAACAAACCGGACTGCAAGATCGATAGAGAGATATACCTATCTTCGCGCCCGTCCCTAGTATAGGAAACTTAATAAACATTTGATAAGTAATTTCCGCCCAAAATCGCAAAATATTGATGTCTTAGGGGCTGCTGTGAAGGCTGTGCAAGCATTTTAGGCGCTTTTTACCTTTGAATTAATTGAAGCAAACACTCACATTTAGATACGTCAATACCTAAAACGTTACATTTGCCCGCGCTCATCTAGACCACAGGCGGAACGTCGTGGCCTGATGGTCGGGATTCGTGTGGCCTTAAGAAGTCTTGATTTACTGAGCTGTCATTCGGAACACAGCCCCAACACTTTGCGATCTGTGGGGACTGGCGGTTCAGTGTGGCTAGACCGGGCTTACCTGGGCTCCAGTGGTTTCTAGGCTGAGCACATGGGTTGTGGTTGACTGCCCAGCATTGGCCCAGGCCGCGGCCATGGCGTCGCCCACGGCGGCGCTTTGGGCGACAGGTGTGAGGGCTAGCAGCGTGGGGCCAGCACCACTAATGACGAGGCCATAGGCTCCGGCCTCGGCGGCGGCGGCGGCGACAGCCTCATAGCCGGGAATCAGAGACTGTCGGTAGGGCTGGTGAATGCGATCGCCTAGAGCCACCCGCAGCCAGTCACCCCGACCGCTCTCTAACCCTCGCAGCAGTAGCCCGAGGTGAGCGGTGTTGAAAATGGCGTCGGCCCGGCTGTAGCTGGTGGGTAAGACCTGGCGGGCGGCGGCGGTGGAAAGCTCAAAGTCAGGCACAATCACCACCGGCACAATGTCGGAGTGCCAAGGAATCGGGCATAGGGTAGCGGTGCTGTCAGCATTGCTAACCGCTAGCTGGCAGCCCCCCACCAGGGCGGGCACGACGTTGTCGGGGTGGCCCTCTAGGGCGATCGCCATCTCCACTACAGCCGACTGATCAAGGGGTGTTTCGCACAGCGCATTGGCCCCCAACAGCCCGCCCACGATCGCAGTAGACGAGCTACCCAGCCCGCGCGCCAGGGGCACGGCCAGATCAATTTCAATTTCGACCGCTGGCACCGCCAGCCCCTGCTGCTGGTAGAAGTAAGTAAAGGCTTTGTAGACCAGGTTAGAACTGTCTGTCGCCACGCGGTCGGCCTCTAGTCCGCTTACCGCGATCGCAACTGTTCCCGCTGCCTGATCAAGGGCCGTAAAGCGAAAGCGGTTGTAGAGCGTTAGCGCTGCCCCCAGACAGTCGAAGCCGGGGCCAATGTTGGCGGTGGTGGCAGGTACAGTAACAGAGATCGGTGTTGACACCACAAAAGCCTCCAACAGGCGCGGAACATTTAGGCAAAGGATAGTATCACTTTTTGGGAAGCCTCTGGCAGACTGGGAGTTAAGGCCAGGGGATGAATCGGTCGGGAGTATTGGGGAACGAGGATCTTTGTGATGAATGCAAACTCAGTCGTTAAAAGTGGCGCAGTGGCTCTAGGGCTCAGTATTGGAGTTTTAGCGGCGATCGCCCCCGTCCAAGCAGAACCCGCTGTGGATAAAGTTGTTGAGCCCGTTGCCCAAGGCACTGAACAACAGCTAGTTTTACCCTTTACCGACGTATCGCCCGACCACTGGGCCTACGAGGCGCTGCTGAATCTGGCTGGGGTCTATGGCTGCGTCAGCGGCTACCCCGACGGCACCTTTCGGGGCGAAGACACCGTCACCCGCTACGAGTTTGCCGCCGGGATGGACTCCTGCCTGAGCGTGCTGACCAATCTGGCGCAGCAACAGCAGCAGACCCGCAACCAAGAGGTGCGATCGCTGATCGACGCGATGGAGCAATCGCTCAGCGACCTGCGCGAACTTGAGTCTGACTTGCCCGAAGCTCCCTAAGGGGTTAGAAATCTTCGCGGGCAGCGATCGCCCCTGCGACCCGCTCCACCACCTCAGCCACGGGCAGAGCGCCTAGCTCGCCCTGGGCGCGGGTGCGAATATTGAGGGCGTTGGCCTCCAGCTCCTTCGCGCCGACAACGGCCATGATTGGTATCTTGGCCTTTTCGGCGTTGCGCACCATCTTGCCGAGGCGATCGCCGCTGGCATCGACCTCTACCCGCACGCCCCTAGCTAACAGCTGATCGGCAACGGATTGAGCAAAACCCAGCTGTTCCTCGGTGACGGGCAGCAGGCGCATCTGCACCGGAGCCAGCCAGAGAGGGAAATCACCCGCATATTCCTCAATCAAAATGCCGATCAGGCGCTCTAGCGAACCGAAGGGAGCGCGGTGAATCATCACCGGACGCTGGCGCGAGCCGTCTTCTGCTACATACTCCAGATCAAAGCGCTCGGGTAGGTTGTAATCAACCTGCACCGTTCCCAACTGCCACTCCCGCTCCAGAGCATCTCGAAAGATAAAGTCGAGCTTAGGGCCGTAAAAAGCTGCTTCTCCTGGAGCCTCGAAATAGTCCATCCCAAGGGTCTGCACAGCGCGGCGAATCGCGTTTTGAGAAGTTTCCCACACCTCGTCGCCACCAATGTATTTGGTTGACTCAGGGTCACGAAAGCTGAGACGCGCCTTGAAGTTCTTCAGTTTCAGGCTGCGAAACACCGAGAGAATCAGATCCACCACCTTGAGAAACTCGTCATCGAGTTGCTCAGGGCGCACAAACAGGTGAGAATCATCTACCGTAAAGCCCCGCACGCGAGTAAGCCCGCCCAGTTCTCCCGACTGCTCATAGCGATACACCGTGCCAAACTCCGCCAGGCGCAGGGGCAGCTCTCGGTACGACCTGAGCTCACTCTTATAGATCTGAATATGGAAGGGGCAGTTCATCGGCTTCATCACAAAGCCTTCCTCCGCCAGGCGAGCCGCATCATCGTCCGCCATCAGCGGAAACATGTCTTCCCGGTAGTTCTGCCAGTGCCCCGACGTTTTAAACAGGTCTACTCGGGCAATATGGGGGGTAACTACGCCCAGATATCCCCGCTTGGTTTGCTCTTCCTTAAGGAAAGTTTCTAGCGTAGAGCGCAACACCGTGCCCTTGGGTGTCCACAGGGGCAGGCCTGGCCCAACCTCATCAGCAAAAATAAACAGCCCTAGCTCTTTGCCCAGTTTGCGGTGGTCGCGGCGCTTGGCCTCTTCCCGGCGGCGCTTGTACTCTTGCAGCTGCTCAGGGGTTTCCCAAGCGGTGCCATAGATGCGCTGGAGCTGGGCTCGGTTTTCATCGCCGCGCCAGTAGGCCCCCGCCACACTTTCCAACTCAAAGGCTTTGGGGTTCAGGTCGGTGGTGCTAGCCACGTGGGGTCCCGCGCAGAGATCCCACCACTGGTCACCCAGATGGTAAAGCGTAATTGGATCTTTTAGATCTTGTAGAATTTCGAGCTTGTAGGGTTCACCTAGAGCCTCAATGCGGCGCTGGGCTTCTTGGCGGGTGACGGTTTCCTGAGTGACCGGCAGGCCCTTATTGATGATCTTGATCATCTCTTTTTTAATTGCCTTCAGATCTTGATCGGTGAAGGGCTCAGGGCTATCAAAGTCGTAGTAAAAGCCGTAATCGATCGAGGGGCCAATGGTCACCTGCGTCTTGGGAAACAACGTCTGTACCGCCATGGCCATAACGTGGGAGAAAGTGTGGCGAATGCGCTGAAGCGCCTCTGACTCGCTGGTGCGGGGCAGAAGCATAGGTACAGTAGACTCGGGTGCAGACAAATCAGTTTGAGCCATTGGTCAACGCTGAAGGCAAAAAGAATGTAGCCTCTAGTTTAGCGACTATTGGGTAAACCCAAGGCTATGTCGCTGAGGTACGGTTATTTCACCCCAACGGAAGACTATCTAGCTTCGCAATCAATCTGCTTGGGGTTTATGATGGGGTGAAAGGACACCGCTCTGGGGCGTGGGCAAGGCTCACTGCCACCTTAGAGAGATTAAGCATAGACGAAATTGCGTTCTTGCAATCTTGTGTTATGCTGTGTTCCTGAATCACGGGTTAATGCCTGCGCAAGTTTCAAGGGTGTGCAGATTTTCCCGGTTCAACGTTCTGAAGAGCTTTTTAAATCGAAAATATGACTGAAGCAATTGCCGACTTAGTTGTCGCTCACCCGATGGTGAAATTTCAGCGCCAAGTTGAGTCTTTAGTTAAAAAGTCCAAGGTTGTGCGCCCCAGCGATCCGATTTGGAAAATCGCTTTCTTATTTGGGGATGACTGGGCCCATTGGAAGCAAGAACTAGAAGAATTCGACTTCTCTACCCAAGATCCGATTGAGGATTTGCTGTCGGTGCAATCTTGGGAAGAGGACTAAATGAAATAGGTAGTCGATGAGGAGTTGGTTAATTCGTCATCGACAGCATGTCGGGCTGTAGCTTAAGACGCACAAGGATGGTCGTGATGTTGTCATGGCCATTCTTTTCGTTGGCTAAGTCGATGAGCTGGGTGGCGCCACTCTCTAAATTGGTTCTTGAGCTCAACAGGCTAGCAACATGGGTATCGACATGGCGCTCCAGTAGGTCATTGTCGCTGAGCCCATCGGAGCACAGGATCAGCAGCGTGTCTTCTGTCAGCTCATGGTAGGCAATGCCGGGGACGAGGTCTTCTTTGCCCCTAGGCCCCAGAGCCTGAGTTAGTTGGTAGGCGTCAGGGCGGGCATAGGCTATAGCTGGTTCTACACCGCGATTGATTTCGCGTTGACCGACCTCATGGTCGAGGGTGAGCTGTCGCAGTCCCAGGCGTTTGTTGTAGCTATACAGCCGACTGTCGCCCACGTGAACAACGGCGATGTCGAGGTTGTGCAGCAGCACCATGATGAGGGTGGTGCCCATGCGCCCTACCCCAGATGTGGCGTTGGCTTGGTTGATGTCGAAGATAGTCTGGTTGGCGGTGATCACGGCCTGCGCCAAGGTGCTTTGGTCGGGCAGGCGATCGCTGCTCCAGTGCTGAGTCAAATAATCGCGTAGGGTGCGCACGGCTAGCTGACTCGCCACTTCGCCTGAGGCGTGCCCGCCCATGCCGTCACAGAGAATGTAGAGCCCTTTAGACCGTAAAATTGTGCCCTGCGGCCCACTGACCTTCTGTAACTGTGTCTGGGTAAAGAACCAGTCTTCGTTATGGTGGCGCTGCTGGCCGACGTGGCTTTGTCCAGCATCGTCGAGGTGAGCCAGCTTCATAGGTAAGACCATGGTTGGCGTTTCTATGAGGCCGCTGCCCTCGTCGGCATCGGACAGTTCTTGGGTGTCGAAAATGGCGTCGATATCAGGGTCAAACCCGGCGGCGGATAGCTCAATGTCGGGTTCTAAATTGGAAACTGTAGTCGCTTCGTCAGGCTCTGGCCTGGAGGGAGGGGAAACCTCAACCGGCGGCGAATAGGCTTGGGCCGCTTCACCCAGAGCGGTTTGCACCTGATCGAGGTCATCTACCAGCCCCTCGGCCAGATTGCTGATTAAAGACTGTACCTGAGGTGGTAGACAACACGGGCCGCTGTCGAGCATAGATTGCCACATTTGACCTAGCGCTGTTAGGGGCAAGGCAGACCGGTTGGGCATCTGATCGACCTGCGTCAGGCAAAGCAGGTTATTTTCGTTGAGGGCAAGCCGTTGGGGGGTCATGAGGGTGGCCTGCCCCTGCCAAGGTTCTAAGGCCGCCCACAGCAGCGTAGTTTCAAACAACCATTGGAGGTGCTGAAGCGGGTCATCTATGACCGCCCAGCCGGCGGATAGAGACAGCCAAGTGCTACGGTCTTCGATGAGTAAAAGGGTTCGGTGAGGCGTTTGCCAAGCGTGGTGCAGCTCGGGAACGGACGGGAAATAGTCGGCCTGGAGGGCTAGGTAGGGGTAGGCCTCGGGGGGAACTGGGATAGCTAGGGGATGCTCTGCGGGATTGAGGGTGGGGGTTTCGAGCCAGTCTACTTGGAGTGCTTGCAGGGGCGAATCAGCCTCGGGCTGGCAGTCGATAACCACTAGAGGGTTAGTGCCAAACGATGCCCGACTGTCTGAGGGAGCCATGAGCCGATAGCGGCGATCGCAGTCGAGATAGCCATCTAGGTCAAGATCGCTCGGGGCGATCGCCGCTGCCCCCGCCTGGGGAATATCAATCACCCGCCACCGCTGGAGTGGCTGGCCACACCGTTTGCAGGATCGCTGTGAATTGGTATTGTCAAACTCACAAAAGGGGCAAATTAGCATCCTAGCGATGATCCAAAGTTAGGCTAGCCAGCGAGTAGGGCATCCCCATCGCTAGACGTTTAAACGGTGCGCGGTCTTGGGGAAATCAGCAAATTCTCAGCGACTGATCAACACACCCTCGAAGTAAAACGGCCTTACCATTGCACCTTAAGTATCGCACGGGTCACCTCCAGGTCGCCCATCGCCAGCTCATGGTAATTTAACGCCCTGGCCCTGGCCTGTCTGATCCATCGATTTTTGACCTAGCCTCGGCTACGTTGCTCAGGGTGGACATTTGCTAAAGACTATTGCTTAAAGACTAAATGTCTAGCAGCCCTCGCTGCTCGTCAGGGGTGGCATGTCGCCACTGGCCAGGCTGTAGATTGCCTAGATGGAGGTGGGCGATCGCCTGGCGCACCAGCCTCAGGGTGGGATGACCTACAGCGGCGGTCATGCGGCGTACCTGACGGTTTTTACCCTCCTGTAGGGTCATGGCTAGCCAGGCGGTGGGGATGCTCTGGCGATAGCGAATGGGCGGATCTCGTTCAGGCAAGAGCGGTTCGCTCATGAGCAATTCAACCTGGCAGGGCTGGGTGCGGTAGCCCTTGATAGTGACCCCCTGCCGGAGCTGAGCGAGGGCATTTGCAGAAGGCACCTGTTCGACCTGCACCCAATAGGTGCGAGGGTGGCCAAAGCGGGGCTCACTGAGCCGATGCTGGACGCGACCGTGGTTAGTCAGCAACATCAGCCCTTCGCTGTCGCGATCGAGCCGACCAACAGGGTAGACATCGGCAACGGAAATAAAGTCTTTGAGCGTCAGGCGGTGGGCCGAGTCAGAGTCGGGCGGGGTGCTCCCCGGGCTGAACTGACTGAGCACGTTGTAGGGCTTATAAAACAGAATGTACTGATACCCCATGGCCCCGCTTATATCTATGTAATGGGCTGCAACATTTCATTGCAACTCTTGTGGAAATGTTGAGAAACTACAGCGGCCTAGGCGAGGCCGATATGCTGAACTCTAATAGGACTGATTCTGGCAGGACAACACCATGGATACCGGCAATAAGTATCGCTTCGCTTGCACGCTTACCTTTGGAGATATTTACGGGCAAGTTATCGCCTGGCTGGTGATTTTGTTCGTGAGCCTGGCGGCCTCCCTAGCACTGATGGGGGCGCGTCAGCCCATTTTTGCGCTGGCTACCGTAGGGCTAATTTTGGTGTTGTCGCTGCCATTCTTGCTGTTTGCCTTTGTGACTACGCTGCTCAATCACATCGAGTTTGAGCCCGTAGATGCCAGTGCAGCCGCCTCAAGCCGTCCCGATCGTGGGGTTGCCTCTTCCACTCCGGCTAGGGCGATGAGCTAGGGCGTTTCGGCGGGTGCAGGCGCAGGGGGAGCAGGCTCAACCATGCTACCGCTAGCCTCCGGTGCTGTCTGCTCCTGGGTCGCCATCTGACCAATTTGGTCTTTGAACTGCGCTGGAGCAAGAGTGGTGGCCTGGGCAAATAGAGCCTGGGCCGTTTCGGTGTCGCCCTGCTCCCGCAGCACCAAAGCCTTAGCTAAGACCGGGCGAAAGTCTTCGGGGGCAGCAGCAATGGTTTCGTCGTAGAGGGCGATCGCTTGGTCTGGGCTGTTGTTCTCAACGTGCACCTGGGCCAGCAACAGTTTCACCGATGTCGCGTCGAAACTGGCTGCGCCGCCCTCTGCCTGCAGCTGGTCAGCGGTTTTAAGCGTATCTTGCAGCAGCCCGATCGCGGCCTGGGGTCGCTCTTGCTGCACTAAGAGCACCGTTAGCCCTTGCAGGGCGTTCATGTTGCCGGGCTGCTGGTCGAGCACCTGGCGATAGATCTGGGCCGCGCCCTCTAGATCGCCCATCTGCTGCTTGGTTTGGGCCAGGAGCACCGCATAGTCGGGCACATCGGGGTTGAGTTCGACCAGCTTTTCGAGGGGGCCAACCACTCCATTGATATCACCGAGCTGAATGCGGGCGTCAACTAGCCCCTGAAGCGCAGTTTGATTGTCGGGCTCGCGCTCTAGCACCAGTTCATAGCCTTTTGCCTGGGCCTCCAGCTCGGTCTGCATAGCCACGGGGTCAGCAGCAGGATTAGCATCGGGGGTGCTGCTAGCTCTCCGACCGCTGTTACTGCCCAAAATTGGCAGCAGCGACAGCGACAAAAAGGCCGCTAATGCCAGGGTTAAGACAGTGCCAACGAGCCAACGGTTGCGGTTTGCGGTCACAGGTGTACCTCATCAAGGGAGCGGCGCGATCGCGGTCAAAGTGCGATCGCAAACAATCGGTCAAGTCAATGATCTTAGCGCTTTAACCTAGGGCTGAATTTGCGTTCTAACCCGACCAAAGCCATAAACAGGGCTACAGTAGCAAAGAAGTTGTCAAAAAGCTCAGAAACAATACGGATTGCTAACCGTCATCGATGGAAACTTAAGAGAGCTACTCAGTTGAGGCCACAGCAGCGGCAGTGCAGGCTGCCTTAGGGCTAGAGAATCACCGTAAAGGTGGCTTTCTGACTCGTTTGTAAAGCCTTGTGCAAATTGCGTTAACCGCTTAAATATTTGCCCTGGCAATGCACATTAAAGGGTGAATGTTACGCTAGGCTTACAGGCTAAGTCATGCGCAGATTTACTGTTGCGCCGGGTGGCTAGTTTTTGTTGAGAGGGAGATCGGTGGGTGTTATGGGTTCTGCAGAGCAAGACGCTTCTAATAAGAGCGACATTAACGCTAAAGATAGTCACGACCAAAGAACGACGCCCGCTGCGGATCGTCCTTCGCTCATGTCGCCTCCCCAGCGCCCGGTGCGTCCGGTGCGCCCCGCCGCTGCTCCCGAGGCTTCGGTGGCTGTCAAGCCGCTGGCAAAGGCGGCTGACACCGTTGTGGTGATGCCCAAAGCGACGGTAGCAGAAAAGGTACCAGAGCCCCCCGTGCCTGAACCTGACCCCGCCGCCTATCGCTATCAGCCCATTGCTCCCCCCAGCGAACCCATGCAGTACCGGGCGATCGGCTTAGTGCGGGGCACCTACGAACCCAGCGAAGCCGACCAGCTCAACCGAGGCAACCTGACCACCGAAGATGGTCACGTGATTGATTCGGTGCTGCTGGGGCGCATCACCAGCCTAGTGAAGAAACATATTGATTTAACCGTTCCCCACCTTTGGGTTGTCTATCCCCGCACCCGGCGCGAGTTAGACAACGATGACCAAGACCTACACTTGCAGATCGTGGGGATTTGGGAGCCAGAAACCCTTGGCTTACCAGGGGAATCCCCCGCAGGCGAAGACGAGGACGGCACTGATGAAGCTGCCTCTGAAAAACCAGATTTGACTGACCTGCCGCCGGTTGACGATAACTTTTTCTCGATTCGCGGTGAGGTCATCAAATACACGCCCGAAGACAAGTGCATTGCCGTCAAGATTTTGCAGGGGGCAAAGCGCACTCCTGGCACGTCTAAACCGTTTAAGCTGCTGCTCCACGGCACGATTGAGGGCCGCACTGTGGGCTATTTCTGGGACTTTAAAGTCAAGCGCGAAGCCAAGGTATTAGTGCTGAGTGAAGCCTCTCCCGTGGGCATTGTGCCGCCTAAGAAGCGGGCCAAGGGCAGCGGTGGGGTAGCTCCCCGCCGCAGTAAGCCAGGCATGCGCAGCGGGCCAGGGGGCAGCCGTCCGCCCATGCCCAGTCGCCGTCCCATCGGCGTTAAGGACAGCGATGCTGGCACGGAGCGCCCGGCGAGTCGCCCCAAGAAGCGAGACGACAATCCTGAAAGCAGCGCTGAATAGACCTGATTAGCTGCTTACATCCTGGGGCAAAAAGGCCCGATCTTGGGGCAGAGAGGCGACCGGAGAGGTTAGTTCAAACTGCCCGGCTTCAATCCAGCCTTTCAACTCGTTGGCAACCTGGCGAGCCATGTAAATGCTGGCTAGCGGTGCCGTACGCACCGGTTGACCTTCGATGGTAATGCTGCCCGACTTGAGCTGGGCATAGCTAACCAACCCAAACGTGGGCCGCACCCGACGGGGAATCGAAAAATCCATCACAGGAGCGACAATGTCGGCGTCCTGAATAGCGCAGTGGGCCGCCACCTGTTCGTTGAGGATAGGGATCGGCACTCCGACTCCAAGCATCAGCGAAGGGCCGTAGCCCTTGAAATAGCAGCCCCGCACCCAGTGGGGCTGCATTTGCTTGGCGTCGCCGATTAGGGCCATGGTGGCAGCGGGGCCGATGGGGGTGCGGTTGGGCAGCCGCCGCTGGAGCGGAAAGTGCTGGGTACCCTCCCAGGCGAGGTAGCCAATACCGCCGCCGAAAAAGATACGCGTGCCGATACCAATGGCCTCCAGGTCAGGGTCATTCAGCAAGGGCGATAGCGCCCCTGAGTTGGCGTACACCGCATTGCCGAGGCGGGGTTGAAGCGGCCCCAGGTAGGTGGAGAGGGTGCGATCGCCCCCATTCACCCCCACAATAAAATTTTGGTACAACCCCCTGGGACTAAACAGGTAGAACTGATTGATGCTGTCGCGGGTAATGGTGGTTTCAAGGGAGGTGCGGGGGTAGCAGTCGGTGCCGTGGCCCGTGGCTTGAAGCGGCACACTCCGTCCGGCGATTAAATCGGCAATCACATGGCCGCCGCCGTGCTCCCGCACAGTTTCAGTATCGCCCAGGTCTGCCCCTCGCCCAGCCACGGCTGGCTGGCTGGCTCCCAGGCAGACATCCACAGCCCCAAAGCCTGCGTAGGCGGGCACCCCATCCAGGTAGCACTCTAGCAGCTTGATGGGTGGATCCGTGTGGCCCAGGTTGAGCATGGCACCCGACGACTCCATCGGCTCAAAGGTGCCAGCGACCACTACATCCACCGCTTTAGCGGCGGCGGCAATGCCCTGCTCCTTGGCCTGCACCTTGAAGGCTTCGGCGGTTTGCACCACCACCTGTCCGGCGCGAATTTTAGCGTTGATGCTGTCGATGGTGCGCATGGGCAAGCCTAGGAGTTGGAGCTACGCCGCAGCCAGAAAAGGCCACCCATCAGCGCTGAGGGAGCCAATAGCAGCGCTACGACTAGGCCTAGGGTGGGCTCTTGAACCACCTGAGACCCCGCTAGCATCATAGGCAATCCGTACTTAATCAGGGCGCTCAGGGCTGCTGAGAGCCCGATCACTTTAGCCACAAAGCTGAAATTGGAACGATTCATGGGTTCAGGCGGGCGATCGCCGCACGTTGAGACAGCACCACTCCTGTCGCCGCCAGAGGGTAGCCACGACCCAGCCGTGCTGCTCCAAGGTATCGGCCACTAGTTTGGACTGATCGAGCAAAATGCCGCTGAGAATGCCCCAGCCATCAGGGGTAACAATGGTGTGCATCTGGGGGATGAGGTCCATGATCACCTCCGCTAAAATATTGCAGACGATACCGTCTACGGGGGCATCAATGGTTTGGGCAATGGTGTCCAAACTGCCATGCAGCAGCGGTAGCTGCTGCTCCGTCAGCCCGTTCAGAGTGCGGTTGCCGACAGCCGAATGAATAGCTAAGTCGTCGGTGTCAGCGGCATAGGCGCGCCTAGCCCCTAACAGCAACGCCCCAATCGAGAGAATGCCCGACCCGCAGCCAATATCGGCAATGGTAACGTCGGTTTTTTCGTAGGTCAGCCGCATTTCAAGCGACTCTAGACAGAGCTGGGTGGTGGGGTGGTTGCCAGTACCAAAGGCCACGCCGGGGTCGAGGCGCAGCACCAGCCGCTGGTTGTCAGCCGGAGGCTCTAGCCAGGCGGGGGTGATCAAGAAGCGATCGCCAATCGGTTCTGGTTTCCAGTGATCCTTCCAGCTCTTAGACCAGTCTTCTTCGTCGATCAGCTGCCAGCTAATGCGGGGCAGCACCAGATCGTTGCAAAGAGCATCTTGCTTAATCAACAGGGCCATGGCCGATAGATCGAGCAATTCAAGCCGATGCTGCGGGAAGTAGGCCTGCACTACGCAAGACGAACCCCGCTGCTGGGTTGATGTCCCCTGGCTGCCAAAGCTGTCAAACCGCCAGAAAACCGTGTCCTCCAGGGATGGATCGCACAGTACCTTTACTTCCCACCAGGTGTTAACCACGGCCATTCTAGGGGCTGCCTCGCAACTATCAAACTTGGAGCTAACGCTCTCCTTATAGCCCTGGGTTCCTAACCGTGAACCTGTAGGGTGAGCACCGCCCACCACCTACTTTCTGACCAGGCTAAGAGCCGTTGCCCTTGCCCATCCTACAGGGCTTCTCAAGCTACAGGTTCACCGTGTAGGCATCGCGAATGCCTGGCACTTTGAGAATCTCTTCCAGAATGCCCTCAGGCAGAGGGTCATCTAGGCTGAGAGCCATGACCGCGTCGCCGCGCACAATTTTGCGGCCCACCTGCATACTGGCGATGTTGACGTTAAAGCTGCCCAGCAGCGAGCCAATTTTGCCGATAATGCCCGGCATATCGCGGTGCAGGGTAAACAGCATGTGCTGAGTCGGCGGCACGTTAATGGGGAACTCGTCGATATCGGTGACGCGAATTTCGCTGCCCCCCAGCAGCACGCCAGTAACAGAGTGCTCGCCCAGGCTGCCCTTGGCCGACAGATTTAACGAGCCTGTGTAGTCGCGAATGTCGGCATCGCGGGTTTCAATCACGTGAATGCCGCGCTCCTTCGCTTCGATGGAGGCGTTGACGTAGTTGACCCGCTCTTGAAGCGCGTGGGACAGCAACCCCTTGAGCGCCGCCACCATAATCGGCTGGGTATCGCCCCCGGCAATGTCGCCCTGGAGGCGTACCGTTAGTTCTTGAACCCGGCCCCCAGCCAATTGCCCCACCAGGTTGCCCAAGGTTTCAGCCAGTTGCAGATAGGGGCGCAGCTTTTGCATCACCTCAGGGCGCAGGCCGGGGATATTCACCGCCGATCGCGCCGGTAGCCCCAGCAGCACGTCGCGAATCTGCTCGGCTACATCGATCGCCACATTCACCTGGGCCTCTTCGGTGGAGGCTCCCAGGTGGGGGGTGAGAATAATGGCTTTGTCCAGCTCTCGCAGCTCTGAATCGCCCAGAGGCTCAGATTCGTAGACATCCAGAGCGGCCCCGCCGATGGTGCCTTCACGCAGGGCCTTGGCCAGAGCAGCCTCGTCGATGATGCCACCCCGAGCGCAGTTGATGATGCGCACCGTGGACTTCATGGTCGCCAGGGCTTTCTCATCCACTAGGTGGGTGGTCTCGGGGGTCTTGGGCAGGTGCAGGGTGATGTAGTCGGCCTCGCGGAACAGCAGATCTAGCTCCACCAGGCGGCAGCCGAGTTGCTCTGCCCGTTCCGCCGAAATAAACGGGTCGTAGGCCAGCAGCTTCATGCCCATGGCCCGCGCTACCGTGGCCACGTGGGAGCCAATTTTGCCCAGGCCCACTACCCCCAGGGTTTTCTTATAGATCTCAACCCCGGTAAAGTCTTTGCGCTTCCATTCGCCCGATTTAACGGAGCGATCGGCGCTGGGAATATAGCGCGACATCGACATCATCATGGCCAGGGCGTGCTCTGCCGCTGCAATGGTATTTCCCTCAGGAGAGTTGACCACCACAATGCCCCGCCGGGTAGCCTCAGGCACATCGACGTTATCGACCCCAACCCCAGCTCGCCCAATGATTTTTAGGTTCTGGCCTGCGTCAATGACGGCCTTGGTCACTTTGGTGCCCGAGCGAATCATCAGCGCATCGTAGTCGCCGATGGCGGCCACCAGTTCCTCAGGGGAAAGGCTGGTGTTGACATCCACCTGAGCAACTTGGGAAAGAATATCGAGGCCCGCCTGGTCAACGGGGTCGGAAACTAGAACCTTGGGCATGGGTCGGCCATAAAAATGTCACAGGGATCTACTTTACTGCAAAGGCGGAGCGGGGCATTAGTGTGTGGGGTTACTTTTAGCGGTAGGTGAGTGGATGGGTAGGCGGGTGGATGGGTGAGGAGATGGGGATGTAGGGTGAATTCGCAGAGCGATGCACCATTTTAAGGAGATTAATCTTGCAAGCTCCAGGTAGGGTGGGCATTGCCCACTAGCTCTAATCAGCGCCACGCAGCATGGATTACAGCTAAGCAATGTATCCTTTCAAGGCAGCTGTATCTGCGATTTATGAGCAGCGTTAAAAGGCGAAATCTGCGACACAAGCATTAGATTTCCTGCAAGTCTTCGATCGCCCGAAAGCAGTCAGAGAGCACAACATTAGAGAACAAAAAACCGTCGGGATCGCTGAGGCGCAGACGCTGCAGGGTGTCCCAGGCGTCGCCTTCTAAAATGACCCAGCCTTGGGCAATGTGGGGATGGAGGGCGGCAATAAGGGTATCCCAGGTGGCGGAGTCGCAGAGCGATCGCACCTCATCCCCACCGATCCCCGCCTTTAATCGCAAGCCCAACATCAGTCGATCCAGCAGTTGTTCCATTGGCGGTGTCGGAGGTTCACGGTGGGTTCCTTCAGCCGCCTGAAACTCGTTTACCCACTCGCTATAGGTTGCCAAGGTGCGGGGACGACTGACCCGCTGGAGCTGGGTGTAGCTGGTCGCCCCGAGGCCAAAGCCGTAATAGGGCTGATTGCGCCAGTAGGTCAAATTATGCTGACATTGATGCCCCGGCTGGGCGTAGTTAGAGACTTCGTAGTGCTCGTAGCCCTGGGCGGTGAGAAAGGCTTGGGCAAGCCGATACATTGCCGCCGTTTGCTCATCCGTCGGCAGCGGCCCGTCGCCCGGTTGGTAGCGCTTGGCGAACACCGTCTGAGGCTCCACCGTGAGATCGTAGATCGACAGGTGATGGGGGTAGAGGGCTACCGCCTTAGACAAGCTAGTTTCCCAGTCCGTTAGGGTCTGGTGCGGCAGTCCCGAAATCAAATCTAGGCTCCAGTTGGGCATGGCAACTTGGTGTAGCCAGTCCACAGCGCGATAGACATCGACAACGCGGTGGTAACGGCCACAGCTCTCTAGCGTTGTGTCATCCAGCGCTTGCACACCGAGGCTGATGCGGGTGATGCCTGCGGCCAGGTAGCCCTGAAGATGCTCTAAATCAAAGGTGCCGGGGTCCATTTCCATGGAGATCTCGGCGGCGGGATCAATGCCGAAGTGCTGGTCAAGCTGGGTGAGGATTTGTGCAAGCTGGGGGATGGAGAGCAAAGAAGGGGTGCCGCCGCCAAAGAATACGGTTTGTAATGGGGGCTCGTTGAGCTTCGGAGTTACCGCAATTTCATCACAGAGCAGCGCCACGTAACCTTCCACGGTTCCTGATGTCTCGCCCCGCTGGTGGTTGCCCAGCACTGAGATGGGGAAGTCGCAGTAAAAGCAGCGACGGCGGCAAAAGGGAATGTGAACGTAGGCAGAGGCCGGGTTGGCAATCATGGCAATGGCTATCCCTGGGAAACGTTGAGCAAGGGACGCCGCTTAAATCACGCTAACACTATCCCCAAACGATCGATGCGGGCGAAGATGGTAGGTCATGGCTGAAGGTTAGTAGGCGGTTGAATTGAGCAATGCAGCCTACAAAAAAACCGGAACCCTGGGCTGGCCTCAATAAGCGGCGATGGCCCAGAATTCCGGTTTGACGATGGCTCTAAAAGAGTTCTCTAGAAGCCCTGGCGGGAGACGAATTTCTCGATATCGGCCTGGGTTTGGTGCAGCAGGTGGTGGCGGCTATCGCCGGTATTGCTGAGGGAGGGCACCAGGTTGCGAGCCTGGAGCGTCATGTGGAGCTGGAGATGGGCGACGTATTCGGAAAAGTCTTCGCGGGTTTCGGTCAGGGCTGGAGCAAAGTTTTCTGACAGGGCCACGGGAACAACCTCTCTTCTATTAAACATCGATAAAATATGCAACGATATCGAAACTAACATAGGCGCTGTACCCCTCACAGGCCGTGCAACGAAGCTTAACGGTGCGTAACATCTGACACAATCCATGCCCGGTTCATCCCCCTCCGCCGATAGCCAACCGCCCATTCCCGAGCGGTTGGCCAAGCACACGGTGCGCTACGCCGACCACCACTCGGTAAATTGGGATGACCTGACGCCAATGATGCGCCACTACGTGGAGATGAAGGAGCAGTATCCCCACGCCCTGGTGCTATATCGGGTGGGCGACTTCTTTGAAACGTTTTTTCAAGATGCGATCGCGATCGCCCGCGAGCTAGAGTTGGTGCTCACTAGCAAAGAGGCAGGTAAGGCTATTGGCCGAGTGCCCCTGGCGGGCATTCCCCACCACGCCCTCGATCGCTACTGCATGCTGCTGGTGGAAAGGGGCTATGCGATCGCCATCTGCGACCAGGTAGAAGACCCCGCCGTGGCCCAGGGCTTGGTCAAACGCGAAGTTACTCGCGTCATCACCCCCGGCACCGTGATCGAAGAGGGCATGCTAAGCGCCAGCCAAAACAACTTTTTGGCCTCGGTGGTAGTGGCCGGTCACCACTGGGGGCTGGCCCACGCCGATGTCTCCACCGGAGAATTCTTGACGACCCAAGGGGAAGACCTGGATCAGCTCTGTCAGGAGCTGCTCAGGCTCCAGCCCGCTGAGGTGCTGTTTCCGGTGGATGCGCCCAATCTGGGGGCGATGCTCAGGCCGGGAGATCAGTCTGACCAATTGCCGGACTGTTTGCCGCGTCAGTTTTGCTACACTCTGCGGCCCCAGGGCCCCTACAGCCAGAGTGAGGCGAGGCAGCGATTGTTGCAACGGTTTCGGCTGCGGTCGCTGGAAGGGTTGGGCTGCGACCATCTGCCCCTGGCGGTGAGGGCAGCGGGTGGCCTGCTGCACTACGTCGAAGAAACCCAGAAGACTGTGCAGGCTCCGCTCCAGCCCCTCTGCACCTATACCCTGTCTGCCTACCTGGTGATCGATCACCAGACCCGCCGCAATTTAGAAATTACCCAGACGGCGCGCGACGGCACTTACAACGGTTCGCTTCTGTGGGCGCTCGATCGCACCGTTACGGCCATGGGCGGTCGCACCCTGCGCCGCTGGCTGCTGCAACCGCTGTTGGATGTCAAGGGCATTCAACAGCGACAGTCCACCATTGTGGAACTGTTGCAAGACGGCAATCTGCGGCAGATGCTCCAGCACAAACTGAAGCAGATCTATGACCTAGAGCGGCTGGCGGGTCGGGCCGGGTCTGGCACCGCCAATGCTAGGGATCTCGTCGCCCTAGCGGATTCGTTTTTGCGCCTGCCGGATTTGGCTGCTTTGGCAGAACAGGCCCAGTCGCCTTATCTAAAGGCGCTACAGTACGTGCCGCCGGAGCTAGAGCAGCTGGGGCAGACGCTGCGATCGCACCTAGTCGAAACCCCGCCCCTCTACCTCACCGAAGGCCACCTGATTCGCGATGGCGTCAACGCCCAACTCGACGACCTGCGTCAGCAGGCGGTGGACGACCAAAAGTGGATCGCCGAACTGGAGCCCGCCGAACGCAAACGCACCGGCATCTCCACGCTCAAAGTCGGCTTCAACAAAGCTTTTGGCTACTACATCAGCATCTCCCGCGCCCGCGCCGACCAAGCCCCCGACGACTACATCCGCAAGCAGACCCTCACCAACGAAGAGCGCTATATCACCCCCGAACTCAAGGAGCGGGAAACGCGGGTCTTTAACATTGAGTCTGAAATCAACGCCCTGGAGTATGAGATCTTTAACCAGCTGCGGGAGAAAGTGGGCGAGCAGGTCGAACTGATCCGCAAAGTCGCCGCCGCTGTTGCCGCTGCCGATGTGCTCTGTGGGCTGGCTGAAGTGGCGATCTTTCAGGGCTACTGCTGTCCCGAGATGGATGAGTCAAGGGCGATCGCCGTCACCGAAGGCCGCCACCCAGTTGTCGAGCAATTGCTCCCCGCCGGGTTCTTTGTGCCCAACTCCAACTACATGGGGACGATTCCAAGCGATCGCGATGCCGCCCATGCCCAAGATCTAATTATTCTCACCGGCCCCAACGCCAGCGGCAAGAGCTGCTACCTACGCCAGGTGGGCCTGATTCAGCTAATGGCGCAGATGGGGAGTTTCGTTCCAGCGAAAACCGCAAGGCTGGGGGTGTGCGATCGCATCTTCACCCGCGTCGGGGCCGTTGACGACCTGGCTAGCGGCCAATCCACCTTCATGGTTGAGATGAACGAGACGGCGAATATTTTGAACCACGCTACGCCTAGATCCCTGGTGCTGCTGGATGAAATTGGCCGAGGCACCGCCACCTTCGACGGCCTCTCCATCGCCTGGGCGGTAGCCGAGCACCTCGCGGTTGAGATCGAGGCCCGCACTATCTTCGCTACCCACTACCATGAGCTGAATGAGCTAGCGGCGCTAATTCCCAACGTGGCCAACTACCAGGTCACAGTCAAAGAAATGCCCGACCAGATTATCTTCCTCCACCAGGTGCAGCCCGGCGGGGCCGACAAATCCTACGGCATTGAGGCAGGGCGGCTGGCAGGGCTACCCACCTCTGTCATTCAACGCGCCCGCGACGTAATGCGCGAGATCGAGCGCAACAGCACGATCGCCGTGGGTCTGCGTGGGGAGGTGTCTAAACTGAGTAAGCCTCGCCGCCGAGCGAAAGATGTGACCGGCACTTACGATCCTTCAGAACAGCTCGACCTGTTTGGTAAATCTTGAAACATCCCTAAAGGCGTGGCTAAAACCCTGGAGCCAGGCTACGAACGTAAGAGCTGGTTAACGAGGCGTTGCAGTTAACAAAGCGGGCCAACCGCCCAGTGTGAGCCAGAGCCCTTACGTGACCGCTTTGCAGCTGAACTTCGGTGTTATGTCGCCCAAACCTTTAAGTGAGGCAACGTGCTGATGGAGACAATGGTTTCACCCCTTACTGCTCGCGTGGCAACGCAGTACAGCCTTTCACTGCAAGTCGAGGCCGTCGCGCTAGCGGGCTCCCATACAAATTCTGCGTCAGATGCACACTCTGATATCGACCTCTATGTTTACCTTTCAGCAGATCTGCCGGTGAGCGATCGCAGGGCTGTTGCCTCAAAATTCACTCGGCGTGCGGAAGTTGATAACAATTTCTGGGAGCCAAGTGACGCTTGGATCGACGAGCATACCAGTATCCGTGTGGATGTTATGTTTCGCCGCACTGACTGGATTGAAGCACAACTCACCCGGGTTCTTGACGAACATCAGGCTTCAGTAGGTTACTCCACCTGCTTCTGGCATAACCTACTCTCCTCCCAAATACTCTTTGATCGGCGGGGATGGTTGAGGGCGCTACAGGCGACAGCGCAGAGACCTTATCCTGAAGAGCTGCGACAGGCTGTCGTCGCCAAGAACTTTCCCATCCTGCGCCACACCCTCTCGGCCTATACTCGTGAACTTGAGCACAGCGTAAGGCGGGGCGACCGAGTTAGCACTAACCACCGCGTGGCGGCGCTTTTGGCCAGCTACTTCGATGTGGTATTTGCCATAAATAGCGTGCCACACCCTGGCGAGAAGCGATTAGTGCAGCTTGCAGAGGCCCGTTGCGATCGCCTACCCGACAAAATGAGTGAGCAGGTAGATAACCTAATTAGCGCAGTATCTATGTCCGGCGACGAGGTGTGCAAGTGTGCGCACCTGCTCATTGATGGGTTAGAAGTCCTGCTGCGTGCAGAAGGATTACTCGATTCGAGAGGCGAGGTTGTCTAACAACGGCATTCACCCAACGCCCCGATTGCACGCTTCTCATGCATCTACAGCTCTGCTGTGCAGCGGCAGTGGCAGGCCGATGTCACTGGTAGCCTACCCCATTGGCCCGGCCAAAATCACCTTAGCCAAGGCGTTGATTACGGACTCGGGCGGCTCTTGCTTGAGGTCGCTGTACCACTGCTCGGTGGCCTCGGGCACGTAGCCGTAGATCAGGCTGGTGCGCTTGCGGGCTTTGAGCACTAGCTCGGCAGTGCGGTCTTTGCGGGCCGCCTCATAGCGCTTGAGAGCGTCGGCTACGCCAATGTTAGTGGTATGCAGGTAGCGGGTCAGTACCTCGGCATCTTCGATCGCCTGACAGCCGCCCTGACCCAGAGTGGGAGTAGTGGCGTGGGCTGAGTCGCCCAGTAGGGCAATGCGACCTTTCACCAGGTGCTCCAGCGGGTCGATGTCGCCAATCTCCAGGCGATTGGTCTGCTCTGGGTCAAGGGCTTGAATGAGTTTTTGCACCGGCTCGGGCCAGCCCTGAAAGATTTTGGCCAATTCTTCCTGGCGGTAGGTGGGCTCGACGTGGGTGCCTTCAACCATCGGTGCCCCAAAGAAAAAGTAAAAGCGATCGCCTCCCACCGGCATCATTGAGGCGCGCTTGCTATCGCCCACGTAGAGCACCCACAGATTGGGGTCGCACAGTTCAGGGTCAGCCTTGACCAGGCCATTCCAGTTGACGTAGCGGGCGTAGCGGCGCTCGACCTGCCCCACCACACAGGCGCGCACTGCGGAATGAATGCCGTCAGCTCCCACTACCAAGTCACCGCTGATTCGCTCCCCGTTTTCAAAGATGGCAGTGGCGCTGTGCTCGTCTTGCTCCACGCCGACGCAGTTCATGCCTAGGTGCACATCCTCAGGCCCAAAAGCTTCGAACAGCATGGTTTGCAGGTCAGTGCGGGCTACGGGGTAGGGGCGCTGGCCCACTTGCTCAAACAGGGGGCGCAGGTCGACGTAGCTGAGAGATTCATCGGTGTGGCTGCGATACTCCATGGCGTTCATCTCACCGCCAATGGCAGCCAGCTTTTCCCCCAGTCCCAGATGGTTGAGCACCTTAACTCCGTTCGACCAGAGCGAGATACCGGCACCAGCGGGCCGCAGCTCTTGAGCGCGATCGTAGATCTCGACTTGGTACCCCGCCTGCCGCATGGCAATGCCCGTGGTTAATCCGCCAATTCCAGCTCCAATAATCACTACCTTCAGGTTGTACATGGCTCGCTCCTAACTGCTGTGATGGGTAGGGCATGGTTGTGACGAGGGCGTATGGCCAAAGCTATTGAACGCTGGTTCAAAGCCTAAGGTGTCGTCATCAATAGTTTCACAACGAAGAAAATTTTGTATACAGCGCACAGTTGTCGGCGGCTAGGTTAGCAGTGGCACCTAGAGGCGTCAACCGTAAAAGTTGGCTAGGCAGTATTTGTACTCAATCTTTAAGAACCTGCCAAATTGTTCACCAATTTGTTATCGCCGCTACATCAGAAATAGCTGGATTTTTTTCGGCCACAGAGAAAAGGTAACTGTCCAGATTTGGAATACCATCATGTGGCATCGTTTCTCTGTAATGTTGGCTGCTGTTTTAGTCGGTGGCGTGGGTGGTCTGAGCTATGTGGCCCTGTCTCCGCAGACGGCTGCTGCCCCGTTATCTCCTGGCGTTGAAGACGTTGAGGTTAACGCGGAGACAGTTGCTAGCAGCTATGTTCAAGGTAAAAAACGCTCGGGCAGCGGGCGGCGTGGCATGCGCGGCAGCTAGAGTTCCGTTGTTTGGGCGGCCCGGAGCTTTTCTAGCTGATATTTGGCGTCGTCAAAGCAGCCTAGGCGGCTGACATCAAGGCAGGCGCTGGCCACGGTTTCTAAATCGGCGATCGCGCTCTCAATATCCCCCAGCTCCGCATGGAGCAACCCCCGGTCGTAATAGGCAAAGGGATGGTTGGGATTGAGCTCTATCGTTTGATTGAAGTCGGCCATGGCCCCGGCGTAGTCGCCCAGATCTTGGCGGGTCAAGCCGCGATTGTAGTAAGGCTCCGGGCTGCCCGCATTGATCTGAATGGCGATCGTAAAGTCTTGGATCGCCCCCTGAAAATCGTTGAGTCGTCGCTTGACTAGCCCTCGATTTTCGTAGGCCAGGCTGTTGTTGGGGCGCAGGTTGACGGCCTCGGTGCAGTCGTTGAGGGCGGCGGCGTGATCTGCCAAGTTCGAGCGCGATAGGCAGCGATTCAGGTAGGCGTCGGCCTTGCTTTCCGGATCCTCGGCCAGGTTGATGGCGGCGGTGTAGTCTTGCAGGGCTCCCTCTTCATCCCCTAGCTCGGCTCGGGCGTTGCCCCGGTTGATGTGGGCGTCAACGTAGGTGGTTTCGCGCTCTAGGGCATCGCTGTAGTCAGCGATCGCCCCCTGCAAATCGCCCAGGCGAAAGCGCAAGTTGCCCCGCTGAAAGTACCAGGTGGCCATGCTGGGGTCGTTCTGAATGGCGTTGGTCAGGTCTTGCAGAGCCTCCTCCGACTGCCCATTTTCCCACAGCAGGGTCGAGCGCTGGGCCAGGGCCTTGCCGTGGTCAGGCTTTAAATCTATAGCCTGGTTGAGGTAGTTGAGCGAGTCATTCTTTTGCCCCACCTGCCTAGCGGCTTCGGCCTGCTGAAGTAGGCCATTGACTGTCATGCGTTGGGGAACGCGCAGCAAAAACACTCCCGCCACCGTCAGCAGGGCGATCGCGACCCCTGCACCCAACCAAACCTTAGAGCGACGGTTGAGACGGGCGGCACGGGGGGCCGTGGAAGGCGTGGATGACAACTGTTCTGGCTCCATATCACCGTTCTCCGGGGGCGGGGGGCTGGCGGGCTGGGCTGAAGCCGCCGGGGCAGGGGGGCCAACCCGCTCAGCCAGGGCCAGCAAAATGTCTTTGGCCTGGTGATACTGCGCCTCGGGCTGGGGCGACACCATTTTGATCAAAATGTCTTTGAGAGGGTTACCCAGGGTTGAGCATTCGTCGAGTTGGAGCTTAATCTGAGCCAAAAAATCGTCCTGGTTTAGGCGGGGAATTGCCTCATTTGACAGGCCTGTAGCCATCTGCATCGCAATCATGCCCAGGGCAAAGTGGTCAGCGGCAAAGCGGGTGTACTGGCGGTGCTTGACTTGGGGCAGGTAGGCCGACTCGGCGGTAGGAGTTGTGGGGTTGCCGTTAGTCTCTAAGCTCGGCTCCGGGGTGCCCGTGTCTTGAATCAGGCCGAAATCTACCAGCACCAGGTGGCCGCGATCGCGGTGCCGAATCAGATTGTTGGGGTGCAGGTTTTGGTGGGCAATGCCGTGGCGCTGAATCAGGTCTAAAATGCCCAGGCTTTCGACTAAAAAGCGCAGTACCTCGGCCTCCTGTCTGGGTTTGCCCTCAGCCAGTTCAGCCATGAGGGAATGGCCAGCAACGTAGTCGCGCACCCAGTAAAAGTCTTGCCCCTCCTGCACTGTAGAGAGGTTTTTGGCGATCGCCTCTTGGTCGCCCATGCGCTTGAGCAGGTTAACCCGCTTGGCCAGCAAATCGTTGAGAAATTTTAGGGTAATGGTGTTGTGGGAGGGCAGCTGCAAATGCTTAACAATGCACTTGGCCTTTGCCGGATCGCCATGATCGGTCATCAGGTAGGTCTTGGTGTAGGCCTTAGTACTGACAACTCGAATGAACTGAAACCGTCCATCGATCAGTCTTTTCACAACCATTAGTTTTTGCTGAGGTAAATGCACCGGCTAGGGCGTTGCCCGCAACCCTAGGCCGTGGGTCATGCGTTAGCGTGCTGCCCGATCCCATCGGTGCTCTGAAGTGGATACCTCAGAGAGCTTAAACCCCTACTTGGGGTCAGCGGCTATCCCAAAAAGACAAGGCAAATGTAGCGTCGATTTCAGGAAGAAAGCAATGCGGGCTAATCTACCCCACAGCTGAAACTCAATCAGCGGATGGCTAAGATGATAAGGCGACCCATCAGCAGCAATACTACTATGTACTGTGTGATTTATGACGGTAACTGTAACCTCTGCGTCAGTCTAGTGCAGCTATTGGAGTCGCTCGATCGCGGCACCCAGTTTCAGTACGTGCCCATGCAAGACGAAGCCACCCTGGCTCGCTACAGCATTAGTTCTCAAGACTGCGAGGCCGGCATGATCGTGATTGACATGCAGGCCCCCGATCGCCGCTGGCAGGGCAGTGACGCCGCCGAAGAAATTGGTCGGCTGCTGCCTCTGGGCAACCCCTTTATCCAGGCCTATCGAGCGCTGCCTGGGGCTAAGGCGGTGGGCGACTCAATCTACGCGGTGGTGCGCGATCGCCGCTACGAGCTATTTGGCAAGCGATCCCAGCGCTACGACTCGGCCTACCCCCTCTGCGACGGAGATGGGTGTATTCACAGATGAGGGGTTTAACCCCCTATAGCTACCTTGGAGACATCAAGGCAGCGGCTCACGCAGAATTGGGCAAGCTGCTCCATCGTTGTTGACCCAAGGATGACCGTCATGAGCCTGCGATCGCAACTTGCCCTAGCCACCCTCAGCATTTTGGCCACCGCCGCCCTGGCCGCCACCGCCGCAGACGCCCGCCCTGGTCAAGGGCATCGCCCCCAGTCCAGCGCCCCCGCAGTGCAAGAAGTCGTGCCCCAGGTCGAAGCTCCCACCGCTACGGTAGAGACCCCGGAGGTCACGCTCGAAACCACTGACGCCGTTGTCGTCGAGGTTCCCGACACAGAGACTTCTGTAGTCGGCGAATCCGCAGCGGAGTACGAAAACCTACCTCCTGGTCTGCAACGCCGAGTCGATAGCGATCGCGGTCTGCCCCCCGGCCTACAGCGCCAGGCGGAGAGCGAGCGTGGCTTACCTTCTGGTCTCCGCAACCGGTAATCGCTCAATCGCTTTACCAGAGACCGGATGCCTATCTGTCTGTCCATTGCGCTGTGGGTAGATAGCAGGCACCCGGTCTCTTTTGCGATTGCCCTCTACTCCGGGTTTACCCGCACCCGAGCAAACTTGAGGCCGCTGACCCCTTGGAGCGGTTCGACCGTTCCCTGCTCGATGTCGCCCGCCACAATGCCCTCGCGGTATAGGTAGCGCAGATAGCGCTCATACTCCTGCCACTCTTCGCTGGTCGAATAGACCACCGTCAGCATGCCGGGCTGGGTAATGCGATCGCCCTTTTCCGCATCGCGGGCCTTATCAATGCGCTTTTTGACGATTTCGTAGCGGGTGTCGCGGGTGCCCCGCACGTCAAACAGGCGCTCAGTAGATTCGTCGTGGACGATATCTACCGTGTAGCCCTGCACCAGCACCAGGTGGGTGATGGTCATGTCGGTGTCGTAGGCAGCCTTGAGCGAAAACCCCTTGCGAGCACAGTCGCACACCGCCCGGAGCTGCTCGTAGCGCAGCGACTTGAGCTGAAACTCGGTGAAGTTGGGATCAATGGCCTGCCCGGCGTAGATCATGTGGTCAATGCCGTCGGTGGCCTCCAGGTCGCAGTAGTGGGGGGTGATCGCCTGCATCGACTGCTGCCACTGGGTCCAGGTATCGCGCAGCAGCCCGTTGATGTGGCCAATGGTGTCGTCATACAGAGCGCGGGCGGCATAGACGCAGCCGTGGTTGGCATCAATGGCGGCTTTGTACTGGGCGATCGCGGCCTCGGCCTCGGGGCTGTGCTGGGCAAAGTAGGTAAAATGCACCTCCACTTCCCCTTGCAAGTAGCGCAGCAGCGTCACCTCAGAATCGACCGTCACCCCTTTCTCCAGCACGGCAATATGATCAGCCAGATCGAGGGCCAGCTGCCCTACCAGGGCGTTGTTGTCGGCCCGGCCCGCCGCTGCCACCACGGCCAGGGCGAGGCGAAACTGGGTGAGCAAATCCTGCTGAATCGTGCGGTTGCGCTCGTCAGATGAACCACGAATGTCAGAGATGCCGTAGAGCGGGTAGACGTTCTCAAAAACGATTTGGGCGGGGGGCAGCCCCAGGCTGAGGCGTTCAGCCTCTTGCTCAAACCGCCAGCGCACCGAGGGGTGAATGTTGTTGAAGCGGTCTTGGACGCTGTGGCGCATAGCCGCCGTCAGCGCCGGAATCAGCGTTGTGGCACGGCTGCAATCGGCCTGGTCAAAGGCATAGGGTCTCGGGCTAGTGAGGCCGACGAGGCCCACCATCTGAGCCGTGCTGTCGCCCAGCCGCGCCGTGCGCATCACTAGCGGGATCAGCAGCAGCGATCGCACCCCCTGATTCAGCATCGCGGCCTCGCAGGCCGTCGCGCAGTCGAGGCTGAGGTCGGGCACGTTGACCACCTCGCGGCGCTCGGTAGCCCGCAAAAAAGCCGACCCCTGTAGGGCTTCAATGGTGTAGTTGGCCGTTTGCCACTCGGGCTGGTTGAGCTGGGTAAAGAGCTGGGCCTGGCTGTTTTCAGCGCTCAGTAAAAAGCTATCGGCGGCGTTAAACAGCTGCTTCATCAGCCCGTTCGCCTGCTCAAAGCGGCGGGTGCCGAGCACCGATTCGTGACCTACCAGCAGCTCAATCAGCGCCCTGGAAGTCTCTCGCTCGGTGACGTCGATGCCCTCAATTAAAATCTGACCGCTGGCGCTATAGTTGCCGGGCCTCAGGGCTGCAACCAATTGATTAAAGGCAGGTTCTCGGCTCAGTAGCTGGGTGGTTACCTGCTCGCGGCTGGGGGCCACGGGCCAGCAGTCGGTCAGGCTAGCCTGGAGTTCGGGGGCGATCGCCGTCACCTGCAATCCCGCCGTCGCCGTGCGCAGCCGCAGCTCAATCTGACGCATCTCGCCAGTTTCAGAGTCGGCCAACGACACGACCAGCGGCTCGTGGAGCAGCCGCTGCGAAACCAGGTCGTCTGCCCCGTAGGCATAGCGAAGCACCGCACTCAAAAAATGCCGCCGAAACCGCTCTTGCAGACCCTTTTGATCCGCCGCTGAAAGCTGATCAAAAAAGCTCAGGTCGAGGTGCCCCCCCTCAGCACGAATGCCCGTCAGCCGACAAAAGTAGCGGTTGGCAAACAGCACCGGATGGGCTTGGGTAGGGCTGCTGATCGCCGTCGCCACATCCACCACCGCCATCACCAGGTGGCTGTAGTGCTGAATCAGCTCTAGCCAGGGCAAAGTCGGTCGAGCGATCGCTTGATCAGGGGTCTCACCCTCCTGGCTAGAGTCAGGGCGATCGCCCAAACTATACGAAATATCTATTAATAGTCCCCCCTCAGGGGCAGCTATTCGATCGGTGTCGATGCAGCGAGACGATTCGTTTGCCATAGTTGCTCTAGATGTGCCCTTCACTAAAGTCTTACAAAGCAACCCAGTGAAATTCCGCAGTGGCTCTCATATCTTTGCGGAATCGTAGGAGTTTTTAGAGATGGGGTAAATCCTATCTCTGCGGCGCAACCTCAATTGATGAGCTGTGTCAGCCCACCTGGGGCCGATTTTTTCGTTTATGTCTATCGTACTCAATCGCGGGGTGTCGTTGCCAGCCACGCCCCCTGCGCTTCTGGTTAGGGCCTTCACCCTTTAGAATGGAATTTCCGCCCCAGGATTATTCTCTCCGTTAAACCATGTTTGAAGCCCTGTCCGATCGCCTTGAGTCTGCCTGGAAAAGCCTGCGTGGCCAGGACAAAATCAGCGAGTCTAACATCGACAGCGCCCTGCGCGAGGTGCGTCGCGCCCTGCTAGAGGCCGACGTCAACCTCCAGGTAATCAAAGACTTTATCGCCCAGGTCAAAGAAAACGCCCTGGGCATTGAGGTGGTCAAAGGGGTGAGCCCCGACCAGCAGTTCATCAAGGTGGTGAACGACGAGCTGATTCGCCTCATGGGCGACACCAACGCTCCCCTGGCTGACTCGCCGACCAAGCCCACCGTGGTGCTGATGGCAGGCCTTCAAGGGACGGGTAAAACCACCGCCACCGCCAAGCTGGCCCTGCACCTGCGCAAAGAAAACCGCAGCACTTTGCTGGTGGCCACCGATGTGTACCGTCCAGCGGCGATCGATCAGCTAGTCACCCTCGGTAAGCAGATCGATGTGCCCGTGTTTGAGCTAGGCACCGACGCCAACCCGGTGGGAATCGCCCGTCAGGGCATTGAAAAAGCCAAGGCCGACGGCATTGATACCGTCATTGTCGACACCGCAGGCCGTTTGCAGATCGACCCCAAGATGATGGCCGAGCTGGCCGATATTAAAACCGCTATTGACCCCGACGAAGTGCTGCTGGTGGTCGATGCCATGACCGGCCAGGAAGCCGCCAACCTCACCCGCACCTTCCACGACCAGATCGGCATTACCGGGGCCATTCTCACCAAAATGGATGGCGATGCGCGCGGTGGGGCGGCCCTGTCGGTGCGGCAGATTTCGGGCCAGCCCATCAAGTTCATCGGCGTGGGCGAAAAGGTAGAGGCGCTGCAACCCTTCTACCCCGATCGCATGGCCTCGCGCATTCTCGGCATGGGCGACGTGCTCACCCTGGTCGAAAAAGCTCAGGAAGCGGTCGATCTGGGCGACGCTGAAAAGCTGACGCAAAAAATTCTCGAAGCCGAGTTCGACTTTGACGATTTTCTCAAGCAGATGCGCTTCATGAAGAGCATGGGCTCGCTAGGCGGCATCATGAAATTGATCCCCGGCATGGGCAAGCAGATCACAGGCGACATGCTGGAACAGGGCGAGGCCCAGCTCAAGCGCTGCGAAGCCATGATCAACTCCATGACTACCCAGGAGCGCAAGCAGCCCAACCTGCTCTCTAGCTCCCCCAGCCGCCGCCGCCGCATCGCCAAAGGCTCAGGCCACCAAGAAAAAGACGTGGGCAAGCTGGTCAGCGACTTCACCAAAATGCGTACCATGATGCAGCAGATGGGTCGGGGCGGCGGCTTCCCCGGTATGGGTGGTATGCCCGGCATGGGTGGCGGCATGCCCGGTATGGGCGGCGGTATGCCAGGGCTACCGGGCATGGGCGGCGGGCCTCAACCCGGCTTTCGCCCCCCCAGCAACAAAAAGCAGAAAAGCCAGAAGAAAAAGAAGGGCTTTGGTCAGCTTTAGGCTGGTTTAGGACGCTTGCGATCGCGGCCAAAAATTTAGCTCTGGCCTACCACCCCAGTCGGAGGGCTAGCCCCTATCAACGGCAGCTCAATAGATCGTTTCGTACTCCCCATTTTCGGCAATGTGGAGTTTCCAGTACTCTTCGGCGATGCGATCGCTGCTGTACTTGGGGTCGTTGCCGTTGACTGTGCCGCAGATGGTGACAGTACCGACTTTGATCGGCGAATCCTTCAGGGCTGCGTGGAGCGTACTAGCTAGCACGCGAATTCCCGCTTTGCCTAGGGAAAGAGACACAAAGTTGGGGTCGGGGTAGAGGGCGAACCCGCCACCCGTGAACAGCAGCGTGCCTTTTTGCTCAGCCTGCATAGCGGGAAGGATGGACTCAACGCAGGCGATCGCCCCTGCTACATTGGCCTTGAAGTCGTTGACCAAGGTGTCGTAGCTGGTCTGCAATACGCTTTCCATGCGGGGCACGGCGGCATTGTAGATCAGCACCTCCGGCGTGCCTAACTGCGCTTGAATCGCTGCAAACGCCGCTGTTAGCGCGGCCTCATCCCCCGCATCGGCTAAGAAATAGTGGGCGGTGATACCCTCGGTTTCTAGGGTGGCTTGATAGCCCTTCAACTTGTCTTCGTTACGGGCAACCATCACGATCGCAAATCCTTCGCTGGCAAATCTGCGGGCGATCGCCATGCCGTTGCCTTCACCCATACCGACAATGACGCACAACTCTGCCATAACTTTTCTCCTTGTTTGGGTGGGTAACTAAAGCTGGGGATACCAACCAGCTAGTAGCTTGGTTAGCCTAGGCATGATTGCAATAGTGCGGGCATCTTACCTATCGCTGGATTAATGTTGGCGCACAATTAATAAGCAGTCATGTATCCTATCCGACAAGATCGAGCAGTTCTTGATTGAGACGATCGCTGCGGAGAGACGCCATTGGCACTGTTGCCCAAGTCCTAGCTGAGTCTGTCAAGATATCGAGATTTAACTATGAATCAAGGCATTCAATCAGTGCTTAGAGGAGCAGTTGAGCTAACACTAACCTCGGCTCAGATGCCCGGAGCGGCGATCGCCATCCAGATTAAAAATGAGCCTTTGCTCGCCTTGGGGGTTGGCTATCAAGACCTTGATCAGACTATTCCACTGTCTATTAATGCCAGCTTTTACATCTACAGCGTGACTAAATCGCTCATTGCAGCGGCAGTTCTGCACCAGGTCAGCACGGGATGTCTTGATCTGGACGCACCCATTCAACATTATTGGCCAAGTTTTCCGGTCGCAACGCCCATTACCCTGCGCCAGATTCTTAGCCATAGCAGTGGATTGCCCGATTACGGCGGTTTGCCCGCCTACCACAAGGCCGTCAAAACAACCCCCGGTTCGCCCTGGTCGCATGAGGCCTTTCTTGAAGTGACTTCTAGACAAGGATTGTTGTTTGACCCTGGCCAAGGCTGGTCGTACTCCAACATCGGTTATTTAGCGCTCAAGCTGCTGCTGGAGAAGGCCACAGAGCAATCAATGCAGGACTGTTTAGACGAGCTGTTCTTTACGCCCCTGGACTTGAAGCATACCTTCGTCGCCGCTTCATTAGTCGATGTCACGGACCTGACGCCGGGCTATGCGTCAATATTTGGCGATGAGCTTGAGGACATGTCACAGCGCTACCATCCCGGTTGGGTTTCCCATGGGGTGGTGGTGTCTACGGCGGCAGAGTTGGCCACGATGATGCACGCCCTGATGACGGGCCACATCCTTGACCCCACGTTGGTAGATCAGATGGCTCAGCCGGTTCATAGCCTGGGGCCGCACCCACCCCTGCAAAACGTGGGCTGCGGGCTGGGACTGTTTGTAGATACTGCATCGCCTTATGGTCGAGTAGCAGGGCACAACGGGGGTGGGCCAGGCTATTCGATCGCCGCCTTTCACTTCTCGGCCTTGGCGGGTCGCCCCACCACCATCGCTGCCGCCACCAATCGAGAAGGCGACAATGTGGGGTTAGAGGTAGCCTATGCCCTGGCCCGCGTGCTAGCCCAGGCCTAACTCACGGCTACAAATTGTGCGGTGCTGGGAATTGCGCGGGCTAGGCGGGCAAGCTAATGCTGTGAACTCTAGGTCAGCCCTCGGATAGCTTATGAGCATCAAACGCGCCCCCCGCCGAAGTTTTCCTAAGATCAGCACGATGCCGCGCCCGGCTACTGAGGCCGCGCAGTATCTCGATATGTATAAGCTCACCGTCGAGAAGACGCGCCTTGAGCAGGAGCTTGAGTACATCGACGGTCGTCGGCAACAACTGTGCGATCGCCTCGCTGAAATCGAGCAGGCCACCGCAGGGCTCGACGCCAAAGCCGCCACGCTGCGCCAGCCCACCCAGTCTGCTGTCGCCAAGCCCCAGGGGCTCAACTTTGCCCCCAGCGCCAATGTGTATCTGCCCGAGCGCAACAGCCGCCAGGCTCCCGAAGACTACAACACACTGATGTTGGATTATTAGAGGGTATAAGGTTCAAGGTTTTTGGTGCAGGGTTCTTGCTGTTGCCCTGTACCCTACACCGTGAACCCTATACCCCCTATAAAATGGAGTTATGAAGCAAGTTCTGCTGCTCCTCATTCATGGCTATCGACGACTGCTGTCGCCGCTGTTTCCGCCCACCTGTCGGTTTAACCCGACCTGCTCACAGTATGCGCTGACGGCGATCGAGCGGTTTGGCCCGGTGAAAGGGAGCTGGTTAGCGGCGCGACGGATTACGCGCTGTCATCCCTTTCACCCCGGCGGCTACGACCCAGTGCCCGAGGGGGTCGCGGTTGAACCTGAAACTTCAGAAAAGTAACTCACTTTCGACCCGTGGGGAGTGGTTGGCGAATCTAGCTCTCCCCAAGTTTGACGGTGGTGCCGTTGAGACAGATGGTGCTAAACGGCCAGTTATCTCGCAGCCAAGGCAGCAAAAAGGCTTCCAGTTCAGCTTCTAAGCCTGAGGCCAGTTCGCTTTGTCTCGCCCAATACCAAACGTCGGCATCCACGTCGGCTTGCGGTGGCGGGTCGATATAGATGCAGCCGAGTAGGCGAGTTTCATCGAGGCTCATGACCGCATAGTCAAAGGAAGATTTGAGCTGGAACTCTTTTTGATGCCAGCCCAGATCGACAATATTCTGCTCAATCGTCAGGTCTTCTGGGGGCCAGCCCCAAATTTCACCAAAGCGGTTCCAGAGATGGTCGCGACTCGACATGACGGCATCAAAGTCTTTGAAGGCGTCATGAATAGTGATCGATCGCAGCCTAAACCGGGCTGTCTCGACCACCGCTGGCACCTCAAACGACTCCGGTAGAAATGCCATCTCCTGCCTCTCTTAAAATCTAGTGAAGAAAATGCCGCACGCCGGTCATTGCCATCACCAGGCCGAGTTCGTTGGCTGCTTTGATTGAGTCCTCATCGCGACGGCTGCCGCCGGGCTGCACCACAGCGCGAATGCCTGCAGCGGCGGCGGTGCGTACTGAGTCGTCAAAGGGGAAGAAGCCATCGCTGGCCAGCACCGCCCCCTGGGCTTTTGCGCCCGCCTGGGCCAGGGCAATGCTGACCGAGCCGACACGGTTCATCTGCCCAGCCCCAATGCCGAGGGTTTGCTGCTGATGGGTGACGACGATCGCATTCGACTTCACGTGCTTCACCACCCGCCAGGCAAACAGCATTTCGGCCAGCTCGGCCTCGGTAGGCTTAGCTTCCGTAACAATCTGCCAGGTAGCAGGGTCGTCGCGATAGGTGTCGGGAGCCTGGAGCAAAAAACCGCCCGCGATCGCATTCACTACCTGCTGCGGCCCAGTCAGTAGATCCTCCAGCACCAGCACCCGCAGGTTTTGCTTTTTGGCGAGGATGTCTTGGGCGGCGCGATCGCACCCCGGAGCCACAATGCACTCTAAAAACGTGCCCGTGAGCTGCTCGGCGGTGTCAGCATCGATGGGGCGATTGAGCACCACAATGCCGCCAAAGGCTGAGACATCGTCGGCATCGTAGGCGCGACGGTAGGCGCTAGCTAGCGTGTCGCCCATCCCCACACCGCAGGGGTTGGTGTGCTTGAGCACGGCGGCGGCGGGGCGATCGCTGGGGAACTCGGCAATAATTCGCCGCGCTGCCTCTAGATCCACCAAATTGTTGTAGCTCAGCTCTTTGCCCTGGAGCTGTTCAGCTCCAGCCCAGCCGGTGGGCACAGAGCCGGTGCGGTACCAGGCCGCCGTTTGGTGAGGGTTCTCACCGTAGCGCAGGGTGGCCTGCTGGCGACCGGTCATCGCCCACTGCTGGGGCAGCGCACCCTCTTCGCTGGTGGCAGCGGTGAGGTAGGTGGCGATCGCCTGGTCGTAGCTGGCCGTATGCCAAAATGCTGCCCGCGCGCAGGCTTGCCGAAAGGCTAAGGGGACTTGTCCTTCGCTAGCTCGCAGCGCGTCTAGGTAAGGCTCATACTGCTCGGCGCTGCACAGCACGGTGAGATGGGTGTGGTTCTTTGCTGCCGCCCGCAGCATGGCTGGCCCACCAATGTCGATATTCTCGATCGCATCGGCCATAGTGACGCCGTCTTTAGCGATCGTCTGCTCAAAGGGGTAGAGGTTCACCACCACCAGATCTAGCGGGCGAATGCCGTTGTCGGCCAAATCTTTTTGGTCTTCGGCCAGGTCTTGCCGGGCCAAAATACCGCCGTGGATCTTGGGGTGCAGGGTCTTGACGCGCCCGCCGAGAATTTCTGGCGACCCCGTGTAGTCAGAGACTTTGGTGACAGGGAGGCCTGCTGCTGCGATCGCCTTTGCCGTACCGCCGCTGCTGATCAGGTCAAAGCCAAACTCTTCTACCAAAGTTTTGGCTAACTCCACCAGCCCGGTTTTATCCGATACGCTCAACAGTGCCAGGCGCGCCATAGTCTCCATCCTCGATTTTGCAGACCCCTACTATACCGAAAAAGCCCTCCCGCCCCTCTCCCGCCCCCCATCTTCCTCACCTCCCTCATCTCCCCTACTTCTCCGTCTCCCCCACCCCCTCCTGTGGCACCATAACAATGCTCCTCTCACCACAGGATGGCGCTCCATTGCTCAGCTCAAACCTCGGTGGGCCACTACTATGGGCGGCGATGATCACTCAAGAGCCCACGCTCAACACCCCACGGCTGCGGCTGCGGCTTGGCAAATCCGGCGACATTGCCGAGATTTTGCGCTACTACCACGACAACAGCGACTATCTACAGCCCTTTGAACCTCAGCGGCCAGACGACTTTTACACCCCAGACTTTTGGCGAAATGTGTTGAATGCCCGCCGCAACGATTTCTACTCCGGTCAGGCGGTGAAGCTGTTTATCTTTTCTCGCGGTGAGCCGAGCCAGGTGATGGGCACCATCAACCTCAACACCATCATTCGCGGCGCGTTTCAGGGGGCCACCCTGGGCTATGGCCTCTCTGCCGAGCACCAGGGCCAGGGCTACATGACCGAGGCTGGCAAAGCGATCATTGCCTACGCCTTTGACGACCTCAATCTGCATCGGGTGATGGCCAATTACATGCCCCACAACCACCGCAGCGCCAACGTGCTCAAACGGCTAGGCTTTCAAATTGAGGGCATTGCTCGCGACTATCTGTTCATTGACGGCCAGTGGCAAGACCACGTGATGACTAGCTTGGTCAACCCTAACTGGCGGATGCCAGAGCCGTAGGCCGATGACGCCCACAAAAAAACGCTCCAGCGGTATCTGGAGCGTCCGACCATCAGGAGGAATATAGTTAGGCAGCCTGGCGTTTGGGGCGTTTGCGCTCAGACTTTTTCTTCAGGCCGATCGCTTGGGCTTCGTTGCTGTCGGAGCCAAACTGGCCGCGCACGCATTCTTTCATAGCCAGCACGGCGTTGTGAAATTCCCACTCGGCGACGCGGGCGGCATCGGTGGCGGCTTTGGCGAGCGCGAGCTTTTCGGTTTCGGTCTGCTGCATGGCGCGCATTTTGGCGTGGGCTAGCTGCAATGCGTCGGGGGTGGCTGCGGCGCGAACGGTGCTGTAGGTGGGAATGGTGCCAAGACCGTGGAGGGAGTCGATATCTTTGTCGAGAATGGCGGGCCGCAGGCGGCGGCTGGTATCAGTAATGGGCATGATGCACTCCTGTTTCAGAGTTGGGAATAGTGGAAAGCTGGGCGAATGCACGGCAGGTTAAAACTTGCCGTAAGGATAAGATGCCCGCTTGATAAGGCGATCGCGCGATCGTCACAAAGTTTTTCGGATAGGGAGCGATTGCCTATGCCTATTAAGCTTAAATTTGCTGGTGTTAGGTGCGTTGTGCTTTGCTCAGGTTACAAACGGTTGATTACTCGTATACGCTGCCTCTGACATCAATGTCGTAAATCAGCAGCACTTCAATTTCGCCCGCAACCACTGTAAAAATTACGCGAATCTGACCAATCCGCAGCCGGAAATAACCATCCCATTGCCCTTTGAGCTTTTTGATGTCTAGCTCATTAAAAGGGATAACCCCTTCGACTTCGAGCATAGACTGAAGCTGAAGAATTTTTTGACGGATTCGGTCAGCGGTCTTGGCATCTTGTTTTTTGAGAAACCTAACAGCCCGTTTACTAAATTGAACCTCCATGCTGCACCCAATCTGTTAGATCAATAAACTCGTCTTCGTTGTAGTCATCGGGAAAACCAAGGGAAGCTTCAATCTCAGCCTGCTCGTCATCGCTGACAAAGGGCATCAGAAGCTGACACAGATTCAGGCGTTCTTCGCGCAAGACTTCTCGTAGGCTTTCTTTGATTAACGCCTTTAAAGTCTGCGAGTCTAAAATGTTTGTAGATTCCATTCGCATTACACCTCTTCGGTTATAGATGTTGCCATATTTCATCCTCTTAGTGAGTAGCATCTGCCAGCTTTTGCAGGGCTACTTGCTTATTGTCTATCGCTAGCTGATAATCAGGTCTAACCGCTAGGACAGCGTCATAGCAAGCGATTGCATCCTCATAACGACCTAAATTGAATAATGCTCTTCCCTTATTATTCAGCAGATCGCAATCATCAGGCTCAGCCTTCAAGGCTGCGTCATAGCTAGCAATTGCTTCTTCATCACGTCCTAACGCACTTAGAGCATTGCCTTTGTTATAAAGCACTTGGGAATCGTTAGGCTCGATCACCAAAGAAGCATCATAACAAGATATAGCTTCCTCGTAATGTTGACAGTCAGACAAAGCAGTTCCTTTATTAAAAAGAGCATCTTTATTGTCAGGTTGAACTGCCAGAGCCTCGTCATATAAACTCACAGCCTCTTTGTGGTAGCCTAATCTCCTAAGCGCACTACCTTTGTTGATCAGCGCAACATGATCATCGGGCTTGATAGATAGAACCACACTGAAACAATCAATACTTTCCTCATAAAGGCCGATCTCAATTAGTGCTACGCCTTTGTTATTGAGCGCATCAAGATCATGACTATCCATCTCTAAAGCACTGTTGTAGCAATCAATCGCTTCTTTTACTTGCCCTAAAGCAGCTAGCGAAACTCCTTTTGCAGAAAGCATTTGCGTGTTTCGAGGCCGTAGTTTTAACGCAGCATCATAGCAGCTTACAGCTTCTTCGTGACGCCCTAGAATCGCCAAGGAAATCCCTTTGACAGAGAGAATGTTATAATCGCTTGGAATTTTCTTTAAGTAGTTATCTAAGCAGGAAATCGCTTCTTCATGATGACCTGCTGAAACCAGAGCAATACCTTTCCTTAAAAGAAGATGACAGGAATCTGGTTGAATTCTAAAGGCAGCATCAAAACAAATCGCTGCCTCTTCGTAACGGCCCAAGAGATCTAGTACGTGTCCCTTGTTCCCGATTGCTTCATGCCTATCAGGGGAAGTTTCTGCAGCTAGGCCAAACGATAAAGCTGCTGCTTCATAACGACTCAAGCTACTTAGTGCAGATCCTAAATTATTCAGTGCATTGTAATTTCCGGGGCTCAACTTTAAGGTTGAACTATAGCAATAAACTGCCTCTTCAAATCGCTGATCAACAGAAGAGATATTGCCTTGTTCAAAGTACAACCTGCTAACCTCTTCTTCCGAATACTCCCCTTCTAACAAAAGATCTTCGATTTCTAAAATGCGTTCTCGACGTTTTTGGGTTGTCCAGTTTGTGTACTTGCTGATGTCGCCCTCTTGCAAAATCTGTTGAGTCTTTTGCTTCAACTCCTCTTGCTGCCCCACAAACTTCCAAACGCCCGATCGCCAGTCGAAGAAATCTGCTGCACGGCGAATTAGATATTTCATCGCATAGGGCGGCACCACAAACACAAAGCAAAGCTTTAGCGTTTCGCGAAATTTCTCGCGCTGCAAATTCAGCTTGCCAAGAATCTTCGGCACCGTGTCTTTGGCGTAGTAGTCGCCCTCGCTGCCGTAGCCCGGTTTGATGTAGGGCACCAGCGACTTCTCTAGCCCGGTGATGAACAACACGTTGGTTCTATTAACTTCGGGCAAAGCGGCAACTGTTTCGTAGAGGTCATCAATTTCGCCCTCAAGGCGCAGCACATCCACCGTTTTGTCGATAACGTCGTCGCGCACACGGGCGATCAGTTCCTCGCCCTGGGCAGGTGAGCATTGCACAAACAGCAGGCCAAACCCCTTCGCCCAGCGAATGGCCCGCACCAGCGCCGCGTACTCTTCCTCGGCTGAGGGGGAGAGGTCTTCATCCCATTCAGTTAGCTCAGGTTTCGCCATAGAGCGCTACTTCATTGAGAGCGTAGGGTGGGCATTGCCCACCATTAACATGTGCAGCCTTACTAAGGTTCCTTTGGTCTATCAGATAGCAATGACGCGTCCCAAGATGAATGGCACTGCCGAGACGTTGGTGGGCAGTGCCCACCCTACCTATGTTTCTAGTTTATCTAACGCCGATTGAAACTCCTTCACGCTGCGCAGCAGGGGGTGCACATCGCGCCAGCAGACAATTTCGCCAGCGTCATCAATGTAGCGATACTCCAAAATGCAGCGGTTAAACAGCAAGTCGCGGTAGGCCTCGTCGTTCAAAATGTCTTTGATGTGCCACACCTTGGCCAGCAGCCCCCATTGGTTGTCGTACACCGCGTTGCGGTAGGTGTTACGGGCCTTGGTAATGGCCAAGCGCACCGCCTTTTTGCCAATGGGCAGCGCCGTAGTCTGCTTAATCGCCTCCTGCGCCATCAGCATCAGGTTGCGCATGTGGCCGCCGCTCATCAGGCAAAGCTGGTCGAGAGTTTCGCCATCGTCAAAGATGTCACCCACCAGTTGAGCCTCAGGGCTCACCGATTCGGCATGAAACACCCGCTGGCGCACCAGCTCGCGCATAATGGCCAGCCCCGGTTCGCATACTTGCCCCGCTTGGTCGCGCACCATCACCATCGGCAACACTTGAATTTCGGCATCGTAAATGTCGCGCAGATCGGGCGCGCGGCCTGAATACACAAGCGAAATCGGCACGGTGTAGATGATATGGCAATCCAGCATTTTGAGCTGTTCGCTGCGATCGACAAAAATCTGCTCGTGGTTGCTAGGTTCGTTTTCTCTCAGAATAGATGGAATGCGATCGAGACTATCGACGATGAGCACCAGCTTGTGGGTCGTTCGCTGGGGCGTTTGAGCGATCGCCTCTTTAATAAACGTATTCAGCGCCTCAATCAGCGAGGGCGTATGCGGCTCCACAATTTTGCGAATTTGGGCGCGGGCTGTAGGGCTAACCTTGAGCGTAGTGGTGAGCTTGCTAAAGGGAACCTCGGCATCAATGCTGTCGAAGCCGACCTCGCTCTGCATAGCATCCACTAGCTCAGTCTTGCGCGACTTGAGCCACTGCTGAATCGGTTTCTGATCGCCCTGCAAATCTGCCAGGAGGTTGCGTGTACAGGCCAACAGAATGTCGGTATACTGCGCGTCCTCAGGGTCAATGTCGGCCTCTTCGGCGGCAAAATAGACGACACGGTAGCCGTCTTGTTCTAGGGCTTCTTTGAGCCGCAGCAGCTCGGTCGATTTGCCTGCGCCCCGATGGCCAGTGTAGAGCTGGTGAGTGATGCGATCGCTGTAGGTAATCTGCCGCCCCACATCTACCAAAATATTCTCTTCGCCCCGCACCGCGCTGCAATTGACATACACCGGGTCGCCGGGGAGCAGCGGCTCGAAGGGGTCGAAAGCGTTATAAATGCTGCGCAGAATCTCAAAGTCGCTAGGCATTGCCGGGGCCGAAACAGGGCTAGCCCCTATGGTAATGCCATAGCAACGACTGGTTTCGCTAGATCCACCGCCTGCAATGCTATGTCACCGGGTGGTATTGGCATATAATCGCCCTGCATCGCTATATCATCGCCCTGCAATGCCATATCACCGGGTGGTTACGCTATGTCACCCCGCTGCAATGCCATGTCACTGGGTGGTTATGGCAAGTCAAGCCGCTGCTATGCCAATGCGACCGCCAACAATAGGATGCGGCCTACCGACTCAGCCTTAATCTGCCGCTAAAAACGCCAAATAGTCGCTAGTGAGTTCCTTCACCGCCGCCTCATAGAGCTGCTGCCCATGCTCGGGGGTGGCCAGGGCTGGGTTAGAACCCATGCGGCCATCGGGGTAGCGCAGCCGAAAGTCCGTAGGGCTGTAGATCGCATGGCCCGACGGAGCCACCTGCGGCTCTAAAGTCGCCTGCTTAATGAAATCAGGATACGCGTACTGCGTCAGAGCCACCTCGCTGGGGGTGGCGTGGGAGCCCTCCTGATCGCCGTAGAGTTCTTTCGCCAAGGTGTAGACCGATCGCGCCATAAACCAGTTAGCCGTCTTGCAGCGCACCCGCTCAGCATTGGGAATGTGGTCATGGGCTAAGGCCGTGTAGGCTTCGGCAAAGGCCGCCTTCAGTGTGGCGATGTTGCCGCCGTGGCCATTGACAAAAAAGAACCGGGTAAAGCCGTGACGCACCAGGGGCGTGAGGTAATCCTGAATGACAGCAATCATCGTGCTGGGGCGCAGGGTCATAGAACCGGGAAAGGCGGTGTGGTGCAGCGCCATACCTACATTGATGGTGGGGCCAACCAGCGCATTGGCGGCCTCGCCGACACCCTTGGCCACTACCTCAGCGCAGATTGCGTCGGTGCCAATCAGACCGGTGGGGCCGTGCTGCTCTGTGGAGCCAATCGGCAAGATAATGCCTGACGACTGAGTGAGGTAAGCCTCAACTTCGGGCCAGGTGCAGAGGTGCAGCAGCATAGGGCAAGACACGAGAACAGGGCTGATTTCTCACTATAGCGCTCGCCCTCGGACTGTTGTGGGCAAGCGAAGGTAGGGCTTGCTACACTACAGTTTCCGCTTCACTGATATGAGAAGAATGAATGCCTCGGGGAATGTTAAGGTACAGAACCAGATTCGCTGCGATCGCTAGCTTTGGTCATCTACCTAGACTGCTGACGCGTAGTTTAGCTAGAGCGAAGGCACATTCACGGGGCCAGGCAAAGTCTGTGATGTAGTCAACCCCGTTTCAGCTGGGTGAACGCTCCCCTCCGTCAGCGAAGCGACACGAGCGTTGATGTTACCTGTGAAGGAGCCGCAATTATGCTACACCGCAAGATCTATCAACTCTGTTGTGATGGTCAAGATGTGTGGATTTTTCTACGGGATCAACAGCGTTGGATTGAGCGGGCGAAGATTTTAGATGTCGAAGGCGATCTGGTCACCTTTCGCTACGAAACTGAGGAAGAAGACGAGATTTGCTCCTGGGAAGAAATGGTGCGTATAGAGAGCATTGGTGCAGTTACCAAGCGCCTCGCCGCCGTCCCCAGAGGCGATGTTGAAATTAACGTTTCTGAAGACTGCCCCGAGACCGAGCAACTGAGCGACCCCTACCCAGAGTCGAACGCTGACTAAGTCTGCCAGTTTTTCGAAATCCTCAGGAGGATGACCAGGTAGAAAGCCTAGTCATCCTCTTTTTGTTTTGAACCACAAAAGGCCACATCGGTCGACTGTGGCGCACGTTTGACCGTTGAAACATCAACCCGTTCGCTTGAATTTGCTTAATTTGCTGGCCCGCTCGGGTCTGAGAACGTGTTGATATAGCCGTTGCCGGTGTAGACGCCGGGTGGCCTCGGGGCGGAGAAGGGAGCAGGTTCTGGTTGAGGAGTGGCGCTAGGGATATTGCCTGGCACCCCAGACGGCGGCTGCGCCGTCACCCCCGCCGAGGGTGCGGCAGCTGGAGTTCCAAGGTTTAGGTTGAGCGCGGCGGGGGCCACTGGAGCTACTGGAGCTACTGCTGCTGGACTAGGCGCCAGTGTGGGCGGCAATGTGTAACCTGTTGTGCCCGGTGGCGGCGACATCTGTGGAGTAGTGCGAATAAACCGCTGGTCTACCCCAGGCAGGCTACCTTCGACCATCCAGGGCGAGGGCGTCAGATTGTCGGTAGGGGCAGCTTCAGCTACCGGATTGCGATCTTCGGACGTTGTCTCGGAGGAAGGGGCAGCATTGGCACGGCGCTGGTTAAGCGCTTGTTGCAGGGCACTGGGTTGGGGTGCGCCCTCGCCAGACGTCGGGTCGGCTGCTGATTGGCCAAGCGATCGCGTGGCATCTAGATTGGCTTCGCTGCCGCTGGCTGAGGGGCTGAACCGAAAGCGACTGCGTTCTAAATAGTTGGCAAAGGGGCTGGTGGGGGCCTGCTGCTCTTCTGTAGCGGTGGGCAGCGCTAGCGGGTCGGTATCGGGCGATCGCGCCGCCTCTTCTAAAGCAGTAGCCGTACTGGGCTGCATCTGGTCGAGCAGCACAGCTAGATTGTCGATTTCAGCCAGATCGGCCAAATCGTCGTTGGATAGGTTGCCCAGGTTGGTGTTGGGGTCGACGGCGGCACTGTCAACCGCTGGGTTGTACTGACTGCGCCACTCGGGGTGGCGCGAGTACTGCGGCACGGCAACGGCTAGCAACCCCAGCAGGCCAAGACCGCCCCACACCGTCGGGCGATTGAGCGATCGCCCTAGGGATTGCAGGCGTACCAAGCGATAGCGTAGAGCGGGAGGTAAGGTCATGGGCTGGCCCACGCAGACAGGTTCATAGTAGCTACTGCCATTCTAGAACCTACACCATGCAATGCTGTGGCCTCACGTTGTCATTGATGGCTTCAGCACTAGCCAGTCGCCGTCTACCACGGCAACTAGCCCACCGGGAAAAGGATCGCTCTGGCTGCCCTGGGGGGCGACGAGTAAAGCGATGAGTTTCTCGACATGCTCGAAGCTGACCTGGGCTGGGGTCACCTGCTGAAGCACCCGCCGCAGCACCCGCCGCTGGAGGGCCAGGGGCGCGGTCCTGAGGCGCGATCGCTGAATTTTCCACGCCTCGCCCTCCCCAGCGGGAGGTAAGACCGATGTTTCATACAACTCGCCCGCCATCGCCTCTAGCAGCTCCACCTCAGCCGTCAGTAGCTCAGCCGTATTCGCCAGGGTCATGTCTACCCCAGGGTTAAAGTGCTGTTGCAGGTAGGGCAACAGCTCTAGGCGAATGCGGTTACGGGCATAGCCGGTGTCCTGGTTGGTGGCGTCTGACCAGATGGGCAGGTCAAACTGGCGGCAAAACTCCCCGGTCTGCTGGCGGGTCAGTCCCAGCAGGGGGCGCACTACGGTGATGGGGCTGGCTTTAGAAAGAGGTCGCTGCCAGGCTAGGGCCTGGAGGCCATCGGTGCCGCTGCCTCGCAGCAGGTTGTAGAGCAGGGTTTCGGTGCGATCGCTCGCCGTATGCCCCGTCACCACATGGGTACAGCGTTCTTGACTAGCCAACGCTTCAAATACCCGATATCGCCAATGCCGCGCCTGGGCTTCGGTAGCGTAATCGGCATCGGCGGTAACCACCTCACAGGGAACGCCCCAACCTTCGCACAGCTGCCGCACAAAATCGGCGTTGGCCGCCGAGTCGGGTCGCCAGCGGTGATCGCAATGCACCGCTCGCAGCTGCCAGCCCCACTTGGGCCGCAGATCGACCAGCAGCTTGAGCAGGCACACCGAATCTTGCCCGCCCGATATCGCCAATAATCCTCTCGCCCCCCGAGGCAACAGCGGACGAACTTTGAGCAGCCGATGCACCCCGGCGTGGGTAGTACTCCAGGGAATCCCGTCCCTAGATGAAGAGCCCATAGATGAAGGGAAACGCGTCCTTCCCAGGCTACCTTACCCAGGAATTTCGCCGGGCTTTGATCCTCAGCACGCCGCTGCGATCGGGCTGAATCTCAGAAAAATCTGTGGCACACTTGGGGCAACGGCTCCTCCGCAGTTTTGAACGATATGGCGATCTATGACTCAACCGTACCAGGCACTTATTGATGACATAGTAGCCGCCACCCTCAAGGGCAAAATTCAGTCGAAACAGCAGGTCTACCGCATGCTGCAAGCGGGCATCGAGCCAGGCGGTGGCGAACTGTTTGAGCGGGCTTTGGCCAATACTCTGGCCGCCTTAGAACCCGACTTGGCTCTTGGCGATGATGAATTCAAGCAGGCTAAAGCCCTGCGCCAACAGCGCGCCCTCCGCACCATTCAGGGTGAATGGGAGCGCTGGCAGGCCGACAACCAAGCCACAGCGGTGCTGACCGGCATAGAAGCCGAAATTCTCAATGCACCACCCGAGGATCGGCTGTCTCGTCTCCTCGCCGCCCTCGACCCCAACCGCGAGCACCCCCTCTCTCGGGAGCAGTTGGGGCAGCTAGTGCGGGCGCTCAAGCAGGCTCCGGTGCCGTCTGAATTGGCACAGGCTACGGAGACTGCTCCGGCCCTGGCTACTTTGGCTGACGGGTTAGAGCAGGGGCTAACCGCCTGGCAGAAACTTGAAGGCGACGTAGTGGGGTGGATCTATGCCCAGGGTCAGCAGATGGGCTTTAGCGAGCCTGGGGAAGAGTCTGGCCCGTGGCAGCACTGGGCCAAAATTGTGAGTAACCCGGCACTGAAACGCCTGTTTGTTGACCTGGCTCAGCATCAGACAGTCACTGCCGCTGGCGTAACGGCTCCCTTAGCCGTGGCCGATTGGGTTGCCTGGGGGGTGGTTTTACAGCGCCTTCAGCTGGCCCTGGTGAACTGGTTCGATCGCCAACCCTATGACCCTCAATCGGGCAAGCGGCTGTCGATCGCGACCTTTCTCACCTTTGCCGTGGTCTGGGGGCAGATCTCTGATCGCCTGGGTCAACAGGGCCAACGCATTCTGTCGATGGGGTCGTTTCAGCTAGCACTCCAGGGGCTGCGGCAGTTTGCGAACCAGAGCTATTTTCCGCTCTATGGCGGCCTATTTACTGCCCTCTCTGGGGAGCCTCTGCGCGCCCTGCTGGAGTACCTAGATCAGCCCCTGCAAGCGGTGCCCAACACGGCGGTAAAAGCCCGCATTCTCACCCTGCTGGGCTATTCGCAGCGGGCGCTGGGCAACTACAGCCAGGCTCAGCGCTTTCACCAGCAGGCCCTAGAGGTGGCCCGCGAGGCCCAGGATGTGCCCTGCGAAATCGCCAGCCTCAACCATCTCAGCCGTACCTCAGTGGCCCAGCAAGACTTTGAGGCCGCCCAGGGCCACAGCCAGCGGGCGCTGATCTTAGCCCGTCAGAGCGGCGATCGCATTGGTCAGGCCAACGCCTTGGCCAATGTGGGCTACAGCCAGGTCGCCCAGGGCCAGTCCCAACTGCTGGAGTCCGAACAGTACGAAACCGTGCTCAGCTACCTAGAGCAGGGGCTGGCGCTGTCGAAGCAGGTGGGCGATCGCCCCAGCCAGGCCCTCTGCGCCAACAGCCTTGGCATCGCCCAGCTCAAGCTGGGGCAATATCGGGATGCGATCGAGTCTCTTCAGCAGGGGCTTCAAGTGGCGCAGGCGATCGGCGATCGCTTTCTAATGGCCTCCAATTTTGCCAACCTGGCCGCTGCTTACCAGGGCGACGGCAACCTGGAGCAAGCGGTGCTCACGGGCTGCCTCGGCATGTATCTGCACCACCAGATTGACTCCCCCGAGTGGCGGCAGCCCGCGGCCCTGCTCAGCATTCTCTACGGGCAGCTGGGGCCAGAGACCTTTGAGGGCATTCTTGCCGACCACCGTCGCCAGTTTCTCGCCGTAATTGGCGTCGATGGCTACGACTTCTTGCAGCCACTGCTGGCGCGGTATCGTGAGTCGTTGGAGTAGGGCCTGGGCAAGGGAAACGGCTTTCAGGGAATCCACTCGACCTAAGTTTGGGCATGGTGCCGGCCCAGGGTGGGGGCGATCGCGCTAGAGCTTCTTAAAGTATCTGGCGACAGGCCACAGCTCAAAGCCCGCCTTTTCATAGGTGTGCCGGGCAGGGGCGTGGCCAGGGTCACCGCCGGTCTCCACCATCGCGATTGCCATACCGGCCTCTTCCATCCAGCCCAGCGCAAATTTGATTAAAGCACTGCCAACGCCGCGACCCTGAAACTCTGGATCAACGGCAACCATGTAGATCTCACCCATGCTGTCTGCCGAATGTAGCTTGACGGCGATAAACCCCACTACCAAATCTGCCTCCCTAGCCACCCAGACGGTGGTGTCTGCCGCAGCGCAGACATCCTCAACCGCCTTTTGCTGGCTCCCCCGCCAGTGCTCAGGATAAAACGCCTGATACACCTCGGCATTCATTGTGCTTTGAATTGAATCAAAGACTGGGGCCCAGGCCCGCAGTGCCAGCCGAACAACCGCATCGAGGTGGTGAGAGGCATAGGGTTCAATGTCCATGTTCTTGTGGCCAGAACTGGAAGCCGGTGGCTTGGTCGAACCTATTTTAGGGCGAATTTCTGTGGCTCTGACAGTCCTGAAAGCCTACAGCTGATGAAGTCTGGGTTGGACAGCCAAGCTATAACAATTAAGCTATCAAGCTTTTTTCGCTCTTCTGTTTTTGTTCTTTTACCATCACCCCGGAACCCGCCGACGGTTCAGTGCGTCACCCTGAATTTGATCAACTCGGCATCTACAGCCACCGCTGTATTTCTGTGCTGCTGAGCGCTACCCTAAGGGGGTTAACGGCACCTGCTAGATTGTCGTCTAATAGTTCAAACGTCACTTGCCCATGGCTATGACCGCTTCGTTTCCCAACTTGCCGCCAGAATCTAGACTGCTAGGGGGCCGCTACCGGCTCGTGCAACCTTTGGGCTCGGGGGGGTTTGGTCAAACCTTTAGCGCCCAAGACCTTCACCTGCCGGGGCATCCGTTGTGCGTGGTGAAGCAGCTCAAGCCCCAGGTGACTACGGCTGAAGAGCTGCAAACAGCGCGACGGCTGTTTGATACTGAAGCCCAGACCCTTTACAAGCTGGGGACGCACCCTCAAATTCCGGGGCTGCTGGCCCACTTTGAGGAGGGGCAAGAGTTTTACCTGGCCCAGGAGCTGATCGAAGGTCACTCCCTGGCAGAGGAGTTGGGCACCCCCTGGACTGAGGCCCAGGTCGCCGCATTTCTGGGCGAGCTGCTCGGGATTTTGGCCTTTGTGCACTCCCATGGGGTGATCCACCGCGACATCAAGCCCTCAAATTTAATCCGTCGGGCCAGCGATCGCCGCATCGTGCTAATTGACTTTGGCGCGGTCAAGCAGGTGAGCGCCCAGGCCACCGCCTTGCGGTCTGGCCTCAGCCATACGATTTCCATCGGCACCCAGGGGTACATGCCCAGCGAACAGGTGGCCGGGCGACCTCAGTTCAGCAGCGATATCTATGCCGTCGGCATCCTGGGCATTCAAGCCCTGACCGGCTACCCGCCGACTGAGCTGCATCCCGATCCCCACAGCGGTGAGCTGGAGTGGCAGCACTATGTGCCCCAAGCCAATCCTGCCCTGCTGGATGTGTTGGAGGTGATGGTGCGCTACGACTTTCGCACCCGCTATACCACCGCTGCCGAGGCGCTGGTGGCCCTGAGAAAGTTGCCCCCGGCCTTGAGTCGGTATGTGCTAGCTGCGCCAGTGCCCCAGGGGCAAGATCCCCGCACCACTGCCGCAACGGTGGCGGTCGGGCGGCGGCGAGAACGCACTCAGCTGACAGCAGCCCAGATGCCAGCAGCCCGGGTGCCAGCAGCCCAGGTGCCGGGACGGCGGCGAGAACCGTCGTCAGCTAGCTGGGTGCCTTTAGCGGCAGGGGCTTTGGCGGCGTCTGTGGTGGCGATCGCCAGTCTGCTTGGTTGGCAGGCGTGGCGCTCAGCCTCGTCTACCCCAGAAGAGGAAACTCCGGCGGTGGCTACGGCTCCCTCTGATGATGCACCGGCTGAAGCTGAACCTACAGCCGTTGAGACTGAGCCCGAAGCGGAAGCGCCTGCTGCGCCACCCGAGGCCGCTGTCGAATCGGCTGAAGCCGAGCCTGAGGCACCCACTGCCCCTGAGCCAGAAGTGGTCGATACGCCAGAAGAAGAGGTTGTAGAGCCTGAAGAGCCGACTCCACCACCGCCAGCGGGTGCCGAGCTAACGCCCGAGGCAGCTCAGGCGACGGTGGCAACCCTGTATAACCATGTCTCAAATAAATCTTGGGATGCGGCGCGATCGCAGTTTAGTGGCTCCCTAGCGCAGCAGTTTGACCCCGGCTTTTTTGCCCAGTTCGATCGCGTTTCGGTTGAGAATCTGCGGGTGACGGGGCAAACCGCCGACAGCATTGAGTTTGTGGGCGAGAACACCTATATTTACCCTGATGGTTCTACCCAGCGAGAACAGCGATCGTTTACGGTGCAAATGCAAGACGGACAGCCTCGAATTGTCGGCTCTAGCTTTGGCGGGGTGCTGAAGTCTCGGTAATCAAAGTGGGGCTTTGGTACTCAATGCCCTGAGGGAAACTCTAAGCCTGCTTTTGTTGAGCTGCCATGGGAAATTCCCATGGCGGCGGGGCAGCCGCTGGGGATGCTACCCCTGGGCATGAAAGCCCTCAATCGCGATCGGCTGCACGGACTGCCTCTACACCGTGCCGTACCCGCCCAGATTTCAGTTCTGCTCATACTTATTTGGCATCATCCCGTGGCCGGTCATCCGGCCTTAGAACTGAACTTTGCCATGGCCCAAAGCGAAAAATTTTGCCGCCTAATTCGATCGTTCATCGATGGTTCAGTAGCGCTGACTACAGCTCATACCTAATTTGCATTGCACACTCTTGACATAACAAGTTGAGCGTCAAGACAGTGCGACTCGTTATTTAGATTCCAGCTCATTTTTTGATTCAAAGCTGTCCGTAGACGGGTTACGTCTCCCAATGACTAGCAGCGTTTTTTTTAGAGCGGGGCGGCTTTTTCGTTCCTGGCACGCTCGCAGTTGAGTGGGTTTGTCGTTCTATTTCGATGAGTTCTTTGTACAACTTAACTGTCAGGTAGGAGTTACCTATGTCTCCTGAATCGCAAGAGTTTTTAGCAACTTTTGTATCAGAGTCTTACTACTATTGGGCCTCTGTTCTGATGCTGTTAATTCACGTCGGATTTTTGGCCTACGAAGGCGGTGCAGCACGGTCTAAAAACGTTCTGGCTACCATGGTCAAAAACCTGATGACCTTAGCCTTAGTCGGTCTGACGTTCTTCTACTTTGGCTGGTGGGTTTACAACGCCTTTCCCCTATTTCCCTTCCAGGGAGGCGTTGTCGGCCCTTGGACTGATCCGGCCTCCGAAGGCACGGTGGGCGATGTGCTGGCGCTGGTGCAGGCGTCCTATCCCTGGTCTCCGGCACTTGGCCCCAACATTGCCGACAACCTGACTGGGGTGTTCTGGTTTGCCTTTGCGCTGTTTGCCATGACCACGGCCTCTATTCTTTCAGGGGCGGTGATTGAGCGAATTCAAATTGGGGCTTACTCTATTCTGGCCATTATTTTGGGTTCGTTTACCTGGGTGGTAGCTGCCGCCTGGGGCTGGAGCCCCTACGGTTGGTTCTTTACTCAGCTGGGCTATCACGACTTCGGCTGCGCGGCAGTGCTCCATGGTGTGGCGGGTTTCTTTGCCCTCGGGGTGGTGATCAACCTCGGCCCCCGCATCGGCAAGTTTGATGCCCAGGGCAAGCCACGGGCGATTATGCCCCACAACCTACCCCTCACCATGGTGGGGCTGATGCTGATTTTCGTTGGGTTCTACGCCTTTTTGGCCGCCTGCGTCATCTTCGTGCCAGGGCAGACGGGTGAGATCACGATTTATGGCACCCCTATGACCCTGGCTTCGCTGGGCGTAAACACCACCCTGGCCCTGTCGGCTGGCCTGGTTGGAGCCTACATGGGTTCTAAGGGCGACCCTTTCTACACCATTTCAGGTGGCCTGGCGGGGATTATTACCTCTGGGGCCGGGATTGATCTCTACAGCCCGCAAATTGTGATTTTGCTGGCCTTTTTAGGCGCTTTTACCATGCCGTTTGTGGGTGGTGCGGTCGAAAAAGCTGGCATTGACGATGCGGTAGGTGCCTTTGCGGTACACGGCTACTGCGGCGTACTGGGTTCGCTTTTAGTGGGTATTGTTGCCGCTGGCTACCCTCAGCCTGAGGGTATTCCTGCCATTAACTTTGGGGCTCAAATTATCGGCGCAGCCATTTGTGCGCTACTGCTGGGCTTTTTGCCAGGCTATGGAGTTAGCTTAGTGCTAAAAAAGATGGGCCTACTGCGTATTTCTGAAGCTCAAGAAATTACCGGCTTAGACCTGTCTGACTACGGCATCGCTGGCTATCCAGAATACTCAATTCTGCCTGAGAAAAATGGCAGTTTAGATATTCCAGTTGTGCCCGTAGCCCAGGTTGCCCCCAAGCCTTAGGTTACACGTTCATCAGAATGTTAGCTATTTTGAGGAGCCAGCTTTATGTCAAGCCCATTTGCTACCTATGAAGAGTTTGAAGGGGCGATCGATGGCCCTACGGGCGGTGCCATGTACACCTTTGCTCACACCCCTACCATCAACGCGATCGCGCTGTTAATTGGGGCTAGCTTGTTCGTTTGGTTTTTGGCGAGAACCTTCAAAAGCCACTACGATCTGCCTATTCCCGAAAAGGCTCTCAGCCACCTCAGCACCTTTATCGTCGCGGGGCTGCTTTCGCTGGCTGGGCTTGAGCATCGCCAGACGGTGCAGCCCCATCAGTCTGAGGCTCGGGCCGAAGCGGTATTGCAGCGGCCCAGTTCCAAGGCGACGCTAGGGCTGCTGGGCTTAGTGGGTGTTGGCTTACCTATCCGGCAGCGATGGTCAAAGACCGCCCCTAAAGGGCCATCGCGCCGCAAAGGCCTCTACCGCAATATCGGTTCGTCTCGGTAAAGCTAGCGCCGCTGTTTTCGCCAAGTTTTCACGGTGTTCGATAGACCCGTCTCTGCCCCGTTGGCCTCTGGCTAGCAGGGCAGTTTTTTGGCAGGTGGTAGTTTCTTTTTGCTCCGACGGTATGATTTGCGGTAGCTTCAGAGCCTGGATACCCTTGTCTGTGACTATTGCTGATCTGACTAAACTGTCTACATGGCCCCAAAGCCAACGGGGCAACCTAGGGGCTATTGCCGATCTGCTGACTACGGTTCTGGACGATCCAGCGCTGCGGGTAGAGGTGTCTCGGCGCGATCGCACCCTCTACGTGCTACTCACTACCCCTCACCTTGATACGCTACCTCTGCATCTCGATCGCATTCACGCCGTAGTAGCAGCCCTCGCTCTGCCTGACATCGCCGAACTCAAGGTGGTGGATGGCACCGATCGCCCCCTAGAACACCGCTGGCAACAGGTGTTTAGCCTAGATGCCACCACCCCAGTACTTTTAACCACCGCCCTCGTCGATAGGCCGTCTCCGGAGGGGAAGGCGGCGGAAATAGCGCCTACCATCGATCGCAGCTCAGTGGAATCAGCGCCAGCAATGAGGGTTAGAAGCCGCTGGCGCTTAAGAGCATTGCCTATCGTGATGGTGCTCGGGTTTGGCCTAGCCGCTGGGGTTACCCAATGGCGTTACGACCAGCAACGCATACCTAGTTCAACCCAGTCACTACCTGCCCCTGCGGCAGACGGTATGACTCAGGCGATCGCGCCCCTGCTCCCCGCTAAACCCGCCGCCTTGACCTTCCCAGATCTGGCAGCCCCCGTAGCCCTGACCATCAAAGCCGTGGGCGACATCATTCCCGGTAGCGACTACCAGCGCTACCGCCTGCCCGACGACTGGCAATACCTGTTCGGCAGCATTCAGTATCACCTGGGCGACGCCGACATCACCTTCGGCAATTTTGAGAGCACCCTCACCGAAGTCCCCAACAGCGCCAAAAACACCGGCAGCGCCAATACCTTCGCCTTTCGCACCCCGCCCTGGTACGCCAGCGTGCTCAAAGAGGCCGGGTTTGACGTTCTGAGCGTGGCCAACAACCACTCCATGGATTTCTTTGAGCAGGGCTTTACCGATACCATCGCCCACATCGAAGCGGCGGGCATGAAGGCCGTGGGCCGCAAGGGCGAAATTTTGTACGTCGAGGCCCAGGGGCAAACCGTCGCATTCATTGGCTTTAGCAACTATCAAGAGCACAACCAAGTGCAGGATATCGAGGCTGCGATCGCCCTAGTCAAGACCGCCAACGCCCAGGCCGATATCGTTGTCGTCTCCTTTCACGCTGGCAAAGAAGGCACCGATGCCACCGTCACCCGCGATCAAGACGAGCTGTTTTATTCCGAAAATCGCGGCAACGTCGTGCGCTTTTCCCGCGCCGTCGTTGACCACGGGGCTGACCTGGTGCTGGGCCATGGCCCCCACGTTCCCAGGGCGATCGAGCTGTACAACAACAAGCTGATTGCCTATTCCCTCGGAAATTTCCTCGGCTACCGTAGCCTCTCTACCGTTGGCCCCCTAGGCACTTCGCTGATTTTGCAAACCGACCTTGATGCCCAGGGCAACTTTGTCAGCGGACGCATCGTCCCCGTCGCCCTCGATCGCAACGGTGTCCCCTACCTCGACGACCACTTTGGCGGCGTGGTGCTAGTGCGCCAGTTCACCCAGCGCGACTTTCCCGATACGCCCCTGGCGATCGACGATCTAGGCTACATCTGGCCTCGGTGATATCAGTAGCGCACCCTGTAAGCAACGGGTGATCCAGAGAACAGACAATATCCAAACCCCTTGGCTGTCTCAACCAAACTGAAAGAAGGTATCAGCATTCCCCACAACTGGTGAATTTAGGCAAATGCAATGTCTGTTGCCTGCCAAGTTCACGCTCTAATTTAGCAGCACCCAATCGACCTTCTCCCTCGTTTCTATCTTGAGGAAGACGTTGGAGGCCATATTTTTACTTACGCTACTCACATCTAGGCAGTCATTAGCGGTGAGCTTGTGGACTGACTGATTGCTTTCTCCAGAGCTATCAGATGGTTCTTTTAGTAGGGAAAAACCGTAGCTCAGCGGCACGCACCACAAATTTTATTTCTGTTTCTAAAAGGATAAAACATGACAACCCGTAAGATCTATATTCCATTAAAAATGGCTGTCAAGCGCCTTGCAGTGCTGCTGGTGGCTGTGGTTGCACTGTTTGGCTTTTCCCAAATGGCAGCTTTGGCAAATCCTGCCCCCAGCCCTTTAGTAGCCTTAGCAGCATCATCTCGCTTTGCTGCTCAAGCAGAATCTAAAGGTGCAGAGCCAGTTATTCCTGAAGAAAAACTCAGCGAAATGCGAGAGCAACGTCGAGAATGGCAAAATAAAGCTGCTACTGACGCCGCTGCCGCTGCTGATGCAAACAAGAAATCTAACAGCTCAGCCGGTGAATTAATCAAAGATAAACTCAATCTTGATGAAATTACTGAAGAGAATGAGATTGTAGAAACAATAACCAACTCCCAAGAGAAGTAGAAGCATCTGCTTCAGGGAGATAAAACTGGTGGGCAATAGGCTTAGAAAGCTATACGCCATCATGCCCAATGCCCACCCTAAGTACGCTATTTGAGGTTAGAAGCACCAAATTAATGGCATAAAACTTTCTACCATTAACAGGAACTGTATAGAGTTTACTCTTCTTCGCTCTCGTCGTATTCCTCTTCTGCTTCAGAGAAAAGTTCGCTGACAATTTCGTCAGCTCGTTCGACAGAGATTCTAAGGGCCTGGCGCAAGTCGTCAATAAACTCTTGCTCGTCTTCGGGCACTTCGCCATCTGAAACGAGAACAACTAGCGCGATGATAAAGGCGGCCTCTTCTACGCCCTCATCCTTAATCGTCTCAATGGCTTGGGAGACGACAGCTTCAACCCCAGCCTCGTTGATGAGGCTGCCGATCTCGGCACCCAAGTCGGCAAAGTCTTCCTCCGTATATTCAGAATATAGGTCAATGCAGCTGACCATCTCACCCAGCGCGTAGGCTTCTGCATCGCTAGACACATCACCATCGGCAAACGCTGAAAATAGGCCGATCATGGCCACTGCTAGCTCTGGGCTCAAGGCAACTTGAGTACCACCACCACGCGGCAATCTGCGTTTAGGCATGTTTCTCTAAATCCATTAGTAATGTTGTGCGGCCCCTGGTCGTTTGATGGTCAACCAGGCTTAGCTTCAGCATTCCCAGAATGGGACGGGTCGCACAGCCCGAAACTATTTTGGGCAAATAGATGAAGTTGGGTAACAGTTTGCGCGACAGCGGTTAGTAAACCTATCTATCCCGGCACCCAGGTGCCGCAGGGCGATACTCGGCAACCAGCACCAGGGCAGCACCGATCGCATAGGCCAGAATGTCTTTGCTATCAAAGGTGGTGCCGAGTACGGTAGCGATTAGCCGGTTATCGCGCAGCCCGAGGCGATCGACCAGCTGAAGATATTGCAGACCCTCAATGAGGCAGGCAAAAGCAAAGACTCCCAATGCTGCAGTGATAGGGCGAATTTGCCAGAAGGCCTTGATGAAACAGTAGACAAGAATGACGACCAAAATATCGCCGATAAGGGGGCGAATGATGCGATCGTCTAGAAAAATCGCGATCGCGGCTTCAACCAAAAATAGCAAACCTGCTAGATAGAAATACTTAGCATTAAACTTGGTCATAGGATTTATGCATAAGCCCGACACTGTCTCTTGATAATCCCTGTTGCCAGCTAAGAAATGATCTGCCCCTGAAGCAGCTCGTCCAGGCAGGGTTGTAGGCAGTTAAACCTAAAAACGGTTGGTGCCCAGGTCATCTTGAGCACCAACCGTTCTAGCTAGAGCACTAGCGCGATTTGTATGAATTTAAGCCTCTAGCGTTGAAAATTTGTCGGCCCACTGTAGTCTGTTAGCTCCGCCAGACGCGCTAGGCTCTGGGTACCCGGATAAAACTCGCCGTTGATCTCCCAACTGGGGAACCCGGTAATTTCGGGTTTAGACCGACACACAGCAACCTGAGGATTTTGGCCGTCTTCTGCACACTCTACATAGTTGATTGCAGCGGCGGCTTCAGCCCCAAACAGCTGTTTTTGGTCGTGGCAGTGGGGACACCACCAAGCACCATACATCGTCGCGCCGACTGCTTTAAGGTGGTTAGCTAGGGCCACTTCGGCGGGGCCAGAGGCGGTAGTAATTGGTGGCCCCGCCTGCCCAGCAACATCGCTGCTGGGGCTGCCTCCGGCACTAATAGGGGCATAAACAGCCAGGGTCGCGACGATGGTGACGACGCCCACAATCAGGCCGATAAAGGCGATCTGGCCAATGTCATCCCAATGGTTGCCCAGCAAAATAATTACAAACATGGAGAGGGCGAACAGCGCCGAGCCAATGCAGTAGGGGCAAACCGCCTGTAGCTCGAAGGCCAGTACCGTCATTAAATAGCCGCTAAACACCAGCATGGCCGAGGCCAGCATAAACATCAGCGGCCAGGTCCAGGTTTCGAGCTTCTGGCGCAGGGGCTTGTTTGTGTCGGCGTTAACCAGAAGGGGGGCAACGGCCAGCACCAGCATGGTGCCGTAGGCCAAGCAGCCAAACAGCGTCAGGGGTAGGCCGAATACGGTGCCCCAGGGGCTAGAGAGCACGCGATCGCACCCTTCCGTCGGGCAAGCCCCACCGCCAGTCAGCTTAGCAATGGTCAGATAACCCGTACCCAGAGCACCGATCAAGGCGATCCCCGCCACCAGCCAGCGCGACCAACGATGAATCCAACGGCTTTCCTGACGACGACGTCTCATGATGCGTCTCTCTTCCAAAACAGCTAACCCAAACTCTACAGCAACACAAATTAGCGGGGTGTTACCGCCCGTTTTGTGTCTATCTTAATGCCTCAGTCTCGGCATAGGCCGTCACCCCTTGGGGGCCACCATAGTCGGTAGGTTGAGATTGCCCTCTAAGGCTTCTAGGCTTTCCTGCATAGCCTCCACAAATTGACCCACACGAATGGGATCGATGGGCTGGTTGACGTCGCCCTGACGTTTGAGGGAGCTAGCGACAATCACGCCGTCGGCGGCTTTCATCAGGGTGCCGATGTTGTCCACATCGGCACCGCTACCAATGAATACGGGGCGATCGCCCGCTGCGGCTTTGGCCAGTTCTAAATCTTCCAGGTTGGGCGGGCTGCCCGTCGCCCAACCCGACAAAATAATGCCGTCAGCTAATCCCCGGTGAATCGTCTCCTGCACCGCCGTGGTGAGGTTGGGCGAGCCCAGGGGGCGGGCGTGCTTGACCAGCACATCGGCCAAAATTTGCACCGAGCTGCCCAGCTCTTTGCGGTAGCGCAGCAGATCGTGGGCGCAGCCTTCGATCAATCCCTGGTCGGTGGCCATCACGCCTGTGAGCACGTTGACGCGGATGAAGGCGGCTCCGGTGCAGGTGGCGATCGCTAGGGCGCTGCGGGCATCGTTACGCAGCACGTTGATGCCGATGGGCACCGTGACTAGTGTCTGCAAGCGCTGTACCACTAGCCCCATGGCGCTGACTACCGCTGGGTCTACGGCACCCTTAGTAAAGGGGGCGTCAAAAAAATTTTCCACAATAATGCCGTGCACGCCGCCTGAGGCGAGGGCCGTGGCCTCTTGCTCAGCGCGATCGACCACGGACTGCAAATCTCCCTGCCAGCGGGGAGACGTCGGCAGGGGCAGCAGGTGCAGTACCCCAATCACCGGATTACGGGTGTTAAAGACTTTAATTAAGTCCACGTGAATTTTGCCTGGACTCGCCTAACGTATAGAACTAGAGGTTGACCCAGCCCGCCGCAGCAGACTCAGGCCCAACCCACCCTATCAGCATATCAATCCCGGGGACGCGATTTAGGACACCCCCGCTTTTGTGATGTATTATTTATGAGTGTTAATTTGTATTGCCCCCTGGTGCCATTGGCCAAAAGATTTGCTGGGCAATTCGTCAACACAGGATTGATGGATGCCTGAGCGGTGGTGTTAATGGTGCTGGTACCGGGTTAGAACGGTTTTCCAGTGGCTTAGCGTGGTTAAGTCGACTCTACGACCCAAAGCTTTTGGCATGATTGGCTGTTACACACTGAGAGACACCATGGGGCTGAAGCCAACGGTTGCGTTTAACCACCTGGGCTGCGAAAAAAACCGGGTCGATACCGAGCACATGCTCGGTTTGCTAGTGCAGGCTGGCTACCAAGTCGATGCCAACGAAGAATTGGCCGACTACGTCGTGGTCAACACCTGTAGTTTTATTGAAGAAGCGCGGGAAGAGTCGGTGCGCACCCTGGTGGAGCTGGCCGCCGCCAAAAAGAAAGTAGTGATCACGGGCTGTCTGGCCCAGCACTTTCAAAATGAGTTACTAGAAGAAATTCCTGAGGCCGTGGCCTTGGTCGGCACTGGCGACTACAACCGCATTGTCGAAGTGATTGAGCGGGCCGAAGCAGGCGAGCGGGTAAAGATTGTCTCCCCTGAGCCTACCTACATTGCCGACGAAACTGTGCCCCGCTACCGCACCACGGCCTCTAGCGTGGCCTACCTGCGGGTGGCGGAGGGCTGCGACTACCGCTGCGCTTTCTGCATCATTCCGCACCTGCGGGGTAACCAGCGATCGCGCACCATTGAGTCCATCGTCGCTGAGGCCCACCAGCTAGCCGCCGAGGGCGTGCAGGAGCTAGTGCTGATCTCCCAGATCACCACCAACTACGGCATGGATCTCTACGGCAAGCCTCGCCTCGCCGAGCTATTGCGGGCGCTGGGTGACGTAGACGTGCCCTGGGTGCGCATGCACTACGCCTATCCCACCGGCCTCACCCCCGAAGTGCTGGCCGCCATTCGCGAAACTCCCAACGTGCTGCCCTACCTCGATCTACCCCTTCAGCACTCTCACCCCGAGGTGCTGCGATCGATGAACCGTCCCTGGCAGGGACAGGTTAACGACGACGTGATCCACCGCATTAAAGAGGCTCTCCCTGAGGCCGTACTGCGTACCACTTTCATTGTGGGATTCCCCGGCGAAACCGAGGCCCACGTCGAGCATCTGCTGGAGTTTGTCGAGCGCCATCGGTTCGACCACGTTGGCGTGTTCAGCTTCTCCGCTGAGGAAGGCACCCCCGCCTACAGCCTGCCCAACCAGGTGCCCCAGGAAGAGCGCGATCGCCGTCGTGAGGCGCTCATGCTGGCCCAGCAGCCCATTGCCTGGGAGCACAACCGCGCCCACATTGGCCGTGTAGTAGATGTGCTGATTGAGCAAGAGAATCCAGCCACGGGTATGGCGATCGGACGCAGCGCCCGCTTTGCCCCCGAGGTTGACGGTTTGGTCTACGTGATCGGCACCGCTCCCCTCAATCAGATTGTCCCGGTCAAAATTACCGCCGCTGACACCTACGACCTGTTTGGCGAAATCGTCGCGATCGCGTCCCCAGAGCCCTCGCTGAGCCTGGCTCGCTAAGTTTTACCGATAATTTTTTGTCCACTGCTTCAAGGAACCACTATGACCCTATCGTTTGCCAGTTTGGGCTTATCCGCCGCCCGCGTTAGCCATCTCGAAAGCATGGGCTACGACGAACCCACAGCCATTCAGGCAGAGGCCATTCCCCACCTACTCTCAGGGCGAGACTTGATCGGTCAGGCCCAAACCGGCACCGGCAAAACTGCCGCCTTCGCTCTGCCCCTCATGGAGCAGGTCGATGCCAGCAATCCCGCCGTGCAGGTGCTCGTCCTCACACCTACCCGCGAGCTGGCGATTCAGGTGTGTCAGGCCATGCGCGGCTTTCGCCTCGACGGTCGGCCCAAAGTGCTAGCCATCTACGGCGGCCAGTCTATCGATCGCCAGCAGGAGCAGCTTCGACGGGGCACCCAAATCGTAGTGGGCACCCCAGGTCGCGTGCTCGACATGCTCAACCGGGGCAGCCTTTCCCTCAAGAGCCTGGGCTGGCTTGTGCTCGACGAGGCCGATGAAATGCTCAATATGGGCTTCATTCAAGACGTCGAAAAAATTCTCAGCAAAGCCCCTGCCGAGCGTCAAACCGCCTTTTTCTCGGCCACCATGGCCCCAGCTATTCGGGAGCTAGCCACCAAGTTTTTGCAGTCGCCCGTTACCGTCACGGTGCAGTCGCCTAAGGCTTCGCCTAAGCAGATTCAGCAGGTGAGCTATATCGTGCCCCGGGGCTGGACCAAGGTGCGCGCGCTCCAGCCCATCCTAGAGCTAGAGGATCCTGAAACCGCGATCATCTTTGTGCGTACCCGCCGCACCGCTGGTGATCTCACCCGCCAGCTCCAGGCAGCAGGCTATAGCGTTGATGAGTACCACGGCGACCTCAGCCAGTCCCAACGCGAACGCCTGATGCTACGGTTTCGCCAGCAGCAGGTGAAGCTGGTGGTGGCTACCGATATCGCCGCCCGAGGGCTGCACGTTGATGACCTCACCCACGTGATCAACTTCGACATGCCCGACGCTATGGAGAGCTACGTACACCGCATTGGCCGTACCGGGCGGGCGGGCAAGAAAGGCGTGGCGATCTCCCTAGTGACACCGCTAGAGAAGTACAAGCTGCGTCAGATTGAGCGCCATACTAAGCAGCCCATGACTCTGGTAAAAATTCCTACCCGGGCCGAAATTGCCGCTCGCAACCTGGAACGGCTGCGTAGCCAGGTGCGCGAGGCGATTACCAGCGAGCGACTGGCGTCGTTTTTACCGATAGTGTCTCAGCTCAGCGAAGAGTATGACCTGCGTACCGTCGCTGCCGCCGCTTTGCAAATGGCCTACGACCAGACCGTACCATCCTGGCAGCGCGAACACCACAGTAGCGAGTCCGAGCTGTCTGAGGGGGGAGTGCCCCTGCCCAAGAAACGTAAGGGGGTCTCCTCCGAGTCTCGTGAGGTTAGCAAAGCGAAGGAATAGAAAAGCTTCCTGAGTATACCTGCCCCCAAATCGTGGTTGGACGCTACACGCGGTGTCCAACCACGATTTTCTTTTGCCAACGATTGATAGCCACTACCAGATCGGTTCAGACATTCTGCATAACTCTTGGGGGATGACGACAGACCAAGGCGATGCACCAATTTTGCTAATGATATGGACTTGTGTCGTAAGCGCAGCGACCATCGGCATGTATTACGGGTTACGTTGACCAATTGAGTTTGATTGCGTATGCCAGCACACAGCGCCTTCCGTAGGGCATCCTAAGATTAGGAAAAGGTCAGGTTAACCCCAACGTTAGGGAGGTGACCATCATGCTGGTGCTCATGACCGACAACCAACTCATTTCGCCCCAGGCCGTGTGCTGCAACTGTCTAATGGCCGATCGCGACGGTCAGCCTCGCTGGCAGCAGGGTAGACTGCGCTGCGGTCGCCCGATCGCCAGTCTAGACCAAGCCCTACCCGCTCAGTTTGAGTGCCAGATGGGCTTTCGAGTGGCTGATATTGGCTAAAAGAGTATAAATAAGGGTGTAGACGCGGGTAACTCTACAAGGCTTCCCCCGTGCTGTGTACCTTGTCCCTCCAGCAAATTCTAGATTTACGATATGGTAAGGCTATAACCTGGTAGCCCTTAGCGTTTGTCTGGAGAGAGCCAATGACCTGGAGCAGTTCCCCAAATCCCACTATCTTGGATCGCATTCTGGCGGCCCTGCCCTATATTTTACCGGTTACGGCTGGGCTACCCTACGGCCTTCAGTTGATCAGCCAGTTTCCGGTGTTTGGGTTTTTGCTGCTGCCTCTGGCTCCCTTAATTGCCGTCTATGGCACCTTGGAGAGCACAATTCCTTTCTTTGGGCTAATCGTGTTTTTTGCGTTAATTCTGCTGGTCGTGCGCAACGAAAATATCAGCCGATTCATTCGCTTCAACACGATGCAGGCGATTTTGCTGAGCATCATTTTGGCAGTGTTTAGCCTCATTCTCAGCCTGCTAGACCCCAGCCTGTTTGGGGAGCTGCTGTTTAGCACGTTGTCCAATATGTTGTTTCTCGGCATGTTGATTTCGGTTGGCTACTCTTTAGTGCAGACCTTCCGAGGGCTTTATGCCGAGATTCCAACAATCTCAGAGGCCGTACACATGCAGGTGCGCTAGGGGCGCAGCGCCACAGTATTTTCGAGCGCGCCAATGCCCTCGATTTCTACTCTGACCTGGTCGCCAACCTGAAGTGGGCCAACCCCGGCTGGGGTGCCCGTTAGGATCACGTCGCCGGGCAGCAGAGTCATGATTTCGCTGATGTAGGACACCAGGTAGTCAGGGCTATAGATCATTTCTTCGATCGAGGCGGATTGTACGGGCGCGGCCTGGTCGTTGAGAAAGGTTTGGAGTAGGGCACCGGCGCTGAGTTCTCGCACAATCCACGGGCCGAGGGGGCAAAAGGTATCGAAACCCTTGGCGCGGGTCCACTGGCTGTCGCGCTTTTGCAGGTCACGAGCGGTGACATCGTTAGCGATGGTGTAGCCCCAGATTTTGGCACGGGCGGCTTCGGGAGGTACATGGGCACAGCGATCGCCAATCACTACGGCCAATTCGCCTTCATAGTCGACCTGGGTCGACTGGGGCGGGTAGTAAATAGGAGCCCCCACAGCAGTTACCGCCGTTGAGGGCTTGATGAATAGCAGCGGCTCGGGCGGGGGGGCAGTACCCATTTCGGCGGCGTGGGCGGCATAGTTTTTGCCCACAGCCACTACCTTGGAGGGGGCGCAGGGGGCCAGCAGGTCATAGCTGCCGGGCAATAGCTCGACTTCGGTGGGCTGCCCTTGCAACCAGGGTGGCGCGTCTAGCACTTGCACGCTGCGATCGGGGCGCAGCAGGCCGTAATGCAGTTGCCCGGTTTGAGACTGAACCCTAACGTAGCGTTGCGCCATAATTTTCTAACTCTTGGCCTGCTAATTCTTGGTATGATTGTAGATCCTTGTCTTTGCGCCAGAACGTAAAGCATGGGTAAGCGAGGGGCCAAACGGCTGCAAAGGCTTATTTATGCCTATTTTTGGCTGTTAAAGGCCACTATGTCCACAAGGAGTTTTCATGTCAGCCTACGTTTACGAGACAATGTACATCCTGCGCCCCGATCTAAATGACGAGGCCATTGATGCAACCATTGGCAAATATCAAACCATGCTGAAGGATCAGGGCGCTTCAATTTTGGAGACCCAGCACCGGGGCAAGCGCCGTCTGGCCTACGAAATCAATCGCCACCGCGAAGGCATCTATATTCAGATGAACTACACCGCGCCTGGGGCTGCGATCGCACCCCTCGAGCGCGCTATGCGCCTCAGCGAGGAAGTGATTCGCTTTTTGACCGTGAAGCAAGAGACTGACGAGCCTCTGCCTGAAGAGGTCGAAGAACCAGTTGAGGCCGTTGCTACCGTCGCTGCTGGCGAAGAAGAGTAAGCCAAAATTGGCTCAAAGCTGCCCCTTGCCGCTGGTCAATCTACCCTAGGGAAGAGATTGGCCAGCGGTTTTGGTTTGCCAGGTGACCGGTTTAATTTTGGGTGTGCCAATTTTTTAGACAGGTGTTATAAATTAGCAGCAACTCAATCTAACCCTGTCAAAGTCTCTCTGTGCTCACCCATATTATTTTGGACATAGCGAGTTGAGCCAGGCCAGGGAGCATGATTCAGGCTTTGGTGCATCGGGTAGCAGGTTAGTCGTTTGGTGTGGGAGTAATCTTGTGGCGCAGTCTTCATACGCTGATATGAACGAGCAGCAGGCCGAAATTGCCCGGCTCGAGTCTGAGCTGGCCATTCGTGACCAGCTGGTGCAGCAGCTTTCTCAGGAACTATTTCGCCTGGTGAAGGGCAACACGGGGTTTGTGCCCAGCCCTGAGGTGTCTGAGCAGCACCAGGCGGAGATGAATGCTCTGCGCGATCAGCTGCGGGGGGTTGAAAAGCAGATTGACTTTTACCAGGGGCAGCTAGAAGAGCGCGATGGCGAAGTGCTACAGCTGCGGCAAACGGTGCAAGAGTTGACCGATCGCACCCGCATGCTAGAGCAGGTCGTGCAAGAGCTACCCACGGTCTATCGGCAGAAGTTTGCTGAGCGCATGGCGGCGGTCAAGCAGCGGGTAGCCGAAATTCAGCGCGAGAACCGTCAACTTCAGGCCGAGCTACAGAGCGTTAGCTATCGCTTAGCCATGCGTACCCGCCGCAGCCAGCGGTTAGAGCTGCCTACCCTAGAGCAGGACGGCCTGGACGGCATCTCACTACCATCGTTTTAACCAATCCGGTGTAGTTTCCCGGCTATCGGCATCCTTGGCCACAGTAGGGCTGAGGTTTAATTACTGTGCCATGATGGCAGCTCGGCCTTTTCCACAATGTAAGGCGAGGGTATGGCTTGCAGACTGCCCGTGTACACCAGCGATCGCTGCAGCATGGCGGCCACTTCGGCTCGACTAGCGGGTCGGTTGGGAGCCAGCACAGTAGGTTCCGGATAGTTAACCACTAGGCCTGCTTCGGTGGCCGCGACTAGCTGACGAATGGCCCAAATTGGTACCTGATCTCGGTCGGCGTAGGGCACCAAGGCTTCGGTGGCGGCGCGGCTTGATGTTAGCGCTAGCCCATTGGCCAAAGCCACAATCACCTGAATACGGCTGACAGGCTGATTGGGCAAAAAGTCTCCCCCTGGGTGGCCACTGAGAAACCCCATTTTTACCGACCTTTGCACGCTGCTGTAGGCCCAGTGGTCTGGCCCCACGTCTGGGTACCAGGTCTGCCCAGGAGTCGAGGCGCGATCGGGGGAGAGATTCAACTGGGCTAGCTGTGCGGCAAACTCAGCCCGTGTCATCGCCGCCCCAGGGCGAAAGGTGCCGTCGGGAAAGCCCGACAACAAATCTCGCTGGGCCAGGTCAGCGAGCAGTGGCCAGGCCCAGTGCTCGGTATTGAGGTCGTCAAAGTTGGGCTGAGTCTGCCTTAGCGGCAGCTCAGGCCAAGCCTGCTGAGGCGGCAGGGGTTGAGGGAGCACCGGGGGAGGCACTGTTAGGGGCGATGGCTGGGGATAGGGACGATAAAACAACCTTTTGAGGCTCCGCCCTGGGGGCGGACTGGTTGTTGGCATCAGGCTGACCTCAGCGTCTACGGGTTGTTTGCTAGTCCAGGCGATCAGGGTTAGGGCAGTGGCGATCGCTAACAGCCCAGCGAGCATCAGCGGGTGCCACCGAGGGTGATGGGTTGACGGCATCTGAGGCCACCGAGGCGAAGGACGGAATGGCATTGGGGACAGATGACTGCGGCTGCTACACTAAAGCGAGGTCAGGTCACACTATTGACCAGACTTGCCCCCCTATGATAAGTCTTGCCTAGGGGTTGAGCCGGTTTAGGCCGAGCGTAAAATTTTGGCTGGCCAGTGGCGGCGTTTTACTGCTGCTGCCGGCCTGTCGCTGGTTGAGCCGCATAACGGACTTAGAAGTTATGGTCAAGGGGAAACAAAAACGCCGGGGCTCCCTGGCTGCGATCGCGGCCTTTACCTCCCTAGTCGGGCTAGTAGCTGCCAGCTATGGCCAACGGTCGCAGGGGGAGGCGCAAACCATCCTGGCTGGGGCTACTGCGCCTACTGCTCAAGTATTGCCCTACTACAGTCCGCAGGCTGGCCCACTCCTCGACGGTGTGCTCGCTCCCCTCAGCTCGCTGCGGGTGATGCAGCGGGCGATCGCCTTAACCCCAGGGGTCGATGCCGGTGTCGCACCAACCCTGACGCTGCTAGCAGCGCCTCTCAAGACCACAGGGCTCGGCCCCATTCGCATCGGCATGGAGCTAGACGAACTGCGAGCGAAGGGGCTGACCCCAGTTCTGATTGAAGACGCCAGCAACGGTCAATGTCAGTACTACCGCATCAAAGACCATGGTGAACCGATTGGGCTAATGGCCATTGACGATCAGGTGTTGCGAGTCGATGTGTGGCCAGGTAGCCTCACCACCACCCGCAGCGGCATTAGAATTGGTTCGACTGAGCAAGATCTGGTGCGGGTCTATGGTGAGCAGCTAGAGGCCACCGCTAACCCGGTGACCCTCGGTAAAACCGTCATTTTCACTCCCCAAGACCCTGGTGAAGATGTCTTTCGTCTGGTGTTTGAAACCGATGACCGAGGGCAAGTTACGCAGTTCCGCGCCGGACAATTTCCGTCAGTGACTTGGGCTGAAGGCTGCGGCTAAGCAGTTATTGCCCTTGAGCTGAGCTAACTCAGGCACCGAATCGCTTCTAACATGCCTCGGGCTTTGTTTAGGGTTTCTTGATACTCTGATTCGGGAAGCGAGTCGGCCACCAGCCCGGCCCCGGCCTGTACCGCCACGCTGTGACCACCCTCGGGCAGTGCCCTTACCACCATCGTGCGAATGGTGATGGCCGTGTTGAGCTGGCCCTCAAAGTCGTAGTAGCCATATACCCCCGAGTAGGGGCCACGACGACAGGGCTCTAGCTCATGGATGATCTGCATGGCGCGAATTTTGGGCGCACCGCTGACGGTGCCTGCTGGAAAGCAAGCTTTGAGTAAATCCCAGGCGGTTTTGTTTGGGCTGAGGGCACCCACCACGTTGCTAACGATGTGCATGACGTGGGAGTAGCGCTCGATCACCATCAGCTCATCGACCTGCACGGTGCCGCTCAGGCAGACGCGACCTAGATCATTGCGGCCTAGATCAACCAGCATGACGTGCTCGGCCCGCTCTTTGGGGTCAGCCAGCAGGTCTTTTTCGTAGGCGGTGTCTTCGGCGGCGGTTTTACCTCGGGGGCGGGTGCCTGCGATCGGGCGCACCGTGGCCACCCGGGGCTGACTGGGGTCGTCGTCGGCCAGAGTGGCTTTGACCATGACTTCGGGGCTAGAGCCAATCAGCTGCCAGTCGTAGAAGTTGAAGTAGCACATGTAGGGGGAAGGATTGATCTGCCGCAGGGAGCGGTAGAGATCAAAGGGGTTACCCCCATAGGTGGTGTTTAACCGCTGGGAAATCACCACCTGAAAAATGTCACCCGCCTGAATGTGACCCTTGGCCCGTTCGACGCTGGCGCAAAATTCGGCGGGGGTGCGGTTGCTGGTGTAGTTGACTGGGGCCGCGTCGCGGTGGGGCGGGTGCCAGGGCAGGGCAGACTGGGCCGGGGGCAACGGCAGAGTGAGCTTGTGGAGCAACTGCTGGACGCGATCGCAGGCCGCCTCGTAGGCCGCCCGCACATCGGTACCGGGGTAGCGCAGGTCGGCGTAGGCCACGGCCCAGATTTTGCGCTGCACCTGGTCAAAAATCAGCAGGCTATCCACCTGCATCCACAGGCCATCGGGCAGGTCGTCGGGGTTGAGGGGGTAAACGGGCACCGTGGGCTCAATCCAGCGGATCAGCTCGTAGCCCCAGAAGCCAAACAAGCCGCCAATGCCGGGGGGCAGGGCGGGCAATTTCACCGGCTGGTAGGGGGCGAGGCAGTCGGCCAGGGTGTCGAAGGGGTTGCCCTGGTAGTCAATGACGGTGCCATCGCGGTGGGTTTGGGTAGACTGGTCGCCCCGGCTTTCTAGCACCCACACGGGGTCGCAGCCCAAAAAGCTGTAGCGGCCCAGGCTCTCGCCCCCCTCGACCGACTCCAGCAAAAAGCTGTAGGGCTGTCCGGCACAGACCTTGTACCAGGCCGATACCGGCGTGTCGAGATCGGCCAACCACTCTTGGTAAACGGGCACAAAGTTGCCCTGGGTGGCGTAGGTTTGAAACTGCTCAAAGGCTGGAAAAATCATGGCACTTATTCTACAGCGCGATCGGGGCGGCGCAATGGTTTATAGCCGGGAGTTCAATGGCTGGCCGAGGAGGCGATCGCCACCCCCTGAGCGAACCAGTCTAGATAGCAAAAGGGGCCTAGCCGCAGCTACGCCCCCTTACAACACAACAGTCACAGTCAGAACTCGGTAACCATTGGCTCAGCAAACCAAGCCAACAGGGCCTAGACCTCGTAGGTGGTCTTACCGCTAAACTTAATGGTGGCCGGGTCGGGGTTGGCCCCGATGTTGCGGCCAATGCTGCCCACGGCCCCACGGCCTTCGTTCACCTTCTCAGGGAAGACGCCATCAGCGGGGTGTAGATACTGGGTTTCACCGCTGGGGAAAACGCGGTAAATCTTGTAGTTTTCAATTTTGGGCTTAAATTTGTTGCGCAGCTGTCTGGCCAGGGCGAGGCACTGCTCTTTGCGGGCCAGGTAAAGGAGGTTTTCCCCTTCGTTCATGAAGGCTGCGCCACCGGTGGGCATTTCAAAAACCTGCTTTTTGGGGCTGGTCCAGGTGATGGCATACTTTTCTTCGACCGCAGCCTTGGTGAGGAGACCGCCGGTGCTGCCTCCAAAAATAGGTGTTTGACCTGTCAGCGTTTCAGTCATGAAGTCCTATCTCTCAACCGTTTGATGGGCATCGTATCATCGCAAGAGCAGGGGGTAATACCGATTGTTGAGGAAGTGTAACAGTTCTTCAGGTAAGGGTTGGCGGGCTAAGGACAGGGCGGATCCGTCAATAGCGGCGGGTTAGAGGTATGGGGCAATGGTGACAACTTAAGCATAGGTTTCAGATGTCAAGGTAGTTGGTGCGGGGTCGAACGTAAGCCTAGGAGGCTTTTTACGCCGGGCTTTGACCGTACCGAGGTCAGCATTGGCTGGGTCAGTGAAGTAGGCAATGAGGTCATGGGCTTGACCCTGTGAGTGAGCGACGGAGAAGTGATAGAGGCCACGAAAG
>NZ_JACJQN010000020.1 GCF_014696675.1 Phormidium tenue FACHB-1052
CGGTATCCCCACTAGCGGCCACATCATCAACCCTCATCCTGACGAATCCCTCAATACTGGATCCGATTCTCAGTGATGTCACATTAACCTTCCAAGTCGTGGCCCTAGGCGCATCGGGGTCATCTGACAAACCCGCCTCTGGATGGTGGTGGCCTTGCTGCACCGGGGAGAGGTCAGTCTGACGCGGTGGCTGCCCTATGTCTCGTGCCGCGGGGTGCAGGCGCAAAGCAAACAACGGCGGCTTGAGTCGCTGGTTGCACAACAACCGTCTGAGCGTCCATCGACTGTACAAACCCTTGATTCAGGCGGCGTTGGCGGATTGGGGTGAGGACGGTTTGTGCCTAAGCTTGGACACCTCGCTGTTTTGGGATGAGTATTGCTTGATACGCCTGGCGGTTGTATACCGAGGCCGAGCGTTGCCCGCTGACGGTAAGACTGTTTAATTGTCGATAGGCTGGCCACGCGGCTAACCTTTAAAGTCGCATAGTAATCTGTAGAGTCCTGGGGAATAGGCATTGGTTTGCAGTCTTAGTTACCTGCTGACTAAGGCCCGGTCTTGTCTTTTTTACTATACGGAATGGCATCGGCTCTCTACACAGCCATTCAAGCGTCTAGAACCCGTTATCCTAGAAAAGCTGAGTTTTTGAGGGATACGCAGTGCAAACCCCAGACCCCATTCATGTGATCGGCGGCGGGCTGGCCGGTACCGAGGCCGCCTGGCAGATTGCCCAAGCCGGGGTGCCCGTGGTGCTGCACGAAATGCGTCCCCACAAAACATCCCCTGCGCACCACAGCGAGCATGTGGCCGAGCTGGTGTGCAGCAACTCCTTTGGGGCAATGGCAAGCGATCGCGCCTCGGGCCTGCTCCACGAAGAACTGCGCCAGCTCGGCTCAGTAGTCATCGGCAAAGCCGACCAGCACCAGGTGCCTGCGGGCGGTGCTCTGGCGGTCGATCGCGGCCTGTTTAGCCAAGACTTGACCGAGACCCTAGAGCGTCACCCGCTGATTGAGCTGCGGCGCGACGAGGTCACCCGCATTCCCGACGACGGCATTGTGGTGCTGACCACTGGCCCTCTGACCAGCGACGCGCTGTCGGTGGATCTGGAGCGGTTCACGGGCCAGGGCTACATGAGCTTTTTTGACGCCGCCAGCCCCATAGTGGTAGGCGACAGCATCGACCAGTCGGTAGCATTTATGGCCTCTCGCTACGACCGGGGCGAAGCCGCCTACCTCAACTGCCCCATGAACCGCGAGCAGTATCTCCACTTTTGGACTGAGCTGTGCAACGCCGAACAGGCCGAGCTCAAGGATTTTGAGCGCGAAACCGCTAAGTTCTTTGAAGCCTGCCTGCCGATCGAAGAAATGGCGCGGCGCGGCGAAGACACTATGCGCTACGGCCCGCTCAAGCCCGTGGGGCTATTCGACGCCCGCCTGGGTGACTTCAAAGACCCAGAGAATAAGAGCAAAAAGCCCTACGCCGTGGTGCAGCTGCGCCAGGAAGACAAAAGCGGCCAGCTATGGAACATGGTGGGCTTTCAAACCAACCTGCGCTGGGGCGAACAGGCGCGGGTGTTTCGGCTGATTCCAGGTTTGGAAAATGCCGAGTTTGTGCGCATGGGGGTGATGCACCGCAACACGTTTTTGAATTCGCCGGAGCTGCTGCACAACACGCTGCAATTCAAAGCGCGGCCCACGCTGCTGGCGGCGGGGCAGCTAGTGGGCACCGAGGGCTATACGGCGGCGGTGGCTGGTGGCTGGCTGGCTGGGACGAATGCGGCCCGTCTGGCCTTGGGCCAAGAGCAGCTAAACTTGCCGGTGACGATGATGCTGGGGGCGCTGGTCGATTTCATTACCTCAGCGGAGCCGAAGCACTTTCAGCCAATGCCGCCCAACTTTGGCATTCTGCCGCCGCTGCCGGTGAAGGTGCGCAATAAACGGGAACGCTATGGACAGTATCGCGATCGCGCCTTTAACGATCTCCATACCTGGGCCAGCCAGCACGGTCTTAGTTTGGTTCAGAACTCGCTGATGGCCACAGCCTGAGCGAGGCAGTCAGCCTAATTCATCGGATAGATTTGCAATAATCTTCGTTGCAGAAACCTTTGGGCTAGGCTATCGTGTCTAAGATTAAGGGAAAATTCAGTTTTGTTTAAGAGAAGGTTATTTATGCCCTATGTCCTATTCTGGCTCTACTAACAATCGGCGTGATTTGGATAGATTTATCTCTCCAAAGAGTTCTTACTACGGCACGTTTTCGCCTCAGCAGCTTGTGTTTAACGCCAACCTGCAAGAGTTTGCCAACCGGGTTGGCTACATTTCGGGTTTACAAACTGGCGGCAAGCTCTCGCCCGATGAGGCTTTTGAGCAAATCAAATCGCTGTATAAGCAGCTTAAACAGACTAAAAAAGGGTTAGAAATCTAAGCATCGGGGTTTGCATAAAGGCCCCTCCTTAGAATGCGTTTGAGCGAATGCGATCGCAGCTGGCTTTCTCACCTGGCGATCGCGCCAAAAAGTACGGGTGTCTCTAGCTTTAGAGACACCCGTACTTTTTGGCCGTTTGAGGTCTTGGCGCTAGGGCAAAAGACCGAAGATAAACGAGCAAAAAATGCCCAACAGGCTTGAATCATGGCATTTTAGACTGTCCTAACCTAGACCTCACCTGCCGTAGCCCGTAGCCAATCACCACCCCATTCTGCCAGAGTGAATTGGTCTCACCCTGAGACCAAAGCAAATCTAGCTTAGTCTCATAAAAAGAAATATGAGACTTGATATGATACTTTACTCTCACGAAGGGCGAGTTGGTGGCTACAATTTCAGCGTCACTACTCAAACAACTCAAACAGACTATGGTGCATCGGCTTCCTCGCTATGTGGCTAAACGGGTGCGCCGCGATCGCAAAATGCTCTATGAGGTGGAGGGGTGCTGCTATCCCGGTGTGACCACCGTGCTATCGGCCACCAAGCCGCAGGAATCGCGAGATGCTCTACAGCGCTGGCGACAGCGGGTAGGAGTGGAAGCAGCCCAACAAATTTCGGGCAAGGCGTCTTCGGCAGGTACGCGGTTGCACAAACAGATTGCGGCCCACCTCAACGGCGCAACGGTGGAAATTCCGGCTGATTTGGCGGGTTATTGGGAGTCAATCTTGCCGGTGCTGGATCAGGTGGACGAGGTGCTGTTGGTAGAAGGGGCCGTGTGGCACCCAGCGGGGTTTGTGGGCATTCCCGATGCGCTGGTGGTGGTGAAGGGTGAACTGCACCTGTGCGACTGGAAAACGGCCCTACGGCCCAAGCAACCCCAGTGGCTGGGGGATTATTTTTTGCAGATTGCAGCCTATCGGGAGGCAGCCCATCAAGTCTATGCAGACTTTGGGTTGACGGTGCAAAAGGGGCTGGTAGCGATCGCCCTAGCGGATCAACCGGCTCAGCTGTTTGAGGTTTCTTTAGAAGATATGGACGATTATTGGAACCAATTTCAGCAGCGACTGCAAGAGTTTGAGCACCGCAGGCTGAGGTCATAGGTGGATTGGGGCCATGAAAAAGTGTTCGCGAGCATAGTGAATTCCATGCTCGCGAGTGAGTAGACCCTATTCAGTTAAGCTTTTTTTGAGGCCGCTCAAGCAAGGCTCTTTGCAGCAGCGCCCTTAATCGTGAGCTTCAAGCTGTCCACGAATAGCCCCATCCGGAAAAGTCGGGTTATGGACGTTGATGTAGAACGCTTCAGGATTGCTTAAAATTCGCTGCACAATACCGGCTTCGCCCGTGGGAAACTTGCCTTCTTCCCCTTCGGTTAAACAGTCGCCTGCATTACCGTCTTGAGGCCCAGCGAGGGCGGCCACTACAGGGCCGTTTTCGCCCATGGCTCCTTCGTGAATATGGGCGGCCATGCCGTCGCCCACGGGCACCATTTGGATACCAGATACTTCTAAAACGTAGCAAAGGGTGGTGGGATCACCATCAACGCCAAAAACGTAGGCGCTACCAGTGCCGGTGGCATCACCAACCATTTCGCTAAGGTCTTCGCCGACTTCGGCGCTGCCGTCTAGTTGCGTGGTCAGTACGGTATTGGTGTGACCGGCAAAGGCACTCTGGGAGAGAGTAGCACCTACGGCTACCGTCACTGCACCCAGAACAACAGTAAACTCTTGAATTTTGCTTTTCATTTCTCTTCTCTTGCTCAATGTTATTTGTAGTCAATCGCAGATTTTTTGGCTCGTTTGCGTCGCTGCGCTTGCCACTGCTCTTCTCTATACGCAGAAAAAGCCCGCTTGGATGCACCAAAAGCGAACTGAGGCTGTAATCGACAGATTTATAACGGTTCGCTTGGATGGTTGGGAGCCTATCTACAGGCTATTGGCGGTCTGAGATCACTTTGGTCTGAAAAATCGCGATCGCCATTGCCCCGGCAATCAGCCCCCAAAAGGCGGAGCCAATGCCGAAGAGGGTGACACCGGAGGCGGTGACCAGGAAGGTGATCAGGGCGGGTTCGCGCTGGGTTTCGTCGCGTAGGGCAGTGAAGAGGCCGGTGCCGATGGTGCCGAGTAGGGCTAGACCGGCGATCGCCAGAACCAGCTCTTGGGGAAAAGCGGCAAAGACTGCACCGACGGTGGCTCCAAAGAGGCCGATGAGTAGATAGAAGAAACCGGCGGCGATCGCCGCCACATACCGCTTACTGGGGTCTTCGTGGGCTTCGCGGCCCATACAGATGGCGGCGGTGATGGCGGCTAGGTTCAGCGCAAAGCCACCAAAGGGCGCGAGGATTACGTTAGCGGCTCCCGTCCAGCCAATGATAGGGGAGATGGGAACGGAGTCATAGCCAGAGGCTTGTAGGACGGCGACTCCTGGGATGTTTTGGGAAGCCATGGTGACTATGAACAGCGGCAGAGCGACGCCGACAAAGGCTCCGAGGGAGAATTGGGGGACGATGAATACTGGGCGGGCCAGTTGCAGAGTGACGGTGTCGAACTGGATTAGGTTTTGCAGAGCGGCGATCGCGATTCCCACCCCCAGCGCTGCCACTACGGCATAACGCGGCTTGAGGCGGCGCATCGCCAGGTAAGTGCAAAACATGGCAAAGGTCATGGCGAACTGGGTCTGCATGGCGGTAAACACGTCCAACCCAAAGCGCAGCAGCACTCCGGCCAGCATGCCCGCCGATAGCGATAGGGGAATGCGGTTTATTAACCGCTCAAACCAGCCGGTGAACCCAGCTAGGGTAATCAGCACCCCAGAGACCAAAAAGGCTCCGATCGCTTCGGTCATGGGCACCCCAGTGGCAGAGGTAATCAGCAGGGCCGCGCCAGGGGTAGACCAGGCGGTGACGACGGGGGCACGATAGCGCAGGGGAAGGCCAATGCAGGTGAGACCCATGCCCAGGCCCAAGGCCCACATCCAGGAGGCGATTTCTGCCGGGGTAGCATTGAGGGCTTGGGCAGCCTGGAACACAATCACCGCTGAGCTAGTGAAGCCCACCAGCACGGTGACAAAGCCCGCAATGATCGCCGAGAAAGAGAGATCGTTGACTATGCCTTTAGCGGCCATATTTTTGCCCAAAGGTAGATCTTCCGCCAAAGTTTGTTTGCTGTTCTTGTGTCTGTAGGGGTGCAGCGAGCTGTCCTCCTACAAGGTATTTGCCTCAACTGAAGCTTTGAATGGGGACAACCTGACCAGCCTACCGAGGCTCAGGAGTCGTAGTCTTGGACAAAATTGCCCTGGCGATATTGGCCGGGGGTGACGCCAAAGGCCTGCTTAAACGCGCGATTGAGGTGGCTTTGGTCATAGAAGCCGTGGGCGATCGCAATATCAACAATCGATTGAGCGGTGTGGAGCGATCGCTTGGCCTGCACTAGCTGCCAGTGACGCTGGTAGCTGTGGGGCGGCAACCCCACCTGCTGGCGAAAGCTGCGAATTAAGTAGTAGGGGCTGAGGCCCACCCGCTGGGCCAAGGTTTCAACGGAGATCGATTTGGCATAGTGGGCCTTGAGGTAGGTTTGCGCCTGGGCGATGGCCTGACTGGTGGGCTGCGACGACTGCCAGCGGCGCTGTCGATCTCCGTAGCGATCGATTAAATAAGCGATCAACTCTAGCAGCAGGGAGTCTTGCTCTAGCGGAAGGGCGGGCCGACTAAGGGCGATAAACAAACGGCTAAAAATAGCCTGCCCAACGGCATCAACGTCGGTGTTTGGGGCGATCGCAAAGAAGGGCAGCCCTGGGGATGTCCATTCTAGCTGGGCCAAGACGGCCTGCATTTTTGGCACACTGATATAGAGGTTGCGAAAGCCCCAGCCCTGGTCGCCCTGCACCTGCCCGGTGTGAACCTCGCCGGGGTGAATGAAATTAAAGCTGCCGGGGTAGGCGCAATGGTTGCCGCCGCGATAGAAAAAGCCGCCTAAACCGCCGTGGTTGAGGCCGATGGTGTAGGCCTCGTGCATGTGCTTGGCGAAAGCATGGCGGTAGAGCTGGGCGCTAAATAGCTCAATGCCAGACAGGTTGGGCTGCCACAGTCGGGCAAATTCCGTTTCGGCGGGCATCACAAGGTGAAAGTGGTGGGAGGGAAGTTGTCGCACTGCTCTGTAGTATGTATACTACAAATCTGTTATCGAGGCTTTGGTAGCTCCGCAATCTCTAGGTCAGAAGCAGTTTAGTGCTGAATCCAGGTTGATTACTTCCATGCTCTCAGGCAAAGACCGTCTGCCTCACCCCTTGTCTGATTTGAGCCAAACTCAGACGCAGCTCTGACCAACACAATTTAAACCGTAGGTGGGGTGAAGAGGATTCCATGAAACCCGTTTTTTATGCCATTTTAGCCAACTCATTGGTGGCGATTCTAACCAACACCTTGGTCTGGTTTGGGGTCACGTTTTGGGTTTACCTGCAAACTCAGTCGGTGCTGGCGACCTCGGTGATGGCTGGCATCTATTTGGTCACCGTCGCCGTTTCCGGCTTTTTCTTAGGGTCGCTGGTCGATCGCTACCGCAAAAAGAATGCCCTGCTGATTTCTAGCGCGGGTTCGCTAGTGATGTATGCCCTGGCCTACCTAATTTATGTCTCTACGCCAGCGGCTGTTTTTGCCGATGCGTCTAGCGCCATGCTCTGGGGATTTATCGTTTTGGCGCTGATGGGGGCGATCGCTGGCAACCTGCGCACCATCGCTCTGCCAACGCTGGTCACGATACTGATTGCTGAAGCGGAACGTGACAAGGCCAATGGTCTAGTCGGCACCATCAATGGCGTGGCTTTTTTGGGCGCTTCGGTCGTTAGCGGGCTGGTGATCGGGTTTTTGGGCATGTATTGGATGCTGGTCATGGCGATCGCGCTCAGCGTTTTGACCATCCTCCATTTGTGTACGATCGCTATTCCTGAAAAGCGAATTGTTCAGACTGGGGCGAAATCTGATCATATTGATATTCGCGGCACGATTCGGGTGATTCGTTTGGTGCCGGGGTTGTTTGCGCTGATCTTTTTTAACTGCTTCAACAACTTTTTGGGCGGCGTCTTTATGTCGCTGATGGATGCCTATGGGCTATCGCTGGTGTCGGTGCAGGTTTGGGGCATCGTGTGGGGGGTGTTGAGCCTGGGGTTTATTGTGGGCGGGCTGGGGGTGGCCCGGTTTGGGTTAGGCAAAAGCCCGCTGCGAACGATGTTTCTATCCAACATTGTGATGTGGGTGGTGGCGATGGGCTTTACGATTCAGCCGTCGATTACTTTGCTGGGGGTAGGTTTATTTGTGTATCTGTGCCTGATTCCGGTGGTTGAAGCGTCGGAACAGCTAATTTTGCAGACGATGATTCCGCTGGAGCGTCAGGGACGGGTGTTTGGCTTTGCCCAAAGTATTGAGCAGGCCGCTTCGCCGCTGACGGCGTTTATGATTGGCCCAATCGCCCAATTTTTGTTTATTCCGTTTATGACCACCGGAGCCGGGGTTGATTTAATTGGCTCCTGGTATGGCACTGGCATCGATCGCGGCATTGCTCTGTTGTTTACGTTGACGGGGCTGGTGGGGCTGGTGGTGACGGTGATAGCGATGCGATCGCGCGCTTACCGCAATCTGTCGGCAGATTATCGGCGGCGCTACGCCGAGACTGTTCAACTTGAGACCGGGACTTTGTGATGGGAGGTTCGCAACGCAACCTGGGGGTCTCTTTTGAATTTGGGTTACTCATTTCAGATTTTGTTTGAACACTTTTCTGGCGATAAATGCAGCCTGAAAAAGTTCATTAAGGTCTGCCAGGCGTGGTCGGCGGCGGCAGGATGGTAGGATTCGCGCTCGTGGCAAAAAAATCCGTGGTTAGCGTCTGGATACACTTGCACAGTGTAGGTTTTGCCGAGCTGCTGGAACCGAGTCTCGATTTGCTGCACGCGATCGCTCCCAATAAACGGATCTTGACCGCCAAAAAACAGCAGCATTGGCACAGTAATATCCTGCACCGCTTCGATCCATTCATCCAGCACCATGCCGTAGAAGGGCGCAGCGGCGGCAATCTCGGCTGAAAAGCGGCAGGCGGCGAGAAAGCTCAGCCCTCCCCCCAGGCAAAATCCGGTGACGCCAATGCGATCGGTGTCGGGGCGGGCTTTGAGGTATGCGATCGCGGCTTTGAGATCGTTCTCAATCGGCGGGCCAAAATCGAGCTGCCACATCAACGCCATGGCGGCGTCAACCTGGTCGTAGCTAAAGGTATGGTTGGTCGGTTCGCGATAATACAAATCTGGGGCCAACACTACATAGCCCTCCTGCGCTATCCGGGTCGCCACGTCGCGAATGTAGCTGGTTAAGCCAAAGGCTTCCATCAGCAGCAACACAGCGGGGAAACGGCCCGATCGCGCGGGTTTGCACAAAAAGGCGGGCATTTGGCCGTCGGGGGTGGCCACGGTGACGTCAGCCTGTTCAAGTGCTTGTTCGACCGGCATGGTAGGTTCTCTAGAGACTGCTATGGGCCAGCTTAGACAGGAGGCCAACCCAGGCTCTAGAACAAAGCGGTGAACCTTTAGGAGATTTTTGCGATCACGATTGGCGAAACTGGGTGGGGGTGGCCCCGGTTAGGCGTTTGAACCAGCGAGTGAGATGGCTTTGATCGCAGAAGCCAACTTTGGCAGCAATCTCGGCTAGGCCCAGGGGGCTGTGGCGAAGCCAAAACTGGGCGCGCTCAACCCGGCGTTGCAGAATGTATTGGTGGGGAGTAACGCCCTCGCTGTGCTTGAACAGGCGGGCAAAGTAGGCCGGGCTCAGGCGGGCGATCGCAGCTAGCTCCACTAGCGTCAGCTCTTGATGCAGGTGGGCGTCAATATAGGCTTTAACCTGTTGGCGCTGGGTCTGAGATAGGCCCCCGGCAACGCTGACCAGTCTAGGCTGGGTGGTGCAGTAGTGGCGCAGCAGATGAATGGCTAAGGCCGTTTTTAGGCTATCCACCAGCAGCGGGCTGCCGAGGCCACCCAGCTCGGCCTCAGTTTTTAGCGTGGAGAGTACTGTGCTCACCAACCGATCGTCGGCCTCCATAAACTGCGGCCTTAGCTCAATGCGATCGGCCTGCACCCAATCTTGCCCCATCTGCTTCAGCAGGTCGGGCTCTAGCGCCAGCACCATGAACTGCGCGGCATTATCCCAGCTACAGCGGTGAGTGATGCCGGCTGGGATAATCGCTATGCCGCCCGCTGTGCGATCTTCTCGGTGGCGCTTGCCGTCTAGCCAGCGGTAGCCCGTGGGCATCTGTTTTGAAGGATCAGGAAAACCCAGGGCGATCGCGTGCAGGGTGTGTTGATGGTCGGCGGTGCAAAACTTCGGCTGCTGATACAGCTCTAGGTGAATGCCGTCCCAGCCAGAGCTGGTTAAGACCGCCGATTGGGGCAGCAATCCTTCCGCTGGATTTGCCTCCCGATGGTCAAGCACGATAGTTTGATCCATGGGCAGTATGCTCAATTAGAAAGATTTAGAAATCAGATCTGCACCTGCTTGTTGTGAAACCACGTCATCTTCCTTTTCCTAATCGATTTCCTCAGTTTTGCTATTGGTTCTAGTACCATTCGGTGTATCAGCACCAACCAGACTTGCGATGGCGATCGCGCCTAATGCTAGCAGTTTTGGTTTCGGCCATAGAGTTCACTAGAGGGCATAGTGCTGTAACTTTACCGGGTGCCTTTGCGTGAGCTGGAGTAGGTGAGCAAGCGATCTTCAAGCTCGGCCCAGGCTTGTTTAGGTATGCGAATGGCGGCAGCTTTACACCGCAGTAAAAGCTCTGTGGCGTAGAGGTAACTTTGTAGTGCCTCAGCTTCTTTTCGATCAGATATCAGGTCTTCTCGGCTCAAGCATAAAGCATCTAGCCATAAAGTTTCTAGCTCATTAGCCCAGTTTTGCCAGGAACTACCTGGTGCATCTTGGGCAGGTACGGTTCTAGCCATGCGCTCAAGCTGATTTGGCAGTTCTGAAAATTTAGGATTGCTAAGTATTGCGGCAAAACAACTGTTGATGGCGATGGCGCTGGCAAGGGCTCTGTCAATAGCGAGGGCGATGTCGGTGGTGATGCTGCTGTCGCTGTCAATGGCAAGAATGCTAGCGATGCTGTTGGCGAGGGCGATGGCAGTCGCTCTGTCGATAGCTCTGTCGATAGCGATGGCGATAGCACTGTCGCTGTCGGTGGCAAGGGCGATGGCGAGGACTCTGTCGTTATTGAGGGCGCTGGCGAGGGTGCTGGCTCTGTCAATAGCGAGGACTCTATCGCTGTCGCTGTTGCTAGCGAGGGCTCTGGCTCTGTCGATGGCAATGGCGCTGGTGATGCTGCTAGCGAGGGCGATGGCAGTCGCTCGTTTAGCAATTGGGTTAAATTGTTCTCTTGAATCTGTAGTGCTGGTTTTAGCCCATCGAATTAACGAGATCAGCTTTGGATACATCTCAATATAGGTATGAGCTGTTGCTTCTATAGCCGTCAAGAACTCAATGGCTTTATTGCCCATGAGCCCCGCTACTAGCAAAAACACCTCTCGCCAGCGCTTATCAGTCAGGTGGTGGGCAATCAGCTCAGCCTCTAACCCCTCTTCTTTAATGTGAAAAGCAGTGAGATATTCTTGCAGCGTTAGGTGTGAGAACGAGTAGATATTGGTGGCCCGCTCAACCAAAATGCCCTGCTGGCGCTCAATTGCCCGTAGCACAGCGGCTCCATCTAGATGCTTAGGGGCATCTAGGGTATCGGCCAAAAACTCGCCAATACGCCAAGTAATGTCGTCTTTTAGAAAGAAAAGCTGGTCTTGCTCAAAGCTTTCGTAGGCAATCTGAGCCAGCAGCACCTTTTCTAAGCCTGGGTGAAAGCCTTCGTAAATGGGATCGTGCTCTAGGCGCTTTTGGGCCGACCACTCAGACAGCAAAATGTCGAGGGCTTGGCCGTAGAGGGTGCTGCGCTGAGTCGGCAATATTTGCTGCCGATCATATATCAAACACAAAAAGGTCAGCAGTAGCGGGGTTTGGGCCAGCTCTTTAGTAGCTTTGTTTTCATCTTTTTGCAGCAGATCCCAATATTTGTCGACAGTACCACTCTCCAGGTCAAGATCTGAGCGAAACCAGCGGCGAATAAACTGCTCAATTTGCTCATCGTCAAATTCGGCCAAGGTGACATCAGTAAAGCGTTTAAAGAAGGTGCCGTGGCTACCGCGATAGGCGGCAGTGCGGCAAGAGGCTACAAAGGCATTGGTGCTATGGGCATCAACAAATTTCTCGATGTGCTCAACCACCCGGTTGAGGTTTTGGGTGGGCACTTCGTCTAGCCCATCGAGCAGCACCAGCAGTTTGCCTTGGGCCAGCGAAGCTTCGGTAAAGGCCTCTGCCTCCGGAAAGCCGCAGGTGGCAAACTCAGCGGCAATCTTTTGCTTGAGGTCAATGGTTTCATCCCGCAATTCCTTTAGCTCAATGAGCACTGGAATGCAGCCTCGCTGAATTTGCCCATTCCTGCGTAGCGCTTCTAGGCCAATCTTTCGCAAAAAGGTCGATTTGCCAATGCCGGGGCCACCCAGCACCATCAGGTATTGCTCAGCGTTAGCAACTTGAATGCCGTCTTGGCGTGGAGATTCGCTAGACCCAAAGCTACGCCTGCCTTTGGCACGGTAGGTAGCTTCTAAGTCATCAACTGCGGCAAAGTATTGAATGCTTTCGTCGTCTAGCAGTTTGACAGCGGTGTAGATGTCTTCTAAGGGTAGGGGCTCTTTCATTAGCCCCGGCATGACCTTGACCTGACAGTGGCGCTGGTCGTAGCGCTGCACGTAGTTTTGCGCGGCTTCAAGGGCTTTTTGCTTGGCCTGGGTTTCGTTATAGGCTCCTTTGATCTGGCCAGCCACAGCTCCACCAGCTTTGAAGGTGGTCTCTAGCACCGTTACGGCAATTCCACCGATCGCACTTTCGAGCAATGCCATGCTTGCTTACCTTATTTACCACGCTAACTATGCCAAGACCTTTTGCCTATAGCTGCCCAAACTCAAGCTAGACTTGCTCAGCATTAAAGCATTGCAGCACAAGCTTATATCTAAGCAACTCAACTATAAACGCGAATTATCAATGCTCAAAGGTTTTCAGCGATGCTTTATAGCTTTGCAGCAAACGTATAAGCGGCTGCAATCTGTGTTCTCTGCGATCTAGCGTTGCTTCATGCCTCTGCAACAAAGGTATAAGCGATCGCAATCCATGTTTGTTGCCGAGCTGCAAAGGCTTTTACCCGAGCAGCCTACCCTCTAGCTTGGCTTCGCCTACGCCTCTGCAAGAGGGCATTTTTGGCCGTAAAGCTACTGAAATCAATGGTGACAATTTTGTAGAAAAAAATACTGAAATTTCCACATTCTCACGGTGATAGCTGCCTGTTTCTAATGAATACCTTGGAAGAGTTGGCGGCCATACCAACACTATTCATCAGCTACCTAAGGGGGTATCACCATGGCACGCAAAAAGCGTAGTTCTCAAGTAGTCGTAAAAGCCGAACGGCGGGCAGCTAGCATGGCTGCGATCGCATCCGATCTCAACCTGGGCCACGGCATGTCGGTGCAGGAGTTTAACAACAGTATTGAGCGGGTGCGCGAAAGAATTGCCACCTACAACCGCCTGCTCTCTAACGTAGACCAGGTCTACAACGACATGCTGCTCGAAGAAGCCGCCCTCTCAGAACTGACCGAGCGCATGCTGGCGGCGGTGGCTGCTAGGTATGGTCGCCGCAGCCCCGAATATGAAATGGCCGGTGGCTCTCGCCGCAGCACCCAGCGGCGGGTGCTCTCGGCTACCTCGTTAGTAGAGTAAATTGCAATCTATCAAATATTACTTGCGTCCAATTTACGGGTGGGGTAATGTGTGGAGCTAAGGTTGTCTGCGGGCAGCCTGGCTTCCCAAAAATTTGGTCAAGCGCCACTGGAAGGTGTGGGGACACCAACCAGCGGCTAACCTCGTCGACAGTAGCACCTGTCTCGGAGGCTAAGGTGATTTTACCTGGCCGTCTCGAACTGCAACATGTCTGGGGCGGCCAAGTTTTTGGGATTCCTTACCCATCACAAAAAAGGAATCCCTGAATATGTTGTGTTTGCCATATCTGGTGTCGTCTGCCCAAAAGCGGGAGGCGACCAATCCGCTGCTGCTAGCAAACCCAAACGAGCAGCCAGGGCGCGAGCGATTGCGCCATCTGGTGATCGGCTCACCGGGCGGGGTGCGAGCCACCATCCACCAACTGCACGTGCTGAACTATGCCGACCAAATGACCTGGAGCCAGCTCATCACCATCCCCCCCTCAGGAATTTTGATTACCCCAGCCCAGGGCGAAGTGTTTAGCTACCTAGTGCGCTACCGCCAGCTCAGCTAACCGCCGCAGAGTGTAGGTTGGGTTGAACGAAGTGAAAACCCAACTCCGTCAAGGATCTGTTGGGTTTCGCCGAGCCTCAACACCAACCTACAAATTAAGCTAAACGCGCTAGTACCCAGTGGCTAACCAGCCTATAAATCCTTTGAAATCCACTACATCTGGAGTGCAGTGGCGGGGTTAGTCGGCAGTTGGCAGCTCAAGACCTGACGGGTCAGCTAGCTCAACATCTTCATAGAGCTGTTCGATGGGGAACTGCAAGTCAACGCTGCTGAGCTGAATCGTCTCCCCCTCGGCGTAGGGCGTTAGCTCCCATTTGCCGCGCTCATTGAGGCGAAAAATCTCAACCGTGATGCGATCGCTGCTGATCAGCACGTATTCTTGCAAGCTTTCCAGACAGCGATATTGGGCAAACTTGCCGCCCCGGTCGTAGGCCTCTGTGCTCGGAGAAAGCACCTCTGCAACCAGGCAGGGATAGCGACAAAACTTAATCGAGCCACGGTCTCGGCTGTCGCAGGTAACGCTGCCATCGGCGAAGAAAAACGGGCCACTCTCAGTAATGCCAAGCTTGGCATCAGAGCCCAATACTCGACAGCCTTTTCCCCTGAGGTGATTTTTAAGCAGCGTCGTCAGGTTTACCGCAATTTCGCTATGGGGCAGCGTGCCCCCTACCATGGCATAAACTTCGCCGTCGATGTACTCATAGCGCAGCCCTTGCAGAGGCTCCCAATCTAAATAGTCTTGGGGACTTAGATGTTGCGGAATGCTAGAAACCATGATCACACCGCTCGACTCGATGACTAAGAGTGTAAGTTGGGCAGAACGAAGTAGAAACCCAACGCCAGACCGAGCTTTATTGGGTTTTGTTAGCGCGCCACCCAACCTACAACAGTGGCGACTGCGATCGCGAACCACCTCCCCTAGGAGAGAACCCAACCAATCCTTGATTCTGTTGGGTTCTCTCTGCATTGTGGAATGAGGCTATTTTCCTTTTTCTAACTCAGCTCGTATGCGGTCTTCCTGTTCCCGCAGCTCCGGGGTCAAGGCCTCGCCAAAATCATCTGCCTCAAAGATCGGTCGAATCTCGATTTCGTCGTCCTGAAAAGGGCTGCGCTTAACCCAATCAATCGCTTCAGCCATCGACTGCACTTGCCAGATCCAAAACCCGGCGAGCAGTTCTTTGGTCTCGGTGAATGGGCCATCGGTGACGGTGCGAGCTTTGCCCGAGCATGCCACCCTCACCCCCTTTGAACTGGGATGTAGCCCCTCGCCCGCCAACATCACGCCCGCATTAGCCAGTTCTTCATTAAACTGCCCCATTTCAGCCAAAAGTGCTTCGCTGGGCATTACCCCCGCCTCCGAATCGGAAGAGGCTTTGACTAAAACCATAACTCTCATGGTGAATCTCCTAATTAGTTGGTGTTTAGCTCTGAGATTTGAAAAAAAGCGGGTGCTCAAATTCTCCCCATCAGGAAGACGGGGTTGGGGAATGTAGCTTGCTTCCCACAGGGTGGGCTAAGGCTCAATGCGGTTCTAAAAGTGGAATGCACCCAGGCCTCAACCCTCAATCCTGTTTCTGTGAAGTAGTCGAACCGAGAGACGGCAGATCGACAGGGTGGCAATATTTTTTCAAAACACCAGACTGAGTTTGTTGAGTTCTGCTAATGCGCCACTCAATTAATACAACTAATCCAACGACTCAAAGCCCCTCTCCCAAGCCTGGGAGAGGGGTTTGGGGTGAGGGCACCGTTTTCGATCTATCCAAAACTAAACCGCAGAGATTACGATCGGGTTTGCTCGGTTTGATCGCGAATTAGAGCACTCCAGTTGTCATCGTTCATAGCAGCAGCCAGGTCTGTTTTAGGGTCAGCAGCCTGGGCGGCATCCTGCTCTTTCGCCAACGAGCCATCGGCCATGGCGCGACGAAGCTTGAGCTTTTTGGCTTCGTAGGCTTCCCGTTCAGCGGCAGACATGGCCTGGGTGACGGCTTTGCCCACGGTGCCATCCCAAGTGCCATCGACATTGCCGGGTGGGGGGCTGGGCAAAGCCGCAATCCATTCATCCCGCAGGGCCGCCATCACCTCTCGGTTGGGGAAGCTAAAGGGTTCCACCGTGACCAGGGCACAGACTGACTCCCCTTTTTCGAGCCGATGGCTGCGCAGGGAGAGAGAGACATTGCGAGAGATGCCGATGAACTGGGTCTGCCCCTCGCGATCATGCACAGCATAGACCCCAGTGACCTTAGCATCCTCGGTTTGCTCGCACCAGTCAGCGATCGCGAGGGGAGTATTGCCGGTCGAGGCCGTGGGTGGGGCGGCGGCTGTTTCAGCCGCATGTTCGTCGGCGGCGCTATACAAAAAGTCGTGGAGACTACGATGCTCGACGGGGACGTTCTGATGCTCGATCGCGTCTGGCGTATTTGGCGCGTCAGATTTTTCGGAGGTCACAGGCTTGCCTTCGTGGATAACTAGGCTTCATTATCGTCCCAATCACCTCAACTGGTCACCTCAGGTGCTGATGCAGTTACCGCCATCGATCGCTTCACCTTATTGATCCACCCTTTGCTGAGGCGCAGCACCTCTGAGTAATCTAAATCGGTATCTAAAACCAGGTCAAACACAAAGGGCGAAAACCGCTGGGGAAACCACTGGTGCAGCTTGCGACCCACCGTGAGCCGCAGAAAAAACTCCAGCACCAATGCTTTGCTGCGCGGAAAGGAATAGTCTGACAAATCGCGCAGAGCATGGGCCTCGACCACCCGCTGCTGCGAAAACTGGGGCAACACCTGTGCCCAATCATCCTGATACTGGTCGAGTAGCTGGTTCAGCCAGGCCACATCTTGCAGGGCCGAGTTGCAGCCCTGGCCAATGGAGGGCGAAACAGCGTGGGCAGCGTCGCCCAAAATCAGGATGCGATCGCCCTGGTGAAAGCGATCGCAGGTGACCGTCGTCAGTCGGGCAGTGGGGCGTTGCAGCAGCGCCTCGGCCTCGACCTCGCTGAGCAGCGGGCGAAAGGTGGGTAGGTAGGTAGCAAAATAGTCGAGCACATCGGCCTTGGTCTTCAGCCCATCAAACGGGTTGTTTTTGGCATTAAAAATGAAGGCTCCGTGCATTTGGTCGCCCGGCTGCGGGGCTAGCAAAATGCGCGCATCGCCCCCGATATTGCAGGCATGGATAAAATCTGGAGCTAGCTCAACGCCCTGCTGAGGGTTAGTGCGCGCTAAAAAAATTGATTTGTAGGCATCGCGCACGTAGGTCTGTTGACAGTCTAGGTCGTGGTCAGCCACCAGAGCGGCTCGCACCGCTGATCTGGCCCCATCGGCTCCGATCAGGCGATCGTAGGGGACGATGAAATGCTCGCCATCAGTCGATTCAAAGCTGACAGTCTGGGCCTCGCTATCCACCCCCTGGCAGGGGCAGTCAAAGGTGAGGCTGAGCCGCGCTGGGTCGGGGTAGCGAGCGACTAGCTGCTCTAGCAGCACCAGCACCAGCCGGTTGCGATCGACGGTGAGAATGGGGTGTTTACGCGGAATGCGACGGGCCTTGCCCCGGCGATGCAGGTAGGTGCCGTGACACATGACGCTGTAGGCCGCGATCGCCTCCTCTAACCCCGCCATGCCTTGTAAGGCCCGCCGCCCCCGATATTGCAGAGAAATGGGGAACGATCGCTGCTGGTCAAGCGCTACCCGGCGTGGATCGGGGCGGCGATCGTAGATCTGCACGCCGTAGCCCCGCCGCAGCAAGTAGTGGGCCAGCAATAGCCCGGCAGGCCCCGCGCCAACAATCACAATCGTTTGGGATGAGGTAGTGACCATTCGCACCCACCAGGAACGAACAAATTTCTCGCCAGCGTTGTTTTCGTGATGATACGTCACTAGGGCACTGAGTTTGAATGGGAGTTTGAATATCTGTGTTCAAAACCAGATCTTGAGTACTGAGACCGTTTCAGCCTGGGCAATATGGGGGCAGACGCTCTATGGCTCTCTACCGTTGTGCCCTGGGTTATGACAACCTCGCCGCCTCAATGCCGCCAACCCTGATCCTCGCTTCCTGCAACGCTTCTATGCCATCTCCCGACTGCACTGTTCTCATCCTCAGTGATGCTGACATAACCGCCAGTTCCCTACAAAACCTGCTCCAGCAGACTGACGGTGGGGGGCGGGTGCTGGCCCTGCGCTCCGACGGGCCGGTTCTAGACCTGTGCCACGCCCACAACCTGCGGCTGATTCTCTTCGACGCCAACCTGCCGGAGCAGTTCGAATTGGGGGCTCTGATAGCGCAGCTAAGAGTCCGGCTCGGCGATCGCTGCCCGCCCATCCTGGCGATCGGCCCCAACGAGGCGGCCAAGGCGACGCAGGCGATCAAGGCCGGGGCGATCGACTATTGGGTGCGCGAGCAAACCACCGCCGCTCGTCTGGGCCAGGCCCTAGAGACTCTGCCCTGGCCCAGCCCCCAGGCGGCGCGGGCTGAGCTAGATGCCTTTCGGGTGATGCTGGCCGATGCGCTGCGATCGCTGGCCGACCCCATTGAAATTCAGGTTACAGCCAGCTGCATCCTCGGCGAATATCTCAACGCCAACCGCGCCCTGTACTTTGAGTGCCGCAATGACATCTACTGTGTCGAACGGGATTACGTCAGCGGCATCGATACCATGGCGGGCTGCTATCCCGTCACCGCGTTTGGTCTGGCCATTTTTACCAAATTCTGCGCCGGGCGAACGGTGGTGGTGGCCGATGTCGTCGCCGACCCCCAGCTCTCGCCCGCCGAGCAAGCCACCTACGCCTCGGTGCAAGTTGCCGCACACATTGGGGTTCCCCTGGTTAAGGCCGGAAATTTTGTCGCCGGTTTAGCCGTTCACTCCGCAACGCCCCGCCCCTGGACTCAGACTGAGGTGAAACTGGCGCAAGAAACCGCTGAATGTACCTGGGCAGCGGTCGAACGAGCCCGCGCCGAAGCAGCCCTGCGCCAGTCAGAAGAAAAATATCGCACCCTGTTCCAGAACATCGCCCAGGGGTTTTGCCTGCTGGAGATGATCTTCGACGACCAGGGCCAGGCGGTGGACTATGTGTATTTAGAAACCAACCCGGCCTTTGTCAAACATGCGGGGCAGCCCATGGCGGGCAAACGCATTCGCGAGCTGCTGCCCAACTTTGAGCAGATCTGGATCGACACCTACGGGCAGGTGGCGTTGACGGGCGAGCCGGTGCGCCTAGAGCATATTGTCGAAGGGTTAGGGGATCAATGGTTTGAGACCTATGCCTTTCGCTATGGCGGGGAAGGCAGTCGCATCGTCGCCGTGCTGTTTAGCAACGTTACCGATCGCAAACAAGCCGACCTGGCGATGAGAGCCAGTGAAGAACAGTTTCGGCTGCTGTCAGAAATCAGCCCCGTGGGCATTTTCCGCAACGACATCCACGGGCAGTGCACCTATGCCAACGCCAAAACGCTAGACATTACCGGCCTCTCCCTCGCAGAAACCCTGGGCGACGGCTGGGGCAAAAACCTGCACCCCGGAGATCGCGACTGGTTGTACGCGACCTGGCTAGAGTTTGTCGAGCAAACTCGCCTAGGTCATCATCCCACCTATCAAGTGGAGCATCGTTACCTCTATCCAGATGGCTCAATCCGGTGGGTTTTGGGCCAAGCGGTGCCCGAGTACAACCCCCAGGGCGAGCTAGTCGGGTTCATCGGCACCGTCACCGACGTCACCGATCGCAAACAGGCCCAAGAAAACCTGACGCGGGAACTCAACCGCCGCAAGGCGCTGCTGGCGGGCTCCTCTGACGGCATTGTGGTGTTAAATCGGCAGGGCTACGTGGTTGAAGCCAACGAAAGCTATGCCAGCATGCTGGGGCGCACCCTAGAGGAAACCCTGACCATGCATGTCTCTGACTGGGATGCCCAGTGGACCCCGGCGGAACTCGATCGCATTGTCGCCTCGCGGCAGTTTGTGGGCCAAACCTTTGAAACGGTGCATCGCCGCCGCGATGGCTCTACCTACAATGTAGAAATCACCGTTAGCGCGGTGGATGAGGACGACGGCGCTGGCGATGAGTTTTTGCAGCTCTGCATTTGTCGAGACATTAGCGATCGCAAGCGCCGCGAGGCCAACACAATTTTTCTGGCAGAAGTCGCCGTCGATCTGTCGCGGCTGACCGCCGCCGAAGAGATTCTGCAAACCATCGGGGCCAAGCTGGGGGCCTACCTCCAGCTGTCTGACTGCGCCTTTGTCGTGCTCGACCACGTCGCCCAGGAAGCCACCATTACCTATGACTGGCATCTGGAGGGGGCCATCAGCCTGACCGGAGTCTATCGCCTGGCCGACTTCTTGACCCCCGACTTTTTGCGCGACACCCGCGGCGGCAAACCCTTCATAGTCGGCGATACGGCGAGCGACCCGCGCACCAATGCCGCCAGCTACGCCAGCCTCGGCATCCACGCCTTCTGCACCGTGTCGTTTCACCAGGACGGGCAGCTGCGATCGCTGCTGGCGGTCTACAGCGCCACCCCCCGCCAGTGGCGCACCGACGAAATCGACCTGGTGAGTGAACTAGCCAACCAAATTTTTCCGCGCCTGGAGCGGGCGCGGGCCGAAGCCGCTCTGCAACGCTACAACGAAACCCTGGAGATTCGGGTGGCCGAGCGCACCGCCGAACTCTCCCACAGCCTAACGGCCCTGCAACAGTCTGAAGAACAACTGCACCACCTGGCCCACCACGACCCGCTCACCGGGCTGCCCAACCGGCTGTGGCTCAACGTGCATCTAGAACAGAGTATTCAGCAGGCCATCCGGCAGCAAACCAAGCTCGCCCTACTGTTTGTCGATCTCGATCGCTTCAAACACATCAACGACAGCCTGGGCCATCGCGCTGGCGACAGTTTGCTCCAGCAGTTGGGAGATCGCCTGCACCAGGCTCTGCGGGCCAACGACTGCGTGGCGCGCATCAGCGGCGATGAGTTTGTCGTCGTGCTCGAAGATGTCAAAGATGTCGCCCACATCGGCACCGCCATTGCTCGACTGATGACGGTGTTTGAAGCGCCCTTCGACCTCGAAGGGCAGACCGTCCACATGACCGCCAGCATCGGCATCAGCCTGTTCCCCGACGACAGCAGCGAGGCAGCGACGTTGCTGCGCTATGCCGACACCGCCATGTACGAAGCCAAAGAAGAAGGCCGCAACACCTATCGGTTTTATGCCGAAGAAATGACCGCCACGGCCTTTGAGCATGTCTTGTTTGGCAATGCCCTGCGCAACGCCCTCCAGCAAGAGCAGCTCCACCTGGTGTATCAGCCCCAGATCAACCTTCAGTCGCAGCGGTGGGTGGGCCTAGAGGTGCTGCTGCGCTGGCAGCACCCCGATCTGGGGGAGATCTCCCCCGCCCAGTTTATTCCCATTGCCGAGCAGAGCGGCCTGATTCACGAGATTGGCACCTGGGTGTTGCAGTCGGCCTGCTGCCAGGCCAAGACCTGGCTCGACCAGGGGCTCGACTTTGGCCGCGTTGCCGTCAACGTGGCGGCCTCGCAGCTCAACCACGAAAACTTTGTGCAGGTTGTTGAGGAGGTGCTGCGCAAAAGTGGTCTGCCCCCTCAGCACCTGGAGCTAGAGGTGACCGAGCGACTGGTGATGCAGCGCACGGAGGCCAAAATTCAGCAGCTCAAACAGCTGCGGCAGATGGGCGTGCAAATTGCGATCGACGATTTTGGCACGGGCTATTCGTCGCTGAGCTATTTGAAACTGCTGCCCATCGACAAGCTCAAAATTGACAAGTCCTTTGTCTGCGACATTCCCCACGATGCCAACGACATGGCGATCGCCGCCGCCGTGATCGCCCTGGGGCAAGCCCTGGGCATGACCATTATCGCCGAGGGCGTCGAGGAAGAGGCCCAGGTCGCTTTTCTCAAGCTTAAGGGCTGCCACGAGGCCCAGGGCTATCTCTACAGCCGCCCGCTCAAGCCCGAGGCGGTGCTAGCCTTTTTGCAGGCTCCCCGCCTCCAGGGCAAAGACGCCAGCCTACGCCTGGCCTGATCGCGGCTGGAGCGCTTACCCCAAGCCCCAAGCCCCAGCCATCACCCCGATTGTCAAAAGGCCAAACCGCAGGGGCGGAGGCAATGCGCCCGGCTGCATGCCACCCAGGAATGCTCCAACCTCTCCCTTGGACCGGGGAGAACAAAAGCCCAGCCCTTTCCCACTTTGGGGGAGTTTCTGCTAACCTTCCAGGCGTGCCCTTGCTGACATATGGGAGCCAAAGCTTTGCCGCTGCCTCACCACGGACGCTACCCTTACTCGGCCATCACGCAGCGGGCCGACTACCATTGGCCGGGCGGGCGACGGCTGGCGGTTTACATCGCGCTCAACCTAGAGCATTTTGCCTTTGGTGAAGGGCTGGGGGCTGAGCTGGCCCCCGGTGGCCCTCAGCCCGATGTTTTGAACTACGCCTGGCGGGACTACGGCAACCGGGTGGGCGTCTGGCGACTGCTAGAGCTGGTTGATCAGCTAGAGCTGCCGGTGGCGCTGCTGGTCAACTCGGCGATCTATGACTATTGCCCAGCGGTGGTGGCGGCCTTTCGCGATCGCAACGATGAGATTGTCGCCCACGGTCGCACCAATTCTGAACGCCAGAGCACCCTGAGCGAGGCCGACGAAGCCGCCCTAATTGCTGAGACGACGCAGACCCTGACCCAGCACGAAGGGCAGCGGCCCCAGGGCTGGCTCGGCCCCTGGATTGCCCAGAGCACCGTCACCCCCGACCTGCTCCAAGAGGAGGGCTACACCTACCTGCTCGACTGGTGCCAAGACGACCAGCCGATTTGGTTTCAGACCCGGCGGGGCCGCATCCTCTCGGTGCCCTATCCCCAAGAAATCAATGACATACCGGCGATCGCAGTGCGTCGGGTGAGCGCCAAAGACTTTGCCGAGATGATCATCGACAACTTCGACGAGATGCTAGAGCAGTCTCACCAGCAGCCGCTGGTCTACGGCATTGCCCTGCACCCCTACCTGGTGGGGCAGCCCTTTCGGCTGCGGCACCTGCGCCGCGCCCTGCAACACATTGCCAGCGTGGCGCGCAACCAGCCCAATCGGGTGTGGCTGACCCATCCTGGGGCGATCGCCGCCCACATGCTCAGCGAGCTGGCCGACACCATCCCCTAGCGCCTGGCCCAGGCAGCGCCCCGTGACTTCATTTGATGAAGGCTGACGCGGCATTCGTTACAAACCACCGAATAGCCCCGTCCGCCCGCCTATGATGGGGCAAACGTGGCTTAAACTCTGTGAACTATTCTAAAACGCTTCATCTCTCTATTCTGCTGGCGATCGCCAGCATTCTCACCACCGGCAGTGCCCTGGCCGCCGATCCGGCGGGCCGATCCCAAAGCTCCCTCAGCGCTTTGCCTGGAGCCACGCTCAAGTGTGACGAGAGCGAAATCAGTCAAAACTATGCCCAGGCTGAGTTAGACACCTTTTTTAGCAGCGGCTACACCTACTGGGATGCCGCTCAGCTGGCCAGCTATTGGGGCCAAGATGTTGACGAGGCCAAGGCGCGCATGGGCCGCAAGATTCTCTGGGGGCCAGCCGATGTCGCCCTGCTAGAGCAATTTTTGCTCGATGCCCGCCTAGAGTCGCTTCAGTCCGTCAGCGATCTGCGCTTCTACGGCGAAACCAGCTACACCTACGATGACGCCGCTGCCCTGGCCGAGTTTTGGGGCGACGCCACCCCCTACGATGCCAAGCTCCGCATTGAGCGCAACTTGATCATGGGCAACGCCGATGAGGTTGACTATGCCCTAGAGCTGGCTGCCCCCCAGCCCTAAGCCATGACCCTAGCGGGCAGAGTGGGCCTAGAGATTGAGCTGATGGCCCCCCGAGGCTCTAGCCGCCAGGCTCTGGCTGAGGCGATCGCCGCCGCTCAGGGGGGCAGCGTGAGCCGCGTGTTCTATCCCCAGTCAGAACACAGCCAGATCGTCGGCACCCCGGTACTCGAAAATCTCACCTTGGGCTTTGAGGTGCACAATGCCCAGCACCAGGCGATCGCCTGGTGCGTTGATGACCTGACCCTGCAAGCTGATTGCGATCGCACCCGCCCACCCCAGCCCGGCTGGTATCGCATCGTCGGCGACGACATTCGCTTTATGCAAATTGTCAACCGCCTGAGCGATGCCAACCTACCTCTGGCCGAGGTGTTGCAGCCCGTCGCCCAGACCCTGGGCCTGGAGTTGCAGCAGGGGCCAAAGGGCATGGTCAAGCTATCCGACGACCTGGGGCCACCCATCGCCATTGCCACCCCACTACCCGGCGAGCGAGAACGCCCCTGTGAGTTGATCACCCCACCCCTCACCTGCGATCAGCTGCCCCAGGTCGAGACCTACCTGCAAATTGCCCGTCAGCTCAACTTCTACGCGCCGGTAGAAGGGGCCACCCACCTGCATTTTGACGCGGCCCCCCTCTGCTCGGCCCCGGCAATTCGCAACCTGGTCAACCTGCTGTGGGCCTTTGGCCCCACCCTAAAGTCGCTTGTCGGCAGCAACCCTCGGTGTCAACGGCTAGGGCTTTGGCCTGCCGAACTGCTGACCCTGGTGCAAAACCCAGACTGGAGCGACCTGCCCTGGGAACAAGCTAGAGAACGACTAAAAACCCTGCCCCTCACCAAATATTGCGACTTTAACCTCAAAAACATGGTCTACGCCCCCCGCCACAAACACACTTTTGAGGTGCGTATTTTGCCGGTCTACCTGACTCTGCCGCCACTTTTGGCCGTTATCAACCTCGTGGCCGACCTGGTGAACCGAGCCACCGACCCAGCCCCCGTGCTGCCCCACGACCCCTGGCCGGTGGGGGCCGAGGGCATCAACGCGCTGCGTCAAGCCCTGCCCTCATCTCGATTTTTGCGCGCGCTATAGCCACGAAGGCTTAGTTCAACACAGTTGAGAAGAACAAGGCATCGCCTGCCATAGAAGAAGAGAAAGGCAAGCGATGCCTTGTTGAAACCTTGGCAGTTGAGGCTGCCCTAACTCAATTTTGGCTATTGAATGGTCTGTCGCTGTCGTCCCTGCGGCCACGCAAAAAAAAGGATGCTAAACAGCATCCTTTTCTAAGCAGTTAAACTATTGTCGGTGCCAGCTTGGCTAAGCCTTTTCAGATCCCAAGGCAATGGGCAGCGAAGGCGGTATGCCAAGGCATCGGCTCAGTTTTGCCAGTAACGGTGATCTGTAGCGGTACTGGCGCTGGGCACCTACCTTCAAATGCGAGGGTCGGTAGAAGTATGGTTAACCACGCGATCTTCAGAGGTGTAGACCGGCGCTGGGCGATCGCGCTTGGCCAGCCCCGCCAGACCGATCAGACCTAAGAGGCCCAACCAACCCCAATTGGAATCATTGTCCTCAGTAGTTGTCGCCGTTGTGTTGGGAGCCACCGGGTCAACATAGACATCGTTAGGCGCTGTCGCGTCAGGAGAAACTGTACCCGGAGTAGCTGGGTCAACCGTGCCAGGGGCGGCAGGGGTCACAGGGTCAGGGTAGGTTTCGCCCGGCACCGTTGACCCAGGCGCGGTGCCGTCGGGGTTGGCTGAGTCAACCGTGCCAGGTGTTGTGGGCGTCACGGGCTCTGTCGTTGTCTGGGCAGAAACAGGCAGCGTAGTCGAAGCCAGCGCCAGGCCTAGCGCCAGCGCACTGCCACCCATCCATCTCGACACAACATTGCTTTTCATAAATCAAATTCCTAAAAACGAATCACCCAATCTGCCCTAGACGTCTAAACCCTGATGCCTAGGCCAATCTATATGCCTACACCCTAAGCGGTTTCTGTGCAGCCGTTATTCATCCTTGGTTAGAGGTTTATCGCGGCTAGTCTTCTACCCAATGACGCAAGGGCATTAAGGCTCTTTCAAATCGGCAAATTTTGTGGCTCAAAGAGCTAAGAAAATACTGTTTTTTATCTTCCATGGATGGCCTGTGCTGTGGCCCACAGTCGCTTTCACACAGAGGTTTTGGCGATCGCAGCCAAAACAAAAATGAGCCGAAATCCTTCGACTAATAAACTCTGAAGGAAACTAAGTCTACCTATTTACAGAGCATAGCCAGCCTCGAGATCGCCACCATACGAGATAAGAATAACGCCAAGACTAAGCCAGAGAAAAAACGATACTCTGGTTTGCCTTGCAAGTAGAACTACAGTTAAGGAGCTATTCCGATGACAGCACAACTAACCCGAAACCAGGAAACAATCGCAGTATTTAGTAGCCGCCAAGAGGCCAATCAAGCCAAACAGGCGATTCAGGCATCGGGCCTCAATGGGCAGCAAATCCTCATTGATGACAACATTCCCGCCGATATTGAGTTAGCCGCCCAGGGCACCACCACGGGTCGAGAAGCAGGCTTTCTCATGGGGATTACCCTGGGCGGCATTTTGGGACTGATTGCCACCATTATCGTTGTTTACCAGGTGACGGGTGACTATCCTGCGTCGGTGGCCAGTCGGCTAGCGGTATTTGCTAGTGCGATCGCAGGCGGTGTGTTTGGTGCCGGTGCCGGACGCACGCTCCAGGCTAGTCAACCTGCCCGTCAGCAAATGAAAGGCAATCCCAGTCTGCCCCGCGAGTATCGGCTGATTGTCAAAGGCAGTCAGGACGAAGTGCGTCAGGCTCAACAGGCTCTCGGTCAACCCCCTGTAACGGCCTAAGCCTACAGCGCTTTTTACCCAACTATCCCCCGCGAGGGTGGCTGGGAAAATAAGAGCTAAGCGACTGGTGAGGTGATATTGGCAAAGCCTTTGCTGGCTCCGCCAAAGCGCTTTTCATTCTACAAATGCCAGCATCAAAGTCTCCCAAGCTAAATCTAGTTAGCTTGGGAGACTTTGGCGTTGCCCCGATGAATTGAATCGTCTCAGTATAAACATTAAAAACTATGTATATTAAATTTCAGAATTTCAGCTCAACTCACGCAGGAGCTTATTTGATTTAGCCTAATTCCGTCAGATATAGGTTTTCTTTATTTCTCTTTACACATAAGTTCTGATAATCCCTCACTATAAAAGGCAGGTGTGCTTAACCAAGGGGCTTAATTTGCCATGGCTACAGTTACGATCGCTGGCTTTACCTTTGACGAGACTGATTTAGTCACCGATGGCTCGATCATCGATGGAGCATCCAGAACGCTCTTTTTTGGATCTGGGCTGCAATCTCCAGAGCTTTTAGATAATACAGTCGGCTCGCTTGTGGGCGGCAGCAATGGGCAATCGATCGCGTTGGGCAACCTTTTCAATCGCTCAACCATTGAGCTGACCTGGGATACTGGTCTTGGCCCCGTCAACCAAGCGGGGGATGATTTTGTCGTCTTCGAGAACGGCTTTGCTAGAGCACCTGAAGACTACGCCGTAGCCGTGCGTAGCAGCACAACCGGAGAGTTTACTCCGTTTCGCTATGAGTTCTTTGACAGCTATGACGAAACCGCCGTCAACGGCCCCGCCGACGGCACCGGGCTCTTTGCTACGGCCTTTGATTTAAGCGACTTTGGCTTAGCCGCCGGAGACGCGATCGATGCTATCCGCATTGTGAGTCTCCTCAACACCGACACGGTCGATAGCGCCGATGGTCAGGGCGTAGTCAATTTCAACGAAACCCACCATACCAATCTGCTAGGCGATCTGTTCGATCGCCCCCTGTCGATCGGCAAGTCTGACCCCGACATTACGCTGGTGGCCGGGTTAAACGGAGGCGGGGTGCGATCGCGCCTACAGCTGTTTGATGCAGACAATAACCTGGTGGGTGGTTTTAGCAGCATTCAGGCGGCAGTCGATGCCACCGCCGATGGCTACACGCTGCTAGCCGCCGCCGGCACCTACAACGAAGACGTCACCCTCGACAAGTCATTAACTCTGATCGGGGCCAATTTTGGCCTGGCGGGCAACGATGCGGCTCGCGGAGCCGAATCAATTCTTGAGGGTTCGTTTACCCTAGCCGACGACGATATTTCTATTCTAGGTTTTGAGTTCACTAACGATACGGCGGCCATTCGCGGAGGCAGCGACAGCAGCGTTAATTTCAACAACATTACGATTGCCTTCAACGATTTTGTCGGGTTGAGCAACAACAATCAAACCTTTATCACCAACGGCTTTGGCACCGGTGGGGGCATAGCTGGCGGTGCTAACTGGTCGATCACAGACAACTCCTTCGAGGGCATCACGGGCAACGACGCCTCAATTATGCGAATTGACAATGTTGATGGCCTGCTGATTGCCGACAATGTCGCAGTTCATGACGATGCCGCTGCTCTAGGTCGGCGGGGCATTCAGATCGATAATTCTCAAAATGTCGAAGTTATCGGCAACGTTGTCGATCTGGGGGTAACAGACTTTTCTGATGAAGCAGCGGCTTTTACCGCCGCCCGCTACAACCTCCAGCTCTCTCTAGACGTTGACGGTTCTGCCAGTTCCACTGCGAATGTCACCATTGCCGACAACACCTTTTCTGGAGCCTACGACGGCATAGTTACTCTAGACGATCGCGATCTGTCGGCGGTGGATATCGTTGACAATAGTTTTTCCCAGGCGTTCTACGGCATTCGCCTGGCTGCCGCAGAGGGCACGCCCGCCCAGGGCACCCAGTCTGATATTGAAATTAGCGGCAACCGCTTTGATGCGATCGCCGCCGCCGCAGTGGCCTTTGACCATCGCCAGCCGACGGAAGCATTTGCTGACATCGTCGTTGAGAACAACACCTTCAGCGGCGAGTTTGCAGGCGTTACCCACATCAGCGGCGACCAGCGGAGCCTGGCCGGAACCAACACCTTCGAAGGGTCTGACGGCAATGACAACCTGCTGGGGGGCACCGACGACGATACCCTATTCGGCTTTGGCGGCAATGATTTGCTCGATGGCGGCGCAGGCAACAACACAGCCGTCGGCGGGGATGGCATAGACACCTTCGGTCTGTTTGATGGCGCTGGCCTTACCACCGTGCTGGACTTTGACCCGGCGGTTGACAAGCTTACCAACGCCACCTTTTTTGATGTCATCTTGGCCCAGGGCACGGGCGTAGAGGTGCGCAATACATTTGTCTTAAATGCGACCTCGTTTGACGCAATGGCAAAGCTATTGTTGACCGATGCGGTTGACATTACCGCAGCAAATTTTGTCTAAGCTCGATCTGAGGAGTATGACAGTTCTCACCTCTATATTTGGACACGAAACTTCTCCCTATATATATAGAGGAGGGTTTCTGAGTCTGGCCTTAAGGTGTAACCAGGCGCAGTGATTAGAGCCTAAGGGTAAACAACTCTAGCTAGGCCGAGTTTCAACAGCAAATCAAAGCCTAGAATCTCAGATTTAGAAAGCAAAGCGTTGTTTGAGCGCTGCCCCTATGGAACCAGCGCTCGAACTATCTCTTGCTATTCAAATTAATCAAATGCTGCTGTGAATCACCCTTTCAAAAAAGTCAAAGCTTTAGCGAAAGCCGCTATTTTTGAGACAAATCTAATCCTGTAGTCGCCCCCAAAACACCAGAGGAACCTATGTTTTTTCACAAAAAAGATCCTGTTCATACCGTTCAGGTCAATGAGGCCGATCCCGTATTTGCCCAACTGCTGCTAGAGCAGTTTGGCGGAGCTACTGGCGAACTCTCGGCTGCTCTTCAATACTGGGTACAATCCTTCCACGTTGAAGACCCTAGCATTAAAGACATGCTCCAAGACATCGCGGTCGAAGAGTTTGGTCACTTAGAAATGGTGGGCAAACTTATCGAGATTCACACCAAAAATACTGACCAAACCGCAGCCTACAATAGCACCCTCTTTGCCGTACGCGGCATGGGGCCTCACTTCCTCGACAGCCAGGGCAACACCTGGACAGCCAGCTACCTCAACGAAGGTGGGGATGTCGTTAGGGATTTGCGCGCCAACATTGCGGCGGAAGCTGGCGCTCGCCAAACCTATGAATCGTTGATTAAACTAGCTACTGATGAGGGTACTAAGAAAACCCTCACCCATCTGCTAACCCGGGAAATTTCTCACACCAAGATGTTCATGAACGCCTTGGATGCCATGGGCAAATTGACTGATCCAATGTTTGGCAACATTCAGCCCGATGAGACGGTAGAGCTTTACTACAATCTCTCTACTGACGACAGCGGTAAAGACGAGCGTGGCCCTTGGAATTCTGAGCCTGACTTCAAGTACATCGCTGACCCGGTTGCGTCTCGGAACTAGGTTAAACTGATTTGTCTTAGAGTGCTCAGATGTCTAGACAAGAGTAGATAGTTATACTCCCTCTGTAAACAACCTCCGTTGCTTTATTAGCAACGGAGGTTGTTTAGTTTTACGACAAACATTTGCAGAAAAATAGAAGGGGTCGCTAGCTAGCGACCCCTTCTATTTTGTTAAGCATTAGAGCGTGGTGGCTCCTGCTTTAGTAACGGGGATTGTTGGTAGAAGTTGTGGTTGTGCGATCGGCGTAGCTAGTCCGGTTGTCGTGCTCACGATCGCGACCTTTCAGACCCGCTAGACCGGCTAGACCAATAAGACCTAACCATCCCCAGTCAAAGCCATCGTCATTGTCGTTAGTAGTAGTTGTGGTGTCAATGCCATCGCTAGTAGTGCCAATGCCGTCGCCACCGGTATTGGTTTGGGCAGACGCGGGCAGGATAGAAGGCAAAACAGCAAGGCTTACGGCAAGAGCGCCTGTACCCAGCCAAGTAGCCAAGGATTTATTTTTCATCGGAGAAACCTCAAGATATAGCTAGTAATGAAATGGAGCAACGCAGACTCAGCATCAACACAAATGATTGATACCTAATCTAAATTCCCTATACCGTCATAGTATGTTTTCTTCCTCAACCTGCTATTTGCCATTGGATGGAGATTGCCTCTATTTACTCTGACTTAAAAGGCAGTAGGTCAATAGTTTTAGGCTCTACCCTTACTCATAGTGAATAGGCATTAAACAACTGCTGAAAATCATGGGCGACCACGCCAAAAACCCTACCCTGAATGTGCCCTGTCGCTATGTGTTGGCATAGAGGCAAGAGGCGATCGCCGTCTGGGGGTCGATTGCTGAGGTAGACGCAGAAATCATTGCCCTCCATGGAGTCGCTGGTGGCCCGCTGCGATCGCTCCTTGACCAGTGCCGGACAGGCTGAACCCATTACTACTCCAGGGCGCGACCACCTTTTGCTCCAGACCGAGCCCATGGCGTCGCGGAGCCTGCGGATACTGTGCTTTCTCACTGGTGTAGGGAAAGGCATACGGATATCTGGACAGAGGGGCGAGAGGAATCCGACTTAGAACCTGCGATCGGAACGATGCTTTACCCCGACGGGATCCTTACGATCAAAGGAGTTACTAATTTCCTGTTGTTCTTACCGAATTGTTTTGACCCAATCGATCACAACCGCACCCACCGTTGAGGGCACCCAACCAGCTACCCTCAACACCACCGATCGCCGCCGTCGATGGCTACCCGAGCAGGTCTTATTTACCCCCGCCGCATTGGACGAGCCTTGGGGACAGCAAATTCTAGGGCGGGTTCAAGCGCTCGATTTGCCAGTGGAATATCTCAAACACAACCGGCTAACCGGCTTGCGGGGGAACTCTGAGCGCGAGACCTATGCGATCGCCAAGCGCACCTTGGCCGTAGTCACCGCCCCAGCCAGCCAGCTCAAGCTAACGCCGATTCCACCCTCGGCTGACTGGCAGTTTCATCTGGCCCAGGGTTGCCCGGCCCACTGCCAGTATTGCTATTTGGCGGGCAGTCTCCAGGGGCCGCCCGTAATTCGCGCCTATGCCAACCTGCCGCAGATCTTAGACAACCTCAAGCACTACGAACACCCCGATCGCCTCACTACCTACGAAGTCAGCTGCTACACCGACCCTCTGGGCATTGAGCACCTCACTGGCAGCTTGGCGGAATGTATTCGCTACTTTGGCACTCGCGATCGCGCTCAGCTACGCTGGGTGTCTAAGTTTGACCAGGTAGACGACCTGCTAGCCCTGCCCCACCACGGCCATACCCGCTGCCGCTTCAGCATCAATGCCGCCTCAGTCTCGCGGCAGCTAGAGGGGGGCACGGCCTCGGTAGCGGAGCGGCTAGAGGCCATTCGCAGGCTGGCCCTGCCGGTAGAGCGGGGCGGCGGCGGCTACCCAGTGGGGCTCGTAATCGCCCCCATCATGCCCATCGAGCACTGGCAAGACGAATATAGTCAGCTGCTAGAGGCCGCCGCCAGCGCCCTCGACTTTGACTGCGACCTCACCTTTGAGCTGATTTCCCATCGGTTTACCCCTGGGTCTAAGGGGGTGTTAGAGCAGTGGTATCCCAACAGCAAGCTCGACCTAAATGAGTCAACCCGCGCCACCAAGCGCAACAAGTTTGGCGGCACCAAGTACGTCTACGACCGAGACACCATGACCGAGCTGCGCACCTTTTTTGAAGGCGCGATCGCGCGGTGGTTTCCCCAGGGCAAAATTCTCTACTGGACTTAGCAATTAGCCCAGCCAAAGGTGATGGGTGAGTGGGGGTTCAAGGTGCAAGGCACAGGGTATGCGGTTCATGACTGGCCCTAAACCCTAAACGGCTAGAGCGGCAGTAGGTTGGGGGCGTTCTGACTGCGATCGCGCCGGGTGGCGGGCAACTCCTAACTGCTCTAATTGTCCTTCCTCCAATCTCTAACAATATGGATCCCACCTCAGCTCACCGACGGGCAAAGCGGCGGCCATTAAGTCAGGGTTTGTGAACTTATCTGGTGAGATCGCTCTATTTCGCGGGAATTTTGTAAAAATGAATACAGAAATGCTTGGCTGACCTATTTCTTGTTCGCACAAACGTTCTTTGCGCCAAGACGGGTCTGTTGCCGCATTAACCCCTCGGAGACGACCTTATGATCCCGCAAGTCCATTCTCAAACTGACCGCAAGCCCGCTGCTGGCTGGCAGCCTGTTTGCCATATTACCTACACTCGCGACACCTGGGTTAAATTGGCCCAGCCGCCTAGCGCCTATGCCGCTGACGAGGCCAAGCTGCTATGCCAAGAGTCACCCGATACCTGGGTTGCCTGGGTGCCCGACCACGGCGAAACCGTACTGCACAAAAGCCACTTTTACGCCTAATGCATCCCCAATCTTTTCCTGAGTCAGCCATCGACTGGGATGAGCTGTTTGACTACCTGCCCGGCACTCTCGTCGAGCAGGTAGACCAGCCCGGCATCCTCTATGAAATTGAGGGCTACGAAGCCACCATGGTGCCGCCGGTCTGGCTGGTGAATGATCCGCGCCCGCGCTACCCTCACGAACTGCGCATTGTGTCTCGGCAGCCCGCTAGAGTCTGTGCGCTAGAGTCTGCTGAGGCTAAGACCGCGCACCCCGTTTGAGCAATTTTTCTTGCCAGTTGCGCGACAGTAAAGGGCAACTAGCCAACTCGATCGCCGCCGCCCGATCGCCCCGATTGTGGTGCATGATGTGGTTGGCGTGGGCTACGGTCCATTCGGGGTAGGGGCGATCGCACAGCACCATTGCTAGCCCCGGCTTCACCGCACCCTCTTCTAGCACTCGAAAATACCAGCCGCTGCGGCCATTGGCCTTCACCTGGAGCGCTAGATCCTCCACTCGCCAGCGGCGAGACAATTTCCAGCAGGGCTGCCGGGGCTGCGAAACCTGCACCCTGGCGCTGCCGATCGCATAGGTGTCGCCAATGCAGACATCGGCTTCGGTCTGCCCCGCCACGGTGAAATTTTCGCCAAAGCCACCATAGGGTAGATTGGGGTTGTGTAGGTGCGATCGCCAGTCAGGATAGTGTTCAGCGCTATAGGCTAATACCGCCTTATCGACGCCGCCGTGGTTTTTTAGATCGGCCTGGCCGTCCCCCGCCAGGTTGGTATAGCTCAGCCACACGTCACCTGCGATCGGCTGCTTAAAAAACCCGGTAGTCCAGCGCTGATCCATCGGGTTGGGAGCGGCTTCGGTGCCCAGGGTTTGGGGCAAGCCCACCTGAATTGAAACAATCTTAGGCATTGTCAAACGATCAGACCTAAAGCGGCAAAAAAGCGTGCCCTTTTAGAACACGCTTTATCTAGGATACGCTTACTGGTTGAGGACATCTCGCTTATGCTGGGGCGCTGCCGCAATGGCGGCCACCTGCGACCTGAGTTCCTCAGATACGCCCATGTCTTCTAAAGTCAGCATCAGGTCTTCGGCAACAGCATCAAAGTGTTCGCTGTTCAGGCCGTGGTTGGCGACTAGTTCTTGGTGGGCTTCGCGCATGTAGCGGCCATCGTACTTATCAGTGCCGCCAAAGGCGTAGGTCAAAAAAGCCTTTTGGTGCGCCCGCTGTTTGGTCATATTGACATTGGCAAAGAAATGCTTGATGCGATCGTCCTGTAAGACCCGCTGGTAGAATTTATCGACTGCTAGGTCAACGGCAGGGGCACCGCCAAGTTGGTCAAAAAGAGTTTTCATAGTCTCTGCTGTAGGGGTTAAGGGGAACGCCCTTAGAATGCCCCACCCCAGCAAAAACCATCTCCACTCTAGGCACCCCAACCGAGTTTCTTAATAGCGAATTTGGAGGGTCACTTGGGCCTGTACCGTTTGGTCGCCGCCCACCACTGGCGTCGAGGCGTCGGCCTGCATGCCCCCATACTCAGCTCGCCGCAGCATCGGTACAGGCATGGGCGGAGCAGCCCCGTTGATTTGAATGCTGACGATCTCCTGCGATCGCAGGTTCAGGCTCCCCAGCACCACCCCCGCTTGGGATTGGGCATCTTCTACCGCCTCGCGCAAGGCCTGCTGACGAGCCGCCTCTAGGGCCGCGTCTTCGGCCACAAAGCTAACGCTGCGAATCTGGTTGGCCCCAGCATTCACCGCATCGTCGAGCAACGAGCCCGCGCTCTCGGTGGGCACCCGAAAGCTGACGGTGTTGCTGCCGCTGTAGCCGATCACATCGGTGCGGCCATCCTCGTAGTTGTAGCGAGGGCTGAGCTGAATGCCGGTGGTTTCGAGCTTTTCGACCCCTCGCGATCGCAGCAGTTCAACCACCGCCGCCGTGCGCTGGGCCACCTCGCGCTGCACCGCTTCGGCATCAGTGCCCTGCACATCCACTCCCAAATCAACCTGGGTCTTGGTGGTAGGCACCGACTCTTCGCCTTGGCCGGTTACGGTTAGCGTTCTCATAGCCGCCTCCTGGGCAATCGCGGTGGGGGTAAATACGGGCACAAAACCGAGCCCCGACACCAGGGTCGCCGACATCACCGCCGCCGCCGCCATCCGTCTAGGGGCAAAAGACTTAATTTTCATGGGGCCTCACACTCGTCTAAAGAAGTTTGTCCATTCACTGTGCCACGGCGATCCTAGGCCAAGGGCACTGTTACCAATTTCGATACAGAATGCCGCAGCCCATCGAGCATCCTGAACCTAGGTGCTGACTTTCTCAGGTCTACCAATCAAGCACAATTTTGGATAGCCTATCCTCTACAGATAGGCCACCGTTACCCCAGTGCCGCCGTCGGCCTGGGCCGCAGGCTCAAGCCGCTGAATCTGCGGGTGGCGCTTGAGGTACTCATGCACCCCCGCCTTGAGCTTGCCGGTACCGTGGCCGTGGATGATCCAGAGAGCACCGCTGCCCTGGGCGATCGCCTCCTCCAGCACTGCCTCTGATTCTGCTACCCGCATGCCACGCAGATCGATGGTGTTACGGCTGGTGCGAATGGCGGGGGCCGGGGGCGCGGCCTGAGCGGCGGGCACGGTGTCAACGGGTTTGGTCTTGACCGGCACCTCCGCCTTTTCGCCCCGCAGCGACTCGATATCGGCCAGGCTGACGGTGGTTTTCATCAGCCCAAAGCGCACGGTGATGCGGTGGTCGTCGTCGGGGGCGGTCAGCACCTCGGCAGTCTGCCCCAGGCTAGGAATGCGGACGCGATCGCCCACCGCCGGTCGGTAGCCCGGTTTCGCTGGCGTCGCCGCCGCCGCCGGTAGACGGGACTGGGCGATCGCATCCACCGCCTCCGTGGCTCGCTGGGCATCTTGAGCGGTGGCATCGCCCTGCTGCAAGCGGCGAATCACCTTGGCAATGTCGCGCTTGGCGTCGGCGATCGCCTGCTGCACCGCCGCCTGCTGCTGGAGCTTGAGTTCCTGCTCGCGATCGCGCAGCATGTCAGCCTTGTGCTGCACCTCCCGGTGGAGCCTTTCGGTGGCGGCCAGCAGTTCGGCGGCTTCCTGCGATCGCTCCTCCTGCTGGCGTCGTTGAGCCTCTAGCCCAGCAATCACTTGGTTAACATCATTCTGCGACCCCGTGGCCATGAGGGTCGCCGCTGCATCGATCACCCCAGCATTCAGCCCCAGTCGGCGAGCAATGGCCAGCGCATTCGATCGCCCCGGAATGCCCCATAGCAGCCGGTAGGTCGGCGATAATGACGCCTCATCAAACTCCACCGAAGCATTCTCAAACCGCCCATCCTGGTACTTCAGCGCCTTCAGCTCGCCGTAGTGAGTCGTCGCCATCGTCAGCCGCGCCCGCTCGGCCAGGTGCTTGAGCAGAGCAATGGCCAAGGCAGTACCCTCTGTGGGGTCGGTACCTGCGCCCACTTCGTCGAGTAGAACTAGGGCATTGGCGGTGCTTTGGGAGTGTTGAATGTTGAGTGTTGAGTGTTGAGTGTTGAGTGCTTCCTCATCTTCTCCGCCATTCAGTGCGGCCAAAATCCGCCCAATCCGCCGAATATGCCCTGAAAACGTTGACAAGCTCTGCTCGATCGACTGCTCGTCGCCAATATCGGCCAACACCTGCCCAAACCAGGGAATTTCCACCGGTTCACGCGCCGGTACATAGAGGCCCGCGCGGGCCATCAGCGCTGCCAAGCCCAGGGTTTTGAGGGTGACGGTTTTGCCGCCGGTGTTGGGGCCGGTAATGGCTACCACCCGCAGCTCGGGGCGAATCAGCAGGTTGATCGGCACCACTTCAGGCCCCTGCTCGTGGCGCTGCTGCCACATCAGTAACGGGTGGCGCAGCTGGCGCAGGGTAGTTTGCTCCTGGGGTTCGATAAACCGGGGCGGGTTGGCCTCTAACCACAGGGAGTAGCGGGCGCGGGCGTGGGCCAGGTCTAGCTCGGTCACCACCGCCAGCAGGTGGGTTAGGTCGTCATAGACCTCCGCCACCGCGTCACTGAGCTGCCGCAGAACAATGTCTTCCTCGGTTTTTTCCTGGCGCAGCAGCTGGCGCAGGCGATTGCCCAGCTCGACAACCGCCTGGGGCTCAATGTAGAGGGTCGCACCACTGGCGGAGGCATCGTGCACAATGCCGGGCACCGCGTCTTTTTGAGGCGCTTTGACGGGCAGCACAAAGCGATCGCCCCGCTGGGTGATCAACAATTCCTGCATGGCCCCCGACTGGCGCTGCAAAATTCGTTGGAGTCGCTGCTGAATATCTTGGCGGGTCGATTTGAGGCGATCGCGCACCTCCCCTAGCTTCGGGCTGGCTCGGTCGGTGACATCACCGCGATCGTCAATGCAGTGATAAATCTGCTGTTCCAGCTCAGGGTGGGTGCTCAGGTCGGCCACCAAATCCTGCAAAACCGGGATATCTTCTGGCGGCTGGGCGTCAATGGTGCGCCGCAGCTGGCGCGCGCCATGGAGGGTAGTGGCAATGGCCAGCAGCTCCTCGCCGCTGAGTAACCCCTGGCGATAGGCCCGCTCCACCGCCGACCCAATATCGCGAATGCCGCCAAAGTTAAGGCCGCTGTTGTGTTGCTCCAGCCAGTCAGCCTCCTGGGTCTGGGTTAGCAGGTTGACGCTAGCTGCCTGGGTTTCAGGCGTGACTAGCGCCTGGGCTGCCAGGGTACCGCGCTTGGTGGCGGCAAAGGTAGACAAGTGCTGGCACAGCCGAGGCCACTCCAGCAACTCCAGGGTTTCGTGGTGAATTAACGGCAGCTCAGACAGGGGAATTACGCTCGCTCAAGACATTCTTTCAGTATAGAGAACTCCCGCCGCAACCTGGCTTAGACCGCCGATCCAGCCCCAGGCTGATACAGTTCAACTCCTGACTCCAAGCCGTCAGCCTAAATCAAGCTAGATGCCGCATCGGCAAGCAAATCCACCGCCATACGCCCTGACCGTTGTTAAGCTCCCCTCAATATATGACCACCCAATGCCCCCACCGGGCATGCTATATCCTATGAAACCGGCTGCCGCTGCAATACAGTGACGACACCGTGGGCGAAGGTGGTTGCGGTAGCCTCTACAGAACAGATTAATGGGCTACCAAGACGACCATACGGGGTATAACCTTCGTCTGCCCACGATCTAGTTCCCTCTATCCACCGCCCCTGAATCTGTGCCTGAAAACGACCTGGTTAACGCTACTCCCCCCACAGCCAGCATCGATCCGTCTCCCCTGCGGGCAAACACAAGTGACACGGTGCAGCAGACTGTCGAGGCCATGGCCATGGCCGTCAAAACCTACGCCCTAGTATACGGCGGCGAAGTTCTAGAGGGAATCTTTGGCTACGCTAATGTTGCCCAGGCCACGGCTGAGTTAGCCAACCTAAGCCAAGCTCTAGTTGAGCAATGGATGACTCCTCTCAATCAGCTGCAACCTTTGGATCCATGCCTGGCTTGGCCGCTGGCCCTGAGTGCGCTATATCCCGACCAGCTTTACCTATCCGTTGTTGACCAGGCTCACCATTGGTTAGGACTGCTGGCCCCCGACGGGTTTTACACGCTCCCCCGCCTTGCGGCGATCGCTACCGACCAAGCCGAACTCACCGCCTGCCACTACTCCGTCGCTCTGTTTCAGCAGCAGCAAGAGCGCCTAGCCCTAGCCCTCAAGGGTGCCCAGATGGGCACCTGGGACTGGGATCTAGCCCAGGGAACAATAGTGATCTCTGAAGAGCAAGAGCGCTTGCTAGGTCTGGCTCCCGGCGAGTTTGGTGGTAGCTACGAGACCCTGTTTGCCAACGTGCACAAAGACGATCAGGCCACGGTGCAGCAGGCCCTACAGCAGGCGATTCAGTTAGGACAGCGCTATGGAATTGAGTTTCGAGTGCTCCACAACGACGGAAACACGCATTGGTTGTCGTCTCGGGGTCAAGTCTTTAAGGACAGTGAGCAGACGCCTCGGCTAGCTGGGGTCACCCTCGATATTTCTGAGCAAAAGCGGGTTGAGGCTGAAATCAAACTCCAGTCGCAGCGCGAGCGGCTGGTGGCCAAAATTGCCCAGCGCATTCGCCATGTGCTTGATTTGGACAGCATTTTGGCGCAAACCGTTACCTCAGTGCAGGAGTTTATCGAGGCCGATCGCGTCATCGTCATGCAGTGTGGGGCCGACATGAGCGGTCACGTCATTCAGGAAGCCTGCTCGTCATCCTACCTGCCGATGCTGGGCTGGGCCATGCGCGACCCCTGGTCGGTGGGCGAAAAGTTTTTGGCTCACTACAGGGCCGGGCGGGGACTGGCGGTAGAGAATATCTACACCCAAAATTTGCCTGCCTCTCAGCTAGGTTTTTTAGAATACTTTCAAATTCAGGCCGAGATTGTGGTGCCCCTACAGCAAGATCAAACCCTGTGGGGGTTACTGATTGCCCACCAGTGCCAGGCACCCCGAGCCTGGCGGATGGCCGATGTCCGGCTGCTGCAAAACCTGGCGACTCAGGTGGGGATTGCCATTCAGCAGGCCAAAATGCACCAGGAGCTCACCCTGGCTAACCAGCGGTTGCAGCGCATGGCCTACCTCGACGGATTGACTCAGGTAGCCAATCGCCGTCGCCTAGAGCAGTATCTAGATCAAGAATGGCGGCGCATGAGCCGAGAAGATGGGGCTGTAGCGCTGGTTATGGCTGATATTGACTGCTTTAAAGGATACAACGATCGCTACGGTCACCAGGCTGGAGATGCCTGCCTACGGCTGGTGGCCCGCGCCCTGACCCGCGCCGCCAAGCGCCCCGGCGATTTGGTAGCCCGCTACGGGGGCGAAGAGTTTGTGATTGTACTGCCCAACACTGACCTTGAGGGAGCCGAGACCGTCGCTGAAGACATTCGCATCATGATTCGTAGTCACCGCATTCCCCATGAAAAGTCGGTTGTGGCCAAGGTAGTTACCCTAAGTTTGGGGGTGGCCAGCGCTCAACCTGCCAGCGGCGGCAGCTTTGCCGACCTGATTAAACAGGCTGACGAAGCCCTCTACGTGGCCAAAAATGAAGGACGCGATCAGGTGAGGGTGGCGGCCCCTAGGCGATCGCCCTAGTGCTCTAACCCAAAAAATGCCGGGGTGGCGAAAAGGACTTGAGGGCAAGGTTGAGCTCAAAGCCCGGGTTGATTCAGAACTCAGCATCACAAAAGATCTCGCTTTGTCGAGGAATACGAAGCATGGGGGCTCATTTGGGAACAAAATAGAGAAGAAGGCGCCTTTCCCTGGTTACATCATGGTCACACTCCAAGATCACGCCCAGGCAGCTTTGCTGTCCTGCTTTCTCGATCCAAGCGATGCCCCTGAGATTATTCAATACATTCAGGCGATGGAGCGGCTGCTGATTGTTGTGCAAGAACTGTCGCTGGCCAGATCCCTGGAGCGGGTTATGGAGATTGTGCGCCACGCCGCTCGAGAGTTGACCGCTTCCGATGGCGCTTGCTTTGTGCTCAAAGACAACGAGTCTTGCTACTACGCCGATGAAGAGGCGATCGCGCCGCTGTGGAAAGGCCAGCGATTTCCGCTGGACGCCTGCATTAGCGGCTGGACAATGCGCCATCGAATTCCTGCGGTCATTACCAATGTCTCGCAGGATGAGCGAATTCCTTGGCTGGCCTATGAGCCCACCTTCATCCAGAGCCTTGCCGTAGTTCCCATTCGTACGCTAGATCCCATTGGTGCAATTGGTACCTACTGGGCTGCCCAACGGGAACCCCTACCCCAGGACATCAAAATACTCCAGGCGCTAGCCGATACAACGGCTGTGGCAATAGAAAACGTGCAGGTTTATGCAGAGCTAGAGCAACGGGTCAACAGCCGTACTGTCGAGCTGCAATGCACAAATCAAAAGTTGGCGGCTGAGATTCAGGAGCGCCGGGTAGCGGAGGAAACCGTCCATCGGCTATCGCTCACCGACGAGCTGACCAAACTACACAACCGCAGGGGCTTTTTCTTACTGGCCGAGCAACAGCTCAAACTCGCTCATCGGCTGGGCACCGCCTTCAACGTCCTCTTTGTCGATATCGACGGGCTCAAGCGCATCAATGACATGCAGGGCCACGAAGCTGGGGATGCCGTCATTTGCGCCGCCGCCGCCATCTTGAAAGAGACGTTTCGAGAGTCAGACATCTTGGCCCGCCTGGGCGGCGATGAGTTTGTGGTGCTAGCCCCAGGCACCCCCGCTGACTGGGATAAGCTGCTGAAGCGACTGCAATTTCGCGTCAACCAATTCAATCGCTGGAGGAATGCTCCATTTGTCCTGTCGATGAGTGTGGGAGCGCATCCCTACTACCCCAATGAAACCAAATCGCTGGAAGAAATCTTGGCGCTGGCAGACTTTCAAATGTACGAGCAAAAGCGCCGCAAGCGGTTCACCGCTTCGTCGTCTGCTGATTAGCCTTGTAGCCAGATGATCCTGGCAATTGTCTTTGCCGCTGATAACGCGGCCCCCTGCTCAGAAGCCCCCTGCTCAGGAGAGCTTCAGGGTTGTAGGGTGTAATGGCAAGGTATTGCTATGCGATCGCTGGGGCAGCCAGACTCCCTCAGCGATCGCTATGATGAATGCTGTTTCACCGACCCAGGGTTTATGGTTCAGTCTCCCCCCTCTGCGGCGATCGCCGTCACTCCCTTTGACCAGCGGCTGGGGCAGCCCCTTACCAAGCTGCCGATCACCGTGTTGCAGGTGAATCTGGGCCGCAAGTGCAACCTGGCCTGTACCCATTGCCACGTGGAAGCTGGCCCCAAGCGCACCGAAGAGCTTTCGGTCGAGGTCTGCGATCAGCTGATCGAACTGCTCCACCGGTTTCCGCAGATTGCCACCCTCGATCTGACTGGCGGTGCCCCCGAGATGAACTACGGCTTTCGCCCCCTGGTGGAGGCAGCCCGATTGCTGGGCAAAACGGTGATGGTGCGATCAAACCTAACGATTTTCTTTGTGCCCGGATTTGAAGATCTACCGGAATATTTTGCCCGTCACCAGCTCCACGTGGTGGCCTCGCTGCCTTGCTACCTCGAAGACAATGTCGACAAACAGCGGGGGTCTGGGGTCTACACCGAGTCTATCCGCGCCCTACAGCGGCTCAACCAACTCGGCTACGGCCACGACCCCGCCCTGCGCCTAGACTTGGTCTACAATCCGCCCGTGCCTCGCAGCGCCGAGTTTTCGCTCACCCCTAGCCAGACGGCACTACAGGGTGACTATGAAGCTTATCTGCGATCGCACTTTGACATCGCCTTTAACCAGCTCTACACCATTACCAACCTGCCCATTGGCCGGGTTAAGCAATACTTAGAGGGCAAACAGCTCTACGGGCCGTACCTACAGTTTTTGGCCTACCACCACAACTCCGCCACTGTGCCCCACTTGATGTGTCGCCAGGAGCTTTCCGTTGACTACGAAGGCAACCTTTACGACTGCGACTTCAACCAAATGGAAGCCGTGCCCAGCTTGGGGCGCAGCGGTCAGCCCCTGACCGTGGCCGACTTGCTAGCGGACAACTCCCTCGATGCGATCGACACGGTGCAAACCCGCCCCTACTGCTATGGCTGCACCGCCGGCAGCGGGTCTAGCTGTGGCGGTGCTCTAACCTAAGCCGCCTGGGCATTAGGGCATCGGGAAGTCTGCCGCCAGAGCCGCCCCCTCTAAGCCTAGAGCTGAGGCATATTTCTGAATGAAGGCGCGAATATAAAACGGTTCTGGCAGCTGCTGTAAGTTGCCGGTTTCGAGCGCCCTCAGGGTATAGGTTTGAATGAACGTCCGCTGGTAGATATCCTCCAGCGACAGCGACTTCTCTTGCCGAGTCTGCTGAAGATAGGCCCCCACCTTTTTCAAACTGGCTTGCTGCACCGCCGCAAAGCCGGCCTTAGCCTGAATCTTTTTGGCCAATGTTTCATGAATATAGTCGCGCTGGTCAGAAAAGCGAGCTGAGGTGGATGGTGTGGTTGCCACCTGGGGCCGAGTCGAAATCGCGTCAGGTCGAGGTTGAGCAGTAACCCGCTGGGGAGCGGCTGGAGCCTGTCTATGGGTGGCTTCTGCTGGGGTAGGCCCGCTGGTCTCGCTGTCTTGCAGTCGCTGGTCAAGCCGGTAGCGATTGAGCAGGCCTAGGGCCACCAGAGTAGTTACGGGCAGTGTGGCCACTGCTACCTGCTGCGCCGCCATCGACATAGCTGCCGTCGCCCCAGCCCCAATAATCAGCGCGTATTCTGAGGCGGGGGGTAGCTTAGATCCAGAAAAGTGAGGAGTCTTCATAGCACCTTTGAGAAGTCTCATGGATTTTTATCCTTTCGCTGGCGTCAGCCCTTCCTCCGGAAGGAGCAGCCAAAGTTCTAGGATTAGCGCTATTGCTTGAGATAGAGACGGCTAGGGGTTGATCCCATTCCAGCGATCGCGCTATCTGGGCCACAACCGCGACACAGCAGCCGATCGCCCCAGGTAGAGAGGGCGCAGGCGCTGCCAGGCGGCCACAAACCATCGCCGTGCTGCCTGGCTTGACGGGCCTCGATACCGACACAACAATCCCGATTGCAGCCGGGTGACGCCGATGTCGCCGGGTTGGTCTGTAGCCCACAGCTGGCGCAGAGCAGCCACCGCGTCACGTTCAAACGGGTGCCCTAGCACGGCAAAACTACCCACCACCGGGTGCCCCGCCAGACCGTTGGGGCTGTGGAGAGCAGCACTGCCTCCGATCAAGTGCTGGCGATCGAGCCATAAGGGCTGGTCGGCCTGCCAGACTTCGAGGCGCGATCGCCACTGACCCTGCTCAAAGGTCTCTCCCCGGGCACTGCGGCCAAAGCGGGTGATTTCCCAACCAGCCCAAATGGCTCCTGGGGCCAGGTCAACCCGCAGCGCCTGGCTGTAGTGAGCCTGGTTAAACACAATGGTTTCTTGGGGGAACCATTCCAGACAGCTCTCCGGGGCGAGGGTGATGTCTACCTGCTGGCTGCTGCTGTCGGTGTCTGCGCTGCCGTAGACCTTGCTGGCGGCGGCGGTCGTGACAAGGGCCTGGGCACGCGGAGCTGCTGCCAGCTCTACCACCAGGCTGTCGCCTCCCACCAGGCCCCCAGCGGTATGTACTAGCACGGTATGGCACAGCCCTTCCCCTTCGGGATAGAGGGGGCGCTGCACTCGCAAGGGGGCACGGGCATAGGTCTGGGTCGGCACGCACCGACCCGACTCCATGGCATAGCTGAGTCGGGCTAACCCTCGCCAGCCTGAATGAACCTCAGAGGTCTGAGCCGATGACTGAACCATAGGTCTCTAACGCCGGTAGCTCTCAGGCACCGAAAATTCTGAATATCCGGTTTGCCGCCGCAGGTTTTGGCAGCGCAGCAGCTCGTTGACGGTGAGCACCTGACGACCCTCCAGGGAGGGAACCGCCTCAATGGCGCGAATCAGAGCCGCTGCCGCGTCGGCCTGATCGTAGCCGCGCCGCAGCGAAACCTGGACCGCCTTGTCGTCGGCGGCCATCTCAATTTGGGGGCCGGTGACGCCGCGCCAAATTTGCCAGCTAGCTAGGGCCGTGACCCCAGCGGCGGCCACCACGCCCACCGCGTCGCCCTGGAGCAGCTCTACTACGCCGCCGGCTAGCCCAGCCCCGGCCATGGCCTGGTACCAGTTGGGTTTGAGCACATTGGTCAGGGTCACCCAGCTCACGGTGCGCAAAAACAGCAGGTCGCGCTCGGCTACGGCCAGCTGATGCCACAAATCGAGGTTGATTGAGACGGTGTGAGCCGACTGCCAGGGGCGCGGAAACTCAGCCTTAATGACGTTTAGCTGGCGATCGCTGAGCATTAGCTTAGTTTTCATGCGGGCGGTGGCGGGCATCAGCTCCCGCAGCCGACCAATTTCTGCATTGGGGTTAACCACAGTCACACCATCCCAAAAATCACCCCTAAGCCTACCATTTCTAAGGGCTGGACAGCACGGCAGACTTGGGCTGGGCATGGGTTTAGCGCAGACCCAGCCAGCTAAAAAACGTCTGGCCAGTGACCAGCTCTAGCAGCAGCAGGGCCACAAAGCCCACCATGGCAAATCGACCGTTAATGCGTTCAGCGTAGCGGTTCCAACCAAAGGCAGGGGTGGGTTCAGCAGCCTCAGGGGTAGAAACTGCTGGATTCGAGTCTTGGATCATCGTTGGGGTAGGTAACGTCTATATAAAAGCATCTTACTTTTTTCCCCCGTCTTTTTTCTCGACAATGCGGACGGGAATACCACTGTCCAAATACTCTTTTAGGGCAGCGGTAAACTTGTCTTCTGCGGTTTTGGGCTTAATCTCTTTGACTAATGGTTTACCCAATAAGGCCTCATTGGTCCACACAATGAAAACCAGAATGAGCACGATGGCAAATTCCATAATTGTTTTGGTGACTTAGTTTCAGGGATCCGATCCGGTAGGCTGCGTTTCAACGTCTACAGGGTGGGGGTTTAGGTTAGCTACAGGAAAGCAGCGATTAATTCCAGAAGTAATTTGCCCAAACTATATCGAAAGATCCTGAAATGGAACGGTTTGTTCAAATGTTCAATGAAATGGCGGTAATTAAGAGTTAGTTAGTAGGGCGGGGTAGCTGTATGCAGACAAGACTTTTGGGATTTTCTGCAGCACCTAAAAACTCTAAGGTACCCCCCAGGTGAGGCGCTAGACGGGCAGCTAACTGGTAGCGAAACTCAGGCGATAGGGTGGCCATAGCGGATGGTGGAGCCTCGCCAGGGTTTGCCCCCAGATGCAGAGCAATGTTGCCAGTAGTGGCGTCTTCAGACACGGTCAGGCTGATCTGCGGGCTGCCCTGGGCTAGGGCGGCTTCGATCAGCATGATTAGGGCTTGCTCTAGCCATGCCGAGTCAGTTTGCACCTGTAGATTGGCCTCTACCGTCCCCACAATCAGCCGGCAGTGGCGATTGATGCACTGCATCTCGATCATGCGTTGTACGCGGGTGATCAGCGGGTCGAGCAGGGTGGGGCTGAGGCGGGGATGCAGGGCACCGATGTCGAGCTTAGAGAGGGTAATCAGTAGATCGAGGTTCTTGAGCACGGTTTGAATGGCCTGGTTGGCCTGGGCAATAAACTCTCGTTCTTCGGCGGGGCTTTCGCACAGATCTTCGAGAATGAGCTGGTGCAGGCTGATGATTTGGGTAATGGGCGACCTGAGTTCGTGGGAGGCCGTACCCAAAAAGGCAGCTTGGTGCTGGGCCTGGTGCCGCAGGCGATCGTAGGCTAGCTGTAGCGTTTCGAGATCGGTAAAGTCTTGACCCTGGGGATAGTCCATTGCGGCAGCTGTCTATGGGATAGATGAGTTCGCCCCTGCTAGCCTAACCCTAGGCGGCGGGGCAAAACCGCTTTTAACGGTTTCAACTAAACGGTTTCAACCTGGGGCAGGGCGATCGCGCCCGATCGCAGCACCCTCCAACCGCCCCCCTGCCAGCACACCACCGTTGAGGGTAGCCCCGACCCCTGGGGCTGGTCAGGAGTGGGAATCTCGGCCTGGAGGAGGGCGTAGATCTCGGCCTGGGTCGCCTGATCGAGGGTAAACACCTGGGGAAAGCTGGCCTCGATCGCCGTCATAGTCTCTAGGGGCGGCTGCCCTGAACGGTTGGCGCTGGTGGTGGCCAGTGGCCCGGTGTGGCCTAGCAGGTGCCGGGCCAGGGGATGGTTAGGAATTCTCAGCCCCACGGTGCCCGTCTGCTGGGGATTCATCGTCGGGGGCAGGCGATCGCTGGCGGGCAGCACCAGGGTCAGCGCGCCGGGCCAGTACTGAGCGGCGATCGCACTCCACTGGGCCAGATCATCGTCGGTGCCGGTGATGTAGGGGCGCAGATCGTCGAGGCTGGCCCCCATGAGAATCAGCGGCTTGTCGGGGCTGCGCTCCTTGGCGGTGTAGATGCGATCGCCCGCCTCGGGCCGCGCCGCCAGGGCTGGCACCGTATCGGTGGGAAAGCTCACCAGCTCCCCCGCTTGCACCGCCGCAACCAGTTCTTGTAACCCTACCTGTGGCATAGGCTGCACTGTAGACCGATCAACTTTTCCTCAACGGATTGTAAACCCGTACCCCCAGCGGGTAACACCCCCCCTGCTCGCCCCACCTTCGTCAACCTCACAATGGAAACTGTCGCCCAGAAGATCGCCCATGAAGCCAATTCACACCCACGACCATAGCGCCGCTGCCCTCAACGCCCAAGGCTGCACCCTCTGCGCCCAGAGCCAGTTTGCTCAGGCGCTAGCGCTCTTTGATCAGGCGTTAGCCCTAGACAGCACCTACTGCACCGGCTGGAACAATCGCGCCAACGCCCTCTGCGGCCTCAATCGCCAGGCTGAGGCCCTAGCCGCCTACGACAAAGCCGTCGCCCTCGACCCCCAGTATCACCAGGCCTGGTTTAACCGGGGCAAGCTGCTAGCTGAGATAGGTGCCTACGGCAATGCGGTGGAGTCGTACAACCGCGCGATCGCCCTCCAGGCTGACCCCGTCTATATTCACTCAAGAGAAGATATCTGGGTCAAAAAGCAGCTAATCGCCACAGTCTAGCCATGGCAAGACCATCATTCAGCCTGAGGATTTTGTGCTGAAGGATGCCTCCGGGGAATTTCTAATTCTCAAACATGGATTCATGAGTTTCTTAAAGGGTTTTTAATTCACTTTCCCCCCAGGCTTATTGTTGCCATCAGGCTGTCTTAGGGTTGAGGCTGTAGCGTTTATCATGGCGGATTTGACCATGTTTAGGACGCTACGGAGAGTGTTATATGACGAGCAAACAGAAATTTAATCGCTATGTTTTGGCTGGGGCGATAACCACCGCCGTAGCGCTAGGAATTGGCGTCCCCAGTGCAGTTTCTCAAAATTCCATTATTCAGATTGATGGGTCTAGCACCGTCTACCCCATATCTGAAGCCATGGCCGAAGAATTTATGGCCACCAACCGTGGCACCCAGGTAACCGTCGGGGTGTCGGGTACTGGCGGCGGCTTTAGCAAGTTTTGCGCTGGCGAACTCGACATTACCGGTGCTTCGCGCCCGATCAAAGACTCCGAAATCGAAGCTTGCGCCGCCGCTGGCATTGAGTACATTGAAGTGCCCGTCGCCACCGACGCGCTGACGGTGGTGATCAACCCCGAAAATGATTGGGCCGACGATATGACCGTAGAGCAACTGCAAACCCTATGGAGCCCTGAGGCCCAGGGCACCGTCACTCGATGGAACCAGATCGACCCTAGCTGGCCTGACGAGCCAATTGACCTGTTTGGCCCCGGCACCGATTCGGGCACCTTCGACTACTTTACTGAGACGATTGTGGGTGAGGCGGGCTCTAGCCGCGCCGACTACACCGCTAGCGAAGACGACAACATTCTGGTAATTGGCGTCAGCCGTGACCCCAATGCCATTGGCTACTTTGGTCTGGCCTACTACCTTGAAAACCAAGAGACACTCAAAGCTGTTTCTATCAACGGCGTTGAGCCCACCCCCGAGAACGTCGAGAACGGCACCTATGCGCCGCTGTCTCGGCCTATCTTTGTCTACGTCAAGAAAAGCAGTCTGGAGAACCGCCCCGAGGTGCGCGCCTTTGTCGAGTTCATGCTCGAAAACGGGCCTGAGCTTGTGCCTGAAGTAGGCTACGTGCCGCTGTCTGAGGAGCGCTACGCCGACATTCTGTCTGAGCTGTAGGGTCTGTAGGTTGCGCTCAACTTAGCGCGATCGCCCCCTCTTGGCAAAGCTTAACCCCCAGATCCACCAGCCCTCGGGAAGACCGTTCATTCCCAAGGGCTGGCTGCGACTATTCGCTGAAGCTAGCTCCCTTATATCAGCGTTTCAACGCCGCCACTATCCTTAGCACCTATGACCCTTAGGGAATCCATAGCATCGCCTCGGCCAGTATTGCCCCCGAGACCACCCACGCCACGGCGGCATCGCGGCCAGTTGCTGCTAGCGCCATTGTTTGGCCTATCGCTGGTGCTCCACGGGTTCGTGCTGCTGGCCCCTGCCCCTGCTCCGCAGCCGGTGCCCGAGGCCGAAGAGGCGATCGCCGAGGACGAGTTTGTCGATCTGCTCAGCATCGGCACCCTTGTCCCCTCCGAGCCTGAGGCGGCCTCCGCCATATCTACGCCTCCACCTTCAACCTCCGCCCCGCCCCTGCCCCTGCCGATCGCGGCTCCTCCCACCCCCACACCTGCTCCCACCGCCCCAGTCCCAACCAACAGCCCATCCCCACCAGCGCCTGCTGCGTCCGAGCCTGCACCGGCTACAGCCGTGGTCGCCGATGAGGCCGTGGCCGAAATTTTTACCCGCCTTACCCGAGGCTCAGGGGACAGCGATTTTGACTCTACGGCAACCTCGTTTCCGGCGATCGCCTACCTAATCCCCCAGGGCATTGCAGCCTGGACACCCGAAGAACAGGCCTGCTTCTTCACGCAGATTGACGACGCCACCTACAGCACCCAGCCCGGCGTGGTGTCGCTGCGCTACCTGACCCGCAATGTTCAATTCATCGCCGAGCAAGATATTCCCCGCACCTTTCCAGCACCGCAGTATGCGGTGAATCGCGTAGCGGATGGCTACTGCGATCGCCCGCTGTTTCAGGTATTGCAAGAGGGGCAGCCCTATCTGTTTATTTCCCTAGTCGGTATTGGCGTAGGAGCCCCCGGCCAGCAGGCCTCGGGATTGGTGATTATCTGGGCCAGTGACCCTCGCTCAAACTATCCACCCGGATAAAGAGCTGGCCCACGGTGATCCAGTTCTGTGGCTGAATGGTAGGTAGATAAATGGCGTAAGCCATTGGCATAGTTCCCCCATAGATTTGGTATGACGACTCGTTTTGCTCCCCCTGAGCGTTCTCGCCCCCTGTGGCAGAGGCTGCTAGCCCCTATGCTGCTGGCATCCCTGGGCCTGCACGGGCTACTGCTGCTGCTGCCCACCGGCACCGATGAGGTTCCGGTTCCGCCCCCCGACCCGGAGCAAGACAGCGTGGCCATTACCCGCGTGCCCCCCGCAGGCGAGTCAGATGTGGGCGCGATCGCGGGTGCTGCAAGCTCCTCTACACCACTACAAAGGTCTCCAGTGGCACCAGCAGCAGCCGTTGCAGGGGCGCATGCGCCTACTGTCCAATCGGCTCGGCCCCAACCGCCTAGAACGAGCCGTCCAACGTCACAACCCCGCCCTCAGGCAGCCTCACCCGCCAGCGCTCAGCCCACTCAACCGCCCGCCGCCGTCAATCCACCGACGGCAGGGGCCGTCACCCCCGCGCCCCCACCCCCTTCTGCTCCGTCAGCTACTCAACCTTTGTTTGACGCCGATCTAGGCCCACAACTGTTGGCCTATGTGGTCGCCCTCAACCTGCCCCAGGCCAAAATTGACCGGGCGGCAGAGTCTATTCAAAATCGGTTTGTCTTTAATGCCTCTGCCGTCACCCGCGACACCTTTGACGCGAACCAGAGCCAGTGGGTCAGCACCCTGCGCCAGGAGCCCGGCCTGGCCGAGCTATCCCCAGAGGTCGATCGTTCTGAATTTTCTACGGTGTATCCCCAGCGAGTGTGCCTTTCAGACTCCCCAGGCGAAATTAACGTTGGCGCTGTGGTAAACCCCGATGGCTCTTGGCGAGGCGAACCCGCCCTGTTGCGCGGCTCGGGCTACGGTGTGCTCGATCGCAAAGCCCTGGAAGAGATTCAGCGCCACCGCTTTGCTGAGGCCGAGGGCATCAGGGCCTACGTACTCACCATCGACACCAGCGTTGACTACGGCGATCGCCCCTGCCTAGACCCCAACCCAACCTCCTAGGAGGCTAGAGCTACCGGGATCGAGCTGCGATCGGTCAAAATCTCGTGGCCGGTTTCGCTCACCAGCACCGTGTGCTCAAACTGGGCCGACAGCGATCGATCCACCGTCACCACCGTCCACTGATCTTTCAGCGTGCGGGTTTGCTTAGACCCGGCGTTGAGAATCGGCTCGATCGCCAGCGTCATCCCCGGCAGCAGTTTCATATTGGGCAGTTGGCGGGTGCGAAAGTTAAACACCGACGGCGCTTCGTGCAGATTGCGCCCCACCCCGTGGCCGGTGAAATCTTCCACCACCGTAAAGCCATAGCTGGCGACGCAGTCTTCGATCGCCCCCGCAATATCCAGCAGCGTGTTCCCCGGCTTTACCTGGGCAATGCCCGCATAGAGCGCCGCTTCCGCCGCTGTCATTAGCTGCTGGGCCTGGGCCGACACCTCGCCCACCGCAATGGTGATGCAAGAGTCGCCGTGGAAGCCGTTGTAATAGGCCCCCGTGTCAACCTTGAGCAGGTCGCCCCGGCGAATCACCTGGCGCTTGTGGGGAATACCGTGCACCACCTGGTCATTCACACAGGCGCAGATCGAGGCCGGAAAGCCGTGATAGCCTTTAAAGCTAGGGGTCGCGCCTAGCTCACGAATCCGCTTCTCGGCGTGGGCATCCAGATCAGCGGTGGTCATCCCCGGCTGCACCAGAGCCTCAATTTCTTTGAGCACTGTGGCCACAATGCGGGCCGCCCCGCGCATGATCTCTAGCTCGGCCTCGGTCTTCAGCTCTACCCCCCGCACCCGGCGGCTGCGCTTGGGCAGGGTAGCCTGATCAGCTCGACCGGGAATCAGATTCGCCAAAAAATTCATAGGTGATGGATGACGGGATTTAAGGGCCTGAACCCATTACTCAGTGTAATCGGGAAATTAACGCTTTTGGCGGCCCCGTTACACTTGCCTCAATAGGTAATCGCCTCTTCGGTATATTCCCTCGGCTCCAGGTGAATAGTGGTGCGGGTGGGGCCGTATAGCTCCTCCAGCCGCGCTTCAACCGCCTCGGTCACGGTGTGGGCGGCGCGAATATCGGTGGGCTGCACCACCAGGTGCATGTCGATGAACACCTGCCGCCCCAGCAGCCCCCGCGAGGCAATGCTGTGGCAGTTGACTACCCCCGGCACCTGCATCACCTGCTTGTGGATGGCCTCTGGGGCGATCGCCATCTCATCTACCAGCCAGGGCAGGTTGTCGCGCAGCACCGTCCAGCCGCTCTTAAACACCAGCAGCGCCACCGGAAAGGCCAGGGCCACATCCAGCCAGGTAAACCCCTGCCACACCCCAATCAGCCCGGCAATCACCACGATGGTGGTCCAGATGTCGCTCATGGTGTGGTAAGCGTCGGCCACCAAAATCTTGCTGTTGAGGGCCAGCCCCACCCGCCGCTCGTAGGTGGCAACAAAAATGTTGATCCCCAGCACCAGCAGCATAATCCACAGGGCGGTGGCGCTCATGGTGACCGGGTTGCCGCCTGACAGAATCCGCTCCACGGCGCTTTGGAGAATTTCAAAACAGGCAATGCCCAAAAACGCGGCAATCCCCAGGGCACCGATCGCCTCAAACTTTTGGTGGCCGTAGGGATGGTCGCGATCGGGTCGGGGGTTGGCCAGACGGTTGGTGGCCAGGCCCAGCACATTGTTGGCGCTGTCGGTGACGCTGTGCAGGGCGTCGGCCAGCAGGCTCAGCGACCCCGTCATCGAGCCCACCGTAGCCTTGAGGGCGACCACCGCCAAATTTAAGGCCAGGGTAATCAACAGCACTCGCTGTACCGCCTGGCGGTTATCAGCAACAGAAGTAAGGGGGCGATCGCTCATAGCTACCCCGCCTGCCCGGCGGAACCCAAAACACAGCACGGAACCCAACAGAGTGTTCCTAGGTCTACGTTACTGCCCTGGGGCGGGTCTGCAACGCGTTTGCCTTCGCCAGAGCAGTCATCGCTGAGCAAGTTGGAGATTCGGTTCCTTCAGAGCAGCGGCAGTTCTACGAAGTCCGTAAAGTTCGCTTAAGGATTCCGTAAATCCCCCTAGAGGGCTGATTTCAGCGACGGGGTAGCCCAGCTAACCTGGGTGAGGATTGGCTGCTGCGGCGATGGTCAAGAACCAGCCCAAGGGGCTACCGCACCCGCAACTCCCTGACTGCCCCAACCCCAACCCATCCGCTAGCTCCGCTTGCCCCATTTCCACAGTTCATGAACTATTGGCCTGCCATTACAATCCCGTCTCTGGCTTTAGCCCTGGCGCTGGCCAGCCCTGGGTTGGCTGTAGCCGCAGACCCCTTGCCCCCTGGCCTATTAGAACTCACCCAGGGCAACTCAACCTACCGCACCGATCTGCTGCGCTTTAGCGATGAGCAGTCCTGGCTGATTGACGGCGTCGAAACGCTGTTTACCGATCTGTACTTTCTCAACCTCAGCAGTCTCGCGGCCCCCCAGGAGCTGCGGCTCGAAAATTTCCAGCCCACCGCGTTTAGCCAGCCCAGCGCCGATCGCCTCAGCGCCAGTTTTTTTGGGGCCAACCTGGCCTTTTCTCTTAATTCAGTGCTGCTAGGGGGTGCCCCCGGCAGCTATCGCGCCGCTCGCCACGAAACCGTGACTCTGACCAACACCGGCAGTGACTGGCTCGACGTCAGCCTGTTTAAGTACATCGACTACGATCTCCAGTTTGATGGCGCGATCACCAACAACACCGCTTTTTTTGCAGGTCACACCCTCACCCAAACCGCCCCTAGTGGTGCCCAGGCTACTCTCTCCGTCAATCAGACGCCGACGGCAGTGCAGATCAGTCCCTACGGGCCGCTACTGGCTCAGCTCTACAACATTCCAGCTACGGGGCTACACAATACTCCTGGCCCTCTAGTCGATGCCGATACCACCGCCGCCGTGCAGTTTGATCGTTCTCTAGCCCCCGGCGAATCGGTGGTGTTTAAGTTTGTGATGGAAGTGCAGCGCCAGACCACGGCAAAGGCCGTGCCTGAGCCAGGCACGGCCTTTGCGATCGGTATTGTAGCGGCGGGGCTGGCGCTACTGCACCGCCGAACATAGCTGGCCGGAGGCCAAACTAGAACTTATTCAGATTGAGACCGGCCTCTTTGGCCATCGCTTCAAGCCCCTTGGTTTGAAGGGTTTTGATCGCTTTAGTCGACAGGCGCAGCTTGACCCAGCGCTTGCCCTGGGGCCACCACACGCGCTTTTCTTGCAGGTTGGCTTCTTGCAGGCGCTTAGTGCGGCGGTGAGAGTGAGAGATCGAGAAGGCATTGTTGGCCTTCTTCCCGGTAAGTTGACAATGACGAGCCATGGATATTCTCCGAGGGTAATCAAACGGCACAATAGCGCAGCTTCGAATTATAGCAGAGATCCTTGGGCAATCAACCTTCAGCATGCAGCGAGTTTTGCTGAAACTGCCGACCGGATAGGTCTTTTGGGGGCAGTGATTACTATAGAGTACCAACTCTGCAAGATGTCAGAACGGCGCTAGTAGTTTGCCAAGCCAAAGGTGACAAGTTAGCGGCAGTTCAAGATTTGATGTTTCAGGTTCATGACCGGCCTTAAACCATACACCATAGGCTCTGAACCCTAGCTAGGCGAGCCTGTCACCATGAGCTTGGTTAAAGGCTAGGTAAGAAAGGGCGGGGCCGGACAGTCAAGGGTGATCACCACCGCTCGCAGTAGCCCCATTTCGGCGGGAGTAACGTCGTTGTCGGCCAGCACCGTATGGGCGCAGGCATCGACAATAGTCTGTTTAAGTTTGGGAGCGGCCTGCTCTAGGCGGCTGAGGCTAGCGTTGATATCAGTACTGTTGACCGGCAGCAGTTCATTGGGAGATGCCTGCGTTTTGGCCCCCGGCAGTTGCGAGATACCTAGCTTAAAAGCGTAGATAGCATCCTCTGAGCGGCTGTGGCCAACCCGCGCCAGCAGGGCAAGCACCACTAGGGCGTCGCCCCAGAGATCATTTATGTCGGTGATGGTCGCAGGTTGCCCCAAATGACTCGACAATCGTTTGCGCAAAATCAGTTGCAGCGGATAGTTCGAGAGCAGCAGTCGGCCCCCTGGCTGACTCAGGGCCTGGGCCGTTTGAATAAACTTTCGCCCCGCCTCGGGGTCGAGCTGCCGAAGGGCGGGAACTAACGCCTCTAACAACAGCAGATCTTGCCCTGGCTTGAGGGCGCGAACTCGATTATAAATTTGGCCTACGCGCCCTCTACAATCGGGGCCATAGGTATTGGACAGATACTCGATCTGCTGGGTTTGTAGGGCGGGCTTGGTTCGCACCAGCAGGGCATAGACAACCTCGGCAGCAGCAGTGGGGTCTTGTAGGGCGGCCTTGACCTCGGCGGGTAGTTCGCTGAGCAGCGATCGCACCTGTTCCAACCGCCGAGCGTCGGTGGTGCCGATGGCGGTCATAAACTGACTGGGGGCGGGAGAGGCGATCGCGGTGATCCCTGGCTGCACGGCGGTGCTGGTGCCCCTGTGCAGCCCCATCACCAGTGAATCGTCTGGGGAACTGGAGGAACTAATCGATGCCCCGACTCCCAGGGGAGAAGCTCCCTCGGGAATGGGTACCTGGCCCAGGCGGCGCAGCCGCTCGCCCAGGGGTGGATGGGTGGCAAACCAGCCGCCCAAAAATGACAGGTTGCCGTTGGCCTCGCCAAACAGCAGGTGGCTGGCGGTTTCAGCCATGGGGGAGACCATCGTCGAGCCCGCCTGAATCTGGCCAATTTTGCGCAGCGCCCCGGTCAAACCCTCAGAGTTGCGGGTAAACTGCACCGCCGAGGCATCGGCCAGAAACTCTCGCTCCCGTGACACGGCACTTTTGATCAACCGTCCGCACAGCACCCCCAGGTAGCCAATCACGACCATAGCCAGAGCCGCCGCCAGCACTGCCCCAGCCCCCTTGTCATCCTTTGACCGACGCGACGCGCCATCGTAGTAGCTCAAGCGCAGCATCAACCGTCCGGCAATGTAAATCAGCAGCAGACCGTGGATGACCCCAATTAGTTTGAGGTTGAGGCCCATGTCGCCGTTGAGAATATGGCTGAATTCGTGGCCAATCACCCCTTGCAGCTCGTCACGGCTGAGCTGATCAAGACAGCCACGGGTCACACCAATCACGGCTTTGTCAGCGGTAAAGCCCGCCGCAAAGGCATTGATGCCTGGCTCGTCATCCAACAGATACACGGCAGGAATGGGGGTTCCTGAGGCCAGGGCCATCTCGCTGACCACGTTGATCAACCGCTGCTCATCGAGGTCGTCGGTGAGGGGGTTTAGCTCTCGCCCGCCCAGCCCTTTGGCCAGGCTGTGGCCCCCCTGGCTGAGCTGGGCCAGTTTAGTCGAGCTGCCCACCACCATAAAGGTCAGGGTACCGCTGGCTACCCAAAACAAGACGCCGGGCCGCCAGAGCAACCCAGGCCCTCCCAGCGCTGGGGTAGCCTGGGTGAAGAGAATTGCGATCGCCACCCCATAAAACGCTGCGATCATCACCGCGATCGACAGCCCAAACAGCAGCAGCAGCTTGGTAGTATTGCGGCGAGCCTGGTCTTGATGCTCAAAAAAATTCATGGCTAGCTAAAAGATACGCGGGGGACTTCTTTGACCTCGGGGGTGCTTTCTTCAAGCAGTTGAGCCGGGTTGAAGTTAAAGCTGCCCGCGATCAGGTTGCCGGGGAACATTTCCCGCTGGGTGTTGTAGAGGGTGACAGCATCGTTGAACGCCTGGCGCGCAAAGGCGATGCGGTTTTCGGTGGAGCGCAGTTCTTCGATTAGCTGGGCCATATTTTGGTTGGCCTTGAGGTCGGGGTAAGCCTCCGACAGCGCAAACAGCCGCCCCAGGGTGTTGTCGAGCATGCCTTCGGCGGCGGCCAACTGCGTCATCGCTCGCGGATCGCCGGGAGCCTGGGCCGCCTGACGGCTGGCAGTCATGGCACTGTTGCGGGCGTTGATGACCGCTGCCAGGGTTTCTTTCTCGTGGGCCATGTAGCCCTTGACGCTCTCCACCAGGTTAGGGATCAGGTCGTAGCGGCGGCGCAGCTGCACATCGATTTGGGCGTAGGCGTTTTGGTAGCGATTGCGACCGGTCACCAAGCGGTTATAGAGATTGACAAAAAAGACCGCTGCAATGAGCAGTACGGCCACCAGCAGTATCAGTAGCCCCATGGGCAAATCCTCAAAAACGGCTTCGTACCGTTAGCTTGCCCAAGCTCTAAGGACGCGTCGCAGAGTTAAGAAAAATTGTGTTGAAGAGAGATGATCTGAAAGTTTTAAGCTCAAGGATGAAGGGGATTCGCAGATGAAGAACACACCCTCGCAGCAAAGCCTATATGCCCACTATAGATAGATCGCCAAGCCGTCGTGAGATCTGCTTGATGATGGACAAGGCTTTCACATTCCCACTGACCTCGTACTTGGTAAGTAGAAGAAACAGAATGGCGGAGTTGTAGTAGATGACAGCGATCGCGATCAACCGTGCACATTGCTTGCTGATCTCGGAGGTGAGCCTCATAGAGTTGGGTACCTTTGATACCAAGATGCCAAAGGCATTCGTAGTGTTCAGCTTAAAAAGGTTTACCAATGGCCGATTTCGATGGCAGTCCGTTTGTAAACCAGATATTGCGCGATCGCTATCAAATTCAAGCCCTGCTGGGTCGCAAACCCGGACGGCAAACGTTTTTGGCGCTCGATTTACAAAACCAATTGTCTGTTGTCATTAAACTCTTACTGTTTAGCCCAGATTTTACCTGGGAAGACTTGAAATTATTTGAGCGTGAGGCAGAAACCCTCAAAGCTCTTGATCATCCAGCAATCCCCCAATACCTCGATTTCTTTGAGGTAGAAATTGAGTTCGGCAAGGGTTTTGCGCTGGTACAAAGTTACATTGAGGCACGCTCACTCCAGCAATGGGTAGAGGACGGATTCAGGTTTAGCGAAGCAGAATTAACTACAATTGCTAAAGACTTGCTAGATATTTTAGAGTACCTTTATCGCCTTCAGCCACCTGTCATTCATCGCGATATTAAACCGAGCAACGTGTTGCTCAAAAACCGCAGCGGCAATAGCCCTGGTGAGGTCTATCTGATTGATTTTGGCTCAGTGCAAACAGCCGCCCATGGCGGCACGGTAACAGTGGTTGGCACCTATGGTTATATGCCACCTGAACAATTTGGTGGACGATCGTTACCGGCATCCGATTTGTATGGTGTCGGGATGACTTTGATTTATCTGGCGACAGGTCAACATCCTGCCGATTTGCCTCAGAACGATTTGCACGTTGAATTTAAGCACTTGACATCCCTCAGTAGGTCTTTTATCAGTTGGATTGAATGGCTAACAGACCCAAGCCTAACCAGAAGACCGGCAACAGCACAGGACGCAAGGCTACGCTTTCTCAATCCTCGTCCAGAGCCAAAAGCAACATTGACCATACAAGAGAACTACTTAGGGACAACGACACGTCCCGACTCCTCCTCTATTTTCCTGAAAAAAACTCAAACTACTCTTCAACTAAAAGTACCATTAAAGCAAATTCAATATATAGATAGTGACATGGCGTTATGGACTTATCTAGCACTAGCTTTAGTGATGTTATTAGCTTACCTAGAGCTAGTTTCAATGCCGTTTTTTGCAATACCTTTCAACAAGTTTTGGATTACATTATTGTTTTTGGTTTTGGGTTTACTAGTAGGTTCTAGGGTGACTTTTTTTACGCTACAACCTAGATTTCGAGTTCCAGGTCAAGGCGAAGCACTGGGTAAGCGCTTTTCAAGTGATTTCTCCAATACTAATGCTAAGATTACACTCCAAAAAAAGCGAGGGTAGTTATTGTTATCCTTAACCTGCTAAAAGGTGGGGAGTCGACTGTAATTTTTCAAGAAAGACTAATGGGCATTTCTGTTGGCGCGGAGACCTTGACCCGCTATCGGCTCAGCTTGAAATTCCCATCTAATGACCAAATGATTATCGAAGGCGATCGTCGGGAAATTGAATGGCTCTGCAATGAATTAAGCGAGTGGGCAGACATTCAGGCAATGACTTGGAGAAATCTCTGAGTTCTAATGCCTGACCGTTATTTATCCATAAGGGCGTGGATAGGGTTTGAGTAAGGCGAGGGGTTTGGGCTTACACCACCTTTTATGAAAGTGTCTTGAGGTCGCTGTTCTAGCCTTTTAAACCTTGCACCCCAGAGCTTCATCCCTTTAACTGCCCGATCGCGCCAGGGGCTCCGACGGCGGAAACGGCAGCGGTCGATACCATTGGGGTCGGGTTTGGGGGAATGGTGAAGGCTGCGTCAGCTGCTGTTTAACCTGGTTGAGATCCTGGTTTAGCTCCCGAATGCGGCGCGAGAGCAGGCGAATCACGTTGACCGCAATGCCGGGGGTTTCGTCAATGGCATCGTAGAGCTGCTGCTGAGTGAGCACCAGACAGGCGCAGGGCTCTAGAGTCGTGACTGAGGCCGATCGCGGCTCGGCATCAAACACCGACATTTCGCCAAAGCATTCGTCTTCCTTGAGCTGGGCCACTTCCTGCCCGCCGATGTGCACACTAACGCGGCCCGACACCACAATGTACATCGATCGCCCCTCCTGGCCTTCGGTAATGATGGTGTAGTTGCTGTCGTAGAACACCTCATCCATCACCGAGGCCAGCCGCACCAAAAAGTCATCCCGCAGCTCTTTGAACATGGGGACGTTACGAATAAAAAGGAGTCGTTCGACGCTGTTTAACATACGGGGGCGGTTTGCTCTACGGGGTAACGGCGGGTGAAGGGGGCCAGAAGCGTCAGCCAGCGGAGGGGCTCGGCTCCAGATTATAGGTGTTGATCAGCTGTTTAACCTGAGCCAGCACTAGCGGGTCGGCGTCTTGCTGCATCAGGGGCAGCAGCTCCCGCAGGGCACGGGGCGACGCCACGGCTAAATAGGTCAGCACAGCCTCGCGCACAAAGCCGGTAGGGTGCTGGAGCGAGGCCAGGGTGTGCTCGGCGGTGAGATTCCACCGCTGCACGCGGGCCAGGTGAAAGCAGCAAGCGATCGTCCAGTCTGACAAAAAGTTGCGCAGGTCGAGCAGCTGACGCAGGCGATCGCGGGGCAGCATGGGTCGGTAGGCAATCAGCGGTGTAGACAGGGCCAGCAGCTTCAGCTTGTCGGCGTCTAGACGGCGATCGAGCAGGATCAGAATCGACCGTTTGTTGGCCACATCCACCACATTGTCGAGAATTTCGATGCCCCTGGCCCACTGGGCGGCTGATCCGCTGAGACTCACCTGGGCGGCCTGAATGGCAGTGGCGGGCGACACGAACCGCAGCAGCATAAATAGCCGCTCGGTAGCGTCTGCCTGTAGCCCATCAAGGGCTTTGCGCAGTAGATCCGCCTCGATACCCTCAACACGGTTGGATGCCAAATCGACCTTGGCCGCCAGCATCTGCCCGGCAAAGGCCAGCTCCGTATTCAGCAGATCTTCGATGCCGCTGCGGCCTAGCATGCGGTCTAGGGCCTCGTCGATCAGAGACGATCGCTTTACCCCTGACTCTTGGTACAGGCTGAGCAAGATCCGCAGAATGTGGCGACGGGTGCTGCCCCAGGTGGTGATCAGGTTTTGAATAAGAAACTCTAGGGCGGAGACGGTGCCAATGTTGCCAATCACCTGCCAGGCTTGGTTACGCAAGATTTCGGGACGGTAGCTGTCGAGGGCAAGCTCTTGAAGCATGGGCAGGGCATCGTTGCCCAGGCGGGTGAGGGCAGCTATAGCGGCTTCACGGGTTGACTTGTACTGAAGCGCCTTGAGCAGCGAGGGGTAATATTTTTTGTATTGAGTGGCGGCGATCGCTGCCAAGATCGCCCGCCGCACTCGCAGCGACGAGTCTTGCAACAGGTCGTCAATGTAGATACTGAGTGATTCCATATAGTCGGCCTCACCCAGGGCGCGGCAGCCCATCACCCGCTCCCGCTCTTCGTCGTGCACCAGCATTTTGCGCAGGGTAGCGGTGGCCTCGGCCCGCTCCTGTAGGTTGCCCCGCCGCAGCATCAGCGAGGCCGCCGTACCGCGCACCACCGCATCCACCTCCGGCGGCAGGTAGGGTCGCAGATCATTGATATCAAAGCGCTCCTGGGCCAACCACACGTAGCGGAGGGCCAGGGCCAAAATTTCGGGAGCCTGGTGGGGCACCTCTAGCAGCTCTTGCACCTGGGCGGTGTAGGCCGGGTTGGGATACTCTAGCATCGCCTCTAGGCTCTGGCGCTGAAGGGCTGGAGGTAGAGCCTCCAGGCGGGGAGCCAAGATTTCGCCCACATTTTTGGGGTCGATGTGGCTGAGCAGCTCAATGCACGATCGCTTGTTGGCATCCAATCCAGGCTTTTCAAGCTGCTCAATAAAGGCCCGCTTCAGCACCCGCAGGTTGGCGTCAGAAAAGGTCAGCAGGCCGCGCTCGGCTCCCCGCACCAGCAGGTTGAGGTAGCGCGATCGCAGCAGCACCATAATCGCAAACCACACCAGCGCCGCTACCACGGTGCCCAACAAAAACAGTCGTGCCTGCACCAGAGTATCCACCAGCCCAACCCGGTTGCAAACAGCAATAGTGACCAAAATGGCCACCCCCGTGCCCCCCATCGACAGCGGCTCAGCAATCCCCCCCACCCATGACTGCACCGTGCTGCGCACCTGATCAGGAATCGGCTGAAACAGGATCGGGCGCGTGGTGGCGACCAGCGTATAGCGCAACCACTCATCAAAAAACTTCAGCACAATTAGCCCGACAAACATGACCGTCAGCCCCAGCCGCACGGGGTAGCTGCCCACCAGGGCGATCACCCCAATCACCACAATCACCGAGGGCAGCACCAGGGCTACCTTAAACACCCCTTCTCGCTCGATCAGTCGGCTGGAGGTAAACCACTGGGTAAACAGCTCAATCAGCCCCAGCAGGCCGCTGAAAAAGCCCAAAAAAGCGGCGATCGCATCGACATCAAGATTGGTCTCCAGCTGATTGAAGAACTGAAACTCAATGGAGAACAGCAGCATCTGGGCCAGCACAAAGAACGAAAACAGCAGCACCACATACTGCTGGATCGGCCCCTGAAGCCGCTGGCGCGACTTGAAGCTCTCCACTGACTCAGCATCTTCTGCCTGGCGGCGGGGTGAGTCGGGGAAGGCGTGCTCGTAGTTGCGGCTGAGGTGGTACAAAATAGCCGCCCCCGCCACCATCACCACAAAAGCAAGCAGCATAACGTTTTGCAGCCCAATCAGCTTGAGCAGCAGGTAGACCGAAAAGCCGCTGATCACGTCGGCCACCAGGTTGCCGCTGCTAATAATCGGATACGCCCGCTTGATCTCGCGAATGTTAAAGAGCTGGTTGGCGGTCACCGACAGGTTGAGGTCATTGAGCCCATAGATGGCCTCAATCCACAGCCGCATCGAAAACACCATGGGAGCCGCCAGCCACGGTATCGTTAGCCCCCAGCGAAACCCCAAAACTGGCACAGCCATCAGCATGGCAATGATCACAATCACCCGACGCAGCGGAAACAGCCGCTGTAACCAGGAATAGACTACGCTCAGCCCCAGCCCCACCCCAGCGCTAAAGATATAGATCCACGGAAGGCTGGCCGCCCCATAGGCTTCCAAAAATAGCGCCGCTGAACTCACCTCCAGCCACAAAATCCCCATGGAGGTGGCGGTGTAAAAGGCAAACATGAGCAGCGTGCGCTCTTCTTCCCCAGGGCGCAAATTAATCAGGTCGAGCAAGCGCCCCTTAAGGGACTGAATCTCTTTAGCGGGGCCAGATAAGCTCATGCCAAATGCAGTGACGGTAGGCTAGTGCCTCAAGGATACCCAATCTGGAGGATGTGGGCGGGCTTTAGGGGTTTGTGAAGCCAAGCTAGATAGAGATGTAAGGGTGCGATGGGAGGAGGGAGCCAGTGCCGGTTTGCATTAGCGGCTCTACTAGGAGCAACGGCGTTGTCTGTCTCTCAGGCAGGCGATCGCCATTGGAAAAACGTCCCTGAAGAGGCGAGGGTGAGAAAGTCGGCGTTGCTGATCAGCAGTATGATTTGCCCCCCTAGCCCCCCAATTCTGGGGGGAACCAGACGACTTCAAAGTCCCCCAAAATTGGGGGGTTGGGGGGCCGATGCAGCAACTGTTGCTTTTGCAAATTCATTCCTCAATTCAGCAACGCCAGAAAGTCCAGTGTTTTGTCAGGAGAAATGGTGGAAGGTGCAGGAGGGATGGTTTTAAGGCAGGGACTTTCGGGATAGTATTGAGGTTTGCTAGTTTTGAACGTCTCGCGAATCAGCGCTGGTGCTGAAACCTTTTACATCCCCAGGCCCTATGGTTAACCCTTCTATTCTCCCCAGTTCGGCTGTGGCTCCTCAGCAGGCCATCAAACACACCCTCTCTGTACTGGTTGAAGACGAGGCCGGGGTGCTGAGCCGCATTGCCGGTCTGTTTGCCCGACGCGGGTTTAACATCGAGAGCCTGGCGGTGGGGCCAGCTGAAACCTCGGGCATTTCTCGCATCACCATGGTGGTGCCCGGCGACGATGCGGTGATCGAGCAGCTCACCAAGCAGCTCTACAAGTTGATTAACGTGCTTAAGGTCAACGACGTCACCGACACCCCCTGCGTCGAGCGAGAGCTAATGCTGCTCAAGGTCAATGCGAGCAGCACCAGCCGCTCTGAAATTATTGAGTTCGCCCAAATCTTTCGGGCCAGGGTGGTCGATGTGTCTGAAGACTCTCTCACCCTAGAAGTGGTGGGCGACCCTGGCAAGATGGTGGCGATCGTGCAGGTGCTCAACCGCTTTGGCATTCGCGAAATCGCTCGCACCGGCAAAATCTCTCTACCCCGTGAGTCGGGGGTCAACACCGAGTATCTCAAGTCGCTAGAACGCAAGTTTCAGTAGTCAGTCAGGTCTGACGATTGCAGCGCTGGCAGGTTGAAATGTTCGAGATTTCAGAACTGGTAGCTGATTAACCGTCGGATTTGCTGATCTGCTAGTTTCCTTAGCCCGCTAAACCAAGTTTTTCTATGCCTACCCAATCGACTATTCCCGTCGTGGTCAACGGAGCCTACGGCAAAATGGGCCGTGAGGTCATTAAAGCTATCGATCAAGCGCCAGATATCACGCTAGTGGGGGCAATCGGCAGAAATCCTGAGCTGATGGGCCAGGATATTGGCGAGGTGATCGGCTACAAACCCCTAGAAGTGCCGGTCATGAATGACCTGGAGGCAACCCTGGTGGCTGCCCAGAGCGAGGGCCTGGCGGTGATGGTTGACCTCTCCCATCCCGACAGCGTGTATGAGTCGGTGCGGGCCGCGATCGCCTATGGTGTGCGCCCCGTCGTCGGCACCACTGGCCTGAGCAACGCGCAAATTCGCGACCTGGCCGAGTTTGCCGATAAGGCCAGCATTGGCTGCTTGATTGTGCCCAACTTTTCCATTGGGGTAGTGCTGATGCAGCAGGCCGCTCAGCAGGCCGCTCAGTACTTCGACCATGTTGAGATCATCGAGCTGCACCACAACCAAAAGGCCGATGCCCCCAGCGGCACCGCCGTACAAACTGCTCAAATGCTGGCGGAGGCGCAAAAAACCTTTAACACCCCGCTGGTGAAAGAAACTGAGACGATTCCCGGTGCCCGAGGCGGCACAACTCCCGAGGGCATCAATATCCATAGCGTGCGGCTGCCGGGGCTAATTGCCCACCAGGAGATTTTGTTTGGCTCGCCAGGACAACTTTACACCCTGCGCCACGACACCAGCGATCGCGCCAGTTTCATGCCCGGTGTGCTGCTCTGCATTCGCCGGGTGATGGCCCTAAAATCGTTAATCTACGGTCTGGATAAGGTTCTCTAATCCGGAGGGAGCTTCGAGCTGGCGCTGCTGCCGGGCGAGCTGGCGCGATCGCACCTGCCGAATCAGCGGTAGACCGACAAAGTAGCTGGCCACGCCTGCCACTAGCCCCACTGCCGTGCTGCCAAGCATCAGCCGTGCCGACACCTCGGTGCCCATATCCATCCAGCTGTTGAGGGTGTCGAGGTTATCAAAGGTCTGAGTGGCCTTGCCCCCCAGCAGCCACAGCCCCACCTGATAGTTGAAGGCAAAAATAGGCACATAGGTGAAGGGGTTGCTGACCCAGGTGGCCGCCGCCGCCATGATGCGGTTGCCCCGCAGCACCGTAGCTACGCCCACCCCAATGATCATCTGAAAGCCAAACAGAGGAAAGCAGCCAGAAAATATCCCCGAGGCCATGCCCCGAGACAGCTGCTCGGGAGTGCCCTGAAGCCGCAAAAAACGCAGATACAGATAGCGGAGCTGCCGCCGCCACTGAGGGTGAGTCGTTTTTCGCATCACGGGCTTAGGTTCGGGGGTAGATTCAGCGGCGGACGTAGTGATCATAGACGGGGTATACCAAAGGCTAAGTTTCCCCAAGAACCTAGGGGAAAGGAAAAATTAGAGACAGCTCAACGGTTGGGTGGGTAGCCATGCCTAAGGGCTTGGTAGACTACCCCTGGGTAGGCAGAAAAACTCAGCGGTAGAATCTTAGAGACACGTAAAGATTCTTTTCTATTCTACCCAGTAGATCGGTGCTTTAACAGACTTGCCTTGGGCTTCAACATCACTTCATCGTGCAGGATAGAGGCTATGGATGGCGCGGCTGCTCAGCAACGGGCGTTACTCTCAACGATTAAGGGCAAGTCTCCCGAAAACGCACCCTCCCAAGGTGAGACCATTGCGGCGATCGCCACCGCCATTGCCCCCCAGCAGGGCAGCGTCGGCATTGTGCGGCTGTCCGGAGCGGAGGCCGTGGCGATCGCCCACAAGCTATTTCACGCCCCCGGCAAACAACCTTGGGAAAGCCACCGCATTCTCTACGGTCACGTGCGCGACCCTCGCACTCAGCAGCCTGTGGATGAAGCGCTACTGCTGCTCATGCTGGCTCCTCGCTCCTATACCCGCGAAGATGTGGTGGAATTTCACTGCCACGGCGGGCTGATGGCGGTGCAGCAGGTGCTCCAGCTCTGCCTCAGTCAAGGAGCACGGCTAGCAGAACCGGGCGAATTTACTCTGCGGGCGTTTCTGAACGGTCGGCTCGACCTCACTCAGGCAGAAGGGGTGGCCGATTTGGTGGCGGCCCAGTCAGGCTTGGCGGCGAAGACGGCCCTGGCGGGATTGCAGGGCAAGCTCACTCAGCCCATCCGCCAGCTGCGCTCGACCTGCCTCAACGTGCTGGCCGAGGTGGAGGCCCGCATTGACTTTGAAGACGATCTGCCCCCGTTGGATGAAAAGACGGTGCGATCGCAACTGGCCGCCGTGCTGACCGAGATCGAGCGCCTGCTGGCCACGGCAGAGTCGGGGGAACTGCTGCGCACCGGGCTGAAGGTGGCGATTGTGGGTCGCCCCAACGTGGGCAAGTCGAGCCTGCTGAATGCCTGGAGCCGCTGCGATCGCGCCATTGTCACCGACTTGCCCGGCACCACCCGCGACGTGGTGGAGTCGCAGCTGGTGGTGGGCGGCATCCCCATTCAGGTGCTCGATACGGCGGGCATTCGCGAGGCCAGCGACCCGGTCGAGCAAATGGGCATTGCGCGATCGCGCCAGGTGGCCCAGAGCGCAGACCTCGTGCTGCTCACCATTGACGCCGCCGCCGGATGGACTGAGGCCGACCAGCAGCTCTACGAGTCGGTGCAGGAAACTTGCTTAATCCTGGTTGTTAACAAAGTGGATTTGGTGGCCGCTGATGCTGCAAGTCAGCTCTTACTTCCCTATAACGTGCCTACAGTTCACACCGCCGCCGCCAATCAGCAGGGGATCGATGCCTTGGAGCAAGCGATTCTGAGCGCGATCCACGCCGATCGGCTCACCACGGCCAATTTAGAGTTCACCGTCAACCAGCGTCAGGGGGCCGCCCTGACAGCGGCCCGCAATGCGCTCCATCAGGTGCAGCAAACTATTGAGAATCAGCTACCGCTGGACTTTTGGACGATTGACCTGAGGAGTGCGATCGCGGCCTTGGGCAGCATCACCGGCGACGAAATCACCGAATCTATGCTCGATGAAATTTTCAGCCGGTTTTGTATTGGCAAGTAACACTGGAACCTTAGGGAATTACTCAGCCAAATCACTAGATTGTTCGCCGTAGTGGACAAGCTAAACTTCTAGGTTGGTACCCGCTGCTGCATTTGCCGTAAGGCTTGGCCCAGGACAGCGGCGATCAGCACCGCTGTTTCATCGCTAGGGTGAGACCATCGGCGATAGGAACCAGGCTGGCAACGACGCGATCGTCGTTATGAATTGCTTCATTGAGGCGGCGAAGGGTGTTGGTGCGGGTGTCTTGCACAGTGGGGTCAGCTACCTGGCCTGACCACAGTACATTGTCGATCGCGATCAATCCGCCCGGCCTTACTAGTTGCAGCGCCTGCTCGTAGTAGGTAGGATAACCGCTCTTGTCGGCGTCGATAAAGGCAAAGTCAAAACTGTTGACTTCCCCAGCAGCAATCAGTTGATCTAAGGTTTCGGTTGCGGGGGCGATGCGGAGGTCGATTTTGTGAGCAACTCCGGCTTTTTCCCAGTAGCGGCGGGCGATCGCCGTATACTCCTCACTCACATCGCAGGCCACCAGCTTGCCCTCCGGGGGCATCGCCAGCGCCACCCGCAGCGCACTATAGCCCGTAAACACCCCCACCTCAAGAGCCTTAGTCACTCCCAAAAGCTGAACCAGCAGCGCCATAAACTGCCCCTGCTCTGGGGCAATCTGCATTTGGGCCATGGGGTGCTGGGCGGTCTCGTGACGTAGGGCCGTTAGCACCTCAGGCTCGTGTACCGAGTGGTCGAGCAGGTAGCGGTAGAGGCGATCGTCAAGGGGCAGGGTTTGATTGCTCATAGCAACAGAGTAGGGGCGCAGGAATACAGCATAGCCCAGGAAAAATGAGAAGAAAGTTGGGGGTTTTGCTCACTCAAGACCCAATCTGACTTACGATAGCACCGCTCAGCTCTGCCCTTGATCTTGGTTTGGGACAGGTCATAGGCCCACGGGAGGATACTGCGATGGACGCGGATTCGGTCGTGCAAGTTTCAGCCATGACCGGCTGGATTATTGGCGTCAGCCACAATAAAGACCGGGGCTACCAGTGCTGGATTGTAAAGCCTGACTTAGACGTGCTCAGCGACGGCACTTTCTACACGACTAGCAGTGCAGCCATGTCGGCAGGGCGCGCCTTTGTGGAGCGATACCATTAGCAGCCTAAATAACCTCTAAGCCGTTGGGCAGACACAGAATTTTGAACTAGCGCAGTAAATGACCTGAACTGCTGCCTACGCCACACCATAGCGGGCACACAGCACCCGTCTCATCTGTCGCATGTTGCCCGGCAGATCGGTCTTAATCGCCTGTTCAATCAAAAATGAGGGTACTGGAATGGTCGGCGCGGCCTGCACCGAGTAGGTCAGCAGAGTGCCCTGGTTGAAATCTTGCAGGTGCAGGTCGGCTGCAAAGTGGGAGAACGTGCCTTGCTCTAGGCGAAACTGAATCGCTTCACAGGCTGTTTCAACCACCTTGAGGTAAATTTCGACCTGGGCGCTCAGCAGCATAAACCCCTTACGCCCCACCTGGTAGAGACGGCGATAGCGCTGAGTCGCAGTTTTTACAGTCTCTAGCACTTCGCTGTGTACGATATTGGGAAAATACTGAGTCCAGCAGCTGTAGTTGGTCACCTGGGGCCAAATTTGAGGGCGGGCCAGGGGGACGTACATGTGAGCAGTGACAGCACCACTGGCATTGCCGGTTTGCGACTGGAGCAATACGTCTCCCCGAAGCAGCGCTACCTGGTCGGTGGGAGAAAACTGGGCGAGAAATCCGTCCTGCTTGACCTCGTGGATACCTTGAGCTTCGCTAGTAACCATTGATCTATTCCTCCTAACGATGCGATCCGGTGTTGGTACCAGTAGCCGACAATTCCTGCTAAGGCTATCGGGGCTGTTTGGCTCTGGAGCGATCGCAAACCCCAGTCCTGCTCATTGCCCTAATAAGGGCCACGGTATCTGGGCCATACTAGCGCTGTGTCGCTGGCTTTTCTATTAAAGATGAGACAGTTTCAAAGCGTAGGGAGAACGGTAGTATCATTACGGGGCTTTTACCAATGGCCTCAGTATTGCTCCGTAATCCAGTAAAAGCTTTACAAATGGAGACATTGCTGCCATGGGCCGTCGTCGCTACCCGCTACAACCCCTGACCAAACTCTTTTTAGCGGCCTTGGGGCTGACCGCCGTTGTGTGGTTTTTACGGGGTCTGTCGCTGCTGGCTTTTTTGCCGGGTCTGGTGATCTGGCTACTGATTTTGCTGTGTTTTGGCCTAGGCATCGTCAGCAGCTTGCAGCGTATTCGCTAGAGACTGGCGGCCTGGCTCAATCTCGGCGCTTGATTTTGAAAGAATCGAAAGATGGCGGCGGCGTTGGTGTCGGGCGCACCCAGGAACGATGCCCTGATCCCCGATAGCGCAGGAGGCTGAGGTTGATCTGAGCTCCTACCGGCACCAGCAGAATTAGACCGTATAGCGTCACTAGGTTGAGGCCAAGGGCCAGCAAGAGATCGTAGGCGATCGCCTGGCGAGTCAGCCAGCTCAGCCCCCAGTGCCGCAGCGCCAAAATCCCTAGGCCCAAGACTAAGACGACCCTGACGCCAGGCCACAGCCCCAAACCGGGTAGCCAGCGCTGTGGGGTGATTCGATATACCAACGCCAGACCTACAGCCCCAATGCCAATCGCCAACACCCAGCGCCCCAGCCGAATTAGAAAGCTCCACCGACTGGCGATCGCCCCCGCCTCTGGCGCGCCGCCCACAAGGCTAAACACCAGCCCCGCTACTGCCAGACCTAGCAGCGTGATGCCCCAGGGCAGCAGTCGGTCGCGCCAGCGCCCTAGGGAGGTCGGACGGCTCCCTGTGACCCCTGCTACTAGCTCCACCAGTTTTTGAGTGCCGACCACCAGGCAGAGCCAAGCCCCCAGGCCCACCAGGCCCAGCCCCCAGCGCCCCGGAGCGGCGGTTGGTGGGGTATTAGCCATCCCCAGCATGGTTTGGAGACCGCGAGCCAGCGCCAGGGCACCGGGGGGCAGCAGCGCGTTTTGCCCGCCGTGGAGCAGCACAAAACTGAGTCCCAGTAGGCCCAGCAGCCACAGAAAGGCGATCGCAGCAGTGACCTCTGCCCAGCGCGATCGAGCGGCCTGTTGCCCAACCTCACGCCAGAGTCTCCCGCTGCCGTAGACCGCCAGTGTGCTGCCCCAAAGGGCCGGGCTGAGATAATACAAAAACCGCTCTCCCATGGCCCCTATCTTGCCATAGGCCTCGGTGTTTAGGGCGCTGATTTAGGGGTGGGCTGCGGGCGATCGGCCAATTCAAGCTAGGCTCGATAGACCGGCAGGGTAAAGAAAAAAGAGCTGCCCGCCCCAGGGGCCGAGTCAACCCAGATTTGACCATAGTGGGCACGCACAATGCGCTGGCAGAGGGCTAGCCCTAGCCCATAGCCATCCTGCGTGACATCGCGTTGCAGCCGATAGCTCTCTTCAAAGATTTTGTCGCGATTTTCGGGCGGAATGCCCGGCCCGGTATCGACCACCGCCACCTGTACCTTTTGGGTGGTGCGGTGCAGCGCAATGATCGAAACCTGGCCCCCCTCGGGCGTGTATTTGATGGCGTTGTCGAGCAGGTTGGTGACAACGCGCTTAACCTGGGTGCCATCGGCATAGACCGTGGGCAGATCTTGGGGAATTTCGGTCGTTAGGCTTTGCTGTTTCTCTTGAAGACGGTTTTGAAACGCATCGACTACCTCTAGGCACAGTGCAGATAGGTTCAGCTCCTGGGGCACAATCTGAAGCTCCATGGAGGCTCCCCGAGCTGCCTTGAGAATATCGGTGATCATCCGGTTGATGGCTCGAATTTGGGTTTTGGCATGCTTTAGCAACTGGCCTGTTAGCTCAGGGCTGAGGGTGATGTTGCGGGTTTGGTTAGGGGCGTAGCCCAACTCCAGGGTTTCAACCGCAATGGAGGCAGCCGTCAGGGGATTACGCAAATCGTGGGCCATCATGGCGATAATGCGGTCTTTAAAACGTAGCTGGGCCTCTAGTTCTTCACGGGTTTGATTGAGCCGAAAGATCTCGTCGGAGAGCTTCATCAGCTCAGCGGAGGTGGTCAAGAGGTCGGTTTCCTGGGCCAGGGCATCAACCGTCGGGTCTGAGTCGGCCCCCACCCCTACCAAATTGAGGCTATCGAGATGCTCCTGCTGCCACTTGGGCCACCAGCGTTCTAGCTGGTTGACAATGTCGCTGCCCGCCAGCATCTGCTGGGGCGCGGGAGAAATTTTAATCAGCGCCGGGCTAGCTACTAGCTTGTAATGCTCAGCGAGGTAGGGCTGTTCACCGATATCAACAACATCGAGGTTGAACTCAAAGTGGGTCTCCAGGGTTTTCAGATACTGCTTGATCTGGCGCATTTGCCGGGCCAAGCTAGGCCGCTTGTCAATAAACAACAGCAGTTTGAGGGGCACCCGAAGGTCGTCAAAAGAAGTGGAGGAACCCTCCATTACTGTCTCCTACAAGTCTGAAAACCGGTTTCTACCTACGATTTTACCCTGACTCTCAGGTCTCTACAGCCCAACTGAGAACCTCTACCAATTCTGACCAGTTGCCAAGCTGGCCCATCGACAGATGTCTAATTGAGGTATTGGCCTGAAACTATACCCAGTGGCAAGACAAGTTGTGTGTAGCGCGATCGCCCCTCGGCAGATAGCAAAAATCACAGCTAACTCAGGCTGATTGCAAACAAATGACCACCACTAACAAGAGTTGTTACGGTTCGCCGTTAGGGTGTAAATCTGGTTGCTGAGGTCTACTACATTAAGTTCAAGCTACAGAACCCGAAAGGGGCATGGAGCGGCGCATTGAAGCTTTGAGCTAGAGCGAGAAATGAGTTTTCTCAATGATCGATTAGCTACTTATAAAGGTTAAACAAAAGGGGGCAATAGAATGGGTATCAAAACGTTTCAATTCACCCTATCTTCCCTGGTAAACCGAGTTGCAAACCAGGGCCAGAGCTGCGATCGCCGCGCACTCTCCTACGTCTTATTAGGTGCAGTTACGGCTGCGACATTGGGCACAGCTGCCCAAGCTCAAACTGTAGATAATCAAACCTCCTCGGAGGCGCTAGCGGTCGCTCAGACTGCCGCTGAGCCTGTGGGCGAGCGCTATCTGTTTGGCCAAGTTCCCCAACCCGACCAGATTGGCCAAGGCTATGTGGTGCTAGAGCGTACGGGCGATCGCGTTTATGGCGCACTCTACTACCCCAGCTCATCCTTCGACTGCTTTGAGGGTCAAGTACAGGGTACCGAGATCGCCATGACCGTTATCAACAGCTACGACCAAGCCGACACCTACCCCTACAGCCTGGCCATGGTTGAGGATTCTGCGGTAGCGTCTAGCGATGCCTCTGGTGAGCTAGTTCCCTTTGACCTCGACGGTTTTCACGCCATTGAAGACCTAAGTGAAAACGACCACCGCATGCTCGAAATGTGCAGCGGGGTCGTCGGCTCAGCTCAGTAACTGCGAGGTGGGTGAACGGGTTCGAAGTTTGTTCAGCCGTTACCCAGTTAACTGTTGAAAGGGGAGCGCTAGTCTATGCTTAAGGCTCCCCTATTATCGTTGTAGGTCGCGTGAACGCAGCAGAACAGGCCAGCAGCATTGAGTTTGCCAGCAAAATTGCCGCCGTAGTGGGTCTCTTTAAGGCCGAGTTTCCCGATCTGCGAGCCGACCTCAAGCCCTGGGCCAATGACCCTGGTACCCGCGACCTGGTTGATCCCGACTCCATTGATGTAGGGTTTCATTTCCCTGGGGTGAGTCGGTTGTTTCAGTGCCGCAGCTTACTGGTGCAGATTCGCCTGTACAGTGAGCCTGAAGACGACAACCAAAAATTGACGCAGCTAGAGAAATATCGGGTGATCGGCCTTGACCTGGCCGGATTTGACCATCGCGGCAAACGCTGGAGCTTGTCTACCATCGATAACTGGGCGTTCTCAGGCGAGGTTGCCCCTGATCCCACCTGTCGTGAACGGTTGAGGCGCTGCTGTCGCCAGGTATTTGCTCTATTTAACGCTCCGTCCGCCCCTGCTGAGCCAGACTGCTTTTAGCCCATATCGCAACGCTACCAATGGGTTTTTAGCCCTTGCAGCCGCATGACCTCCTGGAGTGCCCCCATAGACCCACTGGGGATCACAGCGACTGGGTCACCGACAGGCGCACTGGCTGATACTAACCAGCCTGCGGTCACTCCGGCGGCAGCCCCCACCTGCCACTCACCGTAGTGAATGCGGGTTGAAGCGTTCGCAATATGGGTAGCGGCTAGGGGCTTACCGCCGATCAGCAAATTGTCGACCCCCTGGGGAATCAGACTCTCCAATGGAATCTGCACCGGCTTGATTCGGGGCTCCTGGGCTGGAGCGGAAACCGCTTCTCCTGAGGGCAGCCAGTTGCGATAGCGACAGCCGTGGATATCGATCGCATAGTGGGTCAGCCCAACGGTGGTGGGGCTAAAATCGCGCTGGCCGGGAAAATCGTAGCGCAGATCGTTTTCGCGAATCATAAACTCATCTTGGCCGTAGGCAGCGCGGCCCACAATTCGCCGCCCCTCGCGAAAGTAGGGCACCATGCTGAGGCCCGACAGCGTGCCCATAGGGCTATCGGCTCCGTAGAGGTAGGCCAGTGGATAGTTGGGTCCAGACTGGGTTTCAAGCAGCCAGCGGGCAAACATCAGCGCATTCTCTTCGCCAAATTTAAGCGCTGACGCTGATAGGCCCCCCATCCAGTTTTGGTGCTGGCCAGCGGCCTCTAGCGCAGTGGCGTTGAGCAGTAGCGGTGGATCCATCCAGTTCCAGTCATTACCCCGGTTCCAGTTGATCATGGAGATGTCGCCCGCAACGGGAGCGCTGGTGTAGGGATTGCCCCGGTTTTGGCTGACGATGCGTCGGTAGTGAAAGACGCTCTTGCCCGCAAAAAACGGAAATCCTTCTAAATCAAACGAGGCTTGGTGTTCATGGAGGCCGTAGGTAGGCTGTAGCCGCATCAGAGCCGCCAGGCTATCGCCTCCGTCATTGTGAATGCCGAGGGCAAAGGGGTAGGTAAAGGCCTGGGTACAGTCGGGGTTGTCAAAGGCGGCGGCGTTAGGCTCCCCCGTGGTTGCCTTCGACTCAGACCCGAGCCGGTAGGGCACCTTGGCCCAGGCCACTAGCTCGCCCGTGTCGGTGGCGTCAATTACGATCATTGGCTGGCCAGGGGGCGGTTGGAGCTTGACGGGTACGCGATCAAACTCGGCGGTGGGCGACCAGCTATACCACTCGGCCAGCTCCGCCGACAGTCGTCCCACAGGCTGATAGCCAGGATCTTTAGGAATGCGCCGTACCCCATAGACCGCCGTGATGCGGCGGCCCGTGGCGTCAAACTCAGCTCCCTTAAACGCCGTCATCGCGGCCCAGCGGCTGGCAGGGGCGCTGGGCTTAGTATCAGTTAAGAACTGTTCTGAGGCCTTGGCCCCGGCCTGGGGGGGAAAGCACAGGGTGCCCACCCAACAGCTATTGATGTCGGCCACCGATCGCGGGCTACCGCCTGGGCTCCAGGTCGGCAGGTTAACCACCTGCTGCTTAATCAACTGTCGGAACCGCTGCCAGCTAGGGGACAGATTGTTGGCCTGGCGCATGCGCAGCGATTCATCGAGGGCAGAGACACCCTGGGAGCTAATCTGCCCCCCCAGCCAGGGGGCAACTTCGATCAGGCAGGTGGTGGCACCGCTGGCCATGGCGTGGGCAGCGGCAGCCACCCCACCGAGGGAGCCGCCCACCACCACCACCTGGCATTCCCAGACCTCTTTGAACTGGGGCATTGGGTCGATGCGGGGGCGACCGTTAAACACAATGGGCTGCGGCACGTTACGCACCCGCAGGGCTGGGGTGATGTCGCCTCCCGCCCCCGGCGAGGGAGTGGGCGACCAGCGCGATGCCGTGAGCCCGGCGATCGCCCCTACCCCAAACATCAGGGCAGCCAGCCCTGGCAAATGTCGCCACTGTCGCCAGATTTGTCGCTGAGTCTGCCTGCGATCGCCCTTCACACGTAAATCCTAGTTAACGCTGCCAAGGTTTTAGCACACCTTTACCCAGGCGATCGCCCTTTGGCACGCTCTGTTACAGGGCATTCCAGCCCAGGATGAACCTGATACAGTAGCCACAGATCCGCTACGTTCTGCCCTATGTCCCCCGATTCGCCCTTTGTTGTCAACCCCACTGACGGTGCCACCCCTGCCCCAACCTCCAAATGGATAGGAACCGCCGAAGATATCGGGGCACTGCTGTCGGTAGACGCGGTGCAAAAGTACCTCAACCGATCGCGGGCCTCGGTCTACCGCTACGCCAACACCGACCCCGGCAACCTCAACCCTCCCTACAACCCAACCAAGCTCAACCCCGAAGTGCGCCGCGACAAAGACGAGCCCCTTGAATTTCGTCCCCAGGAAGTGCGCCGCTTCGCTGAAGAAATACTGGGCCTGCATCCCACCATTCAGGTGCAGCCCCCCGAAGAGACGATCACCCACGACTTGATGCGGCAGATATTGCAGGAAATGCGGGCGATTCGGCTGCTGTTGGAGAAGCGGGAGGGTGGGGAGTAGGGAGTGTGATATCCGTAGTTCTCCGCAGCCGTCGGGAATGCTAGATTCAGAAGTGGTTTAAACCTGTAGCCTTGGTTTGGCCAAAGGTTCAGCCTTTGGAGTGATCAATGTCATGGATCGATTGCTATAACCTTGCATATAGTTTCAATGGAACCATTTTTTACTCCAAGATCGTCGATACTCTCGTCCAGGATGAGTACACGTCGGTGGTAGTCTCGACCGAGTCTACCTACGAAGGTTGGATATGTGGGATGGTCTGAGCTTTCTGGGCCTCGGCCTCGACCTTAGATTGATATCCCTTGTTGAATTCTGTTATCTCACTGTATGGATTCTGCCAGTCAACCGGATACCCCTGTGGGGGAACCTCCTAGTCCTTCATCTAACGTGTTGGGCATTTTAATTGCGGTACTAACCCTAACTCTGCCACTGTTTGTAGTCGCCCATTTTTCAACGGCGACGGCAGAACTAGAACAACCCCCGACCTTCTCGGTACCAGCGGCGGCGGGGCGCTAGGGCAAGACCCAGGGCACGGGTAGGGCGCACTATAGGGACGTTCACGCAGTGTCCACAGAGGAGAATTGCCGCCTAATAATTCTGCTGATTTGTTTGGGGCGGTAGACTAAACCATGCGGAAAAGGAGCCACTGCCCCGTAGAATACTATGGCGGCAGGACTTGTGCGGAAGCCTGGCGACCGTACTTAGCCGTGCGCTGGGGAAAAGTCTAAGCTTTCTGCCCTGTACATTCAGCTTTTTATTGATTGGAGTAGTGTTGTGGATCTATCGCGTATTCCAGCTCAGCCTGAGCCGGGACTGATCAACGTGCTGGTGGAGATTACCGGCGGCAGCAAAAACAAGTACGAGTTTGACAAAGACTTAAACGCGTTTATTTTAGACCGGGTATTGTTTTCGTCGGTGAAATATCCCTACGACTACGGCTTTGTGCCCAACACCCTGGCGGACGATGGCGACCCCCTCGACGGCATGGTGCTGATGGATGAGCCCACCTTCCCCGGCTGTGTGATTGCGGCGCGGCCCATCGGCATGCTGGAGATGATCGACGGCGGCGATCGCGATGAGAAAATCCTCTGCGTACCCGCCGCTGATCCCCGCTACCGCAGCGTCAAATCGCTGGACGACGTCGCCCCCCACCGCCTCGACGAGATCGCCGAGTTCTTCCGCTCCTACAAAAACTTGGAGAAGAAGGTGACCGAAATCCTCGGCTGGCAGAACGTCGATAAGGTTGCAGCTTTGGTAGAGCAGTGTATCGCGGCAGCGAAATAATACCTCTGGTGCGCGTTTAAAGCACTAGTCATAAAAAAAGGATGCTTCTTTGGCGAAGCATCCTTTTTTTGTCAGAAAACCCGTTTGGAGGCCTGGCCCCGCCGAGCGCGACCAGGCGCTTCAGACCTAGTAGAGTTCTTCTTCTTGGTGGGTCAAGATGGTGCAGTCGGAGGTGGGGTAGGCAACGCAGGTCAACACGTAGCCAGCGCCGATCTGGTCATCATCCAAGAAGGACTGATCGGATTGGTCAACGGTGCCAGCGGTGATTTTGCCAGCACAGGTGGAGCAAGCCCCAGCCCGGCAGGAATAGGGCAGGTCTAGACCCTGCTCTTCAGCAGCGTCAAGAATGTAAGTATCGTCATCGACGTCGATGGTTTGGTTGAGCCCTTCAGCCTCGTTAATCAACGTAACCTTGTAGGTTGCCATGGTGCTATCCTCTCGTCAAATACAGATTGCAGATCGATCTTTAGGCTACAGAACACCCTTCGGATAACGTTTCCAGGATTTGTTCTGAGCAGACCTAACACAACTTTGATACTACGGGAAAACCTGGAGCCTGTCTTGCCTTTTTCACCCCTGGCTGAACGGGATTCGTAATCAAACCGATTAGTAATGGGTTGATTTGCTTATACCCTGTTAGGATCCCAAACGTAAGATAGTGGCGATCGCGCGGTTAAACCCGTACAGCTTTTCTCAATATCTGTTCACAAAACGTAGGGCAGCCTGGGCATCAGGCTACCCCCGCAGCGAATTCAAACAGCGGCTTACGGACACCGACTGTCCACCATTGGCGTTCCAATCGGTGGATTGGCCCCGATGCCCTTGGCTGACGTCCCTTTAAAGAACTAGCGGAAAAACTAGGCCTTGCGGCTGTGCTCAGACAGTTGCAGGTTGAACTCGGCCTGGGTCAGCAGAGCCGCCACCTGGCAGGCCACATCGGGCGACAGGGTGGGCTGACTCTCGGTGACAAAGTCGAGGTAGCCATTGAAGGTACGCATGATAATTTGCTTATTTTGCAGCATGGTTGATCTCCTTAGGGTGAGCCGCCGACAAACGGGTGCTGCCCCATAATAAAAGCTGCTCAACCCGAGGAGCTAATGTCGTTATACTGAATCGGTTTGCTGAGCAAGGGCGAGCTGCATCTATGGCCGATTTACTGTTGTTTTGGCACCGTCGCGATCTGCGCCTAGGAGATAATGTCGGGTTGGCAGCGGCGCGCGATCGCACCCCCCAAGTAGTCGGCGTATTTTGCCTCGACCCCGACATTCTGGGCAACGGCGATGTCGCCCCGGCACGGGTTGCCTACATGATCGGCTGTCTGGAAAAATTGCAGGATAGCTACGCCCAAGCCGGTGGCCAGCTACTCATTCTCCAGGGTGATCCCCGCGCCCAGATTCCGGCGCTGGCCAAGGCGCTAGCTGCCGATGCCGTTTACTGGAACCGCGATGTCGAACCTTACTCGCGCCAGCGCGATACGGCGGTGGTCGAGGCCCTCAAGGAAGCTGGCATAGAGTTTCGCACCACTTTTTGGGATCAGCTGCTCCACGAGCCGGGCGACATTCGCACCGGCGCAGGCGACCCCTACACGGTGTACACCCCCTTCTGGCGCAACTGGGTAAAGCGATCTAAGGCTGCGCCCCTGCCGACACCGGAGGGGCTGAAATCCTTGACTGCTCATCAGGTTAAGGCAGCGAAGCAGGCGGGCTGCATCGATTTGCCCAGCCCGGCGGATTTGGGATTTGGCTGGGAGAACGGCTTCCCGGTCGAGCCGGGGGAGCAGGGTGCCCTGGAGCGGCTGGAGGAGTTTTGCGACGGCAGTCAAGCCATCGAAGGCTACGACGAGCAGCGCAACTTTCCCTTTGTGGATGGCACCTCGCGGCTCAGTGCGGCGTTGAAGTTTGGGGCTGTGGGCATTCGCACGGTGTGGGCCGCCGCCGAGGCTGCCTACGGGCGCAGCCGCAGCGACGAAACCCGCAACAATGTGCAGACCTGGCAGCAGGAGCTGGCTTGGCGCGAGTTTTACCAGCACGTGATGTATTTCTTTCCAGAATTGGCCGATGGCCCCTATCGCCAGCCGCTGAAGGATTTTCCTTGGGACAACAACGACGATCACTTTGCCGCCTGGTGCGAGGGGCGCACCGGCTACCCGATTGTCGATGCCGCCATGCGCCAGCTCAACGAAATCGGCTGGATGCACAACCGCTGCCGCATGATTGTGGCTAGCTTTCTCACCAAAGATTTGATCATTAACTGGCAGTGGGGCGAGAAATATTTTATGCAGCACCTGGTAGACGGAGACCTGTCGGCCAACAACGGCGGCTGGCAGTGGAGCGCCTCTAGCGGTATGGATCCCAAACCGCTGCGGATTTTTAACCCCGCCAGCCAAGCCCAAAAGTTTGACGCCGAGGCCGAGTACATCCGTCAGTGGGTGCCGGAACTACGTTCGCTGGATACAGGAGCTTTGGTGACGGGGAAGATTAGGGAGCGCGATCGCGGCGACTACCCTGCCCCCATCGTCGATCACAAAATTCAGCAGGCGCTCTTTAAAGATAAGTACAAAGCTCAGAGAGGCTAACGGCAAAGGCCCTAAACGCTGGGCACAGTCTACCGCCGCCGTCGCGGTCGCACAATGCTAAACAGCAGCCATAGCCCAAAGAAACTGGCCGCCGCAAACAAAATAATGCTCAAGATCTGCCCTTGGGATGTCTGCTGCCCCGTGGACACGATCGCCGCCCCAATGATTAGCGCCGCCACCACGGTACTAAAGGCATGGCGGTTAGAAGATTCATCTAGGCTGCGGCGCAGGTCGTCTAGCCCCTGAATGCTGAGACTAAACTTGAGCTGCTCTGAACTGAGGCGATCGAGCAAAAAGCCCAGCTGGCGCGGCGAACTCAGCGACAGGTTGCGAAACTCTAGCCCCGTGCGCAGCAGCGATTGCAGCGGGTCATCCCCCACCATCTGCTGGCGAAACAGATCGGCCATCAGCGGGCGTACCTCCTCGAGCAGGTTGACGCCGGGGTTAAACTGCCGAACCGCCCCCTCTAGATTGGCGAGGGACTTGGTAAACAACCCCACGTTGGCGGGCCAGCGCAGGTTGTTGCGAATGCCCGCCGCCAAGATTTCACCAAAAATTTCGGCGGTGTTGATCTGCTCTAGGCTGAGGCCGTAGTAGCGACCCAGCAGCCGGGTATAGTCGCTCTCTAGGCGCGCCAGGTTGACGGGTTTGAGGGGTTCGGCCAGTTGCAGGGTGAGCTGGCAGCAGCGCTGGGCGTCACAGCTAACAATCGCTAGCACCATCTCGGTCATGGTATTGCGGGTGCGAGGATCCATATGGCCCATCATGCCGCAGTCGAGCAGGGCCAGGCGACCATCTGCCAAGTAAAAAATGTTGCCGGGGTGGGGATCGGCGTGGAAAAACCCATCCACAAAATACTGTTTGAAGAAGGCCCGAAACAGCAGCGTGGTGGCAGCCGATCGCAGGCCAACGACATCGCTGTGGGCATCTTCGGCCAGCAAATCGGCCTTGAGCAGAGGAGTGCCTTCCAGCCACTCCATGGTCATAATCTTTGTATTGGTCAGATCCCAATAGATCTGCGGTACGACCAACTGGCTAGCGTCGTACCAGGCGCTTTTAGACAGGTTGCGCCGCAGCTGGTCGGTATAGCCCGCCTCAGTGGTGAAGTCGAGTTCGGCATTGATGGCATCGGCAAACTCTTCGGCCAACTCCACGACGTTGTAGCGCTGGCCAAACTGGGTGGCTGATACCAGCCGGGCGATATCGCGAATCAGAGTCATATCGCGTTCGACCTGGCGCTCAATGCCGGGGCGCTGCACCTTGAGGGCGACCTGGCGGCCATCTTTGAGCACGGCCTTGTGGGTTTGGGCAATGGAACCGGCGGCGATCGCTTGATAGTCCAGCCGTTCAAACAGCTCCTCGGGGGGCTTACCCAGGTGCTGACGAATGTAGGCCTCGATCTCCTTGGGGTCTACCGAGGGTACAGTGGTTTGCAGGCTGCTGAGTTCCTCAATGTAGGCCCGGGGCATGAGGTCGGGTCGAGTGCTCAACAGCTGGCCCAGCTTGACGTAGACCGGCCCCAGGTCAGTCAGAATGTTGCGCAGCACCGCTGGGGGCGGAATCTCGGGCTCATCGGCTTTGCCCCCCACCAACAGCCGCCGCATATAGTCCCAGCCGTTGCCAAGCACCACTTCAATAATTTCTTTTTGCCGAGCCAGACGAGACGATGAAACCATTGGGGGCAGAGGTAGGTTTTGCTCGATGCTAGCGCACCCAGAGTCAGGCGTTGGCTGCCTGTAGTGCGCCAGGTGACTATTGATAAACCAACGGCGGGGCCGGATTCACCCGGTGCTATGATGCTTGGGCGCTGTCGGTTCCGGTGGGGATCAGCCACTGGAGGCAAGGGGGAAAGTGCAGTGCAAGACTGCCGCTGTCCCGCAGCTGTGAAGCTGTTTTGGGGTTGAACGGAGCTATCTCGCCAACCACAAAGTAGCCGAGCCAGAACGCCCGCCGATCGCCGATCTGCTTTCCACTGTTCTTTCTTCGTCTGCGAGGTACGGATGAGTTATCACGTTGCTGCCCTGAGAACTATCAGAGCCGGTCTGCTATCCAAGTCTGCGGGTAGGGGCGCGGTAGGAGCTCTGGCCCTGCTGCTGCTACTGCCTCTGCCCAGCCTGGCCCACCATCCGCTTGGGGGCCGAGTGCCCGCCAACTTTGCCGAGGGGTTTTTGTCGGGTCTGGCCCACCCCATCATTGGCCTCGATCATCTAGCGTTTGTGGTAGCGGTGGGCCTACTGGCAGCCGTTAGCACTTGGGGAATCGCGATTCCTGCTGCCTTTGTGATGGCGGCTATGGTTGGTACGGGGCTGCACCTAGCGGAGCTAACGCTACCGGCAGCAGAGTTGGTGATTGCTGGCTCGGTGCTTGGGTCTGGGGTGCTGCTGGCACTCCGTAACCGACCCCAGAGCGGCGCGATCGCTGGTTTGGCGGTGCTAGCTGGGTTATTCCACGGCTTTGCCTACGGCGAGGCCATTTTTGGCGCAGAATCGATGCCGTTAGTGGCCTATCTAGCTGGGTTTACAGCGGTGCAGTTGGGGATCGCGATCGCCGCCTTCCTTCTGGGGCGACAGCTTACCCAACGGTCTACGACACACCTCGTGCAGCAAGCGGGCCTGGTGATCTGCGGCATTGGGGCGACGTTTCTCGCCACTGCGCTCCTCAACGGTCTGCTGCCTGCCTAGGCGCGTGAAACAGGAGTTGGGAAAACGCCATGGAGCACCTGTCGTTTCCAAATCGTGCCAAATTCTCTCCCTTAAGCTGAGCCTGTTGCAGAATAGGCACAAGGAATCAGTCTAGCTGCTCAGTCTGACGGTATGCTTAAGCCGTTTAGTTGAGCCAGTGGTGCATTCCCTATGACCCTATCCCCTGCTTGGGCGGCGGCCCTGTTTATGCCTGCGACAGTGGGGTTGCTATACCAGGCGGTGCAGCCCCATCCCTGGCCCAATCGCCTGCTGGCGCTGGCGCTGATGCTGATGAGTCTAGAGCAGGCCCATATGGCCCGGGTTGACCTACGCCATAGAGACTTAGTGGGGCAACGCACCCGCGATCCGCGCCTGGGCCACTTTGGTCGCGTGGTCGTGCTGGCGATCGCCGGTCAAGTAGCAGGCTTTTCCATCGCTGCCCTGGGCCATCTGGGCTGGGGCATGGGGCTGATCTTGGTCAGCCTGTTGGGGTTTAACCTGGCGGCTACCATTCGTCTAGAGCCCGCTAGCCCAAAGCCAATTCAGTCAGCGGGCTGGCGATCGCGCCTCGATGTGCTGGGGTTAGATGCGATCGCCCTCGTGCTCGCCATCCTGTGGATTGCCCAGCGGGCCCAGGGTTGGGTAGCCGGGGGCTTGTTCGCCATTACCGTGCTCTACGGCAGCAGCAAACTGGTGGCCTACGTCACGGCCCTGCGCTCAGATTCAACGATCCATGTCGCCCACGCCACTCAAGAGCATCCACAGACCTCCCAGCAAAATTAATAAGGCCAGTCCGCCCATCGCTCCATCTAACCAAGACGTCGCTTCCATTAAATGTCCCCTTCTCCCTCAAACAGCGTCTCCAGGGGCATGGCCTCTAGGTTCAACGATTCTTGCAGATAGCGCGACACCACGTCTGACTGACCGTGGGTAACGTACACCGTTTTAGCTCCCGTATCTTTCACCGTTTGGATCAGCCCCGGCCAGTCGGCGTGGTCAGAAAGCACAAACCCGCGCTCATAGCCCCGTCGCCGCCGCGCCCCCCGCACCGCCATCCACCCCGAGGCAAAGGCCGTTTGGGGATGCTTAAACCGCTTCATCCAGCTAGAGCGGTGGCCCGAGGGCGGGGCCAGCACCAGCTCACCCGTGAAGCTATGGGTGCGGGGCAGCTCTGAGGTGCAGATAGTGGGCACCATGGCCACGCCCTGCTCGCGATAGATTTCAGTCAGCACATGAATTGCGCCGTGGACGTAGACGGGGCGATCGGTGAGCTGGGTTAGTTCACTCAGCACCCGCTGGGCTTTGCCAAAGGCGTAGCAAAATAGAATTGACGGGCGATCGCGATCGCCCTGCCACCAGTCGTAGATCTGGCGGGTGGTCTCAGCGCCACTCTCCCATCGGTAAATCGGCAGACCAAAAGTAGCCTCAGTGATAAACGTGTCGCAGGGCACCACCTCAAAGGGAGCACAGGAGGGGTCGGCACCGCGCTTGTAGTCGCCCGACACCACCCACACCTCATCCCGGTGCTCCACGCGAATCTGCGCCGAACCCAGCACATGCCCCGCCGAGTGAAACGACACCCAGGTTTCGCCCAGCTTGAGCTTGTCGCCATAGGCAACTCCCTGAAGCCGAATATCTTCCCCTAGCCGCCGCCGCAAAATGCCCTCTGATTGAGCAGTAGCGATGTACTGGGTCGAGCCCGATCGCGCATGGTCGCTGTGAGCATGGGTAATCAGCGCCGTCTCCACCCCGCGCCAGGGGTCAATGTAGAAGCCGCCTTTTTCACAGTAGAGCCCCTCAGGGCGCACGGTAATTAGTGTCATCGGTTTAGAAGGGTGGCAAGCTAACGGTTTCAAAAGTTAGTACGTTAGAAATCTGACCAGCTAATAAGAATTCAGAGTTTGAGGTTCACCAACTGCCTTAAACCCTAACCTCTGAACCGCTAGAGCTTCCACAATCAGCTTGGTCAAGTACTAATCTTTCTTCTCTAGCCGAAACAGCAGCACTACGATGCCGATCACCCCAAGCTGCACCCCTAAGTTGGGCAGAGCGCTGCCGACATCACGCCCGGCCAACAGTTGGGTAAAGAAGACAAACGCCCCGATCGCCCCCGAAGCCCCTACGGCCCCATAGACAAACTTGCGCAGACTTTTGTAGGGCGCTTGAGCTTCAGCTTTCAGCCGGGCATATTTTTCAGGGCTCATGCCCTTGGGGGGAGTGTCTGGCAGTTGGTCGGGGCGGCTATATTCAGGGCGCATCAATCGGGCCTTAATCGGAACATACTGTCATCCTACAAGGCATTCCCTGAGCAGTGACGGCTGAGTCAGCTGCCCTGCACCTCGACAGTTACCTTAGAAATTGCTCCCCCAAGTTGACCTCTGGTGGGTTGCGCTACCGGAAATTGCAGGCTACCCCAGCCCACAAGTTGGTAATGGTGCCAGTGGGTTCAGGCGAGGTGAGTAGCCCAAAGAGATCCCCTGCCGAAAACTCGACCCCGAGGGAACTGTCTAACAGTTCGACAGTGTAGGCTTCTTCTAACTCCTGGCGGGTAGAGCCAATGCCAACGCCTGCTGCGGTGGTCAGGGCGGTGTCGTCGTCACCGGGCTGCACGGCCCAGCCCACAAAGGTGTCGTCAGCAGCGTTTAACGCTAAACCATTAGACCAGGTGGCGATCGTCAACGGACCCGAGGGGCACTCGCTGTTCTCGCCGGTTTCCTCAGGTTCGCCCAAAACCTGGGTGACAGCATCTAGGGTGGAGTCCATGTCACTGGCAAAGGCTAAAGCAGTGGTCGATCCCGTTTGCAAATTTACCAGCTGTAGCCCTTCCCCTGCCAAAATCAAGCCAACCTCCTCGGACTGAGGCGTTTCAGCAGGTATTTCTGTGGGGGCTTCTGCGTCTGTGGGGGCTGGATCTGGGGCGGTAGTCTCACTGGTGCAAGCAGTGGTGGCGATCAGTAGCGATAGCCCCAGCAGGGCGAGGGTTTGAGAAAATTGATTTTTTTTAGGCATAGCTCTAAAGGTTTTGGGTTATGACTGGAGAGATACGGCTTGGGCAGAGGGGTTACCCGGTTGTCAGCCGCTAGCCATTCATCACCATGATTGCTGCCGTAGCTCTACACTAATGCCCTATCAGGATACGTGGGGGTGCGTCATGGCAGCATTAAGTCTTGTGGTCAAACCCACTCTGGCTATCTCACACTGACCCGCATCTTGGAGGAAACCGTCATGGTTGATTCAGCCGCTTTCACTGCCGCCGATGCCGAAATTGTTACCGTGCGACCCCAGCACGACACCGCAACGCTGCAAAAGCTGCCCTACTTTGTCGGCATCTCTGGAGCCACGGCGGGCTCCCACGGCATTTCGATGAATCTGGTGATCATTCCCCCTGGGGCCTCGGCAGAGCCCCACTTCCACAAAGACTACGAAACCGCCATTTACATTCTCCAGGGGCGGGTCAAAACGGCCTACGGCGAGGGTCTAAAGAAAACCATCGTCAACCAGGCGGGCGACTTTCTCTACATTCCGCCTGGGGTGCCCCACCAGCCTACTAACTTGAGCGACACCGAACCCGCCCAGGCGATCGTGTCTCGTAACGACCCCAACGAGCAGGAGAATGTGGTGCTATACAGCGTGTGAAGCCGCCGCCGACTCTGTCCACACCCCTCACCCCCTACCCTCTACTCCCATCTACTCCAAACACTGGTTCTACCGAGTAGGACGGGTAGCTGGCGTAGCAAAGGCCTGCTGGAGCTTGCCCACCCGCTGCTCGGCAGTCTCTGGCGGTGGCGAGATCCACAGCGATTCGTAGAAGAAGAAGGACATGCCGGAGTAGGCGCGATCGCGCACCGCCGCCATCTGATCAGTAATAAAGTCCATCTTCACCGGAGCCGCCCGCAGACCGCTAAGAATACCGATATTCACCGGAATTTTGCGCCGCGCTGCCTGAATTGAGGGCTTATTCATTTCCCACATAAAGCGGTTGTTGTCGCTGCGGTAGACCTGCACCACCAGCTCATCGACAATGCCCCGGTTGACCCAGGTGGGCCAGTCTTGCAGGTAGTTGGTAAAGGCAAAGGGGTAGGGGTTGGGCGAAATCGACACCACCGCATTGGGCCGTCGCGCCTTCACCAGTTTGTGCACCTCGGCCAAAAAGTCGGAAATTTTGCTGGCCCGCCAGGCCATCCACTCCGCATCTTGAGGATCGTTTGGTGGGGTACGACCCCCGTGCTCGGCCCGATAGAGGTTGATGGTGAAGGGGTCGTAGCCAAAGTCCACCGGCAGACCGAGGTGGTCGTCAAACTGAAAACCATCCACCTCGTAGTTTGAGACCAGCTCGTTGATCAGCTCTAGCTGAAACTTCTGCACCTGGGGATGAAACGGGTTCATCCAGCGGCGCGGAATCACGTTGCCCTCCATCCAAATGCCGGGGTCATTCACTACGTCAGGGTCGGGGAGAAAGTCGTCTTGGGCCAGCCACTGATCCGTCCGCTGCTTTTCGCGGGCCAGCTCCCCTGCTTTGGGGACATCCAAAGCGGGGGTTAGCTTGGCAGCCTGTTTAGTGTGTAGACTAGCGGCCAGTTTGGGCACATCCCTAGGTCGTGTGGAATCACGGGGAGCAAGAGGCTCTGGATCAGGGGGCGTTGGCTCAACTCGTTTTTGGGTGAACCAGTCGGGGTGGCGGCGGTAGAGTTCGTAATTGGCGGGGGCCATAAAGCCAAACTCAAACCAGGGCACCACGGCCATGCCCCGGGCGTGACCCATGGCGATCGCCTCGCGCATCATGTCGCGTTGGCCTGCCGGTCCTTGACCATCGCTTTCGCTGGCGGGGCCGGGGGCGCGCAGGTCGCCGTAAAGGTGCTGGCTCACCCCCAGCTCGCGCCGGGCAGTGGCGCTGGGGTAGAGGGTGTGGCCGTAGTTCCACACCACGGGGTAAAGCGTGTTGAAGTTGAGGTCGGCCAGACGGGTTACCGCCGCTTGCAGAGACTCAGTGGAAAACAGCACCTGGCTATCCACATTGGTTAACCACACGCCGCGCGTTTCACGGGCGGGGGAGGCTACGGCGGGGGTCTGGGCCTGGGCCACCCAGGCGGGGTCAATCGTCTGGCTCAGGGCCGGGTTATTTGGCGCAACGTGGCACAGCAAAGCCACGGCTTCGCCCCGAGTTAGCCGTTGAGTGGGGTTGAGGCGATTGCCCTGGGGATAGTTCACCACCACGCCTTGGGTGAGAGCAAGGGCCACCCCTTCGCGGGCATAGGGGGGCACCTGGCGGCCATCCTCTAGGCTGGTGTTAATGATTGTATTAGCGGCAATTTGGTAGCTGCCGCCCAGCTTGGTGGCTAGGGCCATAATGCCCTCGGCCCGCACCAGAGGGCGATCGCGCTGAAAGTAAGCATCGGGGTAGTGGGCCGCCACCGTGGGCGCGGTTTGCACGCCCAACGCCCGCTCCAGCGGGTTCGCCCATGATTGGGCTGGCCCTACGGGTGAGATCAGGTTCAACAGAGTGACGTAGTCGCCCCAGAGAATCGGGTCATTGGGGTGAAATAGCCCCCTGGCGTCGGGGGCGATCAGGCGCTGTTCGACCAGTTCCGTGATGCAGTCCTTCGCCCAGTGGTTTTGAATGTCGGTGGGGATAACGACAGGAACAGAGGGCCGGGGAAGATTGGGTCGCGGGAGAGCGAGCCCAGGCTCCGCCTGATCACCTAATTCCTGCTTAGGGCCAGTGGCCTGGGCTACCTCAACCGGAACCATTGCTACCGCCTTGGGCAGCAGGGGTAGTAGCCCTGAGCCACCCACAGCTAAAATCAGCGCAGCGCTGAAACTCAGCAGCGATCGCCGCCACCCCCTACCCATCCATCTTCTCTCCACCTGGCCCATACCCATCAACCTCCACTCCGTTTAGCCTGGTAGCCCTTGGCCACCAGGAGTTCGACTAGCTTTTGAGCGTGGTCGCCCTGAATTTCAATGGTGTCGTCTTTGGCGGTGCCGCCGGTGCCGCACTGGGCCTTGAGCTGCTTAGCCAGGGCGGTGAGCTGGTCGGGGCTGTGCTGAAACCCGTTGATGATGGTGACAGTTTTGCCGCCGCGCCCCTTGCGGCTGACCTGCACGCGCACCGTTTGCTGATTGGGGGCGCGATCGGGCACGCCCCGCGCCATCGGGTCGGCGGGGCCAAACTCGCGATAGGCGTGACGATCACCGGTTCCAGAACTGTTGCCAGCTTTATTCTTGCCCATAGCCATTACCTGAACTGCCTGATTTATACCACTGGCCGGGATACCTCGGGGCATCGCCCTAGGCCAGATCCCCCCAGAAGGCTGGACTGGGCCATGTTCCCTCCCCGGCTGTCATCAAAACTAACGATGAGTGGCGCAATGCGATGGCGGCGATCCGGGTAGCATCCAGCCGTTCTTCCCTCGAATAGGAGGACTACACTAGAACCAGCAGCTCCATCCCCCGCAACACCCGACTCTATGCAACTCCATCTCAAGGTTTGGCGTCAGGCCAATGCCGACACCCCCGGCCAGTTTTGCACCTACACCGTGGCCGATGCCCACCCCGATATGTCGTTTTTAGAGCTGCTCGACGTGCTCAACGAGCAGCTCACCCACGCGGGCGAGCTGCCGGTGGAGTTTGACCACGACTGCCGCGAGGGCATCTGCGGTTCCTGCGGCGTGATGATCGACGGCAAGGCCCACGGTGGGCTGCCCCAGACCGCCACCTGCCAGCTCTACCTACGCCACTTCAAAGACGGCGACCACATCACCATCGAACCCTGGCGGGCCAAGGGCTTTCCGGTAATCAAGGATCTGGTGGTGGATCGCTCGGCGCTCGATCGCATCGTCATGGCCGGGGGCTACATTTCCGTCAAAACCGGCTCGGCCCCAGAGGCCAACGCCATCCCTGTCCCCAAGACCAACGCCGATGCCGCCTTTGACTACGCCGCCTGCATCGGCTGCGGAGCCTGCATCGCGGCCTGCCCCAACGCCTCCGCCTCCCTATTTACCGCCGCCAAAGTCGCTCACCTGGCGCTGCTGCCCCAGGGCCATCCCGAACGCCACCAGCGGGTGCTAGCCATGGGCAACCAGATGGCCGCTGAGGGCTTTGGCGACTGCTCGAACCACGGCGAATGCCAGGCGGTGTGCCCTAAAGGGATTTCGATCGATGCGATCGCCTCCATGCGCCGGGAGTACGTACGAGCAACAGTGGGCCTTTAGAGTTTTTAGTTTTTAGTTTTGAATTTTGAATTGAGCACGGCATTCAAAACTAAAAACTAAAAACTCAATACCTCACCCCTCCTGCCAAACCCTCACCGTGCCATCCCACCCGGCACTGACCAACGTTTTGCCATTGGGGGCAAAATCTACTCCCCAAACCCAGCCCTCGTGGCCATGCAAAATAGAGATCAGGCGACCCTGCTCCATGTTCCACAGACGAATGGTGCTGTCGTTACTGGCCGTAGCCAGCAGCTTGCCGTCAGGGTTAAAGGCGAGGCTGTTAACCGGGGCTGGGTGAGCCTTAAAGCAGGTGGTCTGACGGCCACTGTTGAGTTTCCAAAAGCGCACGGTGCAGTCGGCGCTGGCGCTGGCCAGCAGCCAGTTGTTGGGACTGGCGGCTACCGCCAGCACTTCGCCGGTATGGCCCGTGAGCACGTGGTTGCGCCCCTTACCCTGAATGCGATACAGGCGAATGGTTTGATCCTGGCTGCCGCTAATTACTGTGGTGCCGTCGTGGCTGACGGCAATGGAGCGCACCCAGTGGGTATGGCCATTGAACTGATGCACGAGGGTGCGATCGCTCAGTCGCCAAACGCAAATTTTGTGGTCTTGACCGCCACTAAACAGATACTTGCCGTTGGGGCTAAAGGCAACGGCCCGCACCCAGCTGGTGTGCCCTTCTATATGGCCCCAGGCTTCTCCGGTGGTGAAATCCCATAGGCGAATGGTGTTGTCGTTGCTGACGCTGGCAAAGCAGGTGCGATCGGGGCTCACGGCGACAGCCCGCACCCAGGCCCGATGGTTGTCGATCACCCGCATGGTGTGACCGGTGGCCAGGTTCCAGACCCGCACAGTTTTGTCGCCGCTGCCGCTGACGATAAAGTTGCCGTCGGCGCTGACGACCACCGATCGCACCCAACTGCTATGACCCGTGAGCACTCGTGTACAAACCCATTTGGTAGCCCGGCGCGGTGGCACAACGACCGTGCCTCGGTCAAGGGCGGTGGCCATATCCACCAGTTCAAAGGCAGAGGGATCGCCATCCAAATCGCCCTGGGAAAGAGAGTCGGGGGGCTGAGGGGGCATGGCAAAGGTACGCAGCATAGAGCTCTATCGGTTGTTGGCAACGGCAAACATAGGCGCAGGCTGGCCCCAGTCCGTAAATTCAACGTCGACTACACCCTGACAGCATCCTATTCCGAAATACTAATTAACACGGGGCTTAACCGAATCTGTCTATCGCTCTGTTTTTTGGGGTCGCCCTCTTAAAATCCGTCCAGATTAGGCAATGCTGCCGCGCTTGCGGGCCTCTTTATAGGAGGTGCCGACATTCTTGAGGCCAGCGCGAATCATTTCTTGCTCTAGCAGGGCAAAAAAGCGGCTGCGATCGCCCCCTTTAACCACCGCCTGATTGTGCGCCTCCGCCAGCGTCACTGGATACCCATACCCCTTCTGGACTTGGGTTAACACCATTCTGAGCGCCATTTCACAGAGCGCTTCATCGGCCATCACCCACTGGGGCACCTCCACCCGCGCCACCTCAGGGCCGACATTGAGGTAGCAGAAGTACACGCGATGGTCACCATACAGATCCAAAATGCTGGCGGTGCTTCGCCAGAAGGGGCTACGTTCCCCAGGAGCTAACTCTGTTGCCCAGAAGGTGGCATCCCGCAGCGGCAAAAACCGACCGCAGGGGGCGCGATCGACCTGGTTGCCCTCATCGCTACTGCAATGGGTTTGACAGTCGGGCTGCAAAAACGGGCAGACCGCAAACCGCAAAAAGTTCATCGCTTCGCCGCTGCGGCTGGCGCTGAGATAGCCAACCAGGGGAATGTTTTGCCGCCGCAGCCGCTCCCACGCGTCGAGAATGGGGGGCAGAATGCGATCGCGCGCTTCTCCCGGCAGCGATTCCAAAAACCAGTAGATCAGCGACCCATCCACCAGGGCCAGCACGGGCACTCGGTTCGCCCTGGGGGCGGCTTCAACCAGGCTGTCGTGAACGGCTTCCCCCAGTTCGGCCAGCCCCACGGCCTCGGCCACAGTGCGGCGATGGCCCATCCATTCTTCGGTGCTAATGCCCCACTGGCGCGACAGGTAGAGGTCTTCGGCCCGATACACCACCTCCGGCAGGCTGTCGAGCAGGGGAAATCGGCTCTGGCCATAGTGGAGCACGACGCGGCCCACGTTGATCAAGTAGCAGTAGGCGATCTCATGGTGGCTAGGGGAAATTTGCGATCCGTCGGTGGCGATGACGGTGTGGACCTCAGGGGCAGCAGCGATGGCGGTGCGAACGGTGAGGGCTTCGGTAGGCTGGGCGGCGGTGAAGGGGGCGCGATCGCCCCAAATTTCGGCCTGGGTGACTAGATCGGGCTGGCGGGCGGCGGCGATCGCCAGCAGATGGCGGGCCGCCGTGATGCGCTCCTGGGCGGCGGCAGCCTCCTGGCTGAGGTGCTGGCTAATGCCCTGCATCTGCCGGGCCAGCTTCATCAGGTCGAGCATGACGGAGTCAATTTGGTACGCCCATACTAACATCCCCTTTCAGAATTTTTCGTGAGAACCTGCGCCCTACGGATGCCACTTTGGTGCTCACCGTTATACTGTCGGGTGGCTTATGCCTTGGTCGTGTTCTGGTCGTGCTTATGGCGTCAAGATGGCTCACCGTGGGGTTCAGCTCAGGAGCGTTAGCAACCCTGGGTGCCCTAGTTGTAGCTGCCCCCGTTCAGGCTGCAACCCTGCAATACTGGTGGTTTGATGCCCAGACCAACCAGCTAGTGTTTACCACCGATAGCCAGGTGCAGCCTCGGGCTCAACTGCTGGTTAATCCTACCCGCATCGTGGTTGACCTGCCCAATACCCAGTTGGGCAGCACCAATGCCAGCCAGGCCGTCGGCGGTGCCGTGCGCGAAGTGCGGGCGGGCCAGTTCGATCGCCAAACTACCCGCCTAGTCATCGAGCTTGCGCCCGGCTACAGTTTGAACCCCCAAGATGTGCGGGTTCAAGGGGTGCGCCCCAACCAGTGGGCGGTGCAGCTCCCCACCCTCAACCAGGGCGCAGCCCCGGCCTCAGGAGCGCTGCCACCGGCTACCGCCACCGCCAACCGGGTGCAGGGCAACACCGGCACCGGCGCTGGCTCCATTCTCAGCGGCGTGGTCACCACCGGCGACGGCTTCCTGATTCGGCTCAGCGGCACTTCGCCCACGCCCTCAGTGCAAATTACCAGCGACGATGCCGACAACCGCTTCGCCATCATCGATCTGCCCAACACTGCCGTAGCGGGCAATCTGCGCCCCGACGATTTGCCCAACTACCGCTACAGCATCATTGCCTGGGATGTAGCTCAGCAACCCACCAATCCCCCCTCGACCCGCATTACCCTCCGGCTCTCTCCCACCAGCCCCGACTGGCGCGCCCTGCGCAACAACAGCGGCGTGATTGTGCTGCCCCCCAGCGGCGTGCCGATCAGCAGTATTGCCGACGAACCGGCCCCCCTGGCGGCGGCTCCGGGCAGACCACCTCAGGCCCAGACGCCCCCGCCCCCCCAAGCCCAAACACCGCCCAGTCCGACCCCGCCGCCTACGCGCTCCGCAGAGCCAGTGGCTCTGCCCTCAGCGCCGAGTGGCCGAGTGGTCGTAGCCATTGACCCCGGTCACGGTGGGCGTGACCCTGGAGCGGTGGGCATCGGCGGGCTGCAAGAAAAGCAGGTAATTTTTCCCATCTCGCTGCGGGTGGCTGAGCTGCTCGAAAGCCAGGGAGTTGTCGTCGTGATGACTCGCCGCGAGGATGTCGCCGTCGATTTGCAGGCCCGAGCCGACATCGCCAATCGCGCCCAGGCCAACCTGTTTGTCAGCATTCACGCCAACGCCATCAGCATGAGCCGCCCCGATGTTAACGGCATTGAGTCGTACTATTCCTCAGAAACCGGTCGTCGGCTGGCGGCTACCCTCCAGGCCAGCATGCTGGCGGCTACGGGCATGCGCGATCGCGGCGTGAAACAAGCCCGCTTTGCCGTGCTGCGCCAATCCACCATGCCCGCCACTCTGCTCGAAATCGGCTTTGTCACTGGCGCTCAGGATGCTCCCCGATTGGCTGACCCCGCCTGGCGCGAGTCTATGGCCCAGGCGATCGCCCGCGGCATTCTGCAATATATCCAGCAAGGGCTGTAGCGGCGAATGGCCTACTGGTTCTCCGGGCAGCTCTGCGAGGGCACCGATCTTGCCCTTGCCGTCAATGACCCCGCCCTGATTTACGGGGCCACGGTGTTTACCACTCTGCGCATCTACGGGGCTAGGCTCGACCACCCCCTCACCCACTGGGCAGCCCACCAACAGCGCCTAGCTCATGGCCTGACCGATTTTGGCTGGCCCAGCCCCGACTGGAGTCAGGTGCGTCAAGGGGCCGAGGCTTTGTTAAAGGACTACCCTGTTCTGCGGATCACCTGCCTGCCCGACGGTCGCGAGCTGGTGACTGGGCGCAGTTTGCCCCCAGACTTAGAGACAATGCAGACCCAAGGCGTTACCGCCTGGGTGGCGCAGGGGGAGATGTATCGGAGATCCTTGCCTGCCTACAAAACCGGCAACTACCTTGGAGCCTGGCTAGCCCTCCAGGCCGCCCAGCGGCACGGTGCCCGCGAAGCCATCCTGGTCAACGCCCGAGGCCAATGGCTGGAAACCAGCACCGGCAACCTCTGGGGCTGGGCCAACGGTCAATGGCACACTCCTGGCTTGGGAACTGGCCTGCTGCCGGGGATCATCCGTACCCACCTGATTGAATATTTAAAGCAGCAAGGGGAACGGGTCGATCAGTCCCCCTGGCCGCCAGGGGTGATTCAGCGCTTTGAGGTGTTGGCCTATAGCAACTCAGGGGTGCAGATAGTACCGATTCACACAGTTTTGGGCGATCGCAGTAGACTGGAGGTTAACCCACAGCACCCAGCCCTAGCGGCTTTGCGGGCTGCATTTAGCGAAAATTGACCCCTAACCCAATTATTGATTAGCCCATTCCGACAGATGACGTTAACATAAGTTAATATCTCTCTAATCTTGCGGCTTATTAAAGCATTAGCCCCAAATTGGTTTCATTAGAAACGGTTTCTAAGCAACAGTTCATCCCAAGAAGTAAGTGGAGGCATTAGCCCGGTGAACAAACGGTGGAGAAATGCAGGTCTATATGCCCTGCTGGTCGTTGTAGTCATTGCCCTGGCGACCGCAATTTTTGACGGTTCTGGCCCCGAAACCCAGACCTGGCGCTACAGCCAGTTTTTAGACGCGGTGCAAAATAACCAGATCGAGCGCGTCAACATCAGCGCCGATCGCACCCGCGCTCGCTTCACAGACCCTGAGGGTAACGGTCAGATCATCGTTAACCTGCCCAACGACCAGGAGCTGATCAGCACCCTGGAAACCAACAATGTCGACATCGTCGTCATGCCCCAGAGCGACGACAGCGTTTGGGTTCGCGCCTTTAGCACCCTGCTGATTCCCATTTTGCTGCTGGGGGTGCTGTTCTTTGTGCTGCGCCGCGCCCAGAGTGGCCCCGGCAACCAGGCGATGAACTTTGGCAAGTCCAAGGCTCGCGTGCAAATGGAGCCTCAGACCCAGGTCACCTTTGGCGATGTGGCGGGCATTGAGCAAGCCAAGTTAGAACTCACCGAAGTCGTTGACTTCCTCAAGAATGCCGATCGCTTCACCGCTGTCGGGGCCAAAATTCCCAAGGGCGTGCTGCTGGTCGGCCCTCCCGGTACCGGTAAAACCCTGCTGGCCAAGGCCGTAGCCGGTGAAGCGGGCGTGCCTTTCTTCTCCATCTCCGGTTCTGAGTTCGTCGAAATGTTTGTTGGTGTGGGTGCCTCCCGCGTCCGCGACCTGTTCGAGCAGGCTAAGGCCAATGCTCCTTGTATCGTGTTTATCGACGAGATTGACGCCGTCGGTCGTCAGCGGGGTGCAGGCCTCGGCGGCGGCAACGACGAGCGTGAGCAAACCCTCAACCAGTTGCTCACCGAGATGGATGGTTTCGAGGGCAATACCGGCATCATCATCATTGCTGCCACCAACCGCCCTGACGTGCTCGACGCAGCCCTGCTGCGCCCCGGTCGTTTTGACCGTCAGGTGGTGGTCGATCGCCCCGACTACGCCGGTCGCCTCGAAATTCTCAACGTCCACGCCCGCGGCAAGACCTTCTCCAAGGATGTCGATCTGCAAAAGATTGCCCGTCGTACCCCTGGGTTCACTGGGGCCGACCTGTCGAACTTGCTGAACGAGGCTGCTATTCTCGCTGCCCGCCGCAACCTCACCGAGATTTCGATGGATGAGGTCAACGATGCGATCGATCGCGTCCTGGCTGGCCCTGAGAAAAAAGACCGCGTTATGAGCGAAAAGCGCAAAGAGCTGGTCGCTTACCACGAGGCCGGTCACGCCCTAGTTGGTGCTCTCATGCCCGACTACGACCCCGTACAAAAAATCAGCATCATTCCCCGTGGTCGCGCTGGTGGTTTGACCTGGTTTACCCCCAGCGAAGATCGCCTGGAGTCGGGCCTTTACTCCCGCTCTTACCTGCAAAACCAGATGGCCGTCGCCCTCGGTGGCCGCATCGCTGAAGAGATTATCTTTGGCGAAGAGGAAGTCACCACCGGTGCTTCTAACGACCTTCAGCAGGTGGCCCGTGTTGCCCGTCAGATGGTCACCCGCTTCGGTATGAGCGACAAGCTCGGCCCCGTCGCCCTCGGTCGCCAACAGGGCAACATGTTCCTGGGCCGCGACATCGCCGCCGAGCGCGATTTCTCTGAAGAAACTGCCGCTACCATCGACTCCGAAGTGCGAGGTCTGGTTGACCAGGCCTACACCCGCGCCAAGCAAGTGCTCACCAACAATCGCCACGTGCTCGATCAACTAGCCACCATGCTAGTGGATAAAGAAACGGTGGATTCTGAGGAGCTTCAGCAGTTGCTAGCTACCAACGACGTCAGCATGGCTTCGATCGTCTAAGTCACACTGAGTCTATTAGCTGAATAGAAAAGGGGATGTCCACCAGGGCGTCCCCTTTTTTGTGAGCATCAATCGCTAGGCAAGACGCCATATAGGGACGAGGACGTTTGGCGAGCGCTGGGGGCTGTGTAACGCTTTGCAAGCAATGGTGGGCAAACCGTTAGAAATCATCGACGCAGATGAGCCTAAGGGCTAGGGTTGTCGTTGTTTTATAGAGCCACAGGCTGCGAGATGACCGTTCAACCTCGATCTTCTGCATTAAACATCATTCTCACCAATATTGAAACCGTCCCTGGCAAAACCGTTACTCAGCACATGGGCTTGGTACAGGGCAGCTCGGTGCGAGCTAAACACATTGGCCGCGACATTGCCGCTGGACTCAAAAATATCGTGGGCGGCGAGCTCAAGGGCTACACCGAACTGCTGCAAGAAGCCCGCGAAGAGGCTACTAGCCGCATGGTGCAAGAGGCCCAAAAGCGGGGCGCAAATGCCATTGTCAACGTCCGCTTTGCCACCTCGTCGCTAACCCAGGGTGCAGCAGAATTGTTCGCCTACGGCACCGCCGTGCGGGTTGAATAGCTATGGAGGAGCTAATCATTTTTGCCGTACTGCTAGGGATCGGATACTTTTTTGGTACCCGAACGGAAAAGCAGCATTTTCGTCAGTTGCAACAGCGGGAGCAGGCTATTCAAGGGTTGATGCTCAGTACGGCTGGAGCTAAAGTATCTCTGCCCAAAGCAGTTCAGGCACAGCTATTCACCGGTAGTGTAGTCATATCATCTGACTTTTTTAAGACGTTCATCGCGGGGGTATTTAATTTCTTCGGCGGACGCATCACGGTCTACGAAAGCCTGCTTGAACGGGGCCGCCGCGAGGCCATCTTGCGGATGGAAGAATCGGCCCTGGCTTGGGGCGCAGACCAGGTGGTCAACATCCGCATTCAAACCGCCGAACTGAGCGGCAACAACGGCCAAGGCGTTGTTGCCCTCGAGGTAATTGCCTATGGCACAGGCGTTCGCTAACCGCTGGGCAGGTTGGCCTTGCCGCTGGCTTGTCCTAAACCATTTCCACAGCGGCAACCAGGCCAAAGATGACAAATAACAGCCCGCCAACGGTCGTCAGCCAGCGCTCTGAGATGCGTCCGGCGACGAGTTTGCCGCAGGCGACGGCGATCGCAGCACACACCGCATGCCCTAGGGTTGACCCCAGCACCACGCCCACTGGATGGTTGGCTGCTGCCAGGGCAATGGTGGCAAATTGGGTGCGATCGCCCCACTCAGCCACAAAAGTCAGGCTAAAGGATTGAATGAGCACAGCTTTGACCGACCATTTTTTGACCTCAGCCTCACTTTCTTCGACGGCCTCTAGAGCTTCGGCCTGCTCGTCAGCCAGGCTCCCTCCCCCAACCATGCGGCTAGCGTCGTACAACAGCTTGAGGCCAAATCCTAGAAACAGAGTTACGGTTAGTCCCTGAACGTAGTGCTCAGGAAAAATAGTGACGGCCTGACCAATTGCTACCGATAAAACCGTCATCACAAATAGCGCAGCTGTAGCCCCTAGAAACACCCAGCGGCGCGGGTGTCGGGTGGCTAAAATCATGCTGATAAAAAAGGTTTTATCCCCTAACTCAGATAGGGTGATGAATAGTAAGCCAGCGGTAAATCCGGTCAGTGGGTGCATGCTCGTCTCCAGGGCTATAAAACCTGAGCGGGCATGATGGATGATCACAAGAACTCCACCAAGCCCACGTCAGTTGTGGACTCAGTGAAGGTCTCGCTTGCGAATGCACGGCTTTATTTACGGTGCTAATTCGCCATCTGAACCAGGCTCATCGCCAGTATGTTGACTCAGATGTTTGGGTTAAGAAATCCAAAGCTACTCCCCTTCATAACTCAAACCATATCACGAACTGTGGATTTGAGACTAATTAAAAATACTGATTGAAGCTATAAGAAACAAATTTTTATTTCATAATTCAATCATTTTTGGGGCAGCTCTATTTCATTTTTTGTTCATTTTTTACTGTTTGCTATATAGGTATCCTCTGGCCTATGATATTTTTCAGGCGGATAAAATTATATTAAATTGGTGGGTGAAATGTCTAAATTAATTCCCTATCAACCTCTGGTTTTACGGATTGTACACAGCATTGCTGGCTTGCTAGCCATTGGTGCCTTAATTACTGGATTTTTGGTTTACAACACCTATGATGGCCGATTTGGCTCTATTCCTCTACCCTTACTGCCAGACATTCAAGGTATTCATGGTACGTTCGGTCTTTTCTTTTTGCTGATGTTTCCCGCGCTTGCCATCTATAGTTTTCATTGGGGATATCGGCGATTATTGTTTCCTGACTTTTGGGGTCGCTTGACCCATCACGTGGGTAAACCTGGCTGGTGGGCCAATCTTCAGCGACTGTTAAATACCGCTATGCTCTTAGCTGCTACATTGGCCGTAGTTACCGGCAGAATGATGCAAGAGGCATGGTTGCCCGCTGGAGAGTTGTACCACGTTTGGTACAGGCTACATCTGACAGCGTGGTTAGTGCTGTTGTTAACTTTGTTAGCTCACATTGCCATGGGTCTCAAGGTCGGCGGGGTGCCTTTACTGCTGTCAATGATTCAGACAACGTACCGTCCTGAAGAATCGCCCTCGCTGTGGATAGACTATCTTCGAGAAAAATTCCGTGAGCGATTTGGACGTTAGACATCAATTGATTAGGCTTAAAGAACGGGTTTCATGAAAAGAAAAAATGCTCCATTGAAGGTAATTGAGTGGGTCGTCATTGGCGGCATTTTTGCCGCATTCGTTTTGCCGCTGTTGACCTATTTGGCTGAACTGTAGTAGCGGCACAGCTATTGAGCAGCAACTTAAGTTTAGCGATCGCAGGCTAGTACGCGGTGGCAGAGATGATCCCGCTGCTCAGAATGCTTGAAATACCTCTACCCCAAGAATTTTTCACTTCGAATTTTGAACTCCGCGTAGCGGTACTAGGGCCAATCCGCGATCGCTGTAGTTGACTGCACCCGGTGCATGCCAGCCTCGGCAAAGCGTTGATAGGTATCTTCGGCTTGATCAGTAAAATCGACCACGCCGGGGACAACTACGGCAGAAGCACAATCGTCGAGGAGGTAAACCTTTTGGGCCAGTGCCGGGTCAGTGGCCTCAATGTCGCTCAGTAGGTCAGCCACCGTCCAGGCAACGCAGTGGCTCTTGGCTTGACCCGCGACAATCACCCCGTCAAACTCCAGCAGGGTTTGAATCAGAGGGCTGTTTTTTTGGGCGATCGCCTGTCCTTGCCCATCCTCCATCACCTCGGGGCTAAGCACCGAGTAGTTTTCGGTCAGAGGGTTGCTGCCCTTAAGCTCGAAACGGGTCTGACTCTGGCGGGCGATAGTGTGAAAAAAGCAGGCCTCTTCGATCGCAGGCACCAGGGCATGGCCAATGCCCCCCAGCATCGAGTGATAGGGCCAGATGGTGAGGGGATATTTGCCCCGATCATCCAGGGTTTTGGTGTAATGCAGGGCATACTCTTGCAGGTCGCGGGGGGCGGTAAGGTTGGCGGCGATCGCCGGGTTGACCCGCCACTTGCCCTGCACCACGTCGTCGTAGTGAATCATAGTCATCGGCGGCGGGTTCTCGCCCTCGGCATCGACCCAAAAGGCGGGGTGAAACACCTGCATCGCCTGGTGAGTGTCGAGGGTGGCGGTGATGGTGGTGATCTGCCCTAAGTTGCGGTAGATAAACTCGCTTAGACGGCGGTTGTCATCCACCGCCCCCTGGCCCGATCGCCCGCCCACAAATAGCTCAAAGCCCGGAATACAAAAGGTGTTTTGCACATCGATCAGCAGCAGGCAAAGGCGGCGACTATCCTCAGCGGCGGGGGCAATGCGATGGGCTTTAGCCCAGGCTTTGGCCTCGGCGGCACGCTGCTGGTAGGGCACCGACCACACCTCACCAACTCGGCTGGGGTTGTAAAAATCGGGCACTGGCAGCAGGGCTGAGTCGGTCATGGGCTGAGGCTCCGCAAATTATCACAGGTTGGGTGCTCTAATTCTAGGCGCAATGGCAGGCGAGCGGGATGGGGTTCAGGGGTCAGGCTTACTAAGCTTCATACAGGCCCTTGCCCGCCGATTGGCCCAAAAATGGCAAAGCAACAGGCACGACCTTTAAGCGCGATCGACGGCTTAACCACCGCGATTTTTGCAGACATAACAGCCCAAGCCGAAAGCTTTAGAGTTTCGCAGTCTTGGCTCTAGCTGCTATTGACTACCGCTCTAGAAAATTGATTACCCTCCCTTCACTGTCGCTTAAATAACTGCTAAACAATCGTTAAACCCTCCGTTACCAGGGGCCAATAATATTTTTTGGTTACTCAAAAAGCCTATTGGGAGCCCTGACCATGGCAAAAAAGTCAGATATTCGGACCGTCCTTAAAAAGCTGGTCAACCTTGAGGATGAAAATCACAATCCCTCAAATAACGATTCCTTTAACCAAGTTTTAGAGCGCGCCCGCCTGGGTCGGCGGGGGTTTCTTAAGGGCAGTTCATCTCTGGCCGCCGCCGCCATGCTGGGTACAGGTTTAGCCTTTGCCGCCGATTCTACTAAGCAGGCTGGCAAAGCTGCCAAAGCTGCTACCGATTTGCGCCTCAGCTTTAGCCCCGTGGCCAAGAGCATTGCCGATACGCTGGTGGTGCCCGAGGGCTACACTGCCCGCGTACTGCTGGCTACGGGTGACCCGATCAAGGGCAACGTCACCCCCTACAAAAACGACGGCACTGACAACGACTTTGAAGGACGGGCGGGCGACCACCACGACGCCATGCATTACTTTGGTCTGAACCGGGCCGGCAACGGCTGGGACCCCAACGGCAGCGATCGCGCCCTGCTCTGCATCAACCACGAAGTCTGCGAAGACGTGGGTTTTGTGCACCCTAACGGCCCCACCAACTACGGCACCGAGAGCACCGAGGCCCGTCCGGCGATCGAAATCGACAAAGAAGTGGCGGCCCACGGCGTCACCGTTGTGGAAGTGGTCAAGCAGGGCTCGACCTACGCGATCAACCGCGATTCGCGCTTTAACCATCGCGTGACCGCCGCCACCCGCTGTCAGATCAGCGGCCCCGCCCGGCGCAGCCCTCTGCTGGCCACGGCCTTTTCCCCCAGTGGTGAGCAGACCCGAGGCACCCTCAACAACTGCGCCAACGGCTACACCCCCTGGGGCACCTACCTCACCTGCGAAGAAAACTGGGCAGGCTACTTTAACCGCCGCGAAGACGACAGCGCCCGCACCGCCAAGGAACTGGTGGCCTTTAAGCGCTATGGCATCGGCAATGCCACCTCGGGCCGCTACAACTGGTCGCGGGCCGACGCCACCGGCAACACCGACCTCTACCAGCGCTGGGATGCTAGCAAAACCGCCGCCCGCGCTAACCAAGATTTTCGCAATGTGGCCAACACCTTTGGCTGGGTGGTCGAAATTGACCCTTTCAACCCCAGCGCCATGCCGCAAAAACGCACGGCGATCGGGCGTTTTGCCCACGAGGGCTGCTGGCCTGCGGCGGCTGTAGAAGGTCAACCCCTGGTGTTTTACTCCGGCGACGACGCCCGCAACGAGTACACCTACAAATTTGTCTCCGCCGCCAGGTGGGATCCCCGCGATACCAACCGAGGCATGGCCGCTGGGAATAAGTACCTGGACGCAGGCACCCTGTACGCCGCCAAATTTAACGACGACGGTACTGGCGAGTGGCTGCCCCTGACCATGGGCAACCCCAAGATCGCCAACTACGCCGACTACGCCTTTGCCGACGAAGCCGACGTGCTCATCAACGCCCGCATCGCCGCCGATGCCGCCGGGGCCACTAAGATGGATCGGCCTGAGTGGGGCGGTGTTAACCCAGTGAATGGGGATGTTTACCTCACCCTAACCAACAACGTGTCGAGCAGCGGTGGGCGCGGCGTTGGAACGCCTCTAAATGCCGCCAACCCTCGCTACTATGCTGACGCCAAGGGGGACACCGTCAGCAAGGGCAACGTCAATGGTCACGTCGTTCGCTGGCGCGAGGCCGGGGGCAACCATGCCGCCACCACCTTTGAGTGGGATGTATACCTGTTTGGAGCGCGGGCCACGGCTGAAGCCGATGTCAATCTGTCTGGCCTCACCGACGAGAACGATTTTTCTAGCCCCGATGGCCTGTGGTTTAGCAAGGCGGTGCCCGGTCTGCTGTGGTTACAAACCGATGACGGCTACATCACCGACTCCACCAACTGCATGATGCTAGCGGCTCTGCCGGGAACCGTAGGCGATGGCACCGCCAAAATGGTGACCAACAAAGGTGTACCGATCAACGGCGATGCCGATCAGCAGGTTAAGACCTATGTTGGCCAAGGGGCTAGCCCCACGGTATTGAGCCGTTTTTTGGTGGGGCCGCGTGATTGTGAGATCACCGGCATCACTGAATCGCCCGATGGCCAGGTAATTTTCGTCAACATTCAGCATCCGGGCGAGAATAGCGCCTCGGTAACGGATCCAGCACAATTTACCAGCCACTGGCCCGATGGCGGCGATGCTCGTCCCCGCTCGGCGACGGTGGTCATCACCCGCAATGATGGCGGCAGAATTGCGGTCTAGACCCGCCTAAACAGCACCATTGGTGTCGGAGCGGGAACCTGGCGATCGCCAGGTTCCCGTTTTTATGGCCGCAAGTCGTAATCAAGCGGGAAGAATTACATTTACAGTTGTCTTAGAGTTGCGATCGCTTGCCAGGGACGACCTTTACTTCTCCAGACGTACCACATACCATTGCATGGCTTCGCCGGGGCTGAGTTCTAGCTCGCAGGCAGTATCGCGTAGGTGACGGGCCTGCTCAGCGACGGTGGTAAAGCGCTGGAGGTCACGGGGCAAGTTGTATTGGCGATTCTCCGCTGGAGAGGCTGCGCCAGCGCTCAGCAGCCCCGTCAACCGCTCTAGCAGCTCCTCGGGGGAAAGAAATTCTTCGGCGACGCCGGGCATCAGCACGACGAACATCTCTTCCTGGTACATAATGGCATCGGGCATAGTGTCGCTCCTTGGGCTTTGGTTTGATCCTAAACGGATTGGTTCCCTGAAACGGCGGCGGCGATCGCGTTTGTCAACCCCTCCCCAACCATCCCCAACTCTAGCGGGAATTCTTATGGGGAACTGTGAACTTCCGTGGGCAAAGCGCCCGAATCTTTGGATCCGATGGTAGGATAATGAAGCATTCACCGAAATCCCGACCGGGTTACCGGTGAATTTTCGGTTTTGTCACTGTCCAAGCTTCCGGGAATAGGCCGCTCTGCGGTGCCATTGCCTGGATTTTTCTGTTTTAACGGTTATTGCCTGCCGCTATGGTTCAGACTCCTATCAAACCCAACACCGCCGCCCCTGGGCCGACCCCCTCCAAAATGGAGGGCATTAAAGAGAATAGCCACTTTTTGCGCGAGCCCGTGGCCAGCGAGCTGCTGCAAGACACCACGCACTTCTCTGAACCGGCCATTCAAATTCTCAAGTTCCACGGCTCGTACCAGCAAGACAACCGCGACAACCGCACCAAGGGCCAGGAGAAGGACTACCAGATGATGCTGCGCACCCGCAACCCCGGCGGGTACCTGTCTCCGGAACTCTATCTCACCCTCGATCGCCTGTCCGATGAGTACGGCAACGGCACCCTGCGGGCCACCACCCGTCAGGGCATTCAGCTCCACGGCGTGCTGAAGCAAAACCTCAAGGCCACCATCGGGGCGATCGTGCGCAGCATGGGCTCGACCCTAGGGGCCTGCGGCGACCTCAACCGCAACATCATGGCTCCCCCGGCTCCCTACAAAAACCGGCCCGAGTACCGGCTGGCCCAGGAGTATGCCAACAACATCGCCGACCTGCTGCGGCCCCAAACCGGAGCCTACTACGAAATTTGGCTAGATGGCGAGAAGGCAGTCTCCGTTGAAGAGCACCCCGACGTGGTGGCGGCCCGCCAGCGCAACGGCAACGGCACCGTCGTGCACAACAGCGAAGAGCCGATCTACGGCACCCACTACATGCCCCGCAAGTTTAAATGCGCGGTCACAGTGCCCGGCGACAACTCCATTGATGCCTACACCCACGACGTGACCCTGGTGGTAATCACCGATCGCTCTGGACAGCTCAAGGGCTTTAACATTTTGGCGGGCGGCGGTCTGGGCCGCACCCACAACAAAGAAGAAACCTTCGCTCGCGTCGCCGACGAAATTGGCTACGTAGACAAAGCCGATGTCTACGACCTGATGAAGGCGATCGTAGCGACTCAGAGGGACTACGGCGATCGCCACGATCGCCGCCACGCCCGCATGAAATACCTGATCAACGACTGGGGCGTCGATCGCTTCCGCCAGCAGGTCGAAACCTACCTGGGCAAGCCCCTCAAGCCCTTCAAGAAGCTGCCTAAGTGGACGTTTTATGACTACCTGGGCTGGCACGAGCAGGGCGACGGCAACCTGTTTGTCGGCATCCCCGTTGAGAATGGGCGAATTATCGATCGCCGCGAGGGCATTCAGCTCAAAACGGCGCTGAGGGAGATCGTGCAGCGATTCCACCTGCCGATGCTGATCACCCCTAACCAGAGCGTGCTGTTCTACGAGGTCAAGCCCGAAGATCGCGCTGAAATCCAGGCCATTCTCACCCGCTGCGGCATCGCCACCGAAACCGAAATCGACCCTCTGGTGCGCTACGCCATGGCCTGCCCGGCCCTGCCCCTGTGCGGCCTGGCGGTGACCGAGTCAGAGCGCATCATGCCCACGGTGCTGGGTCGTCTGCGCGCCCTGCTCACCAAGCTGGGCCTCGAAGATGAGCACTTCGTCGTGCGCATGACCGGCTGCCCCAACGGCTGCGCCCGCCCCTACATGGCCGAGCTAGGTCTGGTGGGCAGCGCCCCCGAGTCGTATCAAGTTTGGCTAGGTGGCTCGCCCAACCAGACCCGCCTGGCTCGTCCCTACCTAGAGCGCCTCCACGACAACGATGTCGACACCACCCTAGAACCGCTGTTTGTGTTCTTTCGCGACGGGCGCAAAAAGGGCGAAAGCTTTGGGGATTTCTGCGATCGCGTCGGCTTTGAAGCCCTGCGGCAGTTTTCTGCCACCTACAACGCCGACCAATACACCCCGCGCCACACCAAAGAAGGGCGGCACCGGCTGAGCATTTCCCACGATTTGTTCATGACCCTGCAATCCACCGCCGACAAAGAGGGTCGACCCATGGCCCAGGTCATGGCCGATGCCCTAGCGGTCTACCTGCAAAAGCCAGTGCCTAGAGACTAGTACGACAAAGGGGGATGGATCGCGCGATCCATCCCCCTTTTTTCAGCAAAGTTAAGTGCCAAAGGGGTCGGGAGCCTGACTTTGCCAGCAAGTTTTGCAAACCAAGCTGAATAGGCTCCCGCCCCCTGGATATGTTAGCCCACGAGTTGGCTGCGATCGGGCAGTATCCACACCAGCATGGGGCAGACCACCACGGTCATCAGGGTGACTGCGGCAATGATTTCGAGTCCGGCAACAAGAGCAGTGCTCATAACTAGATTCGCCTCCCAAGGCAGAGAATGGTTGGCACGTTCCTTCGAGAGGGGTTTCTCTACTTGTCCTATCAAGCTAGCAATGTCAAGCGTTAGACAGGATGAACGATGTCTTTCCTCTAGGTTCACTCCTATAGTCTAGCCAAAGCTTCTGCTGAAGATAGGGGTTTTACTACTTCGAAGTAGTTCGGATTGCCGCAACCAGATATGACAAAAATCCTGCCCACTTAATAGTTGGCAGGATTTTTTTGCGTAGATTGCGGTGCGTAGATTGCCAGTTTTTAGGTGAGAAATTTTGCCCATTTACTAACGATAAAGGGGCAGGCAAATGGACTAAAACCCTATACTTTTTAGCGGCACAAATAGGAATTTGGTGTCGCTGAAATTGTTGTCGGGGCGATCGCCCTCTTAGCCAAACTGCTTCTTAGCCGCTTCGTACACCTCGACGGTAATCTGACTCGTACCCTGCTCTTGGGCAAACTTCTCGATTTTTTTACGAGCAGCAGGGCGCACAAAGAAGGGAATCTCTTTGAGTCGAGCTTCAGCGTCAGCAGTCCATTCCATAGGTAGAGGCGCAATTTTGCGTAGAGCTTCAAACTTCTTTACGATATCAGGGGATAGAGCCATCTCTAACCCAAAGTCTAATTTTGCAGCGATAGGGCTATAACCCATGCCCTATCCGCCGCAGGTCTCCCCTCAGTTAAGGGGATGTTAGGCTCTAAAATCCTCTTGCCAGAGAGTTTTAGCTCTAGTGTTTTGTCAAGAATTAAGGAGATCGCAGTGCTCAGGAAACTCTTACTCGTCATACTAGCCGCCGTGGTGACCATGTTAGTGGCAGTGGGCCTCTCCCCCCAGGCCAAAGCCAATATTGTGGCCGAGCCTGTGGTCTACAGCATTGATGGGCAGCCCTTTGAAGGCTACTTTGCCTTCAATCAAAACTTTGGCGACACCCAGCCCCTAGTGCTGCTCATTCACGATCGCGATGGCCTAGATGACTATGAAAAGCGCCGCACCCAAATGCTGGCGGAGCAGGGCTACGCAGCCTTTGCGATAGACCTCTTTGGTCAGGGGGTGCGGCCTACCAGCGTCGATGAGGCGCGGGCTCAAACCAGCGCTCTCTACGGCGATCGCGCCACCATGCGTGCCCGGCTGATGGCCGGTCTAGCCCAGGCTCAAGCTCAAACTGGGGTAGATGGTAGCCAGGTCGTGGCGATCGGCTACTGCTTTGGCGGGGCCGCTGTGCTGGAAATGGCCCGCGCCGGTATGGATGTGGATGGTTTCGTGGCGTTCCACGGCAGCTTTGACACCCCTGAGGGGCAAGACTACAGCCAAACCCAGGGCCGCGTTCTCATTCTGCATGGCTCTGCCGATAGCGCGGCCCCCATGGCCGACGTAGCTCAGCTCGCCACCGAACTCGACACCGCCGAGGTTGACTTCGAGATGGAAATCTACGGCGGCGTTGACCACGCCTTTACGATTTGGAGCGACGCCAACCGCTACGATGGCATGGCCGATCGCCGCTCGTGGCAAACCCTCATGACCTTTTTAGGAGAAGTCCTAAGCTGACGCTGTAGCGCGGGTCGTGGGCGCGATCGCTATGCTTTAGCGCAGATTAGGCAGTGCATTTTCATCAAAACACCGTAGGCTAGGCCCAGCCTGCGGTGTTTTTACATTTCATAAGGACGATTTTGGTCAGATAGAGAACTTTGGCGGCCAGTAGCTAGCGGAGCTGTACGTTTACCAACTATCGAGACTTGTTCTTGGTAGTGATTGACTGAGTTTGGGAAAACTGGGCTCGAATAACCATTTTTTCAGCGTTTATCCAGCATTTTGGATCGCAAGGAGCCCCTATGGTAGCTACTAAAACTCAGCATCGGTTGGTCACACGCAGCGATTTTGATGGCCTTGTGTGTGCTGTTCTAATGAAGGAGATGGATCTCATTGATGACATTATGTTTGTTCATCCTAAAGACATGCAGGATGGAAAAGTTGATGTCAATGACAACGATATCACCACCAACCTGCCCTATGTGGAAGGGGTGCACTTAGCCTTCGATCACCATTCCAGCGAAATGCTCCGCAATCAAGGACAGCGCGACAACCACATCATCGACCCGCAAGCTCCTTCAGCGGCTCGGGTTGTCTACAACTACTACGGTGGAGTCACCCGTTTTCCTTCTATTTCTAATGAAATGATGCTGGCAGTAGATCAGGCCGATTCAGCCCAGTATGTCGAAGAAGAAGTGCTGCAACCTGAAGACTGGACTCTGCTGAATTTTTTGATGGATGCGAGGACAGGACTGGGGCGGTTTAAAGAGTTTCGCATTTCAAACTATACCCTGATGATGCAGTTGATTGACTACTGCAAAAATCACACGATCGCCGAAATTTTAGCCCTGCCCGATGTGAAAGAGCGGGTAGAACTCTACTTTGCCCAAGAGCCTGAGTTCAAAGCCCAAATTTTGCGCTGTGCTACAGTTCACAACAACCTGGTCGTGCTGGATTTACGGCAAGAATCTATCATTCACGCGGGCAACCGCTTCATGGTCTATGCGCTGTTCCCCCAATGCAATATCTCGATTCATATGATGTGGGGGTTAAAACAGCAAAACACCGTGCTGGCAACAGGCAAATCTATTTTTAACCGCACCTCTCAAACCAATATTGGCGAACTCATGCTCAAGTATGGCGGCGGCGGGCACGATGCCGCTGGTACCTGCCAGATCGAGAACGAGCAGGCTGAGCAGGTTTTAGCCGACCTAATTACTCAGATTAATGCAGATGGCTGAGGCGTATTCCTAAGAATACGTAACCTTGGCCAGCACGCCTACCGCTGGTTTGCCCCATCGGCAGTTAGCAGTAGGTGTGTTTTGCTGCAAGTGCTGAATCACCTAGCCTACCCTATGAGGTGCTTCTAGACAGCACCGACTTTTTCCGACCTATTCCACCCTGAGATGTGGCTATGCTCCAGATAAGCTTATACCGCTGTCGCTTTGAGTGAGATTATGGATCACTTTTCAACCCTGATTTTGTTGCTGCGCGATCGCCCCACCTTTCTAGAAGAAGTCCGCGAGGGCAAAAAAATCGAGTCCAAAATTCTATCGCTGCTAGTGGTTAGTTCGCTATTTTTTGCCATCTATGGGGCCATTATTGGCTCGTCGAGCGGCTGGCAACAACTGCTGGTGTCGATGGTCAAGCTGCCGGCCCTCTACTTGCTAACCCTGCTCATTTGTCTGCCAACACTATACTTTTTTGACATCTTGTTCGGTTCTAAAGCCGACTTTCGCCAGTATGCGGTACTCAGCCTTACCACCGTTTCGGTGATTAGCGTGCTGCTATTCAGCTTTGCGCCAGTGACATTGTTCTTTTTAATCTCTATTCGCAGCTATCACTTCTTTTTACTGCTCAATGTTGCTATCTTCGGTCTCACCGGATTTATTGGGGTGAGGCTGTTTTATTCGGGCATTCGTTCGGTAATGAATTTCACTGAAGATACACCGCAGATTCGCAATCGGCTGCTGTTGTTTTGGCTAACGCTCTATGGACTGGTGGGCAGCCAGTTGGGGTGGACGCTAAGACCCTTTTTTGGCTCCCCTGGCCAACCCTTTCAACTCTTCCGTGAGGTAGAAGGCAACTTTTACTCCCAGGTAATTCGCAGCATTGTCGCCCTGTTGTTTGGCAATTGATTGACTGTTCTGCATAGGCAGAGGAAACGGTCACTTTCTCCGCCAAAAATACTGTATTTCTGATTCATATTTTTAACTGATAATCTCTAATTTTGCAGAGACGATGACCTCTGATTTGCAGGCGCTACGCATTACCCGGTCTGAACTCGATCAGCTCACGGGTTTAGATATCGACTCGGTCTTTATGGGCAGAATGATTCGCCCTTCGGTGTGGCGATCGCGGCGGCAACTGTTCTCCCTTTTCATTACAGAATGCCTGGTGCTGGGGACAATTTTTGTAGTTTGTCTGGGGTTCGGGCTGGTGCTGGTGAGTCAGCAGGAGGGCTTTGACCAGTTTGGCGCGCTGCTGCTGGGGATTGCCGGGGCGATCGCGATTGGAGCCATCGCCTGGCACTTCTACCAGTGGCAGCGATCTAAAAGCTTCATCACCCTGGCGCGATTGCTGGATGAGTGCGATCGCCACAACGACATCATTCAGGCGCTGCAAGTGATGGAGGAGTTGGATGTGGCGCAGGGTGCAGGCTCTCAAGGGTTGCAGAACAGCGAGATCTTGATTGCCCTCCAGTCCACCCGAGACAGTCTGACTTCGGCTCTGATGACCGAAAAAATTTTGCGTCACCATCGCGCGCTGCTGGAACGCCGACAGGATTTGTTCACCACCATTGAGACCAACCTGGTCACGCTGCAAACCCTTCAGGTCAATCATCAGGCCAGCGAGTACCGACAGTTTTTGCAGGAGGCGCTCAATATCGGCCTCGCTGTCCAACGAGAGATGGGACAGCGGAATAGAGACTGAAACTAAGCCCTAGAAATATCTTAGGAGAGCTTAGGTTGTCTATTGCAGCGCACAATTCTACGCTGAGGCCAGATCTGCTGCTGGGGGTATTTCGCTACCCCCAGACCCCTATCGAGAAGGACGTTCCGCCGTCCTTCACCTCACGGAAAGGAGTGGTCGGTCTTCGGTTTAAACCTAGATTTTGCCAATTGATCGGTGGGCAGCTGCAAGTGTGAGTTGCATTCAATATCACTCCATCCGCTCTGCCAATTCCATCCAGCGTTCGGTGGAGGTGTCGATGGTGGCAGTGAGTTCCCCTAGGCGCTCAGACAACTTTGTCACCTCGCTGTAGTCGCTGGGTGGGTTGCCGTAGAGCTGCTTTTCTAGCGCCTCTTTTTCAGCTTCCATGGCGGGAATTTGGGTTTCTAGCTGCTCGTATTCTCGCTTTTCTTTGTAGGAGAGTTTTTTGGATTTGGCATCGGAAGTTGGCTCTGCCTTTGCCATTGTTTGAGCAGACGCAGCGGCTTGGGCTTTGCTAGCAGCCTGTTTCCCATTCTCCTTTTCGGTGTCTGAGGCGGCTTTTTTGTAATCTAAATAAACCGAGTAGTTGCCGGGATAGTTGCGCAGTACGCCGTTGCCTTCGAAGGCAAAAATGGTGTTGACGGTGCGATCGAGAAAGTAGCGATCGTGGGAAACCACAATCACGCAGCCGTTAAATTCCTCCAGGTATTCTTCGAGCACGCCGAGGGTTTGCACGTCGAGATCGTTGGTGGGCTCGTCGAGAATGAGCAGGTTCGGGGCGGAGAGCAGCACCCGCAGCAAAAACAGCCGCCGCCGCTCGCCGCCGGAGAGCTTTTCTAAGGGAGAATACTGCTGGTTGGAGGTAAACAAAAACCGCTCTAGCATTTGGGAGGCGGTGATCACACTGCCGTCGTTGGTCGTCACCAGTTCGGCGGTTTCTTTGAGGTATTCGATCACCCGCTGGCTGGGGTTGGCAAACAAATCTTCGGAATGCTGGTCGAAGTAGCCCACATGAATGGTGCTGCCAATATCGACGATGCCGGTGTCGGGCTCAAGCCGCCCGGTGATCACGTTCATGAGAGTCGATTTGCCGACACCATTGGGGCCGATGATGCCGATGCGATCGTCGGGGGCAAAATCGTAGGTGAAATTCTTGAATAAAAGGCGATCTTCGTAGCTTTTAGAGACATTCTCTAGCTCGATCACTTTCTTGCCGATGCGGCGACCGACGGTGGAAATATCGACCTTGCCGAGGGATTCTTTAAACTCGCGGTTTTGCATGTCGCCGATACGATCGATGCGGGCTTTTTGCTTGGTGCTGCGGGCTTTGGGGCCACGCTTCAGCCATTCCAGCTCGCGGCGCAGAACGCCAGCATGTTTCTTTTGGGTGCTCTGGTCGGCAGCTTCGGCTAACGCTTTTTTCTCTAGGTAGTAGGCGTAGTTGCCGGAGTAGCTGTAAAGGTCGCCCCGGTCAATTTCGAGAATGCGGTTGGTGACCTGGTCGAGAAAGTAGCGATCGTGGGTGATTAGCAGCAGCGCGCCGCGAAAGCCGCTGAGGTAGCTTTGCAGCCACTCCACCGATTCGGCATCAAGGTGGTTGGTGGGCTCGTCCATTAGCAATGCGTCGGGGTCGGCGAGCAGGGCAGCGGCGATCGCCACCCGCTTGCGATACCCCCCCGACAAATCGCCCACCTTGGCGTCAAAGTCATTGATGCCTAACCGGCTGAGAATGGCTTTGGCGCTGCTCTCTAAATCCCAGGCATCGGCGGCGGCAATTTTTTCAGAGACTATCGAGAGCTTGGCCATCAGGGCATCGGCGTCGCCTGTGCCCTGGGCCATGTGGTGTGAGATGTCTTCGTACTCGCGAATTAGCGCCATCTGCTCGCCCGCGTCGGCAAACACCTGCTCGAGGACGGTGCGATCGGCCTCAAAGTCAGGCTGCTGGGGCAAGTAGACAATTTTCGCGCCGGGGTTGACCCAAAAATCGCCGCCGTCGAAGGGCTCTAACCCAGCGATCATCTTCAGCAGGGTCGATTTGCCCGAGCCGTTGGTGCCGATCAGGCCCACCTTGTCGCCCTCATCCAGGCTAAAGCTGGCATCGCGGAGGATTTCTTTGATGCCAAAGTCTTTGGTGGCAGAGCGCAAAGTAAACAGAGTCATGGGTAGCCGGGTCGTGAACCACTAGATCATAGACCCTAGGGTATGCTGACGGGGGAAGTCAGCAGCTGTGCAGTTTCACAGTAAGTATGGCTAGTGACGAAACTTCTTACAACCTGAGCCACCATGCCGAGCTGAGACTAGCTGAGCGCAAGATTGAATTGGCTTGGGTTGCCCTTACCGTTGCAGAACCAGCTCTAGTTGAGCATCATCCAGAAGACCCCACCTGCCAGTGTGCTTACCGGGCGATACCAGAGGCGGGCGGACGAGTCTTGAAGGTTGTTTACAATAGGACTACCAATCCCTGGCATATAGTGACGATCCACTTCGATAGGCGCATGCGTGGCAGGCTATGAACATAGAGTACGATTCCGACGTTGATGCTCTTTACCTACGCCTGGCTGAGGGTGACATTGTAGAGTCTGACTCAATAGAACCCGATGTGATTTATGACTATGATGCCGATGAACGAGTGGTGGGAGTTGAGCTGTTGAGAGTAAGCACTAATTTGCCAAAGCTGGCCATCAGGGCGTTCCCGTTTCGGAGCCTAGAGCAGCAGGTAGAATTTATGCACTTTTTAGAGGCGATCGCCGACACCGATCTACAGGCAAAGCTCGCCTTCGCCAGACAAATTCTGCAAAACCAGCAGTCTTTGCTGCAAAGCGCTTGATGTTGGCTAGTTTTTAGCTGGGTGGTTCAGCGACAGTGGTTTTAGAACTGGCGACAGACTCTCCAAACAACTTGGGCAGCAGCAACCCCGATCGCGCCTTATAGTCCGCAAATTCTGGATAGCGCGATAGCGACTGGTCTTTTTTCCGCATGTTGGGCACAAATAGCACGGCGGCAACCAGCCCCAAAATGGCAAAGGGCAGCCAGTGCATCGCCAGCAGGGCAAAGGATAAATAGATCAGAATTTCGCCTAGATAGTTGGTATTGCGGCAGCGGGCAAACAAACCTTCGGTAATCAGCCCCGACTGGTATTTGAGGGTGAAATATTTTTGGGCATCGCTGGCATAGTGCAGAAATACGCCGAGGATGTTGAGGGCGATCGCCCCTGCGACCAGGGGCAACGGGGGCTCTACCCCTCGGCTAACCAGCAAAAAGGGAGCCACCCAGTAGAGGCTGATGAACCCAAAGCCAAAAATTCCGGTAGCTAGGGGAATGGTTTGCTCCCACTGCTTGTCAGGATAGAGGCGATCTTTCAGCAGCCATAGCAGACCGTAGGTGCCGTGAAGGGCTAGATAAACCCATGGTCCCAAGCCAAAGTTTTGGTAAGCCACCATCAAAGCCACAACAAAAAGAGCCGTAGTGCCTTTGTGGAGGTTGATGACGTGCTTTATTTTCATCGCTGTGTCCTGAAAGCTTTCACTATCGTAATGACGACGCGAAGTGGCCGCTAGAACCGTCAGCTTCACGCACCTGCTGCAACCGAGTGGTTATTTGCAACCATCAGACAGAGCAATATTTGTGTGCTCTGGAGTGAAGATTAATCGAGCCAAACAGGCACTAGCAACATTGGGATCGAATTAAATGCTGGTGCTGAACTCAAATGTTTGTGATGGTTTGAAGCGCCTAAGCCTGTCCATTGGCCACCAGCCACACGTAGGCCAGCACGCCCAGTGCTGCCACCCCCGCCAGAGCCTCGCTCTGCTGGTTGACAAAGGTTTGCGCGATCGCCCAGCTATCCCTCAGCAACTCTCGCCGGGTTTGGCCCAGCTCAACCATCAGCGCTTTGACCTTGATGTCAACTTCTTTTGCGGTTAGCTCATTGCGGCGGTAGGCGGCTTCGACCTCATCTAGCTTGCGCCAGTAGTCTCGGGTGGCACCCATCAAATCGGGAAGCATGGTTAACTTTTGTAACTGCGTTATTGACAGTTTAACGCTGCTCCGATTTTGAGGGGTCTGTAGAAAGGGGTAGGGCGAGGTTAGGCCTTGGCAGCTTCGATCGGTTTCTCTGCCACCTTCTCTGGCGCGGGCGCAGGTATCTGCTCGGTGACAGCTACAGCCGCCTCATCGCCGTGGGCTTCGTAAAACACCAGAGCCGCCTTTACCTGCGCTTCAGACAGGCCGTACTCTTCAGCGATCTGCTCCGTTGACCAGTCCCACTCGGTGGCCGCCATCACTACGGTTCGCACATGAATGCTGGTGCCATGCACCACGGGCACCCAGCTATTCTCGGCGTCAGAGCGAAAGGCAATGTCTGGAAAGGCAGGGTCGGGTTCCATCAAGGCGCAGTGGGTCTCTTTTTGCAGCGAGGCCAAAACCGTGTTTACGAGCTGCCAACGGTCTTCGACAGAGAGTTGCAGAACCTGATCTTGTAGTTCCTGGATCGTCATAGATGTGAGCGTAGGTGCGGGTTGAACTCTTCTATTAAACTGCAAATGCTGGGCCGGGTCTTGTCGGCGGCAGCCCCAGGGGGCCAGGGCAACTGGTTTATGCTGATAGAAGCGCCTTTCGCCCGCCGGAGAGGTTTGCTCAACCCCATTTCTCTGTTGTTGCACCATGTTTGCCACCACTGCCCCGCCGCTGCCCGTCAACCGCGATCGCATTCGCCCCGCCATTCAGGCATTGCAAGACCAGTTGGTCACCTGGCGGCGCGGCCTGCACCAGCGGCCCGAGCTGGGGTTTAAAGAATGGCTGACCGCCGATTTTATCTGTGAAAAGCTCGACGAGTGGGGCATTGACCACCAGCGCCACATCGCTCAAACCGGGGTGGCAGCGGTGATTGAGGGCAGCCGCCCCGGCCCTGTGCTGGGCATTCGCGCCGATATGGATGCCCTGCCCATTCAAGAAGAGAACCAGGTGCCCTACTGCTCGCAGCACGACGGGGTGATGCACGCCTGCGGCCATGATGGACATGTGGCGATCGCCCTGGGCACCGCCTACTATCTTTCTACCCACCGCGACTTTGCGGGCACCGTCAAAATTGTCTTTCAGCCCGCCGAAGAGGGGCCAGGCGGAGCCAAACCCATGATCGAAGCCGGGGTGCTCAAGAACCCCGATGTCGAGGCCATGATTGGCCTCCACCTGTGGAACAACCTGCCCCTGGGCACCGTGGGCGTGCGCACTGGGGCGCTGATGGCAGCGTCAGAATTTTTTACCTGCACGGTGCAGGGCAAGGGGGGCCACGGGGCACTGCCCCACCAAACGGTAGATTCTATTGTGGTGGGGGCGCAGATTGTCAATGCGCTGCAAACCATCGTGGCCCGCAACATTGACCCCACCAAGTCGGCGGTGGTGACGGTGGGACAGTTCCATGCGGGCAAGGCCCAAAACGTGATTGCCGACACCGCTACTTTTGGCGGCACCGTGCGCTACTTTGACCCCGCCTACGCCGACTATTTTGCCCCCCGCATGGAGCAGATTATTGCGGGCGTTTGTCAGGCCCACGGAGCCAGCTACAGCTTCAACTACCGGGCGTTATATCCCCCTGTGATTAACGATGCGGGCATAGCGGATCTGGTGCGCTCGGTGGCGTTGGCGGTGGTTGAGACTCCGGCGGGGGTGGTGCCCGACTGCCACACCATGGGCGGCGAAGACATGGCCTTTTTCTTGCAGGAAGTGCCGGGGTGCTATTTCTTTTTGGGCTCGGCCAATGCCGATAAGGCGCTGGCCTATCCCCACCATCACCCCCGCTTCGACTTTGACGAAACCGCCCTGGGGCTGGGGGTGGAGATGTTTGTGCGCTGTGTGGAGGCTTATTTTGGGGAGTAGATGGGTGGATGGGTAGGGGGTGGATGGGTAGGGGGTGAGTTGTCCTCTTTTTTGCTGGGGCGATCTGCGCTGGCAATGCCTGGCTACTGAGGCAAATGGGTTCGATCAGGAGAGGCCCAAGATTAACTTCTTTAATAGAGCGGGTTCTCGGCCAGCAGAGTTGCTATGCTTGGCGGTTAGATAATGAGGATTTAACCATGGGGCAGCGGTTTTGGCGGCTTAGGGGGCTGGCGATCGCGGCGATCGCCTTAGTCGTGAGCGTCCTATTAACCCAGGGAATGCACCTGAGCGGCGGAATTGGCGATCGCAATGCAGTTGCCCAAACCAACGCCCCACCGCCAGCCCTGGCCCCGGCCCTGCCCATGGTCAGCGGCAGTTTTGCAGACCCCCAAGGCCGGTTTCAGATCGGCATTTTTGAGGGCTACAGCGTCAGTTCAGCGGGTGGCAACCCCCTATTTCAGGCAGCAGATGGCACTTTAGCCTACACCGTGGCGGTAGCACCCCTGCCCTCGGCATCGACTCCTGAAGCCGCCCTGGTGGCCGCAGCCGAGAACACCTTTGGCGCGGGGGAAGGCTTTGTCGCAGGCGACGATGTGCAGCCCATCCCCGGCGGCGGTATCCGCATTAACTGGACGGGTCGCCTCAGCCAGGGAGCCGCTCCACCTCAGCCCATTACCGGCAAAATCTTTGCTCGCCAGCGCGGCGAAGAAGCGTTTTTGCTGTTGGTAGCGGCAACGAGTGCCGCCGAACCCCAGCTATCTGACGCCATCAACGCCCTGGGAGGGACGCTAAGAGTGCCGTAGGCTACAGTAGCGTTAGTTAAAGGGTTTAGCAGGCTATGGGTATGCGCCGATCGACCTTGTGGGGGCAGCCCCAGACCTATCTATTGCTGGGGGGCACCGCCCTGGGCTACGCCCTGATGATCGTTTTGGCGGGGCCAAAGCCCGTGGCCGTGCTGGCGGGCTCCGGCGTGGCGGCGGCTATGGTGAGCAGTTGGGCGGCAGGCTTTCGCCCCAGTGAGGCGACGGCAAATAGCGGTGACCTGCTCGACGCCCAAACCTTTGCCAGCCAATTGGGCACCCTGGGCCAACGAGTGCCGCCCAAAGCCCAAAAAGCCTGGCGCGAAGTGCAAGACTGGGCCACCGAATCGCAGCGATTCGCCGCCCGCATCTTCGATCGCGACCCCCTCCTGCAAGTAGACCTGCTCGAAGCCCTGCACACCGTGCTCGACCTCTCAGGTCAGGTGGCCGACGGCCTAGCCGTGCTCGACCAGATCGAAACCCCGGCCTATCAACAGATGGCCCAGCAGCGCCTGACTGCCAGCCGCGATCGCCTCCAGGCCACCCACTCCCAGCTGCAACAGCTCCAGGATCAAGTCGCCCTCTCCACCCTTGACACCGCCGACGACAGCACCCTGCCCCACAGCCTGCAAAGCCTGATCGACGCCAACAAAACCATCCTTCAAAACAACCAAGACTCCGCCTAACCCCTGCCCACCAGAAACCCTCAGGAAAACACGTCCCCCCTCGTGTATCCACCCCTCACTCCCTCACTCCCTCATCCCCCAATGCGCCGCTTCCCCCTCATTCCGTTTCTGATCAGCCTCTGCGCCGTGCTGCTGTGGAACTGTACGCCGGACGCTTTCAACGGCACTCCTAAAGTTGATTCGATGGAGAGCGCTCGGCAGGCTCTAGAGCAGTCAGTGTTACCCAAGATCACCGTGGGCGAAGACCTGATCCCCGACGAGGTGGCCAGCCGCTACACCACCGATCAGATTGTCGATCCGCTGCCCGATGTCAATACCTTTCCGCTGTACGCGGCCCAACCGGGCGGCAGCAACACCGCTTATATAGAGATCTACAGCTCCTCTGAAAAGGCCAACGTCGATCGCCAAAACGAGCGCTGGCTGGTAGAAGTTGCCGAAGCCTTTAACAAGCGCCAAGAGACTCTACCCTCTGGGGAAGTGATTCAGGTGGGGGTGCGCCAGGTGGCCTCGGGCACCGCCGCTCGGCTGCTGGGGGCCAAGGCCGTGCAGCCCCAGGGCTACAGCCCGTCTAACGATCTCTGGGTAGCGATGGTGCAGAGCCAGGGGGTGAGCACCGTGCCCGTGGCGGCGCGGCTGGTGCCCAACACCGCTGGCTGGGTGCTGCCCAAACCCGTCTATGACAGTCTGGCCGAGAACGACACCGTCAGCTTTGACCGGCTGCTGAATGCGATCGCCTCGGGCGAGGTCACCGTCGCCTACCCCAACCCCTACAGCAGCTCCACCGCGCTCAACCTGCTCTACACCCTCTACTGGCGGGCGGCAGGGCACCAAGAAAACGGCGGCCCGCTCACCGTGGCCGAGCTGCAAACCCCCCAGGTCAACTCAGTCTTTGACCAGTTTCAGCAGCAGGTGCTAATCACCACTCCCACCACCCTCGACCTACAGGAGCTATTCCTGCGCGACCAGAGCAACCTGCAAGCCTTTCCGCTGGAATATCAAAACTACCTGGCCCTGCGGGAGGTGCCTGGCTTTAGCGACACCGAATTTGTGCCTTTTGGTGTGCCCCACAATAACCCCCTGGTGGGCTTTAGCTGGAACACGCCCCAGCAGACGGCAGCTCTACAGCGGTTCGCCACCTTTGCCCAGTCGGCAGAAATGCAAACCCTGGCCCAGCAGCAGGGCTTTGTCGAAACCGACTATCTCAAGGCCAACCAGGTGCCCCCCTTCCCCAACGGCGAGACCCTGCTGGCTGCCCAGTCAAACTGGAAACTGCGCAAAGACGGAGGCCGCACCGTCTACATGGCCCTGGTAATCGACACCAGCGGCTCCATGGAAGGGGAGCGCATCCAGGCTCTCAAGGATAGTCTGCGGATCGCCGCCGGGCAGATCAACTCGGGCAACTACGTCAGCGTCGTCACCTTTGCCGATGCCCCCACCCGCCGCCTGCCCCTGGCTCCCTTTGATCAGCTCCAGCACCAAAAGTTTTTGGCCACCGTTGACAGTTTGCGGGCCGATGGTGGCACGGCCATGTATGACGGAGCCATGGTGGGCCTCGCCGACCTACTAGCCCAAAAGGAAAAAGATCCCAACGGGCGCTACTATCTGCTGCTGCTCAGCGATGGCGAGGTCAACCGGGGTTACACCTTTGACGCCGTCCAAGACATTCTGGCCTACAGCGATGTGCGCTTCTACCCCATCGCCTACGGTGAGGTCAATCAGGGGGAATTGGAGGCGATCGCAGCCCTGCGCGAGTCTACCGTGCAGCAGGGCACCCCCGACAATGTGCAAACTCTGTTTAAGGATCTGTTCCAGGTTAATCTTTAGGGGTTCAGGGTATGGAGTGCAAGGTGTTGTCTTAGACCCTAAACCTTATACCCCACACCGTCTTTCCCCTATTTCTGAGGCTTTACAACTCGCCCCCATGCGCAACCCCAACCAACGACTGATTCTCACTCTCGGCCTGGGCTGGTTGGCCTTTGCTGGCCTGGGGCTGGGTCTGCGCCAGTTTCTCTCTGGCCCAGCGGTGACGGTGATTATCGATCGCAGCTACTGCGCCCCGGCCCAGTGGCAGGAACGGGTGAGCGATCGCTACGCCAGCCTCTACGCCGAACAGGAGCAGCGGCAGCTTACCATCGACCAGGTGATCTACGTCAGCGACCTGGGGCAGGAGGTGGCCGCAGCGATCCCCTCGCCCGAAGATGTGCAGACCCTCAGCACCTACGGCAGATCTAACCCCACCCAAATGCAGCAGGCCACCACAGAAAATCCTGATGCGACGGTGCTGAGCTGCGGCAATTAGCTGGATGGGTGCGGGGTGGGTGAGTCGGGGGTATGACTCTGCCACTTACCTCGATTCAGACCTAAACTGGAGGCTGCGTCAACATTTGCATCGCCTCCATGACCGCTACCTCCACTCTCCCCAGCGACGACACCACCCGCCGCCCCGACAGCGACTGGCGGCTGTTTCTGCGCATGTGGCCCTACATTTATAAGCACCGCAATGCCCTGGTGATGCCGCTGGTCTTGCTGGTGCCCCTGTCACTGGCCAACGCCCTCCAGCCGGTACTGATTGGTCAGGCCATTTCCCTGATTCGCCAAGAGCCAGTGATGTTCTTTCTGGAGGGTGCGACCCTTCAAGGCGGGCTCAATTTGCTGGTGGGGCTGCTGGTCGTTACCGTCCTGATTCGCCTGCTGCTGGATGGCTTTCAGAGCTACCTAGTGCAGGCCGTGGGCCAAAATATTACCGCCGACATTCGCACCGACCTGTTTACCCACGTCACCTCGCTAGCGGTGCGCTTCTTTGACCGCACTCCCGTGGGCAAGCTGATTACTCGCATCACCAGCGATGTCGATGCCCTGGGCGACGTATTCTCGACTGGGGCGGTGGGCATCATCACCGACGTGGTTTCGATGCTGGTGCTGATTGTGGTGATGTTTACCATGCAGTGGCAGCTGGCCCTCATGCTGCTGGCCCTGCTGGTGCCCGTTACCTGGCTGATTATTTACTTTCAGCAGCAGTTTCGCAAGGCCAACTACAAATCCCGCGAGCACCTGTCAGAACTCAATGCCACCCTGCAAGAAAACGTGGCGGGCATCAACGTGGTGCAGCTATTTCGGCGCGAGCGCTACAACGCCGAAATGTTTCGCCACACCAACCAGAAATATATCACCGCCGTCGATAAAACCATTTTCTACGACTCGGCGGTGTCGTCTACGCTGGAATGGATTTCGCTGGTGGCGATCGGCGGCGTGCTCTGGCTCGGCGGCCTGCTGGTGATGCAAAACGCCCTCACCTTCGGCACCCTAGCCACCTTTATTCTCTTTGCCCAGCGCCTCTTCGACCCCTTGCGTCAGTTTGCCGACAAGTTCACCGCCATCCAGGCCGGTCTCACCGCCGTGGAGCGCATTACCGACCTGTTTACCGTGCCGGTGGAGATTCGCGACCCGGAGAAGGTGGGGAGTGATGGAGATGAGGAGGGTAGGGGAGATGGGGGAGGTAGGGAAGCGGCGATGGGGCTTGGCGGAAACAACGGTAACGGGGTGAAGAAATCGCCCGGTGAAGGGAACGGCAGCTTAACCACGTTTCCCACTACTTACTCCTCCACTTCCCCATCTCCCCTATCGCCCTCATCTTCCCCACCCACCCACCCCCTCACCCCCTCCCTCGCCAAGGCTTCCGAAATCTGCTTCGACCATGTCACCTTCGGCTACAAGGCCGATGAGCATGTGCTCAAAGACCTCACTTTCACCATTCACCCTGGCGAAAAGGTGGCTCTGGTGGGGCCGACGGGGGCGGGCAAAAGCTCGATCATTCGGCTGCTGTGTCGGCTCTACGACATTAACCAGGGGGCGATCTTGCTGGATGGGGTGGATATTCGCGATTTGCCCCAGGCGGAGCTGCGGCGGCGCATGGCGGTGATTTTGCAGGATGGCTTTCTCTTTGCGGGGGATGTAAAGAGCAACATTACCCTGGGGGAGGAGTATCCCCTAGAGGCGGTGATTGAGGCGGCGAAAAAGACCAACATCCACGGGCTGATTGAAGAGCTGCCCCAGGGCTACGACACCGAGTTGCGGGAGCGGGGCACGAATCTTTCGGGCGGCCAAAAGCAGCTGCTGGCTTTTGCGCGGGCGGCGATTCGCGACCCCGGCATTTTGGTGCTGGATGAGGCCACTGCCAACCTAGATGTGGGCACCGAGGCGATGATTCAAGAGGCGCTGGAGCGGCTGCTGGAGGGGCGCACGGCGATTATTATTGCCCACCGCCTTTCTACTATTCGCAACGTCGATCGCATTCTGGTGCTCAAGCATGGCGAGCTGGTCGAGCAGGGTAGCCACGACGAGCTGCTGGCGCGGGAGGGGTTGTATTCGAGCCTGTATCGTTTGCAGCGGTTGGGGGTATAACACGCCTTCTAAAGAGCCTGGAACTAAAGTTCTAGACCTAGAGCAAAATTTTCTTCTAACGTTGCCCATCACCCGCCGCAGATATGCTTGGATACTCAACGGATGACCTTTAAGCGATCGGGTGCATGGGCGTTGTTAGCTTAAGGCTGTACCTGTAGCAATTGTCTAGTGCTGGCTCAAGGCTGCGGGTGTTGAGCTTTATGCCTCAACCTAACCTAAGCGATCAGCAACCACACTTATTTGAACCCTTTAGTTGCAGGATCATACTTACAATTCTCAGGCAGTCTTGCCCATCCTTGGATAACAATTGGGGAGTGTTCAAAAATGCCTGTCCGCCCCCCACCTGTGGCTGTTGTTTGTGCGTTCCCCTCTGCAACTACAAATTTACTACCGCTCATTCTAAGAAAAATACCTATATGGTCTTCCCAGTCTAATTCAGGTTCATCGAATCTTTTTTGCTCCCAATCAAACATGAGAAGATCGCCAGGTTGAGGGCGATTTATGCCAGTATTATCTATGTATAGTCCCAAATCACTCATCCAAGTCTGCCATTGCTCGACTAAAGCAAGCGTATAATCACCGCCGGGTATTTGAATAGGAATCTTAAGCCCCCCTTGACCATCAAAATTGTTTAGACACCAGAGAACCGTTGCAGCGCACCACGCAAAACGTCCTCTGCCAAACACTGGCTCAAATGGCTTAGTAAATTTTCGAACTTCTCTGTTGTCGTTAGGCCTTGCCCAGTAGAGATTACGTCCTAGTTCTCGCTCTGCAAACTCAACGAAAAGAACTCTGTTAAATCCCCCAGTACTAATAGCAGGTGCAACGACAGTGCGAGGAGACCAATTAGGAAGTTTGGGATGATCATTTAGAGGGCGTTTGAAAAGGGGTAGGGGTGTAGCCAATTAAGCCAAGCGCCTGAGCATGATGCGAACCATAGCAATCTGGAGCATAGCCTCAGCGTTTTCAGG
>NZ_JACJQN010000021.1 GCF_014696675.1 Phormidium tenue FACHB-1052
CGGTATCCCCACTAGCGGCCACATCATCAACCCTCATCCTGACGAATCCCTCAATACTGGATCCGATTCTCAGTGATGTCACATTAACCTTCCAAGTCGTGTCTGTTTCCAGGCGCTGGTTACCTACGGCGAGCGATCGCCCTTGGGCTAGTTGACCCGTGCCTGAAAGCGGACAAAGCCGTAGGACCCTGGGGGGTTACCCGCGCTGGTGGCCTGGGGTAAATTGCCCAGTCTAGCCACAATCGCCCCATTGGTGTTGCTGCCGCAGCCCGCCAACCGACTGTCAATGGTGGTCAAGTCGATACCGGGGGCAACGTACTGCCCGACATCGCCATCGCTGCTGTTAGACAGCGATACCAGAATGGGGTACGGGCTGGTGCTAGATTGGGTGCCCAGCCCTAACATGATGCCGCGATCGCCCCCCGAGGTGCTTATCCCCGGTACTGGACTGGGGCCATTAGCCGCAGGAGTAGCATTGTAGGCCGCTGGCAAAAAGGTGACATTCGCCGGTACCAGATCGCAGAACAGAGCATTTTGGGCCGAGGCAGTGCCACTGGAGAGAACGTAAATCGTAAACTCTATTTGGTCGCCAGGCTGAATGCGATCGCGAATGCGGCCTCTCAGAAAGCCGCTGGGCCAGTTAGCATGGTTATCATCTTGATCTCGGGGAGCATCAACATGGTTCGGAGCGCCGGGGCTATTAATGCCATCAACCTGGTCAGTAATCGGGACACCATTGATCGCCGTAATTCTTTTAACCAGTAGAAGACTGGGATTGGTAATCTGGGTGGTGATGATGACGTTAGAAAAAACCGCTTCACTGGGGAAGAAAGCCCAGGTGTCGATTCCTTTAAAATCGCCATAGTTACTGGTAAATCCGTGTCCGCCAGTAATGCTTCGAACCCCCTGCCTAGCATTACGCGGAGAAGTTGCGCCTGTGCCATCTAAGTTAACTTGCGTGCCGTTGACGGTCGTGTAGTTGCTGTCGTCATAATAAAATGTGTAGCGGTCTATGGGCACTCCGTTGCGGTCAAGAAAGTTGGGAAATCCTTGGGGAGGATTGGTCATTTCAATGATGAAACCGCTGGTATTGCTTTCGGCATCTAGCATGGGGAAGTGATATTCACCATTGCGAATGACAACTCTGGCGTTGTAGGGAGCATTGCCAGGGCGGGGCTGTAAGTTGTTGCCGTTGGCATCTTTCCCATTCCAAAAAACGCGATTGGCTCCGGGGACTAACGTGTTTTCTAGCACCCGATCAGTCGCCGAGTTGAATATTCCATCTACGTTTGTATCAAGAATGATTTGATAGCTGCTGCCGCTAGCGACCGTAAAGTCGAAATAGCCCCCGACCCCAATCAAGGTACGATTGTCGCTATTGTTAACACCCGTAAATCGGAAATCTGTAGGCGGCTGAGGTATAGCCGGAGCTGCGGGAATACCCAGAGCACCAAGCACTCTAATATCTGGGCGATTAAAAAAGACCAGATGGGTATAGGTGTTTGTGGAAGGGGCATTGGGCGCTAAAGGATTCTGAACAATGACGTTGCCTGAGAAAGGGCTGAGGTTGTTGTCAACGGCCCGTGCAGAGTGATATAGAGCACTCCCATCGCTATCTAGAAAACCTTTGGAGTTGCCAAAGAAGACAAACCCAAAGGGGTCAACGTTGTTCATGTCAGTTCTGTAGAGATACCCATCCCACGTTTGAATATAAAAATCGCTGGCTAGGCTGCGACCGTTGCTACCCATGTTCATGGCGACGTAGTTAGTAAATACTCGTCCAGGTTGGGCAACACCTCCGGCAGTTCTAACCGTAATATCCCAGGCGGCAACCCCAGAATTTTGAGTATTGCCTGTTGGAAAGGCAGCTATAGCGCTAGTGGCAGGAGGATTGCCGCTGGTAAGCGGGGCACGAAACTCAACTTCGTAAATACCCGTTTGAGTGACGTTCACGATGCAGGGAGTATAGCCACTGGTGTTGGGTAACGGCCCAGCGGTTTCTTTGGCGACAGTGTCAATCCAGCCAAATCCTGTGTTTAAGACATTGCAACTGCCCTGTACACCAGAGGGATTGCGATAAACAATGTCAGCTGGATTCGTAGAACTGGTATGGACGCTCGATCCTAGGTTTAGGGTTTCACCCGCTTGCACATATACCTTTAGCAGAGTTTTACGGGGAATGTTTGCCGTTGTGGCGTCGGCCCATTCGGTGAAGGGGCGATCGCCCCCGTCAGCCACCATTTCCCGGCTGCCCTCGGCTCTGACGGGTTGGGTAGACCCTGCCATCAGCGCAGCTGTGCAGATTAAGGCTGTGGGAATAACAGTCCTCAGCAGGTTCGTTGAGGCTGTCGTTACGCAAGTATGACGACGAAACCAAGATGTCATATTGCTTCCTCTAGAGAGCGGGGCTGATGATCGGCAGGTGTGGGTTCGCGGTTTGACATGGGCTCTAAAGGCACTGCTTCAGGCACCGCTTGAATAGAAGGGTCATCGTCAATGCTGAAACCCTCGAGCAGCGAGTTGTCGAGTTTGATCGTGAGGCCAAAGTAAGGGCCGCCAGCGGAGCGGGAGCCGTTGAAGTCGCGATCGTAGACACCGCCAAAACTATAGCCCGCCGAGAGCCGCAGGTTGGGGTTGAGATAGTACCCCGTCTCTAGGGAAAAGCCGGTTTCGCTGTAGCCAGCGCCGGGCTGGTTGATCCAGCGGGCTTCACCGACGAGATCCCACTGGTAGTTGAGGCGATAGGTGGCCCGCAGCTGAGCCAGGGTGACGGTGCTGCTGCCGACCAAATCTGAGGCCAAGTACGAGGTGCTGCTCCGCAGGGCAAATTTACCGTAGAATTCCCACTGCCAGTTGGGAGCATAGATAGCCTCGGCGGCAAAGACGTGATCGGCTGAGCCGCTGCCGCTGTTCTCCAGCAGGCTTTCGGGCAGCAGGCCGGGGTTGCGGCGGTACTCGTAGCGCAGCAGGGCATTAAACACGTCGTTGTCGGGGTTGCGGTAGGCGAGGCCGAGGCGTAGGTTGGTGGTATCTCCCAGCCCTGAGAGCAGTTGGTTGGCGGCACTGGCTTGCTGAAAGCGGCCCAGCACCGTGAGGGAAGGCGACAGACGGCCCTGGGCATCGGCGGAAATGACGGTATTCGACGCCGCGCCAGAGGTACGGTGCTCAAACCGGAGGTTAGTTTGGAAGTCGGGGCTGCCCGTGTAGGACAGGCCAATGCTGTAGCTGCTGCCGCCCGTGGGGGCTAGGGCGGCGGCAGACTGACCTACAGCGTAGGGCTGGGCAAACTGGGTGCCCGCTCCGGTAACCAGATTGTTGCTTTGAAACACATACTCGTAGGCCAGGTCGAGCTGAAGACCCGGGGCCAGGGTGACACCCTGCTGAATGCCCACCGACCCGGACATCTGGCCTCGGTCAAACAGGGAAAAGTTGCCGGTCAATCGGGTGCCTGAGCCAAACTCGTAGTCGCCAGAGAGGTAGAGGGAGGTGAGGCTGTCGTTGTCAAACTGACCGCCGTTGAGGATCTGATGGGTGACTCCTAGGCTGATGCCGGGCTGAATTTGCCAGTTGAGGCCGAGCAGGGTGCGGTTGGGGTAGACGGCATCGGCCTGTCCGGCCAGGGTGAACTCATTGAGGGCGGTGAAGGTGACGTTTTCGGTGACAGGCAGGGTCGCCATGGAGCGAATTTGGTTGGTCACCGTGCTGAACTGGGGGTTGAGGCGATCGCTGCGATCGCGGTGAATCCAATCCAGTGAGGTAGTGGCGCTGCCAATGCGCTGCTGAATGCCAGCGGTGATCGTGGTCAGCGAATTGTCGAGGGGCTGCCCAGGGGCGGCAGCAACACCAGGAAATAGCAGCGGCTCCAGGGCCGTCAGGGTTGCTGGGGCGACGCCATAGTTATCTTCGTGGTCGTAGCCAAGGCGCAGAGTGGTCGTTTCTGAGAGATCGGCCTGGAGTTCGGCCCCGTAGCGGCGCTGGCCCGGCACAAAGCTGGTGGTGGCATTGTTGGTAAAGCCGGGAGAGACCTGCTGCCAGTAGGCTCGGGCCGAGAGCTGATCGCTAAAGGCATTGCTCACCTCCAGCCGATAGGCCTCTCCCGCCACGGGAGTGGCGTTGACCAGGCTGCTGGTCGAGTGGGCATATTCGGCCAGCAACAGGCCACCACTGCCAAAGCTCACCTGGGCATCGGCCCCGTAGAGCTGAAACTGCTGGTCGGCGTGGTTTTCTTGTAGGTAGGTGGCTCCTAGCCAGCTGGCCTGGGCCGGGTCGCGGTTGAGGTGGTAGCGCAGTCGGCCACCATAGAGGCTGGTGCTGCCGCCGCCTTCGTGCTGGTAGGTGGCCACAATCCGCCGCACCAGAGTACGGCCCTCGCTATCGACCACGGTGCGCAACACCGGCTGACGAAAGAGTACTGTGCCGCGATCGTAGTCAATTTCGTAGTCGGGGCCACGGCTGAGCTGTTGGCGATCGAGCACCTGACCGGGCCGATTTAGCTCCTCTAGCTCAAAATAGATCGCCTCGCTGCCGGGTAGCAGCAGGCGGCGCGACAGGAAGTAAAACCCGCTGGTGCCGTCGGGGGCAATGGTGTCGCGCTGAAACCCCTGGATATTGTTGCCGTAGATGGCGGAGAGCTGCAGGTTGCCCAGGTTGTAGTTGCCGCTAAAGCCGTGGAGCGATCGGCTGATGCTGCTGTACAACTGCGATGAGGTGGCAAACTCGTCGGTGCGGTAGTCGCCCCACATCACATAGTCAGACCCGGCATTGGGTGTGGGAGAGGTGCGCTCTAGACGCAAATAGAGGCTGTCGGTGGAGGGGGCCAGCACCTCTGAGGTGGAGTCATCGCCGTAGACCGGGTAGGGGCGATCGCAGTCTTGATAATTGCGAAACAGCGGCACGGTGCCGTCGCAGCCTTCGTTGAGGGCGCGATCGCTGCGGTAGGCCCCGGTAAAGCGCCAGTCGCCAAAGGAGGTAATGGCAAAGGCCCCACCCCGTATCGCTAGCTGGGTGCCAGCCCCGCCATCGGCGGGCAAAAAATCCCGGTAGCGGCTGTAGAAATCGGTGCCACCGCTGCCAAAACGCACGTCTACCACCCCGGTCAGCAGCGTGGGGCGTAGCTCAGTCGTAAACTCCACCTGGGTGTAGGCTTCGAGATCGCCCCGACTGGCCCGAATTGTGGTCTGGCCTGGGGTCAACCCCGTTTGCAGCGTCGTGCTAAAGCTGCCCCCCTGGGTCTGCACCTGAAACCCAGGTTGATCGGAGTTTTGATCGTCCTCAACAAACTGCCCCTGGCTGGCCTCCAGGGTAATCACCGTATCCTGACTGGCGACATTGCCCTGGTCATCTAAGAGCTGGCCCTGCACGGTGACCGTTGAGCGGCCATCGGCAGCTACCCGGCTTTCCAGGGTGGTGACGCTCATACTGGCGATCGCCCCCCGCACCTGGATGGCCAGGTCTGTCTGAGTCAGCGCAGCACCTCCTAGCTGGCCCTGGGCAGAGAGCTGGTTTTCACCGGAGTGCAGCCCCACCCCGTACCAGGTCTGGGTAATCAACCCGGTTTCTAGATTGGTTTCGGTGCGGCCAATCAGGTCGTCGCCCACGGGGCTACCGTTCACCATCAGGGCGATCTCACTGCCCACCGGAAATTGCAGCGTTACCGTGGTTGACGGAATGTCGAGAACAGCCTCGGGGGTGGGGGTGAGAAAGCGAATCGCTGCCTGGGTGGCAGGTTCTGAAGTTTCAGTAGTTGTGGTTGCTGCCTCAGCGGCGGCAGGTTGACTGGCGGGCGCTAGGGTCTCACTGGTCTCGCTAGCTTCACTAGCAGAAGGGGCTGCTAAATCCACCGCCTCACTAGCAGAAGATGTGAAAGGGGTTACCGAATCCATCGGCAGCGGCGAGGGTTGAGCGATCGCAGGTGTCAGGGGCTCAGCCGCAGGAACTGCTGGCACTTCGGCTTGAATGTCTGCCGCTGGCATGGGCTCGAACGCAGCCTGGGCCATCGCTAGCGGTGTTAGGCTGCCCAAGAGCAGACCCGCGTTGCCTAAGGCAAGAACCGTTCTCCGAAACTGACTACTCATTTTGGCCACCTCCCAGCTGGGCCTGGGGTTGAACCCCAAAATTCATTCGCACTAGGCCGCCGGGGGCCAGGTGCACCAGCCGAGACGCACTGTTGCGCTCAATAAAGACCCGGTTGGGGGCCAGCTCATAGCCAGGCACGCTCAGCGGGTCGAGGGTGCCAGAGCGATAGCCGGGCAGAACGTTGGCCAGGGAAAAAATGCCCCGCTCGTCGGTGGTAATGCGATTGCCGTCATCTAAGAAAATCACCGCATTGGGCAGGCCCGGCTCCCCGGTCTGCTGTTCGCCATCGAAGTTCAAATCTTCAAAGACTCGACCAATCAGGGTGCCGCAGTCGGACAGCAGCCCCGGATCAATCCTCAGCCGGTGACTGGCGGGGCCATCTCGCAGGAGCGCGCCTGTGTCGCTACGGCGAGCCGTCACCAGCGCCGAATTTCGGCCCGTGCCGCGAGCGGCATCGGGGGTAAGCTGGGCGGCATAGACTAGGCTCAGAGCCTCACCCACCGGCAGCGATGCCGCCGAGTCCACCTGAAATTCCACGGTGGAATTTGACTGGCTCACCTGCACGGGGTAGGTCTGGTCTGCGATCGCCGCTCGGGCAGACCCTGCCACCAGCCTGAAGCCCAGGGGCAGGGTGTCGGTAAAGGCAATCGTTTGCAGCGCAATATCGGTTTGATTGCGAACCACGACCCGATAGATCACGGTGTCTCCGGGCTGGGCAACGGCGCGATCGCCCGACTTAGTAAGCTGCATCTGCCGCGAATTGCACAGCGTCGTGACCAGGGTGAGGGCAGAAAGCTGAAGCCCAGCCTGGGCAGCATCGTTGACCTGTACCGTTTGCTGATCGATCTGCGTTGCCCCCGTAGCGGTAATCGGTTGACCATCTAGGGATGTGGCCCGGTAGGTGATCACACCGCCGCTATTGCCGATAATTTGCAACTTGAGTCGTCGCTGTAGGTAAGCGGTACCCGCTGGGGGCGTAACCACCAGTAGGTAAGTGCGCCCGACATCCACCTGGCCCCTGGCGGCATCGAACAAAAAGTTGTAGGTTCCCTGGGCTGAAAGGTTGTAAGGGTTAGCGTTGATGGTGTTCGGAGCCAGCCCCCCCGGAACATTGTTGTTGGGGTTATTGGGCAGCTCAGTGGGCGTTAGCGAAACCAAGGCCCCTAGCTCGGTCTGGAGCGGATCTCCCGGCAGCGGCTCGTAGAGCGCCACGGTAAAGCCCATGTAGTTCGGCAGCAGGCTGCCGCCACAGCCCAAAAGCTGGCCAAAGGGGTCAACTAAATTCAGCCCTAGCGCCACTGAGCTACTGCCCGTCCACGTCGCTGGGCCGTTGCCAACGCTATAGGTGTAGGTGACCTGGTTACTTAAGCTCGGCTCAGGTGAGGGTTGCGCCACCAGCGGCGCAGTTAGCGTGAGGGACAGGCCCAGCGCCAGGCCAAACCCCAAGAGGTAGCCCAATCGTTTTCGAGGTCGACCGCCGCTGCCCGATCGGGCTAGTCGGAGAATCGTGAGACTCCATTGCCATAGCTGGTGGAAAGAATGCTTACCCATTGGAGTTTTACGAAAACGATTCAGGACTGTAGGGCGTGAGGGTCAGATCGCGAAGCCAGGAAAAATTGGCACAAAAACCCTGTCCTCAAGAGACTTGGGGTCGCTCAGGGCATAGTCAGTAGGGATGGAAAGCTGGGGCGATCGCCAGGGGTAGCGGGAGTAAGCTGCGATCGCCCCCAGGGCTACTTCACAGTGACGTCGTAGGCCACCTGCACCACCACCTCAGGCTCCAGAGTCTGGGCAAAGTCCCAGCGAATGTCGGTGTAGGCTTCAGCCGGGGCTGGTTCCAGAGTCACCGTGCCATCCTCCTGCACCACCTCTACCAGGGGCTCGGCCACAAAGGACTTGCCACCGTCAATGCTGTAGGTAATAGCTGTGCCGTCGTTGCCCGTGGCCGTCGCCAGCACGTAGGTCATCTGGGGCGGAATCGACTGGGTGATCACGAGATCCTTAGCCGGCATTTCTCCGGCATTTTCTGACGCAACGGTGTAGCGCAAAACGTCCTGGGGCTGCACCGTTGCTTCCCCCTCCAGGGTTTGCCAGAGCAACTGGGGTTTACCCTGTGCATCGACCGTTTGCACCTGTTTTTCTGCCTGCAACACCAGCTTCATCTCTGGGCGGCGCACCTGCTGGGCAATCTCGGTGCCGATCGTCTGGAGCCGCGCCATCACGGGGCTACCTTTGGCCAGGGGAACGATGAACAGGGTTGCCAGGGCAGCTAAACCTAAACCAATCGAGCGTTTCATAGTCATAAACCTTGTCCAAAAATGCTGTGTAAGTTTCAAGTGGCGGTATTCGCAGAGGACGAAATGCTGCGCAAAATGCCGGATTCCGTCCCCAACGTGTTGGAGGCTTAGTTGACAATTCGGCGGAAGGTTAGCGTGCCGCCGACCTGAGGTGCCAGGGATGGAATGGTGTTAACGTACCGGGTTACCGCCGCCCCCGAGGCTGGATCGGTGCTGCCCAGCAATACCGCTCCGTTGTAGAACTGTAGGGTGCCGCCAGTGGCCACCGTGTTTTGACGGTGGGTGGTAATGCCTGCCCAGGTATTCGGTGCGGCGGCTCCATCCTCATTGATTACCAGGCCATTGCCGGTGAGCAGCACGTTGCCGCCGCCGCTGGCTGGTTGAATCTCAGAGATGTTTTGGTACGTAATCTGGTATTCCACAAATTGCCCTGGCCCAGGCCGCCGGGTCGGAGTCACGGTAAACGCCTCAAGCTGCGTTGTGCCATCGCGGTCAATAATGCGAGCCGCCTTCACCAGATTGACGAAGCCGGGATAGATTCGGTTGTTGGTAAAGTTGTAGACCGTGTCTGTGGTGGCAACAAAGGTGTTGCTGCTGTCGTTATCCACAAAAGCCACGATGGGGATGGTGTAGCCCTGAATTTGATTCGTGCCCGCAGGCAGATCTACCGTTACCTGGTAAGACTGCTGCTGGTTTGGCGTTAGGGTACCAATGACCACGGGTGGGTTAGCCGAGGCAAAGCCGCCAGCGGCGGTGTAGGTGTAGACAGCCGTTTGGGCACCAAAGCTAATAGTCACCGTTGTGCCATCGGGAATGCTGGCGTTGGTGCCGTGAATACCACCAGTTAGAAGGTTGGCCGCAGTGGGGGCAAAGGGCAAAAGCTTGACGTTGTCGAGATTGGTGGCAATGGTGTTCCTGACGGTGTTGGTGATGGTCGCCGCCGCCGGATTGCTAGCGCTGCCCTGCGTCCCTACCGTATCTACCGTGGTGGCGGCGTTGGTAAAGTCGTCCTGGGCATTGGTGGGGCCAATGGCGTTGGGAACGTTGTTAGGCCCATTGAGCAGGGCGCTGTTAGCTGCTGACAGGGGCAAAATGCCAACGACGTTCGATTCCCCATCGGGGCCAGTACCGGTATTGTTGCTGCTGGTGTCTGGGTCGTTGGGATTGGCGGTACCCGTCTTAGGGTTAGCGATAAAGTCGCTGATGTTGGGATTGGGCGGGAAGACGCCATCGTCATAGTTGTTGGCATCCTGGTCGCCCGACTCGTCGTAGACCAGGTTATTGGCCAAATCGCCAAAGGTTTGACCAAAGATTTGACCGATGTTGGTAATGGTGCCCCCAGTGGCGGGCAGGCCGCTGGTCACCACGGTAAACCTAAAGTCGTTGACGGTGGTGCCCGGCGGCAGGGCCCCGTTGGTGCCAGCATCGTAGATAAAGCCGATGCGCTTAACAGTACCTGCCGCTGGCGCAACGGTAGTCCAATTGACGCCGTTGATTGGGTTTTCGGTGCCGACGTAGGCATCATCGGTGGAATAGACCGGAATCCAGTTGCCATTGGGCACGATGGGCGCGATGCCATTCCACACCGTGTTGGGGGGCACGGTGGTGGAAACTAAGATGCGCTCGACTGGCGAACCATTGAGGTTGATCGGGGTGCCTTCCAAGCTGCCTGCGGGGAAGCCTGGCTGAGGATTATTGGCAACTCGGAAGTCGAGATCGTAGGTGATGGTGTCGTCGCGAGCATCGCTGGCCAGGGCACCGGGTGCCGTGGTTGAGGTCATTAATAGAGTCGTCTGGGCCAGGGGCTTGGGCTGGGTAGCCAAAAACTCCTGGTGGGACGCAGCCGCTTCCCGTTCGCCGTTGGCAGGAGCCAGGGTGCCATTGGCATCTAAGGTGTAGACATCGTTGGTAGTGGGTGCTGTATCAGTACTAAAGGCAATATTTTGCTGGTTTTGGGTATTAGGGGTGTTGTCAGCCGTATTACCAAACTGCACCCTTACCGCATCGCCTGCATTGGTGGCGGTGACGGCCATGGTTACCCGCACTCTAAAGTTTTGGTCGGCTCCAACAATGCCTGTATTGGGGAAAGTGGCCAGGTTATTGGTGCTATTACCTCCGGCTGGAACGGCGATCGCGGTGCCTAGGTTTGTACCATTGACGGCAATAATCTCCACGGCAGTGATAGTCCCCCCTGTGGCTAGAGGGCCAAGGGCCGTGGCCCCCGGAATGTAGACGAAGGCGTCGGCGTTGCCGGTGTTGGTGACCAAAAAGTCAAAATAGAGATTGTCGCTGGTGGCGACGCTGCCGCCGTTGGCATCCGTAAAGCCCGCATCGGTGACGGTTAGACCCCGTACCTCTTCTACCTTGATGGTGACGGTGTTAGAAATGGCGTTGAAGTTGGTGGTGCCATCGCTGTAGGTTGCGGTAGCTCGGTTAATAATGTCGGTACCGGCAGCGGTGCCTTCAGCTAAAACGGGTGCTAGGAAGTGGAGAGCGCCACTGGTGGCGATCGCCGTAATAACCAGGGGTTTGAATCGACTGGTAAACCGAGAATGAGGCGATGGTTCTGTATTTTTCATGGCTAATATATGGCGCAACAAATTCCCCTGGATAACGCCAGGGCTTTTACCCAAACAACCCTGCGAGGCATTAAGGACAAGCAAAAACTATAAAATATGGCATTAAAATAGATTGGTTAAGGCCTGAAAATGGCTCGCCTCCTGAGTATTCCCCTGAACGAAAGGAGAGAACCAGTTTTCAATTAATTACTTGAGTTTTAGGCCTGGAACCTTTTAGTCACGATTTGCCTCGAATTTGCAGCCGCTCTTCGAGGATTACTCGGGAGAACATTGGCAGGTTCTAGCTGTGTGGTGGCCATGGCATAAAGACTGAGTTTCTCTAAAGCTCTAGATTACAGGCATATGTACCTTGCGTTCATTCCTTCTGATGCCGTTTTTGCTTTGAGGAATATTTCAGAGAAGCAATAAAATTTAATGTGTTGATCTAGATTTTTTAGGCATGTCCAAAGAAATTTTTCCTCAGCAAATTTACCAATAGAATTTCTGGTTTGGGAAAAAGCTAAGTAGAAATAACGATGCGAAGTGGCTACCTATGATTGCCAGCATTTTGTGGCCAAGAATCGCAGGCTTTTGTCGATCACCCACCTTTAGGGAAAAGACTAAATCCTGTATCGGTGGCCAGCTCGATGCATTGACGAATGGCTATACGGGCTGTGCTGCGTCTAAGGGCAGCTAGCAGCAATGATTTAGACGCTAGACCAATCGGTTAACCAGAAGCCAGGTTTGCTTCTTTAGTCGCAGTTCGTCCAACCGGTGAGCAGTAGCTGTAGACGCTATAAAGTCTACAAACAGCCTATCTTGCAGGCCACACCAGGGTGGCGGTGTTGTCGATCGCCTGGGGGTTGCCGTCGCTATCGACTGAGTTAAAGTGGGCCAGCCGCCGCTGCACGTCGGGTGGCAGGTGCGAAAAGTCGAGCTGGGTATCGCCGTCGGCCACCGCTGCCCAAAAATGCCGCAGCTTGGGGGCGATCGCCTCGGCCTCAGCCTGCTTGAGCCCCACTGGCGGGCTGACCAGAAACTTAGTCATAAACCCTCCGGCGCGATCGCACATCCACTTATGCGACATGGCCTGCAAGTCGTCCCAGGGCTCGACGGCGGTGAGGCGGCGCGATCGCACCTCCATACGCAACTCCCCATCGCCGTGCTCGATCTCCACAATGCGGTAGGGATGGGGGTAGCTGACCAGCGACCCGGTCAGCACCTCGCACAGGTCGCCCCGACGCGCTATATCCTGCACGTGCAGGTGGCCCGTGAACATCAGCCGCACCTTCGCCGCCTCTAGTCGCTGGATGATTGCCTCAGCATTGCTCACCATGTAGCGCTGGCCCAGCGGACTGTTAGACTGCCCCGGCAGGTGTTCCAACACGTTGTGGTGCAGCATGACGAGAATCAAGTCGTCAGCGTATTCTGCCAGGGTGGCCTCTAGCCAGTCGAGCTGCGCCTGATCCACATAGCCCACCCGAATCTGCTCGCCGTTGGGCTCAAAGGCATTGGAGTTGAGCGTCACCAACCGCACGCCGGGCAGGATTTCGCGCTGGTAGTGCAGGGTTTTGCCGTCGCTGTAGCCAAAGTCTTGGTATAACCGGGGGAAGTCGTGGAGGCCAATGGCGCGATCGCTGGCATTGCGGGCAATCACGTCGTGGTTGCCTGGCACCACGTAGGCTGGAAAGGGCAGCTGTTTGAGGCGTTCTATGAGCCAGTGATGGTTCACCCATTCGCCGTGCTGGGTGAGGTCGCCGGGCAGCAGCAGAAAGTCAAGATCCAGCGTTTCTAAATGGTCGAAGATTTGCTCAATGCCCGGAATGCTGACTTCTACTAAATGAAAGCGATTGGGGCCGTTGTAGATCGTCTCAGGTCGAGCAATGTGAGGGTCGCTGACGATAGCGAAACGAAAACGCTGTCCCATGGAATTAAAACGTTGATTTTTATGCATGTCCCTAACAGCCTAGCCTTTAGGTGCCCAATTGGCCCAGGCAAAGTGGCATGATAGAAAGCCGTGATTCCAGCGAGGTCTAGGCTGTGGCAGTTGTTCGGGTACGTCAGCACGTCAACCCCCTAAGCGGAAAATACCAGGCTCCCGTTGAGGTTCCCAACTGGAGCGCAGTCTTCGCCAACCCCCAGCAACCGCTGCACATCGACATTGGCTGCGCTAAGGGCGTGTTTTTGCTGCAAATGGCCCAGCTTCAGCCCGAGTGGAATTTTTTGGGCCTTGAAATTCGCAAGCCTGTGGTCGAATCGGCCCAAAAGCGCCAGCAAGAGGCGGAGCTGACCAATCTGCATTTTATGTATTGCAACGTCAACATTTCCCTGCGATCGCTGCTAGAGAGCTGGGGCGACCAGAACCCGTTGCAGCAGGTGTCGATTCAGTTTCCTGACCCGTGGTTTAAGAAGCGCCACCAAAAGCGGCGGGTGCTGCAACCCGAGTTGGTGAGCACCATAGCGGAATTTTTGCCGTCGGGTGGGCGGCTGGTGGTGCAGTCGGATGTGGAAGAGGTGGCGGTGGATATGTGCGATCGCATCGCTGAAAACCCCCACTTTCTGCGCCAGGGCCAAGACTGGCTGCCTGAGAGCCCCTTTCCGGCCCAGACCGATCGCGAGCGGGTCACCCTAGAGCAGGGGCTGCCCGTTCACCGCGCGATCTTTATCCGCGCTTGACGGTCCACCCTCAACCAGGGTGTAAAATGTCCGTAGTTAAGACCTGGGGCTGTAGCTCAGCAGGATAGAGCGGCCGCCTCCTAAGCGGCAGGTCGAGGGTTCGAATCCCGCCAGCCCTGTTTTCACGTTATCGAGCCATCAATAAATAGACCATTGCCAACGGTGTTGGTGAGTTGCTGGGTTTTTGGAGCAACTGGCAGAGATGTCAGAGACTGCAAGAACGGATGAATTTCAAGACTCGCCAGGGTACTTTATAGATGCCTGCGCTATGTATGGAGACAAGCTTTAAGATGTCTGATCCAGAAGTGCAAGGTGTGGGTGGTGGGGTGAGTATGGTGGATAGAGCGCACATTCAGTCGTTTTCCGAGTTTTGCAGTGTATTTGTTCGCGAATGGGCAGGTGCTCTATAGGAACCAGCATTGGGCCTTTAATCACAGCTAGTTTGGGGTGGATGGTAACTTACTAAATTCTAGTTCTTCTAGATAGGTTTACGGAGGCGGCGGTAGAGAGTAGGCAAATGAGAAGATCTCAAGAGGAACAAATACGACACACAGAGAAATCAAATACAGACCAAATTTAAACACGCCAGAATGGCATATAGCGAGATGAAGTATTCCTGAAAAATTACAACAAAATTGAACAAAGCAATGCCAACAAACTATGCAAATGCAGTATGTAACTAAACCTCGAAGCTTAGTCCATACCTCTGAAGTACTATCAAAAGTTATTCTTGAAATCAAAGACTAAATATGACCTCATCATTTATAAGAAACTGGGATGGCGACGAATGGGAGAGATATATTCAAGGACTCCTCAAGCGGCATTATGGGCCAGGTAATTATCAAGATATTCCAGCAAGACATAAGGGGGACTTTGGCATTGAAGGTTATGCAGTGAAAGATGGTTGTGCTTATCAATGCTACGCCGCACAAGAGCCTTGCACAGTTGAACAGCGTTATAATGCTCAGCGCAATAAAATAACTACTGACATAGGAAAATTTATTACCAATGAGAAAGATTTAAGTCGGGTTTTTGGAGCCACAACAATTCATCGTTGGATTTTGGTTGTTCCAATTTCGGAAAGTGCTTTGCTTATGCAGCATGCATCAAAGAAAACGGAAGAGGTTCTCAATGCAAAGCTTCCTTACGTTGCACATGATTTTAAGGTGATGATTGAAACCGATCTGTGCTTTCAGAAAGAGATCAATGAATTGGCCAAAGTTGGTGTATTTGAAGTAGACTTGCCTGATTTATCAGTCGAGCAAGAATTCATGAAAATTTGGATCGAAGGGAATATCAAAACATTAAACAATCTGGAGCATAAATCAATAAAACTACTCTCTTCTAGCGAAGAACAAAAAGTCGAGAAATTTCAGCGAATCATGATTGATCGCTACTTAGTTGGGCAAAATTATTTAGATTTACTGAAGAATAAATACCCGGAAATGTACTTTCAAATTAGCCATTGCAAGCTAAGCTATGAAAGACATTTAGAAGTAATGAGTGAGATTAGTGATTCTTCGCCTAGGCAGCACTTTGATAATTCACTGGTCGAATATGGTCAGAGATTAGAAGGCTCTCTCACGTACAAATTGCCTTATTCTAGTATTCAAAATTTACAGTGGGAGGCAATGTCAGACTGGATGATGCGATGCCCGCTTAATTTTAATTAAGGGAGCATCGTCATGGATAATCAAGATATATTTAATCTCATTGACATTCCCTTTTCATTTCAAAAAAGGCCATCCCCTCTTTATTATCCTTATAGAACTGTCTGGGGCATCTCTATATTGGTTCTCATCTTGCATGTTTGCTCTCGAGGAAAACGAAGTTCAATTACCCGACTTCATATCTTGAACTGGGCAACGCGAAATAGTGAAAATCAAACTAAAATAGTAGAGCTATTAGAGGGTAGACTTTCTCGGACATCACTTATTGTTAGTCATGACCCAGGCTTTGATAGGGCTATTGAGTATTCAATCGCTGAGGGGTTAGCCGTAGTTGAGGGGAAAGCGAGGATTAAGCTAGTGGCGAAAGGCATTCAGATGGCGAAGGAAATAATGAGCATTGAAGACTGCCTACTAGAAGAAAAAGTTTTCTTACAAAAGAAAGGTTCCTCTTTAACTGAAGGACTGTCTGCAAGTCTATTAAAGCTTCCTTAAAAATGACTCTTGAAATCGTACATCTAAAATTAAAAATAAATACTCCTAAAGGTTTATTCGGTGTCGAAATACCCTTTTCAAAAGGGCTGTTTATTTTGCATGCGAACAATACATCTGGCAAGTCTACGTGCTTGCAATCTATCATTTATGCTCTTGGTCTAGAAGGTATGCTAGGTCCGAGCCAAGACATTCCAATGCCACCAGTAGTAACAGATTTTCTAGATTTTGAGGGAGAAGTTTACAATGTTTTGGAATCTGAAGTGTTACTTGAGATCTCTAATGGCAGGAAAGTTGTTACTGTCTGTAGGCAAATTAAAGGTTCCCGAAACAAACACTTAGTAACTGTTTGGGATGGGCCAATACTATCTCAATCAAACACTAATTGTATTTCAAGTGACTACATCGTTCGAGAGCCTGGTGGCGCTTCTCGTGAGAGAGGATTTCATTACTTTCTTGCAAATTTTATTGAATGGAAATTGCCTACTGTTCCAACATTTGAAGAAGGCGAAGTTTTGCTCTACATGGAAACCATATTTCCACTCATTTTTGTTGAGCAAAAGCATGGATGGTCAAATCTTAGAAATCGATTTCCTACTTACTTCAGAATCAAAGATGTTAGCAGAAGAGTATTTGAATTTTTATTTGACCTTGATGCCCAAGAAATTGCTTCCAGGAAAATATTTCTTAAGCAACAAGCTGCGGAACTGAAGACTCAATGGGCATTGAAAATTGATTTATGCAATCGTCTCTCTAGGTCGATTGATGCCACTATTAGTGGTCTGCCAACCCAACCTGTATCAATATGGCCTCCGAATGTTTTCCCACATATTTTAATGCCGTCAGGTGATGATTGGATTAATTCAAGAAGCTATATTCTTGAATTAGAAGAAGATTTAAGGGGCTTGGAGAACATAGATATTCCTAATACCGAAGAGGTATCTAATGCTGCCCAAGAAGAATTGCAATCTAAGCAATTGATACTAGCTGACATCGAGGTTCAGCTCAAGCTTAAGTTTGAGGAACTGGAAAATCAAATTGCATATATCGAATCTCTCAGATCTAGAATCACCTCATTGCGTGAGGAGCTATCAAGAAACCGAGATTTAAGAAGGCTTATAGAATTGGGTTCAACACAGGAACTACAGTCAAGTGGTGGAGTCTGCCCAACGTGTGAGCAAAGTATTAGTGACTCTTTGATTTCACCTCAGCCTTCTAGCGAGATAATGACGGTAGAACAAAACATTGACTTCATAAGAGAACAGCTTAAAATTTTTGAAGCTATGCTTGATAGCGAAAGTTCCAACATAGATTTAAAAAGAAGAAAAGTTAGTGCAATTGGAAATTTTGCATCAGAACTAAGGCAAGATATTAGATCCCTCAAAACTACTCTTACTTCAGAGTCTAAAGCTCCTTCATACGCTACTATAGAACGACGAATTCGAATTTCAGAAAAGATTCGCCAGACTAAAGTAGTTATTGATCAAACCGATCAAGTTCTAGGTGAGTTTAGCGATTTAGCAGAACAGTGGCAGTTAGTCCAAGCTGAGCTTTCCGCATTGCCAAAAGGAATTCTCTCTGATGAAGATGTCTCCAAAATTAGAAGTCTGGAAAGAAAATTTCGTGACCAACTCCGTGAATATGAATTTAGGAGTTTGAACGCCGACGATATAAGCATCTCTCAAAACACATACTTTCCTGAGTACGATGGATTTGATCTACAGTTTGATGCTTCTGCTAGCGATTACATACGAATTGTTTGGGCTTATTTGCTAGGGTTACTTGAGGTTTCTAGGGAGCATCACACAAACCACCTAGGCCTATTGATATTAGATGAACCTCGACAACAAAGTGCTGGAGAATCCAGCATTCAAGCTTTTTTAGCTCGTGCAAGTGCTGCAAGACAACATGGTCAACAAGTAATTGTCGCTACTAGTGAAAGTGAGCCTTTGTTAGAAGGTATTCTTGAAAACATCCCATATTCTTATGGATATAAAAGGTTTGACAATAGACTCATTGCCCCACTCTAGTCTCTCAGTATTGGCGAGTAGTGAATAGGTGCACTTAATCATGGAAAATATCAAACTTCATCACCTAAATAAAGTTTTATAAAAACCTCAGCAGCTTCAGGGTTCATAGATTTTAGTGCTCTAACAATCTCAACAACGGTTTCAGCCGACGGATCGCGCTTTTCATTCGCCCATCGGTAGACATTGTTGCGTTCAACATCCAGTACGGCAGCAAGGCTGTACTGGCTGATGTTGTAAGTCTCAAGTACTTGCTTGAGGGCGGCTCCTGCTTTTCCCATGCCCCCATCTTTCCAGAGGATGTTGTTCTCTCTAGCATCTAAAGGGTTGACGCAGTCAGAAGTGACGCTATAATCGTGGCATCCAATTTGACGCTAATGATGGAGTCTTCTATGTCATCCAACCCCACCGCTCGCTACAGTGCCCGCATCCTCAACCCCGAATCTTCCGGGCCAGTTCATCTCGAACTCACCCTCAAACTCCACAGCTACCCCCACCCCGATCGCGAACCCGTCAAAATTCTCGTCATCGGCAGCAAGCGCTCTGTGAGTTCCATCGTCGTCGCTCTCCACCAGCTCGGCTTTGCCGAAATCTTTGAGTGGACAGACTTTCTCAGCGCCCCGAATGCCGACAGGCCGATCCAGTTTCAACCCGGCGAAGTGATGAAAGCCCTGGTGAAGTTTTTGCCGAGAGAGTAGGTATGTGGTGGGTTAGAGTTACTGACTCGACTTTAGGATGCTCTGCTATAGGGCCACTTTGCGGATGGTATCAACGTTGGGCGTTGCCTGCCATACTCTTTACTTCCCACACCAACGAAGTCGTTACAATTGGAGCAGCTAATCTCTACAGCCCCTGTTCAATCAGAAGCCCAACCGTGGATATAACAGCCGCTGAATTAGTCAAACGCAAGCAGGCTCAGATTGTAGAGCTGTGCCGCCTCAACCAGGTCGCTCGGCTCGACCTCTTCGGCTCCGCTACCCGGCCCACCTTTGATGCCCAAACCAGCGATTTTGACTTTTTAGTCGAGTTCGCTACCGACACCCCAGAGGGCGCTGCCGATCGCTTCTTTGGGTTAAAGCACGGTTTATCGACCGTCCTGGGTCGCACCGTAGATTTAGTTGACCTTGCCGCCGCCAAAAATCCCTACTTCTTGCAGGCGATCGCGGGCGATCGCATTACCCTCTATGGGCCTTGAGGTTCAGCGATAGTAGGGGAAAGGTTAATACCCGCTCAGGGAACCCCGCTGCTTAGCAGTGGCTTCGGCCCAACGGAAAACCAGCAGCCCAATAGCAAAATAGACGACCCCGTTGAGCAGGGCCAGACCGTAGATAAACCAGTCTAGACCCAGGCTTCGGGCCATCAGATCGCGCAGCAGGCCGGTACTGGGCAGCATGGGCAACAAAAACCGCAGATACTGCATCAGGCCGGTGGCTTCCTCCAGGGGGGCCGCCAGCAAAAACAGCAGCAGAAACTGAAAAATCCCCAAAATTTGCTGCACTCGCTTGAACACCAGCGCCGCCGCCCCCAGCAAAAAGGCCAGACCATAACCGCCCAGCAGCAGCGAAGCCAGCGGCAGCAGCAGGATCGGGGGAAAGGCCAGGCGACTGCCGGAGAGCCCCATGAGCAGCAGCAACACCACTATCAGAATGAGCAACCGCAGGGCCAGGCTGGCAAAGGCTCTGGCCAAAAACACTCGCGGTGCCCCATAGGGGGAGAGAAAGACCTGCTCCAGGGTGCCGGTTTCAGCTTCGATCTGGAGATTGATAGCAATATCGTTGTTGACAGAAATGATCAGCGTCCACAGGGCGTAACCGAGCACTACGGCATCGAGGCGATCGCCAAAGGCAAATCCAGGCCCAGCCATGTACTGGGCACTGGCAAACAGCCCGTAGAAAACCGCCATGATGATGACGATTCCCGAGATCACCTCCGTGGGGTAGCGAATGAACTGAATCCAGGTGCGCTTGAGTTCGGCATACAGCAGATCGATCATAGGGAAGCATCCGGGTGGTCTTTGACCAGTTTGAGAAATACTTGGGTGAGGTCGGCGCGATCGCGCTGCACCGCTACTAGCGGCACAGGACTCAGCGCCCCCAGCAGCCCATAGAGATTTTCTGGGGTGCCAGCGTAGGTAATCTGCGCCCCCTGCACCGTCGCCCCCAGCTGGGTCACCGTGTGAATCTGCTGGGTGGAAAGCTCGCCTTCCACCTCCAGGTGATAGGTGGAACTCGAAAATTCTTTTAGTAACGATTCGGTAGACTGCTCAGCAATGATGCGCCCTCGGCGAATGATGGCCACCCGGTCGGAGAGTTCTTCGGCCACATCGAGCTGGTGGGTCGTCAGCAGCACAGCTCGACCTTCCTGAGCGATCTGGCGCACCAGGGTTTTGACCATTTCGCTGGCCTCCACGTCGAGCCCCAGGGTGGGTTCATCTAGCAGCAGCAGTTTGGGATTGTGGATCAGGGCGACGGCGATCGCCACCTTTTGCTGCATCCCGCGCGAGAGCTTTTGCACCGGGGTCTGGCGCTTTTCCTCTAGCCCAAACCGGGCCAGCAGTTCCAGTCCCTGGCGATGGGCCACTTGACGGGGCACCTGCCGCAGGACGCCGAAATATTCCAAATTTTCTTCCGGCGTCAGCCGCCAGTACAAATTGCGGTTGCCCTCCAGCACGGCACCAATGTGGCGCAGTGCCCGGGGCTGGCGGTGGGGGTCTTCCCCTACCACGGCAACCCGCCCGAAGGTGGGACGCACCAGGCCCGCAATCATCTTGATGGTGGTGGTCTTGCCAGCACCGTTGGGGCCTAAAAAGGCCAGCACCTCTCCCTGGTGCAGGGTTAAAGAGACCTGCCTCACTGCTTCAAACCGCTGTTTGCCCCGCCCATAAACCTTAGAGAGATCGCGGGCATCTAGCACAATGGAGTTTGGTGAAGAATTTTCAGCCCAACCATCGGTTGGACGATGAGCAAGTTGCACGAAAGGGTTAAGCTCCCAACGACAGGTAGAGTCTTTACTTATCTTAAAGTTTTTTGCTGGTTGGTCAGCGTGGTCTGGGTGCAATTGACTTGCACCAGCTTGGCTTTGCCCAATCTTTGAGGAGATAGACTTTTCCAGCGCTCCCAAACAAAAAGGAAGCTGTAAAACCCCCGGTCGGTTACTCATCTTTCAAGGGTTGGGGGAATCGTTTCAAACGTCTCTATAGCCATTCCTCTTTTGCGGAATCGGTATGAGCGGTCAGGTTATGGGTTAAAGCTTGCTACCGCCCCACTTAAAAAGCCCTGATGCTCAAGCTTGAGCATCAGGGCTTTTTGACTATCTTCTAGGGTCGACGCCGAGTTTACTCGTCCTCGTCCAGATAGGTTTCGTCTTCGACCTCGATCTCCACGTCGGCCACATCAGACACCGTACCACCGATTTCGAGCTTTTCTCTCACCTGAGCTTCGACCTTGGCAGCAAACTCAGCATCTTCTTGCAGGCGCTGAATCGTGTTCTCACGCCCCTGGCCAATGTTGTCGCCTTCGTAGCTGTACCAGGCTCCTTTGCGAACAATCACGCCGTGCTGCTCGGCTAGGTCAACCAGGCAGCCCATGGTCGAAATGCCCTGGCCAAAGAGAATGTCAAACTCACCAATGCGGAAGGGTGGGGCCACCTTGTTTTTGGCGACCTTGACTTTGGCGCGAATGCCGTACTCTTCGGTGCCTTTCTTCAGGGTTTGAATGCGGCGAATATCGAGGCGCACCGAAGCATAGAACTTGAGCGCGTTGCCCCCGGTGGTGACTTCGGGGTTGCCATAGGAGATGCCAATTTTTTGGCGTAGCTGGTTGAGGAAAATAACCGTACACTGCGACTTGCCGATGCTGCCGGTGATCTTCCGCAGAGCTTGGCTCATCAATCGGGCCTGAAGGCCGACGTGGGCATCGCCCATTTCGCCTTCAATCTCAGCTCGAGGTACGAGGGCGGCTACGGAGTCAACCACCACAACGTCAATAGCGGACGATCGCACCAGCTGATCGACCACTTCAAGCCCCATTTCACCCGTGTCGGGCTGGGATACCAGCAGTTCTTCAACGTTCACCCCCAGAGCGGCGGCATAAATCGGGTCGAGGGCATGCTCAGCATCCACAAAGGCCGCGACGCCACCCGTTTTCTGCACTTCGGCCAGCACGTGCAGGGCCACGGTAGTTTTGCCCGAGCTTTCAGGGCCATAGATTTCAATGACGCGTCCCTTGGGCAGGCCGCCACCCAGGGCTAGGTCGAGGGTTAGTGCGCCAGTGGGAATCGTTTCAACCTTCATGCGGGCAGCATCGCCTAGGCGCATGATGGAGCCTTTGCCAAAGTTGCGCTCAATCTGGCCCAGCACCATCGTCAGGGCTTTTTCCTTCTCGGTTTGCTCTTTGCTTCCGCCTTTCTTTGCCGCCATAGTCGCCTCAATGCTTTAGGAACAAGACACCTGAACCCCAGAACAGTTGTCTTCAGAAAACCAGTATAGTACAATTGACCTAAATCGTAATCGGTAGTTATCTAGTTCGTCTAGTTATTTCTGAACTCGGTCTTCCTGTAGTTAAACCTCCCAAATCTATGGAGGAGGTTAGTTATGGCACCTGAACAACTCAATACCTTAATTGCCCTGGCAGACTGGCTCGTGGCTGTGACCTATCGGCGTTCGACGGGCTTCTGCTGCTGGGTGATAACACCTGAGCTATCGAGCCTCACCGATGGCGAAACCTATGCCAGCAGCAGTGCGGCTCTGGCCGCTGGGCGCAGTCTAGTGCAATATTCCACCGGGCCGCAGATCGACTTTAGCCGCTGCCGCCTTTCGGAGTAGCGATCGCCGGCCTAGCCCATATCTAAGACCCCACGGCCTGATTCCAGTAGTTGGTAGAATTTGCCCGGCAGGCCTGTTAGCGCCATCGCTTGGGACAATGAACAGGCCCAGTTTACGAGTCTTACCCATGCCCGGAACTCTCATTCGCCAAGTTATCTATGCCGCGCTAACCCTAATCGGCTTCGTCTGGACGAACTACTACCTGGTGCAGTTCACCATCGCCACCAAGGGTGAGTTCACTGCCACCAACCTACTCAACTTTGACTTGTCTACCTTTATCGAGCAGGTCTGGGCTAACCCCGCCTCTAGCTTTATCGCCGTAGACCTCACCATTGCGCTGCTGCTGGTGATTACGTTTATCGTGTCGGAAGGGCGGCGGCTGAAAATCAGGCTCTGGGGCATTTATATTGCTCTGATGTTTGCGATCTCCTTTGCCTTTGGCTTTGCGCTATTTATGTTTGTGCGTGAGCGCAAGCTGGCCGAAACCGCGGTTTCCGACCCCACGGCTTGAGTCTTGCTACAGGCCTGGGGTGGTTTGAGCAAAGAGAGCGTCAAAATCTGTGGTAACTACAGCCCCGGGCGTGCCCTCTGGTTTAGAGATTACGTCAAAGGCTTTATTGCGGGCGGCAGGCGCTAGCAACGCCTGCACCACCACCTCGGCCACATCGGCGCGGGGAATGGAGGTGGGAATGCCGTCAGGCGGATGGGCCAGCAGTTGGTCATCTTTGCCGACGATCAGCTCGCGCTGGCCGCCCGGCTGATCTTGCAGCCCGCCCGCTCGAATAATGGTGTAGTCGAGGCCGGAGTCGATTAGGTAGGCTTCTGCCTTGCGCTTCCAGATCAAAATGTTGCCGTTGGCCATGCGGTTGAGGGGGTGTTGCTCATTGGTGCCGCCCATGGAGCCGACTAGGACGATGTGCTTGACTCCGGCAGCTTTGGCGGCTTCGATCTGATTGATTTGGCCGTGGTAGTCAACCTGCTCGGGGGTGCCCCCTTCGGGATAGGTAAACTCTGGCCGCTGCCCCGGTTCAGGTGGAGCTTTCATTTGGGGGATGGCGCTGGTGAGAATTACCAAGGCATGGCAGCCTGTTAGCGCAGTTTGGAGGCGATCGCGATCGCTCACATCCCCCAAATAAAACCCTTCCGTTGTGCCAAACAGCTCTTGCACTTTTGCCTCAGACCGGGCAAAGCCCTTGGCCACAAACTGCTCTGGCCGCTGCTGAAGTTTTTGAACGGCGATCGCCCCAGTACGCCCGGTGGCACCAGTGACTAAAACAGAGAGGGGAGTAGTCATAGAATGTTCTTTCTCTTGCTTCTATAGTTCTATATCGACAAATTTTGCTCTGAAGCTGTTTAGGCAAATGGCCTCTCTACAATACACAGCTAGGGGATAGCGAAGGAAGAGCATTGTGGAGCCAGCCCAGAACCAACGACAGCCAACCATGATTGGATTTTCGGCAGTGCTCATGTGGGCAACCCTGGCCCTGCTGACCGACCTGAGCGGCACCGTGCCGCCCTTTCAGCTAACGGCGATGGCATTTACGATCGCATTCTTCATTGGTCTAGCGGCCTGGGTGCAGGCTGGGGGCAATGTGCTGCGCCACCTGCGGCTGCCCTGGCAGGTGTGGGCCTTGGGCATCGTCGGGCTGTTTGGCTACCACTTTTTCTATTTCATGGCGCTGCGCCACGCCCCAGCGGTGGAGGCCAGTTTGATTGCCTACCTGTGGCCGCTGCTGATTGTGTTTTTTTCGGCGCTGCTGCCCGGTGAGCGGCTGCGCTGGTTTCATGGAGCGGGGGCGATCGCAGGCTTTCTCGGCGCGGGTCTGCTGGTCACTAAGGGTCAGGGGTTTAGCTTTGACCCCCAATACACCACCGGATATCTGGCGGCCCTGGTCTGCGCCCTCACCTGGTCGGGCTACTCGATTCTTTCCAGGTATTTTGGAGCAATTCCGACCAATGCCGTGGGGGTCTTTTGTGGGGCCACGGCCCTGCTGGCCTGGATCTGTCACGCTCTGTTTGAAACAACGGTAGTGCCGGTTGGGTGGGAGTGGGCGGCAATCCTCGCTCTAGGGCTGGGGCCGGTGGGGCTGGCGTTTTTTACCTGGGATTACGGGGTGAAACACGGCAATATTCGCGTGCTTGGGGCGCTGTCCTACGCGGCTCCCTTGCTCTCGACGCTGCTGCTGATTGTCTCTGGCCGGGCAGAGGCCACAGCGGTGGTGGGGCTAGCCTGTGCGCTGATTGTGGGCGGGGCCGTGTTAGCCACGCTCGATTTTTTTAGGCCTCGGGCTGAGGAAACTCCCACTCAGTGACCTTTTTATGGTCATCTAATTCAAACGACAAATATTTGCGAATAAAGTTTTCTGCTCTGAGGTTATAGGATAAATCCTTAAACGCTAGTAGCCATCGCCGTCTTGCTTAGGAAGCTTGAAGGTAGAGTATACAACTTACATTTTTAGAGCGAGAAAGTCGCTGAGTTCTTGCCCTAGCCACCACAGTTCAGCATGGGAGAGGAGTGAATGCCCTACCACGTATTCAACTCTGCCTACAAAAATAGTCAGTTTAGGAGAAATAGTTACCTCGCCGCCCCTAATGGTGAGCCCATGCCATTGATGTAGCGATCAAACGTATATCCGGATCTGTAGGTCAAAAGGTTAATAATGTTCCCTATTCTCAGGAAGCTTGGGGGTAGAGTATACAACTTGCAGTTCCAGATCTAAAAAGTCACTGAGTTCTTGCCCTAGCCACCACAGTTCAGCATGGGAGAGGAGTGAATGCCCTACCACGCATTCAACTCTACCTACCAAAATAGTCAGTTTAGGAGAAATGGCTACCTCGCCCCTAATGGTGTGCCCATGCTCATTAATGTAGCGATCAAACGTATATCCGGGGTTGTAGGTCAAAAGGTGGATGTTCCGTACTGCCAACGATTGAACATCCCATTGAATCTTGCTGATTTTTGAAAACTTTCTGATTTTTCCGTTGCGTTCAATGGTTATAACCGAATAAAAAGGCAGTTTTTGAATGACATACATGACTAAGAGAATGCCCGTCGTCATGATCAGCGCCCCGCTCGCACTGATCGTCATTGTAGCGAGGAAGCTAACAGCGATAAAACTCAAAAACCCAATTGAAGTTGCAAACAACGGTTGTAAAATCTTGATTGCGATGCGATCGCGCTCACGAAGAACCTCAATTTGGCTATTCTCGGGCCTTAGATTAGGATAGCTACAATAGCTACCGTCCTGAGACTCAAGCGCTGCCAGCGCCACCTTGGCTGATTCAAACCGTTTATCTAGCTGTAGGTAGGTCATTTTTTCGAGCCATCGAGAAAACCGCTTGCTAATAGCTCTACTGTCAAACTGAACTCTGCCGTTGACCTGGCTCAGATCGGCTGGATGCTTTCCCGCAATTAAATAAACTAGGGTCATTCCGAGACTGTATAAATCTGAAGCAGGGACAGTTTGCCCGGTGAACTGCTCCAGAGGGATATAGCCATAGCTACCGACAATCGTAATGGTGCCATTCTTCTTGTCGGCAACGGTTTGAACTGAGCCAAAGTCTATTAAATAGAGATCGCCTGCGCGATGCCCAGATCGATCCGAAAATAAGACATTGCTGGGTTTGATATCGCGGTGAATAACTGCCGGAGCATGTTCGTGGAGATAGACCAAAATCGTTAGCAATTGCCTGGCAATATCCACGAGTTCTGTCTCAGAAAATCGCCGCCCTGCCTGCGCCGCTACCTCAAGAGACATCGCATCGATATAGCTCTGCACCAGGGCAAATCCCTGACCTAGATCAGTACTGATATCAAAGCTGTCAAGATACCTAGGAATAGCCGGATGATCAAGAGCTTTCAGAGTTTCGGCTTCGCGCTCAAAAAGTTTGAGATCGTCCCAGGTAAATTCGGGGCCAAACAGCAGTACCTTGACCACAACAGGCAATTGAGTCTCTAAATCAGTTGCCAAAAAAGTTCTGCGTCCAACTTGTCGGCTCAGTAACCTCTGAACGTGATAACGGTTATGCAGGGTGTGGCCAATAAGCGATTCCATAGTCTTACCAAAAATTGTTTCTCGGAATATTAATCGAGGGTATCAGAAAGCATTACCGTACTTTGCACTATGGGTTTGTTCCCTTGGGCTCAATATTGCAAGTGAGCAGAGCATTAGGACATGTCGCTGCTAGGGAGTCCTTTGGTGCGGGGGCTTGCCTCAATAGGTGTCCTAATCAACTGGACATCTGCAATAGCGACCCGATCACAGATTGGTTTGAAACAGATCTCTGAGTAAAACTTGAACTTTTTCAGGAGTGCCTTCGTAGACGGCGCTTTCTCGAATGGCCGCGATCGCCGCCAGTTCTCGATGATTAACCTCGCCGTAGGCAATGGGATACACGCGCACGCCGCTCTGCCGAATCACCTCCTTAACTTGGTTGAAGGTGAGGCCGTCAGTGCGATCGCCGTCCGTCAACAACAGCAGACAAAACTGGCCGTCGGGGTCTGTTTTTTGCATTGCCATCAGCTCGGCTAGGGCCACTGCCAATCCGTCATATAGGGCTGTGGAGCCTTCGGGCTGGAGCTGATCAATAGCGGTAAACAGCCGCTTTTGCTCTAGCTCATTGAAGGGAGCCAAATGAATGCGGCGGATGGGGCGATCGCTGAAGGTCACTAAACCAATTTGGTTGCCGGGGTTAATCTGCTGGCTGGCGAACCGCAGCGCCTCCTGCACGGCTTTGAGTCGATTGTTTTGCTCCATTGAGCCGCTAGTATCCACCACCAGCTCCATATAAACAGTGCGACCTCCGTCTTTGCGCTGCTTCCAAAACGCCTGCGCTGCCTTTAGCACCTCCCCCGAGGGCCGCGGCGGAAAGTTGCCCTGCTTGAGATAGTCGGTCTGTATGTGACCCTGCTGAACCGCCTGTTTCTGCATGGGGGCAGCGGTGGCAAAGGCGGCAAAAGCTTTTAGAGCCTCGCGTTCGGCAGAGCTTGTCCAATCAAAAGCGACCAGGGGCGAGGTTTCAGGTACCCCAAAGGGAATCTCCACCAGGTGAGCAAACTCCGGCTCCTTTTTCAGGTTCACAAAGCTCTGGCGCGACATAATAATGGCCTGAAAAGCGTCGGGGTCTTGCCGCCAAATTTGCTTTAAATCGAGGTAAGTGGGGGTTGTCAGGGCAATCTGCTGCTGAAAGGCGGCAAACACTGAGTTCACCGCTGGATTGTCTAAATCCTCTACCTGCAGTGGGGCACCGGTCTGGTCATATCCTGCTGCTCGCCAGAGCAGCGTATACAGAAAATTAAGCGCCGGGGAGGCAATGTAAGGGTTGCAAAAGCCCACCTCAAACTCCCCCGCTAAGATGGCCGCAACCACGCGATCGAAGGTTACCTCCCCCTTCTCAGCCAGGGTTTCGTATACCTGGGGCTGGAGGGCAAAAATTGCCTGATTCGCGACTAACGCTGGTGCGATCGGGGTCACCGCGACCCCGTCAGCCTTGAGCAACTCTAGCCACAGCTCGTGGGCTGGAGTATAGCCCGCGGGCTTACCTTTCTTCGCGGCGATGATTTGTGCCCCCAGCCCCGATGGAATATTGCGCACCCCCACCTGAATCACCTGCCCGGAGGAAAGCGTTTGCCGCCGCTGATTAAACGCCTCAGCCACATCCACTAGCCAGCGCTCATCGGCGCGATTGCCGTTGGCCTTTTCGGCAGAGCTGTAGATCTCGATGTAGACTACCTCGGCATCGCTGGTGGGCTGTGCCCCGTGCAGCGGATAGGTGTTGGGGTCGGGCACCGCGTCGGCCAAGGGCGGAATGGCCGTGCTGTAGGCAGATGTATCTGAGACGAGCTGAGACTCGACCTCGACTTTTGGCAAAAGTTTTTGGTGCAGGTAGCGATCGGCCGACTCAAACGAGTCAATTGACCTACCCGAAAGTAGCCCCATCGCGCTCAACCCCCATAGCCCACTTAGGCATAGCCCCACCCCCAGCCACAATTTGAAGCGTCGTGGTTTCATTGCTCTCACTCTCCTAAAAGGCCGTTTTGGTTCTCTGCGTTTAGGGTCTGTAGCCAGGTTGAAATTTCAGCCGACGACGTCAATGACGGCTGCCGAAAGGTATCTAAAACTATTTGGTCGTGCAGCTCTTGCAATTGGGCGCGGGTTTGCTCAAGCCGCTTGTGGCTGCTATACAACTGCTGCTGAGCGAGCTGTTGATAGCGGTACGTTTTTACCTCCCGAATGGCCCTCAGAGCCTGGGCTAATTGTTCGGCTAAATCCAACACGGTGTGCAGGGTCTCTAGCAAATCGGGGATAAAGATTGATTCTTTTTGGGCAATTTGGGCCGCAACGGCTTGGATAGCTTCTGCTCGTTGCCGAGCCAACATCCAGAACGAGTGAGGAATATCTGAATATTGGTGTTCTACATGATTTAGGTGGCTGATAAAAACGTCTTTTTGCAAGAGATTAGCCGCATTAGGCGTTGTCGAAAGCATGCGCCTGCGCTGATTAAGCTGTCGCTGTATAGTGGCGATCGCCGCCATACTAATAATCAAAACGCTAGCAACCACAACCCAGCGCAATCCCAACCACAGCACTATCCCAAAACTGCCTAGGGCTAGAGCTATCAGTAAAATCAACGTATGGGGGAGATGATACCTATACTGTCGGGAATAGATAGCCATAGCGGGAAATCCCAAATAACGAATTTTGATGCCTGCAAACGATCGGCCTGAAGCTAGAGCGTTGAGACAGGTACGATAAGCATTAGTTGCTGAGCATCAAGAATTGGCGGCTCTTAGGCGATCGCCAAACCAGTTAGAAAAGCAGAGTATCAATGCCCAACAGCTGCCAAGAGTTAGCGGCAGCAAAAGTATCGTTTGCTGAGACACTGATGTCCAGGTTATTGGGTTAGTGATTAGGTCGAAGGCAGGACGGACAGCGGTTGCGATCAGCGGTTGCAGATAATTTTGGACTCAGTCCCAACGGTTTCCTTCAATCCGCTGCACCGCAGTTGTTAGACGGCTTTCAATCAACCGCCACCGCCACCACCGCCACCACCGCCGCCACCACCACCACCGCCGCCACCACCGCCACCGCCGCCACCGCCGCCACCGCCGTCATCACGATAGAAAATAGTTTTTTCAAAATCGCGATGGTAAGAACAATTACGATTGTTGCAGTGTTGAATAACTCGCCTAGTGCCACTTGATCGAGATGTTGGGTAAATCAAAACTTTAGATTGAGTTTCGAGCATAAACTTTCCACAACGTGGACAACGACGATCAATAATCCTCTTCACAAGGAAGATGGGACTTAATAAAACTATTAAGACGGGGAAGGCATCTGAAAGAAATTGAAATTCGTCAAATTCATCAGACCCGACCTGCTGCCATTGTGGTTGAGGCAGATGCAAAATTGATGAAGGAAAGACAACCTGTACTTCAAGTTCATCTCCAGGTTGCAATGCCTGGTTTGCAACGAATTCAAATGTTGTTCCATCAATCGTTCGGCTAGTAGCGGGAACTCCATAGGCACTGTAGCCGAGGACTTGACCTGACAGAACATCGGGTAAGTGAACAGTAACAGCACTAGATAGGACAGCGGCTTCGCGATCGGCAAAAACGGCTTTCCAATAAACCTGAGTTTCGTCACCGTTAACTTGTAGCCCGCCGACAACCCGATACTTAACCACAAACACATGGGATTCAGGCGGGTTCAGAGAATGCTGCCAGCGAATCCACAGTTGATTGTCTTGAGTTCCTGTCGTTGCAGCAAGTTGCTGCCCATTTTCTGTGACTGTGACATCCGTAATGTTGTCCACCATGCCCAAAGGAATGTAGCGATAGCGTTCATTTGTATAATTGGCTGTGAAGACATAATTCTGTGTTTCTGTCACCCACATATCACCATTAGGTTGAACATCCACTTCTACCTGAATGAAATTCCAGTAGAATGGAACACTTGATGCACTAACGTGAGTAGTTAAAGTCAGAATAGCCACCAAAGTTGCAATAACTACAGCTGCAATTTGGCAAAGTTTTTGAGAATTAAACATAAAGTAACCCGCGTATTGGGTATCTGGCTGGCTCAAAGAAAATACGTGAATTTGTTTGCATAGCTCTATCGATCGAGAGTTTATCTTTATTAATCGGTTATCCATAAACCCTACCTCTGAGAAAAGCTGCTTCCAGTGGTCTATCTCCTGAAAAACTCAACTAGGTATGAAATTTATTGTTTTACAAAAAGCTGAATGCCAACCAGTAACCTTGCAAGTTTTGCCCAGCCCATACCCTCAGCCGTCTAACAACTGGTTCAACCAACCACGCTACGGGATGGGCGATCGCCCCTGTGCGTCGGCCAGTGGATTGCATAGTGAGCACCGTAGAACTAGTAACAGCAGGCAAAAGTTGACTGCTGTTACGCGACTAATTAAATAGAAACGCCCCCAAGGGCGATCGCATTTGATCAGGTCTTACCGAAGGTCTTGCCTATGGGAGCCGTGGAACTGATGAGGTAAATCCTACTTAAATGCTGAGTAAAAGTAAAGTAAAGTTTGATTAAATCCTAGAATTGGCCATAACGCTAGGCTTTTGTCAGGGTAATGCCTGAGTTTTGCTTGGGTTGAGTAGAATAAAGGCGTCGTAGGTTAGGAATTTTGTGATGGCAAAGCCTTCCCTCAGGGCTACGTCCCAGGGGGTTGAGATGGCCAGTCAGGCTCTCACCCGCATGGGCTTAACTCAAGCTCGCCTGGCTGAGCAGGTAGGCTGTAGTCGTCAGCCAATCACCAATTTCTTCAAGGCAGAGGCAATTTCCCAAGCGATTTTTATGCAAATTTGCGATCGCCTTGGTCTGGACTGGCAGGCGATCGCAGGCTTAGCCAGCCCCATCGCTATCGCCCCCAATCCAACACCCCACCCTGTCGTTACCCCACCCAGTCTCGATGCGCTGGTGCAAACCCTGCGGCGGCAGGTCTACCCCAGCATTCGTGAGCGCTGTGGCACTATGCGGGTGCTCGACATGTCGCATCCTGTGGCGGTCAACGATATTTATGCCAGCGTCAACATCCTGGAGCAAATTTCCGGTCGCCGCTACCGGCGCGTAGAAGAGTTGCTGCACAGTTGCGATGGTGATTTTGAGCGTCTCGGCCTAGGGGCAATTGCCGAAGAACGCATGCCCGCTTTAGACGCCGTTAAGACCTATAGAAAATTAATCATTTTGGGCAAGCCTGGGGCGGGCAAAACTACCTTTCTAAAATACTTGGCTATTCAATGTAACGAAGGAAAGTTTGAACCAGACTGCGTGCCTATCTTTATCACCCTGAAAGATTTCGCCGAAGCAGAGGATGAGCCCAGCCTATTAAGCTACATCGCTGATTATTATCATTCTATTGAAACCGCTAATTTAAACTTAGCCGATAGTTTTCAGCAACTTTTTGCTGCTGGCAAGGCGCTACTACTGCTCGATGGATTAGATGAAGTTAGAGGAGAAGATCACCAGCATGTTATCAAAGAAATCAGGAATTTCTCAGAACATTTCTGGCAAAATCAATTTATCATAACCTGTCGAATTGCGGCCTGGGATTATGTGTTCGAGAAGTTTAACGAGGTTGAGGTCGCTGATTTTGACCAGGCTCAAATTGAAGCGTTTGCGTTTAAATGGTTTGATCAGAAGGTAGTCAAGCCAGCTCAGTTTCTCAAGCAGCTTAACCAGCATCCTCGCATCAAGCAACTAGCCACGAGTCCCCTGCTGCTGACATTGATTTGTTTGGCCTTTGAAGAGTCGGGTGGCTTCCCCGGTAGCCGTTCCGAGCTCTATAAAGAGGGCATCGATGCTCTGCTGAAAAAGTGGGATGCGAAACGCGGTATTCAGCGTGATCAGGTTTACAAGAACTTATCTCATTTGCGCAAAGAAGACTTGCTGAGTTATCTGGCGCTGATTACGTTTAAAGGGAAAGATCTGTTCTTCAAAAAGAATATTGCTGAACGCCATATTGCCGACTATATCTGCAACCTATCTGAAGCCGATGACGCTCCTGAGGCTCTACAAATTGATAGCGAGGTTATTTTGCGGTCGATTGAGGCTCAGCATGGCCTATTGATCGAGCGAGCGAAGGGTATTTACTCCTTTTCTCACCTCACGTTCCACGAGTTTTTTGTGGCCCGTGAGATCGCCATCAATAGCCTTGCGCTGGAGCAGGCTCTTCAAGAGTTGGCGAGCCATGGGACAGATAAGCGTTGGCGAGAGGTGATTTTACTCACCACAGAAATGCTGCGGGATGCCTCGCTGCTGCTGCTGCCGCTGAAGCAGACCATTGACCAACTGCTGGCCGATTCGCCCCGGCTACAGCAGTTTTTGCAGGAGGTGAGCGATCGCGCCACCGCTCCCGAATTTGCCCCCTTTAATCCCGCTGCTGCCCGCGCCTTCTGCTTCGATATTGATTTCGATATCGACGAAAACCGTGCTGTGGCCCTGGCCCTCGACAAAACCGTTAATCTGCTGGTTTGCGCCAGCTTTCTCACTCGCATGATGGAGGATATGGACCTGGCCGAGGCCATTGCCGTTGCCCAAGCCTACGATGCTCAGGCCGATCGCGAGGCCAAAATTACTCATGCCAGCTCGGCTAATGCCGTTATGTCGATTGCCATTCAAATTGCTCTGGATTCGGGAGGGTTGGACAACCCAGCCCGTCAAACCCTCAAAACCCTCAGGCAGCGGCTTAAAGGCCACACCGCCGACGATGAGACCGTGCAACAGGTGGCCGATCAGGCCCGCAAAGTTGCTAAGAATCGCCACCACATTGGCCAAGACTGGCATTTCACTCCTGCAGAAAAATCTCAGCTCAAGCAGTACTACACGACAACGCTGCTCCTGGTTCAATGTCTCCAGAGCAATGGCTGTATGCTGTCTCCCAGGCAGCGTCAATCGCTTCAAGCCTCTCTGTTTTTGCCTTTGCCTTAGCATAGAGGTGAGGCCTAAGCGAGGGGCCGAAACGTCAAACCCTGTGCCAACTCACCATTGTATTTGCGATGACTTTCACCCTCTATTCTGTTGCCACCCCTGTGGTCAAACACCTGGGTCCTGAGGGCTACCCAGGCAGCGTGAGTACTTGGCAGGACGGCGTGACACTAGCTGGCCCCGGTACGCACTTCGGATTCGTTTACACTGGGTCACCGACCTTAGAACGGCAGGGAGAAGAGGGCCAGGGCAAAACCACCCAGGCCTTTGAACTGACCCAAGGCATGTATTTTTGTTTACCTGGAACCGGCCAGCTTAAGGGGCAAGGTGCCATTGGCTTAGTCATCACCTGCCCAACCTACCGGGGCATGTTTAGCCTTGGTGGCCCCCTGGAGCCAGCGGGGCGATTGGCCTACATCGATGGCGGCACCAGCAGTTTGCTGATTCCTCCAGTGATTGTGGGCGACCCTTGCCTGAACGCCATGTACTTTCCGGTTGGGGTTGAGCAAACGCTGCATACCCATCCCAGCGATCGCCTAGGTCTGGTTGTCGCCGGGGCCGGTGTGGTTGAAACCCCAGAAACTACGGTTAGAGTTGCCCCTGGCGACGTTTTTTGGATTTCGGCGGGCCAATTGCATTGCTTCTGCACTGCCGACAGTCCCCTGACCATAGTGGTGTTTCACCCCGACAGCGAGGGAGGCTTTAACCACCGCGACAACCCCATGCTGCGGCGTACTCTCGTAGATGGCATCAGTGCGGCAGAGTTACCTGAGATTCAAACCCCGGTCGAACTGCTGTTGTCGAGCCTAGGCTCTGAGTAGTGACGATCGCCCTCCAGGGTCATTTATTACCGATCACCTCGCCACCCCAGCACCAGGGTCAAGCCCAACAACAGCGGCGTCAGCCAGTCGCCCCAGCGAATATATGGGGTGAGGGTCTGGCGGCGATCGAGGGTGGCGCGGTGGGTGAGATAGGTGTGAGGCTCTCCCAACCAGAGGGTGCGGCCGTGGTTGTCGACCAGGCCAGAAAGTCCGGTATTAGTGACGCGCAGCGCCCAGCGATCGCTCTCTACCGCCCGCAGCACATCAAACCCGTGGTGCTGCCTCATCATCCACACCGGGTAGGGGTCGTTGTTGGAGGCGGTGACCATGAACTCGCCGCCGCTTTTTACCTGCTGGCGAAACAGACGACTGTAGGCCGACTCATAGCACACGCCGACAATCCCTTGGCCGACGCTGGTCTCAAACCGCTGATTGGATGCCCCTGGTACCAGGTAGCTATCCAGCGGCGACAGGCGACTGATCAGGCGTCCCAGCACCGCCTCAAAGGGAATGTATTCTCCTAGGGGCACCAGCTGCACCTTGTCGTAGCGTCCGTAGGTTTGGCCGTCGGGCCGCAGTTCGAGCAGGCTCTGGGTGTACTGCGATCGCCCTTCCCCCGGCACCGGCGCAAAGGTACCCAACCACAGAGGCACCCCGGCTTGCTCCACTGTGTGAATGATGGCCGCAATTTGAGGCGCATTCGGATTCCACAACTGCGGCATTGCCCCTTCTGGCGTTACCACCGCATCTACGCCCTCGGCTACCAGGGAGCGGTAGCCGTTGATGTAACCCGCTAACGCCTGGTTGACCCCTTGGGGCGTCAGCTTTTCGCGGGTGGGCACATTGCCCTGGATTAGGCCCAGGCTGAGGGTCTGACTGACAAAAATGACCTCGGTGCGGCCATAGAGAATGGCACCGAGGGTATGCCCTAGCAGTACCAGCGCGATCGCCGTGAGGGCGAGGGAGCGGCGGGTGGATGAGTGGATGGGGGGATGGGGGGATGGGGAAGGTGGGGGAGGGCTGCCCAGTAGCTTGGGGACTGGGGAAAAGGCGAGGGTGAGGAGGCCGTTGGTGGCAACCAGAATGGCGGTGATGGCTCCCGGCCCTGATAGGCGGGACAGGTGCAAGATCCACAAGTTGTTGGGGCTTTGGGTCAGGCTGAGGGGCGACCAGTCAAGGGGGCTGTGGTTGCGCAAGGCTTCGAGAGCGCACCAGAGCGCAGTCCCAGCAAGCACCAGCCAAAATCGGCGGCTAGGCCAGCGATGGGCAGCCCAGGCAGTCACCCCACCCCAGACAGCAATGTAGACAGAACCCCAGAAAACAATGAAAAGCCAGGAGGAGAGGGCGATCGCAACGCTACTTTCCCAAGGCACCCCCATCCACATCAGCGGATGCAAGTGGGTAATCCACGCCAGCGAAATGCCGTAATACACCAGCCCCCACAGCAGCCCATAGGCCGCCGCCAGCCCTACCGAAGGCGTTGCTAACACTACCCACCACAGCGGCACCAGCCCCACCCAAGCTAGCGGCCAAATACTCCACGGCGGCAGCGCCAACGCCATCAAAATTCCGCTGAGGGCAACTAGACCCGTCAACCGCCAACTCCAGCCAGAGCCAAGATCTCGCAAAAACGTCGCTGCCACCTTCATTGCCAATCTCAGCTATTCCTTCCAACCCAGATAAATGGTTGTTTTACGAGCGTCTTCTCAAATAGTGGGCATTGCCCACCCTACAGTAGCGACCAGAGCCGCAAATTAGCCAGTTAGCAATACAGAGGTTTAAACCGATGACAGATCAGTCCTTTCCGTTGGGTCCAGGGCGGCGGCACGGCCCTGGTCGAAGGGGGTCTGGGGCCAGCGAAATGGCCCCAGCGGTAGGCTTGGCTTTAAGACAATTGCTCTCCGCCCATACTAGCGGTGCATCGCTGCGCGGATGCACCCTACGCCCCAAAAAATTGAGGAAGCGACGGCGAGTCACTTCCTCAATACGGTAGTTGAAAACAGAAACCAACGATTTGGAATAAACCGAAGATTCTACTCGGCGGTCGCCAACTCAGTGCTGCCCCGACGACGGCGGCTAGTCAGCGTATTAAACAGCATCTGACCGATCGCCTTAATCAGATTCCCTTCCAACTCTTGGAACATCTGCATGTTGACGCCAAAGGCATCGTTAGCCTCTTCGACAATGCGGGCAATCATAGCGTCATCCACCGGAGCCGCATCCATCGACTCGCGGTACTTGGCCTTAAATGCCTTCTCATCGGAGATCTCGGGGAACTCGTAAAACGCCGTACCCTCGCCCTCAGAGAGATTCATCGCTCGCTGGGCAATACCCTTAAGAATTTGCCCCCCCGACAGATCGCCAATGTAGCGAGTGTAGGAATGGCTCACCAGCAGCTCAGGCGCGTTGTTGCCCACTTCGCGGATGCGATCGACATAGCGCTGACCGCCAGGAGTCATCGAAATCTCATTCGCCCAGTTAGGGCCGTAGTAGTAGGCCAGATCAGACTCTAGAGAGGCCTTGCGGTGTAGCTCAGGGAAGTAAATCTTAGAGACAACCAGATGGTCTTTGTGACGCTCTAGCTCCTCTTCCATCGCCGCGTAGGCGTAGTAAAAGTTGGCCACCAGCTTGCGGTAAGAGTTCTTCTCAACCACACCCCGCAAAAAGCAACGCACAAAGCCCATATTTTCGGCCATGGTGTGGGCTTTCTTGGTGCCTTCGCGCAGCTCGGTGGATAGGTTACTGCTCATGCTGACTGTCTCGCTCTAGGGTGAATTAAAAGGTGAGGTTTAAACGGAGTTTCGGTTAGACAATACTTGGCTAGCCAGACCAGCTTCAATTATGAGAAGCCGTAACATGCCCTGACAAAAGCCACATTTGTTTAACTTAGACCTATTTGACGATCGTTTGCATTACGAATTTTTACAGGCAGTTACTCAACGTTATGCCTTCTCAGGTTCTTCGCAGAATTGATCGGGGAATTTACCATTGCGCCCCTACTGCCTAGGGCAAAGACGCAACGGTAGGCGTTATTTGGCTGCCATCCGAGTTAGCAGCACTGGGCAGGGGGCATACACCCGCACAAAGTCGGTCAGCGACTCGCCCAGCACTTTGTCTAGGTCGGGTAGACCCTTGGCGATGGTCGGTCGGCGATCGGGGGAACCCAGAATGATCAGATCCACATTGCGCTCTTCGGCTAGCTGGCAGATGCGGCGACCCGGCTTACCCTCGGGGGCCGACAGCTTGTAGGCGATACCATACCGTTTTGCTTCAGCCGCCGCTGCTGTCAAAATTGGGTCTTGGTTGGGGTCGGCGCTGACCACGTCAAAGGGCTTGGTTTTGAGGCTAGAGACGCTGTGTACCAGGGTTAGCTCACCGCCCTTAACATCGCGCAACAGAGAAATAGCAATATTTAGTCCTTCGCGCGCTGAGTCAGATTTATCCATTGCCACCATGACTCGCTTGATCGGACGAATGCTGTAGAGATCGTCTTTCACCAGCAGCATGGGCCGCGACGACAGCTGAAACACATACTGACTGACAGAATTTTCGAGAATCGCCTTGAGCCCCTGCAACCCGCGCGAGCCCATGATGATCAGATCGGCATTGACCTCATCAGCCACCTGGATCACCACATCTTTGGGGTCGCCCTCCCGCAATACGGCGTTTACCCGACCGGGGTCGAGGTTGAGGTTGGTGATGGCATTGGCCAGGGTGCGCCCGCCCGCCTCCCAGCGCTCGGCCATAGTCTCCGCAGACACCTGGGATGGCACTACATGGAGCACCGTCACTGAAGCTCGCTGCACTAAGGGAATCTCCATTAGCGCTTTCATCATGGCTTCGGTGTTGCCAGTGCCAGAGTCGGCCAAAAGAATTTTTTCGATCATGGTGTCCTCGTATGGTTGCGCTTAAGGGTTGAGAGCGATGGGAACGTTATTCAGAGCCAAGGCCCCTTAAAAATTCTGAGGTGAGGCCTTCCCACCCATCTCAAACCATCGGCTCAAGGGGGGATAAAACTGAGCTAAGGTGTTCTCAATCATCATAGGCACTGGGTTTGAGCCTATTTTGGCGCGATTCATAATTTGTAGTAGAGTCGGCCCGCTGGTTGGCGGCCCCTAGATGAAACAGTCCCACTGGTATGAGCACCGGGTCGTTGTCCAGCCCCACCACACCGATTATGCGGGCATTGTCTGGCACGGCACCTATATCGCCTGGATGGAGGAAGCGCGGGTGAACTACCTCAGCGACTGCGGGCTCACCTTTGCGGACTGGGTGAAGGCCGGGGTGGATTTACCCGTGGTCGATTTGGGGTTGAAATATCGGCGATCGCTCGCCCTCGGCGACACTGCCCTAGTCAAAGCCCGCCTTGAACCGGCTAAGGGAGTTCGCATCCTCTGGCACTACGACATTCAAAATGCTGCCACCCAAGAGACCTGCATCGAGGGCACCGTCACACTGGCCCCAGTAGACTTCAAAACTCGCCGCATACTGCGCCGTCTGCCAGAGGACCTACAGACTGCCCTCAATTCTATTCTCTAAAGCGTTAGCTCCCCTAAGACACAGCCCCAAAACTTTGCCTCAAAACTTTTGTAGGATGAGCAAAGCGCAGCGTGCCCATTCAGCCCTAGATCGCCGATCTGATGGGTACGATCTAGCGTCCTCTGCCCATCTACGGTTGCCTCGAATATGTTTCTTCCCCTCCCCCAAGCCTTTGCTGTCATTTGCGCCCTAGTCGTCATGCTGGCTGGCTGGCTCGGCGTTGCCCCCACCGCCCACGCCCAAGAGAATACGGTCGATTACACCCTCACCGACCTCAGTTTTCGCGACTTCTCGGGCAAGCAGCTTTCGGGTACCTCCTTTGCGGCGGCAGAAATGCGGGAGGCCAACTTCGAGAAAGCCGACCTGAGTAAGACCATTCTCACCAAGGCGTCGTTTTTGCGGGCTAACCTGGCTGGGGCCAACCTAACAGGCACCTTTGCCGATCGCGTCATTTTTGACGGGGCTGACCTCTCTAATGCTCTCTTTATCGACGCGCTGCTCACCAGCAGCAGCTTTGGCGATGCCAATATTACCGGGGCCGATTTCTCCGGGGCAATTGTCGATCGCTTTCAAACTGCGCAGATGTGCAAGCACGCCGACGGGGTGAACGAGACCACTGGGGTGGCGACGAGGGATAGTTTGGGCTGTCGGTAGGGGGGTAGATGAGTGGGCGGGTGGATGGGTGGATGGGTAGGGCGAAGTCGCCACCGTAGGGTGGGCAGTGCCCACCATTAGGGAAAAAGTTCTCCAGAAGTCGCCTCAGACTGCGATCGCGCCCAACCCAGCCGAGTCAAAGTGTTTTTGCAGAGTGGCCTTAGGCAGCGGCCCTAGCAGGTGATCCCAGGGCAGGGGGCGATCGAGATCCCAGTCTTCGTGGACGTAGTAGTCTAGCGGCGGAATTTGGCCCTGGAAGTCTTTGAAAGCGCGGCGGTAGCTGCCTAGAGTGTCGCCATAGTGGCGGACGCGTTCGAGCACGGGGCCGAGGCGGCGATCGCCCCGCGAAATCAACGCCTGAATCACCGACCAGTTGTAGCTCTCGGGCCGAAAGTCGATGCCCTTCGAGCGCAGGTGCTTTTGCAGATACTTGAGCCGCTTTTCGGCTTCGCGGTTGACCCCGCACCATTGAAACGGAGTGTGGGCTTTAGGCACAAAGGTGCTGCACCCAAAGGTGAGCCGCAGCCCCGGGGCAGCTTTCTTAAGCCGCAGCATCAGGGCGACGGTCTGCTCCAGATCATCCATGGTTTCGCCAGGAATACCCGCCATGCCGTAGAGCTTCATAGCGCTGAGGCCACCAGCTTTGGCGTTGACGGCAGCATGCTCAATATCGTCGGTTTCGAGTTTTTTGTTGACGATGTGGCGCACCCGTTCTGACCCACTCTCGATCGCAATGGTGATCGAGCGGCTGTCGTGGCGGGTCAGGGTCTCAGCCAGCTTGGGGGTGACAGTGTTAGTCCGCACCGAGGAAAGGCTGATCCGTACATCGTCAAACTGAGGTCTATTTAAATAGTCAAGCAGTTGGTCAAATTCGGGATGCTGGGTGACTGAAGCCCCAAGCAATCCCAGGCGACTGGTGACGGCAAGCCCCTGCTCAATCGCGGGGATCAAGGACGCTTCTAGGCTGGCGGGGCGAAAGGGTAGCGTCAGGTAGCTGGCCAGGCAAAAGCGGCACATCTCTGGACAGCTGCGCACCACCTCCACCATGTAGATGTTTTCCCAGGCGGCGTGGGGGGTGACAACGGTTGAGGCCGACAGCACATTGCCTCGGTAGGTCTGCTTTTGCACCGCAGCGGAGATATCGGCATCGACTGGGGCGATCGCCCGGACACCCCCCGTTGGCCCATCGTAGGTAACCTCGTACAGAGAGGGGACATAAATGCCCGGCACTCTCGCTAAGCGGCGCAGGGTTTCGGTACGGGAGGCAGATTTTAGCTCGACCAAGGCATCAACGAAATCATCTAGTAGAGTCTCGCCATCCCCCAGCAAAATTACGTCAAAGAAGTCAGCAAAGGGTTCGGGGTTGGCGGTGAGCACTGGGCCGCCGCCAAAAACCAGGGGGTGGTCGGCGGTGCGATCGCTCGCAAACAGCGGAATATCGAGCTGCTCTAGCAGCGTCAGCAGGTTGGCGTAGTCCAATTCCCACGACAGCGAAAAACCCAGCACATCAGCTACCGCAGGCAGCGGCTCATGGCCGTCGGTAAACAGCCGACTCACCTGAACATCGCCGCGACGGGCCAGCGTGGCCCACACCACCTGATAGCCCAGACTGGTAATGCCCACGCTGTACTCGTTAGGAAAGGCAAACACCACCGCCAGCGCACCCTCCTGGGGAGCGGCGGGTTCAAACAGCAGAGTTTCATCCTGAAGGGGAAGGGAGGGCACGAGCAAGATTACGCAAATTAAGGCTTCTTTAGTGTAGTCAGTGGCAGGCGTCTTCACCCAGGCAGGCATTGACAAGCAGTCGGTAGAATTACAGGCCGCACAACAACGCTTTATCAAAGCCTGGGGCGGCACAGCCACCCATCGACCCAGGGAGGTTAGAAAACGATACGTCTGCTCACACAAACCCAGCTTGGCTCAGTTGATTTGCGCAGGCGGTGAGGTTTTCCCTAGGCAAGATGTCGTAAAAGCACGGTGTCAACTCAGAATGTATAAACCTACGATTAAGACAACGCGATCTACCCGACTCTCCCACCGTGAAAACACTTCGTTAAACGCTACCGCAGCAGTGCGGCCTCGGCCTATGACTTCCTCTATGCCTCCCATTCGCCCCACCTATATTCTTGCCGACGAGACTACGGTGAGCGTCCCCCGAGATCCATCTCTGCTAGCCCAGGCCGAGCGCATTGCTGAGGGCTACCACAAGTGCCAGGCGGCGGAAGCTTCGCAGTGGCTCAAGCAGGGGCTCGCCCATCTGCGGCAGGGGCAATACACTCCGGCCCTATCGCTGTTGCAGCAGGCGCTGCAGAGCTACCGCAACCTGGGTGACAAAGAGCGCCAGGCCAAGGTGTTGCTGACTCTGGCCAGCCTGTATTACCGAGTGGCCGACTACCTGTGGGCGGCAGACTACGGACGGCAGTGCCTGCGTATTGCTCGCGAGCTGGGCGACGATGCGATCATGCAGCAGACCCTGGGCCACTTGGGCAACTGCTATCGCCACTTGGGCAACCTGCAGCGGGCGCTGGAGTATATGGGCCAAAGCCTGACCCTAGCCAAGAAAATCGGCGATCGCCCCGGCGAAATGCGATCGCTTAACAACCTGGCGATGGTCTACCGGGCCAAGGGGCTCACCCGTCAGGCTGCGACTCTCTACGAAGCCAGTCTGATGATGGCCACCAGCCTGGGCGATCGCACCACCAAGCTGCAAATTTTGCAAAACCTGGGCAACACCTATCTCACCCTGCGGGAGCATCCCCAGGCGATCGACTGCTACGAGCGCTTTCTGGCCATTAGCGAAGGCGGCGAAGGATCTACCGACAACCGCACCAACCGCCGCATTCTCACCCAGCTCACCCTGGCCAGCATTGCCATGGGCGACCACAACCGGGCGATCGTGCATCTTCAGCACCATCTGTCGATCGCCTGCTCCCTGGGCGACACCAAAGGGGCCGCTGTTCTACTCGATGACCTCAAGCGCAGCTATGTTGCCCTCAGTGAAGCGCGAGTGGCGGTGCTGCGGCCCGAACTGACCTCAATGTAGTCCATCACGCTTAAATCTCCTCTCTAGAACACAAAAAGGGGGCCGCGATCGCGGCCCCCTTTTCCTAATGGTTAGGGAATTGAGCTAGCGGAGTGCCGCTGTCTACTTCCAGTTAGCGGCTACCATCTCAGCCAGGTCAACGACGCGCTGGCTATAGCCCCACTCGTTGTCGTACCAGGCCACCACTTTCACCATGTCGCCGCCCATCACCATGGTCAGGCTAGAGTCAACGATCGAAGACTCGTCGGTCTTGCGGTAGTCGATGGAGACCAGAGGTAGGTCACTGTAGGCCAGAATGCCCTTCATGGGGCCTTCAGCGGCGGACTTCAGCGCTTGGTTAACCTGGTCAGCGATCGCAGGCTTCTCCACCTGAACCACCAGGTCGACCACCGACACGTTGGGGGTGGGCACGCGCAGGGCGATGCCGTTCAGCTTGCCCGCCATTTCAGGAATCACCAGAGCCACAGCCTGAGCTGCCCCGGTGGTGGTAGGCACAATGTTGAGTGCCGCAGCACGGGCCCGACGCAGGTCGCGGTGGCTAGCATCGAGCAACCGCTGGTCGCCGGTGTAGCTGTGGGTGGTGGTCATCGTGCCTTTGATGATGCCAAAGGTGTCGTTGAGCACCTTGACCACAGGGGCCAGGCAGTTGGTGGTGCAGCTAGCGTTGCTGACCACGTTGTGGCGATCGTGGGTGTACTCTTGGTGGTTGACGCCCATGACGTAGGTGCCAATGCCGCCGCCTTTGCCCGGCGCGGTGATCAGCACTTTTTTAGCGCCCGCTTCGATGTGGCGAGAGGCACCCTCTTCGCTGACGAAAACCCCGGTGGACTCAATTACCAAGTCAATATCCCAGGCGGCCCAGGGCAGGTTGTTGGGGTTGCGATCGGAGTAGCACTTAATAGTCTTGCCGTTGACGATCAGGGTGTCTTCGCCGGCGCTGACATCGGCATCAAGGCGACCCAGCATCGAGTCATACTTCAACAGGTGGGAGTTAGTCTTAGGATCAGACGTATCGTTAATAGCGACCACCTCAAGCTGGCTGTTCTCGCGCGTCAACCAGCAGCGCAGAAAATTACGGCCAATGCGGCCAAAACCATTAATTGCTACTCTAACCACTGCGTTTAACCCTCTGTTGTAGTCGGAACTAGGTATCTATTCTTAGACGACACCATAATATCGCAAAGCATGATCTACTTTATAGGGGTCGGCTATTGAACTGAATCTATCTAAAACTCAAAGTATCCTCCGAAGGCTCTATGACTAGGTAAGAGCGATCGCCCTATCCATTGGCAAACGATGGAATCAGTTCCCAGCAACAGCATAAGTATTTCTACTTTATCCATTCCTTTTACATAGAAAATTGATATGCCGTCCTGATAGACACTTTTGTTGGGCGCTTTATATATAGAAAAAGATTGGCCTGAGCGCACCTTAGGCCTTCCCCATGCTCCCTGACTGAAATTGGTAAGCCTGTGGTGAGGCACCTTTTTAGATGGTTAACCAGACTATCGTCCGCAACGCATCTGCCTTGGGGATCACAATTGAAAGCCCGTCAAACGACCGCCCAGCCAGGCTAATACCGATGTTTAGGCCAATTCGGCAATTCTTGCTATGATTACGCCTGACACTTGGTGTGGTGTGGTGTTGTAAGGAGTGTAACGATGCCGATTTCCGTAGATTTTACCGGCAGACCCTTTCATTTCATTGGGATAGGGGGCATTGGCATGTCGGCACTGGCCTACATCTTGACCAAACGCAACCTGCCCGTATCAGGATCTGACCTGCGCTTAACCCACATCACCCGTCGCCTGCAAGAGGCCGGGGCCCACATCTTTTGGCAGCAAGAAGCCGCGAACCTAAGTTACTTTCTCACCACCAATCAGCCAGCCCTCACCGCCGCCGGTCGCAACGGCTCTAGCGTAGCGGTGGCTGCGCCGGTTATAGCTTCAGACGCGAGTCCCCAAGTGGTTTGTTCCACTGCGATCGACACCCGTAACCCGGAATATCAGGCGGCTTTAGAGCTGGGTTGCCCAATTCTGCACCGCTCTGACCTGCTGGCCGCCCTCATTCAGGAGTACAGCAGCATCGCCGTTGCTGGTACCCACGGCAAAACCACCACCAGCAGCATGATCGGCCACTTGCTGCTCAATGCCAACCTCGACCCTACCATTGTGGTGGGCGGTGAAGTATCGAGCTGGGGCGGCAATGCTCGCCTGGGCCAAGGGCCCTACTTAGTTGCCGAGGCCGACGAGTCTGATGGCACCCTATCGAAGCTGTCAGCCAGCATTGGCGTTGTCACTAACATCGAGCTAGACCACACCGACCACTACCGCGACCTGGAAGATGTGGTGCAGATCTTTCAAACCTTCCAGCGCCAGTGTGGTCTGTTGGTCGCCAGCGCCGACTGTGAGGTGGTACGCACCAGCCTCAAGCCCGATGTCACCTATAGCCTTAGCCCCGATAACGGCGCGACGTATCACGTTACCGACTTGCAGTTTGGAGCCGAGGGCACCTCAGCCCTGGTTTGGGAACTGGGTCAGCCCTTGGGTCGCCTCCGTCTGCGAGTGCTAGGCTGCCACAACCTCAGCAACGCCTTAGCGGCTGTGGCCGTCGGGCGGCACCTGGGCATCGCTTTTGATCAAATTGCCGAGGGGTTAGAGAATTTTTGCGGCGCTCGCCGTCGATTTGAGCATCGGGGCAGCTACAACGGCATTCAGTTTTTTGATGACTATGCCCACCACCCCAGCGAGATTCGCGCCACCCTGGCAGCGGCTCGCATTAAAGCCGATCAGACTCTGCCAATCGACAGCCGTCAGGATAACCGCCGCGTGGTGGCGGTGTTTCAGCCCCACCGATTTAGCCGTACGGCAGCGCTACTGAACGATTTTACCGATGCTTTTGTAGATGCCGACCAGGTAATCATGGCCGACATCTACAGCGCGGGCGAGAAAAATACCTTTGGAGTATCGGGTCGCCAACTAGCTGATGCCGTAAGCCACGCTCATCCAAGGGTTTTGTACGGCCACACCTTAGACGACATTCAGGCCGCTCTGGCCCACAGCCTGCGGCCCGGCGATCTGGTGATGTTTATGGGGGCGGGCAACCTCAACCAGATCATCCCTCAGGTGATGGCTTACTACGCGGAGGCCGAGGTGCCCTCGCTGCAAGAGGCCTGTTAGGCACAGGCCTCGCAACGGAGTTGGCTAGCCTAGGGAACGACTGTTGAGAGCTGGGACTATGAACCAAACCCTTGGAGTCGCTCCTGAGTTTGCCTGTCTGAAACCACAGGTGTCGCTACAGTCGCTGACCACCTTTCGGGTGGGTGGCCCGGCGGAATGGCTGGCTATGCCACGCCACCAGAGCGAGCTGGAACAGGTTTTAGACTGGGCGATCGCCGCCAACCTCAAGATCACCCCGCTGGGGGCAGGGTCGAATTTGCTGATCAGCGATCGCGGTATTCCCGGTCTGGTAATCTGTACCCGTCGCTGGCGTGGCACTGAATTTGATGCCGCTGGTCGCGTTACCGCAGCAGCGGGCGAGCCACTACCCACGCTGGCTTGGAAGGCTGCCAAGCGCGGCTGTCGCGGCCTCGAATGGGCCGTGGGCATTCCCGGCACCGTAGGCGGTGCAGTGGTGATGAATGCCGGAGCCCACGGCGGCTGCGCGGCAGAGGTGCTGACCTCAGCCACCGTGCTCGACCCCGAGACCGGCATTCTGACCATGACACCCGCTGATTTAGCGTTTCAATACCGCACCTCCATCCTGCAAGGGGGGCGGCGGATGGTGTTGGATGCCACCTTTCAGCTAGAGCCAGGGCATGACCCCGAAGTGGTGATGGCCGACACCCTGGCAGGCCTCAACCAGCGGCGGGCCACCCAGCCCTACGATATGCCCAACTGCGGCAGCGTGTTTCGCAACCCCTACCCCCACACCGCCGGGACGCTGATTGAGAAAACTGGGCTGAAGGGCTACCGCATTGGCAACGCCCAGGTGGCCGAGCGCCACGCCAACTTTATTTTGAATTTAGGCGGGGCCACCGCCACAGATATTCAACACCTGATTCGCCATGTGCAGGATGAAGTAGAAGCCCGCTGGGCCGTGCGCCTGCAAACCGAAGTGAAGTTTATGGGCGAGTTTCCGAGTATTTAGAATTTCGGCGTTGCTGATCAGCAGTATGATTTGCCCCCCTAACCCCCCAATTCTGGGGGAATCAGACAACCTCAAAGTCCCCCAAACTTGGGGGTCGGGGGGCCGATGCAGCAACCGTTGCTTTTGCAGATTCATCCCTTGATTCAGCAACGCCAGAATTTTTAGGAAAGGCGATCGAGGGCCATCGCCGCGATCGCGCTATCCGCCTCACCCACCACGGTTTGGGCAAAGCGCTGGGCAACCGGCGGTAGATATACAAAGGGAGCGCTGAACCCGGCCATAACGTGTAAACCGTCTACGCCAGGAATGGCTCCTACCAGCGGTAACCCGTCGCGGCTAAAGCTAACTCGACAGCGCCGCCAGGTACCCGGCACATCCGCCAGGGCAGGAATTTGGGCCGCCATGGCAGACCGCATAGTGCGATCGCTCTCCACCCCATCTAGCTCTGCATCCAGATCGGTCAGCGTGCGGCTGATCTGGCCCAGGCAGACATGGCCGTCTACAAACTGAATCGCCCCGCTGTCGAGAATGGCAGGAGTTAGCTCATGGCCCGGCTGATCCCACTGCCCGTCGATATCGGGCTGACTTGCCTCAGATTCCTGCCTAAAGCGCTGGGTCTGGGCAGGCATAATCAGCGATCGCAGCCTGAAATCGAGCGGCGGTGTCTCGATCAGCTCGGCGTGGGTGTAGTAGAGCGGAATATTGACCTGGGCCTGGTGCAGCAGCGCTCGGCTAAAGGCCCCTGCCGCCACCAGAACATTCTTGGCCGGGCAAGCCTGCTCAGTGGTTAAAACGCCCGTGACGCGATCTTTGATCCGCACCACATCCACCACAGCCGCAACCATGCGGGTGCCGCCCAAGCGCTGAAACGCCTGGTTGTAGGCGCTGACCAGGGCCACTGGGGAAACATGGCCATGGCGCACGGTGAAAGCTCCGGCGATCGCATCCCGATTCAGCAGCGGCTCCAGCTCTTGGGCCTCGGTGGCCGACACAAAGATCGGCGGCGTCGCGCAATGGGCATAGGCTGTGGCGGCGGCCTCAGGGTCACCGTCCGCCGCCAGGGTCAGCACCAGATCTAGCTCGCGGAACTGGGTATCGGCCTCCAGTTCTTCGCTGAGCTGGCGCTGCTTGGCAATGCCCTCCTGGCAGAGCTGCTGGGTGAGGGCCGTGCTGCCCGACCAGTAAGGGATGCCGCCGTAGCTGTAGCGGGTAGCGTTGCCGGGCTCTAGGGCGCGATCGATGAGTAGCACAGACAGCCCCCGGTGGGCCAGTTCGTAGCTGACCGCTGCCCCCACCAGACCGTTGCCGACCACAATCCAGTCAAAGGTTTGCATAGTTACTAACGAAGGTTTAGGGGAGCGGGTTTAGGGTTTAAGGGAACAGCAGGTTCCTCGCCTGCAACCATAGACCTTATACCTAAAACCTTAGGCGTAAATCTGACTGAGGATAATCCGCAGGCGATCGTAGTCGTCTTTCAAGAAAATGCTGAGGGTACGGCCCGCCTGCACCAGCCAGGAGCGATCGAGCTTGCGAAGCTGGTAGCCCTGGCGCAACACGGCTGCCACCAGGCTGTCTACTGGGGCGCTGCCCATGGCCAACAGGGTTCTTAAAAAATCGAGCTGCTCGGTAAACTCAATCACGACTTCAGGAGAGCAGGCATACACCCCCTGGTGCACCTGGGGTGGCCGGGGCGGCAGGTGTTGAAAGATTGGCCCCTGGGGTCGCCCAGCCAGGTCGGGGGCACGAAAGCCCACGATCGCTGCCTTAAACTCGGTCTTGAGCATGGCAAAAATCTGCGGCTGCTGCTGGCGCAGATCTTCAAGCGACAGCCCCAGCGCCCGCGCCCGATGTACGGAGTCAATTGGGCTGGTGGTGGCGTGATAGACCACCCCATAGACGGTGTTGCCCGACTCCTCATCCAGGGCGGTGACCCAGCTGCCAAAGGGGGGCATGGCCGAAAACGCCAATGCCTCAGGCTCTAGGCACTGGGCCAAAAATTCGGTAGTGGCGGTTTCAATCACCTCGGCGATGTGATTGGGCTGCCGCGCTGGGGCCGTGGTCTGGGGCAGAGGTAAGCGCATGGCGATACCTAGCGCCGCTTGCCAGAACTCACCGGCTCCAGCTCAGACATCTCAAAGGTGACCAGCTTATCCCAGTTGCCGCCCTCAAACAGCACCGCTACCTTGCCGTCAGTAATGCGCTGCACCAGACCCTGAAAACCGTAGTAGGTATCGTTGATGTTGATCACCGTAACCGGAGCCCCAGGAAAAATCATGATACTAATACTTTTGAGCTGCCCCTACAGTTTAAGGCAATGTGCTGAACTGGCCTATTACTGCCAGCGGATTTCGTACTTAGAGCCGGTTGGTGTCAAGGGATCGACCAGTGGCCAGGGCAAGATTTTCCCTGAGTTTTAGCGTTGCTCTGTGAGCGATCGCCCCCTACGCTACCCAACCTGCGTCGGGCCGAGTCTTTCTTGGCCAGAGCGTTATGCTAAAGCTCTAGCCCTGTACTACCCTATGAGCCAAACCTATAAAGCCACTGGCATCAACCTCAAGGCCATGCCCCTAGGGGAAACCGATCGCCTGCTGACCATCCTTACCCCCGAGATCGGGCTGGTGCGGGCGGTGGCACCAGGGTCGCGCAAGCACCAATCGCGGCTGGGCGGACGCAGCGATCTCTTCGTCATTAACGAATGCTTGGTGGTGAAGGGCAAGCGGCTCGACAAGCTCATTCAGGCCGAGACTGTACGCACCTTTCCTGGGCTGAGTCGGCACCTATCCCGACTCACAGCCAGCCAGTATCTAGCGGAGGTCGTGTTACTGATGGCTCTCAGCGATTCTCCCCAGAGCGATCTGTTTCACGTCTTTGTGGAACATCTAGAACGGCTGGAAACGGCATCGTCAGGGGCAGTGCTAGCGGCCCTGTGCCACGGGTTATATCACCTGCTGGCCCTGTCGGGGGTGGCTCCAGAGGTTCACCGATGCACCCTCAGCCGGAATGAGATTGTGCCCAATCTACTCGACCCCGCCTGGCGAGTAGAGTTTAGTTCCGAAGCGGGGGGACTGATACAGACCGACGGGGCCACCCAGCTCGGTGAGGGGCAAGGCCACTACGGTCAACCCACCAAACGCCCCCTGTTGCTCACCGCCACCGATGTCGCCTTACTCCAACAGCTCACCAAGCCAGAGATTTTATCCACCCTACCCATGGGGCTAGAGAGCCCAAGCTCCCAGACCGGAAAAACCCAGCAGCTATGGGCACGAGTCGAGCGGCTTCTGCGAGAATATACTGAGAACTACTTTGAACGTCCCATTCGGTCGGCGGCTTTGGTTGATGTCTGTTTAGCTACCCTTTAAACTGCTGGATATTGCGCCGCCCAGTGCCCAGGTTCGTTGGTTACCCCATGCTCCGTGAGTTTGAAGCTAATACAGAGGCTACCAAGGCAAACCATTTGCCCCAGGCAGAGGATCGAGGGTCTGGCCATGGCACCGACCTAGGCACTGGGGCAGACTCCGCAACCCAAACCGCCACTTTGCCCGCTGCTTCTGCATCTGAGGCTACTGACCCAGAGCCTGAGAATGGGTTTCGGGCCATTTTCCGAAACCGCAATTTTTTGATTTTGTGGACAGGGCAGCTGTTTTCCCAGCTCGCCGATAAGGTCTATCTAGTGCTGATGATTGCCATCATCGCCGCCCGGTTTGATACCCCAGGGCAGAGCATCAGCGGCTGGGTGTCGGCGGTGATGATTGCCTTTACTGTACCGGCGGTGCTGTTTGGGGCGCTGGCGGGGGTGTTTGTAGACCGCTGGCGCAAGCGTCCGGTGCTGGTGTGGTCTAATCTGCTGCGCGGCGGCCTGGTGATTGCGCTGCCCTTAGGGATTTGGCTGACGGCGGGTTGGGGGCCAGTGATGGGACTGCCGGTAGCCTTTTTGCTGCTGCTGGTCGTCACGTTTTTGATCTCGACCCTGACTCAGTTTTTTGCCCCGGCAGAGCAGTCGATTATTCCCCTCATTGTGGCCGAAGGGGATTTACTCTCGGCCAACTCGCTCTATACCACCACCATGATGGCCTCGGTAATTGTCGGTTTTGCCGTGGGGGAACCGATTTTAGCCCTGGCCGATCGCTTAATGCTGCTGCTCGGTATCGCCAACAACGGCCCGGCGATTTTGGTCGGCTTGAGCTATATGGTGGCCGGGCTGTGCCTGATGACGATGGATCCCGGAAAAGAGAATTTATCCGCTGCTCACGAAGATATATCTCAATTTTGGGCTGACATCAAAGATGGATGGCGCTATTTAGGGGAGCAGGTGCAGGTGCGGGTGGCGATTATTCAGCTGGTGCTGCTGTCGTCGGTGTTTGCGGCTCTGGCGGTGCTAGCGGTGCGTCTGGCGGAGATGATTCCGGCCATTAAGGCGTCGCAATTTGGCTTTTTGCTGGCGGCGGGTGGCCTGGGCCTGGGCCTGGGGGCCGTGCTGGTGGGAAATTTTGGGCCACGCTTTCCGAGGCGCTACCTGAGTCTGTGGGGTGCCCTGGGCATGGGGGCGTGCCTGATTGCCCTGGCCTGGACAACCCAGCAGTTGTGGGCCTCGATGGCGATTATTGCCATCCTGGGGCTGTGCGGTGCCTTCGTCGGCATACCGATGCAGACCCTGATCCAAGAAAAAACGCCGGAATCTATGCGCGGCAAGGTGTTTGGCTTACAGAACAACATGGTCAATATTGCCCTCAGCCTGCCCCTGGCCCTGGCTAGCGTGGTAGAAGCACACCTGGGTTTGGCCAATGTTTTTGTCGGCATGGGAGCCTTGGTAGGACTAGGGGGAGTTGTAACCTGGTATATTGCCGATACGGCAATGAGAAAGACCCAGGCCCCGGGCTAGGTTTCATTTTTTTACCAAAGGCAGATCTGCGGGCTTGGCGATCGCGGCGGCATTTTGCTGGCGCTAGTTTAGGTTGTTAACGGATAACGCTGGACAGCATGCACATCGCGTGGCTTGGCAAGAAATCGCCCTTTTGCGGCAACGTTACCTATGGCCGAGAGGTCACCAACGCGTTGCTCGAACGCGGTCATCGGGTGACGTTTCTCCATTTTGCCCAGTCTCAAGATGGCCACAGCCGGGGCAGTTATGCGGAGCGATCGCAGGAAGTTCCCCTCCCCTTTCTGTTCAAATCGCAGATTCTCACCATTCCTTCTCTGAAGTCAGGAAAGCTGCTGGCCGAGGCGCTAGAGCGCATCCAGCCCGACGTAGTGCATGCGTCGCTGACCCTATCGCCGCTCGATTTTCGACTGCCCGAGATCTGCGCCGAGCTAAATATTCCCCTGGTGGCCACCTTTCACCCCGCCTTCGATCGCCGGGTGCGCAGCATAACGTCAGGTACCCAGCACCTCACCTACCAGCTCTACGCCCCCTGTCTGGCCAACTACGATCGCGTCATCGTCTTCTCCGATCTCCAGCGCGATCTGCTGACTAAGCTTGGAGTGCCCGACGATAGGCTAGTTGTGATTCCCAACGGGGTCGATACCCGCCGCTACTCGCCGGGTCCATCGGCGGTGAAGGCCGATCTCTACGCCCGCCAGCTGTTTGTCTACCAAGGGCGCGTTTCGCTGGAGAAGAATGTGGAGGCGCTGCTGCGGGGCTGGCGGCAGGCCGATATGGGGCCAAACTGCAAGCTGGCGATCGTCGGTAGCGGCCCCCTAGAGGCGTCGCTAAAGCGCTACTACGGCGACGAGGACGACATTATCTGGCTGGGCTACCTGGCTAACGAGCAGCGCCGTATCGACATCTTGCGGGCGGCGGATGGGTTTATTTTGCCGTCGCTGGTGGAGGGGCTGTCGCTGTCGCTGCTGGAGGCGATGGCCTGCGGTACGGCCTGCATTGCCACCGATGCCGGGGCCGATGGCGAAGTGCTGGCGGAGGGGGCGGGCATTGTGCTCGACACCCAGCGGGTATCAACTCAGCTACAAACCATTCTGCCGATTTTGCGCGACCATCCCGAAATTACTCAGCTTTTGGGGCATAAGGCCCGCGAGCGGGTGCTCCAGCGCTATACGTTGAAAGACAATATTTCAGCCTTAGAAGCTATGTATAGCCAGGTGACGGCGGAACAGCGCCTGATGTGTGGGCAGCGAGCCTAAAGGAGAGAGTGGGTTATGGAAGGGGGGTGGGGGCGATCGCCCTACCACTTCACCCGCCGTTCACCTGTCGCTCCGCCGTAACCAGTGCCCACCCGTGGCAAGCTACTCTTTTGGGGTGAGTTACATCCATAACCGTCCTTGGCTGTCCCCTCAAAGCGACGATGCGGATGGTGCAGCATTGGTATGATGGAGTACGTCTTGATCGCTTCAACAAACCCATCATCATTACCACCAAAGTTCTATCTAAAAAGAGAGCTCTGGGGTTGTAACGGCAACCCCGCCACCGTAGACGTCATAGGTGACATCCGTAGTTTGAGACACTTTGATCTGCATTCTGGCGCGTGCAACTGAGCCAGTCCCGACTGATAACTGTTTATAGTCTGAGCCGTTAAGAGTTTGTTTTTGGCTATCGAATCCCAAAAAACCTACGCCGTAACGAACTTTGATTGAAGCACCAACAGGAAGTTTGAAAAAGGCCTTTCCATTGGCATTCCAAAAGCTTTCCACAGTTCTCCAATCTCCTGCCTCAATACGCTTGGTACGAATCATGATTTCATTCTCCTTATAGTTGCGATCGAAAACTAAAGTAGCCTAGACCTCAACACCAAGATTTTTTCTCATCTGCTGCATTGCAATGGTTAACCGAGAGCATGCCACTTTTGAAAAAGAGTTTTTTACTCATAGGCTGAAACGCTTTATATGTAGACTTTCAGCCACCTCGCTGCATTAATACTCCAGTCAAGCACCTTTCAAAGTGACATGCATCCTGGTTAACTGCACCCTAATATTAGGGTCTCACGTCATAGGTAAGGACGTAGTCGGCACCGTCAAGCGTGAAACTGGCGCTGGAGTTTTCTACCGGAGTATCACGAATTACAACCGTACCGAGATGATCGTTGTAGTCGGGCCAGCGTCCCAAGTCCAAATCCCATAGTTTAACCTTAGCTCGGACGGTGAACGGGAGTTCGTCGTTAATCTCGAAGACCTCGCCGTTGTTCATATTCTCTCGGTAAGTTTTGCGGCCAGCGTTGGTAAACACTTCTAGAAGGCATTCATCCGAGCCAAAGGTGTCTTCAGTTTCGTTACAGGTAAGCGATTTGATGAATAGAGACGCCATGGTATTTCTCCTAATTTTGGCAAGGGAGTTGTTGTAATACTGAGCAGCCCTTACCAACCCACTCGATATCACAGAAACAACCGAATGCTGTGAGTTCTCAATATATAGCTCTCTAGGCATTCAACGAGTTTGAAGCTCTTCGTTGGTTCGTTTCTATATCCAATATGGAACATGCTATTCAACGGTGGTATTACCCGTGAGGGTACTTTTGGAGTCTCTGCGATTTCACTTCACCAATGACTTAACAAGCCAACTATGTACAGAACACAGAGCCGATGTTTGAATACCTTGAACTAGACGCTAGCGGTGCGTCTAGTTTGCCACCGTCTCACTCTGCGAAAGCTCAGCCCCGACCTGAGCGGGTGCACTACCGTCTCTACGGAAGTCTTGCAGGTATAGACCGCACCATCAAAATCCTCTATGCCTACGGCTACGCCGACCCCAACGACTGGAGCGACCCCATCCCCGTGCTGCCCAGCGCAGATGATTCAGACTTGATAGACCACTACGATCGCTTGCCTAAGAGCTGATCGCGCAGCGATTTAATGCGATCGCGAAACTTAGCCGCTTCCTCAAAGTCGAGGTTCTTGGCGGCCTCTTTCATCTGCTTCTCAAACTGGCTAATCAGTTCAGGAATTTCTTCCAGGGGCAGCTCTTCTTTGTGCTCGTAGACCTCTTCAAGCTCGTGGGCACTGAGTCGGCGAGAGACTTCTAGAAACGACAGAATCGAGTTGCTGTTGCGGCGAATAATTGAGGTGGGCGTAATGCCATGGGCCTCGTTATAGGCGGTTTGGATGGCGCGGCGACGTTCGGTTTCGCTGATCGCCTTGGCCATGCTGTCGGTGAGGTTATCGCCGTAGAGAATTGCCTGACCGCTAATGTGGCGGGCGGCGCGACCAATGGTTTGAATCAGCGATCGCTCGGCCCGCAGAAACCCTTCCTTATCGGCATCTAAAATTGCCACGAGGGAAACTTCCGGTAAATCCAACCCTTCCCGCAGCAGGTTGACCCCCACCAGCACGTCGTAGAGCCCTTCCCGCAGGTCTTGGATGATCTCAATCCGCTCGATGGAGTGGATCTCGGAGTGCAGGTAGCGCACGCGAATGCCGTGCTCGTCGAAGTAGTCGGTCAGGTCTTCGGCCATGCGCTTGGTCAAAGTGGTGATCAGCACCCGCTCTTGCCGCGCCGCCCGCTCCTTGATTTCGCCCAGCAGGTCATCAACCTGGCCTTCGGTGGGGCGCACAAAGATCTCTGGGTCGAGCACCCCGGTGGGGCGAATGATCTGCTCGACCACCTTATTTTGGGAAATCTCCATTTCCCAGTTGCCGGGGGTAGCGGAGACAAAGATGCACTGGTTCACCTTCTCCCAAAATTCTTCGGCTTTGAGGGGGCGGTTATCGGCGGCGCTGGGCAGGCGAAAGCCGTGGTCGATCAGCACCATCTTGCGGCTGCGATCGCCGTTGTACATGCCGTGAATCTGCGGAATGGTGACGTGGGACTCGTCAATCACCAGCAGCCAGTCTTTGGGGAAGTAGTCGAGCAGACACTCGGGCGGTGACCCCGCCTGGCGACCGGCTAGGTGGCGGGCGTAGTTTTCCACCCCGTTGCAGTAGCCCACCTCGCGGATCATCTCCAAGTCGTAGCGGGTGCGCTGCTCTAGCCGCTGGGCCTCCAGTAACTTCCCCTCCTTCTCTAGCTCCGCCAAACGCTCTAGCAGCTCATCTTTAATCGCCTGGCAGGCTTCTTCGATGCGATCGTCCGGGGTGACAAAGTGCTTGGCCGGGTAGATGCTGATGCCTTCCATGCTTTGCAGAGTGGCTCCGGTGATCGGGTCAACGTAGCGCACGGCGTCGATCTCGTCGCCAAAGAACTCGATGCGGATGATGCGGTCTTCGTAGGCGGGGCCGATCTCCAGCACGTCGCCCTTGACGCGAAACTTGCCCCGGCCCAGGTCTAAATCGTTGCGCTCGTACTGAATCGAGGCCAGGTCGCGCAGCACCTGGCGCTGGTTGACCTCCATGCCCACGTGCAGCGGAATCGAGGCTCTCAGGTATTCTGACGGAATCCCTAGACCGTAGATGCAGCTGATCGAGGCGACCACAATCACATCTTTGCGCTCAAACAAAGAGCGGGTGGCCGAGTGCCGGAGCATGTCGATCTCGTCGTTGATCGAGGCGGTCTTGGCGATGTAAGTGTCGGTGGTGGGAATGTAAGCCTCGGGCTGGTAGTAGTCGTAATAGCTAATAAAATATTCGACGGCGTTGTCGGGGAAAAACTCGCGCAGCTCGTTGCAGAGCTGGGCGGCGAGGGTTTTGTTGTGGGCCAGCACCAGGGCGGGTTTGCCAATGTTGTCGATGACGCGGGCGATGGTGTGGGTTTTGCCCGTGCCCGTGGCCCCCAGCAGAGTTTGGTACTTGGTCTTGTCTTGCAAAAACTGGGTCAGGCCTGCGATCGCCTTGGGTTGGTCTCCAGCAGGTTCAAAGGGAGCCTGAATGTTAAAGTCGCCCATAGGTCAGCAATCGGTACAAAGACACTACTACGCTTTTTCAATAATGACCGATCTCAAAGGAATTGGTGAAACCAACGAGGGTGTCTGTCCGAATCTCACCCTAAGGGGGCGGGGATGCCTATGGGTTGAGCTGCACGGTGGTACCGTCGCCGTTAAAAGCTCCGCGATCGCGCTGACCGCCTACGCTGGAGAGTTCGACCACCAGCAGGCGATCGCGGCTGGGTTTCAAACGCACATGACCAAGCCTGTCGAGCCAGACCAGCTAATCGAGGCGATCGCCGCCTTAGTGCAGCCAAACCCTTAGCTCTATTGGGTAAAGGTTTGACGCCGTGTCTTTTGACAAAATCTTGGCTGGCAAGGCATGTTAGCCAGACCCTTTGCTTTGGGCAAAAACACTGGCATGAAACCATCTAACCTGGCTGTAGGTCAACCCTCGGCCACCCGATCGCCTGGGAATCGCTGTTATCGCACGGTCTGGCGCTGGCACTTCTACGCCGGGCTATTTGTGATTCCCTTCATGGTGATTCTGGCCGCGACGGGCATTATTTACCTCTTTAAGCCCCAGCTAGATGTGGCTATGTATCACGACCGCATGGTTGTGCAGCCTAGTTCTACTACTACTTCTTACATCGAGCAGATACAGGCCGTTGAAAGGGCCTATCCCGCAGCCGTGGTTACTCAGGTGACGCCGCCCGTAGCCACCAATCGCAGTACTGAGGTGCTAGTAACAACGGCGAATGAGCGCAATTTGATGGTGTTCGTTGACCCTCACAGCGGAAAGGTTTTAGGCGATCGCGATGAGGACAACAATTTGCAGGCGATCGCCCGCAAGATTCACGGCGAGTTACTGATTGGCAAACTCGGCGACTATTTAGTTGAGCTAGCCGCCTGTTGGGGTTTAGTGCTGCTGATCACAGGGCTGTATTTATGGTGGCCGCGCCAACAATTCGCTGTTTTGGGCACCTTAATTCCGCGCCTCTGGAGCCAAAACAAACGGATATTTTGGCGAGACTTGCATGCTGTACCGGGGTTTTATGGCGTTCTTCTCATTGGTTTTTTGATTCTGACCGGCTTACCCTGGACGGGTTTTTGGGGAGAGACCTTTGCCCAAGTGTCGAGTCAGTTCCCGGCTCAAATGTGGGACGACATTCCTCAGTCTGCTGTGTTGACAGGCTCACTCAACCAGCGAGGTCAGGTGGTGCCCTGGGCCGTAGAACAGCTACCCATACCTCGATCCGCTCCTTCGGGCCAAACCGATCACTCGGGTCACCACGGCGAGTCGGCACCGACCCAGCCTGGTCTGGCCTCTGGCACCCCCGTTAGCCTGGACGCTGTGATCGCCCTAGCGCAAGCTAAAGGTGCTCCCCCCGGCTTTAATGTGACGTTGCCAGCAGACGAGACCGGGGTGTTTACCATTTCGGCCTTTCCTCCCGACCCCACCCAGGAGGTGACTCTGCATGTTGATCAGTACAGCGGTACCGTGCTGGCCGATGTGCGCTGGAAAGATTATGGTCTGGTTCCTAAAGCCGTGGAGATGGGAACGGCCATTCACATGGGGAGATATTTTGGGTTCGCCAATCAGTTGCTCATGCTGGTGGCGGCGTTGATCGTGATACTGCTCGCCATCACCGGAGTTGCCATGTGGTGGCAGCGCCGCCCCCAGGGGACTGGGCTAATCGGCGCTCCTGCCCTGCCCGCCTATGTACAGAACTGGCGTATCCCATTGGCACTTGTTGCCGTGCTGGGGCTAGTGTTTCCCCTGGTTGGTCTTTCCCTGGTCGTTGTGCTGCTGTTGGACTACCTTGTGTTGAACCGCATTCCTGCCTTCAGACGCATCTTTAATTAAGTGTGATTGATCATGCTTAGACAGCCAAACTAAGGCCTGTATAATCGGCGCATCTTTGTCCTCTGCGGATAAGTCCTATGGCTCAGTTGTTGGGTGCTCCGCTTTTTTGGCTACCGCTCGTCCTGGGGGCAGTTGGTCTATTGGGATGGCAGCGGTGGGCTAAGCAACAGCGCTTTAAGTCGCTGCGATCGCTGCCCTCTCCGCCCCAGCACTGGCTGCTGGGCAACATCCCCCAACTGCTCGGGGCAGTCAAAAATCGACAGCTCTTTCAGATTTTGTTTGACTGGTCAAAAGAATTTGGCCCCAAGTATGTCTACTGGGTTGGCTATCCGGTGCTAGTGCTCAGCCAGCCCAAACTGATCGACAGCACCATTGTGCAGGGCACCCGCGACGGCAGCCTGGCGCGCACCGGCAATTCGCAGCAGGCCTGGAACGACCTGATGGGGCCGATCATGATTGGTAAAGATGGGGCCGAGTGGCAGTGGCGACGCAAGGCCTGGAACCCCGAGTTTAGCTCTAGCGGCGTCAGTCACTATTTCGCCCTGGTCGAACAAGCTTGTCACCAGACTGTGACCCAGCTGCAAGCCACCCCACCGGGGGAACCGGTGCCCATGGATCCACTCTTTGTGGAGTTGACCATGCGGGTAATTGCCGCTCTGGTGCTGGGCATTCCCATCGACCCCAGCCAGCCCAGTCCCGAAGGCCCACCCCTGGAGATTGAACCGACCTACGACGCGATGGCGGTCTTGACCTATCGTTTTTTGCGGATGGCCGTTGGCGAAAAGGCCTGGAAAAAGTATCTGCCCACCCAGGCGAGCAAAGACTATTGGGCTGCCCGCCGCTATTTAGAAGGCTTTTTGCGATCGCGCATCGACCTGGCCCTAGAGCTGCGCGACGGCGACCCCGCCGCCTTAGCAAAAGCCAGCCCCCTATTCCAACAGTCAATACTGGTCAAAATTGCCGCCAAAGAACCCCGCTACACCCGCGCCACCCTGCTGCCCGAAATCGTGGAAATGCTGATCGCCGGTACAGACACCACCGCCCACACCCTGTCCTTCGCCGTGGGCGAGCTAGCCCTCAACCCTTCGGTGTTGCAAAAAGCTCAGGCTGCCGTCGATCGCGTTTTTGACGAGCAAGATGCCATCACTCTGGCCAGCCTCAAGCCGCTCAGCTACCTGCAAGGGGTCGTCAAAGAAACCCTGCGGCTTTATTCTGTGGCGTCGGGCACCACCTCGCTGCAAGCGACCCGCGACATTGTTGTTGACGGCATTGCAGTACCAACTGGAGCACGCCTGTTTTGGTCAACCCTGGGAGCCGGGCGCGACCCCGAGACCTATCCCCAGCCAGAGAAATTTTGGCCCGATCGCTGGCTCACGGAAGATCGCCAAAACCCGGCCCCACCCATGATTGACTTTGGCTCTGGCCCCCACCGCTGCCTGGGCGAACACCTAGCCATGCTGGAATCGACCCTGATGCTGGCCTATCTGCTGCGGCACTTTGACTGGGAGTTGGTGAATGGGCGATCGTCGGTAGAAAATCTGAAACAGAATTTGCTGATCTACCCCGTCGATAGAATGCCGGTCTATCTGCAACGCCGCAGCCCTTAGGCGAGGAGTCCTCGATTCGTTGAAGAGTTATAGCCTTGAAAGAGGCTTTGGCGCGGTGCTCAAAGATCGGCCCAGCAGGACGTTGGCGCAGCCTCTCCAAAGGAGAACCGCACCTCTTACGAACCGTGAAGCCCGCTGCCTGATTATTCACCTCACCGTAAGGCATTGTTACGGCCAGCCCTGCCGGGTCACAGGGCTTTTTATAATAGAAGTGTAGCCGCATTGCCCCTGGCCTGGCTCCATCACTGTCTCTACCGCTGCATTCCAAAATTGTGAAACAGAGAGCCTAAAACGCGGGCCTGTCAAACAGGAGACTCACCGCTATGTTCAAAAAAATTCTGGTTGCTCTCGACAACTCTGCCCACCGGCAAGAGATCTTGCAAAACGCCCTCGACTTGGCCAAAGCCACCCAGGCCGACTTGATGCTCGTGCACGTGCTGTCGGCCTACGAGGAAGGCAGCCCCGGTATTCCCATTCGCTCGTACCAGGCCTACTACCCCGTGCTCGAAGACTCAACCTGGCGACTCTACCAAAAACGCTGGGAAGAATTTGAGGCCCAGGGCATTGCCCAACTGCGGCAAGAACTCGATCGCGCCAGAGCCGTTGGCGTCAGCGCCGAATTTACCCAGACCTCTGGGGAACCGGCGGCCACCCTCTGTAACATAGCCGACTCCTGGGGTGCTGACTTGATTATGGTGGGCAGCCACGGTCGCAAGGGCCTCAGCGAGCTGCTGCTGGGCAGCGTCAGCAACTATGTCATGCACCATGCCAACTGCTCGGTGCTGGTGGTGCACCACAACAACAGCAAGCTAGCTGCCCCCGCTGAGACCACCACAGCTAGCGCTACAACCTAGTAGCGCCTATCGGTAGCTTCGCACCCGCTTGTGGGGCTGCTGTTTGCGAACCCAGGCGACAAACGTTTGGAGTTTGGGTTCTGCCTGTAGCTGCTCTAACGTATTCAGGTCGCGAGCCAGGGTGTGATTGTCAAACAGGGTGTGAATCTGTTTGTGGCAGGGTCGGCACAGCAGCACCGTCTCGCTAGTGGGCAGTTGGCGGCGGCGGGTGTGTTGGCGCGGCACCAGGTGGTGTTCGGTGAGATCGTCTACGGGACGCTGGCACAACTGGCAGGGCATAGGCGCAGCCGCAATAGGGAGTAGTTTTATTCTTACGAATTTGCCCGAGAGACGCAAAACTGAGGCTGCAAAACTGGAAGCGCAAAAAAATGGCTCCTAGCTGACGGGCCAGGAGCCAAACTGTAAATTAATTGAGTAAGAGTAATGCGCTATGGGCGGTAAGCGATGACCGTTCGGCCAGCAAACAAACTCCAGTAATGACCAGCAGCCTTAGGCCTTACGGGAGTAGTACTCAACCACAAGCAGTTCGTTGACGTTGAGGGCCACCCACTCGCGCTCAATGATGCCATTGACCTTAGCGGTGAGCTTGGCTTTGTCAAGCTCAAGGTGGGCGGGCACGTTGGCCAAACCGGGGAACTCCAGGTTGGCTTCGACCAGTTTTTTGGAAGCTTCGCGATCGCGTACGGTGATCACATCGCCAGCCCGACACTGATAGCTAGGAATCGACACTACGCGGCCATTCACGCAGATGTGGCCGTGGTTAACCACCTGTCGCGCCGAAGGAATGGTCGGCCCAAACCCAAGGCGAAACACGGTGTTGTCGAGCCGCATTTCGAGCAGTTGTAGAATTACTAACCCGGTCGAACCACCGGCCCGACGAGCTTTCTTCACGTAGCGAAGCAGCTGCTTTTCGGTCAGACCGTAGTTAAAGCGCAGCTTCTGCTTTTCTTCTAGCCGAACTGCGTACTCAGACTTTTTCTTGCGGTCTTGGCCGTGCTGCCCCGGCGGATAAGCCTTGCGGGGGGATTTGCGGGACAGACCCGGTAGCTCACCCAAGCGGCGTACAACCCGCAGGCGAGCGCCTCTATATCGCGCCATAAACGTTTACTCTCCGAACAATGTCTAACGTTGGAAGCAATTTCCAAAGATTCTAATCTTAGCGTTGATCCACGCTTAGATCAATCTTTGTAGATGGAATTTTGCTGAGATCGGTGACAGAGGAGAGAAGGAACTGGGGTACAGGGTGTAGGGTTCAAGGTCTAGGGCAACCTCTTAGACCCTACACCCGATACCTTAAACCTTACTAATGCTGACTTAGGCGACTGAGGAACGACTTGAGGCGAACGCTACGGGGGTTGCTAAACACCTCGGCAGGGACGCCCTCTTCCTCAATCAGGCCGTCGTTAAAGAACAGTACCCGGTTGGAGACTTCGCGGGCAAACTGCATTTCGTGGGTGACCACAATCATCGTCATGCCCTCTTCGGCAAGCTGGCGCATGACGCCCAGCACCTCGCCCACTAGCTCGGGGTCAAGGGCGCTGGTGGGCTCGTCAAACAAAATGGCTTCGGGGCGCATGCAGAGGCTGCGGGCGATCGCCACCCGCTGCTTTTGTCCGCCGGAGAGCTGCTCGGGGTAGGCATCGGCGCGATCGCCCAGGCCCACCTTCGCCAGGTACTGACTGGCCAGGTCGCGACAGTCGGCCTCGGAATGCTTGAGCACCTTGCGGGGCGAGAGCATCAGATTCTCAATCACTGTCAGGTGGGGAAACAGGTTGAAGTGCTGGAACACCATGCTCACCTGGCTGCGCAGGTGGTAGAGCGCCTTCCAGGGAAGTTTTGGGGCCGACATGTCTTGGCCCATGACTTCCAGGTGGCCCTGGTTGATGGCCTCTAGCCGGTTGAGGCAGCGCAGAAACGTGCTTTTGCCGCAGCCCGAGGGCCCAATAATCGACACCACATCGCCCTTGGTAAAGGAGGTGCTTACTCCTTTTAAGACCTCCAGCGAACCATAGCTTTTGTACAGATTTTCGCAGGCAATCACGGGCGTGGCGATCGCGGTCATAGTGGTCGTCATGGGCGGGCGCAATGACAGAGCTTAGTCTCTATCAGAGAATCACTGGCAACCGGAGACATCTGTATCACAGAATACATTTTATCCCGGAGGGAATTGACTATTGTGCAACACAATCCGGTTGCGATCGCCCGGAAGCTGCCGGAAGCTAGTTGTTGTAGAGTGTCGCCGACATGGTTTTTCGTCCGTTTGGCTTGCGCTGGATAAAGCGCTGTTTAGCGTTGGTGCTGGGATTGCTGCTCGGGTTCGGGGCAACTCAGCTTGCCGCCCTGGGCCAAGATACTCCGGCAGTCTGGCGGGTAGGCACCGAACCAGCCTTCCCCCCCTTTGAAATGAAGGATGAAGCCACAGGGGCTTTTGTCGGGTTTGACATCGAGCTGATGACGGCCATGGCCGAGGCGGCTGGTAAAGAGGCGCAATTCATCGGTCTGCCCTTTGATGGACTGGTGCCGGCCATCCAGGGCAAGAGCATTGACGCGGCCATTAGCGGCATGACCATTACCGCCGATCGCGCCTTGACTGTCGACTTTACCCGGCCTTACTTTGAGGCGGGGCTGGCCATCGCTGTACGAGAGAGCGATTCAGAAATCAAGTCCTTCGAAGATCTGACAGGTAAGCGGATCGCAGTGGCGATCGGCACCACGGGTGCCGCAAAAGCCAGCTCTGTGGAAGGAGCCACAGTCAGACAGTTTGACAATGCCCCTCTAGCGCTACAAGAGCTGATCAATGGCAACGTGGATGCCGTTGTTAACGATTTGCCGGTAACGCTTTATGCCATCAACGAAGCAAACCTAACGGGGGCCAAAATTGTCGGTGAACTTGTCACCGAAGAGTACTACGGCATTGCTCTGCCAAAGGGCTCAGCGCTGCTCGATGAAATGAACACTGCTCTAGGAACTGTCATCCAAGACGGCACCTACGCCCAGATCTATCGCAAGTGGTTTTTGTCTGACCCACCTGTTCTGCCGACTGTAGCTCCAGCCCTGGCGACCAGCGGCACCGATAGCGGCTTTGCCTGGGGAAGGCTATTTAAGAACCTGTTCAAGGGAGCCTGGATTACTATTCTGCTGACCGCAGCCTCATTTTTCTTTGGGCTGATTGGCGGTTCTCTAGTGGCCTTTGCCATGATCTCGCCCATTAAGCCCTTGCGCTGGCTGTGCCGCATCTACGTCGACTTCTTTCGCGGCACGCCCATGCTAGTGCAGCTATATATGATCTATTTCGGCCTGCCAGCGCTGTTGCAGGGGCTAGGCATTGACATTAGCTTCAACCAAATTTTTGCTGCCATTTTGGCGCTCAGTCTCAATGTGGCTGCCTACCTCTCAGAGATTCTGCGAGGCGGCATTCAGTCTATCGATCGCGGCCAGTGGGAGGCGGGTGAATCCCTCGCCATGAACCCAGTAGAAACCATGCGCTACGTGGTCTTTCCCCAGGCGTTTCGGCGCATTGTTCCTCCACTGGGCAACGAGTTCATCACCCTGATCAAAGACACCAGCTTGGCCTCGGTGATTGGGTTTAACGAGCTACTTCGCCAAGGTGAGCTGATCGTAGCAAACACATACGCCGCCTTTCAGGTGTATTTTGGGGTAGCGCTTGTGTATCTAATTATGACCTCCCTAGCATCCATTGCCTTTAGGCGCTTAGAGACCTACATGGACCCGATCAACCGGCCTAAGAAGGTGAAGAAAGATCCGGTACCCTCAGCGATCGGGGTTTAGGGAAGCGCTCTAGGGCCAATCCATTCCCTAATGAGATTGAAGGGAACGGCTGTTTGCAGAGTAGGTCTGTACTCGAAACGTCTAGTTTAATAGCGTGAATTTCCTAGGGGCGCAGCATGCTGCGCCCCTATTTCGTTTGATGCCTACTCCTGGTTTTGCTCTGCACTGAGCAAGATTTGGTAGACAAACAGCTGCTTCAGGGCTGACGTCTGCTGCTGTTGCTGATTGGCTGAGGAGTGAACGTCTGCCGCTATCAGGACACCTCCGGCAACCAGGGTCAAGATTACACACAAGTTGCGAAGAATGAGGCAGGTGGGGAGGCAGCGATTTTTCATGGGGGCAACCGTAGCAGTATCAGATATCAAGACCGACAGCCAGATACCTTCATTATTGAGAGCATCTGGCGGTTTTTCTGTGTAACGAAAAAGGCTTGATAAAAGTTACCGAAAGTTGACCCGGTACTCAACCAAACCTCGGTTCTGATTACTGACGTTGATTGACCCACCAATGCTCCAAGTGTCGGTGATGCGATCGCGAACGGTGCGGGAAAGCGGCTGATTTTGCGTCAGCGGTGGGTCTGACCTCCAGGCTCCTGTATTCTTAAAATCCTGGTCTTTTGGATACCCAATCTACGTTCATGCTAGGTCTAGCGATTCACACTTCTGGCCCTGACCTGGGGCTAGCTCTGAGTAACTTTGACGGCGAAACCCGCCACCAGACCTGGCCCCTGGGGCGCGACCTGTCAACCCAGCTACACCGCATTCTGATGGAGTTTATCGCGCCCTATAGCTGGACAGATTGCTCATTTTTGGCGGTGGCCCAGGGGCCGGGGGGATTCACCGGCACTCGCATTGGGGTGGTGACAGCGCGCACCCTGGCCCAGCAGCTAAAGATACCGCTGTTTGGGGTGTCGAGTTTGGCAGCAGCGGCTCAACAGGCCATAGATAAATCCCCGGCTGAGTCTAGTTCAAATGTTGCCGTAGAAATGCAGGCCCGGCGGGAGCAGTTGTTTACCGCTATTTATAACGTGACCACGAATGGTCTAGAGCTAGTCCATCCTGACCAAGTGCTTGCCGCAGAGGCTTGGGAGCAGGTGCTGACTCAGTATCCCCAGCCGGTTTACCGAGTGGTAGCGGGGGATGACCTAGCGGCGACCGTGGTGCAGGTTTTGGCCCTGGCCCATGGACGCTGGCTGAGGGGCGATCGCCCCGACTGGTCGTCGGTCATGCCCTACTACGGCCAGCACCCGGTGGATCTGTAGGTACCTGGGAGGAGTGGCCAGGGTATAGCTCCACGCAGATTCTTAAAAAGTGGTTCGGCTACACTGGGCAACAACGCCTTTGTCTGTCATCTCTTCGCCGTCAAGGGCGAGACCGAAATTGCCCCCTTCAGGTCTCTGCTATGGCCAAACCAATTATTTTCACCATTGACGACGACCCGGATGTCTTGCAGGCGATCGCCCGCGACCTGCGGCGGCACTACGGCGAACACTACCGCGTCATGCGGGCCAGTTCGGGGGCGGCGGCCTTCGAAGCTCTCCAGCAAATCGTCCAGCGCGGCGACCCGGTAGCGCTGCTGCTGGTCGATCAGCGCATGCCCGAGATGAGCGGCGTGGAGTTTTTAGAGCAGGCAATCGAGCTGGTGCCCGACGTCAAGCGGGCCTTGCTCACCGCCTACAGCGACACCGATGCAGCCATTCGCGCCATCAACGAGGTCGGCCTTGACTACTACCTGATGAAACCCTGGGATCCGCCAGAGGAGCAGCTGTACCCGGTAGTTGACGATCTGCTGGCCGATTGGCAGGCCAACTTTCGGCCTCCCTTTGAGGGCATTCGGGTAGTGGGCGATCGCTGGAACCCCCAGAGCCACGAAATCAAAGACTTTCTGGCCCGCAACCAAATCCCCTACCGCTGGCTCGATGTAGAGCGCAGCGAAGAGGCCCGCACCCTGGCGGGCTGCGTCACCCAGGCCAAACTGCCCCTGGTGCTGTTCCCCGACGGCGACCCCCTGCGCCAGCCCACCACCGCCGAACTGGCGACGCGCATTGGCCTGCAAACCACGGCGGCTAAGCCTTTCTATGACCTGGTGATCGTCGGGGGTGGCCCCGCTGGTCTGGCGGCGGCGGTCTATGGTGCTTCTGAAGGGCTGCACACAGTGCTGATTGAGCGCGAAGCCCCCGGTGGTCAGGCGGGCACCAGCTCCCGCATCGAAAACTACCTGGGCTTTCCGGTGGGGCTGAGCGGCAGCGACCTGGCTCGCCGCGCCGTCACCCAGGCCCGCCGCTTTGGGGTCGAAATTCTCACCCCTCAGTCGGTGCAGGCCATCCGAAGCGACAACAACTACCGGCTGCTTACCCTTAGCGACGGCAGCGAGATCAGCGCCCACGCAGTGATTTTGGCTCTGGGGGTCTCGTGGCGGCGGCTTGCCACGACCGGACTAGAGCAGTTTACCGGGGCGGGGGTCTACTACGGCGCGGCGCAGACGGAAGCCCTGGCCTGTGAAGGGGAAGACGTGTATATCATTGGCGGGGCCAACTCTGCCGGGCAGGCGGCGATGAATTTTTCCAAGTACGCCAAGTCGGTGACGATGCTGGTGCGAGGCGACTCGCTGACCAAGAGCATGTCGCAGTATTTGATCGACCAAATCGCCGCAACGCCAAACATCACAGTGCAGACCCACACCAGCGTAGTCAAAGCCAAGGGCGGCACGCAGCTAGAGGCGCTGGTGCTACAAAACGCCATTACGGGGGCCACCGAAACCGTGCCGGCCCAGTCACTATTCATCTTTATTGGGGCCACTCCCCACACCGACTGGCTAGAGGATCTGGTGCAGCGGGATGAGCGGGGCTATCTGCTCACTGGCCCCGACTTGGCCAGTGCTGGCGTGCCGCCCCACCAGGTATGGTCGCAGGAGCGACCCCCCTTTCTGCTCGAAACCAGCCTGCCCGGCGTGTTTGCGGTGGGCGACGTGCGCTGCGGCTCGATCAAGCGGGTGGCCTCGGGGGTGGGAGAAGGGTCGATCTGCGTGCAGTTTGTTCACCAGTACTTGGGGGCGGTACGATGAGCGCGTCAGCACTGTGTCTGGAACATTTACAGGCGATTGAACCGTTTAACCACCTGCCTCCGGAGCGGTTGGAGTGGGTGTGCGATCGCGCCACCTTCCTCCAGCTCTCTAAGGGCGACTACCTGGTCAAAGAGGGCGACCTCACTACCACGATCTACATCTTTGTCTCGGGCCGCCTGGGTATTACGCGCCAGAGCGAGGGCGTTGCCATGCCCATCGGCCAGCACGAAGGCCCTGGCTATATCGGCGAAATTCCGGTGCTGACGGATGAGCCTGCCCCGGTGACGCTACAGGCGATGTCGGATTGTCAGATCCACGCGATCGCCGGGGCCGACTTTCTCACCCTGCTGCACGAGTGCCGCGACTTTGAGCGCGTGGTGTTTCGCCTGATGCAGAAGCGGGTGCGGGGGCTGGAGTCGTTTTTGCGCGGGCGCGAAAAGATGGCGGCTCTGGGTACGCTGTCGGCAGGGCTGGCCCACGAGCTAAATAACCCGGCGGCGGCACTGGTGCGATCGCTCAGCGAAGTGGTGCCCGCCATTCGCGAGCTGGAGAAAATGAACCTGCTCTACGGCCAGCAGCAGCCCGATGAAGCAGAATCGGCAGAGTGGCAGCGGGTGCGCGATGCGGGCTACGAGACCATTCTCAAGTGCGGGGCCGATGCGGGGACGGTGAGCGATCGCGAAGACGAACTGCTCGACTGGCTCGAAGACTACGGCGCTACCCAAGCCTGGAAGCTGGCCGAACCCCTGGCCCTAGCGGGTATCGATATCCCCACCCTAGAAAAGCTAGTGGAACCCTGGCGCGACAACCCCACGCAGCTGCACGACATGGGCATTCGCTGGCTGGCCCTTTCCTTTGAAGTGATGTCGATGATTCAGAGCGGCCAGCACGGGGCCGAGCGCATTGCCACCCTGGTCAAGTCGATGAAGTCTTACAGCTATATGGATCAGGGCGCGCAGCAGATGGTTGACCTACACCAGGGGCTAGAAGACACCCTGCGGCTGTTTGCCTTCAAGCTGAAGCAGGGCATTAAGGTGGAGCGCGACTACGATGCGACGCTGCCCAAGCTGATGGCCCATGGCAGCGAGCTCAATCAGGTGTGGACGAATTTGATCGACAATGCGATCGACGCCATGGGCGAGAAGGGGACGCTTACCCTGCGCACCTGTCATTTCCGGGGCGATGCTCGGGTAGAAATTATTGATACCGGGCCGGGCATTCCGCCGGAGATTAAGTCGCGCATTTATGAGCCGTTTTTTACCACCAAGGGCGTGGGCAAAGGCTCGGGTCTGGGTCTCGAAACGGTACTTCGCATTGTAGAAAACCGCCACCACGGCACCATTTCTGTGGAGTCTGAACCGGGGCATACCTGCTTTGCGGTGTGTTTGCCTTTGGGATAGGCAGAAATGGCGCATCGACCGTGATTTGATCTAGCTCCCCAAACCCTAGCCGCCCTTGCCCAATCGGCATCTGTGGCAAGATAACCATGAGATTCGTTGCAGAGTGGGAGACTTAAATATGTCGAGTTCTAGAACTCTACTGATTACCGGCGCATCTACAGGTATCGGTGCCGCAACTGCCCGACAGGCAGCCGCGCAAAACTTCAACCTCGTCTTGGCTGCCCGCTCTACTGAAAAGCTGGATCAATTGGCGAAGGAACTGGGTACCGATAACGTTCGGACTTTTGCCTGTGATGTCACCGACTATGCGGCTCAAGAAAAGTTGGTAGCCAACGCAGTAGAGGCATTTGGCAGTTTGGATGCGGTGTTTGCTAATGCTGGTTGTGGCGGTGAGCCAGGTGGGTTTTCGGGGGCTCCGGTTGAGTCTTGGCAGCGCATCGTTAACACCAATATTTTGGGCGTTGCTTATACGCTGCGGGCCAGCCTAGCAGAACTAAAGAAAGCCAAAGGTCATGTCATTATTACTAGCTCGATCGCGGGGCGTACAGTGCTGGGGGGGTCTATGTATTCAGTTTCGAAATGGGCGGTCTCAGCGATCGGCTATAATCTGCGCGAGGAGATGCGAGGCACGGGAGTACGTGTCACTCTCATTGAACCGGGGATGGTGGACACACCTTTCTTTGATGACCCAAAACCCGATGCACTGCGCCCCGATGATGTGGCTCGAACGGTTCTCTTTGCGCTCTCACAACCTCCCAATGTTGATATTGGTGAACTTGTGGTTTTGCCAACACTACCTGTTGAAGGGTAATTGATAGAGCCTAGCTACGGTGCTTCGCATTGTAGAAAACTGCTACCACGGCACCATTTCTGTGGAGTTTGCACCAGGACATACCTGCTTTACAGTGTGTTTACCCTTAGGGTAAGCAGAAACAGCTCATCCTAAAGTTAGTTAAACAGTGTTTCACCGCATTGGAAGCTTGCGAATGCGCACAGTGTCGTCGCTGATAGTCACTGCTACGCCTTCGGTTAGTTCTGACTGGAGAGTGGGTAAAACCTCTAAAAGCTTCTGAGTGACCACTTCAGGTTTGGCAGAAGATAACCGTAATGTGATCAGACTTGGCTGACTTTGCTTACTAAGCGCTACCAGCATGGAGAAATCTAGGTCTTGCGTTACAACAATGCGACCATCTACTCTCGCAAACTCTAAAATCTCGGCATCAGCGGCAGTTGCGGGCAACAGATCTGTAGAACGTACTATGTCGTAGCCCTGTAACTTTAGCGCTGTGACGGTTAGAGGAGAAACGTGAACGTCAGCAATGAAGCGTAGATTGCTCATGCCGACGTGAAACTAATCGTGCGATCAGATACCGCCCAAGCCGCATAGTTGAGAGCCTGGCGAATATCTTCTTCCTCTAGTTCTGGGTATGACTCTAGAATCTCTTGCACAGATAGTTGGCTAGCCAGCAGCTTTAGGAGAAAGCTTACCGTGATGCGCATACCCCGTATGGTCGGCTGCCCAAGACATACTGCTGGATCGACTGTAATGCGGTCAAGGTGGCTGAGCACTAAAGTAGTCCTTAATATGTGCGTGCCTTCATTTTAAGAATATATCAATGGTTTAACCAGTCTCCACTTAAGCTGGCCAAGCTTTTATCACAAAATCCAAAGCTGGAGTGATAACCATAAGCTTAATAAATTTACATGGTCTTGCGCAAGCCAGGTGCTCAGAGGATTTCTCGATGGTCGGTGTGCATTAGGTCGTTATACGGTGCGGCCTAAAGCCGACAATACCATCTCAAACAACTCGTTTGCGTTATTAGTACATCCAATAGCACCATGACGGCGTGACTCCGCAACGTGCTCTGGATCTCTCGAGCTGGCGTAAATGATAAATGGAGTTTGATCCCCACTAGACCGCAGCTTATCCAGGAGCGTATAGCCTGCGCGAGAATCTGGTGGTCGCCCCATATCAGAAATAATTGCATCAAAACGTTGGCGAGAAATTTTCTTCAGCGCCTCATCTGTCGACATTGCCAACACAAAACTAACTCCTAGCGCTTCAAGTGCTTGACGTGCGTAAACATTATTATTTGGGTTATCGTCCACCCAAAGGACTGTTGATCTACTCGCACGTCTTATCGCGCGAGGCGTAACAAAATCGGCGACAATATCTGCGGCAATCATCGCTTCTTTTGCAACGCTCTCACGAGTCTTATCTTCATCAGGTTTAGATGCAGCAGCAGCAGACAGAGCAGCAACAACTTCAGCTTGCTTTTTCTTTAAGGATGCCTCAAATCCAGCCCCCTTAAGAGATAGCTCCCCCAAGCTTGAGAAGAACTCCCGCAAGTCCTGGCCAAAGCGGACAAGGATAAACAGAATTATTGCCGGCCAGATGAGGACGTTGAGCAATTTTGTAATCGCATCAAATAGCTTAACAATATCGTCAACACTCACTGTTCACCTAACCAAAACATGACGTATCAAACACTAACAGATAACCTTACAGTGCGTCTCGACTAAACCTGAGCCGCATACTAATTCATTGAATTGCTTTAATCTACCTAATTTACTCTATAGGTCATGTAGGGAGATTCCTAACTACTTAATCCAGCATACAGGGTGAATAGGTAGTGGATAATTTGCATAATAGCCTTCTCAGATGTGGATAGGCAGAACTTTCGTGCCTAAATATTTGCTTAACAGTCTGAGCATCTTCTTCACGGTTGACGGGGAGCTTTTGTATCAGTACACTCATCCATTAAGCCGTTTAAGCAGAACGGTGGCCATGCAGAACTCGAAAACTTTGGCGCTGCCTGAAGGTGTTCCAGCACCAACAGACAGCTAACCCCGCAAATCTATCGGGCAGATTGCGAGGCTAGGGAGATCGTACCCTAGTCACTCCAGTTTGCACTTCAACTGCGGGTGGCTAGGGTTTTCGCGTTCTGTCTTCCTTAACCACAAAACAGGAAAACAGAACCGATGTTTGAATATCTTGAACCAGACGCCAACGACAACCCAGAGGCCGGGTCCCTACCGCTGCCGCCTTCTGGCGCAAACAGCACAGGGAGCCGATCGCTAACCCCCGAGAAAGTGCGCCACATGCTCTACGGCAGCCTCGCCGCCCTAGACCGCACCATCAAAATCCTCCACGCCCTCGGCTACGCCGACCCCAACGACTGGAGCGACCCCCTCCCCGTGCCGCCCAGCACCGAAGACGCCGCTAGCGCCCCCGCTCAGTGGATGGTAATTATGACCAAAACCATTCTGCTGGAGTAAGTTACAGCCTCAGATCCCAGGGTTCCAGCAGAGGTACTTGCTTAAGGTGAAGCACTAGAGCTAGAACCCTGGGATCTATCCCGCTGAGACTTTTGCTCTAGCAGCGCTTCCACCGCCGCCAGTAGCTCTGGCTGGCCCCAGTTTTGGTAGAGCGAGGCGGCGATCGCACATCCCCCCGCCCCCACCCCCTCCTTCACAAATCCCCGCTCGTAGGCTCGCAGCGCCTCAAACCGCGACTCCGCAAAGCTCAACTGCGTCGCCATCAAACAGGCCCCCGTCAGCTCCGCCAGCCCCACCGTATCTCCAGTGGCATCCTCCGCTACCCAGCGCGTGGTGCCTACCACCACGTTGTCGGGTTTCCAGTCACAGCCTTCCGCCGCTGCGATCGCCACCATCAGCGCGTACACCGCCAGCATTTGTGTGCCCCCCGCCAGCAGCACTGGCTTGGTACGGCTAGCGGCGATCGCCATCCCCGCCACCACCGGCTGCATCGGGTCACCCACCGCCGCCACCACCTCTAAGGGATGGGGCCGAGCTGGCAATCCTGCTAAAGCCAATCCCTCAGCAACCAAGGCTTGTTTCTGGTTGTGATTACAAGTGGGGTGGCTGCTGTTAACCCGCTTTGCCGCATCTACCCCCAGCCCGGTGAGTAACCCTAGGGCCGTGGTCGTGCCCCCCACCACGCACTCCGCCAGCAGCAGGTAGTTGCTTGCGTCACCCAGCAATTCTCCCTGGGCCAACCCCTGCTGCCAGAGATGCTGCACTACCGCTAACGGTAAAGCCGCCCCGGTACTTAGGCACTGAGCAGGCTTACCCTCCAAATCCACATGGGGTACAGTCGGCGGCTGAGGCAATCCAGCATTCAGAATGACGAGGGGAATTCCCTGTTCTGCAAGGACGGCCTTAGAAATCAGCGCTGGGGAAGCTCCGGCCTGAAGCGGCGGCAGCCGAAACTTCGGGGATGACGTGAGGCCATTGACCATAAACTCAGCATCGGCTAGGGCCGTGTAGCGGCGATCGCGCGGAGTCGCTCCCGCCGCCGAAATCCCCTCCACCAACCCCGTCTCCGTAAACCCCAGCGTCAGAACTAGCCCAGGCCGCAACCCCCGCACCTGCCCCAGCCAATCTTCCCCCCGCTGCCGCTGCGTATAAGTCTTAATCAACACCTCCCCCATCCACCCGCCCACTCATCCACCCATCCACCCCTCCAATCTCCTACTCCTTCAACAAATCCTGCACCCACCCCGGCGGCTCCGGAATCTTCGCCCCTAGTCGTCCCAGCAGCAGCCAGGCCGCCAGATGCACCGTAAATAGATACACTACATTGCTCGCCAGCACCGACACCAGGGCTAAGATCTGCACCGCTTCCACATTGGCCTGGCCCAGCACGCCCACATCCAGCACGCCCAACCCGACCAGGCGCTCTAGGCCCCAGTTCAACATTTGCGTCACCTGGGTGGTCAGATATACCCAGAGATCTTCGCCTACCAGCACCGACGACAGCCACAGCCGAAAGAAAAAGCCAATGGTGCCTAGCAGCGACCCCATTGCGATCGACACATACCAGTTAGTTCGCCGCACCCAAAAAAAGCCTAGCTGCACCCCCAGAAGCGCGTAGGGTATCAAAAATAGCAGACTGCGCGGTGGCCCCATCAGCACCGACAGCAGCAGCCCTGACACCAGCGCCGACATCCAGGCCGCCCGTGGCCCCCAGCGCAGGTAGACCAGGGCCATCGGCAGCGGAAACAAAATTCGCAGAATTGGCCCTGGCGGGAAATAGGTATTCACCAGCCAAATCAGCGCGGCGGTGCTGGCTAAAAAGGCCGTTTCGACCATCGCCAGCGGGCCAGACTTGAGCCGGTGCGACAGATCGGGTGCATCGGCCTCAATCTCTGCGGTGCGGTACTCCAGGTAGGTGTCTAGCCCATCGAAATCGCTCGCAGCGTCGTCAACCTGGGGCACAAATTTAGCCCCAGGGGCGGGGTCAGGGGAATGACTCATGAATGGCTAAACCAGCAGACGTTCTAGGGCGTTGATGTCGGGAATGCTCATCAGGTCTTTGTCCCGCACAATTAGCCCTTTCTTTTCTAGCTTACTCAGTACGCGCGTCACCGTCTCTCTGGCCAGGCCGCTGAGGCTGCTCAACTCCCGATGGGGCAGGTTGGGAATCTCAATGCCGCTGGTGCTGCGCTGCCCCTGTCCATCGGCCAAAAAGAGAATGATGTCGGCCACCCGCGAGGTGCTGTCAGACTCGCGCAGCCGCAGGCGACGGTTGACCTGTCTGAGCCGCCGCGCCATCAGCTGCGACAGACGAATACCGGCCAGGGGCTGGGTGTTGAGCAGCTTGACAAAGTCGCTGGCAGGCATACTGCCAATGACTGTGGGCACCAGGGTGATCACGTCGGTGGAGCGGGGCACCTCTTCGAGGGGGGCCATTTCGCCAAACAGCTCGCCCTTGCCCAAAATATTGAGGGTAACTTCTTTGCCGTCGAGGTTGTAGGTGCGAATCTTAACCCAGCCTTCCAAAATGAAGTAGACCGAGCTGCCCCAGTCGTTTTCGAGCAAAATCACCTGGTTGGCCGGGTGGCGACGAGAAACCACGTGGCTGGTGGCTTCGGCTACAGCTTCCTCCGGCAGATCCTGAAATAACAGCGCCGAACGAATTAGTTTGAGATCGGCGTCCGTATCTCGAGGATTGTAGCGGGCATCCATTTATTACCCCAACATTAATTTTTTTGTTTAAGTTAGTGATATTAAATCGCTTCAACCCATCCTATCCCAGGCTAGGGGTAGAATTTTCCCCTGGTGGCCTAGCGGCGGAATCCAAAGTCTTAGCACTATATCATTCCTCCACTACTCGACCAGGGCGATCGCCGAAGACCAGCCCTAGGAGCGATCGCCCCCAGGGCTTGGCTCCATCAGAGGTGTCTCCAACGGCCCCTTCTAGTGACTTCGCAGGGTAGAGGCACATCCGTTGAAATCAGCGGCGCTAAGGTATGGTCTGACGTGATTTTTGCAGTCGCCTGACATACACTTTGGCAATCGCTGGGGTAAAGGTAAACACAAGGGGTAGCCGTGCAGCAGGACGAACTGGAAGCTCTGGTAGCCGAAATTGACTCAATCTTGGGGGAAGCCGCGCCACGGCTGCCCTGGGTGATGTCGAATGATGCCAATCAGCGCCAGCTGCTGGCCCGAGCCCGAGCCTATTTAGCCGAGGTGAAAGCGGCCCCTGAAGCTCAAGCTGCGCCTACCAGCGGCTTGCCCAACGACCCGACCACCGCTGCCGCTAGTCAGGTGCTCAAGGCGCTCCTGCAAGAAATGCAGTACCTGCGCGGGCAGACCATGCAGATTCTCGACCCGCTGCGCAACGAGGTGGCGACCCTCAGGCAGCAGCGGGAGCTGTTGCTGCAAGAGGTGCAGCAGCTTCAGCAGCAGCGCGTGCAGATCGACCAGGGCGCCAACCTTCACCAGCTACCCCCTAGCTGGGAGGCAGCCCTACAGCAGATGACCCAGCAACTCGAGGCCCGCCTCGGTGCCCAGGTGAACCAGTCGGTGCAGCGGTTGGAGTCGGCCACGGCCACCGCCTATGGGCTGATGCAGTCTCCCCAGGGGTTTGTCGATGGCGACGCTCCTGGCCTCACTCCAATGCAGCGGCTGGAGTTTCTCAAGCAGCTCCAGGCCCAGTCTGACCAGGTCATGCTGGGGCTCGATCAGTCGCTGCGATCGGTGTTTGACACACTGCAACAGAGCATTTACAGCTACCAAGATTCGCTCAACCAAGGGCTCAACCAGATGCACACCCTGGGCCAGCAGGGCGAGCTGATGTTTAGCGCCCTGGTGACCCATCTGGGTCAGCAAATCAACGCCGAGACTTTGACCTATTTAGAGTCGAGTCAGCGCCGCGAATTGCCCCAGCCCCAGCCGGAGACCTCCACCCCTGAGACCCTGGGCGGCAATGCCTTTGCTGAGGGAAGTGACCCATCGGTCGATTTAGAAGCAGAGTTGGAGCTAGAGGCTCTAGATATTGGCTTTGATGATTTGGATGATTTAGGTGACGACGAACTCACTCTGCTGCAAATTGAAGATGAAATTACCGAACTCCAGCTCGACGGCAACTTAGAGGCTGATTTAGACGCTGCCGAGGCTAGTGCATCTTCACCCCTTGATTTGCAGCTACTCAACAGCCTCAGTGCTGCTGCCCCCGACCCATCACCGGCAGTGTCACTACCCAACGATGATGGCCCCGCTACTGAGGTGGTAGCAGCTGGGGTAGAGGCCGATTCAGGCTTAGACGATCTCTACCAAAGCTTGTTTGGCGGTGGATTCTTTGCTGATGCCGCTGAGGCCCCGACTGCGACTGACTCAGGGGATGCAGTAGATGATTTTTTGGAGATCGACCGATTGAGCGAGGATGAGGCTCTCGCAGATGAGCCTGATGCGATCGCATCCCCCATGCCAACCACCGATCTGCCCCGTCCCGACGACCTAACCCTGCTCACCCAGGCGGCTGAGGTGGCCGAGACCGAAGCGGCTGCCGACCTCACCAGCCTCGACCTCACTAGTCTGCTGGGGGAAAGTGCGGGGGGACTAGGCTCCATGGCACCCGCCGATGCTAGGTTCGACCTTCCTGACACCATCAAATCCTTCGACGATTTGCTGCCCGCCAGCCCCGGAGAGGCGGGGAACGCAGAGACTACCATTAGCGATGGCGAAGACCTGCTGGGCGGGTTTATGGCCGCTTCCCCCGAAGAAGATCTGCTGGCCCAAGATACTCTGCCCACTACGGGCACCTACGACCTGGCGATGGACGACATCATGGTTGACCAGCTCCAGCAAGACCTGGAGAATCTAGAAACCGAGGTGGCCTCTGACAGCCTGTCATCCACTAACGCAGAACTGGATCTGACCGATTCTCTAGAGCTATTTGACCCGCCTGCGGAGGTGTCTCCCCAATCGGCTGGCGATGGGTCACCCTCCGCCATTGCTGGCGTTGATCTGTTCGCCGATCAAGCGCCTGCCCCCGATCGCCTCACCGAGGCAGCCATCCCAGAAGCACCCAGCTTTGATCTATTTGGCGACGAGCCCACTGCTACAGAGCTGGCTCAAGACCTCGACCTGTTTGGCACGGAGACCGCCACCCCTCCTACCGCCGCCTTAGATCAGGTGACACTGAGCGATCTTGCGATCGACTCCCTCGAACAATCCCCGACGGCAGAGCCGCCCGCAGCGGAGCCAACCTCAGACTGGGCTAGCCTCGATCGCTTAGAACTGGAGACGCTAGAGCCAGAGCCAACTTTCGCGGAGGAGGTGCCCAACATCGATCTGTTCAGCGACGCAGCGTTGGCAGACCTCGCCCTAGACCAGTTAGAGACAAACCAGACAGACCTTCCCTTAGATCAGCTACAGGCAGATCAGCCGTCGCCCGTCGCCAATTCACCCGCCCTAGAGAACATCAGCCTTGACCTGTCTGATCCGTCGGTTTCTAGGGTTGATGAAGCCGTGAATGATTTAGGCGTAGATGACTCAAGTGCTAATGACCTGGGCATTGATCTATTCGCAACCCCTGCCTCAGATGACGCTGCCGGAGAGAATGCAGTTGATCTGTTTGGTCAGCTTGATCAGCCATCGCCTGACTTGGATGAATCCGCCGGAGAGGCCGACGGCATTGATCTATTTGACAGCTCCGTAACCGATGCGGGGGTTCAACTCCTCGACCTGGCGGCTCCCGTGGCAGAACCGCCGAGGATTGATCTATTCAGTGAGCCAGGGCCAGAGACGGCTGCCCCCAGGGATGGCGGCTTGAATCTGTTCGATATCTCGGCGCTGACCCTAGATGGCCCTGAACCAGACGAAGCCGGTCTTGATTTATTCGGCGATGCGGCTGTGCCAGAAGCCTCTGCGCCAGACGCCCCCGTAGCAGAACCGATCGACCTTTTTGGCGAAGGAAGCCAGCCCCAGCAGCCTGAGTACAGCGATCTGTTTGGCGTCAGGGATGAGGCACCTACGACGGCAGCTAGCGATTATCTGGCCTCTATGCTGGCGGAGCTAAATTTAAGCCTAGAGCCTGAGCAACCAGCCCTGGGCGAGTCGGGCATGACCCTTGACGATCTCACCGAGTTATCTCCCCCTGCACCAGCTCAACCCTCTTCCCCATCCTCTAGCTCCACAACAGGAGCCACTGGCCCCTCCCTCACCCTAGAGAATTTGCTAGGAGAGCTGACCCTCGACCCATTAACCCCGCTGGCTCCCGACCCAAAACGTGAAGAAACTAACCTAGACGAGCTAGCCTCCACTGGGTTTGGCGAAGCCCCTGCCCCAAAGCCTTCTACCCTGCCCCCGGCTGAGTTTACGCTGGCTGATTTTGAGATGGGCAGCCCCCTCGACTCGGCCCGACAGCCCGACGCGCCAGGCGACACGATGGCTAATTTGTTCTCCGATCAGCCCCCCGCTGCACAGTCGGTTTCAGAAAATCTCACCCTAGAGGAGCTTGATCTAGAAGGTGAGTTGCCTGATGCTTTAGCTCCACTAGAGTCTGGGCCGTCAGAGCTAACGCTGATCTCCGACTGGGGGCTATCAGCTGCACCTTCGGAGCCCGCTGCGCCAGATCTCTCGATTAATCTGGATGACTTAAACCTGAGCCTAGACGAACCCATTGGAGATGAGCCTAGCCTAGGCGATCTTCTAGATGCTGGGCCAACAGAGCCAGGGCTTACCCTAGAAACTTGGCAACCACCTGCTACGCCTTTGGAGTCTGACACTGCGCCAGATCTCTCGATTAATCTAATCGATGACTTAAACCTGAGCTTAGACGAACCCATGGCGGATGAGCCTAGCCTAGGCGAGTCGTTTGGTGCTGAGCCAACAGAGCCAAGGCTCACCTTAGAAACCTGGGAACTATCTGCTACGCCTTCGGAGTCTGCTGCGTCTGAGCTCTCGATTACTCTAGATGACTTAAACCTGAGCCTAGACGAGCCCGTCGCGGATGAACCCAGCCTAGGGGATTTGCCTGCCCTGGGAGAGTTGGTGGCAGACGATATTGTGGCCAACGCTCCGGTAGAGACGGCTACTGACTGGGAGCAGGAAATCAGTCTCGACAATATTCTAGATGCCGCCGGGGCCAATTTTGAAGACACTCCGGCCTCGTTAGCAGAGCCGCAGCCAGAGCCTGTCGACCCTATTCAAGCGGTGACGGCAGAGGCGACCAATTCGATGGAGGCCATGATTGACTTCATCAATCTCGATGCGCTATTGGGGGAGCCTCTGACCCCGGTTTCTTCAGAACCGAGCCTTGAGTTAGACCTTGACCTCAACCTGGAGCTTGACAACCTAGACGATGAGTCCCAAGATGCTGAACCCCAAGACTTTGGGAATCTAGACCTCGGGACGCTGGATTTAGAGCCGTTGGCTGGCGATGAGGCGATCGCCCAGCCCGAGCCTCGCGTCCCCCTCGATAACTCGCTGCTAGCTGAGTTTGACCTAGGGAGCGATCGCCCCCCAGCAGACGATCTCACCGATTTAGAGCTGAACCTAGACCTGGGCCTTGATGCAGAACCCGCGGCCCCCCGCACCGACCTAGATTTTTCTGTAGAAGACTGGCTGGGAGAGTCTACCTCTGCCCAGGATGAGGCCGCTGGGGCAGAAACTAGCCTGAGCAGTTTGGACGATTCTTTAGAGCAGCCCCTTATCCCAGCGCCGGAATCAGACTGGCCCCTAACCGCAGAACCCACCCCGAATGAACCCGAAAACTACTTCTTTGATAAACCCATTGAGGACGTAGAAGAGATTGCCGTTGAACCAGCCGCCGTTGATAATCTTGCCTTCGACAGCTTTTTTGAGCTTGAGACCGCTGCCCCTGAGGCAGATGCGGTTGAGCCAGATGCGATCGCCCCAGCCTCAGAGCCCGACTTTCCAGACGCAGTGGCCTCAGAACTCAAGATTCAGGCACCCGAGATCTCGGAACCAGAAGCCCCGCCAGACTTCCCAGAGCTTGATCAACTGCTAGCAGAACCAGACTTTGACACTGAATCTACCCTGGCCGCTGTCCCCAGTGGTTTAGTTGCGCCAGTCGTAGAGCCTCCGACAGTCCCACCCGAGATTGCCGAACCCGAACCCCTTGCACCGGCCACCGTTGAACCTGAGGCGCTTGACCCCGCAGCGATTGAATCCGCAGTCGTCGAACCCGAACTCCTCGACGATCTGGAGATCGATCAATCCGAGACCGTCATCCTAGGGCCGCCAGTGGAAGCTGAACCAGCGCCTGCCGCACCCACCCCGCTGTGGTTTTTGGGTTTGGATGTGGGGACTACGGGGCTGTCGGCGGTGCTGCTAGAGCGTCGCGGTGGACAGGTTTATCCTCTTTACTGGGTCGATAACGCCATCTCTGGGGTGACCGCCGACAAATTCTTTCGGCTGCCATCGTTGGCATCGGTGGAGGCTAACGACGAGGGCTACCAGGTGCAGTCGGTGGGCTCATCGGCCCTGACCGTTAGCTGGGGCGACGGCGATAGCGCCGACCAGGGAGCGGTTTTGCTCAAGGCGCTAAAGCCCTATCTCAAACTGGGCATTCCGTTCGCCGGGGCAGACGGCCCCGAACCTCAGGTGCAGTGGTCCGATCGCGATCGCATTCCCCTGCCCGTCTTCCAAAACAGCCTGACCCGGCTGCTGGCCACCCTGCCCGTGGGGCTGACCCCCGAGGCCGCCTTTACCGTGGGTGCTGTGGGCCTCGATGCTGAGGCGATCGCCCGAGCGATGCAGACCCTCAGCGGGGTCGTCGTCAGCTACCCGGCCAACTGGCCCGATACCTACACCTTCAACCTGCGGGAGGCGGTACTCGGGGCAAGGCTCACCGCCAACCCCGACGATATCTATTTTGTCGAAGATGCGATCGCCGCTGTGCTCTCCGGTCTGCCCGACCCCTCGACACCGCTGCCCGAGGGCAGCGGCCAGCCCATGCAGCAGCAGACCCTCTATGCCTGCCCCTGGACTGGGGGCACGGTGGTGCTCTCCGCCGGAGCCACGGTGACCGAGGTGGGCATTGTCGATCTGCCCCGCGCCCTAGGGGAACTCTCCTACGGCGACTTTGCCCTGCACTCGATGAGCTACGCGGGCGACGCCATTGACCTCGACATTATCTGCCATCTGCTGCACCCTGCCGAACGTCGCCAGAGCCGCCCCGCCGAGGGTTCGGGGCGATCGCCGCAATCTACCGGCTGGGGCTGGCAGGCCGCCATGCCCGAGCTAGACGGCACCCACTGGAGCGATCTCGACCTCGACGGCTGTGAGATGCCCCGCCCCGCCGAGCCCGACACGGCTCGTCGCCAGCGCCTCTATCAGCGGCTAGAAACCTCCCTGCTGGGTCAGAGCGCGCTAGAAGCAGCGCGACACCTAAAGATTATTCTTCAGCACCAGCCCCAGTTTGAGCTAGAGCTGGCCGACCAGCGCTGGGTGGTGCGCAGCAAAGACCTCGAAGACCGCATCATTCTGCCCTACATTCAGCGCATCAACGGCCACGTCAACCGGCTGCTGAGCGAGGCCGGGCTTAGCAGCCAGGGCATCAACCAGGTGATCTGCACCGGCGGCAGCGCCTCGTTGCCCAAGATCGCCCGCTGGCTGCGGCAAAAGTTTCCCAATGCCACCATCGTGCAGGATACGTACCACAGCGATCGCCCCCCCAGCTGTAGCCGGGTCACCTACGGGCTGGTCAACCTGGTGCGCTATCCCCAGGTGCTCGACCTCACCCGCCACCAATACAGCGACATGTTTTTGCTGATGGAGGTGCTGCGTACCCTGCCCGAGCAGCCCATGCCCCTCAGCGGCATTTTGCACCTGCTAAAAGAACGAGGGCTGAATGTGGAAGCCTGTCAGGCCCACCTGATGGCGCTGCTAGAAGGTCGCCTGCCTCCCGGTCTGCTGCCCAGCACCACCAATAGTCCCTCGGTGCTGGTGCCCGCCAGCGATGACCTGGCGACCCTGGCCACTACGCCACTGTTTACCCGACCCAACGGTCAGGTCTACGTGCCCAACCTGGAGCAAGGCCAGCGGCTGACCGATTATATGGAGCATCTACTAGCCAACAAGCACCAAACCCTAGTTGACCCCCTGCTGAGCCAGCTCACGGTACTGAATGTATAGGCTACGCTTTCCTTGTAAGGGCGTTCAGAGCTGTGGCTTAGGGCTGAGCTTACAATAGGGATACCTGGCACTGAGGATGGGCGATGGTAATGACCGCGCAACAACTGGCAGATTTAATGCCAGATGCAACTCAGCTAGAGAGCAATGAGCCAGAGATGGAAAGTTCGCTGCACTATGCTCAACTAGCGCTGCTGGTGGCTTGTCTTGAGTGGCTATGGCGCGATCGCACTGACTTTTTCATTGGCGCCAATCTCACTATCTACTTCAGCCGCGAACAGCTCAAAAATCGCGACTTTAGAGGGCCAGATTTCTTTTTAGTGAACCAAACTCAACGCCGTCCACGAAAATCTTGGGTGGTATGGGAGGAAGGTGGGCAGTACCCCGATCTGATTATCGAGCTGTTGTCTCCAGCTACCGCAAAAACTGACCGCAGTCTCAAAAAAGTGCTCTATCAAGACCGCTTTAGAACCCCAGAATATTTTTGGTTTTCGCCAGAGACGCTGGAGTTTGAGGGCTACCGGCTGGTGGGGCAGCACTATGATGCGATCGCCCCCAACGAAGCCGGTCAGCGATGGAGCGAGGTCTTGGGCCTATTTCTGGGTGTTCAGGACGAGACCCTGCGCTACTTTCACCCCTCAGGTGAGCTAGTGCCCACCCCAGAGGAAGCCGCTGCTGCTGCCCAAGAACGAGCCGATCGCCTGGCTGAGCAGCTAAAAGCGCTGGGGGTGGAGCCAGAGGCGTAGGCAGGCTCAACCCCCAGTGATGTTCTGCTTACTCAATGAGCAAGGTTTTCGTCAGAATGACCATCCATGTCATTCCTTCTGGAAGGGCTGCGCTCGATGCACTGCTGTTGGGCGGCACGGGGATGGGGTCGCTCCAGTCGTTGGGGTCGGCGTAGCCGTAGGCGTGGAGGATTTTGATGGTGCGATCGATGCCCGCTAGGCTGCCGTAGAGCAGGTGGCGCACTCGCTCGGGGCGGGGCTGGGGTTGTGCAGAGTGAGACGGCGGAATGTGCGACGCGCCGCTGGCGTCGGGGTCGAGATATTCAAACATCGGTTCTGTTTTCCTTCTATGAGTTTGAGGAAGACAGAACGCGAAAACCCTAGCTAACCGCAGCTGAGGTGCAAACTGGGAGAGCTAGGGTACGATCGACCTTAGCCCGGCAATCTGCGCAAGAGATTTGCGGGGTTAGCTGTTCGTAGGTGTTGGAAGCGCCTACGGACAGCGCCAAAATTTTCGAGTTCTGCATGATCGCCGGTCGGGTTGAACGGCTTAACGTAGAGAATAATGGTATAGGCGCTCGACGTCAACCATGGAGTAAATGAGGATTTTACCTAAAAAAGATAAAAATTTGCTAATGAGCTGCTGAAATCAACTTAATATACGGAAGGTCTCTTGTAATCCTTCATTTTTAGGATAGATACACGAGATCTCTCAGCCTATTGTCCCCATTTTAGGTAGATATGCAGGAACTTTCCCGCTAACAGGATTGTTAGCTGCCAAAAGACTTTAAGAGGGCGTTTGAAAAGTTGATTGGGCAGTAAAAAAGCTCACACGGTCTAGGCTGAGATTACTAAGACTACAGCCCCGTGAGAGCGATGAGTAAAGCCTAC
>NZ_JACJQN010000022.1 GCF_014696675.1 Phormidium tenue FACHB-1052
CGGTATCCCCACTAGCGGCCACATCATCAACCCTCATCCTGACGAATCCCTCAATACTGGATCCGATTCTCAGTGATGTCACATTAACCTTCCAAGTCGTGACTTTGAAGCGGACTCAGACACCCCTTTTTCAGGGAGCAGGGGGGATCCCCCAGCCGTTGCCTACGCCCCGACATTAGCTAGCCAGTTTATCGGCCATGCGGTGTAGGGCGGTTGAGCTACTGATGGTCGCTACCTCTGCCAGGGGAATCCAGGCCAGGTCGTTAGATTCCTCAGACACTACAAAGTCCACCGTCTTAGCCACCAGCAGATAGCGAATGTCGTAATGCACATGGGACGGCTCTTTAGCGGTGTTGATGGGATGGTGGCCAATGTCAAAGATGGTGGCCTGTAGCGGCTCAATCGCCTGGATGCCCGATTCTTCCCTGGCCTCACGCAAGGCTGCGGCCAACAAGGATTCATCTCCCTGATCCACGTGGCCACCCAACTGAAGCCAGCAGTCAAACTTGCGGTGGTGGGTCAGCAGCACGTGAGATCTGGCTTGATTGACCACCCAGGCGGAGGCGGTGAGGTGACCCACGTAGTTGTCTCGCTGCCAGAATCGGCTTTGTTCTCCTAAAAACGCAAGCGTGGCGATGATGGACTCGGCCTCCTCCTGGTCAAAGGGGGTGTGGGAGGAAACGGCTTGAATACAGTTCTGTGGATTCATGGCACTGTGGTGGTAAGCCCCCTAACAACTCCAATCCCATGATGATTATCTAAGGGCTAGGTGCCGGTAGCTTCAAAGTACCGAATTTGGGCGACCAAAACTCCCCTCGGCTCTGGAAAAAAGCGACTTCCTTACATTTGCCCCGGCGATTCTCCAGGATTGAGCAGCGCAACATGACTTTGTCTTGACCCTCTTTGGTGTAGGCGTAGCGCTCCAGCAGGGCACCGCAGATAGGGCAGGGATGATCGGTAAACATCTCTGAATTGAGGGATTGGCGCTGGGCTTGGGGCAGTTCGTAACGTTTGGCCTGGGCATTCCAAAACATGACGGTGCCGCAGCCGGGGCCTGAGCATTTGAGAAAGTGCTTAGCCTTCATCTTTTTGGAACGGGAGGGCAGTTTGGTCATCGCCTCGCCGCAGGTGGGGCATTTGGTTTTGGTCGGTTGCCCGGTGGTAGGTTTGGCTGTGGTGACGGGCGATCGCTCCAATGACACCGCTCCTGGTACCGGGGCATGCTCGGCAAAGGTCGGCAGAGAGAGCAGTTGGGATTTGGCTTGGGCGATCGCAGGCGCAAAATAACCCCGATTCCAGTCGAGCAGATAGGCCTGCCACTCCTGGTCGCCCGTGGCGATCGCATCCAACGCCGTCTCCATCTGAGCGGTAAACTCCGGCTGAATTAGATCGGGCAGCAGTTTCTCCAAGGCTCCATCGAGTTCTAATCCCAACGCAGTGGGCTGGAGCTTGCCCTGGAGCAGATCCACATACTCCCGCTCCCGCAGGGTTTTGATGGTGGGGGCATAGGTGCTGGGGCGACCAATCCCTTTTTGCTCCATCAGCTTCACCAGCTTGGGTTCACTGTAGCGCGGCGGCGGCTGGGTCTGCTTGGCATCCGCCTGGGCCTGATCGAGTTGGAGAAGTTGTCCCTGAGTGAGGGCGGGCAACACTGAATCAGCGCTGAGGTTGTTCCAATAGCGAGTGTAGCCCGCAAATTCGAGCACCTGGCCTCGGGCTTCCCAGTAGGCATCGCCTGCCTGGGTGACAATGCGAGTTTTGCGCAGGCGCGCCGGGGCACATTGCGAGGCCACGGCTCGATTCCAGATCAGCTCGTAGAGGCGGGCCTGCTCCGCCGAAAGTTCTCGCTGGAGGTGTTGAGGCAGGTGGTTGACATCGGTGGGGCGAATCGCTTCGTGGGCTTCCTGAGAGCCCTTGATCGCCCGGTGCTGGGTGGTTTTGCGGGGCAGGTTGGTGGGGTCGTGCTGCTCTAGGTACTGGCGCACCGCGTCACAAAAGGGAGCCGAGAGGGTGATGGAATCGGTGCGCATGTAGGTGATATGGCCCTTTTCGTAGAGAGCTTGAGCCACCTTCATGGTGTGCTCGGGACTGAAGTGGAGTTTGGAGCCAGCAGCCTGTTGCAATGTGGAGGTAACGAAGGGGGCCGGGGGCGATTGGGTGGTCTGTTTGCCTTCGATGTGGAGGACGTGGTGGGGATTGGCGCGGGCGATCGCCACCAACTGATCCGCCCGCTCCTGACTGGTCACCCGCTCCGACTCGTTCTCGGTGCCCTGATCTTCTGCGTCTTTGGCAGACTTACGCTGGGGCTTGGGGCTACTGCGGTAAAAGGCTTTGAAGCCCTCGCCGTAGGTGACCCACACGCTCCAGTAGTCTTGGGGCACAAAGGCTTGAATGGCCCGCTCACGAGCACAGAGCAAATGCAGGGTGGCGCTCTGCACTCGACCCATAGATTTTGCGCCGTTATTTAGAGGCCAAACCACATGACGACTGCCTTTGTAGCCCACTAGCTTATCGAGGCAGTCGCGGGCGCGTCCGGCGGCGACTAAGCTTTGGTCAAGGGTGCGGGGACGGGCGATCGCGGCTCTCACCGCCTGGGCAGTAATTTCGCTATAGACCACCCGCCGAGGATTCTTCAGGTTGAGCGCTTGCTGGAGGTGCCAGCCGATGGTCTCGCCTTCGCGATCGGGGTCGGTGGCGATGTAGACACAGTCGGCGGCTTTGACCGCCTGGCGCAAGTCTGACAACACTTTTTTGGCGCGGGCATCACGGGGCTGGTAGCGGCAGTCGATGGAGTTTGCCCCCAGGTCAAAGCCGAGGGCATCTTCGCCGTCATTGGCGAGTTCGCGCACGTGGCCCATGCTGGCCTTGATTACCCAGCCCGAACCCAGAATTTGCCCCAGTTTCTTCACTTTGCCAGGGCTTTCGATCAGCAGCAAATTGGTCATGGTGGCCTCGATGGGCGATCGGGGTGGGAATGCACTAATTTAATAGTACACTTGAACTCAGAAATTACAGCATCTCAACCCTAGCAATCGCTGCTGCCGCCGCTTTCCCGGTGTGCACGGCACCATCAAAAAAACCGGGCCAGCGATCGGCCATTTCTGTGCCCGCCCAGTGAATGCGCCCCACCAGGGCGGTCAGAGCTTCACCGTAACTCGTCCATACCCTAGCCCCTGCTTCCGCCAACAGGGGCGATCGTAGGAAACCAGCACCTTGGCGCAGCAGCCTATCGGCACTCGTTGGGTCAACTGTGCCCGCATCGGTGGCATAGGCGGGGGGTGTCCCGCTAGATTACAGGGAGGCGGATTGAAACAGGGTTAGCCCCAGCAGACCGACTAACCCCAGCAAACTGGGCAGGGTGACAAACAAAAGGTTGCGGGCATCGTTGTGCGATCGCAGTGGATCTTGAAGCAGCTTAGAGTCATTCATGGTTATCGACACCAATTAGTAAACGGTACAGCCGTTAAACGGAATGCCCCAGTCTTGCCCCAAGCTGGGGTGCCATCAGCCCTACTTTTTCAGAATCCGGTGGAGAATTTCTTGCTTGAGCTGAATCAGCTCTGGGTTGGCCAAGTCGCGGGGGCGGGGTAGATTCACTGCCACATCCAGCTCAATGCGACCGTTTTGAATCACCACGACGCGATCGGCCAGCACCACCGCCTCTTCGACATCGTGGGTCACCAGCAGAGCGGTAAACTGCTGCTCTTGCCACAGGGTTTCAATCAACCGCTGCATGTCAATGCGGGTGAGGGCATCAAGGGCACCCAGGGGTTCGTCGAGCAGCAAGAGATGGGGCTGCGTCACCAGGGCCCGTGCTAGGGCGACTCGCTGTTTTTGTCCCCCCGACAGCACCGTAGTCCAGTCTTTGGCGCGGTTGTCTAGGCCCACCTGCTGCAAGGCCCAGTGGCTGCGGGGGCGCGCCTGCAAACTCAGGCCCAGCGAGACGTTCTCTAGAACATTGCGCCAGGGCAGCAGGCGCGCATCTTGAAACATCACCCGCGCCTTGGCATTAAGCCCCGCCAGCCGCTGGCCATCGAGCTTGATCTCGCCGTGGGAAGGGTTTTCTAACCCAGCCAGCAAGCGCAGCAGCGTGCTTTTGCCGCAGCCGCTCTTACCGACAATAGCGACAAATTCCCCCGGCGCAATTTCTAGGGAAAAGCGATCGAGCACCGTCAGGTCGCCAAAGGCTTTGGTCAGGTTGTTGATCCAAATGTGGCTGCCGTAGGTGGTTTGGGGGTGGTTTTGGGTTGAGGGGGTTTGGGTGTAGGTCATGGGAGTGGGGAGTGGGGGTAGGAAGTGGGAAAGTTTTGAATGTTTAGGTTTGAGTTTTGAATTAGTGCCTTGAATTCAAAATTCAAACCTAAACATTCAAGGCTAAGAACTAAGAACTCAAAACTAAGAATTAAATGCTTTCTCCCTTTCACTTCAGGTTCTGACTGGGGTGCCAGGCAATGGTGCTCTTCTCCAGCCAACGCACGGAGGAGTCGGCGAATTTGCCCAGCAGGGCGTAGAGCAAGATCGCGACGACCACTACATCGGTCTGCATGAATTCGCGAGCATTCATCGCCATGTAGCCAATGCCGGAGCTGGCGGCGATGGTTTCGGCCACAATCAGGGTGAGCCACATGTTGCCGAGGGCATAGCGCAGGCCCACCAGCATGCTGGGCAGGGCACCGGGCAAAATAATTTGCGAAAATAGCTGGCGGCGGTTGAGGCCATAGACGCGGCCCATTTCAATCAGTCCGGGGTCGATGGCGCGAATGCCGTAGAAGGTGTTGACGTATATAGGAAACAGCACCCCCAGTGCGACCAAAAAAATGCGGGCTTCGTCACCGATACCAAACCACAAAATCACCAGGGGAATCATCGCCAGGTGGGGGATATTGCGAATCATTTGAATGGAGCTATCGGCAAGCAGCTCGGCGGGGCGAGAGACGCCGTTCAAAATGCCAAAAAATAGGCCGATGCTGCCACCAATTAAAAACCCCACTCCGGCCCGCCAGGCGCTAATGGTCACATGCTTAAACAGCTCGCCGCTGAGGGTGAGGCGAAGGGCCGCCTGCACCACTTCGGTTGGGGCGGGCAGAATGCGGCTGTTGATTAATCCGATCTGGGCCAAGACTTGCCACAGCAGAATTAGGGCGGCAGGCACCACCCAGGGAATGATGTGATCCCACGGGACTCTGGCGATTAGCTCAGAAAGCGGGTCTCTACGGTGGATGGTTTGCATCGTTCAAGCGTTCAAGCGTTTTTAGGGTCTGGGGAACTAACCGGGCGAGGCAATATGACTAAGGGTTTAGGAATAAAAATCGGGGGTGGGTAACTCCCGATTGAGCGCCCAGTTGCCCACCGAGCGAATTTTGTAGTCGACTGGGTCGTGCAGGGTGAAGGTGCGGAGGTTGCGCCAGTAGCGGTCAAAGCCGTAGTCGGCGGTGGTGGCGCGGGTGCCCATGACATCAAAAATTTTGTTGGTTAGGGCCAGGCCGTTTTGGGTGACAAAGGCTTTGGCGGTGGCGATCGCCACCGCACATTTGCCTCGCTCCTCGGCGGTGAGGTCATAGCCTTTTTCCCAGGCGGCCTGGACTAACGCGGTGGCGCGATCGGTGAGCAGAGTAGCGGCTTCGAGGGCGATCGCCATCTCGCCGTAGTGTTGCAGGATGTAGGGATCTTCGGTGGCCGACTCGACCTTAGACCCTGGCCAGGCCCGCGTCTGGCTACGGGTGTAGGAGCGCGCCGCCTCAAAGGCTCCTTGGGCCACCCCCAGATAAATGTTGGTGAAGGTAATTTGGGTGAGACAGGAGCGAAAGGTGCGAAACGCCTCATTACCGGAAGGAGCCAAAATTTCGTCAGCCGCCACCCACACGTTGCTAAAGCGAATGCTGCCGCTGTCGGTTTGCCGCTGGCCCATGTTGTTCCAGTCGCCCTGCACCTCAATGCCCTCGCGCTGGGTGGGCACGATCGCAATCCGAAAACCCTCTACGCCTTCTTGCACCGTGCTGAGCGCAATCACATCGGCATCGACGGAGCCTGAGCAAAAGCTCTTGGTGCCGTTGATGCGAAAACCCGCGCCATCGGGGGTGAGCGTCACCCGGCGATCGAGCGGGTTAAAGCCGTTGCACCAAAACCAGTTGTGCTGGGCGGTTTGGCTGTAGTAGTGGGCGGCCTGATCGGGGGTGCCATATACCTGGGGTGTAGCTACCCCCAAATGCTGGTACGAAAACAGGTGGGCCATGGAGCTATCCACCTGGGCAAAGCGGCGGGTAATGCGCAGGGCGGTTTCCCAATCGGCCCCGAGGCCGCCGTGCTGAGTTGGGATCAGCAGCTTCAGCAGGTTGCTCTGGCGCAGGCGATCGCGCTCGGCCTGGGCGGTGCCCCCCTGGCGATCGCGCTCTACCGCCGTGGCGGCAAATTCATCCACCAGGGTGTCAACCCAGGCGTCGATAGCGTGGGCCTGACTATCAGTCTGAAGCTGAGGCGAGGTGAGCAGCGGCATAGGTAAAGATGTTGAACAACAGACTCAATATAGGGTCACCAACCTAGACAGCCGTGAGCACGGCAGGGAGCGATCGCACCAACCCCTCCAGCGAACTGTGCAGACGCGCTTCTAGCTCGGGGTCGTGAAACTCAATGCCGCCCGTCTCTAGCCGTTGAAACTGCGTATCGACCAGATACACGCCCTGGAGAATGTATGTGGCCCCGAGCACCCCCAGCACCGGATTGAGGGCGTAGTCGATCGCCAGCAAATGCGCCAGGGTGCCCCCAGTGGCGATCGGCAAAACCGGCTTGCCCACCAGCGCCTTTTGGGGCAGCAGGTCGAGAAAGGCCTTAAGAATGCCGGTGTAGGCCGCCTTGTAGATAGGGGTCGAAATAATTACGGCATCGGCGGCGGCAACCTGAGCCGTGGCGGCATTGATCACCTCACTGTCAAATCTGGCGTGGAGCAAATCCGCCGCTGGCAGGTCGCGCACCAGCAAAATCTCCAGTTCAGCGCCCTGGGTTTTTAGAATTTTCTGCGCCTCCTCTAGCACCGCGTAGGAGCGGGAGGGATGGGACGGGCTACCGGCGATCGCAACAACTTTTGTCATGGTTAAACCTCAGAAATTAATTCAAAGTTCAAAATTGAAAATTCAAAATTGGGTTTCACAGCTTCACCAAATCCAGCTCTGGCGTCAGGTCAAGCTCGCCAATTAGCTGTTCTTTCAACCGCTGAAACTCCAGGCTGCTGCGACGGCGAGGGCGGGGCAAATCCACCACCAGCTCGCGGTGAATGCGGCCTGGGTGCGGTCGCAGCACGATGATGCGATCGCTCAGCACCAGCGCCTCTTCGACATCGTGGGTGACTAGCAGCAGGGTGGGATGGTCTTCCGCCCAGATATCTAGCAGATGGTCTTGAAGCTGGGTGCGGGTAAAGGCATCGAGGGCGCTGAAGGGTTCATCGAGCAGCAGAATGCTGGGCTGGGTGACTAAAGCGCGGGCGATCGCCACCCGCTGCGCCATTCCCCCCGAAAGCTGTCGCGGCAGGGCCGCCGCAAAGTTGGTCAAATGCACCTTTTGTAGCGCCTGCTCCGTGCGCCACTGTTGCTCTAGTCGAGGCAAATCCTTGAGGCCAAACTGAATATTTTCAGCCACCGTTAGCCAGGGCATCAGCCGAGCCTCTTGAAAAATCAGCCCCACCTTTGGGTGCGGCGCGGTAATGATCTCCCCGTCGATCAACGCCGCCCCCAGGGTGGGAAAATCTAGCCCCGCAACAATCCGCAGCAGCGTGCTCTTGCCGCACCCGCTGGTGCCGACTAAGCTGACTACTTCCCCCGGCTTGATCGCCAGATCAATGCCCTCTAGGGCCAGCAGGCCGTTGTCGAATTGCTTGTGAACGTTCTCGATGTAGAGCATTGGAGGGGGTAGGGGGTAGGGAGTGGATGGGTAGAGAGTAATGGGTGGATGGGTAGATGAGTAGGGAGAGGTCAGACTGACTGGGATTGGGAGGCTTACTAGAGGTCTCTTGCGGCAGCGATGAGGGCTTGTGGACGACCCCGTAATTCCCTCACCCGCCCACCCATCCACCCTCCCACTCCCTACCCCGCGCCATAGGAATCTTGCCAATGCAGCAGCCGACCACTAACCGCCGACAGCCCTGAATCGGTCAGTTTCCCTAACAGGGCAAACAGCACAATGCTGGCGATGATCACGGCGGGGCGTCCAGTGGTTTGGCCGTCGATTAGCAGGTAGCCCAAACCCTGGCTGGCCCCCATGAGTTCAGCGGCGACTACAAACATCCAGCCCAGCCCCAGCCCATTGCGAAGCCCGACTAAATAAGCTGGCAGCGTAGCGGGGAGGAATACGCGGCGAACGAGCTGTAGCTGGCTAAGGCGATAGATTTTGCCGACCTCTACTAGCTTGCGATCGACCCCCTGAATGCCACTCATCAGGTTGAGGTAAACCGGAAAGAACACCCCCACCGCAATCAGCGTCACCTTCGAGCTTTCATAAATGCCCAGCCAGAGAATAAACAGCGGCACCCAGGCGATCGAGGGAATGTTGCGCAGGGCTTGCAGCAGCGGATCTAAATAGGCATGGGCAATGCGGGAGTAGCCCGTCAGCGCCCCCAGCACCGTCGCCACCAGGGTGCCAATGCCAAACCCGAGCACGACTCGGTAAAAAGTGATGCCCACGTGGCGAAACAACTCGCCACTGCGAGCCATCGTCAGAATGGTCTCCAACACCGTCGTGGGGGCAGGCAGCAGGTTAGGGGCCACTAGCCCGAGCCGAGAGAGCAGTTCCCAAGCGGCTACCAGTGCGATCGGCAGTAGCCAGCCCTGGAGAGAGCGGGGAACGGCGAGGCGCTGTTTGGTTGTGCGACGGGAGAGGGAGAGGGACATGGGATGGGGGAGTGAGGGGTAGATGAGTGGGGGGTGAGGGGTAAGGGTGAAGGGTAAGGGGTGAGGCCAAATCTTTCTACCCCCTACTCCCCACTCCCTACCCCTTCACTCCCTACCCTGCTGCAACTTTTTCAATGAATTGCGGATCAATCAAAGAGTCTACGACGGCGTTTATGTCAGTATCGGCAGGCACTACGCCGCTCTTTTTCAGCACGTCTCCGGCGGCGGTGATGGTGTCTTTGTGGATGGTGCCAATCACGCTATTTGACAGGTCGGTGCGCTCAAGCTGTTTGGCGGCCACATTTTTCTCGAGCCCTGCTGCTTCGGCCAGAATTGATTCGAGTTCTGCCGGGTTTTCGATCGCCCACTGCCGGGCTTTTTCGTAGGTGGCTAGCACTCGTTCAACGTAGGCGGGGTGAGCGTTGGCAAACTCTTCCCGCACGTTGAGAAAGCCATAGGTGTTGAGGTCGGGGTTGCGGAAGAAGAGCTTAGAACCCTGCTCTAGCTCGGTTTTGGCCATGTGAGGATCAAGGCCAGCCCAGGCATCGACATCGCCGCGCTCTAGGGCTGTTCTGCCGTCGGCGTGCTGCAGCTGCACGACTTCGATATCGGCTTCAGAGAGCCCGACCTGATCGAGGGCGCGCAGCAAGAAAATGTGGGGGTCGGTGCCCTTGGTGGCGGCCACCTTTTTGCCCTTCAGATCTTCGACTTTGCTGATGCCGGTGTCGGCACGGGTGACTAGAGCCGTCCACTCGGGTTTGGAGTAGATATAGACCGACTTGATCGGGTTGCCGTTGGCTTTGCCCAGCAGGGCAGCGGCCCCAGCGGTGGAGCCAAAGTCGATGCTGCGGCTGTTGAGCAGCTCTAGGGCTTTGTTGCTGCCCTGGCTCTGCACCCATTCCACCTTGACGTTGTCTTTGGCCAAGTCTTCTTCGAGCCAGCCTTTGGCTTTGAGCACCAGACTGACGGGGTTATAGTAGGCAAAATCGATTCGCACTACGCTGGGCGCGGCGGCAGCGGTAGCCCCTGAGCTAGCGGCGTCGCTGCTGGGGGAGGGTTGGGCGCAGCTGTTCAGCACCGCTACGCAAAAGGCGGTAGTGATGGCTAACATGCCTCGCAGCCACTGTCGCCTACCCACCCGGCTCAAGGGACGCGGTAGGGACAAAAATCGAAGGTTATGGAACCGAAGCATTGCTACACCTATACTGGGTCGAAAACTGAAAGCGAAATTAGGAAATGCCGGAGCTGAAAAATAGATGGATTTCCCGGCAATACTGAGCGAAAGAGCTGTCCAGACTGGAGGCCGACCTGCCAAACTTGCTCGCCACCCCTCACCCCATTACCCTCAACTTGCCGGAGCGGGAACTTTATCGTTGGCCATAATTTCACCCAGCGGGCTGAGGTAGCGGCTGGGGGCTGCCGTGGGTAGGTTCTCCAGAGGCAACTTGGGGAATACGAGTTCGGCGAAGCGGTAGGCTTCTTCGAGGTGGGGATAGCCGGAGAAGATGAAGGTGTCGATACCCAGGTCGATGTATTCCTGCATGCGTTGGGCGACGGTGTCGGGGTCACCGACTAGGGCGGTGCCGGCTCCGCCGCGCACCAGGCCGACGCCGGCCCAGAGGTTGGGGCTGATTTCGAGGCTGTCGCGGCGGCCACCGTGGAGGGCGACCATGCGGCGCTGGCCTTCGGAGTCGGCGTGGGCCAGGGCTTTTTGGGCGGCGGCGATGGTGTCGTCATCCAGGTAGCGAATCAGATCGTTGGCGGCGTCCCAGGCCTGGGCGGTGGTTTCGCGCACGATGACGTGCAGACGAATGCCGAAGCGCAGGGTGCGCCCGTGGGCTTCAGCTAGCTGGCGCACTTCGGCGATTTTTTCGGCGACTTGGGCGGGGGGTTCGCCCCAGGTGAGGTACAGGTCGACGTGCTTGGCGGCAATTTCTTTTGCGATCGCCGAGGAGCCCCCGAAATAAAGCGGTGGGTAGGGGTCTTGCACGGGGGGAAACAGCAGCTTTGCGCCTTTGACCGTCAGGTGCTGGCCCTCAAAATCCACCACTTCCTGCTGCATGACGCCGCGCCAGACTTCGAGAAACTCATCGGTGAGTTCGTAGCGCCCCTGCTTGTCGAGGTGCAGGCCGTCGGCGGCCAGCTCGTAGGGGTCGCCGCCGGTGACGACGTTGACCAGCAGTCGGCCCTTGGAGATGCGATCGAAGGTAGCCGCCATGCGGGCCGCCATGCCTGGAGAAGAAATGCCGGGGCGAATCGCCACCAAAAACTTCATGCGCTTGGTGACGGCAATCAGCGATGCGGCAGTAATCCAGGCGTCTTCGCAGGATTTGCCGGTGGGCAGCAGCGCCCCGGCGTAGCCCAACTGATCGATCGCACCGGCCAGCTGCTGTAGATAGTCGGCGGTGATGGCGCGACCCCCCACAGCAGTGCCCAGGTAGCGGCCATCGCCGTGGGTCGGTATAAACCAGTGAATGTCGAGGCTCATAGCAGTGAAAAACGCAGAGAGAACAACAAAGAGAAAAGACGTAGGAGAGAGTCAGAAGCGCATGCGCAGTGTTTGAGCTGTATCGGCCCTACGTCAAGCTTTAGTGCCTTGGTAGGCATTACCTAGCCGTTCCAAATGACGGTGGATACATCAATTTCTTTGGGAATCAGCTGTAGGTCGTAGAAGGTGTCGGCGATGTCTTGCTGGTAGGTCACGACCTCGTCGGTGATGGACTGAATGCCATAGCCGCGACGACTTTCCACCAGATCCAGCACGTCGGTGGGAATCCCCAGCTCGTTGGACAAAAACTTAGAGACCTCGGCGGGGTTTTCTTTGGCAAAGGTGCTGATCGTTTCGGCCTCTTCTAAAACCGCCTTGAGTACGTCGGGCTGGCTATCGGCAAAGGATTTGGTGGCGAGATAGAAGCCTCGATTGCGGGCGATGCCTTTGCCGTCGCGCAGCGTTCTGGCTCCCAGCTGCTTTTCTGCTGCTCCCTGAAAGGGATCCCAGATCACCCAGGCATCGACGCTATTTTGCTCAAAGGCTGAGCGAGCGTCACCGGGGGGCAGGTAGGCAGTCTCGACGTCGCTGTACTGCAAACCCGCTTCTTCTAAGGCTTTGACCAGCAGGTAGTGGACGTTAGAGCCTTTATTGAGGGCCACCTTTTTGCCCTTCAGCTCGGCGACGCTTTGAATCGGCGAGTCTTTCTGCACGAGGATGGCTTCGGCTAGCGAACCGACGTCTTCCCATGCGACATAGACCAGGGGGGCATCGGCGGCTTGGGCAAAGATCGGCGGGGTTTCACCCGTGTAGGCGACGTCAATGCTACCCACGTTGAGGGCTTCGAGCATTTGGGGGCCAGCGGCAAACTCGTTCCAGGTGATGGGGAAGGCCTCGGCCTCAAAGCGCTTTTCGAGGAGCTTTTGGTTTTTCAGCAGGTTCAGCACGGTCGATGACTTTTGGTAGCCCACCCGCAGCTGCTTGGTGGCAGCGGGGGCAGCACCACCGGCACCGGCTTGGGTCGCCCCAGTCTGGGCCTGAGGCGTAGACTCGCTGCTGCAAGCTCCCACCGCACCGGCCAGGGCCATGCCCCCTAAGAACATGCCGCCCTGACGCAGGAATCGGCGGCGGGAGGCTAACCCCCGCAACGCTGAGGTTTGGGACTGGCTATGGGAGTGGTTGTAGCGAGGCACAATCTGCAAAGCTTTTTCAAACTCCGGTTTTTCAAAATTCATGAATGGGCTCAACTTTGGTGAATGGCAGTGGGGAGTTAGGCGAGGAGGTTGGCAGCAGACGGCTTCAGCCGGGCCGAGGTAGCTGAGCTGGGGGTCCAGATCACGTCTTGCACGCGCACCGCTTTAGGAATTAGCGCTAGCTCGTAGAAGGCGTCGGCAATGCGCTGCTGCTCTGCGATCGCCTCGGTCTGCACCGGGTCAAAGATCCAGGTGCGGCGGCGGGTGACCACATCTAAAATCTCTGGCTCTAGGCCGGTGATGGGGGCCAGCACCTCCACCACTTCGGCGGGGCTGTTGTCGGCCCACTGGGCAACCTCAGCGGTATCTTCGAGCAGGGCCACCAGCAGCGCTTCGTTGTCGGCCACGAAGGCTTTAGAGGCCAGGAAAAACTCTCGGTTGGGGGCTAGCCCTTCCCCGGTGGCCAGGGTGCGCGCCCCTACCTGTTTCTCTGAGGCCGCGTAGAAGGGATCCCAAATGCCCCAGGCATCGATGTTGTTTTGCTCGAAGGCAGAGCGGGCATCGGCGGGGGTGAGGTTCACCGGCTCAATGTCTGACCAGGCTAACCCGGCTTTTTTGAGCGCCTGCACCACCAAAAAGTGAGCGCTGGAGCCACGCTGAAAGGCCACCTTTTTGCCTTTGAGATCGGCTAGGGTTTGCACCGACGAATCGGCCTGCACCACAATGGCCGAACTCTTGGGTCGGGGTGCGCCGCTGCCGACATAGAAAAAGGGCGTGTCCGCTGCTTGGGCAAAAACCGGGGGGGCATCGCCGGTGCGGCCAATGTCGATGCTGCCAACGTTCAACGCCTCTAGCAGGGGCGGCCCCGACTGAAATTCAATCCACTCGACGCGGGTGCCAAAGGCCTTCAGCCGTTCCTCAAGCCCGCCCCGCGCTTTGATCAAGATGAACGGGTCAAACTTTTGGTGGCCAATGCGTAGCACCTTGGCTTTGGCGGTGGTGGCCTGGGGCTCGGTGCTGGTAGTGGAGTCGCTGCTACAGGCGGTGACTGCTGCACTCAGCCCCATGCCGCTGGCAAATAAATAGGCAAACGACTTTAGCGACTGTCGCCGAGTAAGCCCCCAAGCTGGGCGATGCTGTGCCATGGCTGTGCCTCCACAAATGATCTATTCCTGGCGCAGACCTGACCTTGCAGCAGTTGCTCAAAGCCGAAGCCAACCCAGGATAACTACGGTAAGTCGGTAGAAATACCGCTGTTTGCTGGCGCAGTATGGCACGCAGCTTGAGTGAAGTTCAAGTAAACTCTGTTACAAATGAAATTTAATTTCATTCAACATTTACCGAAAAATTGGGACGCCTTGGTGTTAGTCTCCGGGCGCAAGATACCAATGGGGCAAAGAACCTATTGCCGCCTGAAGCCTATCAAATTCGGATCTGAACGTCAGACGTGGATCTCCCCCTAAAAACGAAAAGCCGAGGGTTTCTAGGGAGATAATTGAGGGGCGTCCCGACTCAAGGGGTTAGATGGAGCGGTAAGCCGTCTTGAAAGACCAGCAACTCACCGGGCTGGATGGGAGTCCAATCCTCGTTGTCGGTGAGGGAAGTGGTGGCGATCACGGCGACGCGATCGCTCGGGGTGGTCAGCTCTTGAAAATCCACCGTAATGTCTTCGTCAATTAGGTGGGCGGCGGCAAAAGGTGCCTGGCGCACGATGTAGCAGAGCTTGGTGGAGCAGTGGGCAAAGCAGTGTTCGCCATCCGACAGCAAATAGTTGAAGATGCCGTGGGGGGCGATCGCCGCCGTAATCTCTTGCAGGGCGAGGTATAGGTCTTGAATGGGGGGTTTGCGATCGGGGAACCGCTGCCGAATGTGGTTGAGTATGAGGCAAAAGGCCTGCTCGCTGTCGGTTTGCCCCACCGGGCGGTAGATGCCCTGGTGGTCGCAGGGCAGCGTCGGCAGATCGCCGTTGTGGGCAAACACCCAGTAGCGCCCCCACAGCTCTCGCTTAAAGGGGTGGCAGTTTTCGAGCTTGACTGGCCCAATGGTGGCCTTGCGAATGTGGGCAATCACGTTCGTCGATTTGATTGGGTATTGCCGAATGAAGGCGGCCACGGGCGAGGCGCTAGACGGGTTGTCGTCGAGAAACACCCGACAGCCTAGACCTTCAAAAAAGGCGATGCCCCAGCCGTCTTTGTGGTCGTCGGTTTTGCCCCCGCGCGCACAAAACCCCTCAAAGGAGAAGCAAATATCAGTGGGCACATTGCAGTTCATCCCCAACAGCTGGCACATAGTGGCGTATCTTCACGAGTCTTTTAGTAGCTCTCAGGCTAACTCCGTTACCGCTGCGATCGATACATCATCACCAAACAGGGTTTGGCCGCTGGCGACCAGTCTAGGGTTTCGGAGTTGTAGAGCTGAACGCGGCGGCCTCGCCCACTTCCGGCTCGGCGATCGCGTCTACTCTGCCGACGGGCCTAGCACCAAGACTGTTCTTCAGGCGGGTTATGCAGCAATTCTCGAATATTGGCTTCGATCACGCGGTAGCCAACATTGCCGTTGAGTCGTTGCCGACCTTCATTAAAGATCAAGGTTGGGCTAACGGTAACAGCGTGCTCTTTGACCAACTCCAAGTCTTTTGAGAGCAGAGCGTAGGCCTCGCCACTGTCAATTTGCTGCTCAAGGGCGGCGATCGGCAGGCCCAACTCTTCAGCCAGGGCAAACTGTACGGCGCGATCGCTGATGTTGGCAAGTTTCGTAAAAAAGGCTTCGCGACACGACCAAACTGCCTTTTCAAAAATTTTCTCTGACTTGGGAATAACGCCTTTGGTTTCTAATAACTGAATGCTGTAGAGAAACAGGTGGCAGGATGTCGATGATGGCGGCGTAACCCCTGTCCAAATATCAGGATCAACGGCAATGTGATCAAACTTTTGGACGGCTTCGAGCACGTGGTTGCTATAGCCTTTTAATCCTCCTTTTTCTCGCCATCGGCTCTCCAGTTTTTCTCGGGCATTGCCAAACACCGGTACAAAATGGTATTCGATCGCAACCTGATTTTGAAAGACCGTTGTCAACTCATCCAAACGTATTTGAGCGATGTAAGCCCAAACACAGAGCACATCGGAAAAATAGGAAATCTGAATGGGTTCCATGGGTGTCAAGAGTGCGATGAGGGGGGAGGAACGTGAGATAAAAGCGATGTAGCTAGGCGTTATTTCACCATATCGCTATTTTGCCCACCCGTTTGCTGTCTCTCTTTTTGAACCGGCTTTTTGAACCGGTAGGGTGGCCACAGTTCATGCCGACCTGGTATAACCATAGAAAAGGCGATGGAGCTCGCCAAAACCGCCCTACGTGAGTCAGATTTGACCGCCTAAGGGCTAATGGCTCCTACTCATTCCGGCTTGGGGCGGAAGGGTAGGGGCTTTTGAGTCTTTTAACTACTGCCACAGGCCGCGCAACCCGTTCAACTTTGGCGTGGCGACATGTTAGAAAGCATAATTTGGATTTTGCTGATGGGCTTTTTCGTTGGGCAGATTGCCCGGCGGCTCAAGGCCCCTGACCTGGTGGGCATGGTGCTGGTGGGGATTCTGCTTGGCCCTCAGGTGGGCAATGTGATTAGCCCTGGGGTATTGGCGGCGGCGGACGGGCTACGCACCGTTGCCGTGATGGTGATTTTGATGAAGGCGGGCCTGGGCCTCGATCGCGAAAAGCTGGCCCAGCAGGGGTCGGTGGCGCTGCGGCTGGGGTTTTTGCCCGCCGCCTGTGAGGCGATCGCCATTGCCCTGGCCGCTGTGTGGCTATTTCAGGTTGATATTGCCACGGGGCTACTGCTGGGCTGCGTGCTCGGGGCCGAGTCACCGGCGGTGATTGTGCCCGCCATGCTGCGACTCAAAAGCCTGGGCTGGGGGGTGAAAAAAGGCATTCCCGACGCGATTTTGACCGGCAGTGCCCTCTCGGATGTGCTGCTGCTGCTGGTGTTTAGCCTGCTGCTGGCGTTTCTGACCCAGGGTGCAGCCACCATTACCCTAGGCGGCGTCACGCTGAGCCCGCTGCAACGGCTGCCGCTGCAAATTGTTGCCCAGATTGCCCTGGGGATTTTGCTGGGGTGGCTGACGGCCCGCCTGCTGGTGTCGCTGCTGACCCAGCAAAACTGGACTCAAAATGCGGTACAAGATGCCCTGGTGACGGCCAGCTTTGCCCTGTTACTGGTGGTGGTGGCCGACGATTTTCCGGTGTTTTCGGGCTATTTGGCGGTGATGACCGCTGGTTTTTTTCTCATTGAACTCGACGCCCCGCTGGCGCGACGGCTGCGGGGCGGCTTCGACAGCCTGTGGACGATCGCCCAGATCAGTCTATTTGTGCTGCTGGGAGCGAGCATTGAGCTCAGCGTGCTGGGCGATACCCTGGGCGTGGGGCTGCTGGTGCTGGCGATTGGCACCCTGGTGGGGCGATCGCTGGGCTGGTATCTGTCTACGGTGGGCAGCAACTGGACGTGGAGAGAGCGGCTATTTTTGCTGCCGGGCAATTCGGCCAAGGCGACGGTACAGGCGGCGATCGGTGCGATTCCGCTGGCCCAGGGGGTCGAGGGCGGCGAGATTATTTTGGCGCTGTCAGCCCTCTCGATTTTGGTCACGGCTCCCCTGGGGGCCTGGGCGATTCCTGTTTTTGCACCGAAGCTGCTAGAGCGCGGTGAGGTTGACCCGACCAAGGTGGCCGTTGCCCGCGAAATTGTGCTGCTGGCTGCGGTGGATAGCTCGCCGCTGGCAGTAGCGGTGCTGACCAAAGCGGCTGAACTGGCCCGCCGCAGCGATGCCGATGTGGTGGTGCTGCACGTAGTGCGAGGGGACGATCCGGCGGCGGTAGAGGAGTTGCGCCAGCGAGTGCAGCGGTGCTTGGCCGACATTCGCCATCGGTTTATCACCGCGTCAGGCTCGGTGCCCGAGGAGATTGGGCGGGTGGCCCGAGAGTATGGCGCGGCTGAGATTGTGGTGGGCAAGCGTAACCACCGTCCCCTAGACAACCTGCTGGTAGGATCGGTCTCTCAAGCGGTGTTAGAGACCAGCGAGCTGCCGGTCATTGTGGTTGAATCTCAAAAATATTGAAAGCGTACTGAAACTGTGGCATAGTTTTTGAGGGAAACACCGGTAATCCGATAGGCTTTTAGTGGTTTGGGCGGGTTCGGCATGGTCAATGGTGCGATCGCAGCTCAGATCGAGCTCAGCTTAGGTGAGCTGGGGCTTTCCCCAACCGTGCTGGCGCTTTTGGTGGGGGTGTTTTTTCTCACTAGCGCCGTCAGCATGGTGACCGGCAGCACCTCGCTAATTACGGTGCCCGCGCTGCTGCAGGCGGGGGTCGAGCCGCAGGTGGCGATCGCCACCAATATGGCCGCTCTCACCCTGATGAGCATCGGTGCCACCCTGCCTTTTGTGGGCCAACACAAACTCGACAGCCAGCGCGCGCCGGGGCTAATTGGCTTCACCCTGGTGGGGTCTGCCTTGGGAGCGGTGCTGCTCCAGCGGCTGCCCACCAGTGCCCTGTCGTCCTTGATCGCCGCCTCTATGCTGGTGGTGGTTGGGGTTTCTTTGACGCTGGGTGACAGTGGCCTTCAGCCCAGCCTGGCCAAACGTTCTGCCCTAGAGGTAGCGATCGGGTATCTGGCTACCTTTCTGTTGGCGATCTACGGCGGACTGTTTAGCGGCGGCTACGTCACCCTGCTCACCGCGACCTTTGTGGGCTGCTTTGGCCATAGCTTTGTGGGGGCGATCGCCACTAGCAAGCTGGTCAATATTTTTTCGTCTCTGGTGGCCACCCTAGTGTTTATCTACCTGGGGCTAGTAGATTTTGGCCTGGGTTTGCTGTTAGGTGTGGTGATGTTCTCGGGCGCGTTTTTGGGAGGCCGGGTGGTGCTGCGCTTGCCCAACCGCTGGCTCCGCCGCATCTACGTCGTTACCGTTATTGCCCTTGCCCTGAGACTGTTGCTAAACCCATGATCGACATCAACGTTCCCGGCTTTCGCCACTTCCAGCTATCCCACCTGGTTTTGGACTACAACGGCACCCTGGCCATAGATGGTCGTCTCATGCCTCAGGCGGGCGAAATCTTGGCGGCACTGGCTGAGGTGTTGCAGATCCACGTGATCACCGCCGACACCTTTGGGCTGGCCCAGGGCGAACTAGCGGGCCTGCCCCTGAGCCTGACCATTGCCCCACCCGAAAACCAGGCCGCAACCAAGCTGGCCTACATTACCGACCTGGGCACCGAGCGGGTGGTGGCGATCGGCAATGGCCGCAACGATCGCCAGATGCTCAAAGCCGCCGCCCTGGGTATTGCCCTAGTGCAGCGCGAAGGAGGTGCGGTCGAAACCCTAGTCTCAGCCGATGTTATCGCCACCAGCATTTTGGATGCCCTTGAGCTGCTGCGCCAGCCTCGGCGACTGGTGGCTACGTTGCGATCGTAGGTTTGCAGTTCCTCTGCTTAGCGTTAACCCCCATAGTTAGGATGAACCCCTTGTCACTCCTTCAGTCCGATACCAAGTTGAATGCTGATACTGAGTTAGACACGGCTACCGCCGCCGCAGACAGCGCATCTATATCTATAGCGGATGCCCCCCAAGCTGCCGCCCCCTGGCTGCGGCGGCTGGGGGGCGGCAGCCTGGTGGTGGTCGGCTACCTGCTCTCACCCCTGTGCTGGTGGAATGATCTGGTGATCAATCTGCCCCTGGCTTTGGGCTTTGGCTACTTGGTCAGTCGCCCCTTTCCCGATGCCCTGGTGCCTATGACCGGGCTGGGCTACTGGCTGACTAACGTCGTCGGCTTTGTGCTCATGCAGCAGGGAGCGGTCACCGCACTGCAAAAAGGGGGGCAGGGCAGCAGTGGTCACTCGCTGCGCAACGGCTTGATCACCTCCACGGTGTATACCCTGGCGATCGTGGTGCTGCTACAGCTGCACATTCTAGAGGTGCCCGATTTTCTCACGGGTGACCTGCTCACCAATCTCAACGCCGTGCTGCCTAGCTGGCTCATGACCTGGATTTCAGCCTAAGTTAACCCTATTCCGATGGAACAGTCTGCTCGCCCTTCAGCCCCCGGCCCCCTCTGGCTGGGAGTGATTTTACCGCTGCTGGCCCTGGTGATTTTGATTGGCCTGGGGCTGCTGGTGGCGGCCTACCCGACCCTACCTGCCTGGGATGCGGCTTTTTTGCTGCGCCTGCACCGCTACGCCACCCCAGCACTAAATCGAGATGTGGCGATCGCCACTGACCTGGGCACATTTTTGGGCGTGCTGCCCGCTTCCCTAGGGCTGATGGCCCTGGGCCTCTGGCGGCGTCGCTGGCAACCGGCCAGCTATTTGGCCTTTGTGATGGCGGGCAGCGCTGGGCTCAACCAAGTCGCTAAGCTGCTTTGGCACCGGGTGCGCCCCGCCCTGTGGGAAGGCATTCCGCCCCACGCCGACTTTAGCTTTCCGAGCGGCCACGCGACCTACTCGATGGCCTTCGTGCTGGCCCTAGTTTTGCTCAACTGGGATAGTCCTAAGCGCCCTTGGCTGCTGGGATTAGGCGGTCTATTTGTGCTCTGCATCGGGGCGAGCCGGGTTTATCTGGGGGTGCATTTCCCCAGCGATATTTTGGGGGGCTGGCTGCTCGCGATCGCCTGGGCGCTGAGCCTGCACCAGGCTATGTTTCGCTGGCTACCGCTGCTGTCAGGGTTAACGACCGAAGCCAAAGGGCAACCCGTTCAACCTCGCTAGCGCAGGGGTGACTCACCCGTCTACTCGCTGCGATCGCCAGGCCAAAAACGCCTCAGCGGTGGGAAAGTAGCGCACCACCTCATCTAGCCCCGTCGGCCTGCCAGAGCGATAGCCATCCCAGTAGTCGGCGTCGGTGCTTTGGGGCAGCAGGCCCGCATCGCGATCGCAGCACCCCCACGCAAAGAAACGCTCTCGTCGAGTCTTCATAATCATCTCCCATAACTCATCGACCCATCCACCCATCGACTCATCCACCCCGTCACTCTTCCACCCTACCCTCGCACTCCGCTACAACCCAGGAGCCAGGGCATAGAGCAGCTGATAGCTGCCGTTTTCGAGCACAATTGAAGCCCCCAGCCAGATCAGCACAAAAGGAAACGCGCGCCGCACGTAGTTGGCCATCACAAATGCCGCCTGGGGCTGGCGAGTCAGGCTGTAGGACAAGGCCAACCACAGGCCAATCGCCGCGTAGCACACCGCCAAAATAATGCTGAGGCGAGGCAGGGTGCTGCTGGCAAACAGGGGAATGTAGATGGCGATGTTGTTGCCGCCGTTGGCCAAAGTGACCGCCGACACCCGATAGGTTTGAGGGTCGCGCAGGGTGTGCCCCAGCGACTGGCGGCACACCTGCCGGTAGTGGGAACGGGTAGGGTTGGCCACCGACACAGCCACGGTCTCGTCTTCGGCGATGGTTTGGCGGCTGAGCAAGGCGTTGACGCCGATGGCAATGGGCAAAAAGCCCAGTAGGCCAACCCAAATATGAGGAATCATGAGTCCAGCAAAATAGCCAATCAGGCTAATGCCCACCAGCCCAGTAAAGCCCACAAACTCACCCACCACAATGTGGCGAGGCCGAAAGGTGCGGTTGGTTTTGCTAAAAAACATCGTCAAGTAGATGTTGTCATCGAAGGTAGTGGCCGTAGCGGTGGCTAACCCAAGCATAACGGTCGGTACAATCCAGTCCATAGGTCATTACCCCTGAAGGAAGAGCACCCTCAATTTACGGGGCACCAAAAATAAGAGCAAACGCTATTTTTTGTAGAATCAATAAATTGAAGTTATGGATGCAGCACAAGGGCTGAAACCTTTATCTAGCAACGGTTCTATCACAGGAGCTGAGCCTATTAGCAGTACCCAGACGGGTCATTTTTGAAAGGCAAATTGGCGATTTTTGAATGCGATATAGCTACTTGGTAACGCGCAGAAGCTGACCCGCAATGTTGTCTTGGCAGCTCAAAACACGACGAATTTGGGTGGTGTCAGATCCCAATCTAAGTTTTTGGAGCACACAACAATGCTTGCGTGGGCAGAAGACCGGTCGTGGAACTTAGCAAAATCTCGCCGATTTTGATCGGGCGACCTACTCCTCAAAGCGACTTGTGGGGTCGCGATCGCACTCATATTGTTTTGTCAGCGAAAACGGCGGCAACCAAGCCTCGCGACGGATAATCCAGTTTTCGTAGGTTGGCACCAGTTGATTGGGGGCATCTAGAGAACCTAGATACACTTCGATTTCGTCTGCGGTACGGGCGAAAACGGACGAGCCACAGCGGGGACAGAAAAACCGCCCTTCGTAGTCGCGGGTTTCGCCAGCGATCGCCACCGCATCTTGAGGGAAAATCGCGGAGGCGTGAAAAAGAGCCCCATGATGCTTGCGACAGTCCAGACAGTGACAAAGGCCGACTCGGTACGGGCGTCCCGTCGCCACAATTCGCACGTTGCCGCACAAACAACCGCCATGGAATTGCTCCATACTGCGTCTCCTCTAAAATTAAGCGGGCAGGCACGGTGAATGCTAACAGTGTGTTTGAGCGGATCGAGTGGGCTCTTCCGCCTTAAAGGCGTTGTTTGTCGGGTTGAATAGGGTGATTTGAGCTACAGGCTCTTGCTATATATCCCTCAAACGAAGGGCCAATCGGAGTTTAGTTTCTGTCCTTAGGGCGAAGGAGATACCCAGTTATTCTCCTAAGCTGAATCCATACTCAACCCGCACATTCCTGAAATAATAAGACCTGATCAGCAATAGCTGTGACAATTCAACTCAAGCTAATTGTTGAATTCCTCAAATTTGCTGCCTCCATTTTTTTGTTGGTGAGCAAATGAATATCACGTTATGAAAATAAAGGAAACACGACGTTACTCCTTCTCTCGAGGACACGCTTACCCTTCTACCAAAAGAATAAGCGATCGCGCTATGGGTCGCCTATTTTAAGGGTAGAAGGGTAAGCTTTTTTAGTATGAATTTTGTTGGCAGCAATGCTCTGCCCAATATCTGCCAGCAAAATTAATCTTGGCCAACAGCCATAACTGACAACAGCTAGCAGATTCTCGCAAAAATTGAGTTCAACAAAAGTCTATCTAGAGGATGTTTTAATGGCCAAGGCCAGCAGGATAAAACTAGATAGTTAAATTCTGTAAGGACTATGTCTATGAAGTCTAATCGTTTCATGAACCAACTTTCGGCCCTAGGTCGTAGAGTGACTGCAACCCTAGTCTGCCTAGTTGCGATCGCCTTCGTCTGGCAGAGCCCGGCGCTCTCAAATATTTCAGCCATGGCTGCCCCTGGTGGAACCCTAATTGCAGCCGCAGACGCTGGCAACCAGGTCAAAGGGGCTGCTGAGGATGTGAAAGGGGCTTCCAAAAATATCATCCGCACTGCGGAAGACAAAGTTAAAGACGCCGCCAGAAGCAACGCTGCGAAAGTCGATCAGGCTGAGGACACGGGGAGCGCTGTTGAGCGCAAGGCCAAGCGCGATCGCAACCGCATTGAGCAAAAAGCAAGCAAAGATGCCGATCGCACCGAGCAAGCAGCTGAAAAATCCATGAATGCTGTTGAGCGGGCCGTAGATAACATCAAAGGTGCTTTTAGCGACTAGCGTTAGTAAGTGGGAGGACGAATAGTTAAGGTACTGAACACCTTAAACGCACGATTTAACCACATTACTAAGTTCTAGTTGCCCTCCAACCCGATCGGGTTGGGGGGCATGCCTTATTTATGTGAACCGTATAGTCAGCTATTGTGGTTATTACGCTTACAGTCTCGCCCATGCTTTCAAGATGCTGGAGCCAGACCCTAGCCAATCCTTTAGACTAGAACGTGCCATGCCGACCTATCGCTCTAAAACCTCCACCCATGGACGCAATATGGCCGGAGCCCGCGCCCTCTGGCGCGCCACCGGCATGCAAAGCGAGGACTTTGAGAAGCCCATCATCGCGGTGGCCAACTCCTTCACCCAGTTTGTGCCGGGCCACGTGCATCTAAAGGATCTAGGTCAGCTGGTGTGCCGCGAGATTGAGGCCGCTGGCGGCGTCGCCAAAGAATTCAACACCATTGCTGTTGATGACGGCATCGCCATGGGTCACGACGGCATGCTCTATAGCCTGCCCTCACGGGAGATTATCGCCGACTCCGTCGAGTATATGGCCAACGCCCACTGCGCCGATGCCCTGGTCTGCATTTCCAACTGCGACAAGATCACCCCCGGCATGCTGATGGCGGCCCTGCGGCTGAATATTCCCGCTGTGTTTGTCTCGGGCGGGCCGATGGAAGCGGGCAAGACCAAGCTCTCCGAGCACAAGCTCGACCTGGTCGATGCCATGGTGGCCGCCGCCAGCGACACCATGAGCGACGCGGATGTCGAAGAGTATGAGCGCTCCGCCTGCCCCACCTGCGGCTCTTGCTCAGGCATGTTTACCGCCAACTCGATGAACTGCCTGACAGAGGCGATCGGCCTGTCGCTGCCGGGCAACGGCACCACCCTGGCCACCCACTTCGATCGCAAAGACCTGTTCCTCACCGCCGCCCGCACCATTGTCGATATCACCCGGCGCTACTACGAGCAGGGCGACGAGTCGGTGCTGCCCCGCTCCACCGCCAGTTTCAAAGCCTTTGAGAATGCCATGATGCTGGATATCGCCATGGGCGGATCTACCAACACCATTCTGCACCTGCTGGCGGCAGCCCGCGAAGCCGAGGTGGACTTTACCATGGCCGACATCGATCGCCTGTCGCAGCAAGTGCCCCAACTGTGTAAGGTGGCTCCCAACACCCCCAACTACCACGTCGAAGATGTGCACCGGGCGGGGGGGGTATACGCCATTTTGGGCGAGCTCGACCGGGCCGGGCTGCTGCACAGCGACGTACCCACGGTTCACAGCCCCACCCTGAAGGAAGCTCTGGATCGCTGGGACGTGACCCGCACGACCGACGACACCGTGCACACCTTCTTTCGAGCTGGCCCGGCGGGCATTCCCACCCAGGTGGCCTTCAGCCAAGACACGCGCTGGCCTACCCTCGATCTAGATCGGCAGTCAGGTTGTATCCGCAGTGTGGAGCATGCCTATTCGCAGGTCGGTGGCCTAGCCGTGCTCTACGGCAACCTGGCCGTCAATGGCTGCGTCGTCAAGACCGCAGGCATCGACGAAAGTATGTTTGAGGCGGAGCAGTTACGCTACACCACCAGCGTTCCGACCTCGACTTTGCGAGTGTTTGAAGGGCCAGCCCGCATCTTTGAAAGCCAGGATGCCGCCGTCACCGCCATTCTCAATGACCGGATACAGGCGGGGGACGTGGTGATCATCCGCTATGAGGGGCCAAAGGGCGGGCCGGGGATGCAGGAAATGCTCTACCCCACCAGCTACCTCAAATCTAAGGGGCTGGGCAAAGTTTGCGCCCTGCTCACCGACGGGCGGTTCTCGGGCGGCACCTCGGGGCTCTCCATTGGCCATGCCTCACCCGAGGCGGCAGCGGGGGGCAATATTGCTTTGGTCGAAGAGGGCGATCGCATCGTGATCGACATCCCCAACCGCACCATTAACGTCGATCTATCGGCAGAAGAGTTGGCCAATCGCCGGGTGGCCATGGAGGCTAAGGGCAAAGCCGCCTGGAAACCCGCCCAGCCCCGCCAGCGGCGGGTGACTGCGGCCCTCAAGGCCTACGCCCTACTGGCCACCAGCGCTGACCAGGGGGGCGTGCGCAACCTAGAGATGCTGGAGTAGATCCTCCCGCTTAGCAGGCTCCGTTGCCCAACCCGGCCTGGCCTTGCCCTAGGTGAAACACTCGGTAGCGATCGCGCCCCTGCTGCTTGGCCAGGTAAAGGGCCGCATCGGCTTGGTCAATCAGAATCTGGGCCGACTGCTCCTGACGGGGAACCAGGCTGGCAATGCCCAGGCTGAGGGTAATGCGCTGGCCCAGGGGCGAGGCCCCGTGAAACAGGGCTAGCTCGATCAAAGTCTGCTGAATGGCGCGGGCGATCGCCTCGGCTCCGGCCCGGTCGGTGTCGGGCAGCACCAGGGCAAACTCTTCGCCGCCGTAGCGGGCCACCAGGTCAGCGGGGCGCTGGGCCACCTGCTCTAGGGCCTGGGCCACCCGCTGCAGGCACACATCTCCCGCCGGGTGCCCGTAGGTATCGTTGTACAGCTTGAAGTGGTCAATGTCGCACAAAATCAGGCTCAGGGGAATCTGGTCGCGCAGCAGACGCCCCCACTCCTGCTGAAGATAGGTATCAAAGCTGCGTCGGTTGGCCACCTGGGTGAGGCCGTCGTGGGTGGCCAGGTGTTCGAGCTGGCGATTGACGGTTTGAATGTGCTGGTAGAGCTGCGACTGCTGAATCGCGATCGCCAGCTGAATGGCCAATCGCTTGAGCACATCTAGCTCAGAGGGTTCCCAGGGGCGCGGCCCCTGGTTTTGGTAGGCAATCAGCATGCCCCACAGCCGGTTGCTCTGCACAATCGGCACCACCACCAAAGCCTGGGCCTGGGTGAGGCAATCGAGGGGGCAGAGGCGATCGGGTTTGGCCTGAAGATCGGCAACCGCCTCCAGGTGGCCTTGTTGTAACTGCACCTGCCGCGCCTCAGCGAGCGGACTGTGCCCTTGGTGCCCCAGCAGCGGGGGGTAGCCAGCGGTGACGGCCTCGGCAATGACCACGCCCTGGCCACTGGCCTCTAGCTGATAGATCAGCACCCGATCGGTGCGCAAAAACTGCTGCACCTCGGTCACGGTCGTGGTGAGAATCGCTTTGAGGTCGAGGGTTTGACGAATGCGCTGGGCAATTTCACTCAGCAGTCGCTCCTGCTCAGCCCGCCGCCGCAGGGCCGCCACCTCCGATCGCCTCAGTTCAGTAATGTCGGTAAACGACAGTACCACCGCATAGGGCAGGCGTTCGTTGGGATGAAAAAGGGGGCGCGTATTGCAGGAAATCCAGGTCGTGCCGTCGGGTTTAACCAGACCCATCACCTGGTTGTGAACGGGCTGTCCCGTGCTCAGGGTGAGAACAGCTGGATGGGCCTCCTGGGGGTAGGGAGAGCCGTCTTCCCCAATCATGTACAGTTTCATATCGGCCAGAGAGCGACCAACAATCTGCCAACTTTGCAGCCCGACAATCTTGGCCGCACTGGCGTTGCAGGTCAGCAGGATGCCGTCTGCCTGCACCACAGCCACCCCCTCAGAAAGGGCCGCAACCACCGAACGATAGCGCTCCTCACTGTCTCGCAGCTCTTGCAGCAGGGTGGTTTTGGCCTCAAACTCCCGCGCTGAGTGTAAGCTAGCCGCCAAAAAGCCCGCCATCAGCTGTAGGGTTTGCTGATCAGACCCGGTAAAGGCGCTGGGCTGGCGCGAGAAGACTTTGATCACGCCGACCTGTTCTGATTGATAGGTCAAGGGCACCACCACCAGCGATCGCAGCCCCAGAACCTGAATAATGGGAGAATTGACCCATCCCTCACGCTCCACATCGGCGCAGTACAGCGTGCGGCCCTCGGCAAGGCACTGGCCGCCCAGGCTGTCAGCCAGGGGCAGTCGCCAGCCCAGGTGGGCCTGGGCGATGCCGCTACCGGCCTTACACACCAGCTCGGTACCTTCGAGGAGTTCAACGGCGGCCCCATCAGCACGGGTGAGCGATAGCGCACCTTCTGCGATCACCGTCATCACCTGCTCTAGGTGGGGGTTGACCAAGGCAACTTTTTGCTGGGTATCGACCACCTCAGACAATCGTTCTAACTCCTGTTGCAGGGCATTTTCGGCCTGCCTACGCTCGGCTTCGAGCTGGGCTCGTTCGCTAATATCCTTCATAAAGCAGTAGTGGCCCTGGCGCTGCTGCTGGTCATCGTAGGCCGTCACCATAAACAACTGTTTATGGAAAATTGAGCCATCTTGACGGATTCCCCGGGCTTCAACGTTGACCTTGCCCTCGGCTAGCATGTGCTCGTAGGCTAGGATGACTCGCTTTAGATCGTCAGGGTGAACAGTAATTTGCCAGTTTTGGCCCACCAGTTCCTCGGGGGTATAGCCGACCATAGCGGCATAGGCCTGGTTGACGCTGACATAGCGCCCGGCGTTGTCCAAGCGAGAAATGCCCTCGACGGCGTGGGCCAGGGCGGTGCTGATTTCGCGCAGCTCACGCTCGGCCTGCACGCGATCGCTAATATCTTGAGCAATGCCGTACAGGCGCACGACCTCACCCTGGGCGTTGCATTCAGCCTGACCCCGGTCATCCAGGTAGCGAATTTTCCCATCGCTGTGGGTACACCGAATTCGAATGCTGTAGGGCTGGCCAGTCGTTAAGGCGTTTTCCACTGCCTGACGCAACCGATCGCCATCGTCGGGATGGTAAAGCCGCAGCAGTTCGTCGAAGCTGGGTTCGCCCAAGGCGGGGTCGCGCCCCAAGATGCGAAATTTTTCGGCGGACCAGGTGACCTTCTGGGTGGCAACGTCATACTCCCAACTGCCAATGCGGCCCACGCTCTGGGCTTTGATCAGCATGGCTTGGCTTTTGCGCAGGGCCAGCTCTGACTGCTTGCGCCCGTTGATATCTTGAATCTGAGATACAAAGTACAGGGGTTCTTGCTGGAGGTCGCAAACCACCGAGCAGCTGAGCAAAATCCAGATCCAGTGACCCTGCTTGTGGCGATAGCGCTTTTCGAGGTGGCAGCAACGAATCTTGCGATTGATGAGCTGCTCCGTGAGATCTAAGTCAGCCTCCAGATCGTCGGGGTGAGTTAGGGACTGAAAATCGATGGTCAGCAGCTCAGCCTCAGTGTAGCCGGTGATCTCACAAAGGGCGTGATTGACCTCTAGCCAGTGGCCCTCCAAGCTGACCAAAGCCATACCGATGCCAGCATAGTCAAAGGCGTTGCGAAAGCGCTGATTGCTCAGGTGGAGGGCCTGGTTGCTGGCCTCTAGCTCGGCGTTGCGCTCGGCTAGCTCAGCGGCGCGCAAGGCTGCGTTGACCGCTAGCGACTGGTTGAGCTGCCGCAGCTCTAGCTGATCCATCACTAGGCTGGCCAGATCGACTAGGGTTTGAGTTTCGTCGGCGGTCAGCTGGCGGGGCTGGCGATCGAGAATGCACAGGGTGCCGAGGGCATGGCCATCGGGAGTGGTGAGGGGAACGGCGGCGTAAAACCTCAGGCCCATCTTGCCCTGCACCAGGGAATGGGACACCGTGCGCGGGTCTTGGCGGACGTCGGCAATGGCGTAGACCTCGCCCTGCAAAATCGCCGAGGCGCACAGCCCCAACTCCCGGTCGATTTGCTCTAGGGTCACCCCATAGCGCGACTTAAACCAGATGCGATCGCGATCGACCACCGTAATCAGTGCCATCGGAACCTGGAATAGTCGGGCGGCGAGGGCGGTTATGCGGTCTAGAGCTCCATCCGGCGGCGTATCTAAGATGTGATATCGCTGCACCGTCGCTAGCCGCTCAGCCTCGTCGGTGGAGTCATTCATCCTGGGCCTGTGTGACGATTTACATGCGAATGTGTAAATTTGCATGCTTTCTTTATAATGCCCTTACATAGCCGTGGGCGATCGGCGCTGCCTTAGCCTTCATAGTTTGTAGTTAACGGGCTGTAGTAACGGGCCTGGGCAACCCAGCTCTGAGGACACCCCCTGGTTGAACTTTAAATTTAAGGCTCGGTGCGATGGCTTAGCTCTCCCTCAGGGCATAGCGATCGCGAGCGGCCAGCCAGGGCCAAAAATCGTCGCCAGCCAGGGGGCGAGCGATGTGGTAGCCCTGGGCCAAGTCGCAGCCAATGGCGGTCAAATAATCGAGGGTTTCAGCGTCTTCAACCCCCTCAGCAGTGCAGCGCAGCCCCAGACTGTGGCCCAGGTCAACAATAAACTTCACCACCGTGCGCGACTCGGGGGAGGTCATCGCCGTCATCACAAACGACTTGTCCACCTTGATTTCTGAAAAGGGCAGCCGCACCAGCTGCAGCATCGACGAAAACCCGGTGCCAAAGTCGTCGATCGACAGGTGAAAGCCAATCATGCGCAGCCGGGTGAGCAGATCGAGGGAGGCCACCGGGTCATCCATGGCGCTGGTTTCGGTGAGTTCAAAGATCAGCCGAGCCGGGTCAACGCCGTGGGCACCGCAGCGCTCCTGCACGCGCTCAAACAGCGCCCCGTTGCCCAGGGTGCGGGCCGAAATATTCACCGACAGCATCAGGTGCTCGCAGATCGCCGTAGACAGCGGTGTCGCCCCCGCCGTGCAGAGCGGCCCAAACCAGGCCAGGGCCTGCTCAATCACCTGATCGGTGAGGGGGTCAATCAGATCGCAGCTCTCCACCAGGGGAATAAACCGCCCCGGCGGCAGCAGGCCATAGACAGGGTGAGCCCACCGCACCAGAGCCTCAACCCCGGCCAGTTCGCCTGTGGTGCAGAGCACCTTAGGCTGGTAAGCCAGCACAAACTCACGGCGATCGAGGGCCTGGTGCAGGTCGGCTGGGGTCAGCTCCGGCGGCTGAATGGGAGCACCGGCAACCGGGGGCGCTAGGGGCGGGCTGGCAACTTGGCCCAGCAGCATTTCTCGCAGCTGGGGCAGCGAAAAGGGCTTGGCCAACACCCCGGCAATGTCGAGGCCGTGCTCGACCGCCGATCGCCCAGCGGCATCGAGCACTCGACTGCCGACGCCGCTGGTGATGATGATTCTGGCCCGGCAGGACAGCTTGGCCAGCCGAGCCATGACCTGAACCCCATCCATGGTGGGCATCACTAGGTCGAGGGCAATGTGGGTGGGCCGCCACTCGTGGAGCAGAGTAAAGAACCGGTCGGGGTCGGGGGTGAAACGCACCTCCAGCCCGGCAAATTCAGCGATCCGCTGAATGGTCTCCCCGGTCATGGGGTCGTCATCTAAAATCAACAGTCGGCGATCGCCCATGCCTTGTCACTTGCTCCCCTCGACCCGTCCCTGTACTGCCATGGCCTAGCTAGTCATCTCTCAGCCTGCCCGCCCACGTTTGCCCAGTCAGCACAGGGCATTTTTAGGCCAGGTTGGCTGCCCTGGGAGAACAATAGCTTGCCCTAGATGGTTGCCAATGCAGCCGGGCTACGGCTAGCTACTGCCACCCGATACCCTGGCTATAGCTGATTTTGCCCGTAACTGTGCGCTAGGTCATCGTTTTCGACCAAGAGAATCTGTGCTTGACCCATCGCAGAGCTGGAATCTGCCCGTTGGACTGCTTGGCAAACCCGTACACTATGCTAAGCCCTAACCTAGTGCCCTGGCCCGGATTTTTTGGGGTCATGGGTGGGGGGAGACAGCCAGCGCCTCTCGAATTTTTTGCGAGAGTTCGGTGCGGCCATAGGGCTTGCTGAGCAGCAGGATGCCCGCATCTAGCCGACCTTGATGAACGATCGCATTGTCGCTGTAGCCCGAGGTGTAGAGCACCCGCAGCCCCGGCCTAATCTGCTGGGCCAACTCAGCGAGGTCGCGCCCGCTCATGCCGCCGGGCATGACCACATCGGTAAACAGTAGGTCAATGGAGTCTGGCTGAGAGAGCAGGGCCAAAGCGGCTGGCCCACTCGTGGCCACCAGCACCCGGTAGCCCAGGTCAACCAGCTGATCGTGGGCGTAGCGGCGCACCAGCTCGTTGTCTTCCACCAGCAAAATGAGTTCTGAGTGGCCTGGCACCACTCCCTCTGAGACGGGCAGGGCGGGCTGAATATCGCCCCAAAACCGGGGGAGGTACATTCGGATGGTGGTGCCGTGGCCGAGTTCGGAGTCGAGCTTGATGTGGCCCCCTGACTGCTTGATAAAGCCGTAGACCATGCTCAGACCGAGGCCGGTACCCTTACCCTTTTCTTTGGTGGTAAAGAACGGCTCAAACACCCGCTCTAGATGCCTGGGGTCAATGCCCACGCCTGTGTCGGATACCGACACCATGACGTACTGCCCCGGCACTACATCTCCATGCTGGCTGGCGTAGTCTAGGTCGAGGTGGACATTGGCGGTTTCGAGGGTGAGTTGCCCCCCCTGCACCATGGCGTCGCGGGCGTTGAGGCAGAGGTTGAGCAGGGCGTTTTCGAGCTGGGCCGAGTCGATCAGGGCGGGCCACAGATTGGCTGCCCCCACGATGCCGATGTCGATGTGCTCGCCCAGGGTGCGTTGCAGCAGCTCATCCATGCGGGTCATGAGCTGATTGATATCCACCGCCTCAGGGTTGAGGGCCTGGCGACGGGCAAAGGACAACAGCCGCTGGGTGAGTTCGGCCCCCCGCTGGGCGGCGCTGCCAATCATCTTTGCCAGGGGGTGCAGGTGAGGGTCGGCTTCCAGCATTTCGCTCAGTAGCTCGGCGTTGCCCAAGATCACGGTGAGCAGATTGTTAAAGTCGTGGGCAATGCCGCCGGTCAGCTGACCGACTGACTCTAGCCGCTGCGACTGGTGCAGACGCTCTTCCAGGGCGATGCGATCGGTCACATCTTGAAAGTACACGGCCAGGCCCTCGCTGGAGGGATAGGCCCGCACATCCAGCCAGGCGTTTAGCGGGGGATAAAACTCTCGAAACTCGACCGATCGCCCCTCGTCTACCGCTTTTTCGAACTGCTGCTGAAAGACACTGCCGATCGCTTCTGGAAACTCCTCCCACACACACTTGCCCAGCAGATCGGCTCGCTGACGCTGCCAGAGTTGCTCAGCCTGGCCGTTGACAAAGGTAAAATTCCACTGGCGATTGAGGGTAAAAAAGCAGTCAGTGATGCTCTCTAGGGTGGTGTTGAGGCGATCGGCGATCTGGCGGGCCTCCTGTTCGAGCTGCTTTTGGTCGTGGATTTCGATCGCTGTGCCGTACCACTTAACAATTTGCTCAGCTTCGTCACGAATGGGCACCGCCTGCACCAGGTGCCAGCGGTAGTCGCCATCGTAGCGCCGCAGCCGAAACTCAAATCGATAGGGGCTAGCGGCCTGCACGGTCGCCGTCCACATGGCCAGGCAGGGGTCAACATCGTCGGGATGCAGTAGGGTCATCCAGATCTGGCTGGGGGGCGTGGCTGGATCGTAGATGCCGGTGTAGACCCGCAGGGCGTGGCTGGCGTAGTCAACGGTGCCGTCGGGCTCGGCAGTCCACACAATCAGGGGCATGGCGTCGGCTAACTGGCGAAACCGCTGCTCGCTGCGCTCCAGGGACGCTTCGGCCCGCTTTTGAGCCGTAATGTCTTGGAACGCGCCCTGCACGGCCACGATGGTGCCCCGGTCGTCCCGTACGGGCTGGCCGATGGCGCGTACCCACACCCGGCGCTGGCGGGCGGTGATGATTTGCAGCTCTTCGTCAAAGGGGTGGCCGGTGGCGGCACAGGTGGCAAAGACGCTGGCAATGCGATCGCGGTACTCAGGGGCATAAAACTCGATGCCCTGGGCCACCGTGGGGGCGAAGCCAGGCTCCACCTCATGGATGCGGCAGACCTCCTCAGACCAGATCGCCGCCTGGTCATCAAGGCGGGCCAGCCAGCCGCCCAGGTGGCCAATCTCGCTGGCGATTTGCAGCAGAGTCTGCTGCGATCGCAGGGTGTCGTGGGTTTGGCTGAGCATTCGCTGGGCCACTTGCACCCGGCTGAAATACCGCACCACCGCCAGGGTGAGACAACCGGTGATAGCGGTCGCTAGGGCTGCCACCACCCGATTGGCGATCGCGTAGGCCAGGGCCACCCCGGTTAGCGTCGAGGGTGACACAAAAAAGCCTATCGCCGTCAGCACCACCCCCGCCACGGTTGCCACCACCACCCATCGGCTGCTGTGAGATAGCCCTGATACCGCCACTAGAGGCAGATACAGCATGCCGTGGGCAAACCCCAGGGGGGTGACGATATCGGCCAGAAACACCGCCACAAAACCGGCCATGGTCGCTCCCCGCACGCAGCGGGGCGCGGCATACAGCATTTGAAACGTCATAGCTGGGCCGCGAGCAGACATTCCCTGGATTAACCTTTGGCGAGGGCTTGACGAACATGGCGAGCCAGCTCAGCCCGCTGGTAGGGCTTGGCTAGCAGAAGGATCTCAGGCTCCTGAGCCCCCTGAGGAATCAGGGCATTTTCGGTATAGCCAGAGGTATATAAAACCCGCAGCTGTGGACGCAGCCGGTGGGCCGCAGCCGCCAGGTCACAGCCATTCATGCCGCCGGGCATGATCACATCGGTAAACAGCAGATCGATGGCGGGCCACTGATGCAGCAGTTCTAGGGCAGCCGGGCCGTTTTCGGCGGCCAACACCTGATATCCCAGGCTTTCGAGCTGCTGCTGGGCATAGTCGCGCACCAGAGTATTGTCTTCGACCAGCAAAATCAGCTCTGAGCCGCCAGGACAGCCGTCTACCTCGGCAGAGAAATCGGGGGCACGGCGGTCTAAGGCCGGTGGGGGGCGATCGCGGCAGCGGGGCAAGTATAGCTGCACTGTGGTGCCCACCCCCGGCTCAGAGTCAATGTTGACGTAGCCGTTAGACTGACGAACAAAGCCATAGACCATGCTCAGGCCTAGCCCGGTGCCTTTGCCCTTGGCCTTGGTGGTAAAAAATGGCTCAAACACCTGGCTCAGCAGCTCTGGCCCCATGCCCACCCCATTGTCTGAGACAGTGACCATGACATAGTCGCCAGGGTAAAAGCTTGCTTGAGAATCGTCAACCATCGAAATGATGCAGGTGTGGGCGGTCGTAAGCGTGAGGCGGCCCACGCCGTCCATGGCATCGCGGGCGTTGAGGCAGAGGTTGAGCAGGGCGCTCTCTAGCTGGCTGGCATCGACGAGGGCTAGCCCCAGGTCAGCGGCGTAGCTACAGCGCACCTCGATCTGTTCTCCCAGGGCACGGCGCAGTAGCGCATCCATGTGGGCAATCAGCTGGTTGACATCGACGGGCTTGGGGTCGAGGATTTGGCGGCGGGCAAAGACCAGCAGGCGCTGGGTGAGGTCGGCCCCCCGCTGGGCCGCACTGCTGATCAGATCGGCCAGCGATCGCAGCCGGGGCTGGGTGTCGAGCAGTTCGACCAGCAGCTCGGCATTGCCCAAAATCACCGTCAGCAGGTTGTTAAAGTCATGGGCAACCCCACCAGTCAGATGGCCAATGGCCTCCATTTTTTGGCTTTGCAACAGCTGGGCCTCCAGATTTTTTTGCTCAGTCAGGTTGAGCATGCCGCCAATCATCCGGATCGCCTGCCCCTGGGCGTTTCGCATCACATAGCCCCGATCTTTGACGTAGGCATAGCGACCATCGCGGCAGCGAAAGCGATACTCCTCAGTCCAGATGGTGGCGTCTCCCTCTAGGGCCGTCTGAATTGAGGCCAGCAGCCGCTGACGATCGTCAGGGTGCAGGCGATCGCGCCACCAGTCGTTAGAGGTCGCAAGATCCTCTTTGCCATAGCCAAACAGGGTTTTGTAGCCCTCGCCTCGCCAGGTGACATCGGAGAGCAAGTCCCAGTCCCAAATCGCGTCGTTGGTGGCCTTTGAAACCAGCCGAAACCGTTCCTCACTGGCCCGCAGGGTGGCCTCCGCCGTCTTTTGAGCAGTTACGTCGATCACCGTGCCCAACTGCCGACAGGGTTGCCCTTCGTCATCGACTTCGATGTTGCCCCGATCTGCCAACCAGCGAATCTCGCCATCGGGGCGACGAATGCGGTAGTTGACCTCCAAGATTCCGCGCAGCGTACCGACGTGGGCGTGGTTGTGCAGCAGTTGGGGCCGATCTTCGGGCAGCACCCGCTCGATAAACCGCTCAAAGCTCTCAATCGGTTCCTCCGGGCGCAGGCCAAATAGGCGATAGGTGCCCGCCGACCAAACCAGGTGATTCGTAGTCAGGTCGAGGGCCCAACTGCCCATGTTGCCAATCAGTTCGGCGCTGGTGAGCAGCATGGCTTGCTGCCGAATGCAGGTGGTCAAGAGCGCCTCGTTTTGTCGACGTTCAGCGTCAAGCTGCACCTGTTCGCCAGTGTTGCCCCCTGTCGCCAACTCCGATCGCAGCCGATGGCGGCGGGCTAGGGCGCAGTCCAGCGCGCGCTTGATGTCGGCGGCGACGGCTTGCCCCATAACCAGGTAGTCTTCGGCCCCAGCCCAAACAGCCTCCAGCCCCAGGGTGGCCTGGGTCGGGTTGACTAGCACAATCACCGGCAGGTCGGGGGCTAGGGCCTGAAGCGCCCCTAGCGGCCCTAGCCCCACCGGAGCTGAGCTGGCCAAATTTAGCACAATGCCGTCAACTTGATGGCCAGCGGCGAGGTGAGCCAGGGCGGCATCCACCGAGTCTAGGGCAACGATTTCCTCGGGTATGGTCAGGTCGGTCAGCGGGCGATCGCGCCCCCATGCAGCAGGCTCACCTACCCAAAGAATCTGCCTGGTTAGCGGCCCGGTCATAGAATATCTCTCAGCCTCCATGGCTGTGGCCCCCTTGCTGTGGGCGACTTGATCGCCATGGCTCCCTCGCGATCGGCCAACAAAATCCTATTTCTATTATGGTAAGCACCGAGCCCCCGCTGAAACCATCGATGACAACAATTATTATCGAGCCGTGGGCTACCGTTCCCCAGCCGATGAGTCTGGGTCGAGACAGCCCAAAATGGCAGAATTCAAGTTGAGCGGGCATTTTTTCCCATGGCTCACGCTTCTGTGCCTGCGTTCTGGCATGATCTCCAGCATCGCCGCCGGGGATGGTTGCCCGAACAGGTTATTCTGAGCATGATTTTGCATTCAAAGGGCAGCTCCCGATGATTCCACCGTTTAAAGTCTGCATTGTGTTGGGCACTCGCCCTGAGGCGATTAAACTTGCGCCGGTGATTCAGTGTTTTCGGCAGTGCCCCGACTTTGACACCCAGGTGCTGCTCACCGGCCAGCACCGGGAGATGGTGGATCAGGTGATGGCGCTGTTTGACCTCAGCGCCGATCGCGACTTGGCAATTATGCAGCCCCGCCAAACCCTGACCGACATCACCTGTCGCAGCCTTCAAGGGTTGGAGTCCCTGTTTCAAGAGCAGCGCCCCGACATGGTGCTGGTGCAGGGCGACACCACAACGGCCTTTGCCGCCGCCCTGGCAGCCTTCTATCAAAAAATTCCGGTGGGCCACGTCGAGGCCGGGCTACGTACCGACAACATCTATAACCCCTTCCCGGAGGAGGCCAACCGGCGGCTGATCTCCCAAATCGCCCAACTGCACTTTGCGCCCACGGCCCTGTCGGTGCAGCATTTGGAGCGATCGGGGGTAACCGGCAATCTGCACCAGACCGGCAACACCGTGATCGACGCCCTGCTGTCGGTGGCCGATCGCCACCCGGACTGCGAAGTGCCGGGGCTAGACTGGAGCCGCCACCGGGTGATTTTATCGACGGTGCATCGGCGGGAGAATTGGGGAGCGCCTCTGGGGGCGATCGCCCAGGGGTTTCTCAAGGTGCTCGAACGGTTTCCCGATACCGCCCTGCTGCTGCCCCTGCACCGCAACCCCACCGTGCGAGAACCGCTCCAGGCCGCCCTCGGCGATCATCCCCGCGCCTTTTTGACAGAACCCCTCGACTACACCCAGCTGGTGGGCGCAATTCAGCGCTGCTATCTGGTGATGACTGACTCGGGTGGCCTGCAAGAAGAAGCCCCTAGCCTGGGCAAACCAGTGCTGGTGCTACGCGACAATACCGAACGCCCCGAAGCCGTGATGGCGGGCACTGCCAAACTGATCGGCACCGATGCCGATCGCATGCTGACGGAGGCCGAAACCCTGCTGCTACACCCCGAGGCCTACCAGGCCATGGCCGAAGCGATCAACCCCTTTGGCGATGGCCAGGCCTCCCAGCGCATTCTTGAGATTACGCGGGCCTACCTACAACAGACCGCAGCGGCGGTGCGGCAGCCCCTAGCGTGCTAGCCGTGATCCCCCTGGGCGTTGCTGATCAACGGTATGATTTGCCCCCCTAGCCCCCCAATCCTGGGGGGAACCAGACGACTTCAAAGCCCCCCAAATTTGGGGGGTTGGGGGGCGATGCAGCAACTGTTGCTTTTGCAGATTCATTCCTCAATTCAGCAACACCCCCCCTGTTTGGGCTGCCCTACATACAAATGCATCTTGGCTGTCTTGCCCCAGGTCGATCCCCCCAACCCCCTTAAAAAGGGGGGCAACAACTTCCCTCTACTCGGCCTGGGGTTGGCCGCGATCGAACTGCTGGGTTTCTAGCACCCCTTCCGCCTGGTTGGCGAGCTGTCGCAGGCTATCCAGCATCTCAGCCGTGGCCGTGGCCCACAGCCCCCGCTGGTTAGCTTCGAGCAGTCGCTCGGCCATATCCCTCAGTGCCCAGGGGTTTGAGGTTTGCACAAAGGCCTGCACCGCTGGATCGAGCAGGTAGGCCTGGGCCACGCCCTCGTACATGTGGTCGGCGACGCAGCGGGCGGTGGCATCGTAGGCAAACAGATAATCGACGGTGGCGGCCATCTCAAAGGCTCCCTTATAGCCGTGGCGCATGACGCCCTCGATCCACTTGGGGTTAACCACGCGGGAGCGGTAGACCTTGGCAATTTCGGCGTCGAGCGATCGCACCTTGGGCTTGGCCGTCACCGCGTTGTCGCCAAAGTAGGTGGCAGGCTGCTGCCCCTGGAGGGTGCGGGCCGCCACCGTCATCCCTCCCTGAAACTGGTAGTAGTCGTCGGAGTCGAGCAGGTCGTGCTCGCGGTTGTCCTGGTTGTGGAGCACCACTTGCAGGTGCTTGAGCCGCTGCTCAAAGGCTTCGGGCATGGCGTGGCCCTGGGCGTTACGGCCATAGGCGTAGCCGCTCCAGTTCAGATAGGCGCGGGCTAGGTCTTCGTCGGTAGTCCAGTTTTGTGATTCGATTAGCCCCTGCAAACCAGCTCCGTAGGCCCCCGGTTTAGAGCCAAAGATGCGGTAGCGCGCTCGCAATTCTGCCTGCTCTGCTGTCAGCCCCTGGGCCTGCCACTCGGCGCTCTCCTGGCGCGATCGCGCCGCCAAAGGATTTTGCTCCGGCGGTTCGTCTAAATCTGCCACTGCCGCTACAGCCTGATCCACCAGGTCGATCAGATTGGGGAACGCATCGCGAAAGAAACCCGAAATCCGCAGGGTGACATCCACGCGAGGTCGCCCGATCGCCGACAGCGGCAGCACCTCAAAATCAACCACCCGCCGCGAGGGGCCATCCCACACTGGGCGCACCCCCATCAGAGCCAGAGCTTCGGCGATGTCGTCGCCACCAGTCCGCATGGTGGAGGTGCCCCACACCGACAAGCCTAGGGTTTGGGGATACTCGCCATAGTCTTGGGTGTACTGTTCCACCAACACTTCCGCCGCCCGCCGTCCCACATCCCAGGCACTTTCTGTAGGAATAGCGCGAATATCTACCGAAAAAAAGTTGCGCCCAGTGGGCAGCACGTCAGGACGGTTGCGGGTTGGGGCTCCAGCAGGGCCGCTGGGTACGTAGCGCCCGTCGAGGCCAGCCAGCAGGTTGGCGATCTCGTCGGTGGTGCGGCTCAAGGCGGGAATGAGGGTGTGCTGAATCCAGTGGAGTTCGGCGGCGAGGGGGGTGGGAGGGTGGATGGGTGGATGGGTGGATGGGTGGATGGGTGGGGGAGATGGTTGCAGGATGGACTCTACCAAGCGAGACGCTTCTTCCTCCAGCGCCTCGATCGCATCCCCCACAATCCGACAGCCCTCCAGGTCGGTAAAAGCTTCACCAGGCTCGGCGGTGAGGGGGTCGAGGTCGAGGTTCCAGGATTCGGCGATCGCTCGCGTCAATCCCTGGCGACCGGGGCCGGGGTGGCGGGCGATCGCCACGATCAAGTCCCGTAGCTGTCGGCCATCGGGGCACTGGCCAAAGATGTGTAGGCCGTCGCGGATTTGGGCTTCTTTGAGGTCGCAGAGGTAGGTGTCGAGGGTGGGGAGGAGAGTGGGGATGGGTGGATGGGTGGATGGGTGGATGGGTGGATGGGTGGGGGAGATTTCGGAGAGGAGGCTGGTTTCGGTGAGGAGGGTGAGGATGCGATCGCCAATCAGCCCCAGCCGTGAGGGATCTAAGCTCTGGGCCTCGTAGTATTCGTCCACCAGACCTTCCAGCTTTTCGAGGGGGCCGTAAAGTTCAGCGCGGGTGAGGGGCGGCGTCAGGTGGTCGAGAATCACGGCTTGGGCGCGGCGCTTCGCCTGGGAGCCTTCACCCGGATCGTTGACGATAAACGGGTACAGATGCGGCATGGGCCCAAACATCGCCTCGGGGTAGCAGTTTTGCGACAGGCCGACGCCCTTGCCGGGCAGCCACTCCAGGTTGCCGTGCTTGCCCAGGTGAACGATCGCCTGCGCCCCAAAACTCTGCCTCAGCCAGGTGTAAAAGGCAAAGTAGTCGTGGGTTGGCTCCAGATCAGGCGAGTGGTAGTTGAGGGAGGGGTCAAGGTCATAGCCTCGGCTGGGTTGAACACCGATGAAGATGTTGCCGAGTTGGATGCCGGGAATGGGGAAGGAAGAGAGTGGGGTGGGGGGGGTAGGGGGTAAAGAGTTTTGAATTTTGAATTTTGAATTTTGAATTTCTCCCCCACCTTCTCCATCTTCCTCACCGTCCCCATCTCCTCTAGGAAGGCCCCAACGATCGCTTATACCGACGCGCACCGCTTCCGGCAGAGTCTCAAAATGCTGACAGTAATCAGCCAGAGTTAGGAACTGGCGAACTTCCCGAAAATCGCGGCCCTCGAGATCGTTAGTCACCCCGGCAGTGAGCCGACGAATCAGGTCATCGCCATCGGTGGGAATGTCATCCAGGGTGTAGCCTGCCGCCTTGAGGGCGTGGAGAACTTCGATCGCACTCTGGGGCGTATCTAAACCAACGCCATTTGCCAGGCGACCGTCGCGGTTGGGGTAGTTGGCGAGAATCAGGGCGATGCGGCGATCGCCCACGGGAGTACGGCGCAGGCTGGCCCACTGGGCCGTTAGATCGGCGACAAAGGTGATGCGATCGCTCACTGGCTCATAGGTCACCACATCGGTTTCTAGCGTCTCGCTGCGCTGGTGAACCGATTTAAACGAAACCGCGCGGGTGATAATACGCCCATCCACCTCGGGCAGAGCCACATTCATGGCGATATCGCGGGGCGAGAGGCCCAGACTTTGGCTTTCCCAGGCGGCTTTGGTGCCGCCGCTGAGAATCACTTGCAGCACTGGCACGTCGAGGGTTTCCCACAGATCTAAATTGGGCGTGGCACCATCCAGCTTCGCCACCGAAAAGCTGGTGGTATTCAACAGCACGTCAATGCCTTGCCCCGCTTTGGGTTTGAGCAGCGCAACCAAATCCTCCTGCACCTCCGGGTCTTGCAGCGACGATACAAACACAGGCACCGGATGCAGATGCCGTTCTGCCAAGGCCGCGCACAGAGCATCAATAGGCGCAGTATTGCCCGCCAGATAGTGAGCCCGGTAGAAGATCAGACCAATTCTGAATTTTGAATTTTGTTCGCGTAGCGTCTCTAAAGGAGAAATTTTGAATTTTGAATTGATAGGATATACCCCAACTTTAGGAATTTCCTGAGGCTCGGGGGGGTGGTAGGCGGTATGAAGCAGGCGATCGCACACCCACATCAACCCATAGGCCATATTCTCAACACCGCCCTCGTTGAGGTAGCGCCAGAGCTGGTTGGCCACCGTCAGCGGCACAGTGGAATGGCTGATCAGATCAGGGGCAGGGCGATCGTCGCCGGGCAGCACAATCAGCGCCGCTCCGGTTTCGGTGGCCACATCTCGGACGACTTCTAGACCGTAGGGCCAGTAGGCACGACCCCCCAACAGCCGCACCACGATAAGTTGGGCGTGGCGCAGCACATCGTCGGCGTAGGTGTCGATCGCCAACTGCTGCTGAAGCTGAAGCAGGTTGGCCACCCGCAAGGCCGGAAAATCGGCGGGAAAACTAGCCCGAGTCAGGCTTTGAATTTCGGTATCGGCGGCGGTGAGAAACACCAGTGGGGCCGGGGTCTGTTCGACAAAAATGACGCCCTCGGTATCCGGCGTCCAGCCGCCGGGGGTAGCGGCTAAGCGGTGCATGGGCAATCCTTAGGGCAACAACAAGACGGCAATAGCAAATCTGAAGGAACTCTAGCGTAAGTCAGGGTAGACCCAAAACGAAAGCTACCATGGGGACTCGCTTGGATAGACTCCTCAAACCTTAAGGCTTTCTTTGGCAACTCCCCGTCTCGAACCACCGCAGTGGGCGCCCTCGGCCTCAAAATATAGAAATGCCTGACTTTATAACCCGTGGCACCGAACAGGTCATGCCCAAGGCTGCTCTAGTTTTGCTGGGGCAGTTTTTGCGTCAGTACTGCCAGCAGTACCAGCTGACCCTGCTCACCAAAGCTGACCTCCCCGCCGACATCCCTAACGACGGCATTTTTTGGTGCCTAGAGGGCCAAGACCTGGCGGTGGTAATCACGGCGCGCCCTCAAAATGACGATCGCATCGTGGTCGATCTCACCGCCGAGGCGGCAGAGGTAGAGTCGTTTTTAGCCCAGCGGGGCCTGGGTCGGCCCGTACCGACCACCAGCCTCAGCGCCCTCAGCCAGTTTATGCTGGCCTGGCTTCAGGCCTGTGCTGAGGTGCCGGCCCAAAGCTTCATCAATCGGCAGCGAGAGCGTCGCCTGCTGCTCAACCAGGTGATCACCAAAATTCAGGGCAGCCTGGAGCTGGGCGAAATTTTAGAAACCACCGTGGCTGAGGTGCGCCAGTTCCTCCAGGCCGATCGGCTGCTGATCTACCAGTTTGACCAGGTGCCCGACACCCCAGTTCAGCCTATGGATAGCGCTGCCTCTGCCCGCTCCAGCCAGCCAGGCCCGATCGGCTACATCACCTACGAGTCGCGATCGAGCGATCGCTTCGCCTCGGTGCTCCACTACACCGAAGACCTCTGCTTTCACGACCACCCCGACTACCCCCACCAGGAGCGTCGCTACCGCCACGGGCACCCCCTCGCCATTGACGACGTGGCCCAAGCCTACCCCCATGCCCCCTGCATGGCCACCTTTCTCCGAGAAATGCAGGTGAAGTCAAAGGCCGTGGCTCCCATTCTGGTGGGTCAGCAGCTCTGGGGGCTGCTGATTGTGCACCAGTGCGACGACCTGCGCCAGTGGCAACCCTGGGAAACGGAGTTTTTGCAGCACATTGCCGAACACTTGGCGATCGCCATTAACCAGGCCCAGCTCTACCACCAGCTCCAGCAGCAGACCCAAAACCTGGAGGTCTGCGTCGTCGAACGCACCCAAGACCTGCGCGATGCCCTGGTGGCCGCCGAAGCCGCCAACCGGGCCAAAACCGAGTTTCTGGCCACCATGAGCCACGAGCTGCGCACCCCCCTCACCTACATCATTGGCATGTCGGCTACCCTGCTGCGCTGGTCATTGGGCGAGCTCACCCCCCGCCAGCGCGACTACCTCGCCACCATTCAGACCAGCGGCGAGCATCTGCTGCGCGTCATCAACGACATTCTCGACGTGTCAAAAATTGAGGCCGGGCGCACCGTTTTAGAAGTGCGTCAGTTTTCCCTCACGTCCCTGTGTCGCCAGAGCGTCGATGCCTTTCGCACCGAGGCCACCCAAAACGATATCGACATCGCCCTCGACCTCAAGCTGCCCAACGGTCAAGATACCTTCTTGGCCGACCCCCGGCGGGTGCGACAAATTCTCGCCAACCTGCTCAGCAATGCCGTCAAGTTTACCGATGCCGGTGGCAAAATTGTGCTGCGCGTGCGGCGCGAGCAAAACGATGCTGTCTTTCAAGTCGAAGACACGGGCATTGGCATTTCGGCTGCCGCCCAATCCTTGCTGTTTAGCAAGTTTCAGCAGCTTGAAAGTGTGCTCCAGCGAGAACACGCGGGCACGGGCCTGGGCCTAGCCCTCACCAAGCAGCTAGTCGAACTCCACGGCGGCTCCATCAAAGTCAGCTCAGAGGCCGGTAAGGGTTCAATTTTTACCGTCAGAATTCCGCTCCAGCGCTTGAGCGAACCCCTCGTAGCTGAGCCAGCCCTCACGGCTGAACCGATCGTGGGGCGCATTGTGCTAGTCGAAGACAACGAAGAAACCGCCAGCGTCATCTGCGACATGCTCACCGCCGCTGGCTACCAGGTGATCTGGATTGTGGACGGATCGCGAGTGCTCGACCAGGTAGAGCTGCTTCAACCCGCTGCCATGATCACCAGCCTCAGCCTCGCCAGCGCCGATGGCCGCGATATCATTGCCACCCTGCGCCAGGGATCAGGCTCCCCAGGGCGAAAAATTCTGGCCCTAGTCGATCTAGACAGCCCTGAGCAAACCGAGCAAGCCCTTAAAGCCGGGGCCAACGACTGTATTAGCAAACCCATTGACCCCCGACAACTACTGGCAACAGTCAATGCCGTTATGGCCGCCCAGCCGGTGTAGACGGTTGTGCAGAATGTCTTGACCGAGGGGGCGATCGCTCCATCACAGATGTATTTTGGGCTATAACAGCCCAAAATACCAAAGTTCAAGTCTGCCGATTATTCTTCAGTCCTGCGCCCCAGTTCCCATTCCCAAAACAGCGCGGGCATCGTTCTGACGAACGATGCCCACATCCACATCTCTTGCCGCTTAAACAAAATCCCTCGCCTTTAGGTCTCAGAATTGGAGGCTTGATTACCCAGGATTGGCGTGAGGAAGGCCACCAGTGCACCAATCAAAAAGCCTGCGATGTTACGAGTTAGGGGCAGCCAGTCACTGGTACGGGTCACCACTGGGCCAATGCCAAAGGCAAAGAACAAAATCCCCCACAGCGGCGAGAAGATCAGCACCCACTGCCAGGCAAAAATCTGATCGGGTTTGCGAGGATGGGCCGCGAAACCACAGATCACGCCGCCGACGATGGAGGTGATGAGCGTTAGCACCCACTGCTCCTGGGGCAGACCAGGCACCACGTTGCAGCCCCCCTGGCGCAGGCAGCCCTGGATCGACTCAAGGGCGCTGAGAATAGAGTTGTCTTCGCCGTTTTCGCGCACAAAGAACTGATTGCCGTAGCGGGTTTGCAGCTCAATCCAGAAGGTGCGGGGCAGCAGGTCGTAGACGGCATCACCCACGCTGAAGTTGAGCAGGTTGCCGCCGCGAGGGTCAGCCACCAGCATGATGCTGCGGTCATCAAGGCCCCAAAAATCTTTTACCGCGCGGCCTGGGGTTTGGTCGTACTGGGTCAGCACCCGCAGCTTCCAGCCGGTTTCGGCCTCAAAGTCGTTGAGCTTAGAGTCGAGACTCTCCTCTTGGCGGGCGCTGAGCGACTTGGCCAGGTCGATGATGGCGGTCTGGGTGTCGGGTAGGAGTTCGGGGTTGTCGTAGGCCAAAGCCGGTGCCATCGGCAGCCAGGCGCAGAGGCTTACTACACAAATGACCAAAATGTTTAGCGCGTGTCTCATACTGACTTGCCGTAAGAACATGGAACTGACAACGACGAAGGCGGCCCACCGCTGGCCCAAGGTAAAGCCAATAGTGGAGTATTTTCCTTAATTTAGTCTATACCTTTGTTAACAGTTGTTTACATAACTCTAATATTTCTCTGCTCTTCGGGCAAGGCTACCCTTCACCTTGGCCAGACCTAGACTTGCAGCTTTGTAGGCTGGGTGGAGCGCTGGCGGAACCCAAGCAGGCCCATCAAGGTTGGGGCGCACTGCGTTTCACCCAACCTACGGGAGCCCTAGTTTTTAAGCTTGGCAACGGACTTGGTATCGGGCAGGTGCAGATCAAACCGGGCCTCTCCATCGGGGCTAGGGGCCAGCACCAGATCGCCGCCGTGGGCTCGGGCGATTTCGCGGGCGAGGCTCAGGCCCAGGCCCAGCCCTTCGGTTTGGCGATCGCGGGCAGGCTCGCCGCGATAAAAGCGATCGAACAGGCGGCTGGCCTCGGTGGCGGTGAGGGGCGTGGTGGCGTTAGTCAATGTGATCTGCACCTGGGACTGAGCACGGCGGGCTTGGACTCGTACCCAGCCCTGGGGCAGGTTGTATTTGGCCGCGTTGGTGATCAGGTTTTGAATCAGCTGGGCCAGCAGGTCGCGATCGCCCATTACCCTCAGGCCCGGCTCAATCTCAGCCGTCACCGTCAGGTCGGGGGCCAGCAGCGAGAGATCCTCCAGCTGATCTTGCACCAGGGCGCTGAAATCGACCGGCTGGCGCTGAATGCTCATTTGCCCGGCATCGGCCAGCGACAGCAGCAGCAGCTTGCGCACAATCCCGCTCAGGTGGCGCACTTGGTCGAGCAGTTGGCTGAGGGTTTGCTGGGCCGCTGAGCCGGTTTCGACCTGCTGAATGGCCCGCTCTAGCTCGCCCTGGAGAATGGTGAGGGGCGTCTTGAGTTCGTGGGCGGCGTCGCCGCTGAAGCGGGAGGCCTGCTGAAAGCTGCGCTCTAGCCGCTCCAGCATGGCGTTGAAGGCGGCAATCAGCGGCGCAAATTCGGGGTCGGGGTCGGCGGGCACCCGCTGGTGCAGCCCCTGGGCCGTCACCTGGCCAATGCTCTGGCTGAGCTGGCGCACGGGCCGCAGCGCTTGACCGGCGATCGCCCAGGCTCCGCCCCCAATCACCAGCAGCAGGCCGGGAATGGTCAGGGCGTAGATGCGGCGCAGAGTCACCATCTCTTGGCGTAGAACGTCGAGGTTGGCGGCGATCGCCAGCTGCCCCAAAGGCGTAGTCCGCACCGCCACGCGCCAAGGCCCATCGGGCGTTCGCACGGTCATCAATCGACGTGGCCCCCGCCGTCCCGGGGTTGGACTGGGCACAGGGGAAATCTGGGCGATCGCGCTGGGCCACTGGGGCGACTGATAGACCACTTCCCCCGTGCGGCCCACCAGCAACAGCCCGACTTCGGCATCGGCGGGCAGGCCCAGGTCTTGGGCCAGGGCCGATTCTGGGTTCGGGGGAATGGCGGGGCGATCGGGCCGTTCCCCACGATCGCCGGGGCGACCCAGGGGAGTAATACGCTCCAGCCGGGCATCGAGGCTGTCGAGCTTGGCCTGGTAGATCAGCCAGCTCGACAGCAGGGCAAACCCCAGCAGCGCCCCTCCGGCTAGGGCGGCAGACCACAGCGCCAGCCGCAGCCGCAGGGAAAGTCGGGGCAGCGGCGATCGCGTCACGGGCGTTCCCCTCTGGAACTTGCCGAATTGCTCTCGTCAGGGGGGCGAAAGCGGTAGCCCACCCCGCGCACGCTCTCGATCCAATGGGCGGCCTCTAGGGGGTCGAGCTTTTTACGCAGCCGCTGAATGGCCACATCGACGACATTGGTGCTGGGGTTAAAGTCGTAGCCCCAGACATGCTCCAAAATTTGGGTGCGGGTTAGCACTCGACCGGGCGATCGCATCAAATATTCCAGCAGGTTAAACTCCCGCGCCGTCAGCTCGACCTGGTGCCCGCCGCAGGTGACTTCGCGGGTGATGCGATCGAGGCGCAGGGGGCCAGCGGCCAAAAAATTCTGCCGTTCACCGCTGCTGCGCCGCACCACCGCGTGCATGCGGGCCACCAGTTCTTCGACGTAGAAGGGCTTAGCGATGTAGTCGTCAGCCCCCAGATTTAGCCCGGCCAGGCGATCGTCTAGCTCGTTGCGGGCGGTGATTAAAATTACCGGCACGGCGTAGCCCGCCCCCCGCAGCGCCTTGAGAATGGCCAGCCCGTCCATGCCCGGCACCATGATGTCGAGCAGCACCACGTCGTAGGTGCGATCGGTGGCCAGGGCGTAGCCCTCGGTGCCGTTAGGGCAGGTATCCACCACAAAGCCCTGTTCTTGCAGCCCCTGGGCCACAAAACTGGCAATTTTGGCCTCGTCTTCGACTAATAAAACGTTCATAGATGTTCACAACCTAGCACCGCCAGCGGGTCACAAAAATGACAAAGCTGTAATTTGGTGGCCATGGTTTTGCCATAGTGCCCAGGCTTAATAGGAATCGTCAACCTCAATCACCGGAGCCAATTATCCATGGCAATGCATCGTTCACTGCTGACCGCTGCCCTGGCCGCTGCCCTGGTAAGCGGTCTGGGCTTGGCCGCCTTTAGCCAAACCACCCAAGATCAACCCACACCCCCTGAAGCCACCCCAACCGAGCCCGGTCAGCGGCCCGAGGGCCGGGGTCGAGGTCACGGGGAAGGGCTGGCCAATGCCGCAGCGGATCTAGGCGTTAGCGAAGCCGCGCTGCGGGAAGCCCTGGGCCTACCTGCTGAACCGCCGCCGCGCCCTGACCTAGCCGCCGCCGCCGCCACTGAGCTGGGGGTAAGCGAAACTGAGCTGCGGGAAGCTCTGCGCAGCGGCAGAGATGGCGATCGCGGTCAAAGACTGGCCACCGCCGCCACGCAGCTCGGCGTCACTGAAGCCGCTTTAAAAGCCGCCCTGGGCCTGCCCGCCGAGCCGCCCGCCCGGCCTGACCTGGCCGCTGCTGCCGCCGAACTAGGCGTCAGTGAAACCGATCTCCAGGAGGCCCTGCGCAGCAACATGGGAAGAGGCCGGGGGCCAGGAGGCTGCGCCCCCGAGGGCAGTCCCCCAGCGCAGTAGTTCCTGGCCATAGTCAATCGTCACTTCCCCGGCTGCACCCTGGCTATCTCGGCGAGATGGCCAGGGTGCTTTTTTAGCTAGTCAATGCGGTAGCGAATTAGGGCGCGCACGTCGGCGGGCTGGAGGCCCAGGTCGTCGGCTAGGGCCTGCTCGATGTCGGCGTAATCTACCAGGGGGTACTCAAACTCCATTTCTTGCAGCGACGAGCCGCTGGTGCGGACACTAATTTCGGTCACTTGAGACTGGAGGTCGATTTCGGCATCGAGGGCGAGCACGGTGACATCAAAGGAGACGGTCACCGGCTGGACACCAGTGGTGTCGATCTGGCGATCGCCGCCGTAGGTTTGACTCAGCACGCGGCCAGTGAACCAACCACTGCCCACCCACACCGCCCCACCAGTCAGCACCAGGGGAGCGACAAACCCCAGGCCAATTTTCAGGTAGCGCTGGAGGTGGTGCATGGGCATAGCTGGCCTTAAAGTAGGTAACTGGATGACAGGGTTCGCCCCTGGGAGAACCACCGCCGATGAAGATTCTACTGGTTGAAGACGATCTGGCGCAGCTTCACCCGCTTCAGCAAGCACTGATGAAAGCCAACCATCGAGTCGATGCGGTGGCAGATGGGCTGGTGGCGCAAACGCTGATGGGCGATCGCCCCTACGATCTGCTGGTGCTCGACTGGATGCTGCCCCAGGTGAGCGGCCTAGAGCTGTGCCAGGGCTACCGCCGCCTGGGCAAGACCGCTCCGGTGCTGCTGCTCACCGCCAAAGACACCACCGCCGATAAGGTGATGGGGCTCGATGCCGGGGCCGACGACTACCTGGTAAAACCGGTAAACCTCAGCGAATTTTTGGCGCGGGTGCGGGCGTTGGGGCGCAGGTCGCCCCTGTGGCTGGGCGATCGCCTCACCCTAGACGATCTTGCCCTCGACCTCAACACCCTGATTTTGGAATGCCCCCAGGGCTCGGTGCAGCTCTCAGGGCGAGAGTTTCAGCTGATGGAATACCTGCTGCGCCATCCCCAGCAGGTGCTGACCCGCGACCAAATCGAGCAGGCCCTGTGGGATTGGGATATGGCCCCCGAGAGCAAAGCCGTGGCCATGCTGGTGCACCGGCTGCGCCAGCGCTTGCAGACCGTGGGCGCAGACGCCTGGCTGCAAACCATCTACGGCATGGGGTATCGACTGGCCAAGCCCGCCCAGGAGCCCCATGTTTGAGCGCAGTCGTCTCAGCTTGGCCCGCTGGTTTACCCTATCGATGGGCGGCATTTTGGTGCTATTTGCCGGGCTGCTCTACGTTCGCGAAGCCCGCGATCGCCTCCGCACCTTCGACCAGGCTCTCTACACCACCGGCCAGGTGATCTCCTCAGGGGTCGAAGAAATCAGCCACGGTGACCGCCGCCGCATCGATCTCGAAGACGCGCCCCTCTTGGGCAGCGACGCCATCCGCATCGACACCAGCATCGTCCTTGCTCGGTGGTATACCCCTGAGAAAACGCTGATGCAGTTTATGGGGCCAATCCCACCGCCCACGCTGGAGGATGACCTGGGTTTTCAAACAGTTTTAGACCCGGCTTCAGCTCGTCAGCTGCGGCAGCTCACCCTGCCGGTATACCGCGATGGGCAAATTTTGGGCTATCTCCAGGTGGCAGCCGGGCTCGACCCGGTGGTGCAGCCCCTGCAAAACCTGCGCTGGTTTTTGGCCCTGGGGGTACCGGCGGCCCTGGGGGCGATCGCCGCCGTGGGCTGGGGGCTGGGGGGCATGGCGATGCAGCCGATTCGCGCCGCCTACCAGCGATTGCAGCAGTTTACCGCCGATGCGTCCCACGAGCTGCGTGCCCCCCTGGCGGCGATCGTCAGCCACGCCCAGCTCGGCCTGATGGAACCTACCTCGCCCCAGGAGCAAACCGCCTGCCTGCAAACCATTTCTGAGGTGGGCGAGGGCATGAGCACCCTAGTGGGGCGGCTGCTGTTTTTAGCTCGCCACCAGGGCCAGCAGCCCTGGCAGATCGGGCCGCCCATTGACTTGGTGGCCATTCTCACCCCGCTGGTGGCCGACTATAGCGCGGTCATGGCAGCCCAAAACCTCACCTTTACGGCCACCCTGCCGCCCGCGCCCCTGTGGCTGCGGGCAGAACCCGACCTGCTGCGTCAGGCGCTGATCAATTTGTTAGACAATGCCCGGCGCTACACCCCCGCTGGCGGCACCGTTGCCCTGCGTGGCGAGGTGCAGCACCGCTGGGTCGTACTGCGGGTAGAAGATTCAGGCATTGGCATTGCCGCCGCCGACCTACCCCACATTTTTGAGCGTTTTTACCGGGTCAGCCCGGAGCGATCGCGCCAGTCGGGCGGCGTCGGCCTGGGACTAGCCATTGTGCAGCAAATCATTGCCCTCCACGGTGGGCAAATCCAGGTGAGCAGCCAGCCCCAGGTGGGCACCCAGTTTGAGATTCGGCTGCCGCTGGCGACACCGCCCCGCCAGTTTCCCAAAAGACCCTAGCGCGCCGTCGCCGAAACCCTGGTGTTACTTTTGGCCTGCACACTGGGGAAGAACGCCGCAGACCGCGAGGTCTGCCCACAGGAGGTGGTTAGTGATGACACGCCTAGGCCGTACCTTAGCCCTGGTAGCCGATCGGCAACTGACTAGCGATGCCCCAGGGCCGCGATCGCCCCGCATTTTGGTCACCGCCAACCGTCTGCGTCTAGCCGCCCTACTCGAAAAAGCACTGTGTCGTCAGGGTTGGTTGCCCACGGTGGCCCCTAGCCCCCACGCAGTGATTGAGGCCATGCAGCACGCTACCTTTGACCAGATTTTGCTCGATGCCGACCACTTTCAAGCCGATATTATTTCCCTGGTGGCGGCGGTTGATCGACAGCGGTCTGAGGTGCTTGTGCTGGCCCAAGATTACTGCGTCGGTGGCCTCAACCTGCGTACCCTAGTGCCTGCCCAAGATATTTTTCTCAAGCCCTTCTCGACCCAGCACCTAGTGGGGGTGCTAAAGCAGCGACAGGCTCAGCGGCTCTTCCCCAGCGCGATCGGGGCTTAGCCGCCTTTGATGACATCGGGCAGCGATCGCCGCCCGACATAGAGCCACAGCAACCCAGCCACCCCCAAAACAATCCCCGTCAAACTCACCACCTGAGCCATGCGCAGCGGCCCCAGCATGAGGCTATCAAGGCGCAGACCCTCAATCCAAAGGCGACCCAGGCTATAGGTGGCGAAGTAGACCAAAAACAGCGTGCCCGTCTTCAGCCGTTCGGGATGGCGCAATCCCCAGAAAAATAGCCACAGCACCAAGGCAAACACCCCCAAGTTCCACAGCGATTCGTAGAGAAAGGTGGGGTGATAGTACTCCACCGCCTCCAAGCCGAGGGGGCGCTGGGCGGGGGGAATGTAGACTCGCCAGGGTAGATTGGTCGGCCTGCCAAAGGCTTCGGAGTTAAAGAAATTGCCCCAGCGGCCAATGGCCTGGCCCAGCACCAGGGCCGGGGCCACCACATCCGCCAGCGCCCAAAATGACAGTCGATTGAGGCGGGCAAACAGCAGTGCCGCCAGCATGCCGCCCAAGATCGCGCCATGAATGGCAATGCCCCCCTGCCAGATGGCAAAGGCACTCAGCGGGTTGTCAGCATAGCGATCCCACTCAAAGGCGACGTAGTAGAGGCGGGCAGCGGGCAAAGCCCCCAGCACCAGCCAAATCGATAGGTCGGCAACCGCCTCGGGGTCAAGGCCGCGCCGCTGGGCCAGCCGTTGCGCCAGGGTAATGCCAATCGCCAGGGCGATCGCAATCAGCAGCCCATACCAGCGAATGGTCAGGGGTCCCAGCTGAAAGATAATCGGCCCCGGCGACGCCAGTTGCGCCAATCCGCTGACCGCCATCTCCAGCCCCAGTTCTATACCTGCTAACTCCATGGCCCGCCCACCTGCTTACGTCTTGGCCCCCGGCTCGGGGCCAAAACCACTATGACATTATATTGAGGCTCCCTGGCGAGCGATCGCCAGGCTAAACACTGGTTTGAGGCCAAGACAGCAAGTTGCCGGGGAAGGTTTTTGGTGCCGTCAAAACCTTCCCCGGCAAACTAGAACTGCGCATTTAACCGGTTCACTGAGTCTAGGGGCAACCAGACCTTTGGGGGTTAAGCCACCGACGGCGCAAAACCCGACGCAGTGGCAAAGCTGCGAATCAGCTTGGCCCGTAGGTACACTGTCTGCCCTGTCTCAATGCCTAGGTCGCGATACTGCTCGCGGTTAATGTGGGCGGTGATGGGGTGGCCATTGTCGAGGGTCAGCTCGATGCGAATCGTCCAGCCTAGGTGAATGATGTGGTTGATCGTGGCGGCGACGCTGCCGTCGCGATGGCCGGTGAAGATCTCGATATCATGGGGCCGCAGAAACACCTCGCCGTGGGTAGGGGCATCGCGGTGGAGCGACTTCCACGTGTTGTCGGGGGAGAGCACGTTGACCGCGCCGATAAAGCTCATCACAAAGGGAGTGGCGGGATTTTCGTAGATCTCAGCGGGGGAACCGACCTGCTCAACCCGGCCATGGCTCATCACCACGATTTCATCGGCAATCTCCATTGCCTCCTCCTGGTCGTGGGTGACGAAGACGGTGGTGACATGGACATCGTTGTGGAGGCGGCGCAGCCAGTCGCGCAGATCTTTGCGCACCTTGGCATCGAGGGCACCGAAGGGCTCGTCGAGCAGCAGCACCTGGGGCTCGACGGCAAGGGCCCGCGCCAGGGCCACCCGCTGTCGCTGCCCGCCCGACAGTTGAGCGGGGTAGCGATCGCCCAACCCATCGAGCTGCACCAGATCGAGCAGGGTATCGACCCGATTCTTGATGCGCTCTGGGGGCCACTTTTGCAGCTCTAGGGCAAAGGCCACGTTTTTGCGCACGGTGAGGTGCTTAAACAGCGCGTAGTGCTGAAACACAAAACCCACCTGGCGATCTTGCACCGTTTTGTGGGTGGCATCTTGGGCCGAAATGTAGATTTTCCCGGTATCAGCCTTTTCTAAACCGGCTATCACCCGCAGCAAGGTCGATTTACCCGAGCCCGATGGCCCCAGCAGAGCTACCAGAGAACCACTCTTGATATCCAAAGTGATGGGCTCCAGGGCCTGAAAATCCCCAAACCGCTTTGAAACGTTGTCTACTCTAATTCCCACGGGTGTTTTCCAAAATCTACAGTGTGCTTCGACCAGGGCGCGATACCCCAGTGAAGCGGTGTCGCTTTCCCCAGGGTCGCTTGGAACCTAAACCTCGGCAGCCGGGGCCGGACATGACTGAGTCTTACAGGGGCGATCGCCCATTCACCGAGCTGCAATGTGACCCTACGCTACCCCACTCACAATAAAAATGCAACTCATCCAAAAACAGGGGTGAGCTAATTTTAGAAAAATGTACAAATGACTTCAACTTCATTTTGAATCTAAGTTCAAAATTTTGTGATACAGTCCGTAAACGTAATCCTCGAAAACCCTATCGAGATACCGGAGATTCTTTGGAGAGCTACCCATGACCTCACCTCAACGTTATATTTCGCGGCGATCGGCAATCTTATTTGCGGCTGGCCTGGGGCTAGCGGGCACCCTGGCCGCCTGCGGTAGCACCACATCGACCCCCGAGGCCAGCACGGGCGACGCGACCACCGCTGCCGCTGGCCCCGTAGAGCTGACCCTGGTTTCCTACGCCGTGACCCAGGCCGCCTACGAGCAAATCATTCCTAAATTCGCCGAGAAGTGGAAAGCCGAAACTGGCCAAGAGGTCACCTTTAGCCAGAGCTACGGTGGCTCAGGCTCCCAAACCCGAGCCGTGCTCGACGGCCTAGAGGCCGATGTCGTCGCCCTGGCCCTAGCCGGAGACACCAAAAAAATTGAAGAAGGTGGCCTGATTGAACCCGGTTGGGAAGGCGAAGCTCCCAACAATGCGATCGTGCATTCCTCCGTGGCGGCGCTCGTTACCCGGGAGGGCAACCCCAAAAATATTCAGGGTTGGGAAGACTTGGCCCGCGACGACGTGCAGGTAGTCACCGCCAACCCCAAAACCTCCGGCGGGGCCAAGTGGAACTTTTTAGGGGCCTGGGGTTTTCAGACCCAAACCGGTGCCGATGACGCCGCTGCCCTAGACTTCGTTACCAAGGTCTATCAAAACGTGCCGGTACTGCCCAAGGATGCGCGGGAATCCACCGACGTGTTTTTCACCCGAGGCCAGGGAGATGTGCTGATCAACTACGAAAACGAGGTACTGCTGGCCGCCCAAAATGGCGAAGAGCTGCCCTTTGTGGTTCCCGATGTGAATATTTCCATCGATAACCCCATTGCGGTTGTCGATGCCAATGTGGATAAGCACGGCACCCGCGAGGTCGCTGAGGCCTTTGTGGAGTTCCTGTTTACCCCCGAGGCCCAAGAAGAATTTGCCAAAGTGGGCTTCCGCCCCTCTGACCCATCGGTGGGTGAAAAGTTTGCCGATCAGTTCCCTAAAGTTACCACCTTGTTTACGGTGGCTGACCTGGGCGGTTGGGAAGAAATCGACAAAAAGTTCTTCGCCGATGGGGCAATCTTCGACCAGATTCAATCGAAGGTCGGCAAGTAGGTAGATGGCCCTTACCTAGCCCGCTCTAAACGAGAGCAGGCTGGGGTGAGGGTCGCTCGGGATTGACTAATCGACCTGTTTTCTCTGCACCCATGACTTCATCCCCACCGTCTTCATCCCCAGGTCTTTGGCACCAGATTGTTCACGCCTCCTGGACCTGGCGGGTCACCTGGCTCTATCTCACCCTGTTTTTGCTTTTGCCGATGGCGGCGCTCGTGCTCAAGGCTCTGACCCTAAACCCGGCAGAGATTTGGCGCATTGCTACCGATCCGGTAGCCATCTCGACCTACAACGTCACCTTTTTTACAGCGCTGGTGGCCAGCATTATCAACGGCTTTGCTGGGCTAATTATTGCCTGGGTGCTGGTGCGCTACGAGTTTCCGGGCAAGCGATTCTTAGACGCCATCATCGACTTGCCCTTTGCTCTGCCGACGGCGGTGGCCGGTTTAACCCTATCGACGATCTACAGCAGCAACGGCCTGATTGGCGGCTTTCTAGAGCCCTTTGGCATCAAGGTGTCGTTTACCCGTCTGGGGGTGCTGGTGGCGATGATCTTCATCGCGCTGCCCTTTTCGGTGCGGACGGTGCAGCCAGTGCTGCAAGACATGGAGTCAGAAATGGAAGAGGCCGCCTGGTCGATGGGGGCGTCCCAGTGGCAGACCTTTTGGCGGGTAATTTTGCCGCCGCTGATGCCTGCCATTCTCACCGGAGTGGCCATGGGCTTTTCGCGGGCGGTGGGTGAGTACGGCTCCGTGGTGATTATTGCGGGCAATATTCCCTTTCAAGACTTAATCGCCCCAGTGCTGATCATTCAGCGTTTGGAGCAGTTTGACTACGCCGGGGCCACGGTAGTTGGCACGGTGCTGCTGCTGATTTCGCTGTCGGCACTGCTGGTGATCAACCTTATTCAGGCCCGAGGGAGGCGCTTCTATGGCTGATTCATCTTTAAACCAACCTATTGCCGCCCCAGGATCCAAGGCTCGGGATGCAAGCAGGTTTCAGTGGGGCAAGTGGCTGCTGGTGGCCTTTGTCTTTGGCTACCTGGCGCTAATTTTGCTGGTGCCGGCCCTCAACGTATTTATTCAGGCGTTTAAGGCGGGATTGCCTGGGATACTTGACACGTTTAGCAGCAAGTTCTTTTTACATGCGGCGAAGCTGACGTTGATTACGGCAGTGATCACGGTGCCGCTGAACACGGTATTTGGGCTCTGTGCGGCGCTGTCGTTGGCCAACAAAAATTTTCCGGGGCGATCGCTGCTGATCAGCATCATCGACCTGCCCTTCTCGATTTCGCCCGTGGTGGCGGGTCTGATGCTGGTGCTGCTGTTTGGCAACCGGGGCTGGTTTGGGCCATTGCTTGATGCCAACGGCATCAAGATTATCTTTGCGCTGCCAGGCATCGTTATGGCCAGTATCTTTATCACCATGCCCTTTATTGCCCGCGAGGTGCTGCCCGCCCTCGAAGAAAACGGCATCCAGCAAGAAGAGGCCGCCGCCACCCTGGGGGCCACCCAGTGGCAGACCTTCTGGCGGGTCACGCTGCCGTCAATTAAGTGGAGTTTGCTCTACGGCCTAATTTTAACTAATGCACGCACCATGGGTGAGTTTGGGGCGGTGACTGTGGTCTCGGGCAACATCGTGGGCAAAACCCAAACCCTGCCCCTCTTTATTGAAGAGGCCCATGTGCAGTACAACAGCCAGGCGGCCTACACCGCCGCCCTGTTGCTGGCGTGTTTGGCGGTGGTCACCCTGGTGCTGAAGTATCTGCTGGAGCGCAGTGCGGGCATTCAGCATCGAGGGCATTAGTCCAGTTTAGGGTTGAGCGCCAGGTCTTGGGTCGGTCAGAGCGATCGCCCGATCGCCAAATTTTGCAGCTTACAGTTCAGGAGGTTCCCCATGTCATCTGTTTCTCCCGACTACGGTCTTGAGGCTTTGCACCTGAAAGACCCTGAAAGCCTGATTCACACCGAAGTTAAGATCCGTATTCCCAAGGCGCGCCACCCCGACCCGGTGATCTCAAACCTGATCAACCGCTACGGTCTCAAGGTAAATATTTTGGGTGCCCTGCTCGGGGCCAACGGCCAGGAAGACGGCTGGTTTGATTTGGCGATCGAGGGGCGCGCCGCCACTGTCCACGAGGCGCTGCTAGATTTGGTGGAGCTAGAGGCCGATCTGTGGTTCAACACCGATGCCGACGACGGCTACTGAAATAATCGAGATTGCGGTCAAGAATTCTTGAGCAAGCGTAGTTTTCGAGGGACAATGGCGGGGTAACAAACCCGTAGTGCAGTATGGCAAGGCAAAAAGGCCAGGTTTCGGCGACCGATGCCGTCGAAACTTTGACCACGAAGAGCTTTTTGTTTCAGGGACTGGAGGGCAAAGACCTGCTCAAGGGGTTAGATCCCAGCGTCCTGGTTATAGAAAAGCTGTACTCCAACCGGCCAGTGTATACGGCCTTTCGTCCGCAGACCTGGCTAGAGCACCTCTACGTAGTGGTTGAGGGCGGCCCAGTAATTATGCGCAGTACTCCCCTCGACCGGGTGATGGCCATGACCTATCCGGGGGCCTGTTTTGGCATGCGCAATTTGCCGGTGGGGTTTGGGCCGGTGGTGCGGGCGTTCCCCAGCCTGGTAGAAGCTTATAAGACCACCGACGTGATCAAGGTGCCGGTGGCGGTGGTGCAATCGCTGTACGACCAGCATGAAATCTTTCGCGATCGCTACTCGCTGTTATTTGAGCTGCGCGAAAAGTTTCAGTACCACCTGCTCAATTGCAGCACCTATCCCCCCCAGGCAGTGGCGGCACTGCTGCGGGCGCTGATCTATCAAGAGCGCAGCTTGGGCAGTCAGCCAAGCCGGGGCGGTAGCCCCACCTACTGCTTTGATCTGCCCATTGATCTGATCGCTCGGGCCTGCCAGCTCAACCACCGCACCGTCGAGCAGGTCTTAAAGGGACTAACGAAGGCAGGCTATATCAAAACCAGCAAAACCGCCGAGTCGGCCAACGACCAGGTGCACGTAGTCGACCCCGAAGGGCTAAAGGAAGTGTACGGAGCCACCCGCGATAAGGTGTCGTGGTGGCCTTTAAAGTAAATCCCTACATTGCGCTGAACCCGATCGCCTATGCAGATTAGACCCGGCCAGGCGACAGACAGCGGTGCGATCGCGGCCCTGCTTACCGACCTCGGCTACCCCGTCACCGCCGAGTTTGTCACCCACAGCCTCCAGCGGCAGTTGCCCCATGCCGATGCAGCCATTCTCGTCGCTGTGGAGCAAGACACCGTCGTCGGCCTGATCTCGCTGCACTTTATTCCGCAGCTAGCGCTGCCGGGTGACTTTTGCCGCATCAGCTACTTTTGCATTGCCCCGGGGGCACGGGGGCAGGGGATCGGGACGGCGCTGGAGACAGCGGCCAGTGAGCTGGCCTGGGCGCGGGGGTGCGATCGCATTGAAGTGCACTGCCACAGCCGCCGCGAGCAGGCCCATCGGTTTTACAACCGGCAAGGCTACATTGAGTCGCCCAAATATTTGATCAAGTCCGCCTAGCTCTGAGCCAGAGTCATGGGCTATAGCTCAGGCGTGAGCCGCTGTGGATTGATTGAAGGTCAACTCACCGGACAGAATTAGATCCTTGCCGCCCCAGCTGGGCCAGGCGAGGCACTCGCCCAAGGCGACCGGTCATCAGCCGTAGGGCCAGCCGTTTGACGGGGGGAACGTGGCTGAGCACCCAGAGCCCACTGCGCCGCAGCACTACTACAGGCAGCAACCGGTTTGAGAAAATGCGGGTCAGTCCATCGGTAAAACTGAGAATGACCCAGTTTTCTAAGCGTCGCCAGCGTTCATAGCGGCGCAGCACAGAAAGACTGCCCAGGTCTTGGCCCTGCTGATGGGCAGCCGACAACACGTCTGCCAAAGCCGCTGCGTCACGAATACCCATATTTAGCCCCTGCCCGCCGACGGGGTGGCAGCTATGGGCCGCGTCTCCCACCAGGGCCAGGCGAGGCAAAACGTAGCGATCGCACTGCATTAGCTGCACCGGAAACATCGCGGGCGCAGTCAATCGCCTGAGCTGCCCCATCTGGTGGCCATAGCGCTTTTGTAGCTCAGCGATAAACTCGGCTTCGGGCAGGTGCAAAATGGCCTCGGCCTCGGCGTGGGGGACTGTCCACACTACCTGGCAGCGCTGGCCGGGCAGGGGCAGAATGGCGAAGGGGCCGCTGGGCCAAAAGCGCTCGTAGGCGGTGTTTTGGTGGGAGTGCTCGGGGGCTAGTACTGCCGTGACACAGGACTGACGGTAGCGCCAGCCAAAGCTGCCAATGCCCGATCGCCGCCGCAGCAGCGAGCCCTTGCCATCAGCGGCAACGAAAAGGGGCGATCGCACCGTGACATCGCCCTCGGGCATACTCACCGCCGCTACTGTGCATTCCCCCTGGTCGTGGATTTCCCCCAGGGTGGCTGAGCAGAGGTAGTGAACGTTGGAGAAGGTGGCGATCGCCCCCTGGAGTGCCGCCATCAACACCCCATGTTCAGCTCCGTAGTAGACCGCATTGGTGCCCAAATCGCTGGGCAAAAACCGCACAACCTTGCCGTAGTCGCCATCGGAGAGCTGCACCTGGTCAAAATGACAGATGTGCGGCCCAACCTGCGGCCATAGCCCTAGCCCCTTAAAAATATCCGCCGAGGTGAGCGAGAAAGCATAGGCCCGCTGCCGCGAAGCCGCCGCCGCCGCTGTCTGAGCCTCAATCACAGCAATCTGCATGCCGCTGGGGGCAAGGGCTGCCGCCAAGGTTAGCCCAACTATACCGCCGCCAACAATGGCCACATCTACCGTTAAATCCGCTGGTTGAAGAGCTAGCTGAGGGTAATCGGATGGGGAAGGCGAGCTAAATTGCGGAGTGGTAGCGGTCATAGGTGCAGAGGTTCGCCGTTGTTATAGCTTTATTCTGACCCGATTATCTGGAAGAAATCAAGGTAAAACGCCTTAAGCGGCCATGGGCAGCGATCGCTGCGCCAGCACCTGCCGATAAAACTGTTGCAGCTGTCGAGTAGCGGCTGCCCAGCCCCACTGCTCGGCCTCGGCCACGGCATTGCGACGCATCAGCTCGTGTTCGGCTTTGGATTCGATCAGTCGGCGGGTGGCGGCGATTGCCCCTTCCTCATCGGTGGGGTCAAACAAAAAGCCGTTGACGCCGTCGGTGACAATGTCGGGAATGCCGCCGGAGTTGGCCGCCACCACTGGGCAGCCCGCCGCCATCGCTTCGAGCAGCACCAGGCCCAGGGTTTCGGTGCGGGAGGGAAACACAAAGGCATCGGCAGAGGCATAGGCCGACGCTAGGTCTTCGCCGCCCAGGTAGCCGACAAAGTTAGTGGGGGTATCGGCGAAGTGGGCCTCTAGCTCGGCGCGGTAGGGGCCGTCGCCCACCAGGGCCAATCGGGCACCGGGGATGGCCTGGAGCACGGGCTTGATGCGATCGATTTCTTTTTCGGCGGAAAGGCGACCGATATATAGGAGTAAGGGCGCTTCGGGGTGGCCGCCCGAGAGGCGATCGCGCATCGCGGCACTGGCCAGCTCAGGGCGAAACAGCTCGGTATCGACCCCACGCTGCCACACCTCAATATTGTCCACACCATGCTCTGACAACTCAGACTTCATGGCGGTGGAGGTAACCAGGTTGATCTGGGCCTGGTTGTGCATGGCTTTGATTAGCTCCCACATCAGCCCTTCGAGCATGCCTAGGCCATAGTGCTCTAGGTATTTGGGGAGGTGAGTGTGGTACGACGCCACCAGCGGCAGATCTAAGGTTTTGCTGTAGTAAATGCCCGCCAGTCCGAGGACTGCCGGGTTTACAACATGGACTAGGTCAGGCTGAAAGTTCTCCAGCGCTTCGCCAATGGACGGTCGCGGCAAAGCCAGCTTTAGCTCTGGGTAGAGCGGCAGCGGAAAGCCAGATACGCCGTGAATTTTTGCCCCTCGATACTCGGTTAAGCCTCCCTCTGGGGAGAACACTAAAACCTGGTTGCCCTGGCGCTGCAAGTGATCAACGGTGTGCTTAAGACGGGTCACAATGCCGTCTACTTTCGGCAAAAAGGTCTCGGTGAAGAGAGCAATCCGCATAAAAATTGAGGGGGCTAAAGAAGATGATTGAAACTAGAAAAACAAACCTGTAAATGGGCCAAAATTACGCTGTAATTTTGGCCCATTTACTCACGTAATCACTAATCGCGCCGCCACTGAACCTTGGGCAGAATCTGGTTCTTATCGACGCGATCTTTGTACTTGACCGCGAAGTTGAGCAGGCTGTCGAGCAGTGAGTCAGACAGCAGGTGGGGCTGTAGACCCAGCTCTAGCAGGTTGGTGTTCTTGGCGTTGAAGTAGTGCTCTTCGGCCTCGACGCGGGGGTTGTCAATATGGTCAATTTCGACATCGACGCCCAGGGTGTTGCCTGCTTTCTTCACCATCATGGCTAGGTCGCCGACGCTAAACATTTCGGTGAACTGGTTGAACACACGGAAGATGCCGGGGTCGCCAGGGTTGGCGATCGCAATTTCTACACAGCGCACGGTATCGCGAATATCTAGAAATGCGCGGGTCTGACTACCCTTGCCGTAGACGGTCAGGGGGTGACCCACCGCCGCCTGCACACAGAAACGATTGAGGGCGGTGCCAAAAACGCCGTCGTAGTCGAGACGGTTGATCAGCAGCTCGTCCATGCCGGTCTCTTCGGTGAGCACACCGTAGACCACACCCTGGTTGAGGTCGGTGGCGCGCAGGCCCCACACCTTACAGGCGAAGTGAATGTTGTGGGAGTCGTGTACCTTGCTGAGGTGGTAGAAGGAGCCGGGCTGCTTGGGGTAGGGGAGGGTGTCTTTGCGACCATTGTGCTCAATGGTGATATAGCCCTCTTCGATGTCGATGTTGGGGGTGCCGTACTCGCCCATGGTGCCTAGCTTGACGAGGTGGCACTCGGGGAAGTGGTCGCGCAGCACGTAGAGCAGGTTGAGGTTGCCCAGCACGTTGTTGGCCTGGGTCAGCACAGCGTGCTCCCGGTCGATCATCGAGAACGGGGCCGATCGCTGTTCGCCGAAGTGAACCACCGCGCCGGGTTCAAACTCAAGCATCGTCTCCTCTAGGAAGGAGTAGTCGTTGATGTCACCGACGTAGAGGTCGATGTGCTTGCCGGTGAGGTCTTTCCAGCGCTGGAGGCGGCTTTGGATGGGGGCAATGGGGGTCAGCGTCTCGATCTGAAGCTGAGCATCCCAGTGGCGACGCACCAAGCTATCAAGAATCCCGACTTCGTAGCCACGATTGGAGAGGTATAGGGCGGTTGCCCACCCGCAATAGCCGTCGCCGCCAATTACAAGGACTTTCATATCAATGCTTCAATCTCTTTGCCGATACCAAGACAATCTACCAGGTTTGGAGGCCCTGTAAACCATCGAACGAAAGATTGGGGAACCGGAAAGATTTTTTTACAGAAGACAAGTTGAGCATCAGCTTGAGGCCATTCCTGAGGTTTTAGAGCTTCTTCAATCGGTGGGCTTGACTGAGCTACAACTGCCCCACAATTTGCAGATATTCAGCTAAGCTAACTGTTAGTTAAACTAACTATTAGTCGAGAGCCTATTTGCCTGTGGTTACCCAAGCCCTAACCCCAACCCAGTGCGCGGCAAACATAATGACGACGGTGCCGGCGGTGACGCGGTTTTTGCGTGCGGGCATTCGTCGCCACGGCAAGCCCCATCTATCGCTGTCGCAGCTGCGAGTGCTGTATTTTTTGCGGCGGCGATCGCAGTCCTCCCTGTCAGAGGTGGCTGACTATTTAGATGTCACCCGGCCCACCATGTCAGTCATGGTCGAGCGCCTGGTGCAGCGGGGGCTAGTCAACCGCATTAGTGATCCCGTTGAGCGACGGCGCATCATTCTCACCCTGACCCCCGCAGGCGCGGCGGAGATGGAGCGGGTTTACGACGCCACCCTGCAAACCGTGGCCGATCGCCTAGAGGGGCTGTCTGAGGAGCAACTTCAGCAAGTGAGGGCGGGGCTGGTGATTTTGAGCGCTCTGTTTGATGAGCCGATGGGGGTGGGGGGGTGACGGGAAGAATGCAAAATTCAAAGTTTCTCCTGCGGAGACGCTGCGCGAACAAAATTTTGCCTTTTACATTTTGAACTTTTCACTTTCCACGCCCCTACTCCCTCACTCTCCACTCTCTCACTCCCCACCCCTCTCAGACCTATGCCGATGATTGAAATTCAAGAACTAACGAAGCGCTTTGGCACCAAAACAGCCGTCGATGGTTTCTCCCTCACCGTAGAACCGGGGGAAATCTTTGGTCTGCTGGGGCCAAATGGGGCGGGCAAAAGCACAGTGATTAAAATGCTCACCACCCTGCTGCCTGCCAGTAGCGGGCGGGCCGCGATCGCTGGATACGACCTTGGCCGCCAGCCCGCCGGGGTGCAGCGCAGCATTGGCTACGTGCCCCAGGCCCTCTCGGTAGACGGCAACCTGACCGGCTATGAAAACCTGCTGATTTTGGCCAAGCTCTATAGCGTGCCCCGGCGACAGCGGCTCGATCGCATCCACGCTGCTCTGCACTACGTCGGACTCGACCCGGTGGCGAATCGCCTGGTCAACACCTACTCCGGCGGCATGATTCGGCGGCTAGAGATCGCCCAGGCCACCCTGCACCGGCCCCCGGTTTTATTTCTCGACGAGCCCACGGTAGGGCTTGACCCAGTAGCCCGCAAGACCATGTGGGATCTGATTTTGCAGCTGCGGCGCGACTACCAGACCACCGTGTTTCTCACCACCCACTTTATGGAAGAGGCGGATGTGCTGTGCGATCGCATCGCCATGCTCTATCAGGGGCAACAGGTGGCGATCGGCACCCCCGCTGCCCTCAAGGCCACCGTGCCCCACCCCGAAGCGACCATGGATGATGTCTTCATCCACTACACCCAAAATCCACTCACTACAGATAACGAAGGAAGCTATCGTGACACGTCAACCACACGCCGCACCGCTAAGCGGTTGGGCTAGCCCCAGCCGAGTTACCGCCCCCGTGGGGGACTTTATTGCCAAGGCCTTAGTCGCCGCCGAGCTAGAAATTCGCAAGCTGCGCCACGACCCTATTCAGCTATTTACCCGCGCCGTGCAGCCAGTGCTGTGGCTGACCATCTTTGGCCAGGTGTTTACCCAGGTGCGGGGCATCCCCACCGGCAACCTCAGCTACATCGACTTTATGACGCCGGGCATTTTGGCCCAAAGCGTTCTATTTATGTCAATTTTTACCGGGCTGCTGGTGATTTGGGAAAAAGACCTCGGCATTTTGCACAAGCTGATGGTCAGCCCAGCGCCCAAGGCGGCGCTGGTGCTGGGCAAGGCGATCGGGGCCGGGGTGCGGTGTCTATCGCAATTGCTGATCATCTATATTGTGGCGGCGCTGATGGGCGTCGCCATCAACTGGAACCCCCTCGCAATTCTTGGCGTAGCCCTGGTGGTGATGCTAGGGGCAGCGCTGTTTTCGACTTTTTCCCTCATCGTTGCCTGCTGGGCGCAGACTCACGAGCGGGTGATGGGGGTAGGCCAGCTGATGATGATGCCGCTGTTTTTTGCCAGCAACGCGATTTACCCAATCTCGATCATGCCCGCCTGGCTTCAGGTGGTGTCGCGGCTCAACCCCCTAACCTACATGGTCGATGCCCTGCGCCAGCTAATGCTGGTAGAACCGGCAGGCAGCTACCCTCTGGGGCTGAGCCTGGGGATTTTAGTGGCAGTGGCCGCTGTGCTGATCGCCTTTTGCGGACGACTGTATCCACGTCTGGTGCGATAGGGGGCAGCACCAAGAATGAGGGAACATGCGCTAATTCGCCAGGGCGATTCTCTCGCGGAAGTTTCAGGTTAGAACAATAGGATGGGGCAGGAGTTAGTAACATTCGTATCCTGATTGAGGTTGATTCCTATGGCCTTTAAAACCGTAGTGTTCTATGGCTCTTATCGGCGCGATCGCAACGGTATTCGGGCCGCCAGGTTCCTACTCAACCAGCTAGCTCAGCGCGGCCATACCACGGTGTTTGCCGATGCTCTAGAGTACGACTTTGGCCTGCTCGATCGCATGTATAAAGAGTACGAACCCGGTCAGGCTCCAGCCAAAATGGAGGAATTGGCCGAGCACATTCGCACCGCCGACGGCTTTGTGGTGGTAACGGGCGAATATAACCACTCCATACAGCCGGGGTTGAGCAATTTAATGGATCATTTCCTCGAAGAATACTACTTTCGTCCGGCGGGGATTGTGTCTTACTCCGTGGGCGGCTTTGGGGGTGTGCGGGCCGCCGTTCACCTGCGGGTGATGCTGGGCGAGATGGGCATGCCAACAATTTCGTCGATGTTTGCTATTTCAAAAATTACGGAAACCCTCGATGCCGAAGGCTCTCCCCAAGATCCCGCTTTGGTCAAACGGCTGGACTCCTTTTTAGATGAACTGGAGTGGTATGAAGAAGCCCTGCAACGTCAGCGTCAGCAGAAAGGTAAACCCTTTTAAGGCGTTGCTGAATTGAGGTATGAATCTGCAAAAGCAACAGTTGCTGCATCGGCCCCCCAACCCCCCAAGTTTGGGGAACTTTGAAGTCGTCCGGTTCCCCCCAGAATTGGGGGGCTAGGGGGGCAAATCATACTGCTGATCAGCAACGCCCCTTTTAATCGCCCTCTGGTACTCCTTCATCCAGGGGTTCAATACAGTCTGAGGAATCGTGTTGGGGCTTGTTGACCATCGTCGAAACCGGGTAGCGATCCATCGCTTCAGCCTCGTAGGGACACAGCATCCCTTGAAGCGTTTGGGGCTGATAGTAGTCAGGGTCGAGCCAGGCAGCGTAATCTTCAGGGGCCAAAATCACCGGCATGCGGGTGTGAATCGGCTCCATCAGCTCGTTGGCTGCGGTGGTGAGAATGGTGCAGGTTTGCAGTTCGCCGCCGCTGGCCGGGTCGTTCCAGTGTTCCCACAGCCCGGCAAAGGCGAAGGGCGTGTGGTCTTTGAGAAAAATGTAGTGGGGTTGCTTAGTTTTCTGCCCCGGAATGGTTTCCCATTCATAAAATCCATCGGCCAAGATCAGACAGCGACGGCGCTTAAAGGCAGCACGAAAGGACGGCTTTTCGACCACGGTTTCGGCGCGAGCGTTGATCATGCGGCTGCCGATGGCAGGGTCTTTGGCCCAGCTAGGAATTAGCCCCCAGAGCAGAAAGTCGAAGTGGGGCTCTGAATTTTCGGGGGTAGCCACCACCGTTGCGATGGGCTGACTGGGCGCAATGTTGTAACGCGGCATGACGGGGGGAATAGACCGCAGCAAAAAGTCATCAGCCAGGTCATCACCGGTTTTGTTGAGACTAAACCGTCCACACATTGCCCATCTTCCTGCTTGCACACTATCGCTATGGTAGCAATTGGGTAAGGTAGCCCTGGTCTGCTGTTAGGTGGATGGTGTGAGGTTATTAGGGCATAGGGCAGAACCACCTTGCTTTTGACAGTCGATAGGGCTTTCGACTCGAACCTTTCTAAAGAGGGAGGGTGCCCCTGAATTCCCACGGAATCATAAGAAATGTCACACGATCAAACTTCTAATTAGGAAATATATCTAATGACTGATACGACAACCTTAGCAACCAAGCTTGCTGACCTAAAGCTTTTTCAAAATGTCTTGATTGACACCGAGCAAAAGCTAATGGCAGCCACCGATGATCACACCATTCGTGAGCGTCTGGAAGGGATGCTGAAGAGCGATCGCGCCAACCTCAGCAACATCGATGAGGCTGTGACTAAACTAGGTTCTGCCGCAGAGCCACGCGACATTACCCAAAAACATGCCGAGGCCGTCACTAAGATGATGGATGGCTCAGAACTATCGCTATACGACAAGTTTTTTCAGCTTGAATTGCTAAAGCACCAGCAGACGATGAATGGTTTAGTGCTGCACAAAGTGGGTCAAACCTTGAGCGATTCGCTTCAAAATGCTATGGAGCCGCTCAATAAAGTCAACTTTGAAAATCGGGCCCACCAAGAAGTTCTTAAGGGCGTGCTTTACTTTGTTGGCACTCGTGAAATAGCGGGTCAAGAGCCTGATATGGGTCTGTGGGCCAGCGTTGAGCAGGGTATTGCGGCTCTCAAAGGGGCGATCGGCAGCGCTGTTAGCTAGTCTTTAGTCGTTAAGCAAGGGGGGCAAGCCTCGGCCTGCCCCCTTGCTTTGCGTATCATTTTTGTGGAGTCAGAGCATTACATCTGCAAACGCAGCAGAATCAATTGGGTGGCGCGATCGCTCTCAAAGTTGTTGTCGCTGACCAGCAGCAGGCTCTGGCTGCCGTCGGGCAGGCGCGGGCCTAGGGTCATACCCTCCAGGTTATCTACCGCCAAGGGCGTCTCGGCAAAATCGAGCACTAGCTGCTTGCGAATGGGCGAACTGCCCGACACATCGCCGCTCAGGCTGGGGATGGTCGAGGTGTCGGTCGCGCCGCCCGTGGCCAGTTGGTACAGCTTTACCTGCAACCCGCGCAGGCCCGCCGCTCGCTCTAGGGCCAGAAAGTGTCCGGCTGGGTCAATTGCCAGCAGGTCGGTGAGGCCATTCACTACAGCGCCAGAGGGTTCTAAGTCGAGAGGATAGCGATGCTCGGCAATCAACGTAGTCTGGTCGTCACCAATTAGGTAGTGCAAAAAGCGGCTGTTGAGGGGCTGGCTAGGATCGGCATTGTAGTCTTGAACCAGGGCTGACTCCGTGGCGGCAAAGAGACGAAAAGGCTCAGTCATGCCCGCCCCGCTGGGCGACCCGGTGACGGTGAGCGCCTCTAGGCTGAGGTTGTTTTGCACCCCCTGGGTGGGGCTGTCAGGAGTGTCGGGCAGGTAGCGCTGGGGCAGCGGTAGGGTGGCGATCGCCCGCCCCGTCTCGCGGTCAAACTCACCGATCAAGGGTGGCACACCCTGGCGCACATCTCCCTCGCTGGCAATAAATAGCGTGTCGCGAGGCGATAGGGCAATGCCCTCGGGGTCGAGGCTGCCCCGGGAATAGGGGTTGCCCTCGGCATCGAGCAGGGGAGTAACGGCTTCGAGGGTGACGGTGTCAAACTGGGGCGGGCCGCTGCGCTTTAGGGTAATGGCGAAGGTATAAAAGCGGGCAGGGCCAAACCGCCCCCGGTCGTCCGAGAGAATATAGAGTAGGTCGCGGGGGCGATCGTAGGCCAGAGCCGACAGTCCACCCACCGTGGTGCCCTCAAACGACCGGGGCGGCAGAGTATAGACATCTAGCAGCTCAGCGGTGAGCGGCAAAAACAGCCGGTCTTCGGCTTTGATCTGGGGTATGGCACAGCTAGTGAGCGCCAGCAAAAGTAGGAGCGCGAGCGATCGCCGCCGCCCAATTCGCCGTAGCATCTGGCCCATCCACTCTGCCATCGATAACCCCCTCACCCATCGCTCAGCACCCTCTAGGATAGGCCAAGGCCGCATTCACTGAGCTACGGGTTCACCAGCTCTAGACGGTAGACTTTAGCCTTGGAAAGCGATCGCGTTGCTGACAGTTGTCCCTGCGCAAATTCCCCGTTTTAGTGGCAGGTACTCACCTGAATGAGCCTCAATCTAGCTAACTAGCGCGAGCAAATCGCCGTTGCCTTGCCCTCATTACCAAGTAAATTTCAGCCCTTGGTCGATCAAAAATTGTTGTAGAGCAGGCATTTGCCCGGTTACTACCACCTGGGCCGGGGTCAGATCATTGGGCTTGGCATAGCGCAGCAGCCAGCCCGCTGTCGCTCCTGATGCCCCACCAATGCTCCACTCGCCATAGTGCACCCGCGTCACGCCGTTGACGATGTGGCTGACGGCCACACTCTTACCGCCAATCAGCACATTGTCTACGCCCTGGGGCACCAGCGCCTCTAAAGGAACTTGCAGCGGACGCACCACAAATTCTTTAATGCTGGCCCCCGCCGCCTCGTAGGAAGGTCGCCAAGATCGATAGCGGCAGCCGTGAATATCAATGTCGTAGTGGGCCAGGGCTACAGCCGTTGCTCTAAAATCACGCCCCCCAGTCATGTCTTCTCGCAGGTCGGCCTCCACCGCCATAAAGCTGTCTTGACCGTAGGCAGGTCGGCCCAAAATGCGGCGGCCCTCGCGAATATAGGGCACCATACTGAGGCCGGACTCAGTACCTAGGGGTGAATCCTCTCCCCGCAAAAACGTTAGTGGCAGCTTCTTAGTGCTCTCTTTTTCAATCAGCCACTCGGCAAACTGGAGCGCATGAGCTTCACCGTAGGTAAGCGACTCGGTCGATAGTCCGCCGAGCCAATCTTGGCGCTGCCCCGACAGGCGAACATCTTCTTCGGTAAACACCAAAGGCGGATCCATAAAGTGCCAGTCGTTGCCCTTATTCCAGTTGATTAAAGTCATTTCGCCGGGCTGAGTGCGGTTGACATTTGAGTCTCCCGCCCGCTGGCTGACAATGCGCCGATAGTTAAACACACTGCCAAAATCAAAGAATGGAAACCCTTCTAGATTAAATTCTTTGCGGTGATCGGCCTTAGATAGAGCAGGTTCTAGCTTTTGCAGCTCCTTAAGGCTCTCATTTTTGTCGTCGAGGGTAGCCAGCACAAAGGGATAGGTGTAAGCCTGGGTACAGTCAGGATTATCCTGCGGCGGCGCGTTGACCTCTCCGGTAAAGCCCTGGCCGTCAGAGCCAATGCGGTGGGGCAGGTTAGCCCAGCCCACCAGCTCGCCGGTATCCGTCGCGTCGATCACAATCATGGATCGGTTTGGCGGCGGCTGTAGGCGGATGGGAATTTTGTTGTAGGCCTCATCATCTGACCAGGCGTACCACCGCCCTAGCTCCTGGGAAAGCCGCCCGGTCGGCACATAGTCTGGATCGAGAGGAACGCGCCGCACCCCGTACACAGCTGTCACATAGCGCCCCGAAGCATCGAAGGCGGCTCCTTTAAAGGCAGTAGAGGTGGCCCAACGGCTCTCAGGAGCATTCTGCGCTGCGTCCCGCATCCACATTTCAGCAGCCGTGGCCCCAGCGCGGGGGGTAAAGCACAGTTCACCTACCCAGCAGCTATTGGTGCTCTCGACCGGCAGTTGGGCAGGCATACCCGTCCAATCAGGCAGATAGACGGGCTGGCGCTTGATCAGATCCTTAAACGCCTCCCAGCTAGGGGAAAAATTGCGTCGCCACCGCATCGCCCGCGATTCGTCGATCGCCGATACTCCCTGGGAACTGAGCTGCCCACCCAGCCACGGAGTGAGCTCAATCAGGCAGGTGGTGACGCCAGTTTTCATCGCCTGGGAGGCGGCGGCAACCCCACCCAAGGTGCCGCCAATCACGACCACCTCGCAGGTCCACACCTCTTCAGCCAGGGGGAGCGGGTTGAGGGTAGGCCGTCCATTGGCAGTTTGAATCTGGCGAATGCCGGTGGCAACTTCGGCCCGGTTAACAATTTGCCCTACCGGACGCTGGCTAAATTCGAGAGGCTGACGCCAGTATTCGCTGGCACCCCGAAAAGCAACCAGCAACAGGGTGCTGCTGATCAGGGCCATCATCATCAACCGAGGTCTGCGGGATCGCCGCCGCTTGCGCTTGGCACGAGGCTTTGATGACGCTGAACGATAGCGAGGGCGCTCTAGCATGGACAAGGGCGGCATACCTAGGGCATTGGTCGTCTGTGAGTGTAGCAACGAAATTGAGAAACGATGCAACCAAAACCGCAGCTCACCGAGCCTTCACCCCGTACGCTCTGCAAAGTGTTTGCCAAGCCAATTATATGTAGACTCTTTTAGTTCTCGAAGCAACCCCAAAATTTAGGCCATAATGAGCACGATCTCGTGCCTTTGGGCAAATTTGTCTCTCTAAATCTTTCACAATCTATGCAATTTCACCTCCGGCTACAGCGCGGCCTGCTGCTTCCTCTAGCATTGACTACCCTGGCGCTGACTTCACTGCCAGCCAAGGCGCAGACCACAGTTTATTCGCCCATTTCGCTACCGGCATCTAGAGAAGTTAACGATGCCCTGAGCGATCGCGACATCCCTACCGGCACCGGTGGGTTTGCCCGCGACTATACGGTCAATCTAGAGGCGGGAGATCAAGTGGCCGTCGATGTCACCTCTGAAGAGTTTGACACCCTGGTCATTTTGATGAACAAAGACGGCGTCACCGTAGGCGAAAACGACGACGGCCCCGACGGCACTACTAACTCTTTGCTGTTCGCCCGCATTGGCGAGTCAGGTACCTACACGGTGCGGGTGAGCGCCTACGCAGGGCAAGGTGCCGGTAATTTTTACCTCAAGGTGGCCCGCCTGCGCGAGGTGCAATAGAAAGCGACAGCATTTTTTCTCAATGGCCTTGTCAGGGGTGACGTTAACTTGCTATCTTGATTGAGCGCTGAAATTCGCACCCCCAGCCGGGATAGCTCAGTTGGTAGAGCAGAGGACTGAAAATCCTCGTGTCGGCGGTTCAAGCCCGCCTCCTGGCATTCAATTAAATCAAGCAAAAAGCCCTGGGTCTAAACGATTCGGGGCTTTTGCTTTGCAGCCCCCGATTTTCGCGTTGTCCTTTTTGGACAGCTTCGAGTTTTGGGGGACGTAATTGCTCAACTCAGTAGCCAGTCGGACTGGTGTGAGATAAGAGCGCGAAACGTAGCTTTGCAAGCAGAGAGGCCTTGCCGCTGGTCAACCCGCCCAGCGAGTGCGCTTGGGCGAACAACTCTACCCCCCAGTGGGAGCAAAAGCCATGGGTGATGCCAAAGGCCACACTCTAGGCCTACACGGATGGGGTGAGTTCGACACTCTCAATTTTGGCACGAAATTATTAATTGAATCTATTACAGAACATCTATTTTATAAGCCCAACCTATCATTCGCATTAAAAATTGCATCCGGATTTTGTGGGCTTGGGGGATTTACAAGCCAGGGAAACAGTATAGACTCAGTGACATGGATAAAGAGACTAGGATTGATAAAAATAAATCCTACGCGACCGGTGAACCTGTTGGGTAAATACCCTAATTTTTGCCCTAAAAGCAGGTCGTCTCGACCACAGTGCTCGCCCCCAAGCCTTTAACCACTATCCCTATCGTTCAGAGCGCCCCTAGTCCGGAGCGTTGAAAGGAGGTTCTATGTCTGATTATTCGCGTCGCAAGTTTCTGGTTACCGCTGGTGTATCGGCGGCTAGTTCGCTGCTGCTCAAAGGCTGTTTGGGCAATCCCCCCTCGGCTACAGTCACCACCTCGGCAGCCACCGCTGCCCCCGGCCCTGTGGCTGCCGGTGACGCCCCCGAAACTACTAAGGTCAAGCTGGGCTACATTCCCATCGTAGAATCGGCCCCGCTGATCATTGCTCAGGAAAAGGGCTTTTTTGCCAAGTACGGCATGACTGAGGTAGAAGTCGCCAAGCAGGCGAGCTGGGCTGCGGCGCGGGATAACGTCACCATTGGTTCTGCCGGTGGCGGCATTGACGGCGGCCAGTGGCAAATGCCCATGCCTCATCTACTCAGTGAAGGCATTATTACCGACGGCAGAAAAGTCCCTATGTATGTGTTGGCGATGCTCAACACCCAGGGGAATGGCATTGCTATTGCCAATCAGCACCAAGGTAAAGACTTGGGGCTAGATCTCTCTGGGGCAGCAGACTATATCAAGGGTTTTTCCGCTGACCAGGGGCGCAAGTTTAAGGCTGCTTTCACCTTTCCTAACGCCAACCAGGATTTTTGGATTCGCTACTGGTTTGCCGCTGGCGGCATTGACCCCGACCAAGATGTTGAGCTGTTGACAGTGCCATCTGCTGAAACGTTGCAGGGCATGCGTAACGGCACTATGGATGCCTTCAGCACCGGTGACCCTTGGCCCTACCGAATTGTGAGCGACAAAGTTGGGTTTTTGGGGGCACTGACCCAGGAAATGTGGGCCTTTCACCCTGAGGAATACTTGGCGATCCGAGCCGATTGGGTCGATGCCAACCCCAAAGCGACTAAGGCCCTGCTTAAAGGCATTATGGAAGCCCAACAATGGGCCGATAAGCCCGAAAACCGCGATGAGCTAGTGCAGATCACCGCCGGTCGCAATTACTTCAACATTCCTGCCGAAGTGCTGGCGAATCCGTTCAAAGGCAATTACACCATGGGCGATAATAAGGCCGACATCAATAGTTTTGATGCTGGGCCGCTGTACTGGAAAGACCCCAAGGGTAGCGTTTCTTATCCTTACAAGAGCCACGACCTCTGGTTTCTCACCGAAAGTCTGCGCTGGGGTTTCCACAAAGACAAGCTCACCGACATCGACACCGTTAAACGCATGGTCGACGCTGTTAACCGCGAAGATCTTTGGCGCGAAGCCGCTACCGAAGCAGGGTTTACTGCCGATATTCCCGCCGATACATCTCGCGGTGTTGAAACCTTCTTTGACGGTATCAAGTTTGACCCCGCCGACCCTGAGGCATACCTCAACAGCCTCCAGATTAAGCGGGTCTAGGAGGGAGAGGGGTAGATGGGTAGGCGGGTGGATGGGTAGGTGGGTTGATCATACTCAATTCCTTTCTCCATCTATACATTCACCCATCCACACATCCACTCTATTCCTTCCAACAGCACTGGTTCAGAGAGAGATGACCAAGGGCAAGAGCATGGGGTCCTCATCGTCCACAGCAGCCCCATTCCCTCTTGCCCCGGTGCCTGAACCAGCCTACCTCGGTCGGTCTCCCCAAAGAAAGGCCGGGGTGGGTTTCCTCCTCAAACGGTTTTCGATTTTTCCTTTTAACCCAGGTACGGCAACTATGGTTACTCAGTCTCAAGTTCGTAAGCAAACTCGCCCTAACCCTGTCCTGGCCTCGGTTCAGCAGGTTTGGCAAAAACATGGCCCTGACCTGATTCCTCCCATCATTGGTATTGCGGTATTTTTAACGGTCTGGCAACTGGTGTCGTCGTCGGGAATAACTCGGCTACCTGGGCCGCTGAGCCTGTGGACTGACACGCGCACCCGTGAGCTGCTGCTCTACCCGTTTTACGACCTGGGCGGGTTAAACAAGGGGCTCTTTTGGCAGACTTGGGCGAGCCTGGGACGGGTGGCTCAAGGCTACACCGCTGCGGCTGTGGTCGGTATTTCGGTCGGGGTTTTAGTGGGCACTAGCCCCTGGCTCAATAAGGCCACCTACCCAATCTTTCAGTTTTTGCGGATGGTGGCACCCCTGGCATGGGTACCGATCGCCCTGGTGGCGCTGCAACAAAACCAGCCCGCCGCCATCTTCGTAATTTTCATTACTGCCGTGTGGCCTATTCTGATTAACACTATCGAGGGTGTGCGGCAGATCCCAGAAGACTACGACAACGTGGCCAAGGTGCTGCAACTGTCGCGCAAAGACTACTACTTAAACATTCTGTTTCCGTCGGCGCTGCCCTACATTTTTACCGGGTTGCGGATCGCAATCGGTCTGGCCTGGCTGGCGATTATTGCAGCAGAAATTGTGATGTCGGGGATTGTGGGCATCGGCTTCTTTATCTGGGATGCCTACCAGCAGAACTACATCAGCGAGATTATCTTGGCAGTGTTTTATATCGGCTTTGTCGGTCTGCTGCTCGATCGCGCGATCGCCTTTTTGCAGATGAAGATTGCTCCGACTAGGAAGTAAGGAAGAAACCTGTAGGGTGCATTCGCGGCTGCCAAATCTCTGATAAATGACTCGACTTATAGGCCGCAATGCACCTAGATGCATGCAATAGTGCATTGCTTCGCGTAGGCACCGCCGCGCCTTAGCGCTATGCACCCTACAGATAATTCAATTTTCGCAAATTTGAACTACGGCATTACTCTACGACGATCGCAAGGATAGAACTATGAGCTTATTGGTGGCAGTAGATCAGGTTGAGAAGGTCTTTTCCTTATCTGATGGCGGTGAATATATCGCCCTTAAAGGCATTGATTTGGCGATCAAAAAAGGCGAGTTTGTTTCTTTTATTGGTCACTCGGGCTGTGGCAAATCGACCCTGCTAAATATGATTGCTGGCCTCTCGCTGCCCAGCTCGGGGGTGCTCACCTTGGAGGGCAAGAAAATCACCGAACCCGGCCCCGATCGCATGGTGGTCTTTCAAAACTATTCGCTGTTGCCCTGGCGATCGGTGCGCGAAAACATCGCTCTGGCGGTGAACTCGGTCTATGGCGACATGCCCAAGGGCGATCGCCGCGCCATTGTTGAAGAGCACATCAACCTGGTGGGTCTGCAACAGGCCGCCGATAAATGGCCCGACCAGCTCTCGGGTGGGATGAAGCAGCGGGTAGCGATCGCCCGCGCCCTGGCCATTCGCCCCAAGCTGCTGCTGCTGGATGAACCCTTTGGGGCGCTGGATGCGCTAACTCGGGGCAATCTGCAAACCCAGCTAATGCGCATCTGCGACGAGAACAACGTCACCGCAGTCATGGTTACCCACGATGTGGATGAGGCGGTGCTGCTCAGCGATCGCATCGTCATGCTTACCAACGGCCCCGGTGCCGAAATTGGCAACATTTTAGAAGTCGATATTCCCCGCCCCCGCCAGCGCATGGAGGTGGTTGAGCACCCCAGCTACTACAGCCTGCGTAGCGAAATTATCTACTTCCTCAACCAGCAAAAGCGGATCAAAAAGCTGCGGGCCAGGAAAACTACGGCGGTGGCTCGCCACGGGTTAGAAAAAGTGAACTTGGACATTGGCTTTGTGCCGCTGACCGCCTGTGCCCCGGTGGCGATCGCCAAGGAAAAAGGCTTCTTTGCCAAGCACGGCTTGGAGGAAGTCAACCTGACCCGCGAAACCAGCTGGCGTGGCATTGTCGATGGCATCGCCGGGGGATACCTGGATGCCGCCCAAATGCCCTCCGGTATGCCTCTGTGGTTTTCTCTAGGCGGCCACAAAAATACCCCGCTGCCCGTGGTCAGTGCGCTGACCATGACCCGCAACGGCAACGCCATCACTCTATCTCGCCGTTTCTACGACCAGGGTATCCACAGCCTGGATGCCTTTCGCGACATGCTGCACCGCACCCCCGAAACCCAACACCGTATGGGCATGGTGCACCCGTCATCGATGCACAACCTGCTGCTGCGCTACTGGCTAGCGGCGGGCGGCATCGACCCCGATCGCGACCTGGCTCTGCAAACCATTCCCCCCGCCCAGATGGTGGTGGATCTGAAGAACAATGCGATCGACGGCTTCTGCGTCGGTGAGCCCTGGAACCTGCGCGCCGCCATGGACGAGGTCGGCTTTACCATCGCCACCGATCGCGAAATTTACGACGGCCACCCCGGCAAAGTGCTCGGCGTGCGCGAAGACTGGGCCGCCGCCTACCCCAACACCCACATCGCCCTCACCAAGGCCCTGCTCGATGCCTGCCGCTACTGCGCCGACCCCGAGAACGAGCTAGAGATTCGCCAGATTCTCTCCCAGCGAGCTTACCTGGGCACCCCAATTGACTATATTCACCTGGGCGACCCCAACACCAAAGTCTGCGAGCTGCAAAAGCCCATGCGCGAGTACGCCCACCACCTGTTCTTTGGCGACGGAGCCAACCGCCCCAGCCGCACCGAACACCTCTGGCACATGACCCAGCTCGCCCGCTGGGGCGACGTCCCCTTCCCCCGCAACTGGCTAGAGATTCTCGAACGCATTGTGCGGGTCGATGTCTACAGCACCGCCGCCCGCGAACTGGGCCTGCTCGATGCCAAATTCACGCGCGGCAGCATTCACCTGTTCGACGGCACCGACTTCGACGCCCAAGACCCGATCGGCTACCTCAACAGCCTTGCCATCAAACGCGACATTACCATCGCCGAGGTGGTATTCGATGGGCGAATGGCAGCCTTGGCGGCGTAGGGGAGTGGGGAGTGATGGAGTCAGGGAGATGAGGAGGATGAGGGAGATAGGGAAGGTGGAGGAGATGGAGCGACGACAGACCGGTGTGCTTCCCCACCTCCCCCACCTCCCCCACCTACCCGACCTTCCCCACCTTCCCAACCTACCCGACCTTCCCCACTTACCCCACCTTCCCCCGCACCGTCACTCAAAACATCCCAACCCAGAACACAGGAGTAAACCCATGCAACCCGCCCCTCTCAATCTCAAGTCCCGCCGTCCCAGCCATCTCGAATTAGTAGAATCCCCAACCTCATCCGACCAAGGCTTTTTAGTCTTTGATCAAGTCTCTAAGAGCTTCCCCACCGCTAAGGGCAGATTCCCAGTATTAGAAAACGTCAATCTGACCATTCAACAGGGCGAATTCGTCTGCTTCATTGGCCACTCCGGCTGCGGCAAATCGACCCTGCTCAGCCTGGTCTCAGGCTTTCAGCAAGCTACGGGCGGCTCTGTCACCCTCAACGGGCAACCCATTCTCAAACCTGGCCCCGATCGCATGGTGGTCTTTCAAAACTACGCCCTGCTGCCCTGGCGCACCGTGTTTGAGAACGTTTACCTAGCGGTGAAAACAGTGTGGCCCAACAAGCCCGAGGCCCAAAAACGAGCGATCGTGCGCGACCACCTGGCCATGGTGGGGCTCACCGAAGCTGCCGACAAGCGCCCCGACCAAATCTCCGGCGGCATGCGCCAGCGGGTTTCCATTGCCCGCGCTCTGGCCATTCGCCCCGAGGTGCTGATTCTCGACGAACCCTTTGGAGCGCTCGATGCCATCACCAAAGAAGAACTCCAGGAAGAGCTGCTGAAGATTTGGAACGACCATCGCTGCACGGTATTGATGATCACCCACGACATCGACGAAGCCCTATTTTTGGCCGATCGCCTGGTGATGATGACCAACGGCCCCGCCGCCACCATCGGTGAGGTGATGGATATCCCCTTTGAGCGACCCCGCGATCGCGACCAAATTATGGAAGACCCCCAGTACTACCAGCTACGCAACCATGCCCTTGACTTTCTCTACAACCGCTTTGCCCACGACGATGGAGTCTAGGATGTCAGTGCCAGCAGTGCCAGTACCAGTAGACCGTGCAAAATAGTCGGCCTTATCGCGTCGTTTACTGTATAAATCAACCCGGCCCCCTGAAAGGAAGCCGGGTTGATTCAGGCAACGACTAAGCCATAGCAAATCGCTCTCTAAACACCCTTTAGGGCTGCAAAGGCGATCGCGCTACTCACCCATTACAAGCTGTTGGTAATGCCGGTTTCGGCTAGGGGAGGGGGAGCAGTGACGCTGGTAAAGCCCATTTGGGTGGCGGCTTCCCGCAGCAACGAGATCTGTGACTGGAACTCCATGCCCTTGATGTCAGAGAGAATTTTGCTGACATCACCTTCGGCTTCGTAGTCGCTGGGCATATCCACAATTTGCTTGCCCATGGCTTCGGCCCAGCCATACCACACCAGCAGTTGGTTGTTGGCGCTCAGAGCACCGTAGCGCTCAGAGATGTCGCTGTGCTCGCCCCGCGCCACGCTGCGCATGGCCTCAAGCTGCTCGTCTTTCGATAGGTCATACAGCTCTTTGATTAGCGGCTCGGCCAGCTCAGGGTCAGCGGCTTCGGGTGCAGCCGGGGTGATAGAGCCCCCCATGGCCTCATAGATGTAGTAGAGCAATGCCAGCTTGTCGTCTACAGACAGCGCATCGTAGCGCTGAAACAGATCATTAGTTGAGTCTTCAGTAATTTGAGTGGTTTGATTGTTAGAAGCCATATAGCCATCCACATCTAGTATCGTCGCTTTACCCTAAACCCGCCGCCAGTGCCCCAACATCGGCTGCGAGGGAGACATGGCTGTAGTCAATTGGTAGAGAACAACGGGTGGTAATGAAGGTGGCTCATTCACGCCATAGCGACTCTCCGATACGCCATCGCCAACGGGGTCATTGCCACTACGACCCAATTCTCCCTCACCCCTAATTCAGCTCTAGCCAGGAACACCGGCATTGGCCAGGGGCTTAGCGGCAACGCTACGATAGATGCAGAACAGCGCCACCATTTGCACCAGGTGGTAAACCACTAGAGGGCTGACCCCAGGCCAGGGAATCAGCAGCCCGATCGCCCCCAGTCCAGAGAGGGCGATCGCTGCCAGCATCCAGGCTGGGGCATGCGAATCGTGACGGCGCTGAAGCCACTGCACCAGCAGCACAATGAGCAGCGCGCTGAGATAGTCGGACACCCGCAGGGCAAAGCCCCACAGAGTAAAGCCCGCCGCGATCGCCCCAACTAGTTTTGCCGCTGCCAGCGCCAGCAGCGCCAACCGCTCACCCCGGCGTAGGGGAACGGCTGCGGCCACAAGGGTAAAAAAACTGGCGATCGCCACCGCTATACCCATGCCCTGCCAGAGCCAAATCCTTTGGAGCAAAGACATCTGGTGGGCAAACCCGTGGTAGATACCCCCCAGCAGGGCCGCGCCGCTAACGCTGGTAAAAGCCAATGCCCAGAGCCGCTGCACACCGCCCTGCCCAAGCAGCAGACCCGCCAGCAGCAGGCACTCTAGGGCGATCGCGTAGTCGGTCAAGGTGGTAAGGGGTTCTGCCATGCCGGAGAAAAACGAAGGAGCCTGGGCTAGTTGCAGCCCGCGGTTAAAGTCTAATACTGAATGCGATCTCAACACTTTTGTGCCCCACAGGCAGCTGGATAGAGCAAAGAGCCTTTACTCTGATGAACGAGCGGTTTTCAAACGGATTTTTTAGGTCAAGCACCCTTGTTTCAGGTCTAACCAGATAGATCTAAAAAATTCTGCTTGACTTAGAGTGCGCTCTAACCTCTAACGTGCAGATATGGAAGAACTCACCATTCAGCAGGTCGCCGCCGCCACTGGGCTTAGCGTGTACACATTGCGCTATTACGAGCGCTGCAACCTGATTGCGCCTATTGGTCGCTCCACTAGCGGCCATCGGCGCTACTCAGCCAACGACCTCCGCTGGATCGAGTTTTTGAATAAGCTGCGGCTGACGGGTATGCCTATTCGACAAATGCAGGAGTACGCAGAGCTGGTGAGGTCTCAACCCGACTCTGGGTTCCACAGCCGGCAGCAAATCCTGGAATCTCACCGTGAAACAGTGCTGGCCCAAATTCAGCAGCTGCAAGACAACCTCGCCGTCATCGACTGGAAGATTCAGCACTACTCAGAGCTAGAGGCAAACCTCCATGACTCACTCAACCTACCTAAACAGACCCAGTCTGCTTAAGGTGTAGGGTTACAGCTCTGACAGGTTGAGGATAGGGCAGCCGCAGCACCAAGCGTCGCCAGTTTGGCAGCTGTGCAATCTGGATTCAGCCTTTGAGTCTCTGCCTTGCGAGCCTGTTCAGTCAACCTGTGCTGCGCGAGTTTGAGAACTACAGTCCCTACTTGGGGCTGGGGGAGAACGATATTGCATTGAACCACCGCAAACTAAGGAGTTAAGCCATGAAAACCCGTAAATTAGGTCAACTCGAAGTCTCTGCCATTGGGCTTGGCTGCATGGGCATGTCAGAGTTCTACGGCGATCGCGATGAGGCGGAGGCGATCGCCACCCTACACCGCGCCCTAGAGCTGGGCGTCACCTTGCTCGACACCGCCGACATGTATGGGCCGTTTACTAACGAAGAGCTGGTGGGTCGCGCCATCAAAAATCGTCGCGATCAGGTGGTGCTAGCCACCAAGTTTGGCAATGTGCGCACCGCCGAGGGCGGCTGGGGCGGCGTTAGCGGCAAGCCTGACTACGTCAAGCAATGCTGCGACGACTCACTCAAACGGCTCGGGGTCGAGGTCATTGACCTCTACTACCAGCACCGGGTAGACCCCACAGTACCCATCGAAGACACCATCGGGGCGATGGTCGAGCTAGTGCAGGCAGGTAAAGTGCGCTACTTGGGCATGTCAGAGGCGGCCCCAGCCACCATTCGTCGCGCCCACGCCGTGCACCCCATCAGCGCGCTACAAACCGAATACTCGCTCTGGAGCCGGGAGCCAGAGGACGAAATTCTACCGACGGTGCGCGAGTTGGGCATTGGCTTTGTGCCCTATAGCCCCCTGGGTCGCGGGTTTTTGACCGGTGCCTTCCAGAGCCTCGAAGATTTTGCCCCTGACGACTACCGTCGCCACGCCCCCCGCTTTCAGGGCGAGAACTTTGCCAAAAACTTGGCTTTAGTTGACCAGGTCAAGGCGATCGCCCAGGAAAAGGGCGTCACCCCAGCCCAGCTCGCCCTAGCCTGGCTATTGGCCCAGGGCAACGACATGGTGCCCATCCCTGGCACCAAGCGCCGCAAGTACCTCGAAGAAAACGTGGCGGCAGTGGAGCTTGAGCTGTCCCAGGCCGACCTTGATCGCATCGATGCTGTGGCTCCTCAAGGTGCAGCAGTGGGCGATCGCTACGCCGACATGAGCACCGTCAACCGCTAGGTGGCGCTGTCTACCCCTCTGTCCCCCTTAATCAGACAGGGGCAGGGGAGATCAATAGGTATTCAATGCGATCGCAGAATGTCTTAGACCACTGCCTGGATAAACTGCCCAAAAAACATAGGGGTGCCCGATTGATCGAGCACCCCTTCTCAAAAACGTTAGTACCCCGCAGCCCTAAAACCCTCCGGCTGGGCTCAGCCGCTGGAACTGGAAACTAATCACGGTTTGGGCGTAATCCTCATCGGTAATAGTGCAAGACTGAATTGCCCCATCTTCATCGGTGATGATGCTAACGGCCTGGGGAGACACAATCCGGTGGGCATAGACAGCCTCGCGGGTGCCCAAAAAGCGGTTGACCGTGACCATCAGATCATTGGTGTGGTCAGGCTGGTCGTAGGTAATCGAAAACAGCGGCTTTTGATACAGCACGTTAAAGTCGCCCAGTTCTTGATCTAATTGCTTCAAAGTAATCAACCGCCCCCGGTGCTCATCGGTGAGCTGGGCAAAAAATTCTTGCCAAATGCCGTGGGGAATATCAAGCTGATACCGCTTGTAGGACAGTTCCAGATTCATCGTTTACCTCCTCCTAACAATGGTGTTTAGAGTAGGTTTGTCGTGTGTCATTGCTGTGCCAAGGCTGTGACAAAAGGGCTAAATCTCGCTGGGGCATCACCGCCGAGACGCTACTGAGACGCCACCGACACAATATCGCCACAACCGCTAATTACCGTTAGTTGCAAATGCACCGATTCCTCTAGGAAAAGGACAGACACTATGGAAACTATGGTTCGCGATCGCCAAATCTTACCCATCGGCCTTCGATCCAACGCAGCAGCGCCCCAGGGCCATCTGGCCACCAAGCCCAGGCCCCTACCGTTCCGCGACGACGAAACCGTTGCCATGGGCCAGTGCGAACTCGGCAAAATTCGTCTGGAGATGGGCCGCTTTGAAGATGCCCTTGAGCTGTTTGAGCAAGCCCTAGCCCTACAGCCCCACGATGTCGAAAGCTGGCACAACCGGGCCGAAGCGCTCACCTGCCTCAGCCGCTACGAAGCTGCCCTAGCCAGCCTAGAGCAGGCCCAAACCCTAGCGGGGTTTGCCACTCCTCGCCTGCTAGTGCAAAAAGCCGTAGTGCTGATTTGGCTCAACCGCTTAGAAGACGCACTTACCTGCTGCAATCGTGCCCTCTGGCTCAACCCCAACCACAGCCAAGCCTGGCTCTTTCGCGGCATTGCCCTACAGCGTCTAGGGCGATTTGAGGAGGCTCACCGCAGCTATCACCGGGTCGCTCGGCCAGCTCTAGCCGCTGGGTCTCGCTCCAACCTCCAGCGGCTCTGCCAAGACATTGTTCTCAGCCACCGGGCTAGCTAGCTTCGGGCTAGCCTCGAAGGACTAACCCGTTTATCGATCGGTTCTCGGTTCAGTAGGCCAAAAAAATCCCTCTTCTTTTGCAAGGAGAGGGATTGAGGCATCAGTTTGCAGCTCAAGACATAGCTGGTATCGAGGAAATCTAGTTGCCGGGGGTAATCTTTTCGAGAACGTTCTCAATTTGATCTTGCACAGTGGTGGACGATTGAGAATTTGCGGGGGAGTTCATGGTGTGCAGGTCAGCATCGCCCTGCACTTCGTTGGGGCCTCGCTGGGCCTTGCGCTGAACTTCCTGCTGGTTGCGGGGTTCAGCGTCGAGGGCACGCTCTGACGTTTCCTGGAGGTTGTTCATTTGGGCGGTGCCGTCAGAGGGGCTGCTGCTGGAGTTGCCAAAGGCCATTGCTGGGTTAGCTATCCCCAACAGCAAAAACAGCGAAGCCACCACTACCATAGACATCCGAGCCAGGTTGCGATTGAGGCGACGTAGAACGTGTTTCATTGTCATCATCCTTTCAACTTAATTGTGTAAACGATATTTAAAGTCAAAAACTGCTGCGGACGCGATCGCAGGCCTTCCATAATCAACCCTTTGACAGAGCCTAAGATAGCGTCTGCGGTGTTTTCAGCTATAGCACTACAACCTTAGGGCACTGCTACAGTCTCAACATCGACCCCAAGATATACGTCTAAAGGCCGTTGCGGTGTCTTTTTTCGTATTTCTTAGAGGGCGTTTGAAAAGTTGATTGGGCAGTAAAAAAGCTCACACGGTCTAGGCTGAGATTACTAAGACTACAGCCCCGTGAGAGCGATGAGTAAAGCCTAC
>NZ_JACJQN010000023.1 GCF_014696675.1 Phormidium tenue FACHB-1052
CTTTCGTGGCCTCTATCACTTCTCCGTCGCTCACTCACAGGGTCAAGCCCATGACCTCATTGCCTACTTCACTGACCCAGCCAATGCTGACCTCGGTACGGCCAAAGCCCGGCGTAAAAAGCCTCCTAGGCTTACGTTCGACCCCGCACCAACTACCTTGACATCTGAAACCTATGCTTAAGTTGTCACCATTGGGTTGAGGCATAAAGCAGTAGTCATTTGGTAGATCAGCGGTAATAAAGTGACATGACCAGCGCAGAAACTCTGAATCTTGTAACAACGGTTCGACAAGGGTTTCAAGAGATGGGGCTCATTTTCACACTAAGTGGTGCCAACACCACCCACCCTTGAAATGCTTATTGTGTAATTATACAATTGACTAAAGACATAAATTTAAACTATTTTGACTTCGATCTGAACGAACTTCTCCTGCTAGTCTTTAATCTACAAGGGCTTGAGCCTTATTCAGATCTCGCTATACTCTGGCTTAATTAATTTCCTACGTCTTTAGCTAATTGTATAATTGTGTAATTAGGTGATCAATTCATGCTGACACTAGCGTCCCTTTCTCTATCCGGGGGGCAGGGCAAGACCACGGTGGCTGTCCTGCTGAGCAAGTACCTGGCCCGTGCGGGCTATACCGTGCTTGTGGTAGATGCAGACCCCCAGAGCAACCTGACTACGTTTTTACAGCATGAGGTTGCAGCCGATCAGCCAACCCTGCTAGAGCTTTATCGCAAACAGGTAAGCCTAGAAGATGCAACCTACCCGACAGCAACCAAAAATCTCTTCCTAATTCCGTCCGACGATGGGCTAGATCAAGTTCAGGAGTACTTGGCCAGCTCTGGGGTAGGGGCTCTGGCTTTGGGTAAACGGTTAGAAGCCGCCAAGGGATCTTTTGACGTTGTAGTGATCGACTCCCCACCTCAGCGGAGTCAGATTTGTAAAAGCATCATCGGGGCTGCGGATCAGATCGTGATTCCCTGTGAGGCTACGGTCAAGGGATATGGTTCGCTGATTCGTACAGCGGAAGCTGTTCGCGAATTAACAGAGGATGGCGCTTCTGACGCAAAAGTCTTAGGCGTAATTCCCTTTCGAGATCGCTGGGTAGGCCGCTCTCGCACCAAAGAGAGTGACATGGTCATTAGCGAAATGGCAGGAGAGGTTGGAGAGAACGTGATGCTGCCTTCGATTCGAGAGTCAGAAAAATATAAGCAGGCCATCAGCCAAGGTGTTCTCCTAGAAGATCTAGGCCATCCAGATCTGGCCTATCCCTTTGAATCATTGATTGGTCGTATTCGGGAGGTGCTGAAGTGAGTGATGGACAAGATATGTTGGCTCGTATTAAGTCTCGGAGTCAGCGGCCTAAGGTAGCGCGAGACACATCTCTAATTTCATCTGCCCAAGACTCCCGGGCTTTTGAAGCAGTGGCGATGGAGCCTTCACCACCGGCAGCAGATGATCCAGCGCATCTTCAGGAGCCCCCCAAAGTGACTGCTGAAAAGCCTGGGTTTGAAATACTTTCTATGGAAGACCAGCTAGGGCAGTTGATTCAGGTCGCACCTCGGCGCAACATCCGTCTAGAAGAAAACCTGGATAAGGAGATTGAGCGCTTTGTCCAAGACCAGGATTTGACTATAGATACGTTGCTAGAGGCTTGCTACCTCATCCTGCAAGAGGATTCTGAACTGCAAGCTCGCGTTGTCTCCCAGGCTTTAGAAAGGCTGGCTGAGCGCAAAGAAGCGGGCAAGCTACGCCGGATCTACAGCCAAATGCAAAAGCTCAAAGGATAGGTAACATTATTATACAATTATCTAATTACACAATGAATACCTTATGTATATAGCTTTTTGTATAAATAGTGGATTGAATAACAAATGGTGGAGGTAACTCAGCACCATAACTCAGATTCCGTCTCACTATTCCAGTTCTGAGACTGTGCAACGAAAAATCAAGGGTTTCCGGCTGTCTCACCTGAGACGCCAACCCGTTCCACGAGCCAACACCCCTAAAGGCTTTATAAACTTGGGATTTCTACTCTACAGAATTATCATACTGTCTAGTAAAATAAAGGAGGCACACAACGGATCCAATGAGCACGAACGGCCAGGCCAAGGTCTTAACCCACGATGAAATTGCCCGGCTGTTTGCAGCGATGGGCTCTCCCCGCGATCGGGCGCTGTTCGGCATCCTGCTCTACGGCGGGCTGCGGGTGAGTGAGGGGATCTCACTTCGGCCTGGCGACATCAAGGGCGATGTGCTGGTACTGCCGGCCAAGGCGACCAAGGGCAAGCTGGCCACCCGGCAGATCGATATCCACCCCAGGCTGGCGGCGCTGCTAGCGGCCTATGACAACGGCGGAGCTGAGTATCTGTTTCCGGGTCGGCATGGTCGGGGGCGATTGGCTCGGTCGTCGGCGGATTGGCTGCTCGACCAGGTGCTGGCCTATGCGGGGCTGGACGGGTTGGGGATTAGCACTCACTCATTCCGGCGCACGGCTCTAACCAATTTGAGTAATGCGGGTGTGCCCCTGCGGGTGATTCAGGAGATCAGCGGGCATCGCAGCTTGGCCAGCTTGCAGCGGTATCTGGAGGTGAGCCCTGAGCAAAAGAAGAAGGCGATCGCGGCCCTAACCTATTAAGCCAGCATGCCACGTATCGGCTGTGTGGTGACAATTCTGGCAATGGACTGTGATGTGAGTTCCCTCAGCTATAAGCGCAGCTCGCAGGGGTGCTATACGCTTGTTAACTGAGCAAATACACACACTTGGCGCTACACCGTTTAGCTGCTCCGAAAACCTTATTGGCCAGACCAATTCTTTATATGAGTAAGCGATGAACCTTATGGCAATTGATTAAGGCGAAGGGTGTCTTGGGCATAGCTAACAAGTGCCCTATGCCTATGTAAATGAGCAGTTCGTCCTTTTGGCCAATTATCTATTCCGAAAGCGGTTCGACCCTCAGCTAGTGCGGCTAGGCAGGTTGGCGAGCGCTACTGTAAGGACGACCCCTGTGCCTACTTGATTAAGCTTCGTTATTACGGAGAGCTGCTAGCTCAATTAACCGTTGCCAAGGCAGAGCTGTATGAAGACACCCATAAAAATCAGGTTGACCTGCTGCGCCGTGCGCGATCGCCGCGTTTGTCTGTGACATGTTACGGATGAGCGCTGTCGCTACTGTGGCGGCTCTTGGAGCATCTCTGTGCCACCGTCAGTGCCCATTGTTATTTGCCCATGCTGCAAAAAGTACTCCTTTACTGGGCGACCATCGCTGAGCTAAAGCCAATGTCAGCCTATTTCTTGACGATAAATGGTCATCTAGGCTTTTTGACTTCACTAAAAAAAGAGCTAGAAACTCAAAGAAACTCTAATTTTTCATAAGTGATTTGTATAGACCTAGAAAATAATTTTATGAGTAAAAGACCTAGATAAATCGAGATGTATCTCGGTTTACAATCCCCAACTAAGCTTGGTGGAATAAATGTCTTCAGATGAGTTGATGTAGGTAAAGCTATGCGCTACTTGCTGGGTTGGTCTCGGACTAAAATTGCTTCAGGTTTATTAGCAACCACGATGATTTTTATGGGAGCCTGTTCGTCAGGTGAAGTTAGCTCCAGCGGTGAATCATCTAGTTCAGGCAGCAATTCTGGCAAGGTCATTCGAATCGCTATTGGCACCCAAGATCAGGTGATCAATACTGCCGTAGGTGGGGCCACAGTGCGCGAGCTAGAGCTTTTAGAAAAACACTTGCCCACCGATGGTAAGTATGAAGGCGTTAAGTACGATATTCAGTGGTCTAGCTATACCTCTGGTCCACCAATTACCAACAAAATGTTGGCCGATCAAATTGATATTGGCCTGATGGGTGACTTTCCGGCGACGATCAATCTAATCAAGTTTCAGCAAGAAGCTGCCGATGCCGACACCATTTTTATTGGCACCCTAGCCTACAGCCCTAACGGGGCAGGCAATGCCGTCGTAGTACCTAAAGATAGCGATGCTAAAACCTTAGCTGACTTAAAGGGCGGCACCGTATCCGTTCCCTTTGGCTCGGCGGCCCACGGCATGTTGCTCAAAGCGCTGGCCGATGCTGGGCTTGATCCAGAAACTGATGTAGAACTGATTAGCCAGGCCCCCGAGGTGGGCGGTTCTAGTTTACGCACGGGGCAAATCGATGCCCACGCCGACTTTGTTCCCTTTGGCGAGCTGTTTCCCTTTCGCGGCTTTGCAAGAAAGATTTTTGACGGTGCTCAAACTGGCGTGCCCACACTCCACGGCATCACGGTGCGCTCTGACTTCGCTGAGGAATATCCAGAAATTGTCGTAGCCTATTTGAAGGCTGTACTGGAAGCCAACCAGATGTTTCAAGATGATCCAGAGGGTATTTCTGCCCAGATCGAAGAGTGGTCAGGCGTTGAAAAAGAAGTGGTCTACATGTTCCTAGGCCCTTCTGGTTTACAGACTCTTGATCCGACTATTGGAGAGGTGCAGGTGAGCACTCTTAAGAACAGTATTACTACCCTCACCAGTCTTGGTAAAATCGAAAAACCTGTCAACCCAGAGGAAGTCGTTAATTGGATTGATGAGAGCTATCTGCTCACCGCCATGGAAGAGCTGGGGCTGAATTATGACGAGGTGATTGCTACCGCTGAGGCCTATCAAATTACCGGCAAAGATGCCCTCACCGGTGAAGCGATTGAAGATCCGAAACTGGCGGCTCAGTTTTGGGTACAGGGGGAGGAGACCGTGACCAACTTTGCCTCGATCGCCAATATGGTCAAGGCGCTGTCTGCTCTCCAAACCGAGGGCCAAGCGGCGGATGTGATGTTCGTTCACGACTACAACAACGGTTGGAAGCTGTTTGCAGAGAACGCCTACTTTGTCAGCAACGGAGACGAGGTGGCGGCCTTCTTAGTGGAAGCTGATGCCCAGACCTATGCCTCATCTACTGGCGGCCAAATGACAGCCTTTAGGGGGCTACAAGACCTCTATGCCGATCGCCAGCCCGTGCTAGTCGGTGCTCAGCAGTAGCGGCTTTGATTCACCTGCGCCACGGTAGGGCAGCGGCCCTATCTATGCTTTGACACCCAGTTACTCTCACGGCAATGCCGCTGCACCTAGGGGGGCTTTGCGTGGGTCATAGGGAGCAGAATGGCGCAATCTGCTTGTCCTATTGTGGCTTCCAGCTAATACGTATTGATGTGATTGAGAGGCAACCCATGGCGGTTTCGGTTTCACGGGTAGGTAATCCGCGTTGGTTAAATCAGCTTGGTGATGTTTTTAGTGTCATATTTTTAGCCAACCGTTCGGCTCGGCGGCTGCTGTCTCTGGTTCTGTTTTTTGGGGTCTGGCAGCTGCTGTGCGCGATCAATCTCGACTTTTTCATCAATTTTCAGTTTGTGCCATCTCCAGTGGAGGTGTTGAAGGCAACGCTGACATTTTTTGCCTCTGGCCCTTGGGTGCATTTTCGCTCTAGCATCATGCGGGTGCTGATCGGCTTTAGCCTGGCAGCCTGCTCGGGTGTGCTGCTTGGAGTGTTGATTGGCTGGTTTGCGGCGGTTGAAGATCTGCTGCTGCCGCCCCTAGAGCTGCTGCGCCCGATCCCAGCAGTAGCGTGGATTCCGCTGGCGATTTTGATGTTTCCCAATGCCGAGAGCGGCATGGTATTTCTCACTTTTGTGGGGGCATTCTTCCCAATTTTAATTAGCACGATTAACGGGGTTGAGAGCACCCTCAGCGATACGGTGCTGATGCGGGTAGGGCAGTGTTTGGGGGCTAAACCCTGGCATACCTTCAAAGATATTGTGGTGCCGGGGTCGCTGCCCAGCATTGCCAGCGGGCTGACCATCGGCATGGGCAATGCTTGGTTTTGTCTAGTGACGGCGGAAATTTTGGCGGGCCGCTACGGCATTGGTTACATCACCTGGGAATCTTACGTCACCTCTAACTATCCGCCGATTGTGATGGGGATGCTGCTGATGGGGCTGATGGGGGCGTTTAGCTCTTGGGCCGTGAGCCGAGGCATGGGGGCGCTGATGCCTTGGCGGGTAGTGAAGAAGCAAGGCAGCGCCTAGGTTTTGGGGGAGTTTTGAGTTTTGAATTCTCAGTATTAAGAAGGAACGACCAGACGTGATGATGACGCAGCTAGAGCAACGGCAGACGGTCAAAGGCGCGGTGCAGGTGGAGGGGCTATCGGTCACTTTTCGCAGTCGGGGCCAGGATGTTCATGTGCTGAATCAAATTCAGCTAGGCATTAAACCGGGAGAGTTTGTCTGTTTATTGGGGCCTTCGGGATGTGGTAAATCGACGTTGCTGAATGTGATTGCTGGGTTTATTAAACCGACGGCGGGCTATGTGATGGTAGATCAGGCTCCAGTTAAGCGACCAGGGGCCGATCGCGGCTTTGTGTTCCAGCAATATTCGTTGCTGCCCTGGAAGACGGCGTTTCAAAACATTGAGCTGGGGCTCAAAATTCGCGGCATGGCCAAGGGCGATCGCACCGAACTGGTTCATGACTACCTCAACCGGGTAGGGCTCTACAAGCACCGCAACAGCTACCCCCACCAGATGTCAGGGGGCATGCAGCAGCGGGCTAGTATTGTGCGGGCGCTGGTCAACTCGCCCTCGGTGCTGCTGATGGATGAACCCTTTGCGGCGCTGGATGCTCAAACCCGGCACATGATGCAAGAGCTACTGCTGGATATCTGGGAGGACCTGAAAACTACGGTAATTTTTGTCACTCACGACATTGAGGAAGCCATTTTTTTGGGCGATCGCATCTGCATCATGGGAGTGCAGCCGGGGCATATCAAGGCCGAGCTGCCGATTGGCCTGCGTCGCCCCCGCCACTTTGACGACACCCTCTCGGCAGAGTTTGTCAATCTGCACCGCCAGGTGTTTGAGTGCATCCGCGAAGAAACCATGAAGAGCATGGAAGGGTGCCTGTAGGGGCAAACGCCGTTTGCCCTGTCCAACGGGGAGCAAACAGGATTTGGTGCTAAAGCGACGCGATCGCCCGTTCTAAAAACTCGGGCTGCATCCAGCGGTCGAGGTTGATTTGGCCCAGGTGCTCTTGTCCGGCAATCTGGCCTAACTGGTGGATGTGGGCCTGGAGCCAATCGGTGCGTAGCTGGGTCTCGGGCAGGTAAACCACATCGGCGCGATCGCTGGAGCTGGAGCGCAAAGTTTTGGCCACAATGGCGGCATCCATCTTTACCCAGCGGCTGACCAAGGTGATGGCCATGGGCTGGTTGGCATACCAGTACTGGGCGGCCAGCAGCGCCCGCAGATAGGCCACGGCAATTTCGGGATACTGCTCAGCCAGGGCGGCGCGAATCACTACCCCGTGGAAGGTGGGCAACCCGTCAAGGTTTTCGTGCAGCAGGCGGCGAAACTGGCCCCTGTGCTTGGCAATTTCGTGAAAGGGGGCGAAGTAAGCGTAGCCATCCACTGGGGAGGTACTACGGCCCGATCGCTGGGGGCCCGTGCTGTCAATGGAGGTGAGGGTGACATCATTGAGAATTTGCCGGTGGTGGAGCGATCGCATCACCATGCCGTGGGCCGCCGAGCCAAAGGGCACCGCAATCACCCGCCCTGCTAAATCATCAATACAGTCGAGGGTCGAGTGCTGCGGCACAATGATGTCGTTGCCGGTGCCATCTAGATTGCTGGCCACAAAGCTGATTAAGCGGGTACCCGTCGCCGGGGCCGTGCTGTCAGCGGGAGCCGCGCTGAGCAGCAGTGGGTAGTCGCCTAGCACGCCAATGTCGATCTGCTGAGCCTCTAGTCCGGCCACAATCGGTGCCCCAGAATCGTAGTCAGACCAGCGCAGCCGATATTGCACCCCACTGTAGCGACCCTCGCGGGGTAAGAAATGCTCCAGCAAGCCCAGCCGCTTGATAATTAGCCCAGCCGTAACGGTTTGAATGGTGCGGTTTTGGGTGCCGATAGTGAGGTTGATGGTTTCCGTGCCGCTGGTAGCACCAGAGCGCACCAAAAAGTTATGGGCCTGGAACCGGGGCACTTTCTCTGGAGTTTCAGTTAATAGTGTCGTCAATGGGTTGGAGGAAGACGAGCCTTGGGAGAGCATGGCCTGAGTAACACCAGGCCGGCCCTGCACCATGGCCACAAACTGACGAATCGGCTCTATACCCAGTCCACCCCGACCAGCGGGCTGACCCATCACCCCCAATGCGCGCCCTAGGCGCTTGGCCATCAGTAAAAACAGTGGTGTGCCGAGGGCAAATTCTTCTAGGGGAATGCGGCGCAGCAGCCCGGCCTGGCATTCCATTTGAAATTCTAAATCAGAGACAAACCCCAGATAGTGACCCTGAAGCAAATAGGTACGCATCAAACTTGCCGCATCGACAACTTCGACCTGGGCAAAATCGGTTAGATTTAGCCCCAGTTCTTGCACGCGCTTTTGCAGCATGATGCGGCTAGGTACGCCCTCGGGGGGAAAGACCCAGGCCTGGTCAGCCAGCTCTTTTAAGCTCAGCCAAGGGTGCTGAGCAAGCTGATGGCTACTAGACACTATCAGCGAGTAGTGAACGGAACCAATTGCCAACCCCAAAATTTCGTCAAAATTTGAAAAACTTAGATCTGAAACAGCAATATCGACTTCGCCAGTCTTAACGGCGCGATACAGCGGCTCAACCGCGTCAAACTGCAAACACTTGGTCTGAACATCAGGATAAGCCCGACGATACTCGTACAGCATCGACGGCAACCAACTACTTAACACATCAGGCATACAACCAATTTTTAAGGTGCTGAATTTTCCTTGTTTAATCTCTTCGATTTCAGCTACTAAACGGGTTTCTAAATCTACCAGGCTAGGACCCTCTTCTAGCAGATACTCGCCTACCCGAGTGAGCTCTATGCGCCGCCCTAAGCGCCTGAATAGAGGAGTTTCAAGGTTAGATTCCAGACACTTGATTTTGGCACTTACCGCTGGCTGAGTCAGATTTAGCGTATCAGCAGCCTCCGTAAAGCTCAAGCAGCGAGCGACTTCTAAAAATACTTTGAGCTGGTAAATTTCCATATCGCTTTACTTGCTTGATTTGCCTTGAAAGTTAGGTTTAAGTCTGCGATCGCCTCTCAGTCAATCATACTCCTTTCCAATCCATAGAAAATATTATAGATGCTTATTTTTCACCTTAGGGAGTTCTTAAAAATATCTAGAACAGTAACTTTTTTAATCTCATTTATTTTTTTAATGAGTGTATAGAAGGCTGTGATGGATAAACCGTAGCTATTGCTACAAACCGTATTGATTGACCTTGGGAAGCTCCCTTAAGCTACATATCAAAGGCCCAGAAGCTCAGGACTAGTCGTTGACTTTTAAGCATTAGCTAGCCTCAGTATTTCAATTTCACTGCCGTTTAAACCAAGGACGTGGTTACGTGAACATTCAGTATCTTAAAACTGATTTTCTAGTCGTCGGCGGTGGCACCGCTGGCACTATGGCAGGCATTAAGGCGAAGCAGGCCAATCCCGAAGCCGATGTGCTGATTTTAGAGAAGGCCAACATTCGTCGCAGTGGGGCGATCGCTATGGGCATGGACGGGGTCAACACCGCCGTCATCCCCGGCAACTCGACCCCCGAGCAGTACGTGCGCGAAATCACCATCGCCAACGACGGCATTGTGAACCAAAAAGCCGTCTACGAAACCGGGCGGCTGGGCTTTGAGGTGATTCAAGAGCTAGAGAGCTGGGGCGTCAAATTTCAAAAAGACCACGAGGGCAACTACGACCTCAAGCAGGTACACCGGGTGGGCAAATACGTGCTGCCTATGCCCGAGGGCAAAGACCTGAAGAAAATTCTCGCCCGCCAGGTGAAGCGCCACAAGGTCAACGTCACCAACCGGGTGATGGCCACCCGCGTCATGGTGCAAAACGGTCGCGTCACCGGGGCGGTGGGCCTCGACGTGCGCAACGGCAATATGGTGGTGATTCAGGCCAAAGCCGTCGTGCTCTGCACCGGAGCCTGCGGTCGCCTGGGTCTACCCGCCTCCGGCTACCTCTACGGCACCTACGAAAACCCGACCAACGCGGGTGACGGTTACTCCATGGCCTACCACGCCGGAGCCGAACTGACCAACATCGAATGCTTCCAGATCAACCCGCTGATCAAAGACTACAACGGCCCCGCCTGCGCCTACGTGGCCAGCCCCTTTGGTGCTTACACCGCCAACGCCGAGGGTCACCGCTTCATCAACTGCGACTACTGGAGCGGCCAGATGATGCTGGAGGTCTACAAAGAGCTGCACTCCGGCAAAGGCCCGGTACACCTGAAGATGTACCATCTCGACGACGACACCATCAACGAAATCGAGACCATTCTGTGGGACAACGAACGGCCCAGCCGGGGCCGCTTCCACGAGGGCCGGGGCGAGAGCTACCGCACCCACGGCGTCGAGATGAACATTTCTGAAATTGGTCTGTGCAGCGGCCACAGCGCCTCGGGCGTCTGGGTGAACGAGCGGGCCGAAACCACCGTTCCCGGCCTCTACGCAGCGGGCGACATGGCCAGCGTGCCCCACAACTACATGATTGGGGCCTTCGTCTACGGTCGCATCGCGGGCGAAAACGCCATGGACTACGTGCGCGACCTGGAGCATGTGGAACCCGACCCCGACTTTCTCGCCGCCGAACAGGCCCGCATTTACGCGCCCCTGCAACAGCCCGACGGTGTGCCCCACACCCAAATCGAGTACAAGCTGCGCCGCCTGGTCAACGACTATCTGCAACCGCCTAAGTCGCCCCACAACATGGACATCGGCCTGCAAAAATTTGTCGCCTACGAAGACACCCTCGGCCTAATGGGTGCCCGCGACCCCCACGAACTGATGCGCTGCATGGAGGTACACTTCATTCGCGACTGCGCCGAGATGGCCGCTCGCGCCTCCCTATTCCGCAAAGAGACCCGCTGGGGCCTCTACCACTACCGCCTCGACTATCCCGAAAAGAACAACGAAGAATGGTTCTGCCACGTCAACCTGAAGAAAGGCGAAACCGGCCACATGGAGCTGTTTAAGCGCGCCGTCGAGCCCTACATCGTTGATGTCGATCTAGTCGAAGAAGTTTACGATGTCGCCGTTCGGTAAAAAAGTGATGGATTGGGGACGTTTTGAGTTTTGTCCTATGGATTAAAGTTCAAAATTCAAAATTCACAGTTGGTGCTTCTTTCTGATTTTGCATTGATCATTTTGAACCCCCACCTATTCCTCCTCGCCTATTAACCTATCTATTTCAAAGAAAAACCATGGCCTTAACCTCCCAACGCGTTGACGTACCCGTAATTGTCGATGAATCGAAATGTCTCGAAAAATGCAACGCCTGCATTGAGGTTTGTCCTCTGGACGTGCTGGTGAAGAATCCTGAAACCGGCAAAGCCTACATGAAGTACGACGAGTGCTGGTTCTGCCTGCCCTGTGAGAAGGAATGCCCGACTGGGGCAATTACGGTGCAGATTCCGTTCTTGCTGCGATGAGGACGAGAGATATCGGTGAGGTAGGTGTATTGCTGCGCGAATGCACCCTACCCGTCTAACCTTCTCACTTCCCTCCCCCCTGCCGTCATTTTGGAACCCTTGCCCATGTACACCACCGATATGGACCCCGAAGTTGCCCAATGGGTTGAGCTGCTGCGATCGCCCGATCTCGATAACCGCCTGGTCGCCGTCAAGACCCTGCAACACCTGGGCGACGAAGATGCGATCGAGCCCTTGATTGGCGCACTCAGCGACGAAAACCCCACGGTGCAGGAGATCGCCATCACCACCCTGTGGGAATTTGCCAACCCAATCGCCATCAACCCGCTGATCGAGTGCCTCAGCTCGCCCCACGAGAATGTACGCAGCGAAGCGCTGTCGGCTCTCAAAGAGCTGGTTTCCACCAACGACCTGATGAGGCTACTCGATGTGTTGCAGGTGGGCAATGTTCACGCCCAGCTCAACGTGCTGGTGCTGCTGCGCAAAATCCACGATGCCCAGGCGCTGCCGTACGTCATGCCCTTCTTTGAGTCGGAGAACCCCGAGCTGCGGGAGGCGGCGGTGATCACTCTGCGCTACCTGAACCAGGTGGTGCGCTGCGAACCGGCCTTGGCCCTGGCAAAAGATCCTAACGAGGCGGTGCGGCGGGCGACGGCGCTCACCCTGGGCCACCTCAGCGATGCGGCGGTGGTGCCTCTGCTGTGCGAGCTGCTAACCAGCGATGAGGACTGGCAGGTGCGGCGCAATGCGGCCCAGTCGCTGGATATTTTGGCGGATCCTGTTGCCGTTGAGGCTCTGGTCAAAGCGATGGATGACTCCGAATGGCAGGTGCGCAAGTTCACCGCCCGCGCTCTGCAAAAAACTCCGGATATTCAAGCTCTGCCGGTGCTGATCAAGTCCCTAGCCGACGAATACTCCGACGTACGGCGCGATGCGGCTACTGCCCTGGGCAAACTGGCCGACACCAACGCCCTGCCCGCCCTGCAACAGACCCTCAACGATCCCGATATGGACGTGCGGATTTTCTCCCAGCGGGCGATCGATGCGATCCAGAAGTCTCAGCCAGAAACCTCTAATGTCTAGCCATTCCTCTCCGTTTCATCGCGCTGCTGAAGCCCCCGCTGAAGTGGCTCCCAGTGCTGAGGCGATCGCCCGCAAGGCCGAGGTGATTGCCCAGCTCAAAACCCTGCGCGAGCCCACCCTGGGCAACGATCTAGTCAGCCTGGGCATGGTGCGCAATCTGCAAGTGGTCGATGACTACGTCTACCTGCGGCTCTACGTTGGCCGTCATCAGCTGGACCTGCAATCTCAGGTGCAGGAAACTCTGGGGCAACTGCCCTGGTGCAAAAAAGCCTACGCCCAGCTCTGCACCATCCCCGGTGTGCGCACAACCCTGGCGGTGTCGAGCGGCAAGGGCGGCGTGGGCAAATCGACCACTGCCGTCAACCTGGCGGCGGCCTTGGCCAAAACCGGGGCCAAGGTGGGGCTGCTCGATGCCGACATCTACGGCCCCAACGTGCCCCAAATGCTGGGCCTAGGACATTCGGAAGTCCGTGTGATCGACACCTCCGAGGGCCAGCGGTTTGTGCCCCTGGAGGCTCACGGCATCAAGCTGATGTCCGTTGGGCTGCTGGCCAAAGGCGACCATCCCTTAGCCTGGCGCGGCCCGGTAATGCACAAAATTCTCACCCAGTTTCTCCACGAGGTAGCCTGGGGCGAATTGGACTATCTGCTGATTGACCTGCCCCCCGGCACGGGCGATGCTCAGATCACCATCGTGCAAGAAAGCCCGATCTGCGGCGTGGTGATGGTGACGACCCCGCAGCAGGTAGCGGTTTCCGACGTGCGCCGCAGTGTACACATGTTTCGCCAGGTGGGAGTGCCGGTGTTGGGCCTAGTCGAAAACATGAGCTACCTGCTCTGCGGTCACTGCGGCGAACCCACGCCGATCTTTGGCAGCGGCGGCGGTGCTCAGATCGCCACTGAACTCTCGGTGCCGCTGTGGGGTCAGGTGCCCATCGACCCCCGCATTTGCGAACAGGGCGATGCGGGTGTACCCCTGCCGATGAAGCTGCCCGATGCCCCCCTGAGCCAGATCTTTGGGCAAATCGCCTTGGGCTTGAATGCGACCTTTGGCATAGCGGCGGTGGAGGAGTTGATAGCGGTGTGAAGTTGAAGGGAGATGAGCGCCACCCCCTGAATCTCACCTTTTCCGGATCCCCACCGATACCTCACTCCTGACTTAACCTGGTCAATCGGGGATCCTTTTCTAATGTTTGCACTGGCAGGAGACACGCCCATGGGCATCGAGATCTGGCTGATTAGTCTGGGGGTGGTGGCGATCGCAGGCTTTACCCGAGGCTTCTCTGGCTTTGGCTCAGGGTTAATTCTCGCTCCTGCTTTGAGTTTGTTATTCAACCCGCAGCTAGCGGTAGCGACCATTCTCCTGATCGACATGACGGCTGGGGCTGGGATAGTGCCCGGAGCTGTGCAAAAGACCAAGTGGCGGCAGGTCTTGCCTTTAGCACTCAGCGCCATCGTAATGGTGCCGGTGGGAGCGCACTTTCTGGCCCTGCTCAATCCCACCCTGCTGCGGCGCATCATTGGCGGGCTAATTTTGGGGTTTGTGCTGCTGCTGCTGAGTGGCAAAAGCCGCTACACCGACCCCCACCTAGCCTTGACCTCGGGGGTTGGTGCCCTAAGTGGCTTCTTGACCGGCTTAGCAGGCATCGGTGGGCCTCCTATTGTGCTTTACCAGATGTCTAGCAGCAACTTGGCGGCAGCCAACCGGGCTAACTTTATCGTGTTTTTTGCTCTCATCCAGCTGATTGCCCTGGGATCTTACTGGGCCAGCGGTTTGATGTCGGTAGCGGTAGGGAGCCTATTTATCCGCTTTTTACCGGCGTTTTTTCTGGGGCAGATGCTTGGGCAGCTATGCTTCAAGCGGGTTGATGAGACACTCTTTCGCCGCTTTGTTATGGGGCTATTGCTGACGGTGGCGGTGCTGGCCTTAGTGGCTTGATCTAACCCTATCAACGGTCTTTAAATCATGAAGCTATCTTCTAAGGCTGACCTAGGGGTTTCTACCCTGGGTCGGGTGACGAGTGACTGGAAAACCCAGAGCCTCTCAATTTTTCCAGGGCTGTTGCTGACGACGCTGATTGCGGGGGTGGCCCTGGGGTTAGATCGCTTGAGCGACCTACACACCCTCAATCCGTTGCTGATTGCTGTTTTGCTGGGGATGAGCTGGCGACAGTGGGGCGTGGTGCCCGCCTCCTATCGCCCCGGCGTCAAGTTTGCGATGAAGCGGGTGCTGCGCCTGGCGGTGATTTTGCTAGGCCTGCGGCTGAGCCTGACAGAAGTGCTGGCGGTCGGTTCCTGGGGCTTGGGCCTAGTTACTATCGGCACTCTCAGTACCTTTTACGTGACCTGCTGGCTGGGGCAGTGGCTCGGTGTTAACCCTCGTCTGGCCAAGCTGATTGCGGCGGGCACGTCGATCTGTGGAGCCTCGGCGGTGGTGGCCACCAACCCAGTGATCGAGGGGTCTGAGGAAGATGTGACCTACGCGATCGCAACCATTACCGGCTTTGGCACCCTAGCTATGCTCACCTATCCACTCGTGGGGACCCTGTTGCAGCTTAGCCCCCAGTCCTTTGGCATCTGGTGTGGGGCATCGGTGCATGAGGTAGCCCAGGTGATTGCCACCGCCTTTCAAAATGGTGACCTCAGCGGAGAGGTGGCCACCGTCACCAAGCTCTCGCGCGTGCTGCTGATCGTGCCGATTATTCTCAGCCTTGGCTGGCAAACCCCTCGTCCTCGCCAGACCAAGCAATCAGCCCGCCCACTCCCCATCCCCTGGTTTGTGCTGTTCTTTTGCCTCTTGGTGGGGGTCAACAGCTTGGGCTTGGTGGCGGCCCCTATCAAAGCTGTCGTACTTAGCGGCAACCAAATTTTGCTCTGCATATCGCTGGTGGCCATGGGGCTAGAGACCAACATATCTAACCTGACCCAGCTTGGCCTCAAGCCACTTTATCTAGCCGGGCTTTCGTGGCTATTTTTAGCGGCGATCAGCCTATTGATGGTTCTTCTCGGCAGTCTTTAGGTAAAACTTCCCCTCTGAGGGGCGTTGTTGCATAAATGGGGTGTTACGGACGGGGTGATGGCTTTAAGGTTTAAGTACCACCCAAAGCCTGACGCCGATGCAGTTCCGAGTCCGTGGCTGGTCTGAGTATAACGCTGGCTTGAAGCAGCGCACAGATCGACGCACGAGTGCAGATTACTGGGGCGCGACGGAAATCCGAACGAGTGCCCCAAATCCTGACCCTGTTTTGACCAGCACGAAATTCAGGCATAGCAACACTCTTGAATAAAAAACTATTGATTAGTGGGGGAGAGTTTCTGAGTAGTCATGTCAGCAGGCTTTCCAGCCTCAAGAGAATCAAGCACACGCAGATGATAGAGCAGCAAGAACCACTCATCTTCCGTCAGTTCCGACCAGCGCTTGCCCTCAAATCGGTCGGCTATGAATTGGCGAATCACGTTCATAGACCAACCTAGGCTTCTGATCTGGTTTTGAATCTGCTCGTGCAGGGCTGAGTCATAGGCAGCAGGCTCAGCCTCCTGTGGAAAAGCAAGCTCATCCCCCCGCACCCCCCTGTCCGGAGTAAAAGAGTTTATATCCGACCCCACCCCACCGGCGCAAAGCGCCCCACCCTTCATGTCTCTCTCTGAGGGGTGTAATTCCTTGATTTCTAAAGGGTCTAGCGATTCTAGCATCGCTTCAGATCTCATATTTTCAGGGGCTAGAAGGCTTGCTAGCTGGGCAATTACACCCTCTTGGTGCTCGGGGTGCCAGAGGCGGAGGTGCTTGTAGAGGGTCTGCTGGCTGACTCTGGCTGCCTGGGCGATCGCTCTAGCTCGGGCCGTGATCTGCTCTGGCAGCTCTCCCGCCTTCTCTAGGTTGGTGTAGGCAGTGCAGATGCGGTGCTGGGCGTCTTCGGTCTGCCGCTGATTAAAAGGCACCAGGTTGTTTTTAGGGTGGCTAGTGTCACGGGTGGGGGTGGTGCCTAGAGGCCAGTAGTAGCCTTCGACGGCTCTGGCCCAAGCGGTGACTTTGCGCTCGATCTCGTGCTGGTGGCGACAGTGCTGTTCGTAGCCAGGGCAATGGAGGGCGATGCGCAGGGTGTAGTCAATTAGGGCTTGGCCCTGGAGTCCCTCAAAGACACGACCGTAGCAGGCGATGGTTTTAAGCAGGTGGTTGGTCTGACCGTAGGCGGTCCAGCCTTCGGTAATCTCAAGATCGAGGTCGTGTCGCCAGCTCTCGACGGGGTGGCTGCGGCGCTTGGGCCACTTGCGGTGGTTGTCGCGGCCAATCTTCATCGCATGGCGCAGGGTGTCCATGTCTTGGTGGCCAGCTGCACCATCCCAGAGCCAAAAGAATCGGGCCAGGCTAGCACCGGTGGGGTTGAGGTCATCGTCGAGCAGACAGGAGCCGCTGCCGGGTTGGAGGGGCAGGCGATGGCCCATGTATTCGATAAAGGTTTGAACGCCGTAGGCTTTGACGTTGGGGAAAATTTCGAGCTGCCCCGCTTTCAGGCGGACTCCTTGGGCTTTGAGGCATTCTTTGAGGGTAACGGCCAGGTTGAAGGTGTTGACCAGCTCAGCAAAAGGAATGTAGAGGTGCAGGCCACCGCTCCAGCTAGAGCGCAGCAGCAGGGTGCGGGTAATGCCAATAGTCTCTAGAGCAGCACGGATTTGAGCGACCCCGTTGGCGGTGCAGTAGTCGCCGCCAGCGTCGAGGTCGAGCAGGGCGTAGCGGGTGTCGTGGGTAAAGCGAACGCCGATCAGCTGGTTGGCGTCTTGCCAGTGGTTCCAGAGAACACGGGGTCGCAGCGGGTAGGTGCTGACGGTCGTCCAGGCGGCTTTGGTGGCGGCGTCATCCGGCAGGTCAGCGCGGATGAAGTTCCAGCGGTAGTGGCCAAAGATTTCACACAGCCGCTGGCCGGTGGGGTCAGCGGGGAGGGGTTCGGAACGGGGAGCCTTACGCGACGCCTCGCCCCATCCTGTCGATGCGGTCATGGGGGCTTCTCTCTCAAAAAAGAGCAATGGGTATTGCCCCGAGAGAGATCCGGTGTTACCATAACCGCATAAGAAATTTGTGCGCGGCTTGGGACTGGTCCTCTCGGGTTTTCGCTTTTTAAAGAGCCGGTGGCATTTGCTGCCGGTTCTTTTTGCCTATTAAGGGTCTGGTCAGGACGCTTAATACTGATGGACGCGATCGCTAGGGGGTCAACCCAGCGGCGTGTCAATCATGGCCGGATCATAGTACAGCTATCTAAACCGAGCAAGGCAAACGCTAAAAATTTGACTTCATCGGTGTTTTGGGGTTATATCGGCCTCCTTACGGGCAACAAAAGACTTTGGTTACCGCTCGCTTAGCGGTAGTTGCCAAGGCTCTAGACCAGCGTCGGTTTAGCCCTGCTTCGATTAGGCGATCGGCGCTCTGGGTCATGACTTTGCCTCCGATGGAATTTCCCCATTCTCCTTAGCAGCCTCAATAGCCCGCTCAATGAGCACAGCGATCATCTGCGACATAGAGCGCCGATCTTTATGGGCCAGAGCCTTGAGGTCATCTTTCAATTCTTCTTCGATGAACGCCGTAACGGTGATTTTTGCCATTGCAACAGAGTTGGAGTCTGAAAAACATCATACTCACCTGTTCAAAAATTAAACAACTCTAACTAGTAATAAATAAATTTATTACAATCCTAACAAGATCTGTCAGGATGCGCCAAGCCGCGAAATGGCATAGGTACAGAACTGGGCCTAGTTGGCTCACTGGTTGTCGTGCCATGATGCGCCTATCCTCACCCTACGCTGAATTTTGCAGACGTTTCAGACGGTTTACCTAGTAGTCTGCCAAGCCAAAGGTGACAAGTTAAGGGGAGTTCAATCTGCTGTTTACCGCAACGCTGGCAGAGGATGTAGGCCGAACCTGCGAAGGAAGCAATTATGAATGTAATTTTGGCAGTATAGCCAGCCACCAATGGTAGCTCTGGTGTCGTGCACACAATCGCTGGTATCGGTGTCAGTGTGGAGATAGGAGCCGATCTACACCGCCCCAGGGAAGATGCTAAGCACTGAATTTGTGCTCGACGGTTTCAACGCCGCACACCTCACCTATCCGCAACCATGACTGACAACACCGCAGACCTAGCCCGCGCCCTGAAGCAGATTGAAGTCGCTACGATGGCGATCGCCGCGAGTAACCCACCCAACTGGAAACGCCCACTATCGGCCTACAAAAACGGCTGGGTGGCTGCCATCGGTGCGATCGAGGTCGCCCACGACGACCACGGCCCCACCGTCATCTGGTGGATGGGCCATCATTACACCCGCCGCAGCGGCAGTAACCCCAAGTTTGGTGCGGCGATTTGGTTCAGCCGCAGTATGGGCAAAGGCGAAGATGGCGAGGCTTCCTACGTGAGGCTGATTACCTTCGCTGACGGCCCTGCACCCACAGCAGAGCCGCTGCCTGACTACGTGGTAAAGGCTCTCGATCGCAGCAAATAGCGCGTCCACAACGGCTCAGATAGGCACCGCAATCGCCTCAACGGATATGGGTGGCTCGTACTCTGGGCCTGGCCTGGCAGATTGACCCTAATTCATTTTTTAATTATGCAATGCCGAGAAGTTTGAAGAGTGGGTTAAGGGCGGAGCGGATGGGGTAGAGTACCGGAGCGTTGGAGTAGCGATCGCAAATTGTTTAAATAGCTCGTTCATCAAGCTCTGACACATGGCTTCACGCAATTTGTCACTGACCCAATCGAGAACGTGGGGCACAGCCACCCATACCCCCCACTCGTTCTGATTAACATCAATCCACCATGAATCAATAAATTCAACAACAGGTGCTTCGATAAAAAATACCCGTTGTTTTTGGGTACGACTGCCTAAGGTTTGTTGCGATCGCTGGCTCAGCATTTCCCACCGTAGGGGTGAAAAGTAAACCAGATCAGAAGCACTGAATAGGCGATCTTCAGTGCTTACCATAGACGGGCTATAGCTATTTGAGGTGCCAGTTTTAATGATCATTCGCTTTTTTGCAGTTTGGTGAGTTGGCATTTTTAGGAACGATGTCTCTACCCATAGACTCGATCGCACTCATGCAAATATTGAGCGATCGCCCGATCTAGATCGGGCAGCAATACCCCACGTTCGCTGCTGAGCACACTATAAGCGGGGCGAGATGCCGCATAGCCAAAGCTATGGGTGGAGCAAGATTGAATGGCGGAAGCATCTAACCCAGCTAGCTGCGCTGTCTGACGGGCAAGGTCGGCCCAGGCGATCGCCCCTGGATTGGCTAGGTGCCAGATACCGCGCTCGCCATCGATCAGTAAGTCAAGGCTGGCATTTACCAAATCGGGAACATAGGTGGGGGACACGATCGCATCTTCTGCCGCTAAAAAGGGCTGACCTGCCTTCAGGGTGCGCAGGGCAACCGTCAGGAAGTTGTGATCATCCCAGGGGCCAAAGAAAGCACTGGTGCGAATCACTAAAGACTCGGGATAGTGATGCAGCACCTGCCGTTCTCCCTGAACCTTGCTGTGGCCGTAGACATTCAGCGGCGCGACGGGATCGCTTTCCAGGTAGGGCTGTTGGCGATCGCCATCAAACACCAGATCCGAGGAAAAGGTAATCAGCCCAATCTTTCGCTGGGCACAACTTTCCGCCAGAATAGCGGCCCCATCCGCATTAATGCTGCGGCACAGGTGAGACTCCCGCTCTGCATCATCGACGCGCACATATCCCGCCGCATTGATCACGGCCCACGGCTGCATTTCCGCCAGCACCTGCTCAACCATGACTGGATTAGTAATATCCATCTCCTGGCGGCTCAGCAGGCGGTAGGGAATGCCTCGCACATCACAGATGCGGGCAAAGGCTTTACCGAGGGTGCCAGTCGCTCCGGTGATGAGGAGGGGAGATGGGGTAAGGGGGTGAGGGGGTGAGGGGTGGGTAGATAGGAAATTAGCAGACTCTTCTGACGTGTGGGAAGCAGTACTGAAACAGGAAACAGGCGGATAAAACAGCCGCTCGCTCCGTTGCCACCAGCCGGGGACGGCTAAAAGGGGGTGATCGTAGGACTCGCCTTGGGAGAGGTGGCGGAGCATGGTGGCGATCGCCGTGGGCCGGGGCTGGGGCGATGGCAGAACGCTGTTGCACGGTGGGCGCACGTCAAAAACGCCCGGTTCATAAAAGCACTCGTCGCGGGTGACAAGGCTATTCCAGTCGTAGGCACCCAGGAGCGACCAGGCGGTGACAGCGCGCAGGTCTACCCCATCCTGGTGCAGGCGTTGGGCGGCATCCCAAATTTCCTTAAGCCAGCGCAGTTGTTCTTCTCGGGTGCAGCCCAGGTGAACCTCGGTGATGGCGATGGGCTGGTGGTAGCGATCCCAAACTTCCTTCAGCAAGACATCGGGGGGACAAATGCCTGCCTCGCAGACCCGCACGGCTTCTACATCGGCGTATTGATGCTGCCCGTTGCCGCCATAGGTGTGAGACGGGTAGCGATCGAGCCGTTCATCCAGGAAGCGATCGCTGGTCAAATAGCGGTTGATGCCAAAAATATCCGGTGGGCAGGGATGATCGAGAAACCACGACAGGTCAGCCTCATCGGCCCCACTCCAGCGCAGGTAATGCCATAACTCATGGTTCTGATCAATTCGGCCACAGAGCAGATCAAAGGATAGCCAGCGCCGCGCATTTTCAAAATCAACTTGATAGCTTAACAGTGGCGTACCAAAGACCTTGCCCAGGTCTTCGGTCTGCACCAGTTTCGCCGCCGGATTGATGCGACGAATGGCCTGCATAGACAGGGCAACCCCACGGCACTGATTTAACAAGGCTTGAATAAAGCTGCGATCGTCCTGGGCGTGGGGGTGCCAGTGGCCATACAACCCGCTGAAGCGAGCGGTGGTCAGGGGTTCATTAACTGGGGTGTAATATTCCAGCCAGGGATAGCGAGTAGCAACGGCCTCGGCAAACTGAGCCAGGCCGTTGGCAAACTCCGGGTCTAACAAACTGGTGTGGGGCGGGCCACTGCCGTGATGCACCAGACCCACAATGGGACGGATGCCGATATCGTCCAGGTAGGTCAACCGCTGGTCTGCCCAACTCCAGTCGGCCTGCTCTGGGCCATGGGGGGCGGTGCGTTCCCAGAGGATAGGATAGCGGATGGCCTGAATGCCCAGGGTGGCAAAGCAGTCGAGGTCTTCGATGCGGGCATCGTGACCACTGCGCTGAAGCTGATCAAAGTAGCGATCGCCCACCCGGTTCACGGTGCATTCAACACCACCCCACAGCTCTAGCTTGGGTGAAATCTGATTGACACTCATCACACACTCACTATTGCTTAACGGGCTTTACCATTTTGGTCGGCTTTGCCTGCCGCGACAGGAGCAGCGGAATGGTTAAAGCCGTTGCTAGAAGCAGCCTTAAAGGCACGATTGCCATTGCCGTTAGACCCATTAGACGTAGGCGTGATGGGTTGCTTCGCGGGTTGGCTGGCTTGCTTGGGGTGCCAAGTTGGGCGATCGGCCAGTTGGGCATGGAGTGCTAAGGCTTGAGCCACCACCTGATCCATGTTGTAGTACTTGTAGGTGGCGAGCCGCCCCACAAAGTGAACCCCCGGTTCGGCATCGGCTAAAGCTTTGTATTGCTTGTAAAGTTCGGCATTTTCGGGGCGCGGTACGGGATAGTAGGGATCGCCCTCGGCCTGGGGATATTCGTAGACAATGCTGGTTTTGGGGTGTTCCTGCCCAGTCAAGTATTTGAACTCGGTGACCCGGGTGTAGAGGTGTTCATTGGGATAGTTAATCACGGCCTGGGGCTGATGCACGTCCTGATTCAGCGTTTCATGCTTGAAGTCGAGGGAGCGATAGGGCAGCTTGCCGTAGCAATAATCAAAGAAACCATCCACCGGGCCGGTATAAATCATTTCCTGGTAGGGAATGACATCCTGAATTTCCCGGTAATCGGTGTTGAGCATGATTTTGATATTGGGATGCGCCAACATCTGCTCAAACATGCGGGTGTAGCCGTGGAGCGGCATGGCCTGGTAAGTATCGGTGAAGTAGCGATCGTCCCGGTTGGTGCGAGTGGGAACGCGAGCGGTAACGGATTTATCTAGCTCGGAAGGGTCGACGCCCCACTGCTTACGGGTGTAGTTGCGAAAGAACTTTTCGTAAAGCTCTCGCCCCACTTTGCTCACCACCACATCTTCAGAGGTGCGAATGTACTCTTTAGTCTCGGCTAGGGAGGCTAGAAATTCCTCCACCTCAAAGGCGGTCAGCTTCAGTCCGTACAGCTTATTAATGGTGTCTAAGTTGATGGGAATGGGGACTAATTGGCCATCCACACTGGCTAAAACTCGGTGTTCGTAGCGTCGCCACTGGGTAAAGCTAGACAAATATTCAAATACATCACGGGAGTTGGTATGAAAGATGTGGGGGCCATATTTATGCACCAAAATCCCGTCTTCGTTGTAGTGGTCGTAGGCATTGCCACCGATATGATTGCGAGTATCTACAATCAGAATTTTTTTATTTTCTTGAGTGGCTAAGCGCTCTGCCAAAACACTGCCAGCAAAGCCAGCACCAACAATTAAATAGTCAAACATGGGGGCACTCCTTGCGGTGAAAATTAGATCGCGAGCTGGTCAACGTTGGCTGCGATCGCCGTTGGATATTTGGTCTTAGACGGGGGAGTCTCGCGGGCGTTGGTGGCGATCGCCGCCTCAATCCGGTCATTCATAGCCTGCCAGGTCAAATCCCAGGAGGTTTGAGCCAGCCGGGCATCAACTCGGTCGAGCCAGTCTGAATGGGTTTGGCCTTGGGCGAGAGCAGCGGCGATCGCCGCCACAAACTCCGGCACCGTATCGGCAATGTGAACCAGGTTTTCGTCGCCGTAGGGCCGCACCACATCTTTGATCGAGGTAGACACCACCGGTTTTCCACCCGCCAGGTATTCTGGTGTTTTGGTCGGGCTGATGAAACGAGTCGATTCGTTGCGGGCAAACAGCAGCAGAGCCACATCCCAACCGGCTAAATAGTGAGGCAATTCTTGATAGGATTTGCTCCCTAGATAATGAATATTGGGACGTTGAGGCAAGGATTCCGAGTCAATTTTGGCGATCGGGCCAACCATAACTAAGTGCCAGTCGGGCCGAGCCTGGGCAATTCCATCCAACAACTCCAGATCTAGCCGTTCATCAATCACCCCATAAAATCCCAAACGGGGATGGGGAATATTGGCCTGATCGTGTGGCTCGGGTAGGGGCTGCCGAGCTTGGGCAAAGTGAGCCGCGTCGATGCTGCTGGGAAAGGCATGGACACTTGAATGCTGGTGCTGCTTGGCTTCGTAGAGGCTGTGTCCACCCGTAAATACGAGGTCGGCCAGCTCAAACAAACGGGCTTCCCAAGCTTGCAGTTGAGGGTGGGCTCCTTTAAAGGCGGAAAGCTCATCCATGCAGTCATACACCACGGCGGACGCAGGCAGATGATGGGTAAACGGCACTGCCATCGGCGTGTAATACCAGAGGATCGGCTGTTGAATTTGAGCCTCGGCAAACAGGGTATTCAACAACTGTTGTAGGGAGAGGGTAAATCCCTCATCGCTCAGGCTTTCGGAAATATGGGGAACAACAATCCACACCCCACAATCACGCTTGCTAATGTCGAGCCAGGAAGTCTCGTCAGGAACGGCGATCGGCTCCTCCACGACAAAAACACGGCGGGCCTGAGCACAACGGCTGAGCAAATGCTGAGGCCGCTGATAGACAAAATCCCATCGCAGATGGGAGAAACAAATCAAATCTGGCGCTCCCAGTGCTGGGGATGCTAACTCCGTACCTTCAGGCCACCGTAAAATAAGAGATGCGGCGCTTTGCGCCAAATAAGGATGATCTTCTATCGAATTCTTATCTGACAACCTTCTATTAAGATAGCGCTCTGAAATATAGTGGGTTGACATCTTCACCTTCCAATTCGCAGGTTAAATAAGCTAGTTTTTCTAAAATCTCGGTTCGTCTTTGGAGCTAATGCAGGCAGAATTCAGGTAAAACTCTATGTTTTGCGCAGTTATCCATTGAAAACGACGATCATTTATTTTCGATTTTGAAAAATCTTCGCTCTTAGCCATCACCTCAAGCATCGCTAAGGATCTTCAGGTGATGGCTGTCACCCTCAGAATAGGAGGTTTGTTTCCATTAGCAACATCCCTTTCGGTAGAATTTTGAAGAACCAAAAGTAATGTATCTGCGCTATTCAAGCTGTTATTGCTAGCGTTAATTGCTCAACTAGGTTGACGAGAGTTGCTATCTGCAGGAAATTGAGTCACACATCTGATCTACAGCAATGCGTTGAATATCAACGGTTTCAGCAGTTGCTAGAGCATCGTCTCCCCAAAAATGACCGATGGTTTTTCGCTCTCGATAATGGCCAATCTTGGTTTCCTAGATGCGATCGCTTGCCTTTGATGCCTTTTTCGTGCCCTAGCCCCCAGTCCAATTGGTTACTGCGTAAGCAATTACTTCTAGAGTTAGAGGAATCAGCCGCTACTTTTTATTAATTTGTTAGGTTAAGTCTAGGGATTCATTGACAATCTTTACAGAGATTATTACCCATTAATAGCAGATTCATTTTCTAAAGACTTGATCAGTTTCTTTTACGGCCTTAATAACTAAAAAATGAACGCAAAAGATCTGTGCATTAACTTCTGCTCTTTGAAGTTGAGTTAGTTTCCATTACGCCAAGCAGAATTCTTTGGATGCGAAAGCTTCAAAGACGGTTGAAAATGCCATTCAAATACGGAGAACACCATACCTGAGAAACCATTAATTTTAGTAACTGGAGGGGCCGGATATATTGGTTCCCATGCAGCTCTGGCTTTGCAGCAGGCAGGGTATGACCTGTTGGTGCTGGAAACTTGTCGAATGGGCACCAGGAGCTTGTGGAGCAGGCGTTGCAGGTCAAGGTGGTAGTGGGCGACATTAGCGATCGCCCCTCCTTGATCACCTTTTTTCCACCTATCCCATTGCCGCTGTCATGCACTTTGCTGCCTACATTGCCGTCGGGGAATCGGTCACCAATCCTGGCAAATATTACCGCAACAATGTGGCCGGAACATTAACGCTTTTGGAGGCCATGGTGGCGGCTTCATGGTGGAGCGGATGCTGGCAGATTTTGATGTCGCCTATGGGCTAAAGTCGGTTCTCTTTCGCTACTTCAATGCGGCAGGCGCTGATCCACATGGACGATTGGGCGAAGACCATGCGCCGGAGACCCACCTCCTTCCGCGCCATTCTCACCCATGCATGGCAATGGCATCAGCAACAACACGGGAGCGATCGCCCCTGATTGCCGCCGTTACTAGGTAGCAGACAGCCGGGACGGCTATCCCACAAGAGCTTCCCTAGAATTCTCAAACCTCAAATGACCACCTGATTGTGGGATGGGCTTCTGGCCTGTCCATTTACCATCGAACGGTCAGCACGACAGAGTCTGCTTCTGCATGCCAGCAGTGGGCAATGCCGGGTAGCCAGAGGGCATAATCTCCCTGGGTCGCTAGCACCATTTCGCCATCAGGAAACTGTAGGCAAAAGCGACCGCTAATCAGAACGGAGAGAGTTGTGGTTTCAGCCGGGTCTGTCCATTGGTCGCGGCGATCGCCCTCTTTGTGAACTCCCCATTTCACTTCGACCGCCGAACTTGAGCGGGGACTGATAGATGGGGTGATAAACGAGCCGACAAACCATCCCCGCCGTTCTTCCCCATCGCTATAGGCGTTACCTATAGTTACGTTTGTTAGCATGCCAATACCCTAGCTAAAGTCAATTCCTGCAATGTCTTGGGGTGTCCAGGTTGGGCCATGGCAGCGGGGGCCTGCTGCGGTCCAGAGCAGCCGATCGATGCACATCCGCCGTGCCGTCATCGCTGGATCCCAAGCATGGTAAACCAGGTATTCGGTTGAGTTGTCAGGATGCAAGGCGATCGAGTTATGGCCGGGGCCTAAAACGTAGCCGGGATGCGATCGCAACACCCGTGGCCCCTGGTCATTTCCAGTATCCGAATAGGGGCCTAGAACGTGATCGGCCACGCCATAGTCAACCCCGTAGCTGTCTGTTTCCCACCGTCCACCGCTGTAAAAGCAGTAGTAGCGATTGCCCTGTTTACGCACACAAGGACCTTCTAAGGTGTGCCAATCGTAAATGCCGCCATACATGGGGCGATCGGCCAAAAACCGCTGCCAGTCGTGCCGCGCCCGCAGAACAACTCTGGGTTCTCCAGCCAGGGTGGTCATGGTTGAGAGGCGATCGACCACCAGGGCCGTGCCCGCCCGCACCCCCGATTGCGCATCTAAAAAATCCTGAGCATAGAAGAGATACCACTGCCCATCATCATCCCGAAAGGGGCTGGGATCAATGGCAAACGAACAGGAATTGGGATCGACTAACGACTCACCAACGTCCTGAAAAGGCCCGAGGGGGTCAATACTGGTGGCGACCCGCAGCTGATGGTTTTTATCCTCATGCCCTACGGAGTAGTAAAGATAGAAGATGCCGTCGTGGTAAGCCACTTCCGGTGCCCAAAAACTATCCCCTAAGGCAGGATCAGGCCGCAGTAGGGCATTTCTGGCAGGCTGCCACTGGATCAAATCCTCAGAGGTCAGGAGTGGAAAAACTCGCCGATTGTGCAGCTCATCCACGTCAACCGCCGCTTCCGCTGGCCCCGTACCGATCGCATAATAAATTCCCTGGTACTGCCACACAAATGGATCGGCAAAATACTCTGGGTAAACCGGATTGGTATAGGTTCGCGGAGCCATTGTTGAACCGGGGCTAGGTTTAGCGGTCGCAGGAAGTAGCAAGCAGCAAGTAACCACCTCCGTCGGTCGCTAACCTCGCATCCCTCGCGACTAATATTCGAACTTCACGTAGGTTTCCGTAGCGTTGTCGGATAACCGTTCTACAGTGTTGCACCGGAGCAACTGCTGCCGCTCTGGCGATAGCCCATTGTAATAGTCTTGCTCCAGAGTTAAATCTACCTTGTGGGTGTGAAGCCAGTGCATGACATACCCCATCACCACCATGGGGCGGGGTTCAGGAGTGTGGTTGGGGGTGCCCCGGTGAAGAGCCAAGGGCGATCGCACCATCACATCCCCCGGCTGCATATGAAATTGCTCCATCGCAATTTCGCCCGCGCGAAGTTTGACCAACCCTGCTTCGCGAGACATCCCATGGGTGCCCCGCGCCATCTCAAAGGGGCCGTTGTCAGCGGTGACTTCAACCAAGGGAAAGTTGACCGCCAAAGCATAGAGCGGTGTCACAATCTGGTCAGAAAATAGGGGGCGAAAGTCGCGGTGAATCTCCTGATATTCAGACCCCTGCATGGGAATATCGGCGGCCAATTGTACCAGCTTGTATTCTTGGTAAAAGACGCGATCGAGGATGCCCAGAATGGTTGAGTTAGCGAAAACGTTAGTGTCGGCAAAGGGCGCGACCCAGGGCAAGGTCACATAGCCACGGGCGGTGCCTCTGGGGGCAACACCACCGGGTTGTTGCTGCCGCTTCTGGAATAAGGCATCAAAGGCGGCTTTCCATGCGTCAATCAGGGCGCGATCAAATAGTCCACGAATGATGCAAATTCCATCTCGATTTAAGTCTTCCGCAAACTGATCTAAATCTGTTGAATTAAATGTTGTTGTAGAGCTGCTCTGAATCATCTTTTAATTCGCTTGAAGGGAGAATAGGGATTAATCTTGCTGCTGAAGATTGACAAACAACGCAAAATTTAACCCTCGCTGATCTTTATTTCCCCACTGGCAGAGGCGCTATGGATGTGATCCTACAGATTCTTCAAGAATCTCAATTTCTCCTGCTACACCCATGCTCTAGCTAACAAGAATACGTCCCTGGTTGCCGGTGTAGTTGTATTGTTCGAGGGTGGATTTGGCGATCGCGTCCCCTTTACCCTCAGCCACCAGGGCAACGCAGGCCCCGCCAAATCCGGCTCCAGTGAGGCGGGCACCAAAAACGTCGGGAGTGGTTTGAAGAATATCCACCAGAGCATCGAGGGCAGGGACAGAAACTTCGTAGTCATCTCGCAGGCTGGCATGGGAGTCGTTCATCAGTTTCCCAAAGGCTTCGGGAGTGATGCCTTCCAGGGCTTTTAACACTCGGTTGTTTTCAGTGATCACGTGCCGAGCCCGCTGACGCAGTGGGTCAAGTAATGCCTCGGCTTGCTGAGGATCAGTAACGTCTCGCAGGGCTTTAACACCCAGATGTTGAGCAGCGGCTTCGCACTCGGCTCGGCGCTGGTTGTAGCCGCTGGTGGCCAGCGATCGCGCCACACCACTGTCGATCACGACCATCTCTGCGCCTTCAGGAAAGGGCAAAATTTGGCGATCGAGGGTGCGGGTATCGAGGAACAGCATGTGTTCCGTATCGGCCAGGCTGGAGGCCATCTGGTCTAGTATGCCGCAGCTCACCCCGGCATACTGGATTTCGGCCTGCTGGCCAAACTGGGCAATTTGCACATCGTCTAGCGGCAGGTCGAGGAGCGATCGCAGCCCTCTCAGGGTGGCCACCTCCAGCGCTGCACTGCTGGACAGCCCAGAACCGATCGGGACGGACGATGTGACGAAAATATTCAGGGTTGGAATTTTGTGGCCAGCCGTTTCCAAGACCCGAATGCAGCCGTCAACGTAGCTGGCAAAGCCCTGGGGATTGGCCCCAGCAGGGTCGAGGTCAACCCGCTCCTCCAATTCGGCAGAGTAGAAATGGTGGCGATCATCGGGGCTCAAGCCAATAGCCACGGTGGTGTGTTGGGGAATGGCGGTGGGCAGCACAAACCCATCGTTGTAGTCGGTGTGTTCACCCAGCAGATTCACCCGTCCGGGGGCACGGGCTTCAACGTCGGGGGCGGTATTGAAAATTTGCCTGTAGTCCATGGTTAACGCTCCAGGGGAATTGGTCGGAGCCGTCCGGCAACATCCTGGTGGGGAAACTGAGGATCAAAACTCAGATTCTCCAAACAGTTATCCGGATGCAAAATAAAGGTATCTTCAACCTTTGCCCTCGGAATGCTGGGGTTCCAAGCCAGAATCGTGGGGGCCGCGAGGCGATCGCTCGTCTCTGCGGTAGCGATCACCTCCCGCGCCCCATAGCCAGCCGTTCCCCCCTGGTGGTGTTCTCGAATCGCGTCGGGAAAACCGTGCTGTTCATAGGCTGTTGCTAGAGCGTGATAAATGTCATTCAGCGGTGCATCTACCTGGGAATGATTTAGGGCAACGGCTTCAATCTCAGCAATGGTGCGATGGCGTTGTTGATCCGACTCCGACAATTTTTCAAAGAAAACAAAGCGGGTCAGGCTGACAATCAGCCCATGACCGCGCGCACAAAATACCAGCATCGCCTGTCGTCCCAGGGTTTCACCGCTGGGCAGGGGATGGCGGTAGAGGGGGAGGCGGCGATCGCCTGCGGCTAACGTCAACACCGGATGTAGCCCTCTAGACCACATGGCTTCTGCGCCTGCCCCCGCCAGTTGATACTCCGTCCAGGTCGGCTGGGCCTGAGTCAAAACCTCGGTCATCGCTTCGCTGGCCAGCCGTCCCACCTGACGATAGCGATCTAATTCGCTGGGCAACATGACCCATCGATGCTGAGTAAGAGATGCAGGCAGGGCCGCTTCAGTAGCCCCCCCCGATGGCTTGTCGCTCAACACCTGGCCGGCCTGGGTCGCTTCCTCGACAAAGGCTTGTCGCTCAGAACCTTGTGCCCACGGGCTGACCTGAAGTTTGTAGGGAGAACCTTTTGGCAGTTCCTCATCCTTTAGCCGCTGGGCTTCGATTTCATCGGTCAGAACCCAGGCATCGGTCGGGGTCACCAGCACCTCAGCCACCCCCGTCTCAGCCGCCAGCAGCACAGTATTGGCCCCCCCAGCCGTCGCCCAGGCAAACCAGTCAGTTCCCCGCAGGCAAATTCCTGCGGCGTTTGTTTCTTGGAGCGTGTGCCGCAGAACGGCCAATTTTTCAGAAATTTCTTCTAACCGATTCATGGCACAAATTGCCTGGTTTAGGGGTTGATAAGGAATTAAAGCTACAGCAAATTACTTGTCAAACGTCCTCTCATACATGCGTAACTTCTTCCAATTCAACGTTGACGGCCTGTAATTCCTTGGCTTTTTCTTCCGGCAGCGAGTCATTGGCAAACATACCCGCCGCCAGTTCTGTTCCGGCTAAATACTTGAGCCGATCTGCCGTGCGATAGGGCGGATAAAACTGGGCGTGAAGGTGCCATTCTGGGTGCGCCTCCCCATTCACAGGCGCTTGAAACCAGGCCATCAAGTAGGGAAATGGACGCTGCCACAATCCGTCATACTTCAGGGTCACCGTCTTGAGCGCTCTGGCTAAGCTCGCCCGTTGCTCGGCGGTTAGATCTAGAAATGTGGCAACGGGATGAATTGGGGCAATCCACACCTCGTAGGCATAGCGCGCGCACACGGGAACAAAGGCGATCGCCCAATCATCCCGATACAAAATCCGCTGATCGTCCTCAATTTCCGCCTGAATCAAATCCTCCAGCAAGCCCCGCTGATGCTGCTGGTAATACTCCTGCTGGCACGTCCCCATCCGAGCCGGAACCGGAGGCACAAAGGGATAGGCATAAATTTGTCCGTGGGGATGGTGTAGCGTCACCCCCACCTCAACCCCTTTGTTCTCAAAGGGCAGCACGTATTGAATTTGGGAGTGCTGGCTAATGGCCCGGGTGCGATCGCCCCACACCTCAAACAGCAGCTCAATATGATCCAGCGGTAGCGAACTCAGCGCCGCCTGCGGATCTTGGGTAAACACCACCACCTCACAGACACCGTTGGCGGGCACCGTATCGACAATTTCATGCGGAGCGTCCGCCGCGGTCGGCGTCAGCGACGGAAAGCGATTCTCAAACACCGCAATGTCGTAGTTGCCCTGGGGCAGCTCGGTAGGAAACTGCGGATCTTTGGTGGGAGCCAGCGGATTATATTCTGGGGGCGGCATGAATGTCCGCCCCTGGCGATGGCTGGCATAGGCCACCCACTCCCCCCGCAGGGGATGCCAGCGGAGGTGGGGATTGGCCTGAACGGGTTCACTGCTCGGACTAGGCGCAGTTATTCCCGCCGCAATGGGTGACCGGCTGTACAGGGTGAGGTTGCGCCCATCTGGCTTCAAGAGCGTCTGAGAGTGCATGTTCTATCTGAGCCTGGGCTACTTTTGTAGACTCTTGCAGCATAGACGGGGCATCCTCTCCTATCCCCCTACCTAAAGTGGCAAATGCGATCGCTTCAATGGGAAATTTCGGCGTGCGATCGATAGTCAATAGCCCATTGGCCTCCTGGAAGGTATCCGTCAGTTGGGTGTAGCAGAAACCGCTAAATATTTCCACCTGATTCACCGTTTGCAGCAGCGCCGCATATTGCCGATGAAACTCCAGCGCATTGTCTGAGCGCGCATACCCCCAGGTGTTGCTCTGTTCTTCGGGTTTGGTACAGGCAATGCCGCCAAACTCCGTCAGCATAATGGGTTGACCTTGATGGGGATAACCATCCAGGGTCAGCACCCGTCCACCGGGACGCTGGCGATCGAATAGGTCACTCAGCTTGACCTCAGGCCCATAGCGCTTCGCCAAACTGTGGGAGTTGGTGTCGTAATCATGAATGGCCAGAATATCCGTCGCCGTACTTTCCCAGCCATCATTACCAATCACGGGTCTGGTAGGATCGAGGGTTTTGGTCAGGTGATATAACGCCTGAACATAATGGCGATGGGCCGAGGTTGCGGTCAGGTCAGGGACTCCCCACGACTCGTTGAAGGGCACCCAAACAACCACACAAGGATGACTGGCATCCCGCTCGATCACCTCCGTCCACTCTTTCGTGAGCCGTTCTACCGCCTTGGGGCTAAAGCGGTAGGCACTGGGCATTTCTTCCCAGACCATCAGCCCCAGTACGTCGGCCCAGTAAAGGAAGCGAGGATCTTCAATTTTCTGGTGCTTACGCACACCGTTGAAGCCCATTTGCTTGACCAGTTCCACATCCCGGCGCAGGGCTTCGTCGGAAGGGGGGGTCATCAGCGTGTCTTCCCAGTAGCCCTGATCGAGCACCAATCGCAGGTAGTAGGGATGCCCGTTGAGCATGAAGCGATCGCGCTGAATATCAACCGTCCGCATGGCGGTATAGGAAGTCACCTCATCCACCAACTGCCCCTGACACCAGAGTTGAATCTGGGCATCAATCAGCGTCGGTTTCTCAGGACTCCACAGCAATGTATTGCGATAGTCATCAATTCCGGGGTCAGACAGGGCAATGCGGCGGTGAATTTCACCATTCAGCACCTCATACATGTCGTTGACTAGCAGTTGATTGCCCGCCGTCAACCGCACCTTCAAGTGCATTTCCTTTTGCAGGTCACCGGAGACAAATCCTTCAAAGCCGATTTCCCAGCGCTCAAAATGGGGTGTCCATTTAATGCGATCGATATAGGTAGCGGGAACGTTTTCCAGCCACACCGTCTGCCAGATGCCGCTGGTGCGAGGATACCAGATGCTGTGGGGCTCCCGCTGCCAGTCCTGCTTACCCCGGGGTTTTGCCAGGTCGTAGGGGTCATCTTCGGCCCATAGGGTTACCGTCTGCATACCATCGGGGCGCAATACAGAAGTAATGTCCATGGAGAAAGGGGTGTGCCCGCCCTCGTGGTCAATCATGAACTGGCCATTTACCCATACCCGCGCCCGATAATCGACGGCCCCAAAGTGAAGCAGGACGCGTTGGCCTATGGCCGGTTTTTGACCATCGCCTTCCACCGATACCTCAAACTCTCGCTCGTACCAGCAATTTGGATGAAACCCCGTGTCATGAATCCCACTGCGGATAGATTCAGGAGCGAATGGAACTTTGATATCGTGACCCCACGATGTAACATCACCGGGTCGTGCATAGGCCCCTTCGTCATCGTAGGTAAACTTCCAGGTGCCATCCAGGGAAGTCCACTGAGAACGCTTTAGCTGAGGACGGGGATATCCTGAGCTTGCCTGCGCCTGAAGGGCAGGTGTCAAGTCGCAGGGATACTCTTCTTCCAGACATTTACCAAAGAACTTCATGGGGTCTAACCAAACTGGTTCTGTTGAGGTTGCCCTCTTATCGTTCCCTATATAACCCCATTCTGACAGGCAGGAGAGCAGGTCAGCAGAGCAGATATTAAAAGCCGAGGCTTGTGACGCTAGATCCAACAGCCTTGCCGTCTGCGCACAAATCTAAATTGACTAACCAAGCTGAGTGAGGGGAACGACTGGCATCCTCTAACCACGCTTTATGATCCAGAATTCTAACAACACTTTTTCTCAACAGCAGGAGAGAATTCTCAATAAGCCTCGCTGTTTTGCGCCCTTGCCGTTGCCGCTCTAAATCGCTGCAACAGCAAGGGCGCGTAACTATGATCGCCAAGTATTGAAGGCATTCGTGGTCAGTTTTTTGGCGTTGCTGATCAGCCGTATGATTGCCCCCCCTAGCCCCCCAATTCTGGGGGGAACCAGACGACTTCAAAGTCCCCCAAAATTGGGGGGTTGGGGGGCCGATGCAGCAACCGTTGCTTTTGCAAATTTATTCCTCAATTCAGCAACGTCAGATTGTTCAGTTAATTGAGGCCGCAAGCTCTCAGGTCGTTTACCTTCCACCCTATTCCCCCGCCCTAAACCGCATTGAAACATGCTGGGGTTAGTTGAGCCGGATTCGCAAACACCTTCCCTATCCCAAGAGCTGACGTGCGGCGATCGAAGTCGTGCTTAAGTGTGCCGCGTCTTAACCCAGATGACCACAGCTATGTGGCGCAGCAAGGTGGCAATGGTTTAACGCCTCAGCCGAGGTATCTACACAATTGCCTAATTTGCCCACCGATGAATCTTGGAGGACATCGGTAAGAAGTACCCGCGTGGGTCATGGCAAACAAATATCAGGGTTCCATACTTAGAAACATAGTCAATCGGCAGCATTTTTGCTCTTCAATTCCTGAATGTTTAAGCCCAGGATGAATTACAAATTTGACAAGAGTTAGGCTGCCAAAGCTGTGCCTCAAAATTAGGAGACCTGATTATGTCCTTCGAAACCCCGAGTGCTTTAGCCAATTCAATTATGGCTAGCCTATACGATGTGCTAACCAGTGGTGATAATAATGTTCCTGCTTCGGAAGACAACTTCTTTAGCTGGTCAACACCTGGTATGCCCATTGAAGCCGATGATTTTGACTTTCTTAGCCAGGGCCTAACTGGCATTGTCAATAAAACTGCCATTAAAAATCTAGGTACTGAAACTGAAACTCCGGAAATCACTCCAGAGCTTCTCGATCAATTGAGGGCAACCGATACTGCTCGGCTCTATATGCAGGCCGAAAGTTTTGCCCGCATGGTCGATTTTGTCCCCGATTTGGCCAAGCTTAACAACCAGCAATTCACCCGCCTGAGCGTAATGAATAATGAGGGTACGCTCTCTGAACGCTACGAATATGTCCTGCGGATGAGTCAGGTCATGCAGTCAGAATTGCCTGCTGATATTAAGCAACGTATTGAACAATTTCGAGGCCTTCTAAACGTAACCCGCACTGAGACAGACCTATTTGGTCGCGAACGGGAAATCACCGAAGATGGCCCAATTGTGAAACTCTATCAAGAGAAAATGGCTAACTACGAAGCCGCTGCTCTGGAGTATAATAGCCGCCGCATCGCTGCTCTAGCAGCTAGCCGTCCTGAGGATGTGCATTACTGGGCGATGAACGCCAACATTCTACGCAATCGGGTGCGGGCAGCGCTGGCCGATTGGGTTTCCAACGGCTACAAAAATGACTACGAGCAAATTAACGCCTTTATCGATCAAGTGATGCAGCGAGATATGTCGCTGCTGAAGGATCAATATCGCGATGATTTGCTGAAGGCGAAGCTCACCAGTTTGGCCTCAGGCAGCGATTTTTACTTCACGTCGGTCGTTCCGGGTAACTTTACCCGAGCCTCGGGTTGGACGCAGTTTACCTTTAACTCCGCCCGCTACAACCGCTATAGCAACTCTAAGTATGCCTCCCAATCCTCTAGCACCAAGGCGGGTGGTGGTTTCAGCCTTGGCTTCCTCACCGTGGGCGGTGGCGGCGGCGGCAGCAATACTAGCTCCTCCTACGAATCGAAGGTGAAATTTGACAGTACTCGCTTCCGGCTGTCGTTCAAGATTGCCCAGGTGATGGTGACTCGGCCCTGGTTCAAAACGTCCTTCCTGAACAGCAAAACCTGGCGCTTTGATCAAAACAACCCCGATTCTAAATCGCAAATGGTGAGCGACGGCGGCAACCCGGCCAAGGGGTTGATTCCGGCTTACCCCACGTCGATGGTGGTGATTAAGGATTTGGAACTCTCCCTCGGCCAAAGCAGCGGTTTCTCGGACTACCTCTCTGAGTACGAGCGGTCGTCGGCCAATGGTGGTGGTGCTCTTTCCCTCGGCCCCTTTAACCTGGGTGGCTCCCACAAACGCAGCACCAGCCTGGGCGAAACTACCTCCAAGCACGGCTATTCCTTTGATGGCCAAACCATGAAGGTGCCAGGGATGCAGGTAATTGGCTTTAAGTGCCATATTCTGCCTAAGTCGCCCAATCCATTGGCCAACATCGAGAAGTGGATCTAATTTGTGGGGAGTGACGAGATGAGAGAGTAGACAGGTTTTGGGTATTGAGATTGAGATTTGAGTGATTAATTTCGCTCAAATCTCAATCTTTAAATCTTACTTCCTCTCCTCCTGTTGGATAACCCACTGCCCTAACTATGGCCCGTGATCTTAAACTCGTTTTACTTAAGGAAAAACTATGGATGCGATCGCTCAATTGGCCCTTACTCAAAAGGCCCAACATGTTTTTGGGGGTGACAATACGTTTCTCAGCTTTCCCCTCACACCGCTGCAATATACCCAGGATGACCTGAGTTTTGTGCAAAATTTCAATGTGTCTCGGCTAAAAGAATTTTCACTACTGGTCAACTTAATTCCCAATGGACAGGCATGGCAGCCCGTCGAAGCTTCCTATCTCTGGGATGTTTATGGCGATGTTTTAGGTGGGCATGACACCGAATTGGCCCAGTCTACTCGCACGGCCCAAGAAGAAGCTCAGTACCAGCGAGCTGTGCAGTTTTTAAGTGTTGCTGGTGCCGATGGCTGGCCAGAGCAGAGCCCAGCGGTGAAAGCCTATCATCAATTCCGTGATCAGTGGTTTGTGCTCCAGGAGTATTACAACTCAGCCAAAATCACTGGCGAAACCACAACTGATCTCACTCTCAAAGAGCACTGGGCTAGAGTAGAAGAACCTCGGCTTCGGCAACAGCTCCGTGATTTAGAGAACCGCTGGGTGAATGAAGGATTTAAGCAAGAGGTAGAGCAATCTCAAGAGATACGCAGCCGCCTAGGAGCCAAAAACCCCCACAGAACATGGGGAGAATGGAACAGCAAATTTGACCCCAACATTAATGCTCTGACCGATGTGGATGGAGTAGAATTTTATCCCAGCAGTTTTTCGCCGATGAATGCGTTGGCGTCAGGTTCTTGGCAAACCTTTAATCTGACCCGAGATGAGGTAGACGCGATGGTTAAAGCAGCTCCTGCAGAGTTGCGATCGCGCCTTGCCGCTGACCTCCAAACCTCAGATATTGAGTCAATTTCGCTGGAATTTAGCTCGGCTGCGATCGTGCGAACCTGGCTGGATGCTGACCTGTTTAAAGCCCGTTTTTGGCGGTTTATGGATCGCTCGCGGCAGCTTTCTAACGGCAATACGCCCCCTGCTGGTCAATGTCCGGCCTATGTCAGTGCCGTGGTGTTTGCCCGCAACATTACAGTGAAGCGCCGGGTTCAACCACCTACGCCCACACCCCCGACACCCCCCAACCCTTTCCCCCCAAAAACGCCCGTAGTGATTGGCCCTAAGCGTCCTAGACCCGATATCTTCATTGACCCCACTGATTTTCCCAAGGGCAAGCGCTACTTAGATCATCTCGATCGCCCCCCTGTGATGATGAAGATGGTCGCCAGCCCCGTCACCTCGCTTGACCTGGCCTATCCCATCTTGGCCCAAACGGCACAACCCAACGTAGCCCCAGGGAACCTCGCTCAATCGGGGGTGGCTCAACCCCTGAAGGTGGACGCTCGAGCGCTTAAGGTCAACTCGTTGAATACGACGCAACTCCAGTCGATACGGCCTATTGAATCAGTGAATCTACCCTTGAAGAAACCGCTACAGCCAGTGGATAGGAACCCCGAAATTTCTCAGGCCATTGCGTCAAAGGCGTTTTTGCGGCTTCAGCAGGAAGCCGTCATGCGCCCTAGCCTGCCCCAAGCGAGTCAGGTTTCGCAGGAACCCAGCCAAACGAAAACTACCTCCACAGCGGCTGACCAAATTTACATCCTGGCGTTTATTTGCAAGCCTCTACCCCTCAGCCCTAACCCCGATTCTGCGTTGCCGTGGTGATGGGTAGTGATAATTCTGGAGATGGGTCGTGGTGTGGGTGCTCTCGGCAATCGGTGCAGAGTACGGATGCCGCCCTGGCGATCGCCCCGTTTAGCTGCTAGCCGGGGCTGGCCGGGGGCTGTGGGCAACGTTGGGGCGCTGCCGGGGGGTGACAAACAGGCGCTGCATCGCCTGGGTGCGATCGCTACTGGTTTCGCCCGCCGCCACCGTCCACAGGGTGTCGTAGAAGAAGAATGAGACCCCAGCAAAGCCCATGCCTCGGGCTGTCTGCACCTGCTGCTGAATCAGCGCCATGGGCACGGGGCGATCTTTCAAGCCGCTGAGAATGCCAATGCCGGTGGGAATATGGCGACGGGCCTGCTGCAGGGCGCGATCGCGGAGGGCGTTGCGAAAGCTGGCCAGGTTATCGCGGTAAATCTGAACGACTAGCTCTTCGATGTACCCCTTTTCTCGCCAGCGGGGCCAGTCTTGGAGGTGGTGGGTATAGGCAAAGGTGGCCGGGTTGGGTGAAACCGATAGCACCGCGCTGGGGCGTCGCGCTTTGACCGTCCAAAACACGCGATCGACCAAGGCGGTGATTTTGTCGGCCCGCCAGCGCGTCCATTCGGCGTCGTAGGGGTTGGCGGGTGGGGCCTGGCCACGGTGCTCCTGGCGATAGAGGTTGATGGTGTAGAGGTCGTAGCCGTAGGCCACCGGCAGGCTGAAGTGATCGTCGAGCTGTAGCCCATCGACCTCGTAGTTGGCCATCAGCTCGGCCACCAGGTCGAGCATGAACTGCTGCACCTCTGGGTGAAACGGGTTGAGCCACACCCGGGGGTGTCTGCCCTCCTGCTCTAATCTCGCAGCGGGCAGGGCTCCCTGCTTTTGGGTCAGCCAGTCGGGGTGGCGCAGCGCCAGGGGTGAGTTGGCCGGGGCCATGAAGCCAAACTCAAACCAGGGAATCACGGTGAGGCCGAGGTCTTTGGCGGTTTGCACCAGGTTGAGCAGCAGGTCGCGATCGCCCTGGGCTGCTTCTAGAGCCTCATTGCGCCCCTGGTTTTCTAAGTCGGGATAGAGACCCTGTTTGTAGCCCGTCGCTCGTTCCGCCACCTGACTGGGGTAGAGGGTATAGCCCCAGCTCCACACCGCTGGGTAGACGGTGTTAAAACGGTTGGTGGCGAGCTGTTGTAGCGAGTCTCTGACCCCTTGCTCTGAAAAAAGCACCTGACTATCGACATTGGTCAGCCAGACTCCCCGAATTTCAGCGGGTGGGTTAGCAATAGCCTGCGCTGGCAACAACCCGATCGCACCTTGAGCGACCCAGATCCCTAGGGCGGTCAATACAGCGAGGCCCAAATAGCAAAACCGTCTCATGGCATTTCCCAGATAGCCCTGTGGGCGTTTTTATACTCATTACCAATTGCCAATATTTCGGCTTGATTTTTTGAACTTGTCAGCCTGATATTCAACTGGTACACCGGTTTGAGAAACGATTTAGAAAATGGCCTAGGCGCTCCTGGCGGGAGGAGACGTGATGGCGAGAAGGTGCTGGGGGCGCGATCGCAGCCAACCCAACCAAGATTCTGCGAGTTCATTGCGCCGTCGCCATCGGTCTCCTATGCCAGGGGTCTGGCCAAGGGCGGGTTAGTCGGCCTGGCGCTGCACGATGGCCGTAAGTTGATCGGGGTCAAGAATGGTGATGTTACCGCCCCGCTGGTAGGCCACCGCGCCCTTGAGCTGTTTGAACAGGCGCACACATTCTTCGTAGGTGATGCCAATGCTGCGAGCGATTTGGTAGTGGGTGAGGTGCGATCGCAGCCGTTGCCCCTCGGGCACCGCCTCCGTACCGGCGCTAGCGGCAAAATACTCCAGGTAGTGAATCAACCGCACGATCGCCCGTTCTGACACCAGGCCATGCACTCGGTTGTGCAGATGCTGAAGCCGCTGGTTGAAGATGCCCAGCAGGTGTAGCGCTAGCTCTGGCGCTGCCTGAAACCCCCTCAGCAAAGCGTCTCGCTCGATGGTCAGCACCGCAATCGGCTCCATAGCGGTGGCGGTGGCCGGAGCCTGACCATCGCCAAACAGGGCCGGGGCCGCAAACACCTCATCGGCCCCCAGCAGCCGCAAGATCGTCTCTTTGCCTGACTCAGAGACTTTAGTCAAGCGCAGCGAACCCGCTGCCAGTAGGTAGAGGCAGGCGGGCAGGGCATCACCCTCTTGAAAGACGGTCTCATCGGTGGCGTAGGTTTTGAGGCGGCTGTGGGTGGCAAGCTGCGCCAGCAGCGGCAGGTCTAAGTCTTTAAATAGGCCAATTTTCTGTAGCTGCTGGGCATCGACCGGCATGGGTGAGGTAACTCAGAGAACGTCGGGCCTCACTCAACTATACCGATTCTCTAGCTCCATGCTGGACGAGCTGCGATCGCCCCTAAGCCCTGTAACACAAGCATCTTGAAGAATTGGAGAAAATGAGCGCCACCTTTTAGGGCGTTTATGAGCTACCTCATAACCAGCCCAAGCCGACTCTGCCACAGTGGAGACATCCCCTTCTGGTCAACGCTATGACGGCACCACCGCTCAATCTCAAAACCGCTCCTGGCCATGAGGTGCTAGCCGCAGCAGGCAAAAAGATCCTGCGCCCCGGCGGGCGGGGAGCCACGGAAACGCTGTTCACCTGGGTTGACTTTCAACCCGGTGACACGGTGCTAGAACTGGCCGCCAGCTTTGGCTACAGCGCCATCGCCCTGGCCCAGCGCTACGGCGTCAAGGTCGTCGGGATCGAAAAAAATTCTGAGAGTGTGGTTCGCGCCCGCGCCAATGTAGCCGCAGCGGGCCTGGGCGATCGCGTAGACATCCGCGAAGGCGATATTTTTCACCTAGAGCGAGTTCCTGAGCAGTTTGACTACGTGCTGGGCGAGGCAATTTTGTCGATGCAGTCGGCCCCCGCCAAGGCCAAAATTTTGCAGGGGGTGGGCGATCGCCTCAAACCCGGCGGCCAGTTTCTCAGCCATGAAATGCTGGCCCAAGGTGCCCGCATTGACGACATTTACCGCGAGCTGGCCACCACCATTCGCGTCAACACCGCCCCCCTGAGCGAGGCGGGCTGGCAAGCGGCCTCTGAGGCGGCGGGTCTAACCGTGCAGCAGCACCAAACTGGCCCCATAGCCCTGCTCAACCCGCTGCGCATCATCCAAGAAGAAGGCCTGGCTACCTTGCTCAGCCTGGGCTGGAATGTGCTCGTGCATCCGCCCATGCGGCAGCGCATTTTGGCGATGCGACGGGTGTTTACCGAGTACGGCGACGACCTGGGCTACATCATCCTGCGCGCTGCAAAACTGAATCATTCTCCCCAGGGCCAATGTTCTTTCTTGAAGGTCACTATGACAACCACAATTCTCTCGCTTCAGCCAACTTTTACGCATCTGCAAGAGCACATTGAGTATCCTAAAGCAGGCACGTTGAGCAAAGTGCTGTTGCAAGACCAGGTCTGTCAATACACGCTCTTTTGCCTGGCGGCAGACACCGAAATTTCAGAACACACCTCCACCCGCAATGCCGTTGTTCAGTGCCTCGAGGGCCAAGGGGTGTTGACCCTAGAGGGCAAGGATATTGCCCTAGAGCCGGGGGTATTTATTGTGATGCCCGCCAACGCGCCCCATGCTCTGAAGGCGATCGCAAACCTGGCCTTTTTGCTCACCCTGTCGAAGCCCTAGGTCAAGGCCAACCTTCAACAACCCGCGTCCCCTAGCACCGGAATTTCTGTCGTTTCGCCGTTTTGCTGAAGTTGCAGGGTGCCTGTTACCGAAACCGACTCAATTTCTCCCGGTTCACCCTGGGTGACATCAACGTGCAGCTTAATGGCGTCATCTGGGCTGGTAAAGGTTTGCGAGGTTTGTTGGCCATAAAACTCATTCCCCGATGCGGCGGTGCGGCGAAAGCGGATAAATTCGCCATTGAGTTTCATCAGGGCCACAGCATCGGCTGAGGGTTGAGCCAGCCCGTTAAAGAAGAGATATTCCGGCGATCGCAGGCCATCCTCCCGGTGCCACAGCGTCATGCCGCAGCCACCCCCATCCTGAGCAAACAGTTCGTCGAGGGTAAATCGATCAATCGCCGGGAGTGTGGGGTTATCAGCAGGGTCGCTCAGCACCGATGATGAGGGGGGTTGGGGCCGGTCGGCCACTGGGGTGCAGGCCAAGCCCACGGGCACCATGATCAAAACCAGCAGCAGGGATGGTAGTTGTTTCATCACTGGGTCACCTCACGCTAGATGGCATCACTCGAAACGGCTGGGGACTCTCACAAGTGATCGGGGTTGATAGACTTTTGATCCTAAATCCTTCTTGACTATCGCCGATTTAGCAGGGCGAATGCAATCGAGCCTCTGGCTCTGCTATGCCTACATTGCTACGATTTGGTCAGGGTCACGCGATTCTGATAGGAAAGCCCAATGCCGCCCTGGCATGGTGTCTAAGGTGGGCTATAAATATGGTTACGTCAGGGTTTTTGTTTGCGTTCTGCTCTAGCTGCCTTGAGTTCTTTGCTCTTTAATTCGGCTGCTTGATAAGCATTCACGTAGTCTTTTCCCCCTAGCATCACGTCACCGTAATACTCGTAGGGCGGAGCACCATAAATCGGCAGTGGAGGATCGTCTGGGTAATCTTCCCGGGCCTCTTCAACAGAGGCTTTTAAAGCCTTGATGCTGAGGCGTTGGGCAGGAAAGTAGTAGATGTCTTGCCGGGCTTTATTTATATGCGGTAGCGTCGGGTCGATAATATCGTCACCCAATTCAATCCAAGCGTGTTCGATCGGCTCATACTGCCCGTTATTCAAAACCACAAACCCTTGGACGTAGGTCGCTCCAGTCAGTGTCAGCACAGCTCGATGGGTGTTGTCAAAGGGAGCGCCTGCTTTGCTTTTGATTTGTTCAAAAATTTCGATGGAAAGGGGTTCATTCAGGGTTGGGGGCATTGGGCGTGAATTTTAGAGGCGCTACTGCCGATCGTAAGCATCTGCGCGGCGTATGTCTATTGCCGCTAGACCGATGTTCAGGTCGTTGAGTAGGTGCTAGCGCTAAAAGGCTCAGCCGTAGCGGGTTGGGGAGTGCGATCGCAGCCACAGGGCCTGGCCCATCGGCAAGGTAGACGAGGTTCCCGCAGACACCTCTACTCTGACCACCTGCACGGCCAAAGGAGCCAGCGAGCAAGTCGTGCACAGTTTTCAGGCAAGGCAGGGTACCCACCAGCCCCCAGTGCCGTAGCCGATATCACCACCGCCGTCGAGGCGCTAACGATGCGCCGATCAACACGGTGCCGGCCCTGCTAACGGCTGCTGAAAATACCAGCCTTGCGATCGCCTCCATCTCCATCAGCGACCCTGAAAATGCGGTCGGGCAGACCATTGCCAGTGAACTCGCCAGCGTTCAATTAGCGGTTGCCAATGGCCAGCTGAGCATTGGTAATCTCAACGGAGCCACGATTTCGAGCGGGTTAGCCAACTGACGTGGCCAGATGGGTGGCACTTTAGGTCAGGTCAGGTCATTTATTGGGAGTTCTCACCAGCTCATTATTAGGCCTGGTAGGGTGACCTAAGTTGAGGAGCTGAAGTACCTTAATCGTTCATCTGAAAACACGTTTGGGGTGACCGAAATCGACGCGGAAGACAGCTTGGTTAGTTCACGGTTCAACCGCTTCACTCCCCTCTGACAGTTCAGTCACCACCGCATCTAGCTCTGTTTCTAGCTGCTCGATAGTGGGTAGGTTGGCCTTGAGTTGATCTGGCAGGCTGTGGGTAGTGACAGCGATCGGGGTGTTGACGTTGCGTAGGGCATATTCAGCAATCGTCTTATCCTTTGATTTACACAGCACAATGCCGATAGTCGGCTGGTCATCGGAGTGGCGCAGCAGGTCATCCACCGCCGCGACGTAGAAGTTCATTTTGCCGGTGTACTCAGGCCGAAATTCTGTCACCTTCAAGTCAATGACCACATAGCACCGCAGCTTGAGGTGGTAGAACAGCATGTCTATGAAGTACTCGTTGCCCGAGACTTCCAGGCGATACTGGCTGCCGACGAAGGAGAAACCAACACCCAACTCCAAGAGAAAATCTCTGATTCTTTCAACCAGGGCTTTTTCCAGCTCTCGCTCTTGGGTTGCGGATGTCAGATTGAGAAAGTCGAAGTTGTAGGGGTCTTTGAGCAGTTGTTGAGCGAGATCGGACTGTTCAGGCGGTAGGGTGCGCTCAAAATTGGTAATAGCACCGCCCTGACGCTGGAATAGGTTGGATTCTATCTGCATGACGAGAATATTCCGACTCCAGCCATTCTTAAGGCTGCCTTGGGCATACCAGAGCCGTTCAGCGGGGGCTTTTAACTTATCTAATAGAGCTTGATTGTGGTACCAGGGAATTTGTGCAAGCACCTCCTGCACAATTGTCTGGTCTGGGTAAGCTTCGGCAAACGCCCGCATGTATTTGAGGTTGCGCGGTGAAAACCCCTTCATTTCGGGGAACTCCCGCTTCAAGTCCTTGGCGAGGCGGTCAATGACCTTTGTCCCCCATCCTTCCTGCTGCTGACGGGCGAGAATTTCCTGCCCCATCTGCCAGTACAGGATGATCAACTCCTGATTAACAGCGAGAGCTGCCTGTACCTGCGCTTGACGGATGCGTGTTTTGAGGTCTTTGAGAAAGACGTCATAATTATCGGCAGGGAATAGAGAATTGTCTGGCGGCAAGGGACTTTTCCTCCGTTTGCAGGCACCCTATTATCAGGCTAAGACGGCAACGAGCTATAGGGCTTTTGTTGATCGGGACGGTAAAGGCTATGACCCAGCTAAGCTATGACCCAGACCAATGGCAGGAGCTGTTCTGGCAGCGGGGCGATCGCTATTACTGGTGCGCTCTACGCCAGAACCTATTTGGTGAGTGGGTACTGCTGCGCAGGTGGGGTGGACGCCGAACGGGCAAGGGTGGCCAGTGTGAAACCCTATGCGCCGACCTTGAAGAAGGCCATCGGCTGATACAGGATATCCTCAAACGTCGTCGCTATCGAGGGTATGTGCTGAATTAGAGGTCAGGCATACATCTCATGATGTCCAGACGGCGACCACTCTAAATGTCGATTAATCGATTAATCAGCCAATCGATTAACTGATTAAGCATTATTTTTCTGCACCCATTGTTCTAACAGTTCGGCTACCAAATCTGAGAAGTCTTTATCATCATCCACCAGTAGCCGCTTCACGCTCTTATTTAACTCAATGGGAATGTAGGCCCCCACCTGAATGTAGTTAGGGTCAGAGCGCTTGCCGGTGGCTTTGCGCTGCTGTTTCTTCGGTTCCTTTTCCGGGATTGGAGCCGCTTTCCCCTTTTCTCGCTTCTGGGCCAATCGGTCAAACATGTTTGCGGCATCAGGCACGGCTTTCAATCTCCTTCGCTAGTGATTCGTACTCTCCCCAAGCGATGCGGCCAAAGCGATCGCCCGTCTCATATACAGGCACCCCGACTAGGGCCGCTTTCTCATAAGCGGTTAAGCGCCTAATCATTTGATTAAACACTGGGATGCTTAATCGGTTAAACGTTTCTTTGGCCTGGGTAGCGGTGCCCTTTTTGCGACTGTCAACCATCGTGAGCACCACCCCGTAAGAGGTCAGGTTTTGTAGGTTATCGACGGTGGCTAGCAAGGCCTCTAGGGCCAAGGCATCGGGGGTGGAAGGCAGCACCAGCAGATCGCACCCCTCGGCCAATGCCTGTAGCTCGTCTTCGTCGGGGTGAGCCTCGGTATCGACAATGACGTGCTCTTTGCCTCTAGAAGCTTTTGCCGCCGACATCAGGCCGCATACCTGAAAAGGAAGTGTTCCCCGCTTTGACCAAGAAAGGGATGAGCGGTTGGGGTCGCCATCTACCAGCAACGTCTTGTCAGACTTTTTGGCAAAGTAGCAGGCCAGGTGCACGGCAGTGGTGGTTTTGCCAACCCCGCCTTTGAATCCGGCAACGGTAATAATCATATGCTTATTCGATTAATCAGTTGGCCAGCTAATCAGCTAATTGTTTAATCGCTTGACTAGCCAGTCAAATCTTATCGCTTTATCGATGGGCTGAATAAACGCTTAATCAGTTAACTGATTAAGCGGATCAGTAGTTAATCGGTCAATTGATTTTGAGAATAGGGCTGAGGTGCTAGGGAACTCGCTGTAGCGCGTACAGCCAACAGTAGAGGGTAGGTCAATCTGATCTGAGCGATGTCACTCATTCTAGAGTTGATTGACTAATCGCTCAATCGATTAACTGATTAACCACTTAACTAAAAGTTTGGTAGAGATCGCCTAGGCTGTACTCTGTCCTTAGCAAGTGCCATGGGTTAATGCAACTGATCGGCGGTTCCGGTGGAGGAGAGGGTAGATTGTAGAGGATTCATCTAAAGCTGCTGTCGAAATCTTGGAAATTTAGTCGCCCTCATCCAAATCCTCTGATTCCCAGAAGGCTAGCCATTCATCTTCTGACGGGCCCCAGAACCTCAGCCATTCAGGCTCTATGGCTGAGACCTGCTGTGAGCTGCCCCTAGGGCGCTGGGCAACAGATGCGCACGACTCAAAGTCGGGGCATCGTTGCTGCTCTGGCCCAGTTGGATGCACCGCACAAACCAGGTAAGGACTGCGCGCGTTGAAACGACAGCTCCGGCATTGCCGCGTAGGGGAGAGGTTGAAAGAAACGTTGATCATTGCTAAGGCACAGCTACTGTCTATGCGAATCGCTAGGCCAATTTTAGAGCCCTCACCTAGTTCGGAACCCATGTCAGGCTTTGCTATTGGGGACTTTTGAGTTCTGTAAGTGACGGGGGTCACAGTTTACCGGAAGATTGAGGGACTTTGGGTGCAAACCAAGTTCTGATGAATATGACCAGGAAGTTTGCCCACGGCCTTGGGTCTAAGGCACTGTAGGGAAGGCAGCCGCCGCTCCTTCTAACACAGTCAACTTATAGCTAACTTCATATAACGAAACTGCCCCCGGTGCCTTGTGCACTGGGGGTTATTTAATGGGCACACCCTAAAGCATTGGCCGGGTTGGGTAGCCCACTATTAAATCCATGGATATCTGACCAGGACCTTATCTTGATCGCCCAACCGGAGCCTTAGTTTTGAGTAGGACAAGCACTTACCTGCTTAATCGATCATCCAGAACAAATAGTCTTTTCGCTGCCGAAAGCCTGGCCGCTTACCTGATTAATCGATTAAGCATTTGAGTGGTCAATAAAAACTCTCATTGGCAAAGGCGTGTTGAGGATGTTAGCTCGACTTTATCCATTTTGATCCAAACAGGAAAGCAGCAAGCAGAATTCAGATGAGGGTCTGAGGAGCTTGCTGCAATGGAATACATGTCGATGATGATAGCGTTTGCGCCCTTGTTTTCACAGCGGGTGTGGCCTCAAGCGCTAACGCTGGTGATGGGAGCGGTGTTGGCTCCTGGGAAACGGACGGTGAGCCAGGTTTTGCGAGTGATGGGGTTAGCTGACGAGCCTCAATTTCAGCGCTATCACCGGGTGCTGAATCGAGCCGTCTGGTCTTCCCGGCAGGCGAGTCGGCGGTTGTTGTCCCTGTTGGTGAGCACCTTTGCAGCTGAAGGAGTCGTTGTGATGGGTCTGGATGACACCATTGCACGACGGTGGGGCAAGCGGATTGCAGCGCGGGGGATCTATCGAGATGCGGTGCGCTCCAGTGAGGAGCATTTCGTCAAGACCAGTGGACTGCGTTGGCTCAGCTTGATGCTGTTGGTGCCCATTCCCTGGGCACAGCGAGTCTGGGCCTTACCCTTTTTGACCGTGCTTGCGCCTTCGGAACGCTATAACCATCAGCACGGGCGTCGGCACAAAGCCTTGACCGATTGGGCCAGGCAGATGCTGGTTCAAGTCCGGCGCTGGTTGGGAAATCGGTTCATTGTGGTGGTGGCCGACAGCAGCTTCGCCGCTCTAGACTTTTTGTGGTCCGTGAGCCATCGGCCCAATCCGGTTCACGTCATCACTCGACTGCGCTTAGATGCCGCCCTTTATGAACCCGCTCCGCCCCGGAGTTCCCACACCATGGGCCGGCCTCGCAAAGTCGGGCAACGCTTACCTACCCTAAAAACCCGGTTGGAGGATTCCACAACCCGCTGGCAGTCCCTCACCCTGGAGGGCTGGTATGGTCATCAAACCGACACCTTAGGGTGGGTCTCCCAAACCGCAGTGTGGTGTCACACCGGACTGCCCCCTGTCCCCATTCGATGGGTTTTGGTGCGTGACCCCCTGGGCAAGTTAGAGCCTCAGGCCTTTCTCTCTACGCATCTGGAGGAGACCCCCGCTCAAATCTTGCAGTGGTTTCGGCAACGCTGGCAAGTCGAAGTCACTTGCTAGAAAGTTCGGGCTCATCTAGGTGTCGAAACCCAGCGACAGTGGGCTGACTTAGCTATCCTACGCACCACACCTGCCCTACTCGCACTCTTCTCCCTCGTCGTGATCCTTACTCAGCGTCTGCACCCACAATTTGCATTCCCCCTATCTCAAACCGCTTGGTACACGAAGCAACGCCCGACCTTTGCCGATGCCTTGGCCTTTGTCCGCCGCTATTTGTGGGCTTCCCGACTTTTTCAGACATCACGAGATGACGCTGACTACGTTAAAGTCCCTCGCTCTATCTTCGATACCTGGACCGAGTTACTCTGCCATGCCCCTTGATTGGATAAAGTCGAGCTAAGCGATTTGAGGAGGTCTGCCTTGTCAAGGCATTGCATTGTTGAGGAGCTAGATGAAGGGAAACTCTCACGTCTGGTTCTGAAGACGAGCCGTTGAGACGACAGCGGCTTAGTTTAACGTGCTGGCTTGTGCCAGTTGTCTCAAAGCCTGATGTCGCCGTTCTGCCGACCAAGTCGCAGCCAAATCGCTTGATTGACTTGGATGCTTTGTGTAGAGAGGGTTTTCGCAGGAGATGCAGCTGCGGCATGGTTGCGGCGCAGGGCAACTAAGCAGCTTGGTCGGAATTTCTCCCAAGTGCCGGAGCCTTAGCTTTCCTTCCACCAGACCGAAATGGTTCCGGGTTGATGAGGTTTGTAAAGATAATCTTTGCGATCGCGGCTAGAGTTAAACCGAGATATCTATGCCCACATCAGCCGCTAGAACAAAACCTGGCAACTCGCTGAGGTTTGTCGCTGAACGTTTCGATTGTCTCGCTCGCGGACAATGCAATAAGATTATCGTCATTTATGGTGTATTCCTTCATTGGTTATTTTGCTTTATCCATCAGAATACACCCTTCCTTTTTCCCCCTCTATACACTGGAAATCAACATAACTCGTAGCGAGGTTTTTCCTGCTGATATGCACACCCCATAGTTTCAAGCAGGTGGATATCGGCTATCTACAAGGCAATGACAGAATTAGGCTACTGATTTAGCAGTTTTAACTGAATCGCAAGGCCACCATTTTGGAAAACGCTCACCTGATCCCTCTTATTGACTGGGGCGAGGCTCCAGATGTCTCGGTTTTCTTTGGGCGCGAGACAGAGATTACTACCCTTTCGCAGTGGGTGGTTGACGATAGCTGTCGCCTGGTGGCGGTGCTGGGGATGGGCGGCATGGGCAAAACTAGCTTAACGGCCAAGCTAATAGAAACCTTAGTCGAATCTCAAAGCTGTGCGTTTGAGCGGATTATCTGGCGATCGCTGCGTCATGCTCCAACTCTTGATGAGCTGCTCGAAGATCTGGTGGGGTTTGTCTCTGGCCAGCGCGACACCCGTGGCACGCTAAAACAGCTGCTCTATTGGCTGCGGCAGAGCCGATGTCTGCTGATGCTCGACAACATGGAAACCCTTTTACACGAAGGGGAGCGGGCTGGCTATTTTTGCGATGGTTATGAAGACTATGGCGACCTGCTACAGCTCGTGGCAGAAACGCGCCACCAGAGCTGTGTGGTGCTGACTAGTCGAGAGAAGCCCGCTGTGGTGGGCACGTTGGAAGGCAGTGGCTTGCCGGTGCGATCGCAGCTGCTGGCGGGTTCTCCAGAGGCAGCTATGGCTCTGAGCGAGGCTAAAGGGTTGGCCGGCTCAACCGAAGAAAAGCGCCTGCTGGCCAATCGCTACGGCAACAGCCCCCTGGCCTTAAAAATTGTCGCCAACTCCATACAGAGTCTATTCGATGGAGAAATAGCGGGGTTTCTGGCCGAAGACACCGTCATTTTTAACGGTCTGCAGCGGCTTCTCGATCAGCAATTTCGGCGGCTGGCTGAGCTAGAGCGCACGGTCATGTACTGGCTCGCCATCAACCGCGATTGGACCTCAATTTCTGAGCTGGTCGCCGATATTCAGCCTGCGGTTTCTCGGCCTCAGCTCCTAGAGGCGCTAGAGTCGCTGCGGGGGAGAAGCCTGATTGAGACCCAGGCGGGGCGCTACAGCCAGCAGCCCGTGGTGATGGAATACGTGAGCGATCGGCTGATTGAGCAGATTACCCACGAATTGGCCAGTGCCGATCTGGTGCTGTTTTTGCGTCACGCCCTGATCAAAACCACAGTCAATGACTATCTCCGCGACAGTCAGCTGCGACTAATCTTGCAGCCGATCGCCCGTCAGTTTAGCCAAGCCTTTAGCGCTGAAGCGGCCCAGGAGCAGCAAATCCTGCTGTTGTTAACGGTTTTGCGCCGCTGCGAAGCTCAGATGCCGGGTTATGGGGGCGGCAATCTAATCAATCTCTGCAGCCATCTCGGCGTTGACCTGACTGGCTACGATTTTTCTTACCTCAGCCTGCGCCACGCGTATTTACCCCACGTCACGCTGCACCGGGTCAATTTTACCCAGAGCCAGTTCATCGATGCCGTCTTTAGCCAGACCTTTAGCAGCATTCTATCGATTGCCTATAGCCCAGACCGCACGCTGCTGGCCGCCGGGGACAGCAGTGGGGATCTGCGGGTGTGGCGACTGACTGATGATCAACTGCTCTTGACCATATCGGGGCACACCGACTGGGTCAAGGCGATGGCGTTTAGCCCCGACGGACATTACCTGGCCAGCGGCGGCGACGATGCCATGATTCACCTCTGGGATGTCGCTACCGGCCAGCTGATGCAAACGCTCTCGGGCCACACCAACTATGTGCAGGCGATCGCGTTTCACCCCCAGGGATGGCTGGCCAGCGGTAGCCACGATGGCACGATTAAGTTTTGGGATACCCACGCTGGCCAGGTTTTGCAAACCCTACCTGGGCATCGGTCGCCGGTACGGGCGGTGGCGTTTAGCCCCGACGGCAGCTATCTGGCCAGCGGCAGTTCTGATCGCACTATCAAGCTGTGGGACTCGGCGACGGCAGCCTGTCTAGCTACCCTGGAGGGCCATAGCGATCGCGTTTGGACCCTGGCCTGGCACCCTGACGGTAAAACCTTAGCGAGCGGCAGCTCAGATACAACAATTCGGCTATGGGATGTGGCCACCCACACCTGCTACCAGATTTTAACGGGTCATTCTCACCCTGTTCTCGCCGTGGATTTCAACGCTGATGGTGATCTGTTGGCCAGCAGCAGCGCTGGTCAGACGATCAAACTTTGGCAGATACCTTCGGGCACCTGTCTGCGCACCCTGCAAGACCACCACGACTGGGTATGGGCCTTGGCCTTTAACCATCAGCAGTTGGCCAGCGGGGGAGACGACCAAACCCTCAAATTTTGGGACGTGCAGACCGGCCAGTGCCTTAAGACTCTGCGCGGCTTTACCAACCAGATCTTTTCGGTGGCCTTTCACCCCCATCAGCCCTGGCTGGTAAGCGGCAGCCTAGACGGCTTGGTGCGCCTTTGGCACCGGCAAACCGGGGAAACTCTGGCCACGCTGGTGGGCCACCGTCTCTGGGTGCGCGCTACCCGGTTCAGCCCCGATGGCCGCACCTTGGCCAGCAGCAGCACCGATAAAACCATTCGCCTGTGGGATGTGAGTGCAATCGCCCAGCCCCAGAGAGAAAGAATTAGCCAAATCCTGCGGGGGCACACCGACTCTGTGCGGTCTCTGGCCTGGGAGCCTACCAGCCAACGGCTGGCCAGCGGCAGTGCCGACGGCACCATTCGTCTGTGGCAGGTGAAGACCGGTCAATGCCTGCGGGTGATTTCGGGTCACACCAACACGATTCGCTCAGTGGCCTGGAACCCAGTGCAGCCCCTATTAGCCAGTGCCGGGGATGATGAAACCCTGAGGCTGTGGGATACCGAGACTGGTCAGCAGATTCGACTGTTGCAGGGCCACGACAAGTGGTTGCTTAGCGTCGCCTGGCACCCCAACGGCCAGTGGTTGGCCAGCGGCAGTGCCGACCAGACCATTCGCCTTTGGGATAGCGACAGCGGCGAACTGTTGCAGATCTTTAGGGGCCACCGCAGCCAGGTTCAATCAGTTACCTTTAGCCCGGTAGAGCCGATTTTGGCCAGCGCCAGCGGCGACTCTACAATCAAACTCTGGCACATCGAAACCGGCACGTTGCTCCGCACCCTGAATGGCCATACCAACCAGGTGCAGTCCATCGCCTTCAGTGCTGACGGTCAAACTCTGGCCAGCAGCAGCAACGACGGTACGATTAAGCTCTGGCACTGCGCCACGGGTGAGGAGGTGCAATCGCTCCAGCCCGAGCGCCCCTACGAAGGTATGACCATTGCCGGAGTGCAAGGGCTTACTACCGGTCAGCTGGCGGTTCTCAAAGAATTAGGGGCCGTCGATCACGCCTCGCTCCCTGCACCAGCCCAACCCGCTGGGGGCGATTCGCCCTGGGAAACTGCCGTCAACTTTCCCAGCCACCTCACCGGCTACGATCCCACTCTGGGCTGGAGAGGGCCTGTCGCTGAGTCCTCAATTATCGGCGCAGCCTTGACCCCAGAGCCGCCAGAGGTGAGTGGAATCGCCTCAGACCTCGATTTCCCGGTGCCCAGTCTACAAATACAGCTCTTAAATAGCTTTAGCCTGCGCTACGAAGGTGAGGCTGTGGCTGTCACTAATGAGCGATCGCAGGCCCTGCTGGCCTATCTGGTGCTTCATCCTCAAGGCCCCCACAGCCGCCAGCAGATGACCTACTACCTTTACCCAGATCTAGGTGAGGCCCAGGCCCGCACGGCCCTGCGCAAGAATCTTTACAACCTGCGGCAGGCACTGCCTGAGCCAGACTCGTTTTTGCACATTGAGGCTCAGGTGGTGCAGTGGAGACCAGAATCTAGCTTTAGCCTTGATGTGGCTGCCTTTGAAGCCGCCCTAGACCGCGCCGAGACTGCTCCGACCGAAGCCCGATCTAATCAGCAGCATGACCTGGAAGCGGCGATCGCCCACTATACCGGTGCCCTGCTGCCCCAGCTAGACTACGAATGGCTAACACAGGCCCGAGAACGCCTCCACCAGCGCTATCTGGAGGCACTAGCTCGGCTGCTTGATTTGCTTCAGCAGCAGCAGCAGTACCCCCAGGCTATTCGCTATGGCCAGTTGTTGCTGCAAACCGACCCCCTGCGCGAATCGACCTACCAAGCGCTGATGCAGCTTCACCGGCAGAATGGCGATCGCGCCACGGCCATTCAGATTTACCACCAGTGCATGCAGGTCTTGCAGGATGAGTTGGGCCTTGACCCCAGCGCCGACACTCAACGGATTTACCAAACCCTGCTGCAATAGGCTAGCTCCACAGCTATACCCATCGCTCCATGGCTTGGTAATTAGGAGCTTCTGAAAACGTTCCAATGTGGGGACATTTAGATTTTGCAACATTCCGACTGAACTGTCTGGATTGAACTGGTGACGGCGAAACGCCCTTTTGCCAATACATTTACCCCTAGTTCAACTGATAGAACGCTGCTGGAACGCTTTGGAACGGTTTAGTAACGCCTCGACCTTTAGGGTAGAACCAACCTGATAGATGACTCAGTTCGATAGCTACACCTGAACTGACTTATTTAGCCCCCAAGGAGCCAAATTTATGAAACGTTTTGCACTGTCTATACTCGCTGCCTCTGCTGCTGCGATCGCGATTGTTCCCATTGCCTATGCGGTTGACTTCGATCAGCTGCGCCGCGAAAACCTCGAGAAAAGTGCCGTTGATTTCGACCGCATTCGTCGCGAGAACCTGAACAAATCTAACGCGGTTAACTTTGATCAGCTGCGCCGGGAAAACCTCGAGAAAAGTGCGGTTGATTTCGATCGCATCCGTCGCGAAAACCTAGATAAGTCCAACGTGGTCGATTTTGATCGGCTGCGGCAGGAAAACCTTGAAAAAAGCACCGTCAATTTTTATGGACTGCAGCGAGGAAATCTAGGACTCGTCTTCACTTACTAAGTTGTGGTTCTGTAGATGACCCATGGCCTAAGCAGCGTCCCCACCTCCTGGCTGGGGGCACTGCTGATCTCCAACCTTACCGCGTAAGTTCAGAACGAGTATTTCAAAAAACTTGGTACCAGAATCCCCAACCAGCACTGTGGGGCAACAACTATTCCGGAGAACTATCCGATGAAGAACACAAACTCTGAATTCAAAATTATGGGTCTGAACCATGTCGCGCTGGTATGCAGAGACATGCAGCGCACGGTCGATTTTTACACCCAGGTGCTGGGTATGAAGCTTGCCATAGCTTTTGACCTCCCGGCAGGTATGGGACAGCACTTTTTCTTTGACATAGGCGAAAACGAATACCTGGCATTTTTTTGGTTCACCGAAGCCGCTGAACGACAAGCTGGGATTTCAAATCCTCGCGGAAACCTCAGCTTAGAAACTGCTTTGAACGATCCTATTTCCGTAACCTCATCCCACGGTTCGATGAATCATTTTGCCTTCAATATTCCTGTGAAAAAAATCGAAGAATATCGGCAAAAGCTGATTGAAAAGGGTGTTGAGGTTAGCCCGGTCATGCACCATGACAACTCGCCGATGCAGACATCGGAGGAGATCAATGAACATACCTGGATTAGCTCTATCTATTTTAAAGATCCAGACGGCATCATGCTTGAATTTGCCGGTTGGCATCGAGATATAGACCCGATATATGGGGATACCGCAAATTGCAAGGCTGCAACCCCAGCGCAGATTGAAACCTATCGAGCAGTAGGTAGAGCCTTTGCGAAACAGATGGAAGCAGCAAAAACTGCTTAAAAAAGTAACTCCGTTGAGAGCGTATTTAGAGTTCGGAGAATCCCCCATTTTCTGCATGCGCACCCAACATTGATGGCTTTTCATTCATACAACAGGGAAATTTGATCATGGTACTTATTACGGGTAGCAACGACAGCGACTTTGGCACCTCTGGCCTGGGCGATCTGCTCGGCACCGATGAGGCCGACACAGTTTTTGGATTGGATGGTGACGACCTGATCGCCAGCCTCGGCGGCAACGATACGCTGGTAGCTGGTGCCGGTGATGATTCGGTTTTCGGCGGCGATGGCGACGACCTAGCCTTCTTAGGCGATGGTGACGACCTCTTTGGTTGGAACCCCGGCGAAGACAATGACACCATCGAAGGCGGCAACGGCTACGACACTATGCTCTTCAACGGGGCCAATGTTGATGAGCAGATTGACATGTCTGCCGTGGGCGAGCGGCTGCGCTTTTTCCGTGACATAGCCAACGTGGTGATGGATACGAACGACCTGGAGCAGGTGGACTTCAACGCCCTGGGTGGAGCCGATACCATTACCATCAACGACCTGACGGGCACTGACGTCAAGCAGATCAACCTCAATCTGGCCGCCGCTGGCTCAACTGCCGGGGATGGGGCCACCGATACCGTTATTCTCAATGGCTCAGGTAATGGCGATGCCGTCAAGGTCAGCGGGGTTGCTGGTAAAACCACTGTCAAAGGCCTAGCCGCTCAGGTTGACATTACGGGCGGCGATGGCGATCGCGATCGCCTCGTCATCAACCCGCTGTCGGGGTTAGATGAGGTCACCATTGATGACCTGACCGGGGCCGGGTTGCAGACCGTCGAAGTTAACCTGGCTGCCCTGGGCTCGACCGCCGGGGATGGCGCACCCGATCTCATTACCCTCAACGCCTCTAATCGAGATGATGTTTTGAATATCAGCGGGGTTCCAGGCAGCGTTACGGTTTCAGGATTAGGGGCGGAGGTCAAAATCTTGGGGGCCGATCTGGGGAGCGATCCGCTGGTCGTCAATGGCCTGGCTGGTGACGATACCATTGATGCCACCAATCTCTCCGCCGGATCGATGCAGCTTCTGCTAGATGGTGGCAAAGGGGATGATCTGCTGATTGGCGGCGCTGAAGACGATACGCTGCTGGGCGGCGACGGCAACGACTTCGTCGATGGCAAGCGCGGCGACGACAAAGCTTTTCTGGGCGCTGGTAACGATGCGTTTCTCTGGAACCCTGGAGAGGGAAACGACACCATCGATGGCGGCACGGGTTATGACACGATGCTCTTCAACGGCTCCGGTGCCAATGAAACCATCGACATGCTAGCCAACGGCGAGCGATTCACCTTCCTGCGCAATGTCGGTGCCGTGGTGATGGATACCATCAACTTGGAGCAGGTAGACTTCCGAGCCTTTGGGGGAGCCGATACCATCAATATCAATGACCTGACCGGCACCGATATTGAGCAAATCAACCTAAATTTGGGCATTGCGGGCACTGCTGGGGGCGATGGCGAAATCGACACCATTACCGTCGCGGGTTCAGACCGTAACGATGTCATTCGCATCGCCAACTCAGGTCACGATGTATTGGTCTCTGGGCTAACCGCCGACGTTTCGATCTTTCGGGCCGATGCCAGCGATCGCCTGCTGGTATTCGGCGGTGACGGCAACGATCAAATCAAAGCCGACCACCTCGGTTTAGACCGCATGCAGCTCACCATCGACGGGGGCGCAGGCCACGATCACCTCGTCGGCAGCGTCAACAGCGACACTCTGCTCGGTGGATGGGGCGACGATACCCTGATCGGTGGCAAGGGGGCAGATACCCTGACGGGGAACGAGGGCAGCGACTCCTTCCGCTTTGACCACTTAGATCAGGCGGGCGACACCATTACTGACTTTGTCGTTGCTGACGATCAGATTCTGATTCGGGCGGCGGGCTTTGGCGGTGGGCTAAATGCCGGTGCGGCAATTTCAGCCAATCAGTTTGTGTTGGGTGCCGCCGCCGCCGATGGCAGCGATCGGTTCATCTACAACAACACCTCCGGCGAGCTGTTCTTTGACCGCGATGGCACCGGCAGCCATACCCAGGTGCTACTGGCCACCCTAAGCGGTGCGCCGACAATTAGCAACGCCGACATTGTTGTGGTTTAAGCCACCTTGGTTCATGCCGGGGGCATAGCTCCCAGCATGAACCTCCTAACAGAAGATGAATTTTGAATACAGACAAAAGGAGACCCCGATGGCCCCCACCATCTATGCAGAAATGCACACCCAATCAGTTGTGCTGGCCGTAGAAGCTAATGATGTCAGTCCTGAACTTGTTCAGCAGGATTTATACTTCGGTCGCAATATCGCTGGTGGCGGTAAAGTGTCAGAGGCCGATTTTCAGGCGTTTATTAATGCCGAAATTACCCCGCGATTCCCCGACGGGCTGACGGTCTATGATGCCAATGGGCAGCTCCTAGACAGCACCGATAGCCTAATTCAAGAACCCAGCCAGGTGGTTACCCTCATCTTTGAGAATACCCTAGAGAACCAGGCAGAAATCGATCAAATTATCGAAGCCTACAAGCAGCAATTTCAGCAGGAATCAATTTTAGAAGTCGTCAATGCCGATCATATCAAGGTCGGGTTTAATGAAGCAGACGACCTGATTGAGAATGACCCGATTCCAGAGGTGATTCAACAAGATCTGTACTTTGGGCGCAATATTGCTGGAAGTGGAAAAGTCTCAGAGGCCGAATTTCAGGCGTTTATTGATGCCGAAATTACCCCACGATTCCCGAATGGGCTAACGGTCTACGCTGCCGATGGGCAGTTCTTAGATAGCGCCGGGATTTTAATACAAGAACCCAGCCAAGTGGTCTCGCTTATCTTTGAAGATACGGTAGAAAATGAGCAGAGCATTGATCAGCTTATTGCTGCCTACAAGCAGCAGTTCCAGCAAGAATCGGTTTTAGAGATCGTCAACGAAGCCGTTAAAGTAGGCTTCGGCCAATCGGAAGATCTGATCGACAACGATCCGATTCCAGAGCTGATTCAACAAGATCTGTACTTTGGCCGCAACATTGCCGGGGGTGGCGAAGTCTCAGAGGCAGCCTTTCAGCAGTTCTTAGATCAGGAGATTACCCCGCGATTTCCCGATGGTCTCACAGTTTATGATGCTGATGGACAGTTTCTCGACAGCACAAATACTCTGGTTAAAGAGCCTAGCAAAGTTGTCTCGCTCATCTTTGAAGATACCGTAGAAAATGAAGCAGCGATCGATCAAATTATCCAGGCCTACAAGCAACAATTTCAGCAGGAGTCGGTTTTACAGGTTGTTGACGAAGATATTCAGGTTGCCTTCGACACTGACACAATCTTTCTAGGCGATCTAAACAATAAATTCGACGGGTTTGAAGACTCCGACGGCATCATTGATGGCCAGGGCGGCAACGATCGCATCCGAGGCTTAAGTGGAGATGACCTGCTTCGCGGAGGGATAGGTCACGATTGGCTCAGTGGCAATGATGGCGATGATATTTTGCTTGGAGAAGACGGCAACGACATCCTAATTAGCGGTAAAGGAATCGACACGTTAACCGGTGGCGAGGGGCATGATTCATTCCGCTTTAACAATTTGCATCAAGGGGGCGACATCATCACTGATTTTGCTACCCAAAGCGATCGCATCTTAATTCGAGCAGCAGGTTTTAATTGCGAATTAAAAGCTGGTGCCCCCATTTCCCCAGATCAATTTAGCTTGGGCATAGCCGCTACCGACTGCAAAGACCGCTTTATTTATAACCCTCTATCGGGAGAATTATTCTTTAACCCCGAGGGTAATGGCTGCCAAGCCCAAGTGCTGCTAGCCACGCTGAGCGGTGCACCCGATCTGAGTAATGCAAACATCGTTGTGGTTTAGGCGATCGCGGGGTAGAGGTTAATGTGCCATCCTGCCCTAAGAAAGACAGTTTTAAGCCATCCCCTAGCCACTAACATCCCCTAACTAGAAGAGTAACCACCGTGATTCACCACATTTCAATTGATGCTCAAGAGCCCCTGCGGGTTGCTAGTGCCTTAGCCGATATCTGGAAAGGCGAGGTCTATAAGTTTCTGGTTCCCGATAGTTTTCTAGTCATGCCCTTTAACAACTTTGGTACCCACATTGTGGTGTTCAAGCAAGGGGATATCTGGGTTCCGGGACCTGACACCCAAGGGGCCAAAATTCGTCAGACTTCACCAGCTCAGTTTGTGGCTTCCCATGCTGCTATTTCGGTGCCTACTACCTCCAAGCAAATTGAGCAGATTGGGCAGCGCGAGGGATGGCGGGTGCTTGCTCGTATCCGAGGCGATGTTGTTCCCTTCAGCGTAGTTGAATTTTGGGCCGAAAATCGCATCCTATTTGAGTTTATGCCACCAGAGTTTGTGCCCCAGTACTTGGAAGCTATGCAGCCCGAGTCGATTCGAAAAATGATGGGCCAGCCCATTTATTTTATGGCAGACAATACTCAAGCTGCATCAGCATAAACTGGCTGTTCAAATCTTTCTGAAAAGTCAAATCTGACTAGAAATTCTCACTTTGAAGAAGTTCTAGTCAGCACAATTATAGTCCAGTTGTTTATCAGAGCGGGATTCGCTTTATAGCCACCATGAATAATTTACCGCTAGAGCTAGTTAGTCATTATTTCTGTCCTTTTGTACAACGTGCGGTCATTTTACTGCTTGAGAAGGAGATTCCCTATCAGTTAACCCATATCGATTTGGCCAACAAGCCCGATTGGTTTCTTGAAATTTCTCCCTTGGGGAAAGTTCCTGTGCTGAAATTGGGATCTGAAGTGCTGTTTGAATCGTCTGTTATTTGCGAGTACTTAGACGAAGTTACACCAGGCTCACTGCATCCCCAAGATTCTCTCGAAAAAGCAAAGCACCGCGCCTGGATTGAATTCGCCTCCAGTACCCTTGTAGTCATGTATGACTTCTTAAATGCACATACAGAAAAGGTTTTTGAGCAAAAGCACCAAGAGCTAATGGGTAAGCTGACATGGATCGAGAGAAGCCTGAATACACCTTATTTTGGGGGTAAGAGTTTCTCACTGGTAGATGCCGCCTTTGCACCCATGTTTTACTACTTCGACGCCCTTGATGAGATTGCTGACTTTGGCCTAGCAAAGGCTCCAAAGGTGAATGATTGGAGACAAATTCTACAGTCACATCCTTCTGTTCAGCGTGCTTTTTCTGAAGATTATTCTCAGAAACTGCTGCTGTTGTTAGATCAGCGCGACTCACATTTATCCAGATTGGCACAGCAATCTAAGGTTCTAAGCAAATAAGCCAATGATTGAAACTAAAAACCTCCAGCTACATGCCGTCAAGCAGATTCACATAGAACTTTTTTGGCGCAATAGGGATGAGCTCGCAACTCTCCTACAGACCGCCCTACCTACGGATTGGCCACATTTTCCGCATGCCTTCTCTCTTAGTGAAAACAAGCCTGCCGACTCCAGCTTAGGGTTGCCTCACTGGCGCGGATATTTCTTTATCTGGCCAGCCGGTAGAATACTGGTCGGCAATGGGGGATTTAAAGGCCCTCCCAGCCAATTAGGGACGGTGGAAATTGGGTACGAAATTGCCCCCGAGTATTGGAATCGCGGATTTGCGACCGAGGCAGCCCAGGGAATGATTGATTACGCTTTTGCGCAAAGCGAAGTGCAAACGGTTATAGCCCATACCCTGGCAGAAAAAAATGCCTCAAATCGTGTACTGCAAAAAGTAGGCATGGAGTATAGCACTGAGGTAGATAACCCCAATTTAGGCAAAATACACCGTTGGCAGATCAGCAGAAAGGAATGTACGCCATGACTATTCAACCTTTTGATACTGTTCTTCAGTTCTGGTTTCCTGACCAACTTAACCAGGGGCAGGCGGCCATCGTTCGCCAGTGGCAGTGGTGGTTTCGGGGTGCCATAAGCGCCAGCGAGAACGAGCGTTTTTTACCGCTGCTAGAGCAGGCGATTCGAGGTGAACTTGACAGATGGGCTGAGAAACCGCGATCGCGCCTAGCGCTCATCATTCTTCTGGATCAGTTGTCTCGAACGATCTATCAAGGCACAGCCCAGGCCTACGCCCAGGATTCAAAAGCCTGCCTACTCGCTTTATCAGGCATCGATATCGGCCACTACGCTGCCCTAAAAACACCCTGGGAAAAAACGTTTTTCTTGCTGCCGCTAGGACATTCTGAAGAGGTCAAAAATCTAGATTTGGCCGTTCAATTGGCGGATGATCTGGTGCAAGAGTCCCTTCCTGACCACCGCGAATTGCTGGCATTTTCTGCCTCCCAAGCACGCGCCCATCGAGAGGTAGTTGCCAGGTTTGGACGACAGCCCCACCGCAATGCTGCGTTGGGACACCGCTCAACCCCTGAAGAACTCAACTACATAGCAACCGGCCAGCTTGTCCATACCCGTTCAATGCCGCCTCATCTGTCTGCATTGCTCAGTGAGCAATGACAGGGATAGCAACGTCACATCACCAATCAAGTTTGTCATTATAGAGAGCGAATGCAATGGATTTCTCCCACGGTTTTCTCCTGTTTTACACGGTGCTGATCTGTTACAACCTCGGCACTATCTGGCTGGCGCAGCTTGTGGTTTATCCTCTTTTTGCCAAGGTTGGCCCAGACGAATATGTCACATACCACAAGTTTTATTCCAGTCGCATACCGCTGCCGGTCATCATTCCAGGTTTTTCCTGCTTTCTTGTGCCCATAGCATTAATTTTTTTGCGTCCCGAATCGGTGCCTCTGGGATTAGCCTTGGCCAACGCGGCCTGCGGTCTGTTGGGGCTTTGGGTTACGGTAGCGCTGGAGATTCCGCGCCATGCTCGGCTGGAGCGGGGCGGCAAGCAGCCTGAGGTCATTCAGGAGTTGATCCGCTACAACTGGCCGCGAACACTTAGCATTTCTGGTTCCGCTATCTTTACTGTTGCTATGTTGATGACGGCGTTCTTACCAGCTTGATTAGGTAGTAAAACAAGATTATTGCGTAATTAGATGTATAAGTTGTGATGTTTGATATTGGGCTTACTCATATAGCGCTCCCTGCCAAAGATATTGAGCAAAGCATCAAGTTTTTCTCCACATATGCTGGATGAAAGCCATTCACCGTCGCATTGACGCAGAAGCAGGTGTAGCTGTTGTGTGGCTTTCGGATCTCACTCGCCCTTTTGTAATTGTTCTCATTCAAATGACACTGCTGGGCGGTAGTTGAGGTGACTATCGATCAAACTGAGTGCTCAATGGCCTTAACCTGCTAGATGCTTGTGGGGTGAGTAGTTGCCTGCGCGCGCAACTAGCCGGGTTGCCTACATCCTCTCTTCCGACCGAAGGTAGATCAGAACAAAGCCCCCGGCGCTAGCCAGGGGCAGAAGTAAAATTCCATTTACGCCAAACAGCTTACCCCTGCTACCATCCCTGCCGACAAGGGCACCTTAGGCAGACAGCGGGCAGGAGTCCCAAATCGTAGATGCAGTTTGAGAACCAATCCCCACCGGCACCGCTGGCCTGTGGGGGTTTTGTTTTTGGGCACTATAGGCGAGTAGCGATGTATCTGCGCTCGCACAAGCGCTGATCGGTCAGCTTGACTATCAGCACCTGCCTAAGTTGTTGGCAGGCTAAGCGTTAACACGCTGTCCCAAGCCCTCGGTCAATCGCTTCAACGCAACGGACGTATCGTTGGCCTCCAGATGCACATCCAGAATGCAGAAGCTTGCGGAATGGCTGTGGCTCTCCCGCAAAGCCGTTTCGAGCTCATCTTCTGTCCAAACATCAAAGCCTCGGCCCACGCCTAGCAGCTTGGGCATTTGGCTGTATCGCCAGGGCAGCACATCATTAAAGCGGCCATCTAACATCGGGCGTTCTGTACCATAACCGCCATTGTTCAAAACCACCACAATCGGGTTGAGGCCATAGCGGGCAATGGTAGACAACTCCATACCCGTCATTTGAAACGCTCCATCTCCAACTAACACCAGAGGCCGCGTCCCTGGACTGGCGGTCTGTGCCCCAAGGCTGGCAGGCACCGCGAACCCCAGAGAGGCGTAATAGGCAGGCGATAGAAAGCGCGATCGCCCATGCACAAATAAATCCAGCCCAGCGAAAAGGGCATCACCTACATCCGCAATCACAATCAGGTTATGGTCGAGGAAAAGATTGAGCCGCTCGAAGAGGCGGGCGATGGTGATGGGGTGATGCGTTACGGGGATGAACGACGTTGCTGGCTTGCGATAATTTGGCAACTTAAGGTCTTGTTGCGGTTTAATGGCTGCCCCAATCAACCCATCCATAAAATCCTGGAGTCGAATGTCTTCATAGGTATGAAGCTGAATAGACGTTCGCTCGCTGGTGACTGAAATGGAATGCTTTGGATCGAGATGGGCCGTAAAACTCCCTAGGTTAATATCAGTCAAAAAGACTCCTAACATGATTAGGCAATCGCTTGACTCGACATAGCGACACGTCAGCTCATTGCCTAAAGCACCCGCATACAACCCAATGTAGTTGGGATGATGCTCGCTAATCACCGACTTGCCCAGCACCGTTTCTGCAACCGGAATATTCGTTTGCTCTGTTAACTGCAACAGGGCATCTTGTAGTCCAAAGCGGTGGATTTCAACGTCTGCCAAGATAATGGGCTGTTTAGCCGCATTAATCAGGGTTACGGCCTCTCGAATGGCCTCAGCTAGTGTCTCTGCATTGCTCTCATCAACCTGCTGCTTTCTAAAGTAGTGAGGATTTCCCGGCGTGTTAACCATGTCGCGGGGAATCTCAATGTAAACAGGTCGCTTGTACCTGAGGGCAGCGGTTAAAACACAGTCAATTTCTGAGAAAGCTGTAGAGGGATCATCCAAGATGGTGGAGGCGATGGTCAGTTCTTGAAAGACTTTGTATTGAGTATCAAAGTCGCGCACCTTATGATGCAGCAGCGGATTTTTATGACGCTCTTGGGTTCCAGGTGACCCGCTAATCACCACAACGGGCGATTTTTCAGCAAAGGCTTGGGCTGTTGTATTAGCAATCTTTAACCCACCCACTGAGTAGGTAACGCAAACGGCTCCTAAGCCTCGTAAGCGAGCGTAGGCATCGGCAGCAAAGCCGGCCCCTTGTTCATCACAAGTGTTAATCAATTCAATCGGGCTTTCCTCCAAAAGCTTGTCAAACTTAAGCACAAAATCACCCGGTACACCAAAAACGTGATGCACTCCTTCCTCATAAAGTCGCTGGATCAAATAGGCCCCGATGGATGTAGCGGTTTCCATGCCGTGGCTTCCTATTTCTAACAATATGTTGTATTTCCAGTCTGCAAAACTTTTCGAGGTTTGACCAACTAAGTTTACTTAACGTGAGGTCGACAAGGATTGAGCGTGTTGAAAGAAAGGCTGAGGATTACGCTCAAAGTATTGAAATCTAAGCACCTCAGCCATGGCTTTGCGTCTAGCGCGCCTCGACTTGATCCAAATCTTCTGCGCCGTTGACGACTTCTACCACGAGTTTGAGCGGCTCTGTGAGCGGGCTATCCCTCGCCTGCCGTGCGATGGCTCACTCTGCGATACGGCATCCCTACCGCCAACCGTTGTTGTGCCGACTCACCGCCGCTCACAAAGCTACGCGAGCAATTGCCTATTTCCCTGGCAAAGCGCCTCTGATGGCAGCCGATGTGGGGCAATGGCCGCTGTTGTCAGAGAGGGTGGATCTTAGCGATGCCTCGGCACGTGTGCAGCTCCGGTTCTAGCCACCACCTGAGCAAAAGCTCTGAGGGAGGTTTGGGCATCCTGGTCATGTTGCGATGGGTACGCTGTGGTGGTGCTCTGGTGACGGTAGCTCACCTCGGCCCCTGGCCATCGTGAGGGGCCGAGGTGAGCTAACTTGAGAAGTGCCTTACAGCCAAAGTAAACAGAGAGGATTCCCAACATGAGGCCAGCAGGAGCATCCCGGAATACTGGAGAAGTTGCCAACACTTCTTACAATCTTGTAAAAGAGCTTAAGGATTTTGTCGATACTAGCAATTTGAAAATCGCTTTCGACAAAGACCAAAACTCTTATTTGATAGGCGCTGACTTCACAGAAAAGCTATCCCCTCACACAACTTGGAGGGAAGAGCAAGACGAAATGAGACAGATTATCGCCCAACATGTCGCTAGAGTTCACCCTGATCAATTATCAGAAGCAAGTTAACGCTCTAAGCCACCTGCTACCGCCCCCCCAACTGTTTTGCGTAAGTTCTGTAAATGACTCAGCTATTTTGGCAATCTTTGCTAGCTGTGCCCGCTGCCCTAGGTGCAGCTGTGGCTGTCTCTGGCTCTGCGATCGCAGCTGAAGCCGCTACTCTCGTGGTCCACGACTTCAACCAAGACTCTGTTCAACTGGCTCAAATCACCAGTGTTTCAGAACTGACCGACGTACTGCCCTCCGACTGGGCCTTCCAGGCGCTGCAAAGCTTGGTTGAAAGCTACGGTTGTATTCAGGGTTACCCCAACCGCACCTTTCGTGGTCAGCGCAGCATGACCCGCTTCGAGTTCGCGGCTGCTCTCAACTCCTGCTTGGACGTGATCACCGCCCTGATGCCCCAGGTGAGCATCGACGCCGATGACCTGTCCATCATCCGTCGCCTGCAAGAAGAGTTCTTCCCAGATGATCTGGCTATCCTGCGCGGCCGCATCGATGCTCTGGAAGCTGAAACCGCGACCCTCCATGCTCAGCAATTCTCTACCACCACCAAGCTCCGGGGTCAGGTCGACTTTCACCTAATAACGCCCTTCGATACCAGCCCTGGGCAAACCAGCACCAGCGTTTCGGCTCGAGCTCGTTTGAACTTCGACTCTAGCTTTACGGGGCGCGATCGCCTGCGCATTCGTCTGCAATCTGGCCAGGGCAACGCCCTCCAACCCTTACGGGGTTTGGCTAACGCTAGCAGCAGCAATGCTGGTAACCCTGACAACACCGACTACAGCGTTGCTGTTGACGACTTCTACTACCGTTTTCCTTTGGGCGATCGCATCACCGTGACCGCGTCTGCCCGTGGGCTCCAGGGCGATGACTGGGTAACCAGCACGATCGTGCCCTTCGATGGTCCCGCCGTGGCTGATGCCGGTAGTCCTCAGTTCTACCAAAGTGGTAGCACCACCAATGGTGCGGGCTTGGGCATCAACGTCAACTTTACCGACAACATTGCCCTTGACCTGGGCTATACCGCTGGTGGCCCTGGTGCCTTTGATCCGAATGTTGGTATCTTCGCAGCCAGTAACCAGAGCTATATCGCTCAGCTCAACTTCCTCACCGATGGCTTCTTTAACGCTGCGGTGTCCTACCTACACAACGATCGCTCTTCCATCTTTGCGCTGAACAGCACAGGGGTAGCGGCTCCTGCCGGAGGCGTAGATACCTTTGCCGGTCTGCTCAACCTCGACTTTGGCGGGTTCTTCATCGCTGGTCATGGGGCTTACCAGATGTTCAACGGCGGCAACGACTTTAGCTGGAACGCTGGTCTTGGTTTCAATGACTTCTTGGCTGAGGGCAGTCAATTAGGTGTCTATGCGGGCCAACTGCCCCAGTTAGTCAACAACACCAACAACCCTTTCATCGTTGAAGGCTACTACCGAATTCCCTTTAATCAGTTCTTGACCATCACCCCTGCGCTGATCTACAGCGATGCCAAGTTGAGCACCCAAACCGACAACACCGGTTTCTGGGGTGCTCTACGCGCCACCTTCACGTTCTAAAGCAGCTTGGGGCTTTGGTAGAATGGCCCGCTGATTGGGCGATGTATGCCGGAAACAACACCAGTCTAGGCTTTAACCTGAGCTGGTGGATGGGCACAGCAGTGCTGGTAGCGATGGACATGAGGGAGCGGGCGTAGGCAATAAAAATCCCTGGCACTATGGGGATTTATACTGAAATTTTCCGTCTCATCCCTCTTTAATCACTTTTGCCAAGTAAAAATAATTGTTTAGGCAACTTTTACGTGAATAGCTAGTGGACTAGCCCGAAACTGATGCATGCAATTCATCAGCCGATACAAGCCATGACGCAATCCAGGTATAGCAAACACCTCAAGCCAAGGTTTGAGACGTTGATAGCACACAAATGGGTCGATGATTAAGCGTAAATTGTTCAGCGTGCTTTTCCAGTTGGGTTCTAATTGCTAATGGGAATGAGTATCAAACGGGCCATCGGCAACGGCGGGTAACGTTTCTTCAGTTGGCAGTAAGGTTTGCCAACAAAAATGTTGAGCGTGCAGTGAGACCATTAAATTAAATACACACTAAAGATGAGTTCCCACCAGCGCTCGATGCTGCTGTAATCAGTCAAGCGAAAATCTGCCCAGCCCAATTCGCTTTTGACCTGCTTAAAGCCATACTCAATCCAATTCCTCAAGCTGTAGAGTAGCGGCAGTTTGAGGAAATCGTCGGGCAAATCCGTCATGATGTACCAGCTATCAGCCTGGGTGTCTGGTTCAGTCCCTTTCGTGATTTGGAAGTATCGCAGAGGACACCGTTGACCAAAGATAATCTCTCGGATAAATCGTCGCTCTGGCGCGTGATGGGCTAAGGGTTGCTCGAAGACTCGAAAGCGGTTGTATCGAACGCGTTGTCCTGGCGGGAGCCAAACTCCATGATTTGAGCGAATCGCCACAATGAACGGCCACTTGAACCGGCGGAGTGTCTCCACAAAGTTGCTGCTTTCCCCGTAAAAACTATCGGCTAAGACCAGTTCAAACTGAAAGCCCCACTGTTGAAGCGTTTCAATGATCTCAACGGCTAACTGAATTTTAGTCTGGTACTCATCCTCCGGATGAAGGTGGCCCTTCGGCTTAAATACTTTGAACAGCAAGGGGTAGGTGATAGTGCCAATCACCCCATAGGCATTCACCGAGACAATGCCATTGGCTGTTTTACCGATGTTGCCGATATATTGCTTCGCAACATAGTCGGTAGCTTGCCCTTTTTTACGGTCACCGGTTTCATCAATCACTAAAATCATGGACTGCTTGCCCACTAGGGCTCGAATCAGGTGCAACCGTCGCTGTTGAAGTGCCTCAGTCTTCCACTGCGCGGTGCTCACAAAGTGATGCAGGCGTTGACTATCGGGCAGACCCACTAAGCGAGCTATGGCAGGCAGACTTTTTCGTTTCAAGTCCGACATCAAACCTACGTGGAGATACTTGAAACATTCATAGCTACGCACATCTTCAAACAAAGGACGATAGGCTTCGCAGTACTCATCAACGAAGCCCACGGTACGAACAGCAAGTCGAGGTGTCACCATAGATACAGCCCTCTCCCATACCTTTTAGTTTGAGTTTACTTCGTCAATAGTGACTAAAGAGGGATCAGACATCACGAGATGACTCTGACTACGTTAGAGGGCGTTTGAAAAATCGACTGGGCAGTAAAAAAGCTCACACGGTCTAGGCTGAGATTACTAACACTACAGCCCCGTGAGAGCGATGAGTAAAGCCTACACCAGCAATTTGACCCGTGACCAGTTTGAGTTGATTGAGCCGCTACTGCCAGCAGCTAAGCCCGGGGGACGCCCGCGAAGCGTATGTCTGTGGGCCGTGCTCAATGCCATTGTCTATCTGGTGGCTCAGGGGTGTAGTTGGCGGGATTTGCCAGGTGACTGTCCGGCGTGGCAAACGGTGTACACCTACTACCGTAACTGGGTCAAAGACGGTACCTGGGACACGCTCCATGAGCGGTTGCGAGGTTGGACACGCGCGACCCATGACCGTCCCGAGAGTCCGTCGGAAGTCATTTTGGACAGTCAAAGCGTTGCCACCGCACCGATGGTGCATCGTTCAGTGGGCTATGGCGTGGCCAAAGCGACTAAAGGACGAAAGCGGCATCTGGTGGTCGACACCCTGGGCTTGATGATGGCTGTTGTGGTCACCGCCGCTAGCGTTCCCGAGCGAACCGGAGGCCAACAGGCCCTGCAAAAGCTCCATCAGCTGGGTGAACGGGTCGCGCGAGTCTATTTGGTCTGGGTTGACGGCGGCTACAGTGGCCCCAACTTTCTGCAATGGGCGATGGATACCTTGGGTTGGATTGTTCACGTCGTTTTGCGACCTCAGGAATCGAAAGGCTTCGTTTTGCTCAAAAAACGCTGGGTGGTTGAGCGCACCTTTGGCTGGTGGCGCTGGTCGCGCCGCCTCGTTCAGGATTATGAGCAGTTGCCTGCAAACGCCGAAGCGATGCTCCAAATTGCCATGATTCGCATCATGCTTAGGCGCTTGGCCTAATTCGCTACACCCCTACCACTTTTCAAACGCCCTCTAAAGCCTGCGCTGACCGAATCCGCTTCTTCAGTCCACTGGGTAGGGCAAAGTAATTTTCGTCTTCAGGAAACAGGGCAGGAGGTTGAGGCCAACGGTGACAATTTAAGACGCTAGGCTAATCGTCAAGGGCCTTTTGGATATAGTGCCATGACTCGCAGCGCCAGCCATCGAGATCACGTTTGTCCCCGCAACCAACCGTATGTGGAGAACGAAGCAGTCAAAGCCCGGCTGAACGACCTGCTCACGCCAACGGTGTATGCGCAACGCGGTTTGTATCGGCAACTGGG
>NZ_JACJQN010000024.1 GCF_014696675.1 Phormidium tenue FACHB-1052
CACAGCAAAAGCGGCATTTGTCGGGATGGCTGCTCTTTTCTCAGCCCCTGCAACCCGCCCATCTAGCTGTCGCGTCACCGCTTTGTACTTGACATTTGATATCCGTCCGCGCCAATGCCCTGAGGGAACTAGCGGAACAACTTCCAGAGCTGCTGCCGGAGGCGCTGGAGGTGACCCGTCAGATTCGCTCTGAATTCGCCCGCGCCATGGCCCTCATGGAACTGGCGAAACACCTGCCGGAGCTACTGCCGGAGGCCCTGGAAGCAACCCGTCAGATTACCGATGAATCCGACCGCGCCAATGCCCTCATGGAACTGGCTAAACAATTGCCGCCAGAGCTGCTGCCGGAGGCGTTGGAGGTGACCCGTCAGATTAACATTGAATCCGTCCGCGCTAGTGTCTTGAGTGGACTGGTGGAGCATCTACCGCCAGAACTGCTGCCAGAGGCGTTGGAGGTGATCCATCAAATTCGCGATGAATCCGACCGCGCCATGGCCCTTATGGAACTGGCGAAACACCTGCCGGAACTACTGCCGAAGGCCCTGGAAGCAACCCGTCAGATTACCGATGAATCCGACCGCTCCATAGCTCTGCGTGAACTGGCGAAACACCTGCCGGAGCTACTGCCGGAGGCCCTGGAAGCAACCCGTCAGATTACCGATGAATCCGACCGCGCCATGGCTCTGCGTGAACTGGTGGAGCATCTGCCGCCGAAGCTGCTGCAAAGTGCTTTCAGCTTAATAGAGCTATTTGGAGATAAGTACTATAGGGCCTCAGCTTGGCAAGGCCTACTGCCGCGTTTAGAAGATATGCAGGTTGACATGGCCTGCTTTGCAAAAGGCTTAGATACCTTAGCTTATCGAGGCCGTGAAGATTTTCTTCGCTGTCTTCCAAACCTTAAAAACACACTCGCTCGCTTGGGTGGTAAGAATACGCTGCCATTATGCCTTGAGGCGATGAGAGAGGTTTGTACTCAGTGGCCTTAACCTGCTGAAGGCTTATGAGCTGAAACGAGCCTAGGAGCTGATGGAAGTGATTGATTCGCTTAACCAGCACTTTTGATCCAGGACTATTCGACGGGCATCTGAGGGGTTGTGCCAAGGTTGTGAAGATGAGGGCTGACAGACTAACTCAGCGGTATACAACCCGTTGGGATGAGTTGGTTCAGCGGAACAGCGGTGAGTATAGTGAGAAAGAAAATCTACAAATTACTGTGAGTCTGCTAACCCATATTGGGTAAAGTTAATGCAGTCTTACACTTAAAGCAGGCAAAGCGGACAGGAGGTGAGAATTTGTGACTTGGCTTTTTTAGAAAGTAGTCTAGAAAAATTTCTCAAGACAGTGCAAACTGGTATTTAATTGTCGATAGTAGCGAGGAAGACCTTATGAGTAATTTTATTCCAATCGATGTAGAGGGCGACCAGTTCTATATTGAAGTGCTTCCAACAGAAGACCAAACGGGTATTAAACAGAGATCGCGAGACAGTCTTGCCGAAAAACTAACCAAGGATGATTTCAAGAGAATCATCCGTCAGGCCGTAATGCCTGCCTGCGAAACTTTTGTTGACGTCTGGCAAGAACTTAATCAACCTCTTACTGCTGAAAGTGCAGAAGTCGAGTTTAACTTAGGTTTCACAGCCAGCGGTTCTGCTGTCATCGTTCAAGCTTCTGGTCAAGCAAGCTTTAAGGTAAAAATTTGTTGGAAGTTTGATCAGGTACCCTTCGGATTTAAAGATAGCCTTTCTCTTGAGGGCATTGGTGACAGGGATCCAAATCCATATATTCTCTCGGAAGGCGTTGGTGGCGAGGATCCAAATCCACTTATTCGCCCAAAAGGTGTTGGTGGCGGGGATCCAGATCCAATTATCCGCCCAAAACCTGAAGGCTGATTGAATTAGCTTACATTTTATATTTGACCTGTAGCTGCTGAATTATTGAAGCAAATTGAGAAGACTCTCTAATTAGCTTTATCTCAGTTAAAACGTCGTTATACTCTCCAGTCATGTAAAGCTGAAAGTCCTCAGTACGCTCCTCCTGACTTCTAGCTTCAAACGCCGTCTCAATCGATTTAGTTGCTTGCTCTAAGTAAATATCGTTTTTGCTGATGGAATAAAGAACTGCATAAACAGCAGTCAGATTGTCAGCGCTTTTACTTCGTTGAGTAGAATAACAACTGCCAGCAGCATCAAGTTGGCAACTTACCCCTGTTTCACGAATCACTGTATTGTACATTTGTTCTGCTTTTTCCAAGTGTGAAATCATTTTTGTTAAGTTCCACAGTTTACTGGTCTTTTCAAATTCTGAACGAGCAATTTTTTGGTTATACAAGCCTATAGTGAAATAGATGTCATTTCTGTTGATTGAGGAAGATGTAGTGACTTCTGGATCTTGCAACAGGGATTCTAGTGTAGCAATGGCATCTTCAAATTGTCCTGCACGGCCGTAAGCAACACCTAGATTGAATGTTGCTTTCAAGTTAGGTTCTTTTTCCAAAGACTCCTTAAATGCTGCAATAGCATCTTCAAATCTGTTCAAGTACATCAAGGATGCACCCTTATAAAGATAAGGTTCATTTGCATTTTTGCACTTATTTATCAATTCCTCTGAAATATTTAAGGCTGATTCATATCGTTCTCCAGAAAAAGCCTCGTTAATAGAATTTCGGTAATTTTCAATAGATTCGGATGAGCAAGAATTGTTGAGCAGAGAATAGGTTGTGCCTATAGCAACTGACAAGCTTATACCTGTCATCACAACAGACGCAGCTAAGTGGATTCTTCTTTTCTCCCTTTGCTTAACTGCTTGTGAAACTTCCTTTGAAATATGGGAAAACGGAATTGCTAATCCGCCCTGCAAATCTTCAGAGGCGACTACCAATCCTACCGCTTTGTACTTCCCGTATTTATAGATTAAAATAGGTGCTCCACTCTGCCCGCCTTCAATGCGCTGGGCATCGGAGAAGGTTTCTAAACGAATTAACTTTTGATCGCCTAGTTTGCCACAACGGGCAAAGGCAGTGAGTTCTCCTCGAATTGGAGCACCATAAAAATCGTCATTGGAAAAACCAAAACTGAGAAATTCATCTCCGATATCAAAATCTTTTCGGAGTTCAGCTGGTATGACTTGAATGTCTTCAACCTGAAGCAAGCAGAAATCATCGCGTTCCGGATCTCCCTCGTACAAACAGCTAACAGGTTGATCGAGAATTCGTACATTTTTCCAGCCCCCTGCATCCTGCACTACGTGGGCGCACGTCAATAAGTGACCTTCTCGGTTGATGAAGAATCCTGTTCCCCAAGTCTGACCTTGTGCGTCCTTGATTCTAACAACTGATTGCTGAACAGCCTCAAGGCTTTCTCTACGCTTACCCATTGTTGCTTTTGAAGAAGGTTAGTTAAAAATACAAGTACTCTAAGCGGAATTACTGAAAACCCTGAAAGAAATTCAAGACTGTCAAATTCCTCAAGCAGATGCAGCTTTGGTTACCTGACAAAGTCATGAAAGCCCTGGAAAAACGTTGCTGTTGTGTTTCACGGGCTTTGGGCGACCTATGGAGTCTCTGGCGGAGCTGAGGGAAGCCGTGGCTTTCTATGGGGCAACAGCAGCGGCGAAGGTGAGGCGTGCTGGTCAGGTCGCTAAGACAATGACCGTTTTATTACCACCAGCCGCTTCCGGCCCAAGGAGCCACACTATGCCAACTCTCAGACGTTGGTACTGCCCTTTCCCGCTAACGACACACCGACTTTAGTTAGGGCGGCGCTGGGAGCTACGGAGCAGCTTTATCAGCCGGGGTACAGCTTCCACAAAGCCGGGGTCATGCTGATGGATTTAAGCCATGAAGGGATTGTTCAAGGGAGCATCTTTGAAGGTCAGGCCAGGCAAGAGCGATCTTGGGAGCTGATGGAGGTGATTGATGCGCTTAACCAGAAGTTTGGATCCGGGACTGTTCGATGGGCGACTGAGGGGCTGCGACAGGGTTGGAGGATGAGGGCCGACAGATTAACTCAACGGTACACAACCCGCTGGGATGAGTTGGTTTCAGCTACCTAGCGACTAAACAGAGCAAGAGAGTAGATCCGCAGTGTCTAACAATCTGTTTGGAGCACACTGAGCTGGTTGAAGCTCACTCACTGCCACCACCCTTATACGATTTCCCACAGTAAGGACAAAATCGGAACTTGAGAGAGGCGATAGGTTCCTGGCAACCTGAGCAGCGATCTTGCAACTTGCTCCCACAGGCAAAGCAGTGCTTTGAGCGTGGAGTCGTCCACATCGGATCGGGTGATGTGCCGGGCACCCAACACTGGGGGCAGAACTTGAGAGCTGCGATTTCCTCTACAGTCCTTCCCTGACAGACCGCATCTAGATACTCCACTGAAATACCCAGAGCATGGGCCAGACCGCTTTTAGCCTTCTGCTTTAGCCGCGTGGTTTGACCACGCTCCATCTTGCCTACACTTTGAGGATGAATCCCAGCCTTCTCCGCTAACTCTTTTTGGCTCAGGCCTAGGCTCATCCGCCCCCGCTGCACGTAGGCTGCAAGGGTTTCTCCAGGGGTTGGAGCCAGGTTTTGGGATAAAAGGTGCATTGAAGTATAGATAAAAGAGTTTGTATAAACGCTATCTTAGCTTCAAGTAAAAGTAACTAATTGAAATGAAAATGGTCATTACCCTAGCTGGTGTTTCGGTAGAATTTCTACAACGCTCAGGACTAGAAAAGAGTACCCGGCGCTCCTATGAGTCCGCCTTGATGCCCCTCTTGCAGGAATATGGGCAGATGCCGATTGAGATCATGACGAGGCAAACGTTGCAGGACTATCTCAGCGAGTTGTCTAACCTGGCTTACACCACTCACCAACGACATCAAGCCACTATCCAGGCGTTGTTCAACTTCGCAGTCGAGCAAGGCTATATCAAAGCCAACCCAATCGCTCGATTGAAGCGGCGGAAGCCTGACCGGGAGAAAGGTGAGCATGGTACGGATGACGTGATCCGCTATCTGACACCCGAGCAGCTTAAGGTCTTGTATCAAGTGGTAGCACCAAATTTACGGATGAACGCGCTGGTTCATCTGCTGCACCGAACAGGCGCAAGGATTGCTGAAGTACTGGCCCTTGATCTGAAAATCATGAACTTAGACCAGCGAAAGTTTCAGGTGGTCGGCAAGGGCAACAAACGGCGGTGGTGCTTCTATAGCGAGGACGCGGCTTGGGTTCTGGAGCGCTATCTAAAATACCAACGACACTCAGGTTGTTCAGCCCTATTTACAGCCCAGCAGCCCTTCACGTTGGAAGTAAGCCGGATGAGCTATCGCACGGCTCACCAGGATTGGACGGATTTAATCGCCCAAAGCCCTGAGCTAGAAGGCATTCGGATGCATGACTTGCGCCATACCTTCGCTACTGAGCGGGTAGGCCTAATGGGTATCGAGGAATTAAGAGCCTTAATGGGGCACCAGAACATTCAGACAACCTTGCGCTATCAAAAGGTGACATCGCAGCGAGCCGAAACAATCGCTAAAACGGCGCTTGCTGCGTTGGCTAAAAGTTAGTTATTGCTCTACGAAAAGCGCTGGTAAGTGTATGCAGTTGTATAGCGTTTATCCCTATATGCTTCTGCTGATACAGAGTACATATAGTACTCTGCATCAAGAAAGTGAGGTAAAAGAGGTTCACTACCCGAAAACTGTCGTAAATGGATCCAAATTGAGCCAAAAACAAGCGAGTACGGATATTCAATGCATGTTGCCAGAGAACATAAATATAGGTGTCGGCATCCATGGTCCTCACTAAAACGGACTAACTATAGGAGGCCCGACCAGTTCGCAGACAGCATTGCAGCTTGAGATGCACCGCTGAAGCCTGGCTAGCGACATACTTATTCTTAAAGGAAAAGTCACCTAACGCTCACATGGCATTTCGGAGTTGCCTAACCTATTGTTTTGACATGCCTTTGCTTCTTGCCCATAGACCTAAAGGGCATTCCACAGTGATGACATTCACCTTTCTCCCAAAGAGATGGGATTTGAAAGGGTTTCTTGCAGCAAGGACACCTGCTTAAAAGCTGTAGATGGTGGTGATTGCAGATAGGTACCTCAGCTTTATGCTGCCATTCCATGCGATGGCAAGGGATTTCGGCATAGCAAGCCCCACACAGCAGAATAGGTCTGGGCTGCATGGCACTCTCCCTTTGAGGAAGCATTGCCTCTAGTAGTCCAGCATCCATATGACACAGATTGGCAAGAGTTTCTAACGCCTGTTCCTCAGGGAACGGATTGAAGTAAAGCTTTTCCCAACGCGCAACGGCTGACCCAACACCAAGGAGTTGCCCTAAAGAGTAGCCTGATGGAAGGCTGTTGGCCTTAAAACGCCTTAAGCGACCCAGGTAATGGCTAATACTTTCGTGCTGATAAGGTTCAACATAGCCTAATCTGGGTGAATAATTACCGGTCATCACCTCTACCCTCAGCTCTGTGGATTTTTCGGGCGGATGTATTCCTGGCCATAAAAGTTGGTAATGTTTTCTAAAACAGATTCATCTACTCTACAATTGCCTTTCACTAGTGAATGTAAGACTGCCTTTGTCAAAACCTTGATCAGAGTTCCCATTCGGCCACCGGTACTTAAGGATAAAGTCTCGAATGAAGCACCATCAGCTAGATTAGAAGGCTCAGGTAAGTTTAGAATCTCCACCTCAATGGTTCGCAAAGTTCTCTTAAAATCATCCTCAGCTAAAGGAGAAAACTCAAACAATGATGGAAACGAAAAAATTAAATCATCGCCTAGAATGTTATCAAGATTATGACTACCCACTAATACAATAGGGACACTAGTTTCCTCGTGAAGTTGCTTGAGATCTAACAGCGCTTCTCTCTGTAAGCTATCTGCATTATCGACGATAATTGATTCAATTCCAAAGATAGAAATGCTACCAGAAAGTCTAGGTTGAAGAGCTTTTCGATTGCCTTTATAACCAGCATGTTTAATATCCTCAAGTATTTGAGAGAACAGCCTTCTTGAGCTTGAGTTTGACCATGCCTTAACGTAGGAAAATTGTCCTTTCTCTTCCTCACAATAATTTAGTGAAGAGCGACTTTTCCCTAGCTCTCTAGGTCCTATAACTCTCCCGCACTGCTTTACTAAGCGAAGCTCATCCAGCCACTTGAAATAACTAGAAGACATTTCAGTCGGAATGAAAGATGCCCTAAATGTCTCCTCGATTTCTGCCGTCTTGTTTGATATACTTTGCAAGTCAAATTTTGGAGCTAGTACTTCAACTAGAACCTGCTTTGCCAGCGGAGAATCAGCCATATCAATAAAGCTTCCTTACATTTCTGTTTTTAGGAACAACGAGCTGATGGCGATCTACCATATTAGATGGTGGGATGGGCGGTTCTATATTCTGTGAAGTAGTCGTAGCATCATGCGCTTGTTTTACTTGTGTAAGGTCAATACGTTCAGGCAATACCTCCACAGATGCTAGAGATATATTAGCCTTTGCTTTTTGTTCTTCTCGTTGTTTTGCTACTTCTGAGTTACCTTTGCCTTTCGTTCGCAGCTTTTTCTGCTCTGACTGTTGACGATCTTTCTTGTCTTGTTTACGTTCATTAACTAACTCTTTACGCTTGCCTAAAGCTACCAAGGCACTATAATTTGAACGATCACGCTTCTTACTATTCCGTTTTTTATTGATTTCATCAATGTCATATAGACTTAGATCTTGGTTGTCCATATTGATTGCGTGAGCGTAACCAATAAAGGTGTCTTTTAACACTTGATCATAAACAAACATGGTTAGAGCATGGTCGGGATCATACCTGAGACTAACAAATTTCCCTTTGAAAGCCTTTAATTCTTCACAGCGAAATATGATATTTCTAAAATAAAAAGATCCATTTGCTTGGACAGTTACTTCCACTTCGTTCATTAAAAGAAGATCGAGTTCTCGTTCGTCTAAATGTTCAGGCAGCTTGTTGCCCATGCCCCTGAACCAGCGTTCATAACGAGTTTCACGAGGATCCTTAGGATACGCGTGATGATTGTAATCATCACAAAAGTAACTTGCCAAAATCCTGTCGAGATCGTCTATGTTCAAGCAGGCCTCCTTCTCGGCTTTCTCAATTTCCTCTTTTTTGGGCCGACTAGGTTGATATCCAGGCAAAGCCTCTAAAACCTGTGTATTAATAGTCTTGAAGAGCCTCTCAACTATTCCTCCCTGATTAGGACGATCTCGCAATTCACAGAGAAATCCCAGTTTTCGACCAATTGATTTAATATGCTTTGATGAACTTAAATCCTTACCGCCATCTGTAAAGAAATACTTTAAAGGCGGTCCGTAGACGTTCCAAGGTTTTTCAAGCTCATACTCTGGTGGGAATTGTTTAGGTAGAATGGCAACCCTTAGGGTAAGCCCAACTTCATGGGAACCGGGTTGCTTATGCCACAGATGATAGCCAATTAAGCAGCCAGAAAAAGTGTCCACAACTATAGTCAGCCATGGTCGCCATTGAAGAGTTTTACCATCTTGATCGATAATTCGAATATCTAACTTTGTATGATCGCACTGAACAATTTCATTGCTAAAATTAGCTCTTAGCGATTGCCCATCTCTTGTCTCAACAACAAGCCATGAACCCGATCCAGGATTTCGAATCTTCTTATTTCGCCTCTGCTGCTCGATGAGAGGATTTAAGATACGGTATATGGTTGCTGGATGGGGATAGTCGCCATGTTTAAGCCCTAGATCTACTTCAGCATGGCGCCTGACTTCTCCCACGACATCAGCAGGCTTGAGAGGATGTTTATCTTTTAAGCTATCTTTATATATTTCTTGAATTTTATTTTGCCAGTATTCGTTAATCCGACGACTTCCTTTATCTGAGCGCACAATCCCAGTATCTTCTTGCAGTTCACCGTCAAAGTACTGCTTCAGCAATCGTTCTACCTGGCGGATATTGAGCTTAAGAGTCTCTGCGACCTTGGTTTTCCTTTCAGACTTAATTTTACGATTAGGAGACGCTGCCAACCATTCAATTAGTCGATAGCGAAGTTTGTGCGGATCTGAAGACTCTATTACGACTTGGAAGGGATCTGTACCAAAGGCAGTTTCACCAAGAGAAACTTCGTCAAGGTTTTGATATGTTAACGAATCTTCAACTTGTCTCTCGCTCATAGAAGGAAACAGCCTTTTTTGTCTATGAGGCGAATGTACCACTCCTCTCTTCAAATATCTAGCATTTGCGACACCTAATTTGCGAATGAATGGGGTAGGTATTCGCGACATCTATTGTGCGAAAAATGATTTTGCGACACTTATTTTGCGAAGCCTCGAAATGCCATATTGCAGGTTGAATTTGCTAGAGTGCCCTTAATGAAAGGGGTTGGGGTAGTCACCACTTGCGACATCAATCTGCGAATCGCGACATTTAGCGTGCGGACGTACATACGCCTTAAACCATTACGTAACAAGGAATACAGCCTTTGTTGCGGTTTTTATATTTTGGCTATTCTTAGATCGATTTGGACTTTTTCAGGCACTTTGGGAACTCGTTTGAGCACTCTTGGGCACTCTCGGAAACCCTTGTGGTTAAAAGTTTTGAAGCTATCCTGATGCGCCAGTACTCTGGTCGGAAGAGGTGCCAGACGCTTCGGGCAGGTACCCACCGTGACAGTCAGGATCCCAAAATCTTATAAGGGCACAGTTTCGGCTTTGAGTCAGGAGGACTGCTGCGCCTATGATGGCGAGTTGAGGGATCGGACAAGAGACCGGTACTGTACCTGGGCTTACCCGACACGCGCTTCAACCGCAAAAAGGCAAAACTGCTGGCAAAGCAAATTGAGATTGATCTGGCGGAAGGGACTTACGACCCAACGCTCGAAAGGTACCCGGTTCAAGTTCGCCCACGAATGTAAATGAGCAGGTCAGATCCCAGGGTTAAATCCGTGATGGATTTCTTTGCCCCGTTTGTGGAGCAAAAGGCCAAAGAAGTAGACGCCAGGACGTTCGGAAAGTACGGAACCTTGGGGACAAGGTTAAAGCAGTTTTTCCAAGACCAGCGGGTGGATTTTATCGGAATCGAAAAGGCAAAGGAGTTTGTGGAGTTTCTCCGGCAGTACCAGAAGCCTCGGACGATACGCGATCGCCTGGCTACCTTATCGGAATGTTGGAAGTGGGGACGCCAGGATTTGGATCCGTGGAAGCTGGTGAAGGTGAAGGACGATTTGAAGTCAAAGCCCAGGCCATTTACCCACGCCGAGGTGCAGCAAATTTTGGAGACCTTTAAAGGCGATCGCTACTACGCCCACTACTATCCCTACGTCTACTTTTTGCTCAATACCGGTTGCAGGCCTGCTGAGGCTGCCGGGTTGAGATGGAACGCCCTTGACGAGAAGTCCACCAATATCTGGATTGGGCGCACCATTACCAGGGGCAAAAAGGAGAAAAACACCAAGACAGGCGAGGTGAGGAATTTTCCCTGCAACCAGCAGATGGAGGCTTTTCTGAAAGCGCACCGCCCCTTAAACGCCCAGGAGGCTGACCTGGTGTTTCCGGCTCCTAAAGGTGGCCCGATTGGCGATAACAACTTCTGCAAGCGCCCCTGGACTAAGGTGCTCGAAAAGGCAGGAATTGCCTATAGAAAGCCTTATCTGACTCGCTCGACCTTTGTCAGTCACTGCCTACAGGCTGGAATGTCGCCATCGGTGGTGGCTGAGATCACGGGGCATGATGTGAAAACCCTCTATAGAGACTACGCAGGCTGTATTGTTGCCCGTCCCCAAATCCCTGATCTCTATCAGGAAGGAACACCCGACGATAGTGGGAATTCGGCGGAAGAGTAATGGCTGCTGCTGTCTGTCAGGTACTGGGGCAACGTAAATGTCCCCTAGTACCTGACGGACTCGGTGATAATCGCTGCGGCAGCCAAACATCCCACCAACACTAGGGCGCGCGGCAGCAAGTGTTCTACAGCGATCGCGATAACCTCGGTAATGACTGTACACTCCAGCACAAGCGCCATGATGTAGGCAATTGTGCAGCCTGCCAAGCTGAGAAACAGATACTTCACAGCTTTGAACGTCCATTCTAAAAGCCACCTGCGGGGCTGTTGCTGTTTCATGGGATTGGCCTCCGCTAAGGTAGGGGCTTGACCAAGAGCGTCAGACCGTCACGGTCTACCACTTCAACCGGGGCACCGGGGTGCAGGTCACCAGCGGCATCCGGCTGAAAGAATCGGGCAGGCCAGTAGGAGGCCTGAAAGTAGACGCGACCTGGGATTGAGGGAGTAATGGTGCGCTCGACGATACCTCGACCTTGAAAGGTGGTTAGGTCAGAGGATGGGGACAGGGTAAAAAGCGTCATGGGGGTTTTCCTCCGAAGGTGAAGGGACGAAGCATTTACTGAACTCGGTATGAGGTCAGTAAACTAAAGAAGCCAGAAATCTCTCAGGAAACTTGGGTGGGTTAGGAGAAAGTTGGCAGAATTTTTGGCTGCACCCGATACCGTTTCTAGTAACCCCTATAAGACAAGCCTTCCAGCGGCTGAGCAGGTCTGTAAAAGATCGCGTATTATCGATGCATTCCCTGAGAACTTTCCCTTAAGTTTCCGATTGTGCTGAATCGTCATCTACCCGTCTGCCGCCATGAGCCGTCGTCAACGTGGTGTGGTCTTGACTGATCGCGGTAAGCAACGCCTGGAAGCTGCGATCGCATCTGCCCAAGACCAAGAAAAATATGGTGCTCGCTTCACCCAGACCGAACTGGAAGATCGCGCTGGCCTCAGCATTAAAACCATCAAGAAAATTTGCCACCAGGCAGGCCCCGCCGACCAGTCTCGCGTGGAAGGGTTATTCAGTGCCTTTAACCTGACGCTAGAACCAGCTGACTACGGCTGGCCCCAACCAGACGCGGATGACACCCTACAACCTGTCTTTGATGTCGCAGCTTATCGCAAGTGTCTGCAAGCCAACTACGGCTATCTGAAGCTTTATACCCTCGACAGCACTGATCGCGCCGACAACATCAAACTGTGGAGCATGTTCATTGAGCAGACGGTGCGCGAAGCCCTGCCGCCTAGTCGCTACGAACTGCCCCTGGATCTAAAGCGACAGCTTCAGGATGAGGATGCGCTAGGCGAAGACCTATCTGCCGAGGCGCTGGACTACTATCGCCGCGAGTATTTTCAGCAGCCTGCCTGTAAGGTGCTAGCGGCGGTGGCGGTGGCGCAACGGTGTGTGGTGTTGGGCGACCCAGGGGCCGGGAAATCGACCCTGCTGCAATATCTGGGGTTGGAGTGGGTGGAGAACGATGCTGCCGATCTGCCCCTGTTAATCGAACTGCGGGAGTACGCCCTGGCGGAATCGGCGAACTTCCTAGAGTTTCTGCATCGGGGGCGCGGGGTTGATTGGCAGTTTGACCCCACCGTGCTGCACGACTACCTGACTCAGCACGCCACGTTGGTAATGTTTGACGGTCTGGATGAGGTCTTTGACCGGGCCACCCAGGCCGCCATCATTGACGACATCATTCGCTTTGCCCAGCAGTATCCCCTGGCGAAGATTCTGGTGACCTCCCGGATTATTGGCTACAACCCAGAGCGGCTTCAGCACGCTGAGTTTCGCCATTTCACCATTCAACCGCTGGATGATGGTGAGGTGGATGAGTTCATTGAGCGCTGGTATGACCTGGCCATGGGCAGCGATGCCGATAAGGTAAGGCTGAAGCAGCGCCTGCGAGAGGCGATCGCCAGTTCTAAGGCGATTCAAAACCTGGCGGATAATCCGCTGCTGCTAACGATGATGGCGATTTTGAATCGGCGGCAGGAGTTACCGAGGGATAGGGCCGATCTCTATGACCAGGCATCGCGGGTGTTGCTATACCACTGGGATGTAGATCACAAGCGGCTACAGTTGCCGATGGATGCGATCGGACGGCGCGAAAAGCAGGAGATTTTACGCCTGGTGGCCTACGAGATGCAGGCTGGGGAGGATGGCCTAAAGGGTAATTTGATCAGCGCGAATCGGCTGACTCAGATTTTGACGGAGTATTTGCGAGAGCAGGGGTTTAGTGAACCCCGTGAGAAGGCGAATGGGCTAATTCATCAGCTCAGGCATCGGAACTTTATTTTGTGCGATCGCGGGGCAGATACCTATGGATTTGTTCACCGAACATTTTTGGAGTATTTCTGCGCGGTCGAGATTGTCAATCGTTTTGAGAAACAGCGCACCCTCAGTTTTGAGCAATTGCGGGATGAGGTGTTTGGGCTGCACTGGCAGGATGAACCCTGGCATGAAGTTCTGCGGTTGATTTGCGGAATGATTGATGCCACTTTTTCGGAAGAAATCATTCAGTCTCTGCTCACGAAAGAAATTGACCGCTCAAAATTTCTTATTAGAGAACCATGGGGCCAGAAGCGATTGCAAGTTGGTGGATTCTTGAATTTAATGCTAGCTTCTGACTGCCTCTCTGAAGTCAAGAATGTTAGATCTATCTCTAAAATTCAATTCCAGGTAATTGAAGCTCTCAAGAATGAGATAGAGAATTATGAACATCCTTTATCTTGGGATTCGGCTAATGCCCTTACTAAAAGAGTATCTAAACCATTAGGTGAAAGCTTATCTTGGCTTAAAGGGCAAGTAGAATCTAATAAGAGTTCTTTTATACAATGTGCAGCCGTGGGCTCTGTTGCTGCAAGCAGCAACAATGAAGAAATCTTTCATTGGCTTAAAGAATTGGCAATTAACGGATCTGACTGGGGCATCCGCGTAGGCGCTGTAGATGCTATTTCTGCTCATCCATCATGTAAATCGTCTGAAATATTTGATCTATTGAAATATCTTTTGAAAAACGATAGTGATTGGGGAGTTCGTCGAGCCTCTGTACAGACCCTGTCAAAGAATTTTTCTGGCCTTCCAGAAGCGTTCAATCTGTTGTGTCAAGTAACTCAAAATGACCCGTTCTCGCGTAATCATGCTGAACAAGATAAACCCTCGTTTATTTTCTTTGAGTGCTCTTCTTGAAAACCATCCTTCTCATGAGAAAACTCATGAATTACTGCAGGACAGGGCTCTCAATGATAGTGATGAAAAATTGAGAGAATGGGCAAGCCAACAATTAAACAGAATAAAACAAGCAAAGCCATGAAAATTAAAGGGATCTTCTCTTATCTAATATCTGTTATTGTCAAGAACTTGAAAATACTTTTAGAAACACTTTTTTGCACTTTATCTAACTCATGAGCCAAAGCCAAAATCGTTATCGAGGCGTGATTTTAACTCCGCAGGGCCTACGGCGGTTGGAGAACGCTATTATCCTGGCACAGGAACAAGAAAAATTTGGCTCACGGTTCACCCAGACAGAACTTTCAGAACGGGCAAAACTCAGCATCAAAACGATTAAAAAGATTCGGGCAGGCAAAATCCCCACTGATGAAGCATCTGTTCGAGCTCTATTCGCGGCTTTTTGCCTAGAAGAGCTAGAACCGGCTGACTATGGTCAACCCGAGCCAATCCAGACTACTCCTGAAGCCCATCCCCCAAACAGCAATTCTTCCTCAATTTCCAAAATAGACTGGGGCGAGAAGCCCGACACTGCACTTTTCTTTGGCCGCACCGCAGAATTGGCCACCCTCAATCAATGGATTCAAGTGGAGCAATGCCGATTGCTCACCCTATTGGGCATGGGTGGCATTGGCAAAACCTCCTTGGCGGCAAAGCTGGCTAACCAGGTCTACGATCACTTCGACTATGTGATCTGGCGCAGCCTGCGAGAAGCCCCACCCCTGGATGAAATCTTGGTGCGGTTGATTCAGTTTCTCTCTGACCAGCAAGAGACCGAAATCAACCTGCCGACTCGGTTGGGAGAGCGCATCATTCGCCTGCTGCACTACCTGCGCGAACATCGCTGCCTAGTGGTGCTCGACAACCTGGAGTCGATCTTGCAAGCCGAAACAGCGGGCCATTACCGAGACGGCTATGAGGGCTATGGCGAACTCATTCAGCGCATCGGCAACACCGAGCATCAAAGCTGCCTGCTGCTCACCAGTCGAGAATGCCCCAGAGAACTGGCCCCCTGGCGGGTGACCTGACGCCGGTACGTCTGTGGTCAGTCGGCAGCATCGACACCGAGGCCGGGCGAGAAATTCTAAAAACCAAGGGCTTGGCGCTGGATGAGGCTGATGACCAGGGGCAAGAATTGATTCGCCGCTGTAGTGGCAACCCCCAGGCGCTGCATCTGGTGGCAACGGCCATTCAACGAGAGTTTTTGGGCGATGTGGATGATTTTTTGCAGGAGCAGGTAACGGCAGTTGAAGATGTGCGCAGCCTACTAAACCAGCACCTGAGCCGTCTTGCACCCCTGGAGCGATCGGTCTTGTTTTGGCTGGCCATTAACCGCGAACCCGTTGGCCTAGATGAGTTGATGGAAGATCTGCTGCCACCAGTAACTAAGCAGGAGGTGCGGGGGGCGCTGAGAGGGTTGAGCGATCGCTACCTGATAGAAACGGTAGGCAAGCAGTTTACCCTGCAAAACGTGATCATGGAATTTGCCACAGATCGCTTCATCGAGCAAGTTTACTATGAACTTCAAAGTGAGAGATTTGAGCTATTTCATACACATGCTCTTATGAAAGCTATAGCCCAAGATTATGTGCGAGAAACACAAATAAGACTGATTCTGAAACCAATAAGTGAGCGAATAAGTAATTTTGGGAAAAAAGTTGATGAATACCTGAAAAATATTCGTATCAACTCCAACTGGACACAGGGGTATGCCGCAGGAAACTTAATAAACTTACTATGCCAGGATCAACCTAAAATTCTTTGCTTAAACTTTTCAAGCCTTACGCTCAGGCAAGTTTACATAGAAGGAATACAACTTCACAAACTCAATTTAGCTAACGCAACATTTGTTAATCCATCTCTAACCCATACATTTGGCCGAATTTACTCAGTTGCTTTGCACTCGGATACAGGCACTATGGCAACAGGCGATAGCAATGGCCAAATCCGCTTATCTCATATTAGAAATCCACAAAACTCTTTCATACTTGAAGGGCATAGTGATTTAATTTCCTCAGTCAGTTTTAGGCCCGACGGCCGTTGGCTTGCTACTGGTAGTGGGGATGCCACAATTCGACTGTGGGATCTCCAAAAGCGCCAATGCATTCATACATTAACAGGCCATACTGATGCCATTTGGTCAGTAGATTTCAATCCCGATGGCAATTTGCTTATTTCTGGGGGTGGAGATGCAACTATTCGACTTTGGGATGTCCAAAAACTTCAGTGTATTCACTCATTTAGAGATGACGATACTATAAAAGGCAAGATTTGGGCAGTTTCTTTTAGCTCAAATGGCGAATTATTTGCAAGTGGCGGTGATGATTCTAAACTTCGAATTTGGAATATCCGAAAAAGGCAATGTATTCATACTTTTACAGGACATAGTAATACGATTAGGTCTATAGCTTTTAGCCCTGATGGTAAATGGCTCGCCAGTGGTAGCGGAGATCATACTATCTGTCTTTGGGACGTCCAGCAGTGTCAATGTGTTCACAAGTTTTTTGGCCATACAGATTTGGTAAGGTCGTTGATCTTTACCCCTGATAGTAGATGGCTTGCTAGTGGCAGCGGAGATCATGCCATTCGTCTTTGGGATATTCGACAGCGTAAATGCGTTCACACTTTTATAGGGCATAGAAATTGGGTGTTGTCAGCAACTTTTAGTTCAGATGGTCGATGGCTTGCAACTAGCAGTGAAGATGCTACAATTCGGCTCTGGGATGTTCAAAAGCGTCAATGTTTTTATACCTTAACAGGGCATACTAACCGGGTTAGATCGATAACCTTTAGCCCTAACGGCAAATGGATTGCTACCGGCGGAGAGGACTCTATTGTTAGGCTGTGGGACGTCAAAAAACACCAATGCATTCATACATTCGCTGGCCACAAAAATTGGATCTGGTCAACTGTTTTCAGTCCTTGTAACCAATGGTTATTGAGCAGTGGTGGGGACGAAACAATAAGACTTTGGGATATTGAGAACAACCAGTGTATTCATGTATTCAGAGATCACGGAAACCTGGTTACGTCAATGGCTTTTAGCCCTAATGGACAATATATTGTGGCTGGTGGTCGAAAATCAACACTCAAGCTTTGGGATATTCAAACAAGGCAATGTATTCATTCTTTTACAGGACACAATAATTGGGTCAGAGCGGTAGCCTTCAGCCCTGACGGTCAATTGATTGCTGCTGGTGGTAAAGATTCTACTATTCGATTATGGAATATTCAAAATCTTCAATGTATCCATACGTTTAGAGATCATTCTGATTCAATCTTGTCAGTTGCCTTTAGTCCTGATGGCAAATGGCTGGCTAGTAGCAGCAAGGATAATACAATTCGACTGTGGAGCATTCAGAAAAAAACATATATCCATGAATTTATTGGCCATAATAAATTAGTCTGGCTAATAGCTTTTAGCCCGGATAGCCAGCGATTAGCTAGCAGTAGCGGAGATACAGTTCGTCTTTGGAATATTCAAGAAAAGACTTGTATACAAATGTTTTCCATCCATGGTGGTTGGATTCGTTCAGTAGTTTTTAGTCCTGACGGTCAAACTCTAGCTAGCGGTAGTAATGACGGTACAATTCGTCTATGGGATGTCTCAACTGGGGAATGTACAGCGATTTTTCAGGCACCTCGTCCGTATGAAGAAACTAACATTACTGGAGTGCAGGGTTTGAGTGAAGCACAGCGAACCTCAATGCTTGCATTAGGTGCAGTTGATTACTCTACGCCTTCAAATTAGGACTTTACCTCAACCTAGGTCATTCATAGACTGACTGCTCGTAATTTGAAGCGCCTTTCACCCTTCTGATAATTCAGCAATCCTTGCTAATAAGTTTCGACCGCCCGTATATTGGCATTCGGGCTACCCAGGTTGTGTAGCTAATCTTGAATTAGAAAGTATGGCGGATAGTATCCATCACTGAATTTTGCATATATCAAAATAAACCTGGTGTTGCCAATTCAAAACCTGTTAGACGCTAGTTTTACTACCGTCTTGCTCTAACATTACATCTTCATAAATGGTTTCCATCGGTATCCTTATTCCCAAGCTAGCCAACTCGATAGTTTCACCTACTCCATAGGGAATAAACGTCCAACTTCCATCACTACTACGGAGAAACACCTCCACCGTTTTAGCCTCAGAGCCCACCAAAACATACTCCTTCAGGCTGTCTAACTGACGGTAGAGCGTAAACTTTCCACCTCGGTCATAAGCCTCTGTCCCCGGCGAGACCACCTCCACAATCAAACAAGGGTAGCGAGAAAATTTTTGCGCCGTGCGGTCTCGTTCATCACAACTCACACTCACATCCGGGTAGACAAACGGGCCATCCTCAGTGATGCCAACCTTTGCATCAGAGTTTCGCACCTTGCAGCTGCCCTGTAGCTGTGCCTTTAACAGACTGGCAACATTCAGAGCAATATCGGCATGGGGCAGCGAGCCCCCAGCCATGGCAAAAACTTCGCCATCAAAATACTCGTACCGCAGCTCTTGCTGGGCTTCCCACTCAAAGTACTCTTGCGGTGTGAGTCGATGGTGTACTTGGGCAGAAACCATTGGCAAAGCCCCGACAGAAAAGGTTGAGCCTATATTGTAGACCAGCCTCTAGAACCAGCTATTGCCAAAACTTTGCGCGATTTCAACCTTAGTTCCAGCGATCCAACTTCAGCCGCCTGATCGCGCCACCCTAGGGTACGGTAGGCTGCCAAGCCCATAAAACACAACACTATTTCCCTTTTCGCGGCTTCCTAGGGTAGCTCAATAGGCCCTGCCGATAAACCTCGATCGCCCGCATGTGGGCATTCGGGTTATCCCGATTGTGCAGCCAGTCTTGAATCAACTCCAGGTTGTAGCGCACACAGCGGCTGTTAATCCTCACCCAGTGGAGGCCCTCAACCCAGTCGCCCTTCAGACGATACTTCTTCAGGGTCGAGCCGCTGAGGTTAAGACATTCTGAGGCCGTTCGTTTATTGACAAAAAGCAGCATGGCACCCAACTCCTGGGTCAACAGCAAAGACAAATTCTGGTTCAGAGTTGGTAGAGCATAGCGACACAACTTTTCTTGGTTATTTCAAGTTGTACCGTCCTGATACTGTCATCCTAAAGGAATCAACAACAGTTTAGCTGATTTAATGCTGAATATTAACAATAGTTAAACCTTGATCAGCATGACTAGGTGCCTTGGCGGATCTGTCTAATCTCTATAAATACTGCTGGCAGATGCTTTTGTGGCGTAGATGCGGCCCACAACGCCCTAGGCATAGAGCATCGACTCAGAATCGCCCTCAAGTTAGTCCTTGAGGATATCTCCCAGGTCGCCTAGCTCATCTCCATCCATCGCCACCCCCTTCTCAATATCCACAGATGCTGGGATAGGGGATGGGGGCGCGATCGCCCCTCCGCCTCTGACGACCACCACTAACTCCTCCAAGATGGCTTCCAGTCGAGCAGTGCTGCCCAATGGAGCCGAAGCACCGACATTAGCCATGACTGGATTGGCAATGTGGTAGCGATCGCACAAATCAGCAATCTGCTTCGCCAACCGCTCCACACAGTGCCGCGCCATTTCCTGAATCTCCGAGACCGACAACTGGCCGTGGAACTCTTCCGCCAGAGGACGGTAGAACGCCATCATGGCATCCATCCCCTGCTGTCGGCCTTGGCGACCAGTGAAATGCGGGTTGTTCAGCAGATAATTCAGCACGACCGCTGTAGCCGCCGGGAATTGGGCGTTGTAGATAAACTTGACCCGATCTGAACGGTCTTGACTCATGACGCCCCCCGCATCCGATTAGCATCTCCCAGTAACGCCTGGAACAGACCAAAGCCATCGGTCATCCGCATCGGCAGAGACGGCAGTTCCACCGCTTCGGGCAGCTGAGCCTTGACCAGTTGGGACAACGCCTCCTGGTGCTCCCAGGCAAACGACAGACGAGACGCAAACCCGCGCTCCTTAAAAAACTGCTGTAACGGTTCCCGCATCAGGTAAGCAGCTCCGCCTGCCAGTACCACATCGCCCTTGCCCGTCGCCAGACTCGGCAGCAGGTGGTCGGTAAAGTGGGATTCCAGGCTGGCCAGATATGCCGCTTCCACCTGGGCGATCGCCGCCGAGAAATCAACCGAAGTCCCCTTGGCTACCGAGTACTGTTGTGACTGCCCGGTCTCCAGCGCCCTAAGCAGCACGTCGTATTCCGTCACCGACACCCCCGCCGCATTGGCCGCTTTCTCAAACGACTCCCAGAAGCCCGGAAACTTGGAGGTTGATTTAGCCGAGTTCAGCGTCCCCGTCTCGAAGGCGAGTTGGGTGCCGTTGCGGTGGCCCAACATCTCAATCCAGGTGGTGCGCTGAGCGATGGACACCCCAGCCTGCTGAAGCTGAGCCTTGCGCTGGACGTAGATACCGTATCCCTCAGGCCGAAAGCTGAGCGTCAGATTCACCCGGTACTCCACCTCATCTTGAAATCGAAAGCCTTGAGCCAGGGTTGTTAATCGAGACGCGATCTGCTGACGGGTAGCCAATTCATTAATCGGCAGCAGCACCCAGACCACCGCATCAAAGCGAGCTGGAAGGCTTTCGGTTTTGGCGATCGCTCCCAGTGCCCCGACAATCCGCTCGGGAGCCTTTAGGCTCTTGTCTTACTTGAAGCTGTTGTAGTCGAGAAACCGCTGAGCGGCCTTGCCCACAAACGTCAACACCTCACCATTAACGTCAACACCTCACCATTGCGGTACCAGGCACAATCTTGCGGACGGCCCCCAGGGCTGATCGATTCGACCCCAGCGGCTTCGCGTTGGGCTACTTCCGCCTCCATCCAAAGGGCATGGGTCTGGCCGTGGAGCAGCTTGTAGAAGAACTTGCCGCCCGATTTACCTAAGTCGCAGGCTAATAAAAGCGTCGGAGCATAAGAATTCATAGGAACATCTCCCAATCACTGACTTATTTATCAGCACTCACTCAGCCAAATCCGTGCAACTTTGTGAAAATTTGCGAAAAGCGCTGATTTTCACAGAGAGCAATGTGATCTTTTGGGACGCGTGCCCACAATGCTGATTGATTGGAATACAATTTGGTGTATCAGGATGCTGCGCCCCTATCGGGGGCTTCGCGGAGAGGTCACACAGTACGCCAAGGTTTTGGCAAAAACCGGGCAACGGCCCTCCCCTCGGGGTTTCTACCGCTTTTGAAGACGCTGCCGCTTTCGCCCCAGGGTGGTGTCGTGTTTTTAACCCAGCTTCTCCATGCTTTCCACGAGCAACCTCTCTGTCGCTCAAGCGGAGACCTATTACACCCACGAGGACTATTACTCGGCTGAAGAAGCGGCTCACCCGACGCAGTGGGTAGGCAAAGGGGCTGCGTCGTCGGGTTTGGCTGGGGTCGTCAATCAGCAAGAGTTCAGCCAGATGCTTTCCGGGCAGGCTCCCGATGGGCGATCGCTGACAGGAAAGGTAATTGACCCAAAAAAGCGACGGGCGGCAACCGACTTTACCTTCAGCGCCCCCAAAAGTGTCAGCATTGCAGCCTTGGTGCAGCAAGACGAACGGGTGTTAGTGGCCCATCATCAGGCGGTAGCTAAAGCGCTATCGGTGTTGGAAGAGCGCTATGCTCAGACCCGGATTTCAACCGAGGCCGGAAGGACAAAGGTGACGACAGGGAATATCGCCGCAGCGGTGTTCACCCACTCCACCAGTCGGGAGGCGGAGCCGCAGCTGCACAGCCATTGTGTGGTGATGAATGCGACTCAGTTGGAGGATGGGCGGTGGTTTAGTTTGAGCAACGAGGCCGCGATCGCCGACCAAAAACTCCTGGGCCAGATCTACCAGAACGAGTTGGCCGTCGCGCTGAAGCAGCAGGGATACCAGATTGAGCCCAAGGCCCACGGGCAGTTTGAATTGGCGGGATATTCGCCAGAGTTGCTAAAGGCGTTCTCGACCCGGCGGCAGCAGATTCTGAGGCTGATCGAGGAATGGGAGGTGACGGGGTCTGAAAACAACCGGGCAATGCGGGAAACGGCGACCCTGGTATCGCGGAAGCGGAAGCCCAAAGAAGTGGACGAGGGGCTGTTGCAGCGAGGGTGGAATGCGCTGATTCAGTTGAAGGGGCTAGAAATGCCGGAGTTGCCCGAAGGCGTCGCTCCCTTAGCTAAATCATCTTCATCGGCCACATCGATAATTGACGCAGCTATTCAGCACTGTGGGGAACGGGAGTCGGTGTTTCGGAGGACGGCGCTGGAGCGCTTTGTCTTTGAGCATGAATTGGGGGTGCAGGGGTTTGAGGCGATCCAGCAAGGCATTGCCGAAAGTCCTGAACTCATCCGAGTCGCCGACGACAAGTTAACTACCCAAACCGCCCTCAATCTAGAACTCAACACCATTCGTCTGATGCAGCAAGGGCGAGGACAGGTGGGCGCAATTGTCCCCAACGGCATCCAGTTGGACAGTCTGGTAAGCCATTCCCTGAACTCCGAACAGCAAAACGCGGTGGAAATGGCGGCCACCACACCGGATGCGGTGATGGCGTGGCAAGGGGTAGCCGGAGCGGGCAAGACCTATGCTCTAAGCGTTTTGAAGGATCTGGCTCAGGCGCAAGGTTACGTAATCCGAGGCTTTGCCCCCAGTGCTGAAGCGGCCCATGTCTTGGGGGAATCGCTAGGGATTGAAACTATCACAGTGGCTGGGCTGCTGGTGTCGCAGCCATTAGATAAACCGCCTCAGCCGACGGTCTGGATTGTGGATGAGGCTGGACTTTTGAGCATGAAGGATGCCCATGCCCTCTTCCGGCGGGCGGCACTGAAGCAGGCCAGGGTGTTGCTGATCGGCGATACCCGGCAACTTTCGGCAGTAGAAGCGGGCAATCCCTTCAAAAGTTTGCAGGCGGGGGGAATGACCACCGCCTACCTGGAGACCCATCGGCGACAGCAGAATGGGGTGCTGCGATCAGCGGTGGAATTGGTGGCCCAGGGGCAGGTCAGTGAAGGCATTGAGCTACTGGCTCAGGCGGGGTGTGTTAAGGAAGGGGCTCAAACCCAGGAGCGGATTCAGCAGGTGGTGACAGACTATTTGGTGCTGGCAACAGAGGAGCGGAAGGCCACGCTGGTGCTGGCGGGAACTAATGCGGAGCGGTTGGCTCTGACCCAGGCAATGCGATCTGGCTTACAGAATGAAGGGGCTTTGGGTGCGGATGGCTTTGTGATGCAGAGCTTGCGCCGCAAGGATTTGACTACGGCCCAGTCCAGTTACCTCAAGGCCTACGCACCGGGGGATGTGTTGGTGCCAATTCAGGATTATCGGAAGCAGGGGTTGATCAGAGGGGAACAGTACCGAGTGATCGCGGTGAACTCCGAGGCCCAGCAGGTGGTGCTGGAGACGCCGAGTGGGTCGGTGTTGTCGATCAATCCGTCTCTGTGCCCCCGCAAGACGGTATACACAACGCAATCGATTTCGGTAGCGGTGGGTGATCGCCTGCGGTGGACACGCAACAACCCCAACGCTGGAATCCGCAATGGGCAGGGGTTTGTGGTGATGGGGTTGGAAGCGGATGGGACGGCGACGATTCGGGATGGGGCAGGCCAAACCTCCACCATCGACCTTAGCGGAAATCAGTACGTGGACTACGCCTGGGTGAGCACCACCTACAGCAGCCAGGGCAAGACGGCGGAACGAGTGTTAGCCCTGCTGGGCGAAACGACGAATCGAGAAGCGTTTTATGTGGCGATTTCTAGAGCCAAGCAGGCGGTGACGTTGTACACCACCAGCCAGGCCGACCTAGTGCGGCTGGCCCAGGTGTCGCGGGCCAAGGAGAACGTCAGTGACTATGTGCCATTAACTCAACAGGTGATGACCTATGGACAGCATGAACAACGGGAAGAATGGAAACCAGAACCCTTCTCCGGCTTTGACCCCAGAGCAGTGGGAGAGCGTATTGGCCAGCGTGTTGTGGAGCAGCTTAGAACCGCTGCGGGCCGAGATTTGCGTGAATACGCAGCGGGTACTCCACCTCGAAGACCACGTCCAGATCTTGGGCGAGAATTTGGCGATGTGGCCGCAGCACTGGAACCAGAGCTTGGGGTGCTTGGTCGCGCAATTGCAGCGTATCGTCAGCGACGAGACCTCCTCCGATGCGCAGGCGACCTTGCAGGAGCAGTTGCGGCTGTTGATTGCGGCTTTGAGCAGCTGGAACGGGCAGCTCCAGACCGAATTGGCCTTGCAGCAGCAGTTGATCGACTCGCTAGAGCGGTTGGAAGGCCGGTTGAACGAGAGCTAGGAGAGTGCCGTGACAGTTCAGATGGCAGGGGCAAAGCATTAACCAGCACCTATGGGGAGCTAGATGTGGGTGCGACTACCCCGGAAGCGGGTTCTCTTTCTAGCAATAGCCATTATCGGCAGATGTGGCAGCAATATTCCTTTGGTATTGAGGTAGCTAACCAAGTTGATTTGGATCGGCAGGTTGCACAGCGGGCATTGAACGCTGGATGTGCCCGCAAGGATGTTGGATTGATGTTGGTCGCTGGGAGCTTTATGGTTCGAGATATTGCACAGAACGAGGGAAAAGATAAAGCCCGACGCTATGTGAATTGGCTTGTTCGCAAGATTTATGCTGAGCAACAAAAACAGCGTCCATCCCCACGACAGCAGCACAAGCACCAGTGGGAATTGGGGGATTAGAACGGGTGATGTGGGTTCAACGGGTCATGGATGGGGCGAGTGATGTTAGCGGGGACAGGATGGTGGCAATTTTTTGCCAGTCTGGGCGTACCCAGCCAATAATATGAAGGATGTGACTGAGGACGGGGCTGGATAGCCCTACCTCTAATTGTTCTAGACTTGCGGTGGCGATCGCCAGAATACGGATAAAGTCATCTGGTGTTTGAGTGTCCAAGGTATCTAAGGCTTCAGCAAAGCGATGCTGTCTCATAAGGGCGAGCGCAAGAGAACCTAAGGCCAATCGTTGTTCTTTATCATCTTGAATGGCCCAAATTAAATGCTTGGCTTCCGAGAACTGACCCACCTGCGACAATTCTCTAGCCACGGCAGTCAAAGCTCTATCTCGTTCTGTCCAGCGGTCAATTCTGTCAATAATTTTTTTGGCAGATGAAAACCGACCCAGTCTAGCATGGCTGATAGCTAAATCCTTACGCAGAGATGCCTGATATTGTGATACATCACGATCTACTGCCTGTTCAGCGGCTGCAAAAAATTCCTCGGCTTCAGCAGGCTGGTCCAGTTGAAGCATGAGTTTGGCGAGATCTTGGAACATACCTACTTGCTGAAAGTTAATTAGATCTGTTTCGGCTACTTGTTTGGCTTGAGCAATGTAGTTTGGATTTTGTGAAGCTGTCGCTAGCTCCTGCCAAGCCAAGCCCAAACATTGCTTGTCCTCAATGGTCGAGATAGTATCTTCTGCCTTTGTCCATTGGCCAAGTTGGATAAACACTGTTGCTATAGTGAGTAATGCCCAAGGCTTCCGATCAGGAGATTCTATGGTTAAGGCTAGCTGTTGAGCCTCAGCTAATAGAGCCGCTGACGTGGTCTCTTGTCCGACACGGGCTAAAGCAACTGCCAAAATACTCAGGGCATCTATCCGTTGTCTATTGTCTGTAGAAATCGATCGAGCAATTCTTTCGGCTTCTTCAAAATGATGTTTCTGAGCTAATGCTTTAGATAGTGTAGCTAAAGCTTCGGATTGCTGCCGACAGTCCTTATCATTAATGGCCCAAGCTACTCTCTCGGCCTCTGCAAAATAGCCTATCTGGGCTAAAGCCCGAGATAACCCTGTCAGTACACCTTCACGGCGAGGAAGAGCAATATCCTCATGGCGATAGTCTTTCAGAACCTCAGCTAAAGCTTCAACCTCCTGGAAAAGCCTTTGAGCATCAGCTTTTTGGTTAGATAGAGCAAAGGAGATAGCAACTTGCTGTAGTGTCCCGGCACGTTCTAAGGGCTCTTGAATAACTTGAGCGAATTGCTCGGCTTCTAAGGCCAACCCCTGCTCTGCAAAGTCGGTCACAATTGCCCCAAGGGTCGTCCTCTGGTCTATCTCGTCTTCAATGGATTTAGCAGCCGATAGAGCAGCTTGGAACATTTGCTCAGATTCCTTTTGATGACCGGCTTTCTTTATGGTCGTGCCTAAGACCACGAGGGAAAACATTGTCCGTAATTGCTCAACTGGGTTGACGGGTACCGGCTAAAAAGAGAGAGTGGTAAACTTTTGGCATGAAAGACCTGCCGCCGTTAGAAGGCCTCAGTTCTGAGGAGAAAGATGCTCTGATACGAGAGCTATGGCAAATGGTGCAAGCCTTGCAGGCCGAGGTCGAAAGGCTCAAAGGCAAGCGCATTAAGAAGACGTCACGCAATTCAAGTTTGCCTCCGGCGAAGGGTTTTAAGCCAAACTCAGAGGGTTCCAAGCCCAGTCAAAGCCAGCGAACCGCAAGTGTGGGTCGAGCGGGCGGTGGACGAGAACTGAGTGCATCACCCGACCAAGTGGTGGTAGCGCAAGTGAGCCGTTGCCCCCACTGTGGCACTGAGGTAGACCCGACTAAGCAGCAACTCAAAGCCGTGTATGAGCGGATTGAACTACCGCAGGTGCGACCCCAAGTGACTCGCGTCGAACGCTATGGGGGAGACTGTCCATGCTGTCAGCAGGGCTATGAAGCCCCCGTACCGGTTGGTTTAGAGGTGGGGTCGCCGTTTGGTCAGAGTATTGCCAGCGTGGTGACGTATCTGAGGTACCACCATGCGGTGAGCTATCAGCGCCTCAGCCAACTGATGGGGGATCTGTACGGGATAACGATTTCCGTTGGAGCGATTGCGAACCTGCTCCAGCGGGTTCAAACCCAGTTAGCGTCCTCGGTGGCCCGAATTGTCGAGCGTCTGCGCAGTGCTCGCCTGGTGTGCAGTGATGAGACCAGTGCTCGGCTCAACGGCCAGAACCAGTGGGAGTGGGTGTTCCAGAATGAGCAGGTGTGTCTGCATGTGATTCGTCCCAGCCGGGGGAAAGCCGTGATTGACGAGATGATGGCCGGTCATCGCCCCCAAGTTTGGGTTTCTGACTTATTCAGTGCCCAAAAGGCCCACCCCGCCGAGCGTTGGCAAGTTTGTCTGGCCCATCAACTTAGGGATTGTCAATATGCCATTGACGCAGGTGATGACCTGTTTGCCCCTCGAATGAAGCACTTATTCCTGCGTGCCATTGCCGTGAACCGACGACGACACACCCTGGCCGCCTCGACGCTTCAGCAGTACCGTGCTCGATTGAGAGGTAGCCTACGGGAGGTCTTGAATCTGAAGCCTAAGTCCCCCGAGGGGCAGCGATTGCTCAAACGCTACCAAAAGATTCGAGCGCATCTGCTGCTATTCCTCGACGATGAACCGGTACCGCCGACCAATAATTCCAGTGAACAGGCGCTGCGCTGGAGTGTGGTCTTTCGCAAGGTCACCCATGGCCTTCGCTCCGACTGGGGCGCAGAGTTGTTCGCCCAGGTGCGCTCGCTGGTCAACACGGCTCGGCGGCAGGGTATGTCTGCCTTTGAAGCCATTTCTCGCGCCCTTACCTCATACCAGTCCGATTGGCTACTGAGTTGAGCAATTACGATAGGAATTTGGGGATCTTCAACCACTGGAGCGATCGCCCTGGCGGCTTGAAATAGCTGGGTAGCTTCTGCTGTTCGACCGGCTTTGGCCTGCATCATGGCCAAAACCCTCAGCACAAAGGCTTTGCCGCTGTTATCTTGAATGAAGGTGGCGATTCTCTCTGCTTCGGCGATCGCATCCTCAATCTGGTGATCTTGGGCCAGGGAAGCGGCCAGGTCTGCTAGCGCCTTGGTTTTAGCCCAATCAGTCTCAATCGTTAGGGCTACTCTTTCTGCTTCGGCATATCGCCTGGCTTGGGTTAGCGCTTGGGCTAGGTCTTTTAGGGCTTCTCCTTGTTCAAAATCCTGATCGATGGAACGGGCTAGAGTCTCAGCTTCAGTGAACAACAGGGTTGCCTGATCTGTGCAGCCTGCGTTTGCCCAGGCGCTGCCGATCTGGGCTAGAGCTTTGGCTCGGTTAGCCTGCTTGTCGATGCTTCGAGCGACCCTGTCTGCGGCTTCTACCGCTTGAGCGGTAAGGAGAGCGTCAACAATTTCTGTAAGGAGCTAACTCTGGTCATACTCGTTGGGCAAGGTGCGGGCTATAGCTTCGGCTTCGGCAAAGAGGGGGGCGGCAGCTTGAGGTTGGCCAGATTGGGCTAGTGATGTCCCTAAGGTGGCCAAGCTCCAGGCTTGCCATCTAGGGCTAGCTATCGTGCGGGCCATTGCCTCGGCTTCGGCAAAATATCCAGTTTGGGCTAGGGACGCTACCAGTTCCTTAATGGCAAAAGCTTGCTGGGCTGGATTGTCTACTTGGTGGGCTAACTGCTGGGCATCAGCAAAGTAATCCTGAGCAGTGGACTGCTGACCGGCTTTGGCATGGGCATGGGCTATACCGCCCAGGGCGATCGCTTTGGCTTTGGGATCGTCGATGATGTTGGCTGTTGTCTGCAACTCGGTCAACAGGTCTGCACAAGGCTCGCCCTTCTCTAGTAGAAGTTTATGGAGGAGAAATAGCCCCCAAAACCGCTGCTGGGTTTGGGGGCGCAGACGAACCTGGTTTAAAGCCTCTGTTTCACGGTCTAGCCAAACCAGCGTTCTGAGATTGACGTCGTCATAGCGGTTGACTCGTTGGGCTACAACTTGGCGGGCTGTGTGTAGTTGCAAAAGGTGTAGCAACTGTGCCGGAGTGAGAGGGTCAGCAAAGCTGCTAATCGATAGGTCGAGGTCGGCAGCGTAAGCAGCATCGCCCTGGCAGTGGATAAATTTGGCCTCCATCCACTGAGGAGAGGCGGTGAGGAGTTGGTGTAGATCGGCGGTGCGATCGCCCTCGAACAAATGGTATGTCAGATGATCGTAGCCGTAGCTGTCTAGATGATGCAAATTCAAAGTTTCTAAAGCTTGAGATGGCTGCCAGTAGTGATGGGCAATTTGCTGATGGAATTCTTGGGGTGGAAGGTAGTAGGGGTTGTGGCGGCTATTTTTGCTCCAATTGAACGATCGCACTCTCAAGAAGTCCACAACTGATTGGTGATACAGCCTGTAGCTGGTTTCCGTGGTTGATGTTGGCTGTGGCTCAAGCTCTTCTAAAAACTGTCGGAGGTCACCTAAACACTGCCAAACGGCAGATTCTGCTTGCTGAGTAAATGCTTGTAATTGGCTAAGGGTGAGGCTGGTACGGGCAACAGAGAGAACACCGATGATTGGAGCATAGGTTGTTCGCCAATTCTGCTTACCCAGGGTGACGACTCTTTCCAGGGATTCGTAGTACAAGCCGTCTAACCCTTCTGGGAGTCCTTCAAGATTGGTGAGCGATCGCTCTCCTTGCTCAATTGCATCTAGCAGAAATCGGACATACAAGAAATTGCCGTCTGATTTTTGGGTGACTTGATCAATCGCGGATTCTTGCAGCTGGGGTTCTAGATTAGACAGGTGGGTTGAAAGTGTGGGTGCTTGGGAGATACGGGTTTGGATATAGGCACGAATATCAGCCTGGTTATGGATATCAAATTCCGGAGCGGAAAGGTTGAGTTCTACGGCATTGAGAAACTTGTTTTCGACCTGGGGGACTTTGCGGCTAGTCAGGATGAAGCGAACTTGGGGCGGTAAGCCTTCCAGGTTGGCAAGGAGATCAACGATGGTGCGATCGCCCTCGTGGATTAGGGCCTCGTCTAAGGCATCAACCAGAATGGTAATTGGTTGGTCAAAGCCTGCTTGATAAATGGCGTGAAGCGGATTTAAGACGACCCAGTTGAAGGCTTCCTGGGTGGTCATTATGCCTGATAGATCGAGGTTGTGAATAACGAGGGCTTGAATACTACTGTCATTAGCTGCCCCAACACTCTGATTTATCTGGATGTTGACTTGCTTTTCGCCGGTATCTTTTAGGGATTGAGCGAATGAGGGAATGTGTTGTGCGAGTTGGAGGGCAATAGCGCGAGCAAAGGTTTTGGGGTCGATAGAGGTGCTGTCGCGGGCAGAGCAGTGATGAATTGCCCTAAGAAAACTGGGCAATAGGTCTGGATGTAGGGGGTCTGCGCTTTGGGAGAATTGAGTTAGCCGATCGCTGATAGCAGTTTTGCCTGCACCTGGTTCTCCTGTGAGCAAAAAGTAACGTGAGCCAGTGGGGTCAGAGAGCCATTGGTAGATTGCCCTAAAGCCCCATTCACGCCCTGTGAAGTTTGAGGGGCGATCGCTAGTCTCATTGGTGCTGTTAATACCTAGCTTGCGAGTGAGGGATAGCATAGTTAATGGGGAGAGCAATTGAGCGATCGCTGTGTAGAGATTAATATCTACAATCTGCCATTCCCAGGAGTGATGCTGAAATAACCTTTAGGATTTGAAAGGATAGCGATCGCACTTTTCCCTACTCCTGGTTCTCCAGTCAAGATGAAGAACCGCTGATCCTTTTGTTGAAGCCAGTGGTTTGTGTTAGTGAAAATGTGCGATCGACCTGTGAAACCTTCGGCGAGTTGTTGGAGGTTGGGGAAGGCGATCGCTTTTAGTTGCATCGTGGTGACTTCAATCATTGAATTTCACATCACAGGTGGTGCTCACCGAAAAACTCAATAACATCTAAACTCCTTGATATAAGCTTCATTAAGGCCACCAATGACCAACATCTCGAATGGCGAGCGTTACTGCCTTAGCCGTATCTTTCCCTCCAAGCATGGATATAACCTTAACAAAAGGATGTAGAAACATTAGGAAAGTTGAACGAGGACGATTAACTGAATTTTTAAGGAAGTGACACCAAAGTGTGTATAGTTCATCTGTAGGTAGAAGAGCTAATTGAGGAACAATAACCTCAAGCGCAATTACAACTGCACTACCATCCTCAGATTTCATTGAGTAATCAATGTACTCCTGTAAAGCTAATGGTCTGACAGACTGAGGAAGATTCTTAACTGGATTCAGAAAAATGTCTACAAGCTCTGAATCGTTTTTTGATGCTAAGAATTCCTGTAGTATTTCATTTTTGATTGCGCTTGGCATAGCACGCTCAAACTCTTCTAAAATTATTTTCCGTCCATACTCTTGACCCTTCTCTCTTTTCTCAAAAAATAGTCCAACACCCGCAGCAGTTCCAGCAAAAGTTTTAAGTGTTGTTTGGACTAAAGAACTAGCTAGAGAGTTGGAAAGCGAATGTACTAAAATTCCTTGCCATTTCTCATCCCCAATTGCTAAAACACTGTTCAAGGCATCCTTGAGAGTTTGTTGCTTCAGTGGCTCTGGTAAACTAACAGAAATCTTTTCGAGAGCTTGGGAGCGTACTTGTTGGTCTTTGATGTTTTTTACGATTCTTAGAGCCTCTTGCTGTAATTCATTAGCTAAACGAGGTGTCAAGTGCTGTAGTCCTTCAGCACGCCACTCATCTTCTTGAATCTCTTCAACTGCTTTTAACAGTTTCAATTTGGAAGACTCAGGAATACGAGAAAAGAGTGAATAGAGAAGGTTTAAGCGATTTACTCCATCTTTGATCGAAAAGGCAGAATCAAGTAACTGCTGGTTTACTGATTCAGCTAAAGAAGGAATTAAATTTCTCAACAAACTTACACGACTTTTCTCGTCATTAAGCTTCATTGTCAGCTTTAATAATTCTGACAAAATTTGCTGCTTCTGAGTTTCTAGCAAATATGGCAGGATTGCATATAATAGCCATGCCTTCTCATGCTCATTACGGTATCTTAGTGCAGACTGTAGAACTTGTTGCCTTTGAACTTCATTCAAATAGGGAAGCAACTGCTGAAATAAGCCTGACTGCCCATTTTCATTACGATATTTCAGTGCAAACTGTAAAATCTGTGTTATTTGAGCCTCATCTAAGTGGAGAAGTAATTTCTGAAATAACTTTGACTGCTCAGATTCGTTGCGATATTTCAGAATGGAATGTAAAACTTGCTGTTTTTGAGCTTCATTTGAGTTAGGAAATAGCTTTTGAAGTAGCCCTGATTGTTTTTCTTCCTTTTTTACTTTGAGTACATCGCTCAAAACACTTTGCTTTAAGGATTCAGGTAAATAATCAGAAATATTGCATAACGATTCAAGCGTTTCGTATTCCGAAAATGAGCTGAATGCAGTAGTCGCGACGTCAAATACTTTTTTCCCTGCTTGCCCTAACAATCCTGGTAACTCGATAGTAGTTCCTAGATCGCGTTGGATTTTATCTGCTAACACCTGTTGCGCTGGAATCGACAACGCAGCATCTAAAGCTTCTTGCCTCAATGGAACTGGTAAATGAGGAACTAAATCTAGAAGTGCATATCTCTTACTATATTGACTAGAGAGGGCCAATATTCTGTTTAGAAGATCCCGTTTCCAAATATCAGGTATGTAAGAAATAAATTTATTAGCTTCGTTCCAACGCTCACTGTCACTTAGGCTTACAAATATATCTAACGCTTCCTGCCAAGCTTGTTGCTGTAATGATACTGGTATACAAAGCGCTAAATCGACAAAAAAACGTAGCTTTCTCCCCTTAGATAGCTTTAATGTGGAGGTCAGCTCTAGAATTTTTTGCCAGCTTTGAAGTTGCTCAGGTTCATTGAGATAAACAACTAAAAATCTAAGCGCCCACATTCTTAATTCATCATCTTGGATCCTTAAAGCAATCGCTAAAGCATCTTGCTTAAAGGATAATGATAGGTGAGGAACTAGTGCAGTTAAGCCAGCAACTTGGTTGATCTCAGAGACTTCTGAAAGTATTCTTAAAGCGTCTGAAAGCGCAAATTGAGATAAGTGAGCAGCGATGCGTGTTTCCCAAAAGATCCCGTATCCAGCAACTTGATGTAATCCAGTTTCAAAAAATTTGTCGGAGAACAGTGCCCTTTCAAACCATGCTCCTTCATCCAATGCGTTAGAGCGCCAAACATACTTCACCTCTAACTCCTTCTGCCACAATATCAGCCATTGAGAATCTGAAAGATGAGGAGAATCAATTAAAACGCGCCAGGAGCGGGTTCCTATTAGTGTGGTAAAAGCTTTTGCTGCGAGAGTCTCTGAAAGGCAAGGAATAATTGCAAGTAGAGTATCCGTCCACTTGTCGATGATAAAACTAAACCTTGAATCACTACCTCTTGAATTATCAGATGGGGGGTTTAGAGCTACTTCAAGAGCATCTTTCTTTAGGCATTCAGGCAGGTTAGGAAATAATTCTTTTAAAGCCTCTAAAGCTTTTTCTTGATCTTTAATACTTAAAGATGCATTCAACGCCTCTTGCCATCCTGTTTGCTGCATAGGCTCACTAACTAGATTCGGTGTCAAACTCATCAGTGTTTTCAATCTTTGCTTTGGATCTGGGATCTGCTTCACGTAGCTCAATGCTTTACGTTCTGTCCACACCTGAGCTTTTACTAAATTAATTAGCAAGCTATTTGAAATATTACTTGCCAGTTTGCCAACCGAAGTGGTGATTAACGCATAGCGGCACTGTAGGCTGATTGCTCTTTCTGGATTGAGTTGGAATTCCTCTTCTGCCTTACCCCATGCCAATGCAATATCTGTCAGAAAACCTTCTAGATCGCCAATCTGATCTTTAGCTTCAAACCATGCATGGCGTTTAGTGATTGTCTCTACAGCTAACAAGTCATGCAGTTCCCTTGTACGTTCTGCTTTCACTAAATGTTGAGTGAGATGACGTAAACCATATTCATCAAAATCTCCTATAGCAATATCCTTCCACGCTTTGTCTAATGGACAGTAGGATTGCAAAATGCGATCATACTGCTCTTTTTCTGGTGTGTAATAAGGATTATTTATTTCTTTACTATCAATCACAATGGATTTTTTTCCTAGAAAATCAATTACTGATTGATGATAAAGTTTATATTTCTGCACAAGGCTTTCTTTTTCTGGTTTGATTTCGTCAACAAACTGTCGTAGGTCACTTAAGCACTCCAAAGTTAATGATTCTGAGTTGTGGGTAAAAGCTTGAATCTGACTAATAGTAAGGCTTTCCTGTGCAACGGAAAGAATCCCAAGACATGGAGCATAAATGCTTCCCCAATCTTTTTTCCCAAGTTTTACTACCCGCCTCAGCGAATCGAAATATAAAGCTTCTAAACCTTTTGGTAGTCTATCCAGTTCTGTAATAGACTGTTGCCCAGATGAGATGGCATCGAGTAAAAACCGAGCGTATAGAAAGTTCTCCTCCGACAGTTCAGAAATCTTTGTAGCTTGTTGCTTTCTCCAAGTATCGTTTGTGGTTTGAGCAGGCAGAGGTAGGCTTTCTAGACGATGTTTTACGTATACAGTGATGTCTTCCCGATTTCTGGTTTCAAACTCTGTAGCAGAGAGAAATAATTCTCGTACTCCTGTTAATTCACTTTCAATTTGTGTCTCTTTGCGGCTTGTCAAGATAAAACGTGCTTTGACTGATGGAGGAATTCTAGAGAGTAAATCTACAATTTTGGTTTCTCCAACATGAGTCAAAGCTTCGTCCAGACTATCTACTAAAAGCACAAGGGGATCATTAAAACCCTGCTGATATAGAGACTCTAAAGGATTCAGCACAACCAAATTAAAGGCTTCTTGAGCTGACATTACTCCCGAGACATCCAGGTTATTAATTACTACACCTTGAACAGCACTGTTTGTGGCAATCCCAATATTTTGAGTGATTTGAATGTTAACCTGTTTTGTACCAATCTCCTTCAAAAGATTCGCATAAGCAGGAATTTGGGCAAGTTGCAAGGCAATTGATTCAGTGAAGTTTTTGGGATCAACTGAGGTGCTATAGCGCGCAGAACAGAAATGAATTGCCGTTAGGAAACCTTGGTCAAATTTTTGGTCTTGCTTCTCTCCATTAGCAAATTGAGCAAGTCGAGCCGCGATCGCCGTCTTGCCACTCCCTGGTTCACCCGTCAGCAAGAAAAAGCGATCACCATTAGAATCAGCCAACCAACTCTGAATTGCCTCAAACACCCACTCTCGTCCTGTGAAGTTGAGCGTGCGATCGGCAATATAATTTGAGAAATCAATTCCTAGTTTGGGGTTGAGAAATGGCATGGTTGGTTTCAGGTAAGAAGTTTGTATATGTCAGGCAAGACAAGGGGCGATCGCACTTTTCCTATTTCAAAGGGTTGGATTGTTGAAGTCGGCTACTGTCGGTTCTTGCACAGACACTTCGTTTAATTGGTGTCGCGTTGCTGCGAGCGCCTGATACACCTCCTTTCGCACCCGATTCACACCACCTAGCGGTCTATGGTCAGGAAGAGCATGCCAAGGATTAAACGAGAGATTTTCGTCAAATTCATTGCGAGCCTTTGTATCAAACTGCTGCTGCGGAATCCGAATAGTCGCCACCTTGACAAAAGAAGAATCTGCCTCACTCCACTCCACTGTGGCATCTTCAAGCGGCATGCGTACCGCATCGGTCTGCACCTGCACCATAAAATCAAAGAAAATATCCTGGTGACTGAGCTGCTGCACCATCGCTTCCCGTAGAAAGTTATCTGACGTTGGGGTTGGTTGGCTATCCCCAGTTGGTTGTAGCTCCCGAGGGATAGCTGCAAACTTAATCGCGTGCGGCCCCAGCTTGTAGGGGGTGGTGCTCCAGTACTGTATCTGTAGAAGGTTGGTCACCGGCTTTTGACGGATGGCTTTGAGAATGCCCACCTGCTTCCGATGAGATGGTGCATACATTAAGAGGAAAGGCAACGGTTTCAACGCCTTCGGCATTTTCTTGACTGCCAGCAGGGCTTTAGAAATCGCCAGCGTATCCTGAGCATCTTCCAAAAAAAGTGCCGGATGGTTGATCAGAATGAAGTCTTGGGTTGTGGCACCCTTCTCGCCATCCAGAAGTTTTTCACCGGGGACGCCCACCAGTTTAATCGCCATACCACGCACATCACCCTTGGCATCGGGCTGGATGTTAGAAGACCCATTGGAGAAGCGAACCCAGGCAGGATAGGTGCAGGTACTGGTCTCTTAAAAGGTGATGGAGCCCTAAAACCTTTATTCGGCAATGGGTTGAGCCAATTGGAGCCAAAATCCTGACAGCGCTTGTCTAGAGAGGCTTTCCGCCATTTATCTCCTGTTGGCAGACCAGTGCCTAGGTGCAAGGCTCTGTGAACACTCCAAATTTCAGATGCTCTGGCACGTCTTTCACAATAAATTCGGCCTTGACACAGCCATGACTCTTTGGATGCTGTTGCCGCTGCACCGGATCGGCAGTCTTATTTAAGAGGTCTTGCGATAGCTTGATGATCGCTGCGATTGTCTGCTTTTCACTTGTAGGGGGATTTTCCTGTGCCAGTTCTAGTTTGTTAGTAAGTGTCATAGGACTTTGTAGGTGTGTGGGTAGAAAAAAATCCTTGTCATCAGCCCCCTTTGCCATGCTATAAAATTCTCGGGGGGGGTTAGCAAGGTGAGAATTGAAGGTGATTGCAAACTTCGGGGTATTTATCTCAATACGGCTGAGTGGGATGAATGGAAAGAAAAGGGCGATTGCTTTTGCTCGGTCAGATCACAAACCAACTCACTTTTGAAATTTCAACTGAGAGCGCGTGAACCAGACAAAAGCCAGCGCTATAAATCCGGGAATGGTTTGCAAGGCGAGAGTTGTCCACTTCAAAGTGAATGCACCAAAGATACCAGCAATAATGACACAAACCAGGAAGAAGACTCGGAGTTGCACAGTATTGCTTTTGGCAAAAGCTGCCCAAATGAGTCCAGCAGCAATGAAGCCATTGTATAAACCCGCATTTTGAACAATCGGGGCAACCTGGTTTGCCACATCAGTAGTAAAATCGAGCCTTTGATAAACTACTGGGTTCTTCCAGAAGAGCATCTCTACGATGGAAACGAGAACATGGATGGCACCAACAATGAAAACTGTAACCGTTGCAGCATTTAGCATTTTGAAATATCTCCTTTCTGAAAACTGGTCTAACTTCGACGAATAGTTTTATTTCCTGCACTCTCCATTGGTTAATGGGCCAACGGGCAATCATCTTGGTGGAGACAGACACTAATGTGAGAATTAAGTAGACTGACCCTGATCAATCCATTCATCAATCCAATGGGTTGATCCGGATTGAGTAATCTTTTGGATGCCATAGTTATAGTCATGGTCGGGCTTTTCCTCATGGTCGGGATTTTCTCGTTTGGACTTTACTCGCACTGTGTCAGTCCATTGAAAGAGTGCTCGTCGGCGAACAATTTCCGTCCGCAAATCGTCAGGTTGCACTAGATCAACGATCGTAGGTGCTGCCCCCCATGCAAAACGCGCACACTCCACCACTGGTTTCTCGTTGAGAGTATGTTTCTTCAGCAATGCATAAGCAGCTTGCGGCAAAGGAATAACAGGCTCTGCTACAACATCCACGGTTAAAACAAGTATCTTTTCGGGCACAAAAATTTTCTTATTGTCAAGGACATATTCTGATTTTTTTAAGCTCAGTTTGATCAACAATTTATCCCCTGGAATAAGTTGAGAAGGGATTGAGGAGGATTGATCCTCAGACGAGCGCATCACAAACTGCGAGAGTTGCAATTGTAGTAATTGCTTCACTTTCAGGCGAACTGGTTCTATTAGAGGCACTTTGTTGCCATTCTTATCTAGCTTGCTGAAACTTAACTCGGCTGTTAATGGGAGTGAAGGTTCATCCGTAGTGGTTGCTTCTAAATCTTCATCGCGAGGTTCTGAGTAACACATCAGTGCCATAACTCCATCTGGGTTATAAGCCTTACGATCAGCCGCTAGAATCAGCGTATGTGGCTCAGGAGACTTCTCGCCTCCTCCTACCGTTTTCTCAACTTCCACTAAGGTGCTAGCACGAGCCGTAGATGAACTAAGGCGGCGGTTATACTCCGGATCTTCAAAGCAAATAAATCTCGGTTGCAAGGGTAGAGGTTGGCGACGGCGATCGCTTAACCGTAGCAAGAATGTCAAGCTCTGGTAAAAACCAGACTCATCCAGAGGGCTTCCAGGTGGGTAAACTCGTATCGTGGCAGTAAAGGATAAGCCAACTGGACGGCTTAGAAAGCGTCGCAAGTCTTCCTTCTCTACTCTATCGTCTGGTAATTTGAACTGAACCTTAGAATTTTGCTCAGGGACTTGACCAGGTTCAATCTGGCTGTAGAAAAACTGCGTTGCGCCATCACTCAAAACTAAGTTACGGATATTCCAACCTGATACGCTCGGCTGAGAATCTGATTGGGCTTGAAGTTCAAACGTCAGTGTTCCATCCCAATCAACCGGAATTGCGCCAAATTCATGGGTTAATACCACTCTTAAACCTAAAGCTACTTGGGTAGAAGTCGCAGCGATGAATGCAGTGGCGAATGGAGCAGGCTCAATTGACAAATCCTTTGTTGGTTCAAAGTAACTAGCCCACGTTCGCAATGCTTGATCCCGATCGTCGTTAGGAGGTAAAACAACAGGTCTGGGCACCCGATGCTGCACTGGCAGACTGCCAGAAGTCAGAATGTTTGTGCGGTTGTCTAGAAAGCTTTGGCGCAGAAGTTGACTACGCATTGCTAGAAAAACCCCAGCTCTACTACCTAACAGCAGCATGGCAAAAGAGCCAGGTAGAATTGGCTGCCATAGGTTTTCTCCAGGTTGACTTGTTGTTCTGGAGGGATTTTCAGTGGAATCTTGAAGCGCAGTTTCTAGAGCTGACTGATCTGGCAACGGCAAATCAGGCAGCACTGGCAGTAAACTCTTAATTGCCGGGGCACGGAATGAAGGAGGTAAACCAGCCGCATTCGGACGAAATTGAACCGATTGCTGCACCGCCTGCCACCATAGAACTGAAGGAACTAAGGAATTGTCAGCAGGAGTAGCCCCAATTACAGCCGCCTCTGCTTCGGTATAACGGACAGCAATGCGAAGGGCACTTAATCCCCAAGGAATAGGCTGTGGCTTGGATTGAGAATAAACTGGTTGAACCCCACAGATTTGTGGAGGAGCCAGTTCAAAATTGTGTAACGCATCAGAAACGATCGCTTGAGCATTATACTGCCCGTCACGAAATCGAAGCTGGGTCGGTTCAGCCCGCAGTGCAAACATTTGTCGTTTTAGTGCAAACTTTGACTCTAGTTCCCCTAAGACCTTAAAGGCGTAGGTAGTCGTTAATGGAGCCGTCGTTAGTGGAGTTATTATGCTGGTGTCAGCATCAGCAAGGCTAATTTCCTCATTCAGCCGTCGCAGTCGCAGAACTGCAATTGGTGACTCCGGACAAAGTAGGGCATAGGTTTCTTTTGCCCATCGCTCGATTTGTTGTGTGATCGTTTCTTCTGCCTGGTATATGTCAAAACGATCGCTTCTCTCCCACACTGAGTAAAGAAGCTGTCCTTCTGTCCTAATCTCGTAATTAATACCAACCGTATCAATTTGTTGCCGTTTGACCTCAACGACCGTTTCATCTTGAATGACTGGAGCTTGAGAGCCTGATGTCTGATTGGCGCTTGTCGCTTTGATAATGACACCCGGCAATATCGATTGTGCTGAACCTTGTCCGGTATCATCCTGTAAATTGAACCGATCGCTTTCTGTTCGAGAGACTTGTTGTTTTTGCAATTCCCAAGTGTAGGTTGTTACGTATTTGAGACTGCCAGTGGCAAGATCAAAGCAGACTAACTCTGCGGTAATGAGCTTGAGTTCGCGTCTCAGGCCGGCGGGTTGAAACGCCAAACTTAAATAGGGGCTAACTGCTAAACTCACAGGCACAGGATTAAGTTTATCTTTAACCTTAAGTTTATCTTCAACCTTAAGTTGCGCCGGAATAGCGGTTGCTGCACTAAAGTAGAAATTGGTTTTATCTTCTACAGCCTCAAATGCTTGCCGGAGTAGCAACCCTATAACAGCCCAACCATAGGGAATATCACTTAATTGCAAAGTATTACTAGACTGTAGTGTTAGCAGGCGATCGGAACGCCACACCAACAACGAAGAGTCTACATCTACATCAGCGGAAGCAGATTGTGGCACCAGCGTGCGACGCGGATCGAAGGCTTGCTTGAGCGATGAAGGACGACTACTACGACCGGGAGAGTCAACCAAGGAAGCCGTTACACTTTGAAGGGGTGGATTAGATCGCTTTTCATTACTGAGGAGTTGAGATGCAGAATCACTCAACGGATTTTGTAACCGAAACCAACTCTCGCGGAGTGAAAGCGGATCTAAACGAGACCAGCGACTGCAAGCGAGGGTATCAAAACCAGAAAAGCTTATCCGTTGTGGCTCCTCACCAGCAGCCCAATGTGTCAATCCTAAGGAAAGTTCTGGTAGCGGCCTGTTTTGCGATCGCGATCGCAACAGCGTCAGAATTGGATCGATTTGCAAGAGACTTTGTCCTTGAGCCGCTTGAGTCTCTAAACCATCAGCGGGCGATTGCTGTAATCGACCAAAAAATGGGGTGATGATAAGTAACCAGTCTGGCGAAACCGGATCAGAGACACCAAAATCATCAGGGTCACTGAGAATGCCCATCTGGCATCCATCAGGCAAAAACTGTAGCGTTACAGATTCGCGTTGAGGAATACTCGCTAGACGCAGCCAATGAGGGGCACTCGCTTCTACTAAGAGTGTTGTCCCTAGCTGGTCTAACTCTGAGTCCGTAAGCCGCGATCGAATAGGAGTTCCCAGATAGCCATCGGTAGCAGATGAAATATCAATTACTCCGTTTGAGGGATCCAACATCTTCTGATTGTTGTGTGATTCAAGAAAAGCCTTAAAGCCTTGAGGCGTACATAATCGCACTTCTTGAACAGCCGTCCAGCGTCGCTCATTGCTTAACGGTAATTCTGGTTGTTCATCTTGAAGCATGACATCAACTAGCTGATGCTCTACAACAGCTAGAAATTGCCAGGGACGGTCAGAATGAATATCAAATAGGATGGCATCGGTTCCGCTTAGCGGAATCTGAGGAATCAACTGATGCTGATTCAATAGGATACGAATACTGTGGCGAGTATGGTTCAGTTGGGGATTTGGATTTGGAGATTGGGAAGTTATTGCAGGCACTACTAAACTGAATTCGGGTTCGTCAGATTTTAGGGATAACGCCCAAGAAATCAGATTTCTAACCTCCAGAAAGCCATTGAATAAAAGTGATTCCTTCCAACTTAGTTCTGCACGATTAGACCCAGTAGTACCTTCGCCGACATAACCTACTATCAAATCTCCTGCTGAAGATGCAAATATTTGCTTGGGATCAGAGGGAGATAAGCTAGACTGCAAAAACTCGCCCCACTTACAGGGCAACAATAGCTCTAAGCTTGCTGCTGAAACTTGAAATTGTGGAATCTGATCAACACCACCGACTACATCAAACGCAATTACACAGTAACCGGAAGCCTGAGTGGTATCAAGGCTCATTCCTGGTAAAACTTGCGGCGGCTGCATTCCGCTAATAAGCGGAGTACAGTCTTGCCATTGAAACTGAAGGCTTTTTGTGCCAACTTCAACCAGACTGGGTTTGTCTATTGATGTGAGGGACAATGCACTAAATAAAGTTCCCTCAAGCCAGAGATTCTCTGTTGATTCATTCAAGATTGGCACTTTAAGGGTTGCTGCGAATGCAGAGGCAGATTGCCGCCCCAATCGGACAGACAAATGGGCAGACACCCTATAGTCAGGAGGTTGTAATGTTATCCGGAGAGCTTGAAGAGCAAGTGAACCAGACTGCGTTACCTGAAACGTCAAAGTTTGAGTTGAATTTGGAGAATTGAAGGGGAATAATAGCTCACCCTCATCTGGTTCGCTAACCTTACCACTCACTCCAAATAAAGAGAAACGCAATGCGAGGTTAGAAAAGATAAGTTGCTGATTACTCTGATCAAAGCGAACCTGCCTCCAAATCAACTGGGGAACACCCCCATTAGAATTGGACTCTGAGTCAAGATTCCACACTTGCTCTGTATCACTCGGAAATGCCTCGGCAGCGTGCAGATCAAGGCGATCGCTCCCATCTGCCAACTTAAACGTCACCTTGACATAACTGGGAATGTGTTCCTGTTCAGATGGTATTGCTAAAGGCAGTTGTAGTCTGCCTAGAATCTGAACTTCCTGAATTTGCTGAAGATCCCGTTTCGCCGACCACAACGTCAGAGGATAGAATTCTAATCCACAGAGATCAAGTGGTCGTCCATCTCGCTGCCATAGACGCCACTCATAACCATTTAGGTAATTGCGTTCGCGACTGAGCGCTAAGGGATCATTAGTATCTGCTTCATCTTCTTGAGAAAAGATGTGGTGAAAATCGCTATCTTCTACATCAGGACGGGTAAAAGTCCAATCAAAGTAGTAAATTGGTTCACTGACTGAAGACCCGTTGGAAGATTCTTTAAGCTTAAAAGGTAGATCACGGAACCAAAGCGACCAGTCGTCAACTTCTGCGATTGTTCGCAGTTTTAAAGGAGTTTTCAGGGTCGTTGATATAAAGTTAGCATCCTCAGCTATTTCTTTCTGAATCAACTGCAAATTGGTTGTCACCAACTTTGCTCCCTCAGAAACCTGTGTTGGTTGCCGATACAATCCACGTTGATCAAGTTGTCCCTGTTCGTCCCCAAAAGCCAGTAAGCTACCTGCAATCAGCCGTAGCAAAGAGGGATCAGAGGTGTCTTCACCACGATATTGCAAATTACGGTTTGCATCAGGCTGAAAGCTACCAGTGATGCCTCCAAGGGATCGATCTTCTTTTAACTCAAGTGCTGCTGAGCCACTGCCTTCCATCAATGTGAAAGAGCCGGGATATGACTCTAGCTTAAATTCTGGTGTGACTATCCACTTGTAGGGTTGTACCAAATTTTGAACAGTAACTGAACCATTGTTCTGGCGTAAAGCCGTTACAGCATCTGCGGCGGCGAGACTTGCCTGATTAGCCAATTGCTGCCAGTGTTCTAAAGAAGTATCACGAGACAGTGGTACAGTTTCATAGTCTGTAGCTGGCTGACCAATGAAGGATAAAGTCCCTGCTTGAGGTTTATCTAATTTAAGTTTAGGTAGCTGTGCCAGAGCATTGATTTCGTCAGTGTAAGGTAGATCAAATCGAAACTGTAGAAACAGCTCTGGGAGGAGGCTTGTGAAAGCAGTAGAATGCTCTCGATTTGGATCAAGAATCAGTCCAGGGAGCGACAAAGATACTAGTGGTAGGTCATTGAGGTTTTTCCACTCGTTGCTTGGCTTTAATGCGGTACTACTGTCAGTTAATTTGCACCACTGAGATGCGCCTTCACTTCCAAATTGCCAGGAGGGTGCAGGCAGAGAAGTTCCTGCGTCCTCCACAATTTCTAGCTCAAATGGCGCTAGCTGTCGGCTGGCACTGGGATAATTTGGGGGAGACTGATTTTGAGTGAGTGGTAGCGATTGAATGAAGGGTAGATAAGGGTGGTGCAACCACAGTAGGGGCAGAGCTTTGAATGACGTTTTGGGAAGAACCTTTGCATCAATGAAACCTTGTAACGCTGCACGATCGATGCTGTAAGTAAATGACCATTCGTCCAGACTTGTTGCACCTTGCCGCTTAGGATGAGGGCGTAAATTCAACTGATCAAACTGAAGGAGCATTAGAGCAGGAAAAGGATCGTCGATCTGGGGAATGCGTAGGGGTATTGATTGTAAACCTGTGACCCAATTTTCCAGATTTGGAATAGCATCCTGGATAGTCGGTTGCCCTGTAGCGAGCCAAAAGAAACCATCCAATTGCGCTTTGGTTGCGCCAATAGTCAATTCAACTGAGTCAAGGTTCAGTTGACTGTCAGTTAGATCATTGGAGATCTCAAAGTTCCAAGAACCGTTGACATAGGCAGCATCTAAGAGACTAAAGCTCCACGGTTGTTCGTGAGTATCTTGATCAGTCTGAGTTGCCGCGACCTCATTGCTAAAAATAACTGCACCTTGTAGCAATGTTTGATTCAAATTTGAAGGACGCTTACCAGTCTGACCTTGCTGATCGCTTGTTCTTGCAAGTTGGGTATCAATATAAATTTGTTCACTAAGATTGGGAATTGGTAACTGTGCCCACCCATTCTCCAGCGGCATAAATCCCCATACAACAGCAGGTGCTATTGGAATCTCTGCTTTGGAGTCATCAGCACGCTTAAACCAAACTGGCTCTGACAATCCCTGCTTCTCTCGCAATAGTTGAGGAACTTCTACAGGACTGAAGGCGAGGGTGAGCGTACTTGATCCGGCTAAGGAAAGCTCTTCCTTATTAGAGGATTGATTGCTATCAAACTTATAACGAAGATCACATACCTGTGGACTGTGTTGACCATGAGAACCGTTCGTGGCAGACAGAATCAGTTGAAACACATCATCTGTCCGTACAGGTTCAACTAGAACTGCAACTTCTAGAAACGAAGCGGGCGATCGGCTACTACGCTTTAATGACTGGTCTGCTAGCAGTAGCTTGGCAAGAAATTGTAGTTTGATCGAGACTTCAGCGTCAAGTTGATCAACATGCCAGTAGATATTGGGAATATCTTTTTTCCCAAGCTTCAGCAAATCAAGAGTAACCCACTGAGGTTCCTTTGAACCAGGGTTTGACAGCAGCTGTTGGAGCATCTGCCAAGCCTCCTGCCACTCTGACCTTTCTTCATACGTCATGCGTAGAGCATCGGGAAAAAGTTGACCTTTCGTAAACTGCTCTAGACCTTCACTGAAGATTGGTAAAAACTGAAAAGGTACATTCCGTCGATTATCTTTGCCTTGTAACCAGGGAATCTCGACTGAACCAAATATGTTTAATCCACTGCTTCCTGCACTCACAGCACTGAGCAAACGAGCTAGATTCTTCTGATCAGGTTGAGATAAATTGCTAACTTGAGGGACACGATTTTGCAAATGGTCAGGTTCTTGACGTAATCCTAGAATGTCATAAAGGCGTTGCTGGGCATTAGTATCAGGAACTAACCCTTTTACCAGGTGAATTTCACCATTTGTGCAGGTGAAGGCAGGTGCTCCCGTAGCGGTCCATGCTTCCGGGTCAGATTCTAGTACAAGTAGAGAGAATTCACCATTTTGTTGATTCTCGATTAAAGCATCCAGCTTTGGAAAATCCGGAAAAGAGGTAGTTGGAATTCGGAGTATCCAACCAGGCTTAATCAAATCTTTATCAGAAATAATGTCTCGATTGCCATCGAAAATCTTTTTATTCTGGCCTCGATCACCATAAAATTTCTCAGCAATGTCAGCTAACGATTCAACCTCTTCCCCTGACGATATTTTCCGGGTTTTTACTGTATAAGCGACCCATTCTCGCACCCACTTCAGGTTCGCATCACCTAAGTTAATTTCCATCTGGGTTACGAAGCACAGTGCTTCTATGGTGCCTGAAAGATAAAGATTGTTGTGACCAATGGCTGATCGAGCAAAATTCTCGATTAGTAAGTTCCGGAATGCAAACTGTTCAGTGCTTGCACTCGGTCCACGCAATCGAATGAGCTTTGCATCCGCCTGCCAAAAAGGACCTTTGATCTTAATATTAGGCAACCCAGGAATAGTAGTCATGGCAATGGCATAAGTAGGGGTTCAAGGGGAATTAACGGACTAGGAGCAGCACTACCGCGTCGGGTTCTTAAGTACAATGCACGACCATTTAATCCTCGATTAAGGGCGGTGGTATAGAGGCGGCGAAGCGCCAAGCGATCGCGCTTATCTGGGTAGAGCGTTTGTAAACTTGCTAAATCAGTTAGTGTCATTAAACCCTGAAAACGAATTAGAGCGTTTGCAATTAACAGTTCATCTGGTAAATCCGCAGCAGCAGTTTCTAGTAAGCCGGTGACAGATAGCTGAGTTGGTTGGATTATTGGTAGCAAGACCTCTGTAACGGCGGCAGTATCCCGGTTGTCGCCGGCCCGCTCAATTAGAGCGTCAATCGCTGCCTTAAATTTAGCATCAAGCGCTTGAGACTCCACTTTGAGATTGCGTAGTGCTAACTTTTCAACATTGTTGGGAGTCGCACCATGCCAACGCAGAGCTTGTAAGCTGATTTCAAGACGTTCTCTAAGCGCATCGGGTAAATCTTGCTGAGTGGGGCGCGGTGGAGGAGTGATATCTGATAGCATTTTGAGGGCATTTTGCAATAATGCAGATCCAGCTCTTGCCTTAATCTGCTGTCTGACTACTTCTGTCATGCCGCCTTCCCAAACTAGAATACTGTTTGGTGCATCAATAGTTTGGACTCGTTGTTTAAGATGATCGGGCAAACCACTCAAGGCTGAATCAGGAAGAGTAATAGAAATGGGTGCCTCGCTCATCCAATCAGCCGCGATCGCCTGTAAAGCTTTTCTATCCTGTTCTTGCTCTTGTGCTGTTCCATTAGCAATGCCAACAATTTTCTCAACTTCGTTGATTGTCAAGTCATTCTTAATTTTGAGAGTGCTTAAGGTTGAGTTAAGGAGTTTTTGTTTGAGTGCTGCATCAGCGTTGCTGAGTTGATTCAAGTCGTAGGTGCATTTTAGGGATTGCTCTGTTACCTGCTCTAGAGTAATGGTGAGATAGTAATCCTCCGGGGGTGTTGTAGGAGCTTGTTTAGCTGTAATGTTGAGTAGTAGACGCTGTCCAAGTTGCCGATGCTGAAAATCAGATTTATCAGATGCGGATGATTGAGTTTTGCGATCGCAGAAAACTTCTCCCTGAACTTCAACATTGCCACTAAAGAGTTCAACAAATTGGTAAACTACGTCTAGATCTGGTAATGAGCTATAGTAACGACCTTCACCTGAAGCATTTGCCGGATCTTCTACAGCCCATCGCCCTTTTGCTGCTGGTGGTAAACTGTCCCACAAGCGTTGCAGCGGCAATTTTACTTGTCGGGTTCGTAGGTTAGAAAGTGAATCGTTGTCAATTGCGCTGAGAGATGCACCGATCGGTGAGGGGGCTTGATACTCGAAATCACGCTGAGTAATTTTGTTTATTGCTGAGACAGTCGTGCTGCTTTGAGCAATCAGCAGTAAGCGATGTTCATAGTAGAAGGGTAAGCCCTGCCATTGCAATACCACAGCACCCTGTTGAAAATCTCCAATTCGAGCAGGTAAGTCTAGGCTCAGGCGTTCTTCCTGAGTAGACCTAACCTCCACCGGACGAGCAGGGTACTCTTGCGGAATGGCAATCTCCCGTTCGGGATAAGTTTGAACTGGCTGAATAACGGGACGTTTACCAAAGACTTCCTCTAGATCGTCAGACAATTCTCGGTCTGAGAATCGACGTAACAGAGTAAATGCGATTTGCCGGAACGAGAGATGACGCACTAGGGTTTGATTGCGTTCACTGAGAGATTGTTCTAAATGGCGTGCAATGATCACTTCCCAGGTTGTACCAGGAACAACGGATTGCCCTTCTGGCACAACAGGATCTAACCGCCTGGAGGACAGTACCAGAGGCATGGAGATCGGCTCAGTTCGATGTAAAACAATATCTAAACCTCCAACCTTTGGTATTGGTAACGAACGTTCTGGAAATAGTGCTTCAGAGAAAAGTGCAAATGATTGACGTAGGCTGTCTAGGAGTAAATCGTAGCGACCATAAGGATGAGCAAAATAGCGATATGCATGGGCATAACGATCTTCAATCAGTTCATCATACGTAATGCGTCCACCATCATCTGGGGCAGCATAAGTGGGAGAGCCAGTTTTAGGATAAGCCGTTGCAACCCAGGGTTTATCTAATGTCGTTACTTCAGTTTGATTGATGTCCCCGCAAAAATCGAAGAATCGTTGCGACCAGCCCAGGAAGTCCTCCTGTAGGAACTGCTTTAGCCCTGCTTCATCAGTGGGGATCGCAATTTTGAATTGTTTTGGGTCAAGATCGGGGTCATTACTGTTAAGCGATTCAATATAGTTTTTGAATCGCTGCCATTGCTGGCTTGTATCAGATAGCCCTTCAGTATCAGGAACAGGTGGTTGTGAGAAAGCATTGGCCAAGTTGTCAGGACTTGTAGCAAAATAAGCGGTACGCGCATCCGTCACAAGAATCTTGTGAGTCATCACTGATTCACTGGGCAAATTGGACAGATTCAGATCTGGCTCTGTCGCTAAATTCGTAAGTGCCTCATTTGCTTTCTCTGATTGATCATACGTAAACTTGATAATCCTAAATTTCGGAAGTTCCTTGGGGCCTGAGAGAATTTCGCTCCGCAGTAGTAGATTGGCAACACCAGATGGTGGCAGTGTTACCTTGAAATCAACCTTAGTTTTATCCGCAGAAGACTCCTGCTGGCCATTTGCCGAGTCAGCTTGATTAATTAAGCTCCAACGACCTGCCAATTCAATTTCAACATCAATTTGGCTGCCTGCAAAACCACGAATCATAATGGTGCTGTACTGCAATCGCTGCTTAGGATAGGGTCTGAGGCTGAGTTGAACGATCGCCAACAATGCAGTTGGATTTGCTCCTGTAGACTGAAGTTCTACACTTCGACCTGGTTGAAATAGCAACTCAATATGCAGATGCTCAGCTATTTCAGCAGCAGGGGTGTTCTCAGCTTCTTTTCTAAGCTGTAATAATGCCTCAGTAATTCGTGGCAACAGTTCATCTCCTGCAAGAACTTTGCCGTCTGCTTTACGTAAACTGAATGTTACAGACAATCCGAATTGCTGTAAGATCCCCCAGCCATAGGGATCAGAAGCAGAGGCTGTACTTCTGGTAAATGCTGCAAAGTTACAAGGTTGTAAAGGTGGTACTGCTTGAACATCTACAATATATTCTTCACTCCCCTGTTCGTTTTTGCTGAATATCTCGATTAGCCTTTGAAGAACCCCGTGGAGGCGATCGCTCCGCTCAGTTGTTTTAACAAACTGTCCTTCTTGCCATTGCAACCAGGTGGGCCATACTAAATAGGACTCACGCCAGGAAGACCAGGCACCTAATGCTAAATTTGCTCCTTGACGACGTTCCTGATTACGAAGACGGCGCATTGTGCTGGGATACCAGGCTTCCCACTGTCCAGGATTAAGGGTGTCGCCTGGTTCTAATAACAGTTCATCATTGGGGATGAGTTGAACATCTTGAGTCAGGCGTATCGCTTTTGGTAACTGATCAACATCATCAAAAACAGAATCTGGATGAGCGTCAACATCGAGTCGGAATAGTTGATAGCCAGCGTGTAAGTCCAATGGATAATTGGGCTGACTACTGGGAGCAATATTCCAGCGATGACGAAGGCACCGAGTTCCTGATGGGTGAGGACTATACCCTATATTCGATAATTCCGGTTCAAACTTGAGTGATCGCTCAGGCAACGGCATCGGAAACCGAGCAATTCGTGTTGTATCTCCGGGAAAAGGAATGGTCCCATCATCAGTTGGATCACCCTTCTCATCGCGATGGTCTTTAGGCGGCAGCACCGGAAACACAAAGCGGTGATTTAGTATCCATTCCAGAGCTGCCGGACGGCGCTCCTCTAAAAATCGTTTTTCTTTATCCGTTTTTGGCTTTTCAAACTGTAGACGTAATCGTACTGGTGCAAGGGCTGAACTCACACCATTCCAGGACTCCGTTTGCAAGAAAACTCGCCATGCTTCCGGTCTCCAGGATAAATCAGCCCTGGGCAAAATGTTTTCATCTTTCAGATCATCGAGTTTGATATCAGTGCCCTTTCCTTCCTTGTCTTGCCCAGCATCATTCGTAATGATTATTGATTCGATCGATGTACGGTCAATTTCAACCACAATATCAGTTGACAACTGACGGGCATTACTTGTTGGCAGTAACGTCTGCCGAGACCCTTGAGTTTTGTTGTCTAACCCATAAGTGCCGATCGGTAACGTATTTTCTCGCCGGAAGATCAGCCGGTATTGATTGATGGGTACTTTAGGACCCCTTTGAGGAAGTGGTGGATCTGACCATTCAATCCGGCACCTAGCGGGTTGCCAAACGGCTAGTAAGTCCTTTGCGCTAAGACCAGAGCCAGGATCGCCCCAAACTGGAATTTTATTACTAATATTTAGCTCTTCTGCATCGTAGGTAATGACTAATTCACCGTCTGTCGGTACAAGCGGTGGTGTATTTGGGTAGCGTGTGGCAAACAAGACAAGTGGCTTGTTACTTCGATGACCACTAAAGTCTACGGGAGTAATAACGTAGCGATAAGATATCCCCTCTGGTGGAATCGCCGCTTGTTCTTCTGCTGATTCTTGATTGAAGTGGTCAACAACTTGAAAACGAGGTTGCAAATGGATCAATTGATTCGATTCACGATGTAGAAGATCGCAGGGAGTGACTGTATAAATCTCATCCTGGTTGTCATTACTAAATCCATTCAGTGCTGTGCGACGCACCTCATAATGCTGAAGGTGGTGTCTTGGATCAGCTTGACATTGAGTTAAGCTTTGTCCGTTGGCACTGGAGGTGGTTGAAACTCGTGTGTCGTCCCAGCTTAAATTCCACCCCAAGGCGATCGTATTTGTATCGACTAATTGATGGACTCGCTCGAATCGAGGTGGAGTTTCACTGAATCTTGTGATGCTCGGATTGAAAGTGCGAACGTTTCGTTTTTCTGAATCTTGAAGTGATTGATCTCCTAAGCGCTGGTGAATGGTTGGTGTCATGCTGTCGTCTGTCAGTTTCAGCAGCCAGTCTGGTGCGTTCTGTTTGGGCACCCGGAAGACTAAGCCCATTTGAAAAGCAACCGATCGCTGAATAATTTCAGTTCCTTGACCTTCGTCGCGACTACCATCAGGTTGCTCAACGGCTGCTACGTAGTCTCTTAAATCAGCAACCATATCTTGAATAATGGTTCCCCGCAGTTGTAGTGCTTGTTGATTTTTTTGAGCTTCCGGAGTGCTTTGTCCATTTGTTTGGTTTACTGACGTAACTTGCCCAGTTTCTGAGTAGATGGTGGTGTTACTGTCAAGAGACCTATCTAATAAGCGATCGTATTCACTATTTTGCTGATCTCGCTTGAAATAAGGCGATCCCTGAAATTGTGCAATTGCACCTCGAACGGCAGCTTCATAGGCATTATCTGAGGGACTAAAAACTCGTGGATCTTCAATTGATTTACTGCTTGGCAGCAGCTCTGGATCTCCAAGTGCTTCTAGTGATTGTGTACTATCTCCAAATTGCTTGAAAATGAATGCATAGGCGAGATATTCCTTTAGGGAAATATCATCCCCTGCTACTGATTCTTTCGAGAGAGTTCCGTTCTCAGCGATTTGATGTTCTACCGTTTCTTTTTCATCAGATTCTCCTTCCGAATTAGATATCACAATAGATGCCCAATTACCTCGCCATGTTATTTGATTCGTTGACACAGATTGCCAAGTGCCAACTTCAGTAGCTACCTGAGCTTGTGATGGTTGGAATTTTTCCAAGCCAGAGATTGCTTCAAGCAGTGTCAGATCAAAATCCTCGCTTGAACTTTCTTTAGGTGGGGCAGGCAAAAATCCTTGTTCATGAGCAAACTCCTGATTGCTTGACTCACCCTGAGGCAAGAGTAGGAAATAGACAAATCCCCCTTCTTTTTGCTCTGCCTGAGTCTCTAGAACAAAAGTGATGTAGTCTGGAGCATGAAACTTTGGTTTAACACTTTCACTCGTATCGTTAGCCACAACAGTAGTGTCAGTCGTATCATCTTCTATGAGATTCGTTGGGCTAGTTGTTGAACCATTACTGGTTAAGGTTGCAGGAGTGGTCACAGTTGACGGTATTCCAGTCAAGCTCATTTCATCCTCTGTGGGATTCGTTGGGCTGGCTGTTGAATCACTGGTTGAGGTTACAGGCGTGGTCACAGTTGACGGTGTTCCAGTCAAACTCATTCCCACAGCCCTACTTGAAGGACCTGCTGGCACAGATCGTCTTGTAGTACCTGCTGACATAACAGATGCTCTTGGACGATCGACACCAGGTATCCCTTCAACATCCGTGGCTTCCAAGCCCATTTGGAGGAACTCAGATGTTTTTTCTTTCGCTTCCCGCAGCGCTCCCTCATTCAGTCCAAAACGAACGCTTAGCTGAAGACTATGACCCATTGCAGATACAGCTAAAGTGCCAGACCCAGATAACCCAGGTTCTAGATTATTTAAGCCAAACTCAACTCCTGCGGTGAAGCCAATTGTGGTACTAAGCCGAAAGGATTTAGTGATTTTCTTGAACAATAAATTAATCCGAATCCAAAATTCGATGCTTAATTCAATGCGAGCTTCTAAACCAACAGCAGCATAGAACGCAGTCTCTAATTTTTTGGGTTGGGCATAGTTCCTTAAAACCCCGATATATCGTGCACCGAAGGCAACACTGACTTCAGCACTGACCCGCGCACCAACAAATCCTAAATTGGCTTCTGCATCCAGTCGAAGTTGCCCTCTTGCCAGAATGCTGCTACCGATGACAAGGTTCTGCCGCGAGATTCGGAAGATGAACCCACCGCGAACTTCCATGAGCAGTGGGCCTAAACGATCGCTCCAACGCAGCATATTGGGCCAACCAAGCTCATAGTGAATCAACCCTGGTTCAACTAGAAGGGTGGCTGCAAACTGGCTGTTACGAACAGCTTTTTGGATAAAGTCTGGTAAGCGAGGGCGATCGCCCAGGTAGCCATTTGGATTCGAGGAAACTTGTGCCAGAAAACGCTTCTGACGGGGTGAGAGGAGTGCAAAACCACTAAAAAGTGGTTTCTCTTTCAAGTTATCTCGGTTTTTGACGAAGGAATCATAGTTGGTATTTAGCCAACCTCTTACAGCCATGAAAAAAGTTAAGTCGCTGCGAAAAGCGATCACAGCATCAAAGAGGTAAGCGCAGGGTAGGTTCTCCTCTTTAACCTTGTCGTACTCTAGTGGAGAAACCGATGCCGAACTTTGAGCAATTAATGCACGTAAGGCAATTGTCCAGCGTGGATCTTGACCAGGTTCTTCTAAATCAATTGCCCACTGATCACGATTAGCAAGATTGCCTTGAGTTCTCGACAGCTTACGCAATTCGCCAATCAGTCGCCGTAAATCGTTCTCGCGATCGGCGGCCTTGATACTAACCAGGGTGAACCGGTATCCAAAGCCCAACCCTATCTCGCGCAAATACAGCTCTACGACAGGAACCCGGAAGCTAACCTGGCGCAGTTCAATATAAATAAACCAGGCTCGCAACCATTGAGACATTTCATCACGGCGCACCCGAAGAAAGGCAAAGCTCGCAGCAATGGGTGGCAGTCCCTGGATTGCCAGTGTACCCTCGCCGTCAAATCCTGTTTTGTTGGGGTCGTCATCATAGAAATTGACCACACCAGTAAGTTTGAAGGCTGCGCCAAAGTCTAGGCTAACTGCCAGTTGTTTGAAGTGGATGCGCGGCTTAAAGTCGCTGGGCTTGGGTAAACCAATTAACAAAGTATGGTAGTCGGGTTTAGGGTTGGGAGTATCGCCTACACCCTGAGCAAAGCGCAACTGCCCTGTAATCATCATTGCTCCATCATCCCCAAAAACTGCTGCCTGGGGCAGGAAGCCGATCGCCTTGACTTCCATCTCAAAGCAACCCAGAAAACTAAAAGTTTTGGGACTGGGTAAGTTGATGAGAAATTGTACGTATTGACTCAAAACACGGGCATTTCCGGTGATGGGGCATTCTACTAAATCGATGCGAATGAGTTGTAGAAGTGCCAATGGACCATTACTATCATCAGATGGTAATGGGACAAATTGAGCGCTTCCAGTGAGCGTAAAGTAAAGATGATAGTGCCCATCATCAACAAACTTAAGCCCAAGTGCATTTACAGAGAATTGAAACCGAGTTCCCTGGCAAATCAAGGGCTTGTTCATTTGCAGTTCGGCACTACCCGTGACTAAGGCAAGCTTTTTCCGATCAACTTGCTTGAATTGTAGTGATATGTCTGCGATCGCCTCTCCCACTAATGCTGGTGGTAAAGGTCCAGAACCATTCAATGTGAAATCACTAATCTGATTTTCCTTAATCTCTAACCGAGTATTTCGGAAACGGAAACGGGTATCTAAACTATTGAGCGTCACTGGGTCATCTGTGACTTCAGCACTCAAGCTAATACCTTTATCAGAGAGGATAAAATCACGAATCTTAAAACGGATTGGCTCTTTACTAATTGCCGTGTATTCAAGCGTGAATTCTGTATTTGGAGCTTGTTGAAGCTGGTAATTATAATTCTGAGTGACGAGTGTAAAAATATAAACCTTTTTTGCTAAATCTGGATCGGTTGCAGCATCCGGATGTTTATTGCGTCCCTGAAAACTCCAACTTAGTCCGAGGTGAGGGAGTTGTGGCTTTGCAAGCTCATCTATGTCGCCATAAAGTCTTATTCCCTCATCGTGATTGATAGAGAGCGCGAGAGTTCTTAAGTTGAGCTTGGCGGTAAAACTCGTTTTAAGTGCTATTTCACCAAATTGAACAAGTGCATCAAACTGAATTGGAATTTCCTCAAGTGGAATTTCGTCGTTGGTCGTTGATTTACTAAGTTGAACCTCAACTTCTTTGAGACTATCAAGTCTGATGAATTGTTTAACGTCACCCTGCTGATTCAGGAACGGTAACGTCAACTGACCTAGCCGGAGTTTGAGTGTTCTCCAATTATTTTGATTGATAAATTCTGACAGGTTGAAGTTTGTTCGAGAGCGGAGGACAGCGATTGCTTCTTGTTTTTGGTTTGAGTCTTGGGGATTAATTGCTGCTTCTAGAGCAGTGCTGAGGGTTGAGAGCGGAGTCTTCAGATCACGTAAAAAAGTGGGTAGCTTGGGGTTTAAGATGTCTTGGTTAATTGTAAAGCTAGCTAAACAAATACTGGTTTTGCGGTCAGTAGTTAATTCAATACTAAACAGAGGTTGATCTGTCTGAGGTCCCTCTTGAGGGCGATCGGATTGAAGTTCGCGCTCCACCACGTTACCCGTCGGACGCTGCCAAGCAAAGTTACTTTGCAACTTTATTACTTGCCCAGGTTCTAGAGTCAGCACTAAGTTGGCAGAATTCAGCCGGGACGAGTTTTGGGCTTCTCCTGCTTGTCCAGCACCTAGCAGGAGACTGAATTGTCCAGTACCCGGCAACTGAATGGAGAATCCTGGTAAATCAAAGCGGCGATCGCTCCCAGCAATTTCCCAATCAAGGCGAATTTTCTGAATTGGGTTCGGTGAAAACCAATCGAATAGGATACGGAGTAGAGCATTGGAAACTGAACGGTTGCCTTTTTCCAGGAAATTGGGCACTAGGCGGTTGAGCCAGTAGTTGACCTGTTCTTCCTGCCATGCCACCACCAAACATTGATGATCGAGATAGGCTTTATTGATGCCAATACGCTCGCGCAGGTCAGCATTGGGCGCATTGCGATCGAAGTAGGAACTCTCTGGATTGGAATCGAGATTGCCCTGTTGAAATTGGAGTTGGAGCTTACCTGCGATCGCAGATTCTAACAAGGCTGGACTGGCAATGCGAAGCCCTTCGACGACAAAGGTGCTGGTGCCTGCACTGAAGTTGAACTCGGCTTGTTCCCAGCTCAGTGCGAAGAATTGTCCCAGAACTAGAGATGTGGCTCCGGCATCCACAATCAGGCGATAGGTTTGAGGTGCTTCACCTGCTGAAGGTGCACCTTTCAGGAGAAAATTCGCTGTAACTTGAAACTGCTGAACTTCCAAGCGTGTTTCTGATGGATTGCCAATTAGTAAGGCACACCCTTCTTCGTTAGGAAGTTTAATGAATTGTAGAGTCGCACTTGCCTCTGGCGGCAGGGGGGATGAGTCAGTCACCCAGGTAGGAGTGCCAGGGATGATTTGCCCGCTGCTATCTAAACCAGGAAAACCAATTGCAAAAGCAGTTACGGTATCTGTCCATTGCCAGCGGATTAACCATTGCTTCAGCAACAATTCAGCATTGGCATTTGGGCCGAAGGGAGCAATTACAACACCGAGATTTCCAGGAGTCGGAGGGGAAACGGCAACGGTGGCTCCAATCGCTTGATTTTGCTCATTGACAGCAATAATGAACGTGATCAGATCTTCTCCTAACTTCAGCCCAAAGTTATCAACTGCACCGGCAAAGATAGACTTGTCGTCTTCAGCGATACCGGGTAAGGCACCAATATTTAATTCTTCTGCGATCGCGGCTAAACGAGGCAATAGGCGATCGCGAATTGCAGTCGTTTGAGTCTCACTTCCTAATTCTGATGGTATGCAGTGATAAACGCGAGCTACCTCAGCAAAGGGGTTTCTGAAGAACTGTCCGAGTCGCTGGAGATTTACCTGGGGGCGACTGTGGGGAAGCCGCAGCAGCAGCCGATTCTCTACAACAACACTACTTTCAGCTTGCGCGTCAGTGAACGTGATCAACTCTGCGATAACTGCAACGGCATAAAGTTGAGGTTGCCACTGTCGTAAGTAGGTTGTGAATAATAACGCAATCAGGTCGCGACCAATTTGCTCAAACTGGGGTGGTGGTAAGCTTGGTGGCTCAATAATTCCCTGTAAATCATCCTGGAGCGATCGCAGTAAGTTTCTACTATCTTGAGCGATCGTTAGTAACTCTTCTAATGTTGCTTCAGAAGTTGTTGATAACGTTTCAATACGAGTTTTTAGTTCAGCAAAAGTATTGAGAACTTGAGTTAATTTCACTCTGGAAAAGCCAGGAATCTGCTCCAAGTCCCAACCGATTGTTTGAAACAGCAGCTTTTGGCTGTCAGGACTATTGGCAGCAGCAAGGGGAGAAATTAGATAGGTAAGCTGCTGTAGAACAGTCGCATATAAGCTGGGCATCAGTTCATCACTCCACGGAGATCTCTGGTCTGGGATAATCAGCATTTTCAAAATCAAGAGGCACCTGATAAGTTGTGCGAATCGGTAATACTGTCGCTGGATTGATTCGAGCGTCTTCCCACCAATACAACACTTGTCTCACTTGCAATTGACCGTCATCTAGAAAGCTGATTTCGCCCAGATTGTTCAAGCCGACCAGTTGCCGACCTGCACCCAAGTCACGGGTGTAGCTTTGGTGATTCCTAGCCATCATGCTGTGTTGCTGAAGCAAGGCACTACGGTCTGATGTACTAGGATCTGCCACTGGTTTAATTTTGCTAGGGTCAGGAGCCTCTTTATCTCCCTTAATAAAATCAATTCGATACATCCAATCTGGTTGACTGGCATTTTTGACGGTGTAATTGACTTGGCTGGATAGCTTTTCAACTGCTGGACTTTCTTGAATCAGCCAATCGGCACTTATACCGGGGAAAAAGACCTTTTCCCCCACCACATTTCCGCTCTGATTTTCCCAAGCAACAAAACTTCTGCTGCGGCTGAGCGGGACAATAACTGCTCCAGCCCAGTGGAGATTATAAGTACTACTGAATAGCTTGCTAGGTCTCCACCAGCCTTCTCTCGTTTCGTTTCTGAGTGCGCTAGAGGTAAGTTGAGCCATAACCAGTTGGGCTTCTTGACTTAGCTCATCTTGCTCGAAAACTTTATCTGCCCAGTACTGAAACCGAGTGGCAAATCCATAGTGAACATCGCCTGACAGCAAAACTGCTCGACCTTGCTGATTTCCCTGACGTGTAGAAATTCTAGCGATCAATCTTTCAAAGGTTTTCCTGTCTAAGCTCCAGGCTTCTGTATCAGTCTTATATTTATTCTCTAATTGAGTCTCCCGTTGCTGTGTGTCTTCAATTAGCGGTAGCCCAAGAACCGGAGTCGCAGTAATCACTAGCAGTAGCTTGGCCGCAGTTGCATCATCAACGGGAAGCTGTTTGCTAAAGCCATCTTCACTAATCAAAGCTGGAAAACTTTCTGCCGTGCCTGGATAGGCACGCCAAGTACGGGAGTCTAACACCAAAACTTCATAGTTATGGTCAAGAAAGCTGAGCATGTAGTGCCAGCTAAGCGACTGGGGTTCATGAGAGAGCTGGGGTAGACCGGGATGATTTTTGATGCTGTCTAGAGTGGGTAAACTAACGCACGTTGCAATCTCTTGATCAGTTTCAGTCCATTTGTCTTCCAAAATACGATCGCTAACCAGTTGCAACAGTCGAGCACCGGGTTGACCCGCTACAAACTGTTCAGGCGTATTTCCCCAAGCTTGAAAGATGGCATAGGCAGTTAAACCATTCAACAATACTCGCTGACCCAAGGGTTTATCTAAAACACTTTCGCACCAGGCAAGGTTGAGAAACCAGTCATCTGTAATTTCATGATCATCCAGAATCATGTAGGTAGGAATGTTTGCCAATGCCCGCCGCACTGCTGATAAGGTTGACTTTAGCGTGAGCAACTGGTTTTTTTCTTTGGTGTATTGTTCGAGAGCTTTGGAAGAAACTTCGATCGGGGTTGAAGCACGATCGCCTGTTACGTTACGCAAACTCTTCAATCTGGTTGGAGAGGTGGGTTGGTCATACACCATCTCAAAGCTGGGGATATCTGCATCGTTCTGGAACCATAAAACATCTGACCAAACGAACAGATACATGACGAAGAACTCACCTAACCGCAACAGATGACTTTTGGAAATGCCTTCATCAGTGGTGAAACCACATTGGTTACGGGCTAACTCGTCGCGCTTTCCTGGCTTTAGAATCTCTGGTGATGTATTGGGCAAGGGTTCCTGATGACCGAGGAGGGCGGCATTTGCATCGTCTAGGAGGTATAACAACACATCAGCTACGTCATCGGCATAAATTTGGTCGCCGGTCAAAAACAGTTGCTGCGGGCGTGATGGCGGAGTAAGGTTGGTGCGATCGACAGCCGCTTGAATTAAGGCATCGATCTGTGCCATAGCGTCTACCCCTTCTGCATGGGACTTCCGACAGGATGCATGAAGCAGATGCAGATCCTTGAGGTCTCTTGGAGGTAAAACAAAACTTGGCAAGGGCAGGTCTAATTTTGGATAGGCGATCGCTTCTGTGGAACCAGATGCATCAATCACGTTGGGGCTTTGCAGAGTTTGACCACCACCAAAGTCGAAGTTGTAGAGGTAGGTTTGACCTGGAATGAGTGCATCGCCACTGGCTGGTGCTGCTGTTCCTCTAGTTTTGGCGGTCACTGTGACAATATGCAGATTTGTTCCAAGCGCTGTTGTCTGGCTTTCACCCACCAATACGTCTTGTTGCAACAAATCGAGAATTTTGAGGCGAACTGTTTTTTGTTCTTCTTTCAATGCTACCCAAACGGAAACTGAGTTTGGCTCGGTGCGTCGCAGTATCGGTCCTGCCAGTACCAAGGGCAGTTGATTGATACGATTTAGCAGCGAGTTAAAAGGCACGTTTAAGATTCCTCAATGTTGATGGAATGGAATGCATGAGTAAAAAGGATGATCGCACTCTTCCCCACTCCCGGTTCTCCAGTCAAGATGAAGCACCGCTGGTCGTTTTGCTGGAGCCAGTGGTCTATTTTCTTGAGAATGTGAGATCGACCTGTGAAGTCTTCTGCGAGTTGTTGAATGTTGGGGAAGGCGATCGCTTTTAGTCGAGTTGAAATACTGTTTTGCATTAGGACCACCAGCGGGAAACATCTTGAATGGCTTGAGCGGTGTCTGCTGCTGCTACTTCGCCGCCTATAGCTAATAACAAAGGAATAAAGTTGGTAAGGTTTTGTATAAAATCGGGACGATTTCGACTGGAAAATGTATACAAAAGATCAGAGCAAAGTTTGACGCGGTTTGGGGATTTAATTAGCGAAGGAAGTAGATCTAGAAAAAACTTATCATGATGATAAGGATCAACCTCCTGAATTGCCTTAAGCGCTTTGGGTAAAACATCAGTGAATTGATTGGATAGTGAAGCAAGAATTTCCACACGACTATATGCATGAAAGCTTTCACCTTCAATAATAATTAGAAGCTGTGAGAGGGCTTCAGGTAGCTTTGCCGCTAAAACAGTTAAGATCTCGACGCGGAGGGCAGTATCTATACTTTGAGCAATTTGAAATACTTTTATATGTAAAGTATTTGGTAACTTGCCTACTACAGCCGCTAATGCTTTTGCACGAATTAGCTCATTTGAAATAGATTGGATTTCCGCAAGAAATTCCTGAAGCTCTTCTTCGGAAAACGATTTATAAAATGCGTCTGTAACAACTTTTAATCCGTACAACAACATTATACTTCTTGGAAATATTTGCTCAGCTAATTCATACGCCTGTCTCATTATTTCCAATTGCTTATCAAATTCAATATCGAGTGCATTCAATGCTAATTCATCTAATAAAAATTCACCTTTTTCTGATAGTTTAAGTCGTTTGGCTAGTATTTCAAAATCCAAACAAAACTTCTGTCTATCCAATTGGCGGAATAAGGTAAAAATAGCTTGTTCAGCGTTATCTTTATCAGAAATCAATAGATTCTGAATTGCTTTGAGTGCTTGCAAGTGAGCTTTAGGTAATCTATCCGAAAGGGCAATTAGAGCTTGACTCTTAGCTAATCTATCTTCAAAACTCTCAGTTACTTCAAACAATTGCAATAGAAATTCATTAGGTGTTTCTATTACAAATTTATTAAAACACCTTTCCCGACTACTTTCATATCTAGGATCGACGACTGAATCTTGAAGCTGTGATATCTTTTCAAATGCTTGAGGTAACTTTTCAAATAATTTCTTTGAAAAAGTTTTTGCTCTATTGATAGAATTTATTTTTTTAATGCTTGAGTCTAAAGGTTCTACCTCCTTTAGATAATGTGAAATATATAGGGGAAACTTTAGGAGCCTTAATGATATTAAAATTCGTCTCCCTTTATCTAAAATAGTCTGAGCAATATTGAGTGCTTGAAGAAGTTTATCTTCAGAAAGCTTGTCTGCCAGAGCTATTAAAACATTTCCGCGTATTGTTTCATCTGTAATATTTTGAACTGAATTCAAACATTCAGTAAGCAGACTTGGCAAACTATCTGACAAGGCAATAAATGCCTTCTGCTGAACCTCTTCATCTTTTATCGCTAGAACTAGACTATCTTTATCTAAGAGTATCTCAGGTAATCTATTAGAGAGAATACACATAGCTTCAGCGTAGCTCTTTTCATTTTTAATATTTTTTACTATGAGCAAGGCTTGCTGAAGCAAGGGCTTAGGCAACTTTTCAATTAAGGCACGTAAAGCTTCTACACGGTCTCTATCATCCAGGATTAAATCAATTGCTTTGAGGGCTTTAGGAAATGTTTCTGGTGACTTGTGGGATAGAGCAATCAAGCAAGTTACCACTATCTTTTTATCTTTAAAGTTTTCAATAGCATTAATTAACTTTGCCACAAAGTGATCAGGAAGAGCATTTGCTAAAGCAGTCAGAGGAATGTGGGCTGTGTGATAAAGGTTTTCAGCTTTTTGAACAATTTCAAAAAGTTGTTCTTCCTGAATCAATTGACTAAGTAGTGCTTGTGCTAAACCTAGTAATACTTCTTTGTAATCATTCTCAGATACTCCAGGCAACATTATTGAGGCACTTCGTCTTTCTTGTTCAAGAGCTTTTTTCAGAAGGTTTCTCACTAGCATTTCTGCTTTAACAACTGGAAACTGCTCACTTTCTGGAGGGGAATTATTACTGTTTAGTGAGTCAAACCACTGAATTACTTTTGGAATTGAGTTATTAAGCCTTAATGCAGCATTGATATGAACTTTTGACTTTAAATTGTACTCAAGTAGTTGCTCTACGGCATCGAGTGCTGACTGAAACATCAGCGGTCTGATCTTTGAAAGGTTAATAAGAGCATATGTATTTAAGATGAGATATAAATGGAAAGAACCATTTATATCGTCTCTATCTAAAGTTGATTGAGATATTTTATGGGTTTGTTCAAGAAGATCTTCTGGTAACTGGTCTACCAAGGAGATTGCAGCTAACAAATGTTCATTTTCCCTATCCTTCTCTCTATTCCCTAAGGCAGCATGAAAGGCTTCCGGAACAATGGTTGGTATCCGTGCCGACAAAGCAGTTAAAATCTGTGCGCGAAAGCACCAATCGAGCTTAGTATCTCTAGCAATCTCTTCAAATTTTGAAACCAGGTTATCTGGTAGTTTTGCAGCGATGATAGCTAAAATCTGACTTCGGTTATGTTGATTCAAGCATTTAACAATTTCTTGAATAGACTCAAATGCCGCACTCCATAAATCTGGAGTGAGTTTTTTGAATAGTGAAACTAAAACTTCAATACAATCACTCTCATCTCTTCGTTTCGCTAATATAAAAATAGCTTTGAGGATCTCTGATAATTTTTCGGGTAACTCGTCTACTAACAAGGTTAAGACTTCAGCACGAAGCTCCTCTTTTTTAATGGATTGGGCGGCTAAATAAGCGTCCTGTAAAATATCTTCTCTTAAGTCCTTCACATCTGTTGCTTTTGCAAGCGAAATTAGACTTTTACACTTGGTATACGAATCTGAGACTTGGTGAATATAGGCGAGAGCTTTAGCTGGTTTCCACTCCTTGTGTTTAACAAGAGCTACTATAAGTTCTGGTGGAATCTCCTCTGCCAAACTATTAATCGAAGTCTTAATCAGGGCATAGCGACACTGCAATCCAATGCTTTTTCCTGGTTCACATTCATATGCTCCATCTGCCTGTGCCCATGCCAGTTCTATATCTGCTAGAAAACTAGCAGTATCTCCCTCATCATCCTTCACCTTAAACCAGGCGTTCTTTCCATTTTTCTCCAGACTTAGCAGTGTGTGAAGTTCCTCTACTCGCTCCGCCTTCACCAAATGTTGAGCCAGGTGCCGCCGTCCGTAATCATCTTCCGCAATTTTTTTGAGATCGACCTCTGCCCAGGTTTTTTTTTCTGCTTGGTAATAGTTGACAATACGCTGATTTTGTTTAATAGCATCTACATAGCAGTAAGAATAATCCGTTTGTTCTTCCGTCTTCGGTGAGGTGAAAAACTCTGGTAAGGTGCTGTGGTAGAGACGATAACAATTATCGAGCTTATCTAGGAATTGGCGTAAACGCTCAATTGCGTTATTCAAGTACTTTTCAGAAACTGCACTAAACTTTTGAATTTGCGGAGCAGTTAATGGCTCAAGCGCAACTGTGAGCGTCCCAAGAATTGGTTGATAGAGATCTTCCCAAACTGTCTCCCAGACAAAGAAATCACCAGTATTGGGATTCCAAATTTGGGTTTTACTAACAGCATCCTTAATTTTGCCCAAGAAGAAAGCATAGAGGTCTTGCAAGGTATCTGGTAATTCAGACAGCTTAAGGATTTCTCTGAGTAAATCCGGTTGATTTTGTCGAATTGCCTCATCCACTGCACGACCGATCGCCCCTAAATAGCCAAAGTTGCCATTTGCCTTTGTAACTGCCTGATGGGTAAACGCATCCAACTCCTGATGCATTTTAATTAAAGTTTGATTCACTTCTGGCGTTTCAATCAGAGAACGGGTATAGAGAGTTAAATCCTTCTCTACATCTGAATCTTCCTCCGCAATTGATATTTCCTGAATCCGACCCTGCTGACTTCCTCGAAACGCTCTCAGTAAGTCATCATCAGGACGGCAGGTCAAAACAAACCGCAGATTTGCGGGTAATTCTGGACAGTTTGTCAGCCATTTGAGTAATGATAGTTCGCTGTCTTTGTAACGCAATTCATCCAATGCATCTACCAGCACCACAATCTGTCGCTGTGGATGATCCACTGCCTCTTGCATTTGCTTCAGCATGGCTTTGGCTGGGTCAAATAAAGCCATAAACTGAAGATTTTCTATCGGTAAATCGCGCTCGGTGGCATAAAACTCACCAATACGAACTCCCGTGACGCTGGTGTCTTTGCTGTGGGTTACCTGCTGCTGAATCTGGATAACCTTTTCATAGAAGGGAGAGGCAAACATCTTGCCAATCTCAGCACCCACAATCTCACTATTAGTCGCTGTGCCAATGCGCTGCTCTACCACGATCCTGATTTGTTCTTGCTTAAACAGATCAGGATAGGTCGCTGCCAGTTGAAACCCCACCTGCAACAAGAAAGAGTAACTTCCCACATCACCCAAAGGGGTGCGCTGATCGCGACGGATAAAATAGCGGCACCAGTCAGGATGCTGATTTGCCAACCACGCCATGAACGCAGATTTACCTGCTCCAGGTTCGGCAGTCAGCAACACAAACCGACAATCTGGATCAGCCAACTTACCTTCAACCTGTCGCTTCAACCAGTCACGTTCGACAAACCGAGGATTCAGTTCCTTATCCACATAGGAGCGAATCAAGTCTAGATTGAACAAATCATTCTGGGTTGAAGACTGAACAGGCATGACTTGAAATTTCGTAATGGTTGTAATTAAAACTTCAGACTGGCGATCGCCTTCTGCACCTCCAAGTTCCTGTCAAAATTTCTTACTTCACAGTCACAGCATCTGAACCAAAATGTCTCTTAATATACTCCTCAATATCTTTCACTGAGTTGTCTGCTGCGTCTTCCCAGTAAGGCGATATGTTAAGCTTGTTAACAGAGATCAAAGAGTCTTTGTAAGCGCTAACAGCGTGATAAATAGCGCTAGCAGCATTTTCACTACCATCGTAGTCAGGAATGGCAAGAACATTATTTGACTGACTAGTTGATCGACTACAGCCCCGAAACTCAATATCTTTAACAAATCGACTGGCTGCCTCTTCAGTTGCAAAAGACAGCGATATGCTCATCAATGCTGATACTAGGCTCGACTCTTTAAGTGCGATGAGAGTTATCAGAACCGAAGCGATGATAGGATCGCCGTTAGCTGGACAGATTTCCATTTAGGATTCTCCTGCTTAAGAAGTGGAGTTGCACAAATGAATACTTTGAAAACTAAGTGAGGCTGTTGTGAGTTCACAGGTGAGGGCGATCGCGGAAAGGCGGGTTTTCATGGGAATTATCTCAATGTGGATTGATTGAGATGGCAAGAAGGGGGCGATCGCCGCTTATATCAACCTGTAGTTCAGGACTAGCAGGAGGTTCCACAATTTCTAGTGCTTGTTGAACCGTCTCTCGTATCCCGCGTAGACGCTTCAAGCATTACCTTTATAACCAGTTGCGCTAGCTCCTCCCTGCATTGTTTCAATTTCTTGAGTAATGTGGAACTCTCCGCTAGCTGCTTCTCCACTAACTACCGCACCTTCCAAGACAGCATTATCAAGTAATCCAACTTTTTGAGACACCTTGACTAAACGAGTCGCGGCTAGTTTATCCCAGCCACTTGGGGCTTCTATAGTTTTTGGCTTGATTCCCCAAAACTCATGAGCAACAGCAATATCGATCGCGTATCTGAAAGGCAATCGATCTAATTGCTTACGTCCAACTTCTTTAGATTGCTCAAAAGATAGAAATCCTTCTGTATTGCGCGTAGCTCCTGCGAGTTCTGTGGAATCAGGAGACAGAGTTTTGCTATAAGCAAAACCAGTACATTCAACGGCAAGATATATGCCATTTTCAATCAAATCTTTCAAGCCATCTAAATCTTTAAAAACCTCAGGCTCTATTCGTTCGCTTCCTTGAGAGTCTTTTACACGTTTGCCAAGAAACTTCTTTTGCTGCTCCTTAGTGCTGTTCCAATCCTTACGGTTGTGCACAAGGGAAACTGCAACAATAGCGTGCCCCTCTAATATAATTAATTTGGGCAATAAGTTACAGCCTAGACATAAACCACAAAATAGAATTGCAAGATCCAAGCAGGTTCCTTGGCGTGGTTGGGAAAGAATTTCAACAGGTGTGCGAATGCGCTGATGAGTCTCTGCTGTACTAAATTTCTCGAGATCGTATTTAACTTTCTGCTCAACAAGGGTGTTGTAAATAGCCTCAATCAAGCTCTCAAATTGCTCTTCTCGAATTAGATCAAAACTGCTGACATCCAGGTTGAACAGTTGCAGTGCTGAGTCTGTAGCAAACTGAGCTAGTTCTTTCTCATTTGCCTTCGTCCAAGTCCATTCCATCATCCAACTCCTATGAAGTACTAGTAAACTACACTTGCTTTATCACTTCAAACAAATCATGCACAGGCGTAGGAGCCTTTAGACCACCTTTCTCGACTCGAACCTCCAGTCGATGTAATCCTCCAGTCGGAAAAGCATTCTTGTCCAAATGCAAAATCCATTGATCATCTTGCTTCTGAAAATCGGCACGTAATGAAAAGTCCTCATCTGAAACAGAGGTAATTTTCGCTTTCAGCTTTCCAAAATCCTCACTCGCATTGACGATGCTGGCACGGAATTCAACAATTTCATCAGGGAGATACAGGTCATCAAGATCAAGGCTGATTGCTGCTGGCTCTCTTGAAACCTCACCTATTCCCGGATTTTGGAAGTTTTCTATTCCCCTGACTTGCATTGCTGCAATCAGGTTGCAAAGTTGATCTAGCACCTGACCATGATTTTGGATGGAGCCATGTCGTTCAGCAATATAGCTCTGTCGATACTCTGTAGTAAGTTCGATAGGAATGGCAGATATATAAGGCACAGTTCCATCACCGCTTCCTAGAATCGGATCAGCGCCTTCGGGTAGTTCCAGACTGATCTCAATCTGACCATCCGTAGTTAAATTTGCCGATTGAAACGTAGGTTGCTTCGTACCTACCACAGGAATAAGTGCATACTTATTTGCTAAATAATTTGCATCTTGACGATGACTGTTTACAGCATCCCGAATTTCATGATGAAATTTCAAGGCATTTTCGGCTTTTGCCTTGTCAATGTTAGGAAGGTCAATATCCGCTTCAGCAATTCGCTTATACTCGTTATCAATCTTGAGCATCGGATAAATTGGCATCAATTGATAAACTGAAGGTAGCGATCGCATCACCTCAGTGAGATCGAAGAATAGCTTTTTAAAGCCATTTGCCAGAAAGTTAACTGCATTGACAGAGCCACGGTGAGGAGTACCAAAGGTAATCAAAGCTCTACAATCTTGCCATCCTTCCAATACTTCCAGGTAGTAACGAGAAATCAAGCCCCCCATACTGTGTGCTAAGAGAATCACCTTTCCGTCCTCAGCACCGTTAGGAGATTCTCGCCACTTCTTTAACCGTTCTTCTACAAAACGCTTTAATATACGAGCATTGGCTCGATTATCGCGTCGCCAATCATAAGGAAATTTGAAAAAGTTTTCACCAGGTATTACGTCAAAGGAATCAGTAATAGCTTGAGAAATTGCTGTATAACCATCGATTTTGACTAAACCCGGTACAAAGTGGGCATCTTCGACAACTTGAACAGCTTTAATCCCGTCTCCCAGATCCTCAAGCTCAGGATCATCATGGTCTAGCTTCAATTGCTGAAAAGACCCTCCGCCTGTGATCAGCGCTTGCCATGCTGCTTGTCCTGAAACTGCCCAAATGTCTTTACCATCTTTCTGAAGAACACTCCCCGTGATTCCAGGAAGGATCACCACAAGATCTCGCATTTTTGTTTTTGGCATACCTGTTCCTTTCTTAATTTCAAACTAGTTCAACTATCTTCGCAGTTCAAATTTCAATAGGTAAATATAGCGGTTTTCAATCGGATAAGGTACAGGTTAACTGCCCAAGTCTATGAGTTTCAAGGTTCCCCTCAGTCGAGGCATACCTCATGCGTTCATGAGCCGTCATATAGCGGTTCCTGATCAGGTTCAGTGCAGCAAAAACCCTGCTGTGCAAGCATTGAAGTCCTCTTCACATACCTCACACTAACGAGAATCGCTATAAATAGGATGCATAATATTGCCAATATATTGCTTCCATTGCTGTTTGAGGTAATCCGGAAGATTTCTATGATATTTCTATCCTTTTTAAGAGTTTAGTGTTCCAAAAGTATCTTGGGAAAGCTTAAATATCATTAAGTATTTATACTAATCGTATGGGATGCCTTAGGTAATGCTGAGATTGCTAGAGGGTGCGAAAAGGGACATCTTTACAGTACTTTTTCCTAAGCACTGTTAGGCCTTAATCATAGTTTCGGCCACTCAGGCTAGACAAGAGCCTTTCTCAACAAACTGTAACCCATATGGCACAAGACCTCAGGAGGCTTAGTTCAAATGAACTGTCCGAAAGTGGCCTAAGCGACGACAGAGGTCCACTGTTGCCGAATGAAAGGATGATGTGACCGTGCTGGCAGTAAAGCCGATTCTTTAGTGCTCAAATCTTACGAGGCTATTCACCTTCCTAGGTCTAAGCTGGGTTGCCGGGTTTTCACAAGAATTCCAGGCGTTGTGCCCTGCTGGCTCGTCGCGTCTGGGCTACTTTCTAAATCCCACTGCATTGCAGCCTTCGCCTTATTAGACAAGGTGGTTCCCTTCACCACCTCCCTCGCCACTTCCGCTATCTGACTCAGATAACCCTCCGGCCTACTCAATACGGTCGCGATCCCATGCCACCGCCAAAGTTGCCTCAGTTCCGAGTGACTCTGCTGCCACGAGTTCCCCGTTCCCTCAGGACGCACCAGCACCTCATTCCAGTCCTTACCCTGGTTCGGCATCAGCCGCTCAATCCCCGGCACCTGCTGCGCCATCCGCCAGGCCATCAACTCCCCCGCTACATCTGCATCAAACGCCCCCGCCACCAACCCCCCACTCCGCAACACTATCTTCAGCGCTTCCGTTGGCACCCCTCCAGAGCCATCCGTCGAGAGATAAATTGGGCGTTGCTGATTCTAGGTATGAACCGATCTCTGTAGGTACTGGAATCTCGTCCATTTTTTTGCAGAATCATACAGCTATTCAGCAACGCCATAAATCGATACCCCTTCTGCCCCCCGTTACGCCCGATCCAGCACCGCCAGCGACATTGCATCAATCGGCGACTCTACCAGCAGCACCCGATTCACCGGCCCCTGCCCCGTGCCAATCCAAAACCAGCCCTGGTCTCTAGCCGAGCCTGGCACTAACCCGTGGAAATGATTCGCCTCGCCCCACGTTCCCCGCAGGCTTGCCCCAATGACCTCGCCCGACTCCAGGTTTGGGCCTGCAACTCGTGGCGCAAAAATACGGCATTCTGATGATCATCGGCAAAGATGAAGCTCCGCTCATGGAGACGATCCACTAGCACCGCCGGTAGCTTGCGGGCTTCCACCAAATACTCACGCACCTCCGTCCAGCGATGTTCGTTTGCGGCGGGCACCTCCAACACTCTGGGTTCTCGCTCTTCAGTTTGGGCATAGATCGCCACGTGAGCAGGCCGCTGAGACAAATCTCGTCCTGACAACCATTCCACCGCTTCTTTGAAATCCACCTCCTGCACATGCATTACCAGGTCGATGGCCCCTCGCCCTCCAGCATCGGCCAGCCAGTCCATGAAGAGCGGCCCACTGATGCTGATGATGTGATCGCCATTGCGCCATTTGTGCTTGTCGTGGCGATCGCATTCCAGCCCCAAATGCGCCGCCACATCCTCCAAATCCGCTCCCCGCACCTCATCGGCAACTTCTTGCAGCGTTGGCGCTTGGGCAGACTTTACAGGTTTGGGCTGGGGCGGATTGTGGGGTGATGAATCCTGCGTAGGTACCGCTGTCGCTGGCTCCTGCTGCCATAGCGGATCTGCAACAGGTCGTGGCTATCAAATGTCAAGTACAAAGCGGTGACGCGACAGCTAGATGGGCGGGTTGCAGGGGCTGAGAAAAGAGCAGCCATCCCGACAAATGCCGCTTTTGCTGTG